>NZ_JACARE010000027.1:322-250765 GCF_013386765.1 Pseudomonas yamanorum
GCATGCCGAGCCTAAGCGAGGCACCGAGTGGTGGGGCAAAGACCTTTTGGTTACTTTTGGCTGGGCCGGCATTCCGGGCGTTTGCCAAAAGTGACCCGCTGTAAGAGCGGAACCATAAGTCGCCATTACCGAAGAAACGGATATGTACGCAATAACACCTAAGTAGCCGACCGAATCGCCTTAATCAGCGACTGCAGCGAATACCCCAACCGCGGCGCCAACCCCTCAGCCCGAGCCGACAACGCAGCCACATCAAGCACCTGATCCAAATCCGCCGGCACCAGCAGAATCACATTCCCCTCCTTCACCGGCAGCTCCCAATAATGCCGGTGATACAACCCACGCAACAACGCAGCCCCCAGCGGCTTGCCATCATCAGTAGCCCACTGATTGATCACCAACCACCCCCCAGGATTCAGCTTCTTCTGGCAGTTCTCCAGAAACTTCCAAGCCAGGTGCCCCACCCCCGGGCCAACATCCGTATACAGGTCGACAAAAATCAGGTCCGCCGACTCCGCCGTGGGCAACAACTCCAGCGCATCCCCAACGCGGATGTACAACCGCGGATCATCATCCAACCCCAAAAACTCAATGGCCAGGCGCGGCACATCCGGCCGCAACTCGATGGCTTCAACATCGTCCAGAGGCAAAAACTTCAGGCACGCCTGGGTCAAAGTCCCCGCGCCCAAACCAAGAAACAACGCACTCTCCGGCCGCTCATGGCACAACGCCCCAATCAACATCGCGCGGGTGTAGTCGTATTCCAGCCAACTCGGGTCGGCGGTAAACACGCAGCTCTGCTCGATGGCATCGCCAAACTCGAGAAAGCGGTAATCGGCCACTTCCAGCACGCGGATCATGCCGAAGTCATCATGGACCTCGGCCAGCAGGCGCTCGACGCGCTCCTCAGACATTGCAACTCCTAACGGCGTGCCAACGGGAAAGCCGGGATTGTGGGCGAACCGGCAGCAGCAGGTCACGTACTAATTGCTGATAACATGGCCGCCCGACCGTCAATCACTCGAGTTCATGATGAGCCAACCCTGGAGCCCCGACAGCTGGCGCGCCCTGCCGATCCAGCAACAACCCCAGTACCCTGACGCGGCGCACCTGGCGCAAGTCGAGCAAAACCTGGCGAGTTATCCGCCGCTGGTGTTTGCCGGTGAGGCCCGTGAGTTGCTCCGTCAGTTTGCCGAGGTGACCCAGGGTCGCGCCTTCCTGTTGCAGGGTGGCGATTGCGCCGAGAGTTTTGCCGAGTTCTCCGCAGCGAAAATCCGCGACACCTTCAAGGTGCTGCTGCAGATGGCCATTGTGATGACCTTCGCCGCCGGCTGCCCGGTGGTCAAGGTCGGGCGTATGGCTGGCCAGTTCGCCAAGCCGCGCTCGTCCAACGATGAAACCATCGACGGCATCACCCTGCCCGCCTATCGCGGCGATATCGTCAACGGCATCGGCTTCGACGAAAAAAGCCGCGTGCCAGACCCGGACCGCCTGCTCCAGTCCTACCACCAGTCCACCGCCACGCTCAACCTGCTGCGAGCGTTTGCCCAGGGCGGTTTTGCCGACCTGCACCAGGTGCACAAGTGGAACCTGGACTTCATCGCCAACTCGGCCCTGGCCGAAAAATACAGCCAACTGGCCGACCGTATCGACGAAACCCTGGCCTTCATGCGCGCCTGCGGCATGGACAGCTCGCCGCAATTGCGCGAGACCAGTTTCTTCACCGCCCACGAGGCCCTGCTGCTCAACTACGAGCAAGCGTTCGTGCGCCGCGACAGCCTGACCAACGACTACTACGACTGCTCGGCACACATGCTGTGGATCGGTGACCGCACCCGCCAATTGGACGGTGCCCACGTCGAATTCCTGCGCGGGGTGAACAACCCGATCGGGGTCAAGATCGGCCCGAGCATGAACCCCGACGACCTGATCCGCCTGATCGACATCCTCAACCCGGACAACGACCCGGGCCGCCTGAACCTGATTGCGCGCATGGGCGCCAACAAGGTCGGCGACCACCTGCCGGACCTGATCCGTGCCGTACAGCGTGAAGGCAAGCAGGTGCTGTGGAGTTCCGACCCGATGCACGGCAACACCATCAAGGCCAGCAGCGGCTACAAGACCCGGGACTTCGCGCAGATCCTCAGTGAGGTGAAGGAATTCTTCCAGGTACATGAAGCCGAAGGCACTTATGCCGGCGGGATTCATATCGAGATGACCGGGCAGAATGTCACCGAGTGCATCGGCGGCGCGCGGCCGATTACCGAAGATGGCCTGTCGGACCGCTACCACACCCACTGCGACCCACGGATGAATGCCGATCAGTCGCTGGAGTTGGCGTTCCTGATTGCCGAGACACTAAAACAGGTCAAGCGCTAAGAGCTCTACCCGCAACCGCGCTGCACTGGCCCGCTGGCAATTGAGCTGTATCTGCTCAAGCCCGAGCCAGTCGGCCATCCGCCGCAGATTCAGGGCCAGCGCCTGCATGCCCTCCTCGTCCAGCCCCGGTTCTTCCTCGTGAACGGCATGCACCGCCAGGCGCCCGGCCGCTCGCTCGGCGCGTAGATCCACCCGCGCCGCGATCCGCTCGTTGTGCAGGAACGGCAACACGTAATAGCCATACACCCGCTTGTCCTGGGGCGTGTAGATTTCCAGCCGATAGCGGAAATCGAACAAACGCTCGGTACGGCTGCGCTCCCAGATCAGCGAATCAAAAGGCGATAGCAACGCGCTGGCGGGCACCTTGCGCGGGATTTTTGGCTCCGGCAGGCAATACGCCGGCTGCTTCCAGCCCTGGACCTGGCACGTGATCAACTGCCCATCCTCGACCAACTCTGCCAGGCGACCGCGGCTGTCGCTCGGGTCCAGGCGGAAGTAATCGCGCAGGTCTTTTTCGGTGCCCACACCCAGCGCCGTGGCACTGTGCAACAGCAGGCCGCGCTGGGCTTGAGCTTCATTCAAAGGGGCTTGCTGGAGAATTTCCGTCGGGATTACCCGCTCCGGCAAGTCATACAGCCGCTCAAAACCCCGCCGCCCGGCGACAGTCACCAAGCCTGCTGCGAACAACCATTCCAGGGCATGCTTTTCATCGCTCCAATCCCACCACGGGCCGGCACGTTCCTCGCGGGTGGACAAACTGCCCGCGCCCAAGGCGCCCTGTTGCTCGACGATGCCCAGCACTCGCGCAATGGTCGCCTGCTGCTCGCGACCAAACCGCGCCATTTGCTGATAGATCCCCTGCCCCTGGGCCGCCCGTTCCATGCGCCAGCGCATCAACGGGTACAGCGCCATCGGCAGCAACGAAGCCTCGTGGCCCCAATACTCGAACAGCGAACGGCGCCGGCCCGAGCTCCAGGCGGCCTGTTCGAGAATCAACGGAGAGTAGTTACCCAGGCGGGAAAACAGCGGCAGGTAGTGCGAGCGCACCACCGCATTTACCGAATCAATCTGCAACACGCCCAAACGCTCAACCAGGCGATTGACCTGCGCGGCCTTGATCAACGCCGGCGGCTGGCGCCCGGAAAAACCCTGGGCGGCCAGCGCCAGGCGTCGCGCCTGCTTGAGGGAAAAGGACAGTTCTGCGGGCATGTGCATCTCCTTGTGTGCTCGCGAACCACCCTACTGCATCCCGAGTCATTTTCGCAGCGGATCTTCCCAAAAGTGCCGGCGGCTTTCCTGCTCGACATCACCACGGTTGAGCCCGATATCCTTGAGCGCCTCATCGCTCATGCTCATCAACAGCTGGCGTTCACGGTGCACGGCGATCCAGCGGGAACCCAATTGAAGCAACCCGGAAAACGGCCGTTTAGCCATCAGTACAAAGCCTCTTTGACCTTTCATCATCTCGCCCTCCAGTGGGGATGACTGAAGTCTGTGCCTGGCGCTATGATCAATCCAACGAATGTTTCTTATGCAATACATCTCGGAGATTGATCGATTGTCCAGCTACCCGAGTATCGATACCGAAGTCCTTCGCACCTTCGTCGCCATCGCCGATCAGGGTGGTTTTACCCGCGCCGGCGAGCAGGTCAACCGCACCCAGTCGGCCGTGAGCATGCAGATGAAACGCCTGGAAGAAGATGTGTTGCAGCGCAAGCTGTTCGAGCGCGATGGCCGCCAGGTGCGGCTGACGCCCGAAGGCCAAGTGCTATTGGGCTATGCCCGCCGGATCCTCAAGCTGCACAGCGAGGTGTTCAACACCCTGCGCGAGCCGCACATGGTGGGACTGGTGCGCATCGGCACGCCGGATGACTACGTGATGCGCTACCTGCCGGGAATTCTCAAGCGCTTTTCCAAGGCTTACCCGCTGATCCAGATTGAAATGCACTGTGAATCGTCACCGGTGCTGATGCAGCGCCGGGACCTCGACCTGACGGTGATCAGCCGCGAACCGGGGAATGAAATCGGCGAACTGCTGCGCCATGAGCGCATGGTATGGGTGGCGGCGCCCTGCTTCTGCATGGATGAGCACAGCGCCGTGCCCTTGGCCATTTCCGGCCTCGACAGCTTTTGCACGCAGTGGGCACGCGCCGCGCTGGACGCCCAAGGGCAGGAGTATCGGCTGGCGTATCACAGCTCCAACGGGGCCGCGATCCTCGCCGTGGTGGGTGCCGGCCTGGCAGTCACGATCAACATGGAGAGCCTGGTGACCGACGACCTGCGCATATTGGGCGCAGCGGATGGTTTCCCGGCGCTGCCGTCGGTCAACCTGCGGCTGTTGCGCAACCCGCGCACCACCTCGCCGATTACCGAATGCCTCGCCGAGTACATCATCGAAGGCTTCAAACTTTAAAGGTCAGCATCACCGCACACAGCGCCAGGAACCCGCAGAACAGCCCGCGCAGCATACGCTCGGGCATGGCGTGGGCGACTTTCACGCCCCAACTGATGCTGAGCAGGCCGCCGACGGCCAGCGGCACGCCGATCAGCCAGTCCACCTCATGGTGCCAGGCGTAGGTCACCAGGGTCACGCTGGTGCTCGGCAGGGCCAGGGCCAGCGACAGCCCTTGGGCCACCACCTGGCTGGTGCCGAAGATGCTGGTCAACACCGGCGTGGCCACCACCGCGCCGCCGACGCCAAACAAGCCACCCATGGACCCGGAAGCCGCGCCCAACACCCCCAACCATGGCCAGGAATAACGCATCTGCGCCGAAGGCGGTGCGTTGTGGGTAAACATTCGCAGCAGGTTGTAGGACGCCAACACCAGCAGAAACGCGATAAACCCTACCCGCATCACGCCGGCATCAATGCCCACCGCCCAGATCGAGCCCAGCCAGGCGAAGGAAAACCCCATCACACCCAGCGGCAAGGCATGACGCAGTTCGATGCGATTGCGCTGGTGATAACGCCACAACGCGAGCATCACGTTTGGCACCACCATCACCAAGGCCGTGCCTTGGGCGATCTGTTGGTCCAGGCCGCAAAACACCCCCAGCACGGGGATGGCAATCAGCCCGCCGCCAATCCCGAACAAGCCGCCGACGGTGCCCAACGCCACACCCATTATCAAATACAACGCTAAATCTGCCACCACTGCGCTCCCGCCGATCCCAGGCCTTGCATGCTACGCAGTACGCTCTAGCGCGGAAACGCACAGCAACGCACAATGGCTGTGCCAACTTCGCATAAGCAGCCGCTGATGAACCCTAATACGCTGACCGACCAACTGAGCCTGTTCCTGGATGTGCTGGAAGCCGGCAGCTTTTCCGCCGCGGCGCGCCGTCATCCGCTCACGCCCTCGGCCGTGGCGCGGCGCATCGACAGCCTGGAAAGCTCGGTAGGCAGCCGACTGTTTCAACGCAGCACTCATGCCGTGGTGCCGACGCCCGCCGGGCTGGCGTTTGCCGAGCGCGCGCGGCGGATTGTCAGTGAGCTGCAACTGGCGCGGGCCGAAGCAGTGTCGCTTAGCCACGCACCTGAAGGGTTGATCCGCGTGGACGCCCCTGCCGCCTTCGGCCGACGTCACCTGGCGCCTGCCATTGCCGACTTTCTTAACGTGTATCCGGGCCTCGACGTGCACCTGCACTTGATCGACAGCTTTGTCGACATGCAGGGCGAGCATCTGGGCAAGGTCGACCTGGTGCTGCGGGCCGGGCATATCGTCGACACCCGCCTGATCGCCACGCCCCTGGCCAGCATCGTGCGCATCGCCTGCGCCAGCCCGGCCTACCTGAAGAGCCGTGGCACACCGACCCATCCCAGCCAGTTGAACGAGCACGACGGCCTGGACTGGGAAGGCCTGGCACCGATGTTCGCCTGGCGTTTTGAGCTGGATGGGCGCAAGACCACCTACCGCCCGCAACGCATCCGCATGAGCGCCAACAACGCCGAAGCCCTGCTCTCCGGGGCGCTGGCCGGGCTTGGGGTTGCCCACCTCCCGACCTGGCTCGCCAGTGAATACCTGGTGCGCGGCGAACTGGTGCCGCTGTTCTGCGAGAGCGGCCTGCCGACGCCTGAAACCGCCGGCATCTATGCGCTGCGCCTGGAGCAACACGCCAACGCCCGCAGCCGGTTATTGCTCGAATACCTCAAGGCACGCTTCAGCCCGGTGCCGCCGTGGGATCTGGCGCTGCAAAGCGGCTTGGGCTGACCGGCCGGACAGAATTGTCTGGCGCGTTAAAGGTTTGCCCGCTAGATTCAAAACCAGACACGTTTTAAGGCACTGCCATGACCAAGCCCCTCGATACCTGCGAATCCTTGCTGCTCGACAACCAACTGTGTTTTGCCCTGCATTCCACCTCGTTGCTGATGACCAAGGTCTACAAACCGCTGCTGCAAGCCCTCGGCCTGACCTACCCGCAATACCTGGCCATGATGGTGCTGTGGGAAGAAGATGGCCTGACCGTCGGGGAAATCAGCAACCGCCTGCTGACGGACCCCGGCTCCCTGACGCCGCTGCTCAAGCGCCTGGAAGCCGAAGGCCTGCTCAGCCGCACCCGCAGCCGCGAAGACGAGCGCGTGGTGGTGGTTGAATTGACCGAGGCCGGGCGTGCCCTGCGAGACAAGGCAATGGACATACCGCAGTGCATTCTGGGCGCCAGCGGGCTGGACATTGAACAACTGCGCAAGCTGCAGGGTGACTTACTGGCGCTGCGCGGGAATTTGCAGCGTAGCGTTTAACCCCGGAACCCGCGTGCCAGAGGGCTCCAACCCTCACACGCGGATTTTTTTGTAAATTTATCTTGCGCACTAACTATTAGCGCGATACATTCACCTCGCCACTTACTTAGCGCGCAAACAATTAGCGCAAACACCGACGAGGAAAATCACCATGCAAACTCTCTACACCGCAGTAGCCACCGCCACCGGCGGCCGTGATGGTCGTGCTGTTTCCAGCGACAACATCCTTGACGTAAAACTCTCCACGCCAAAAGAGCTGGGCGGCGCAGGCGGCCAGGCCACCAACCCGGAACAACTGTTCGCCGCCGGCTACTCCGCCTGCTTTATCGGCGCCCTGAAATTCGTCGCCAGCCAGACCAAACGCAAAATCCCGGATGACGCTTCGATCACTGCCCACGTCGGCATCGGTCAAATCCCCGGCGGTTTCGGCCTGGACATCGACCTGCACATCAGCCTGCCCGGCCTGGCCCAGGACGACGCGCAAAGCCTGGTCGACGCGGCGCACCAAGTCTGCCCGTACTCCAACGCCACCCGTGGCAACGTCGATGTACGCCTGCACGTAACCGTCTAACCCACGCGGTTTTTTGGAGAAGAACATGAACACATTTGGCAAAGTACTCACCGGCACCCTGCTCGCCTTCTCGATCACCAATGCCTTTGCGGCCAGCGGTGACGTGGAACACAACACCCAGGCGTTTCTCGATGTACTGAACGCCGGCACCGGCAAACCGATGGAGCAACTGACACCCAAGGAAGCCCGTGCGGTGCTGACAGGTGCACAGTCGGGTGTAAAGCTCACACTGCCCAAGGCCGACGTCAGCCAGAAGACCATTCAGGTCGACGGCCAGCCGCTGAGCCTGACCATCGTGCGTCCGGCCGGGGTCAAGGGCACGCTGCCAGTGTTCATGTTCTTCCACGGTGGGGGCTGGGTGCTCGGGGATTTCCCGACCCACGAGCGGCTGGTGCGCGACCTGGTGGTGGGTTCCGGGGCGGCGGCGGTATTCGTCAACTACACGCCATCACCTGAAGCGCATTACCCGGTGGCCATCAATCAGGCCTACGGCGCAACGAAATGGGTGGCCGAACACGGCAGCGAGATCAACCTCGATGGCAAACGCCTGGCCGTCGCCGGCAACAGCGTCGGCGGCAATATGGCGGCAGTGGTCAGCCTGATGGCCAAGGACAAGGGCACCCCGGCGATCAAGTTCCAGCTGCTGTTATGGCCGGTGACCGACGCCAACTTCGACACCGGTTCCTACAACCAGTTTGCCGAAGGCCACTTCCTGACCCGAAACATGATGAAGTGGTTCTGGGACAACTACACCACCGATGCCAAGCAACGCGCCGAGATCTATGCGTCACCGCTACGGGCCACCACCGCACAGCTCAAGGGTTTGCCACCTGCGTTGATTCAGACCGCAGGCTCCGACGTGCTGCGTGATGAAGGAGAAGCCTACGCCCGCAAGCTGGACGAAGCCGGTGTACCGGTGACCGCCGTGCGCTACAACGGCATGATCCACGACTACGGTTTGCTGAACGTCGTCAGCCAGGTACCGGAAGTTCGCTCGGCCTTGCTACAAGCCTCGGATGAGCTCAAGCAACACCTGAAGTAAAAACTTAACGCCCAATAAAAAGCCCGCTTGTAGGAGCAAGCTTGCTCGCGAAGAACTCATAGGCACCGCGTATATCCAGGATGTACGCGTTATCGTTGAAGTTTTTCGCGAGCAAGCTCGCTCCTACAGCGGGCTTTTGTCGTACCGGTGGCGCAAGAATTACTTCTTGGCGCGACCTTTGTACGAACCACCTTCACGGGTGTCGATCTCGATCAGGTCGTCGATTTCGATGAAATCGGCCACTTGCAGTTCGGTACCGTTAGCCAGCTTGGCAGGCTTCATCACTTTGCCCGAAGTGTCGCCGCGAGCGGAACCTTCGGTGTAGGCAACCTTACGCACGATGGTGGTCGGCAGCTCTACGGAAACCAGACGGTCTTCGAAGAAGATAGCTTCGCAGACGTCTTCCATGCCTTCTTCCACGAACGGCAGAACGGCTTCGATGTCTTCAGCGTTCAGCTCGTACATGGTGTAGTCGGTGGTGTCCATGAACGTGTAGGTGTCGCCGCTGATGAAGGACAGGGTCGCTTCTTTGCGGTCGAGGATCACGTCGTCCAGTTTGTCATCGGCGCTGTAGACGATCTCGGTCTTGTAACCGGTCAGCAGGTTCTTCAGCTTGGTCTTCATGATTGCGCTGTTACGACCAGACTTGGTGAACTCAGCTTTCTGAACCAGCCAAGGGTCGTTTTCGAGACGGATCACTGTACCGGGTTTCAGTTCTTTACCAGTTTTCATTGCGAATATCCGAAATTTGGATGGGATTTACAAAAATCAAGGTCGCGTATCATATCCAATTTACATAAAACTGTACCAGCGCCGTCGCAAGATCGGTCCGCGAGCCTTGTTCCAGAGCCCATTTTTCAGCGTTCGCCGTCACTTCCGGCCAGTGTTCGAGGAGCATTTTCCAGCTATGTGCCATATCGCCATCAGCGTTCCAGGCCTGCCAAAGGGTGACCAACGCGACTTTCGCGGCCGGTGACAAGCCCTCGGTGTACAACTCAAGGAAAGCGTCCAGCTTGTCCAGGTGAATGTCTTCGTCCTGGCGGTAGATGTGCCACAGCAGGGGTCGCCCGGCCCATTGCGCCCGCACGAACGAGTCTTCGCCGCGCACGGCGTTGAAGTCGCAGCACCAGAGCAATCGATCGTATTGCTCCTGGCGCACGAACGGCAGCACCTGCACCGTCAAGGCATCGCGCTGGTGCACCTCGCCCACATTTAGCGACGCGACACCCAGCCAGCGCTGCACGTCACCCAGGATCCGCCCTTCCGGTACCAGCAGATGAGTGGTTCGCCCATCGGCGGCCAGCACGTCGAGCCAACTGGCCAGTCCGGCGTTTTCGTAGGCAAACAACGACATGATCCGCGCGCCCGAGGTCGGGAAAACCCCAAGCGCCTGTAGAAACTGCTGCCGGGCGGAGGCGTCTTGCTGGAAGGCATCGCGCTGTTCCGGCAGCCCGGCTTCGCGCAGCAAACCGCCAGTACCGAGACGGAATCCGGGAAAGAAGAAGTACTTTTGCACGCCCTTGAATTTCACCGACGGTAAACCGTGACAGCCGACCACCCAGTCCTCGGCGCTCAGGTAATCCAGGTTCATCCACAGCGGCGTGCGTTCCCGTGCGGCCATCGCTTCCATATAGTCAGGCGGCAACTGGCAGGCGAACGCGGCGATCACCACGTCTGCCGCGTCGGTTGCCGGCCAGTCGCGGGGCCAGTGGCGTACGTCGACGCCCTCCTGCCATTGCTGGTGCACCTGCACATCGATTTCGGGGCACATGCGTTCGAACGCCCGCAGGTCATCGACCCACAGGCGCACCGCACAACCTTGTTCCGCCACCAATTGCCGGGCCAGGCGCCAGGTCACGCCGATGTCGCCGTAGTTATCGACGACGCTGCAAAAAATATCCCAGCGGGCTTTCATTCCGGGCTCCAACGCTCAAAGGCTCGATTGTCCGCACAAATGCCCCGATTGCGAAGGGTTGATCGCGATTATTCTGCACGCGGCTGTGGGACAATCAGCGCCATCCTGCCCCGTAGCAGCTGTCGAGCCTCGGCGAGGCTGCGTGACGGTGGTGAATCTGACGATTTACTTTGGCTGGAACACCGCTACGCAGCCTCGCCAGGGCTCGACAGCTGCTACGTCGCTACGTTGTTCATTTAAGGGGATGTTCATAATGGCCACCAGCGCACCGTTCTCGCTGTTCAAACTCAGTATCGCCGTGGCCTTCGGCCTGTGGCTGGGGTTTATCGCCATCGTGCTGAGCGTATGGCTGGCGTCCCGCTATTTGCCTGAGCAAGCCGTGGCGCCCGTGGCTCGGGTGGTGCAGCAGTTGGGCAAACCCGAAGTGGTCGCACCGGAGCCGCCGAACCGTATGTTCGAGCAGTATCAGGAGAACCTTCGCAAACAGGAGCAACAGCAGACCCTGGACCAGGCCCGCAACAACCCGCGCAACCTGTCCAACCCCAAATGCCAGTTCTGGCTGCAACAGGACCAGAACGCCCCCAACGACAAGAGCCGGGCCAACGTCCTGCAATTTTGCGATTGATCACGAAAGCCGCCCATGAATAAGCACGCCGTTCACCAACTGGTCCTGGACAAGCTCGCGGTCGATCTCGATATCACCCAGCGCGCGGCGCAAACCGCCTACGAAACCGCGACCCACGAAGAAAACATCGCCGAGAACAAGTACGACACCCTGGGGCTGGAGGCGTCTTACCTGGCCGCCGGCCAGGCCCGGCGCGTCGAAGAGATCAAGCAGGCACTGACGCTCTGCCAGAACATGCAGCTGCGCCCCTACGACGAGAAGCGCGGGATCGAGGTGGGCGCATTGCTGGGCCTGGTGGATGAAAACGATCGCCAGCAGTGGCTATTCCTGGCACCGGACGGCGCAGGTTTGAAAGTCGATGTGGTGGGGCAACCGGTGACCGTCATCACCCCGCGCTCGCCCCTGGGCAAAAGCCTGCTGGGCAAGTTCGAAGGGGATGAGGTGGAGATTCTGGTGGGAGGCGCTCGGCAACAGTTTGCTGTTACCGAGGTGAAGTAAGCCGATCAGTGAACCGGTAGTTCAACGCCGTCGAACAGCTCTTCCAGTTCCTGCTTGTTGTGGCACTGGATGGCCTTGGCCATCACTTCGCGGGTCAGGTGCGGGGCGAACTTCTCGATGAAGTCGCACATGAAACCACGCAGGAAGGTGCCACGACGGAAACCAATCTTGGTCACGCTGGATTCGAACAGCTCGCTGGCATCAAGCACCACCAGGTCGCTGTCGAGCTTGGTGTCGACCGCCATCTTGGCGACGATGCCGACGCCCAGGCCCAGGCGCACGTAGGTTTTGATCACGTCGGCGTCGGCGGCGGTGAACACCACTTTCGGCGTCAGGCCGCGGTGGCTGAAGGCTTCGTCGAGTTTCGAACGGCCGGTGAAACCGAATACGTACGTCACGATCGGGTATTCAGCCAGGGCTTCCAGGGTCAGCTTCGGCAGCTTGGCCAGCGGGTGACCTTGCGGGACCACGACGCAGCGGTTCCAGCGGTAGCACGGCATCATCACCAGGTCGCCGAACAACTCCAGGGCTTCGGTGGCAATCGCGAAATCGACGGTGCCGTCTGCGGCCATCTCGGCGATCTGCATCGGCGACCCCTGGTGCATGTGCAGGGCCACGTCCGGGTACTGCTTGATAAAGCTGCTGATTACCGGCGGCAACGCATAACGCGCCTGGGTGTGGGTGGTGGCGATCGACAGGGTGCCCTTCTTCTCGTTGGAGAATTCCTGTGCGATCTGCTTGATGCTTTCGACCTTGCGCAGGATCTCGCCGGCGGTGGTGATGATTCGCTCACCGGCCGGGGTAACGCGCGTCAGGTGCTTGCCGCTGCGTGCGAACACTTCAACGCCCAACTCGTCTTCGAGCAGGCGGATCTGCTTGCTGATACCAGGTTGCGAGGTGTAAAGGCTTTGAGCAGTAGCGGAAACGTTGAGGTCGTGGTGCGCCACTTCCCAGATGTAGCGCAGTTGTTGAAGCTTCATATGTGTCCCTCAAAGCGGATAGACGCCACGGGTATCAGCGACGGTATATAACTATATTAAAGGTTAGACTGATAAATCTAGAACTTTTTATCGTTTTCTACCAATCACACGTCATCACTGCGTCGACGCTGCAACAGCGGCACCAGATACACCGGCACCTGCGACAGCTGCAACACCCGTGCGGCGGTTCTCCCCAGAGGTGTCGCCACCCCGACCGCCTGGCTGTGACTACCTACGATCAACAAATCCACAGAGAGTTTCTGCGACTGGTCGAGAATCACTTCACAGGGGTCGCCCTGGATCACCCGCACCGAACGGATCAACTTGAGGTCCTGCTCCCCTTCCCCCAGCTCTTCACGAAAACTGTCGAGCACCCGTTGCTCGATGGTCGCCATCACCGTGGTCAGCCCCTGGCTTTGCCATTCGCTCAGGGCCTTCTCATCAAGGTAGCTCTGCAACACCGATTCGGCGAACAGCCCGATGGGCTCGACCACGTGAATCACATACAGATCAGCCTTGAACGTTCGCGCCAGCGCCAGGGCATGTTGCATCACATAAGGCGCGTACAGACCCAGGTCCGTGGCGTACAACATCGAACGAATCATAGAACCTCCTGGATAGCCAGGATGGCGGAGATTGATTCAGCTTAGCAGCGCCTTTGGCAGTGCTCAGCCCTCGGTCTGAATTTTCAACTCGTTACTGATGCCATGGGGCACGTGCCCGGTGGCCACGAACTCCCGGGCCTTCTCGCAATGCCCTTCCTGGTCATCGAAAAACACATCGGCGGCAAAGGCTTCGAGGAACGCCGACTTTTCCAGGCCGCCGAGAAACAGCGACTCGTCGAGACGGATATCCCACTCGCGCAGCGTGCGAATCACCCGCTCGTGGGAAGGCGCCGAACGGGCGGTCACCAGCGCGGTGCGGATCGGGCAGGACTCGTCGGGAAACTCACGCTGCAACAGATTGAGCGCCGCCAGGAACCCCTTGAACGGACCACCACGCAACGGCTCCCGTGCCGACTCCCGCTCGCTGGCCTGGAACGCTTCCAGGCCTGCGGACTGGTAGACGCGCTCGGAGTCGTCGGAAAACAGCACCGCGTCGCCATCGAAGGCGATCCGCAATTCAGCACTGGAGGCCCGACCTGCGCCGCCCGACAGAATGGTCGCGGCGGCAAACCCGGCATCCAGGGCGCTGCGCACATCCTCGGCATGGGTGGACAGAAACAGGTGGCAGCCAAACGCTGCCAGATAAGGATAAGGACTGCGCCCACCGACAAACGCGGCGCGGGAGATATCCAGGCCGTAATGCTGGATCGAATTGAATACGCGCAAGCCGGTGTCGGCACTGTTGCGCGACACCAGCACCACCTCGACCCGGGCACGGCCGAGGCTGGCGTTGAGGCTCAGGAGTTTTTTCACCAGCGGGAAGGCGTCACCGGGCTCGAGGGTTTCTTCCTCGTGGTCGATCTGGTACTTGCGGTACGCCTCGACGCCTTGTGCCAGGTAGACCTTGTGGCTTTCGCTCAGGTCGAACAGTGCCCGCGAGGAAATCGCCAGCACCAGTTTGTCGCCCAATCCCTTTGCCATGTGTGTTCCCCCCAATCAGCGGTTATGCCGATCCATAAAACTCAAGGCCTGGTACAGCGCCTGCATTCGTGGCAGCTCACAACCGGCTGCCTTTGCGGCCGCCAAGGGGCGCGCGTAGATCGCCGCCAGCTCCAGCGGGCGCTTGTGCACGTAATCGTGATACATGCTGGGGAGGTAGTCATCCATGCTTTCGGTCATGGTAAACATCTGCCCGGCGTAACTGGCAGGGATTTCATGCCCGCACGCGTGGGCGCCCTGCACCACTTCGGCCATCAGCGCCTGGATCAGTTCACGACTGGACTCATCCGCCATCATCGCCGTGGTGCCGGTGCCGAACAATACGGAGAGGCCGTTGTACGGCACGTTCCACACCAGTTTATGCCAGCGTGCCTGATGCACATTGGCCATGGCCTGGGAATCGATGCCGGCCTGGTGAAACAGTGCGGCGCCCTCTTCGACAATCGCCTGCCGACCGGTGTCATCGTTGGCCGCGGGGCCACTGTGGTAACCCAGGTTGACCCGGCCCAGCGCCTGATGCTCGACAATCCCGGGGCCGGAACGGTGCACGCCGATGTAGCACAGGCCACCCAGCAGGTGCAGCGACGGCGGCAGGTGTTCGCGCAGGCTGTCTTCGACATCCAGGCCATTTTGCAGCAGCACAACTTTGGCGCCCGGAGCGGCGATCTGGGCGATGGTCGGGGCCAGCTCGACATTCCCCGTCGACTTGGTACCCACCAGCAGCCAGTCGCAAGGCGGCATGTCGGCGGCACGGGCATAGGCCTGCACCGGGTGCAGGTGCAAGGTGCCATGGACGGTACTGTTAAGTTGCAAGCCGCGCTCGCTCACCGCGGCGTATTCGCTGCGCAGCAAAAAATGCACATCGAAGCCGGCACGCGCGAGCATCAGGCCGTAGAAACCACCAATGGCCCCGGTGCCGATAATCCCGATCCGGGGCGACTGTGTTTTTGCAACGTCGGTCATGGCAACTCCTCTGGTATTCGTTTGAGCGCCTGCTGCACACCCTGAGTCAGGTCGCTGGCGGTCAGACGCGTCAATGACGCTAATATTCCATGGAATTTCCCGTCACACACCACAAACAGCGCCGGCAGGTGAAAGATCTCGTAGCGCTCCACCGCGCCACCATTGTGGCCCGCATCCACCCAGCAGACCCGGTCCACCGGCAAATCCCAACCCGGCAGTTGCTGGTGAAGGAAGCGGCAACGGGAACAACCCTCACCGGTAAACACCACCAGCGAGGTGCCGGGCAGCCCCAATAATTGCTGGTCGATATCCAGATCGGTAAGTTGCAGTTCTTTCACTATACTGCTGCCACCGCCGTCAACTGGACGGTGCTCGGAGTCCGTGTGCATGGGTCGTTTCTTTCCTCACCCTGATGATGTCGCTGTCGAAATAACCCAACGCCCCCTTTCCGGCATTTCCCGCCAACGGCTGCACACTATCGGCCTGGGCGGCGTCGCATGCAATTGCCCGCGCGCCTGGCGCCAGGGCACGGCCATCGAAATGCACATCCCTGCACTGGGCCTCACGGCCCGCTATCCGGGCTATGTAGCGTGGTGCCGCAAAGGCGAACACGGCTACCGCGTCGGCATTGCCTTTACCGATGAGCAGGCCTTGTTCGGTGCGCGGATGGGCGAGCAAGTGTGCCAGATCGAACGCTATTGCCGGCTGCACGAAGGCAGCGGGCCGACACCCAGGCAGAGCGAAGCCCTGGCCCGGGAATGGGTCACGCGCCATGCCGGCGAGTTCTCCCATGAGGCTTTTGTGCAGCCAGCACTGGATTAAAGCGGCCTTTGCCCATTGTCTCCCAGCCTTGTAACGCGCTAAGGTTCGGCTCCCCGCTGCACTTAAATCATGCTGTGCTCCGCCGCACGGGGATCGCTGGCGGCCGGCACCCGTGACCCTGACGAGTAACACGATGGCTGATTTACCGATCAACGACCTTAACGTCGAATCCAACGAGACCCTGATCACACCCGATCAGCTCAAGCGCGAAATCCCCCTGAGCGACGCTGCCCTGCAGACCGTCACCAAGGGCCGCGAAGTCATCCGTGAGATTCTCGACGGCACCGACCACCGCCTGTTCGTGGTCATCGGGCCGTGCTCGATCCATGACCTCAAGGCTGCCCACGAATACGCCGAGCGCCTGAAAGTGCTGGCGGCGGAAGTGTCCGACACCTTGTACCTGGTGATGCGCGTCTATTTCGAGAAACCGCGTACCACCGTGGGCTGGAAAGGCTTGATCAACGACCCGTACCTGGACGACTCGTTCAAGATCCAGGATGGCCTGCACATCGGTCGTCAACTGCTGCTGGACCTGGCGGAAATGGGCCTGCCGACGGCAACCGAAGCCCTGGACCCGATTTCCCCGCAGTACCTGCAAGACCTGATCAGCTGGTCGGCGATTGGTGCGCGTACCACCGAATCCCAGACCCACCGGGAAATGGCTTCCGGCCTGTCCTCGGCTGTCGGCTTCAAGAACGGTACCGACGGCGGCCTGACCGTGGCGATCAACGCCCTGCAATCGGTCTCCAGCCCACACCGTTTCCTGGGCATCAACCAGGAAGGTGGCGTGTCCATCGTTACCACCAAGGGCAATGCCTACGGTCACGTGGTGCTGCGTGGCGGCAACGGCAAGCCCAACTATGATTCGGTCAGTGTGGCCCTGTGCGAACAGGCGCTGAACAAGGCGAAGATCAAGCCGAACATCATGGTCGACTGCAGCCACGCCAACTCCAACAAGGACCCGGCCCTGCAACCGCTGGTGATGGAGAACGTGGCCAACCAGATTCTGGAAGGCAACCAGTCGATCATCGGCCTGATGGTCGAGAGCCACCTGAACTGGGGTTGCCAGGCGATTCCGAAGGACCTGGCCGACCTGCAATACGGCGTGTCGATCACCGATGCCTGCATCGACTGGTCCGCCACCGAGACCACCTTGCGCAGCATGCACGCCAAGCTCAAGGACGTCTTGCCCAAGCGCCAACGCGGCTGAGCAAAGACTGCGGACACAAAAACGCCGGGCTAAGCCCGGCGTTTTTTTATGCCTGCTCGTCAGAGCTTCGCGGCATGGCGCTGATGGCGCTCCATGTAGCGCTCCACGTAGGAGCAGGACGGGATCACCGTATAACCTGCCTCTTCGGCGAACTTCAACGCTTCCTCGGTGAGCGCAGCAGCAATGCCACGGCCCCGCAGCGCGTTGGGCACGAAGGTGCGATAGATATCCAGGGTCTGTTTCCCAAGGTCCATATAGGTCAGATAGGCACGATGACCGTCCACATTGGTCTCGAACTGATGACCAGCCTGGTCATGGTGGATGGACAACGCCTCGCTCATCACTACTCCTCGCGGGTCTT
The DNA here is from genome assembly GCF_013386765.1 of Pseudomonas yamanorum. GTDB lineage: Bacteria > Pseudomonadota > Gammaproteobacteria > Pseudomonadales > Pseudomonadaceae > Aquipseudomonas > Aquipseudomonas yamanorum_A. The sequence continues at coordinate 18,034 of NZ_JACARE010000027.1, forward strand.
GGTTTCTGACCCCTACCTTACCGATGTTTTTCCGGCGAAGGAACATCTACGCCACCCGGTGCCGGTTTCGACAACGAGAAAAGTCGCCAGTGCCTTGCACTAACGCTCACAACCAGCACAGGGAAATAGTAGGCGCCAATCGCACAATTGCTCAAGACACGCTCGTCCTCCGTTGCGCTGGCGGACATAGAAAGGGCCAATCGAGCATCCTTAGGTCGATGGCCTGAACATTGCCGGCAGTTGAAGCTTGAGACGAACACGCGCTCTTAAAGTCACCTCTACATGCACAAAAGATACCGGGTGGCGAAAAGACATTCTGAACAATAGTGTCGGGGACGATATATAAATTGACTTATGTTTACATGGCTTAACACATGCCAGCCGGCCCTTTCAGGCTGGATCCAATCCCCGGCAGAGTGCAAAAATCTGGATAATTTTTATACAGACTCTCAAAAGATTAGCCAAAATAGATTGGCCGCGAGAATTTTTTTTGCTTCTTGCGCTACGTCAGTTTACTTACTACAAGTAATGGGTAGTATGTACGCCGGCTATTAGCTCACTCTGAGAAAGTAGCCATTTAATAGAAAGTCCTTGAAGGGGAACACGATGAACAACGTTCTGAAATTCTCTGCTCTGGCTCTGGCCGCAGTTCTGGCTACCGGTTGCAGCAGCGTCTCCAAAGAAACCGAAGCTCGTCTGACTGCAACTGAAGACGCAGCAGCTCGCTCCCAGGCTCGTGCAGACGAAGCCTACCGTAAAGCTGATGAAGCTCTGGCTGCTGCTCAAAAAGCACAACAGACTGCTGACGAAGCTAACGAGCGCGCTCTGCGCATGCTTGAAAAAGCAAGCCGCAAGTAATAATCCTTCGGGGTTGTTATCAAGCCGATCCATTCTTGGATCGGCTTTTTTTTGCCTGGAATTTCGTGGGAGCGGGCTTGCTCGCGAAGATCGTCAACGATGACGCGTGCAGCCTGAAAGAACGCGGTGCTCGGGAGTTTTTCGCGAGCAAGCTTGCTCCTACTGATCGACCGGCGTGCTCGACACCATCGGCGCCCCGCCCGGCACACCGATTTCGGTCGGCAAACCGTCTTCGGCGGCAACTACGTCACGCACCTGGTCCCAGTTGACCCGCAGGTTGCTGGACAGGTCTTCACGCTTGAGCAAGGCGTTGATCACCGCAGTGTGCTTGTCGACCACCGACGGGGTGCCGTCGTCGTTCAGCGGCGTATGGGCTTCCAGATAGACCTTGCCACCGGCTGCGCCGAACTTGTAGGCATCGTTGATGATCCGCACCGACGTGCCCACCGGCACCATGCTCGCCATTTCCAACACGTTGTTGTTGAACATGCGGAAGCAGCCGTGGCTGGTACGGGTACCAATACCAAACTTCATGTTGGAGCCGTGGATCAGGTAACCCGGGGTGCCTAGGGTGAACTTGAACGGCCCCAGCGGGTTGTCCGGGCCGGCCGGCACCACGTTGGGCAGCGGGTCGCCGTTGGCAGCGTGTTCGGCCTTGATCGAGGCGGGCGGGGTCCAGGTCGGGTTGGGGATCTTGCCCGTGATGGTGGTGTGGGCGACCGGAGAGCCCCAGCCCTCACGGCCAATACCCAGCGGGAACGTGTACACCACGTTCTGGCCCTTGGGGTAGTAGTAGAGCCGGTATTCCGCCAGGTTGATCACGATGCCCTCACGCGGGCCCGGCGGCAGGATGAAGCGCGTCGGCAGCACAATCTCGGTACCCGCCCCCGGCAACCAGGCATCGACGCCCGGGTTGGCCGCGACCATCTCCGAATAACCCAGGTCGTAGGTCGTGCCCAGGTCGGCGAAGGTATCTTCGTACTTGGCCTTGATCACCTGGACCTGGCCAACGATATCTTCACCCGGTGGCGGCAAAGGCAACTGCAAGGCTGCAGCGGAACCGGCCGCGCAGAGCGCAGCAAGAGACAGGCAGCAGGTGACGACGGAGAGGCGCGACAACATCCGGGAATTCCTTCGCAGATCGACGGGTAGTAAAAAATGGATTGTACACGGCTGCCCGACAGGCACCCATATTCAAAGTTCGAAGCGCAGCTCTGGCCAGATCGGCGGTGTGCCGCGTTTTTGCGACTCAAGGATCGCCCGGCATAAGGGGCACAAACGCTGGTCCTGGAAGATCGAGCGATCCACCGACGACCAGCGTGGCTGAGCGGGCAATAACGTACCGCAGAGGGTACGGTCGATGGACCCGCCCAACTCCAATTGACGCGTCACCAGATGCACCCGGACTTCCTGGCAGGCGAACAGATCCAGCTGCTCGTCAGGCTCGATCAGTTGGTAGGCAAACAGGGACCAGGCAGGACGCGACATCGGGGGCTCCAAATCGGGGGGGCGCCACCTTAGCCGAAAGACCGCTGCTAGAAAAGCGTCATAGCAGTGGTTTTAGCGTTGGCCAGACATTTTCCAGCAACTTGCCCTGCGCGCCAACCGCCGGGTGCAATTGGTCAGCCTGCATCAGCTCCGGATGACCGCCAACTCCCTCCAGGAAAAACGGTACCAGCGGAACGCTTTTTTCCTTGGCCAGGGCCCCGTAGACCTCGGCAAATGCCGTGGTGTATTTCGGCCCATAATTGGGCGGCAACTGCATGCCCAACAACAGCACCTTGGCCCCGCCGGCCTTGGACTGGTCGATCATCGATGCAAGATTTTGTTTCAATTGCGCCGGCGGCTGTCCACGCAAGCCGTCATTGCCGCCCAGCTCAATGATCACCACGTCCGGCTTATGCTCTGCAAGCGCCGCCGGCAGCCGCGCCAGGCCTCCGGCACTGGTGTCGCCGCTGATGGAGGCGTTGACCACTTTATCGTCGAAACCTTCGCTCTTGAGCCGTTGTCCCAACAACGCTACCCACCCTTTGCTGGTATCCAGTCCGAAACCGGCACTGATACTATCGCCAACGATCAGGACTGTACCCGCCGCTGCGTTCTGGGCCATGCACATCAAGGCCAGGCCAGCACTCAAAAACCACATTCGCATTGGATTCTCCATGGGCGCAAGCATTCTCACCGCGCGAAACCTTAGCAAAGTGGTTCCCAGCGCGGAAGGTGAACTGACTATCCTGCACGAACTGAGCCTGGAACTGAACAAGGGCGATAGCCTGGCTATCGTTGGTGCCTCCGGTTCCGGCAAATCCACCCTCCTCGGCCTGTTGGCCGGCCTCGACCTGCCCAGCAGCGGCGAAGTCACCCTCGCCGGCCAGGCCCTGAGCACCCTCGACGAAGATCAACGTGCGCGCATCCGCGCCGAACACGTGGGTTTTGTGTTCCAGTCCTTCCAGTTGCTCGACAGTCTCAATGCGCTGGAAAACGTGATGCTGCCGCTGGAACTGGACGGCCGCAAGGACGCCCGCGAACGCGCCAAACACCTGCTGGAACGCGTCGGCCTGGGCCAGCGCCTCACCCACTCGCCACGCCAGCTATCGGGCGGCGAACAGCAGCGAGTGGCGATTGCCCGGGCGTTTGCCGCCGAACCGGATGTGCTGTTTGCCGATGAACCCACCGGCAACCTCGACAGCCACACCGGCGAGCGCATCAGTGACCTGCTGTTCGAACTCAACAAAGAGAGCGGCACAACCCTGGTGCTGGTCACCCATGACGAGCGCCTGGCCCACCGTTGCCGACGCCTGATCCGTCTTGAAGCCGGCCTGATGGTCGCGCCCCTGGAGCCTTGATGGCACGTTTGCCGCTGTTGCGCCTGTTCAGCCTTGCCCTTCGCCAGTTGCTGCGCGATGCCCGCGCCGGCGAACTGCGCGTGCTGTTCTTCGCGCTGCTGGTGGCCGTCGCCGCCAGCACCGCCATCGGTTACTTCGGTGCCCGCCTGAACGGCGCCATGATGTTGCGCGCCACCGAATTCCTGGCGGCCGACCTGGTGCTTGAGGGCAGTTCGCCCGCCCGCACCGAGCAAATCCAGAGCGGCACCGAGCTGGGCTTGCAGCACGCCCGGGTCGTGGAGTTCTCCAGCGTGATTGCCACTGACAATGGCATCCAGCTGTCCAGCATCAAGGCGGTCAACGAGGAATATCCGTTACGCGGCGAGCTGAAGAGCGCCGCCGAGCCCTTCGGCGCAGAAACCGCCGGGGGTGGTCCCAAACCCGGTGAAGCCTGGGTGGAAGCGCGGCTGCTGACGGCGCTGAACCTGAAGATCGGCGACAGCATCGACGTCGGCATGAAGACCCTGCGTCTGGCTCGCGTGCTGACCTACGAACCGGATCGCGCCGGCAACTTCTATAGCCTGACGCCCAGGGTGATGATCAACCTCGCCGACCTCAGTGCCACCGGCGTGGTGCAGCCCGGCAGCCGCGTGAGCTATCGCGACCTCTGGCGCGCGCCCCAGGGCGGCACCGTGCTGCAAACCTATCGCGACCTGGTCAAGCCCGGCCTCGCGGCCAACCAGCGGCTGCAGGATGCTCGCGACGGCAACCAGCAGATCGGTGGTGCCTTGGGCAAGGCCGAGCGTTACTTGAACATGGCCAGTCTGGTGGCAGTGCTTCTTTCCGGGGTGGCGGTGGCGCTCTCGGCGAACCGCTTCGCCAGTCGACGCTTTGATGCCAGTGCCTTGCTGCGCTGCCTCGGTTTGTCGCGGCGCGAGACCATGTTGCTGTTCAGCCTGCAACTGACCGTGCTGGGGCTGCTGGCCAGCCTGAGCGGCGCCCTGCTTGGCTGGCTGGCGCAACTGGGGCTGTTTGCGCTGTTGCATGACCTGCTGCCGGCGGATGTTCCGCCTGGCGGGCTATTCCCGGCCATCGCCGGGATCGGCACCGGGCTGGTGGCCCTCGCCGGTTTTGCCCTGCCGCCACTGGCCGCGCTGGGTCGTGTGCCACCGCTGCGGGTACTGCGGCGCGACCTGTTGCCGATCCCTTCCAGCACCTGGATGGTCTACGGCGCGGCGCTCTTCGCCCTGGGCCTGATCATGTGGCGCCTGAGTCTCGACCTGGTGCTGACCTTCGCCCTGCTGGGTGGCGGCGTGATCGCCGCGCTGGTTCTCGGCGGACTGCTCCTGCTGCTGTTGCAGAGCCTGCGTCGCCTGCTGGCCCGGGCCTCCCTGCCCTGGCGCCTGGGGTTGGGCCAGTTGCTGCGTCATCCACTGGCCGCGGCGGGCCAGTCCCTGGCGTTCGGGTTGATCCTGTTGTCCATGGGCTTGATTGCATTGTTGCGTGGCGAACTGCTCGACACCTGGCAAAACCAGTTGCCCAAGGACGCCCCCAACTATTTCGCCCTGAACATCCTGCCCGCCGACAAAGACACCTTCGGCGCCCGCCTCCTGGAGTTGCAGGCGCAGTCTGCGCCGTTGTACCCGGTGGTGCCGGGGCGACTGATCAGTATCAATGGCGCGCCGGTGCAGGAGATCGTCAGCAAGGACTCCAGCGGCGACCGCGCAGTACAGAGGGACTTGAGCCTGACCTGGGCCGCCGATCTGCCACCGGGTAACAAACTCACGGCAGGATCCTGGTGGACGACGCAACCGAGCGACGAGATTCCCGGTGTCTCGGTGGAGGCCAAGGTTGCCGATAGCCTGAAACTCAAGCTCAACGATCACCTGGTGTTCACCGTCGGCGGGGAGAACCGTGAAGCGCGGGTTACCAGCCTGAGGGAAATCAACTGGGACAACTTCCAGCCCAACTTCTTCATGATCTTCCAGCCCGGCACCTTGAAGGACCTGCCGGCGACCTACCTGACCAGCTTCTACCTGGCGCCCGGTCATGACCAGCAGATCGTCGACCTCTCCCGGGCCTTTCCGGCGGTGACCATCCTGCAAGTGGAGGCCCTGCTGGAGCAACTGCGCAGCATCCTGGCCCAGGTCACTCTGGCGGTGGAGTACGTGCTGTTGTTTGTGCTGGCTGCGGGGATGGCCGTGTTGTTCTCCGGCCTGCAGGCCACACTGGATGAACGGATTCGCCAAGGTGCCCTGCTGCGGGCGCTGGGGGCGGAGCGCAAGTTGCTGGTCAAGGCCCGGCGTATCGAGTTCGGGTTGTTGGGCGCGGTCAGCGGCCTGCTGGCAGCGCTGGGCACGGAACTGGTGACGCTGGTGCTGTATCGCTATGCGTTCGACCTGATCTGGCACCCGCATCCATGGCTGTTGCTGCTGCCGGTGATCGGCGCGGTGCTGATCGGCGGCGCCGGCGTGTTCGGCACCCGCCGCGCGTTGAATGCCAGCCCGTTAACGGTGCTGCGCGAGGGCTGAAAACGCAGATGGCCCGCGCTCTTTAAAAAGCACGGGCCATCCGTTGTTACTTCACATATTCGATAGCCGTGATCCACCAGCACACTTCGCCGGTTGGAGTCTGCACAAGCGCTTCGTCATCCACTTCCTTGCGCAACAATGCCCGGGCCATGGGTGAGTCGATGGAGATGTAGTCCATGCGCTCATAGATCTCATCGTAACCCACGATACGAAAACGCTTGGTCTGCCCCTGCTCGTTTTCAATCTCTACCCAGGCGCCGAAAAATACCTTCCCTTCCTGCTCCGGCATGTACTCGACCACGCGCATGTCTTCAAGGCGCTTGCGCAGATAGCGCACACGGCGATCAATCTCCCGCAGCAGCTTCTTGTTGTACTGGTAGTCGGCGTTCTCGCTCCGGTCTCCCAGGGAAGCGGCCCACGTCACTTTACGGGTGGTATCAGGGCGCTTTTCTCGCCACAGGTAATCAAGCTCCTTTTTCAGGGCTTCATGACCTTCTTTGGTAATCAGCTTGGTGCTCAAAAGCTCTACATCCCCTGGAAGTTTCCATTTTTCAGACCCGCGGCCGCGTCCGGCACAGCGCATTTAACGCCCGATGCAGACTGTGGGGGTCGATGATAAATGAACGCAGGAAAGTAGCCAGACCCAGCGCTGGATTCCGGCAGCCAACGCCGCGTCAGTTCGCATCCGGTTGAAGCGGGTGCCCTTCAGGCTGGGAGCGCCCAGTCTCGCTCAGCCAAGCAAGAGACTCATCCAGGGTTTGAAGCGCGACCCTCAGGTTGTCCCGCAGAACCGGCAATTGAAACAGTGCTGCCGCCAACTGTTGCTCCTTGTGGCGAACCGCCAGGTCACGGTCATGCAACCGGGTTTCCTGGCTCTCCAGATAGCGCGCACGCTCATCCATTCGACGCTGCTCCGCCTGGTTTAACGCGGCGCTGCCGGCCAGTTGTTCCTCCCGGGCAGTCAGCGTGTGGGCCAACAACTGCAGGGACGCTTCTTTCTCGGCAATGCTCTCGCCGCTGCGCTGGCTCTCCTGCTCGAAGTCGGCCTTTTCCTGACGAAGTTCCAGACTCAGCTGCTCGAGCGCTTCCTCCTGCCTGAGCACAGCGAGCTTCTGCTGCGTCAACTCTTGCGCCACTCGGGAAAGATTGGCGAGCGTATCGTCCACCTCGAATAGTGTGGGCGAGTCTTGCCGGGCGGGTTCAGGTTGTCGGATTACCGGGGCCTGCAGTGGAGCGGCGACCACAGGTGCCTCGACCAATGCTGAGGGTGGCGGTTCAACGAGGGGTTCGGGTACCGGCGGCGCAGGCTCTGAATGTTCAAGGGCCCGTGGAGGAGAAACCATCGTTGAGGAGAAACGAATCGACGGCACGATCAATGAGTTGCTTTCGATAGCGGGCAAGCCGGGCGCGGAAGTGCCGAGGGTGATCACCTTCATCACCAGGGATTTCTTGATCGTCAACGAATGATGATCTTCAGGCCTGGCAGGTGGCAGTTTGCAGCCTTTCAGATCAACGAAATGATAGGGAATCTGGGGCTCACCGGTGCTTGCGGATTTTGCCACGGGCGCAGCGGCAAGTGTCAGGATCTGCTTGAAGACACGGGTCGCTGTTTGCAGGTCTTCCTTGGAATCTATCGCCCCGAGAAAGTAGCGTTCGGACTTTTTACGCAGCGCCGCGAGATATACCCGTGAACTACCGGGCTCTGTCTCTTCATCCAGGCTATAGGCAAGGAAATTGGAAGCAATCTGAGCCACCGCAAAACTACAAAGCAGTGCACCGTTGACCGGCGCATCATGCCCGGACTGCTCAAGAACAAGGGTACGTAGAAGCAGCATGATGATCAGGCTCCATTTGAAATTGGCAGAACGTCAGATTCACACCAAATAAAATATGACAACAATTGACGCATCAACAATATAACAATTGTTGATGCGCGTTATCGCGTCGTACGTAGGACTTATCTTATTCGGGCACTTCGGCGTTTCCAAGACAGCCTATTGAACGTACCATTTTTTAACAGTACGACACTGGACATACGCCAATCATAAATATTTCAAATTTTGACTTTTCGAGCACTCACAACCTGCCGTTCATGCAGGTTAATCGGGGTATCGATTTAATCGGGCCTCGCCATATTCATTCAGTAGAAAAGCATAATGATCGAGATAACGAGCCTGACAAAAAACATGGGCGCAAAAAGCATTATCCATGATATGTCATTCAACGCCAAAACCCAGGAATGCCTGGGCTTATTTGGAAATGATGGTGCAGGGAAAACAACTATCATCAAAATGATATCAGGCTCGATCACACCCTCTTCAGGCCAAATAAAAATATTCGGTAACGATATAGCCCTCAATGCATTCCAGGCAAAGAAGATGACGGGCTACCAGCCAGAATCACTTCCAAGCCATAACGCAATGAGCGTGAAGGGATATCTTGATTTTATTGCTGACGTACGCGGATTCCGCGGCGCGCAAAAGCGCAAGATGATTGACCGGGCGGTCGCACGGCTGGAGCTCTGGCGGATACTCAAATGCCCGATCGAAACGCTCACGGCAGGCTTGAAACGCAAAGTCGCCATCGCCCAGGCAATCCTGCATGACCCCGGCCTGCTGTTGCTCGACGAGCCAACGGAAGGGCTGAGCGCCGATCAAAAACACAAAGTCAGAATGCTCATCAAGTCGCTCAACGATGAAATGACGATCATCGTCGCGTCCCGCTCTCCTGAAGAGCTGACCAGTATTTGTAACAGGGCACTGGTGATCGCCGACGGCCGCCTGGTGGCAGACACTTCCCTGCCCGAATTGCAACGCAGTTCCCGTCATTACCAGGCGGTCACCCTTGCAGCCGATACGCCACTGGACCTGCTGGCCCTGGCAGTATTGCCAGGCGTCGCCGGCATCGAGGAAGACCGTGAGACCCCCGGCACGGTGACCATACTCGCTATCCCGGGGCAAACGATTTATCCCCAGATCAATGCCCTGATCGCCCACCGCCGGTGGAAAATCAACGCCCTGAACCTTGAACTCGGGCGACTGCACGAAGTGGTCCGCCACATGAGCCAGGAGGCCTCGAATTGAAACTTCTACCGGTGATATTCAAGCGTCAACTTGTCAGTTACTTTTCAGCACCCGTCACGTATCTGAGTACTGCTGTTTTCCTGACAGCCGCCACTGCCTTTGGCTTCCATACAAGCCAGCTACTGGAACAAAGCAGTGTTGACTTGTACGGTTTCTTTCAACTGCATCCATGGCTTTATTTACTATCGGTACCTTTTCTTGCCATTCAATTTTGGGCAGACGAGCCCAACGCGGGCGCCATGAACTTTCTAAAGACCCTGCCGGTCACTTGTTTCGAAATCGTTATCGGGAAATTTCTGGCCGCCTGGGTCGTTTCCGGTATTGCCTTGTTATTGACCTTTCCCATCGTCATCACCGTCAACTATTTGGGAAACCCGGACAATACAGTCATTGCTTCCCAGTACCTGGCAAGTTGGTTGTTAGCGGGAAGCTACTTATCGGCTGGCTGCCTTATTTGCACACTGACGAATCACCGCGCTGTTACATTTACCGTCACACTGTGTTTGCTCCTGGCCGCCGGCGGGCTGTCCTCAATTCTTGATGCCATTGAACACCAAGCGCCAATCTGGCTCATTGATCGTATTCTTTCCCTGAGTCCGTCGACACGCTTTGATGCCATTGGCCAAGGCGTCTTTGCTCTTCAAGACAGTGTGTACTTCATCAGCATGATCGTTGCCTTTCTCGCTGCAGCGATCATTGCCCTGAATGCCAGAAACGGTTGAGAAGGACAAATCACGATGAAATCGCCACTAAGCGCCAGCCTCACCATTATCACCCTACTGCTACTCTTTCTCGCTTTTAACCTGGTATGGGCACTGAAACTTCCCAATCTGCGGCTGGATTTTTCAGAACAAAAAATCCACACACTCTCTGCCCCGGTACAGACGTTACTTGCCTCACTGGAACAGCCGGTTGATCTGTACTTTTTCAACTCAAGCAAACATCCGAAAAAAACCAGCGCGATAGAAAGCTACGGTAAACGTGTGGAGTTGCTGCTCAAAGAGTATGAAGAAGCGGCACAGGGCAAAATCAACCTGCACCTCATCGACCCCGCCCCTTTTTCGGAAGATGAATACAAAGCCAGGCTACTGGGGCTTGACGACCAACAAGGGTTCTTTGGCCTTGTCGGCACCAGCGCCGGCCATGGGCCACACAGCATTGATTCATTCAGCCCGGACCGGGAGTCGCTGCTGGAATATGAAATCAGCCATTTGATTCATAAAGTCATCCACCCGGAGCAACCCGTTATAGGTCTGATATCCGGGCTGCCAATGGACGGTGAACGCGACGAGCGCAACGGCGTGAATACGCCTGACTGGCAGGTGGTTCAAGCGATGCGCCGCCAATTCAATCTCGTGAGCCTGGCACCCGGTATCGAGAAAATCCCCGAACACGTCAAAACCTTGATGGTGGTTCACCCCGGCAAACTGCCGGATCAAACCTTGTACGCGATCGATCAGTTTGTGCTTGGCTCAGGCAGGCTGATGATGTTTATCGACCCGCTAACCGGGCTGGATACCAGCCCCTACCCCCCTGAAAACCCCAAGCTGCAAACACTGCTGACAGCCTGGAGTATCCAGATGCCTGCGAATAAGGTCATTGCCGACCGCAACTATGCCACCTCAGTAATCATGGCCACCGGCCAGCCGGCGGTGCGCCATCCCGCTGCACTGACCTTGCCCCGCCAGGCGATGACACAGGATGACATCAGCACCTGGAAACTCCACAGCGTGAATGTCTTGAGCAGTGGCGCACTGGCGCCCGCGAAGAAAAGCCGCATGACCTTCACTCCCCTGCTCCAAAGCTCCGGCCAAGCGGCCCTGCTTGATGCCAAGCGCGTTGCCGAGCCGGCACCGTTTGATTCACTGATCAACGAGGCAGCCACACGCGGCCAACAGCATGTGATCGCAGCCCGTGTGGAGGGACCCGCCTATTCCGCTTTTCCTGAGGGGTCAAGCGGGCGTGAGGCCAGTTTGCAAAAGTCTGAGAACATCCACGTCGTGGTGGTCGCCGATACCGATCTGCTCAGCGACCGTGTGGCAGGAGTGCCCCAAAACAATCGCGCGATGAGCGGAGCCTCGTCGAACAACGCAATGTTTGTCTTGAACACCCTGGATAACCTGGCAGCACCCGACGCGCTGATGAACGTTCGCCCCCGCGCAGGCGGCGGTCGATCACTGCAGGTGCTGCTGGCTATGCATGAAGAGGCTGAACAGGCCTATCGGGAAAAGTCGGCCGAACGGGTGCAACGCCTGGAACGAACGGAGAAGGAATGGCAATTGCTGAACCCCCGGACAATTTCCCCCGCTACCCAGGCGGTAACCTCCAACGCACTGCTGCAGGCACTCAACAAGGAGCGCTTGCGCATACCCATGGAAATTCACGCGATTAAGGTTCAGGCATACGCCCAGGTTCATGCCCTGGAGCGCAAGGTGAAGCTGCTCAATATCCTGCCGATACCGCTGATACTGTGCCTGATTGCGTGGACCATCTGCTGGTGGCGCCGCCGTCGCCGGCACCTGCCTTCAACGGCGTTTTATTGAAGGCTCAGCGCCGGGCGATCAGCCCTTGCCGGGCAATACGGGTCAACTGGCGTATCACTTCGTGCGCATCACTCGCGCTCGGCGCTTGAATAACGGCCAAGTCAAAGCTGTTGGACGCAAAGCGCGCAAGGGAGTCGCCATCTTCCACGAACTGGATCAGAAAGGCTGAAGGCCGCCCGGTACGGCGCGGCCAGCCATCCAGATAACGTAACAGCGTCGGCTGATGCTTGCCGCCCAGAAGGATTTTTGGATTGCGTTGGGTAAGGTCCGCGGTGATCGGGGCCAAGCGTATGAGGGGGCGTAGTGCATTCATCGTGTCGTGTCTCTGCCTCAAAAGTCTGCGGGCAGGTGAGAGGCAACACCGAACCAGCGCTTTAGCGGAATTTCGAAACCGGCCCATGGGCTCTGGCTTCTGTCGGGACTGTGATCAGTCACCGGTGGCGCCCCGCAATTAGCTGTTTAAATCGGCGCATGGGCAACATCCTAGAGAAGCCCGTAGGGCGGTGTCAAGAATCCCGAGCAATGAAAAGGCCCGCACGGGCGGGCCTTTAGAGGGCGTTGCGCAGTATCAGTGAGTGATGGCGCGGTCGGCAGACAGTTTGCCCGCACCTTCCATCAACACCGCCAGCGTACCGCCCAGCAACGCCAGGGCGAACTCATAACCGTTGTTGGCCATGAACAAACCGTTATGGATATGCACCGAGAAAATCGCTACCAGGGAAATGATCGACAGGCCCAGCGCCGCAGGCCGTGCCAGCAAACCGATGATCAACGCGAGCCCGGCGAAGAACTCGGTACCGCCGGACAACAGCGCCATCAGGGTGCCCGGGGTCAGACCGATACTTTCCATCCATTGGGCCGTGCCCGCGAGGCCGCCGCCGCCAAACCAGCCAAAGAGTTTCTGCGAACCGTGGGCGGCGAAGATGATCCCGACAAAAATCCGCAGGACAGTCAAACCGTAACCGGCGCGGGTGGAGAGGATGCGGGTGATCAATGGGCTCATGCTGATAATCCTTTTCAATGTAGGGTTGGTTGGCCGCTATATTAATCAGTTTAAGCAATGATAAAAGCCGATAAAACGGCTAATTACAATCGATTTAATAGATCATTTGCGTGAGACTACTCTTGGCGCTGCAGGCTCCAGAGACTCCCGCTCCCGGTCAAACGCCAAGTAGTACTTGTTCACGCTATTAACATAGCTGACGCCACTCATTCCCACCTGCTCCATGGCAATGCGCTCGACCTGGAAGAACCACTGATTCGGGTTAAGCCCACGGCGCCGGGCTTCAGCGCGCATGCCCTGGACCCGCTCCGGCCCCATGTTGTAGGCCGCCAGCACAAAGGCCATGCGCTCGCGCTCGTTGAGCTTGGGGCTGGAGAAAAACTTGCGCCGGATCATCGCCAGGTAACGCGCGCCTGCCTGTACGTTGTTATCCAGGCTTTCGATGTTGTTGACCCCAACCCGCTGCGCCGCCGACGGGGTGATCTGCATCAACCCGGTGGGGCCGCCGCTGCTTCGCGCACCGGGGTCGAGGGCCGACTCCTTGAACGCCAGCGCGGCCAGGTTCAGCCAGTCCATGCCTTGCTCACGGGCATGCTTTTGCAGCACCGGGCGCAGCTTTTCCAGGCGCTGGCGGTCGGCCCTGGCCAGTGGGTAACGCACTTGATACAGGCGACGATAGATGCGCTGGAACGCCACATCCTGGTCAGACGGCGTGCGGTAGGTCTTGAGGAAACGGTCGATGCTGGCCCGCAGCATCGAGGCATCCTGGCGTACGAACCAATACTCTTCGCCCGGCTCGCTGATGGTCACCTGCCGGTCAAAACGCAGCTTGGGCAGGATCTTCGCCCAGCGCTCGGCAATCGGCCGCTCGACAATCGTCAGGTGAAAAATCCCGGCCTGGACCATCTCCAGCACGTCTTCCACCGCCAGGCTGGGGTCTACCCATTCCACCTTCACCGGCGGCAACTTGTGCAGCGCCAGCTTCTGGTTGACCTGATTGATCGCATCCGACGCGGCGCTGCCGGTGGTCAGGGCCAGGGTGCGCCCGGACAGTTGCTCCAGCTTGGTAAACCGCCGCTCGCCCTTGAGCCCCACCAGCCACAACGGCACGTCGCTGGCGATCGGGTCACTGGTGGCTATCTTGTGGGCGGCCTTCACGTCGAGCAATTCACCGGGCGCTACCAGGTCGCCCTCGCCGCGGGCCAACGCACCGATCAACTGGTCCTTGGCCTTGGGAATAATCTTGAGGTTGATTTCCTCACCGTCACGGGCGTGACCGTTGAGGTATTGCTCGAAAGCCCGCAGGCGATGGTATTCAACACCGATGGCCTGGCCCTGGACTTCGCCGGAGCTGTTACGGCTCTGGTTGACCAACACCCGCAAGGTGCGGCTGCTGCGGATCTCCGCAAGGTCGCGGACCTTGCCGGTCCGGGTCACTTCCAGCGGCCCGTCCAGACGCGCAACCGCCGCCATGGGCAGCAGTAACGTCAGGCACAACATAAGCAACGCCGAGGGTCGGATCATCCGCTCTCCGGAAGAAAGAATACTGCCCATTGCATCGCGAAAAACGAGGCGTTGGGGGACAGAAACAGAGCGCCATGAGCGCAGGCTTTGGGCGCAAGGGTGGCACGGCAGATGGCAATAAACCAAACACGGTGTTACTTGCGACTTTCAAAGACAGCTTTAACTCGTTGTAGTTCTTGGCTTTTCTTATAAATCTACAGCTCTGATATGCTTTCCGACCGCAGGCGGAGGTAGCACCATGCAACTCATTGATATCGGCGTCAACCTGACCAACCCAAGTTTCGACGAAAAGCACCAGGCCGTCCTCGACCGTGCCTACACCGCCGGGGTGAGCCAATTGGTGCTGACCGGTACCAGTGTCGACGGCAGCGAACAGGCCCTGGAGCTGTGCCAGCGACTGGATGAAAGTGGCCAGCGCCTGTTCTCTACCGCCGGCATCCATCCCCACTCCGCCAGCGATTGGAACGCCGAGAGCGCCAAGCGCCTGCGCGGCTTGCTCAACGAAAGCCGCGTGCGTGCGGTGGGTGAATGCGGGCTGGATTTCAACCGGGATTTCTCGCCACGCCCCCAGCAGGAAAAAGTCCTCGAAGAACACCTGGCTTTGGCCGTGGAGTTGAAACTTCCGGTGTTCCTTCACGAACGCGACGCCAACCAGCGGCTGCTGGAAATCCTGCGGGACTATCGCGATCACCTGTCAGCCGCCGTGGTGCACTGCTTTACCGGCGAGCAGAGTGCGTTGTTCAGCTACCTCGACCTGGACCTGCATATCGGCATCACCGGCTGGATCTGCGACGAGCGCCGTGGGACGCACCTGCATCCGCTGGTCAGGGAAATTCCCCGGGGCCGCCTGATGCTGGAAAGCGATGCGCCCTACCTGCTGCCACGAACCCTGCGGCCCAAGCCAAAAAACGGACGCAACGAGCCGGCCTATTTGCCGGAAGTCCTGCGGGAAGTCGCCCTGCACCGCGAAGAAACCGTGGAAGACCTGGCGCAACACAGCACCGCCTGCGCCCGCGCGTTTTTTGGATTGCCTGTGCCGGATTGACGCGGCGCATTGACCCATATCAAAACCCGTTGGCTCGATAGCGGCACAATAATGGCACCTTGCCAATGCTGTTTCCGCTATCAGAGAAAACCTTCCATGGGTGCCTGGCTTAGCAACATCTCGCTGAAGTATAAATTCTGGGCCGTCAACGCGGTCGCCTTCATCACCACCCTGTTGCTGGTGTTGTACGCCGTGCAGCTCGAACAACAGGCCCGCAGCCAAGCCTCTCAGGCTTCAGCACAAGCCCAGGCCCACCTGCTCGGCGCCTGGCCCGCCGGCCAGCCACTGCCCAAGGGCGAGCACTGGCTGACGTTTGCCAAGGGCAAAATCCCGCAACTGGGCGACCAGGATCTGTCAGCCCTCGCCGCAGCCACCGGCTGGGTGGATATCAATCACATGCCACTGTTCGGCGAAAACCCGCTGATGGGCGCCAAAGTGATCAGCCGTGCCGACGGCCAGCAGGTCGCCGTGCTGGCCTATGCACCCAGCTTGCGCCAGGTCTTCGAAGAGCGTTTCGCCAACTACGCCGTGGCAGTGATGATTCTGATGCTGGCCATGCTTGGCGCCTCACAGCTGCTGATCCGTTTTCTGCTCAGCCAGCTCAACACCTTGAAAGACGTGATGCTGCATGTCGAGAAAACCGGCGACCTCTCAGCCCGCGTGCCCCTGGCCTGCAAGGACGAAGTCGGGCAGATGGCCAGTGCCTTTAATGCGATGCAGGCGGGTTATCAACGGGTGGTCAACACCGTGGCACGCACCGCCAAGCAACTGGACGACGGTGCCGCTCGCCTGGCCAGCAGCATGAACGAGGTGCAGCACGGCATGCTCGGCCAGCAAAGCGAAACCGACCAGGCCGCCACCGCGATCAACGAGATGACTGCCACCGTCTACCACATCGCCCAGCACGCCGGCGCCACCCGCGACTTGTCCCAGACGGCCGACACCCTCGCCGGCAGCGGCCAGGAAGTGGTCAGCCGGGTGCAACGCTCGATTGCCGGGCTGTCCACCGGCGTGCAGCAGACCGCCGAGATGATCCAGAAACTGGCCGAGGACAGCCAGAAAATCAACAGCGTTGTCGGAGTGATTCACAGCATCGCCGAGCAAACCAACCTGCTGGCCCTCAACGCCGCCATCGAAGCCGCCCGCGCCGGCGAGATGGGCCGGGGCTTTGCCGTGGTGGCCGACGAAGTGCGCAACCTGGCCAAGCGCGTGCAGAGTTCCACCGATGAGATCACACGCATGGTGTCCGCCCTGCAGGCCGGCACCCGGGACGCGGTGGACTTTATGCAGGAAAGCTCCTTCAAGGCCGACGACTGCGTGCAGCAGGCCCAGGAAGCCGGGATTGCCCTCGCCGAAATCACCGGCGCCGTGGCGCAGATGCGCGAGAGCAACACGCAGATTGCCGTCGCGGCCGAACAGCAAAGCCATGTGGCCGAGGAAATGAATCGAGCGGTGGTGAGCATTCGTGACGTCACCGAGAACACCGTGCAACAGACCGTCGACTCGGCGACCACCAGCAATGAGCTGGCGACCCTGGCCGGGGAACTGAGCAAGGCCATCGGACAATTGAAGCTATAGACCCTGAAGGGATGGCTATGGCCCCCATAGCCATCCTTGATTCGCCGCGCCGCCCTGCCCGTCCTACACTCGGTCCAAGATGTTTCAACGGACAGAGGAATCACGATCATGGGCAAACGTCATCCAAATCTCCCCGCCTGGCAATGGCGCAACCAACCGCAGAATCATCAGCACGCGACCAATCAAGTGTTGCAGCTGCTGGCGCTGCCGCTGCTGGTGATCGGCTTTCTGCTGATGGTGTCTGGCGTGTTCGGCGAGAACCTGGCGAGCGTTGCTATCGGGGTTGTCGGCATTGTGGCCGCGCTGGCTTTGCAGCATCACGGTCGTAGCCTGGAGGCGCGCGCCAGCGACGCCTCCCACGATCAACACCTGTTGGTCTGACGGGTCAGGCGAACACCACCACCGACTGGCGGCTGATAGCGATCAACTGGCCGTCCGGGCTCCACAGCTGCGCAGCCGCATGGCCGTAGCCGTCGCGGGCATGTTCGATGTGGACCAGGTATTGGCACCAGTCCAGGGTGCTGAGTTTTTGCAACGGCTGGACGAACTCGATGGTCCAGCTCAGGGTACTGCCCGCTGCGGGCCGGGTCAGGTGCGGCAGCACCGACGGTGGCCACGCATCCACCAGCGCGAGGAGATGCGCTTCGGTCAGCGGCTCCTCTTTCACATCGCCACGCAAGCGCACCCAGCCGCCCATCTCACGGGATTTATTGCCGGTGAACGGCAGGCCGCCCACGCTCCAGCGCATCGCCAGGTGCCGCATGAACTCCGGCGTCACCCCTTTGATGTACGGCAACTCCTGGCACTCGTCCCAGTGCTTGAAGGTGGGCGCAGGTTCAGCCGCGACGTCGATCTGTGACGGGCGCGACGCGCCAAAACTCGCTTGCACCAACGTCATCGTTTCGCCGTTCTGCACCACGCGGCCCAGCAGTTGGCTGACGGCCTTGCCTTCGCGCAGCACTTCGACTTCGTAGCGGGCGGACACCTCCGGCGCCACCGGGCCGACAAAGGTAATCGCCAGCGAACGCAACGGGCGATCCGCCGGAACCTGCGCGCGCAAGGCCTCGTACTCCAACGCCGCGACCAGGCCGCCAAAGCTGGCGCGGCCCTGGGCCCATTCGGCCGGAATCGAAATGTCGAGGGGATGGCTGCGGGCAGCGTCGAGCAAATCACTAAAGCGCATGGCGATCTCAACTTGAAAAAAGGATTGAGGGATCTTAACCAGCCAGCCTGCGCCGTACAGCACCTATTCCAGCCAAAAGTCCGGACAGATAGGCCGCGGGCTCAAGCGAAGCAGTCGGCGCTCAGTTTATCCAGCACACGATCCGCCCGCCCTTCGGCCTCGGCCATGGTGCGGTGCCAGCCCGACACGCACGGCTGCAAATCCGGCTCGTGCCCGGCTTGCGCCAGCCATTGCCAGCAATCATGCCAATCGCCAAGGGCACCCTGGGCCGCCTTGAGACGGGACACGGCCTTGGGGGGCAGCTTGTCCAGCTCGGGATAAGCTTCGGCGGCATAGCGCACGCGCTTGATCAGCAGACGCAGGCGATGACGATCATGGTTGGGGTCGTTCAGCGCCTCGCCGAGGTTTTTCCATTGCTTGGCCAGGCGCTTTTCAATCCGAGTGCGCAAGCCCTTGAGCAATTTCTGCCGTTGGGATGCACGGATAAATCGGGGGAATGCCTCGAGGATCAGCAGCAAATGCGCCAGCTCCGGCCCTTGTGCGACCGAGCGATAAGTGGCTGGTTGCTGACGGATACGCCGGTCAGCCGCCTCATGATGGCCGTGCTGGTGCAGGTACGCCGCCAACACTTCCCGGTCACGAAACGGCGTGGTCAGTTGGCCGACGGCACTGGCGGACTGTTCGAGTTGCTCGACACCGGGCAACCCGCGCAATGGCCGCAACAGGCTGCGCAAGCGCCGCACGGTGGTGCGCAGATCATGCAGGGCCTCGTCATCCGTGACGGCGGCGAGTCGCGCCTGGCAGTTCAGCACCCCTACTTCCAGGCCTATGACCTGAGCGACCAACTGATCTACCAAGGCTGACATCCTTTCCTCCTCAATGATTAATCCTGGGTGGGCTTGAGGCCGCCGACGCAGCCTCGTTGCACTCGACAGCTGCTACGGGTCAACGTCCTGCGCGAGACTCACGAATGTAGAAACGGGCTTTCTCGGCCTTTTCCGAGCAGCCTTGAAACGCTTCGAACTGCTGCTGGGTCTTGGCGCCCGTCAACAACGACAGGGCCTTGGAGTAACTCACGGTGCCGGCAAACCCTTCGGCCTTGGCCAGGTCAAGCTCGTGCCACGCTGCATCCAGTTGCGTGCCGCAGCTGTCGCGATAAGCGGTCTTCCCGGCACAACCGGCCAGGGCCAACACGATCACAGGTACACACATCCAGGCTTTCATCAAATGACACCTCAAGAAAAGAAAAAACAGTCACAGGAGTAGACGTTGCCCACACCGAAAAGTGCCTTATCCGACTGCCTGAATCCGCAGTGCCGATTGCCAGAGCATACCCGAGCGGAGTAGCCCACTTGCGAAAATAATCGGTTGCGACCGTGATGATTGAAGCGTGCCCCTCGATGGGTGCATTGTGGGCACCTGTTTTGCGAAGGATCAGGTCATGAAGAAACGTGTTGCATTGGTGCTGGGCTCCGGTGGCGCCCGGGGCTACGCCCATATCGGCGTGATCGAGGAAATCGAAAGGCGCGGCTATGACATCGCCTGCATTGCCGGCTGCTCCATGGGTGCCGTGGTGGGCGGGATCTATGCCGCGGGCAAGCTGGACGAGTATCGGAACTGGATCGAAAGCCTCGATTACCTGGACGTGCTGCGCCTGGTAGACGTGAGTTTTCGCCTGGGAGCAATCCGTGGCGAGAAGGTCTTTGGGCAGATCCGCAAGATCGTCGGCGAGATCAACATCGAAGACCTGCGCATTCCCTACACCGCCGTGGCCACCGACCTCACCAACCAACAGGAAATCTGGTTCCAGGAAGGCTGCCTGCACCAGGCCATGCGTGCCTCGGCGGCGATTCCCAGCCTGTTTACCCCGGTGATGCAAGGCAACCGCATGCTGGTGGACGGCGGCCTGCTCAACCCCTTGCCGATCGTGCCGGTGGTGTCGAGCCACTGCGACCTGATCATTGCGGTCAACCTCAACTCCACCAACCAGAAGCACTACACGCTGCCGGTGATCCAGCGTCCGCCGGCGTTCAAGAGCCGCTTCGATAACCTGGTGCGTTCATTGGGTTCGCACTTGCCGTTCCGCCGCAAGCAGGCGGAGCAGTTGTTGCTGCTGGAACAGGAAGCGCTGCTGGCCCAGGCCGCGGATATCAACCCGTGGCTGGAGTCGGCCGAACCCGAAGCGCAGCAACCGGCGGCGGCCCCGGAAAAGGCCGGCGCGCCGAAGTCGGCGACCGGCTCGTTCATCATCGATAACGTGGGACCGGCGTCGCTGCTGGATTTGATCAACCAGAGTTTCGAGGTGATGCAGACGTCCCTGGCGCAGTACAAGATCGCAGGGTATCCGCCGGATGTCCTGATCAACGTGCCGAAGCGGGTGTGCCGGTTTTTCGAGTTTTACAAGGCGCCGGAGCTGATCGCCCTGGGGCGGGAGATTGCCAGCGATACGCTGGACCGGTATGAGAGTGAGCAACACTAAAGTTTTGTCAGCAGGGCTTTTGTGGCGAGGGAGCTTGCTCCCGCTGGGCTGCGTAGCGGCCCCAAAATCCTGGGAGCGCTGCGCACTCCAGCGGGAGCAAGCTCCCTCGCCACAGGTTGAGCAAACGCTTCAGGCTTCGGTGTTCAACAACCGATACCCAACACCCGCCTCGGTCACGATAAACCGTGGCTGAGTCGGATCATCCGCCAGCTTCTGGCGCAGATGCCCCACCACAATCCGCAGGTAATGGCTGTCTTCGGTATGGGTTGGCCCCCAGATATCCTTGAGCAGTTGCTGCTGGGTAATCACCCGCCCAGGATGCCGCGCCAACTGTGCCAGCACCGCGTATTCCTTGCGGGTCAGCGCCACTTCCACACCGTCCAGCAGCACTCGCCGATAAGCCAGGTCGACCGTCAACGGGCCGAAACGCAACGCCGCTTCCTGGGCCTCCCCCGCCGGCGCCTGGCGCAGCAACGCCCGCACCCGCGCCAGAAACTCCTGGATGCCAAACGGCTTGGTCACGTAGTCATTGGCGCCGTTGTCCAGTGCCTCGACCTTTTGCACTTCACTGGCCCGCACCGACAACACCAGCACCGGCACCGTGGACCACTCACGAAACTCGCGCAGCACCTGCTGGCCGTCCATGTCCGGCAGGCCAAGGTCGAGCACCAGCAGGTCCGGTTTGCTCAAGGCGGCCTGGGCCAGGCCTTCGTTGCCGGTCCCGGCCTCGATCACTTTGTAGCCCTGGGAGGCCAGGCTGATACGCAAGAACTTGCGGATCTGCGGTTCGTCGTCAATGACCAAAATCGTCGCAGTCTGGCTCATGGTGTCCAATCAAAATCCGTGAAGAAAAGAGGGTAGCTCAAGGTTCGCTTTCCAGGCCAGGCTGGGCCTGCAATGGCAGGAATAAAGTGATGCAGGTGCCGCGGCCTTCAATGCCGTCGGCCACGCTGATATGCCCGCCGTGGGCGCCGACCATGCCCTGGCAGATCGCCAGGCCGAGCCCGGTGCCCTGCCCGCCACGATCACCTCTGGCGGCGGTGTAGAACATGTCGAAAATCTTCGCGCGCTCCTCCTCGGGAATGCCCGGGCCTTCATCGGCGACGGCAAAAAACAATTGGTTATCCACCACGCCCGCACTGAGTTTCAGGCGGCCCTGGGGCGGCGAGAAGCGTGCAGCGTTTTCCAATACGTTGACCAGCGCCTGTTCGATCAAGGCCGCATGCACGTAGAGCAGTGGCAACTCGGGCGGTACGTCGGTGGTCACTTGCAGCGGCGCCAATACCGCACGCAAGCGGCCCAGGGAACTGCCGACGATATCGCCGGGGGAAACCCAATCCCGCGCCAGCTTCAGGGCGCCATGGCCCAGGCGGGTCATGTCCAGCAGGTTCTGGATGTAGCGGTCCAGGCGCTCGGCTTCATCGCGGGTGCCTTCCAGCAACTCCCGGCGATCCTCCAGGGGAATCGCTTCGCCGAGGGCCAGCAGGCTGTCGATGCTGCCCCGCATGGAGGTCAGCGGCGTGCGCAAATCATGGGACACCGAGGCCAGCAAGGCACTACGCAGTTGCTCGGTTTCGCCATGCAGGCGAGCGGCTTCCAGCTCCTGGCCCAGTTGCGCCCGGGCCAGGGCCTGGGCCAAGGGCTGGCTCAGGGCTGTGAGCAGGCGACGGCGTTGGCCGCTCAATTCCAGGCCGGCTTTCGGGCTGACACCCAACAAACCCAACGGACCTTCTTCGCCGGACAACGGCCACCACCACCAGCGCCCAAACGGCAAGGTGCCGGTGCCCATGCCTGCCGGTTGATCGTGCTGCCAGGCCCAATCGGCGGCGGCGCGTTCGGCTTCGGTGAAGGTGATCGGGCCGCCGGTCTCGACCTTCCAGTCGCCCTGCCCGTCACGGTTGAGCAGGCACAATTGCAGGTCGCTCCAGCCTTCCAGATGATGCGCGGCGGCACTGATCACCGCTTGGCGATCGGTGGCGGCGGTGAGCTTGCGCGACAGGTCGAGCAACTCGGTGGTTTCTTCCTGGGTATCGCGCAGCGCCTGCAACTGCCGACGCTGGCGCGCAGCGAGGTTGCCGGTGAGCGCCGCCATCAGCAGGAAGAACAACAGGGTCAGCACGTCCTCTTCACGCTGGATCGCGAAAGAGAAATTCGGCGGGATAAACAGAAAGTCGTAGCTCAGGAATGACAACGCCGCACACGCCAGCGCCGGGCCCAGGCTGCTGCGTACCGCCACCAGCAGCACGGCGGCGAGGAACACCAGCGAGATGTTCGGCAACGGCAACACACTGGCGACACCCCAGGCGACGGCCGCCGCGATCACGGTTGCTACCACTGCCAGCGCGTAGTCAAACCACACCAACCCACGCACATCCGGCAGGCGTGGTGGGGCCGGGATTTCGTCGCTGTCGAGGACGTTGATTTCCAGGCCCCGGGCATTGCGCAGCAGGCGTGACGCCAGGCCACCACCAAGCAGGGTGCGATGCCAGCGCGGACGTGACTGCCCTACCAGAATCAAGCTGGCGCGTCGTTCGCCCGCATGCTGGATCAGCGTCTTCGCCACCTCCCCCGCCCGCAGCAACACCACTTCACCGCCAAGGCGCTCGGCCAATTGCTGGGCGTTTTGCAGGCGCAGACGCGATTGTTCATCACGCACCCGACCGTTATCCACATGCACCAGGCTCCACGGCAAATGCCGACGCTGGGCCACGCGGCTGGCGTGGCGCACCAGGCGTTCGGCCTGGGCATCGCCGTCCACGCCCACCAACAACCGGCCACGCACAGCGGGCGCAGCCTGGCCCAACTGGCGATAACCCTGGGCCAGGTCGTCGTCGACGTGGGCCGCAGCGGTTTGCATCGCCAGCTCGCGCAAGGCCATGAGGTTGGTCTGGGTGAAGAAGGCGTCGATGGCCGCGCGAGCCTGTTCCGGCACGTAGACCTTGCCGTCCCGCAGGCGCTCCAACAGTTCGCGGGATGGCAGGTCGATCAGCAGCAGTTCGTCGGCCTCCTGCAAGACCCAATCGGGCAAGGTCTCGCGCACTTGCACGCCAGTGATACCGCGTACCTGATCGTTGAGGCTTTCCAGGTGCTGGACGTTGACCGTAGTGAAGACGTTGATGCCGGCAGAGAGCAATTCCTGGATGTCTTGCCAGCGTTTTTCGTGACGGCTGCCGGGGGCGTTGCTGTGAGCCAGCTCGTCCACCAGCACCAGTTTGGGCCTGGCAGCGAGCAGGCCGTCGAGGTCCATTTCTTCCAGCATCACGCCGCGGTATTCGGAGCGCAGCAGCGGCTGTTGCGGCAGGCCGCTGAGCAAGGCTTCGGTCTCGGCGCGGCCGTGGGTTTCCACTACGCCGGCGATCAGCCGCACGCCCTGGCGCAGTTGGGTGTGGGCGGCCTGGAGCATGGCGTAGGTCTTGCCCACGCCGGGGGCGGCGCCGAGGAAGACTTTGAGCCGGCCGCGGCCGTCCCGGGGTAGTTCGGCTAACAGGGCATCGGCGCGGCCGGAGTCGCTCATGCGGGCGGTCTTCCTTCAGGTGTTGATGTAGTGATTGTGATGCAGCCATCGCGGGCAAGCCCGGCTCCCACATTTGATCTTCAGTGAATCCAGACTTTGTGTTCAACAAAGATCAACTGTGGGAGCGGGCTTGCCCGCGATTCGCGGCGCCACTGCTTACAACTTTTCCAGCGCCATATTCAACGCCAAAACGTTCACCACCGGCGGCCCCACCAGCGGGCTTTCGATGTGCTCATCCATCAAGCGCTCCAGGGTCGCCACCGGCAGGTTACGTGCGGCCGCCACCCGCGCCAGTTGATAGGCAATCGCCTGTGGTGGCAAGTGTGGATCAAGACCGCTGCCGGAGGTAGTCAGCATTGCCATGGGCACCGGCCCCTGGCCTGGCACCAGCAGTTTGTTGGCATCATCAAATACCCGAGTGGCCAGCGCCGGGTTGCTTGGGCCGAGGTTGCTGGCACTGCTGGAAACGGTGGCAAACGCCCCGGCGGATGGCCGCGGGTGGAACCAGCCGTCACCGGTGAAATCCTGGGCGATCAGGCTCGAACCACGCACCTTGCCGCCGGCATCGCGCACCAGGCTGCCGTTGGCCTGGTCAGGGAACGCGACTTGCGCCACGCCGGTGACCACCAGGGGATAGGCCACGCCGGTGATCAGGGTCATCAACACCAGCAGGCTCAGGGCCGGGCGGATTATGTTGGACATTTCAAATTCCTCAATTCGGTCATTGCAACCTGCAGGCCCCGGATTACCGGCGCCTGCAGGCATCGGGTCAAACCAGGTGCAGCGCGGTCAGCAGCATGTCGATCGCCTTGATGCCCACGAACGGCACCACAATCCCGCCCAGGCCGTAGATCAGCAGGTTGCGACGCAGCAACGCTGCCGCACTCGCCGCCTGCACACGCACACCACGCAGGGCCAGCGGGATCAGCACCACGATGATCAGGGCGTTGAACACGATGGCCGAGAGGATCGCGCTCTGCGGGCTTTGCAGGTGCATCACGTTGAGCACACCCAGTTGCGGGTAGATCGAGGCGAACAGCGCCGGCAGGATCGCGAAGTACTTGGCCACGTCGTTGGCGATGGAGAACGTCGTCAGCGCACCGCGGGTTACCAGCAACTCCTTGCCGATCTGCACCACGTCCAGCAGCTTGGTTGGGTCGCTGTCGAGGTCGACCATGTTGGCGGCTTCACGGGCGGCCTGGGTGCCGTCGTTCATCGCCATGCCGACGTCAGCCTGGGCCAGCGCCGGGGCGTCGTTGGCGCCGTCGCCGCACATGGCAACCAGGCGCCCGTCGTTCTGTTCGTGACGAATGCGCGCGAGTTTTTTCTCCGGCGTGGCTTCGGCCAGCACGTCATCCACGCCGGCTTCCGCAGCAATCGCCGCAGCGGTCAGCGGGTTGTCGCCGGTCACCATCACGGTGCGGATCCCCAGCTTGCGCAGCTCGGCGAAACGTTCGCGAATGCCGGGTTTGACCACGTCCTTGAGGTGAATCGCGCCGAGCAACTTGCCGTCGGCACACACCAGCAACGGCGTGCCGCCGCTCTGGGCGATCTTGTCGATTTCACGGGACAGCGCCGGTTGCAGGTCGCGGCGTTGCAGCCCGATGAAGGCCAGCAGCGAATCCACCGCGCCTTTACGGAACACACGGCCCTGATAGTCGACGCCAGACAGGCGGGTTTCTGCGCTGAACGGTACGGAGGTCAACTCATCCGTCGACGGCTCGGCTTGCGGGTGCAGGCCACGCAGGTATTCGACGATGGATTTGCCTTCCGCCGTGTCGTCCGCCAGGGAGGCCAGCAACGCGCCTTCTGCCAACTCCTTGCCGCTGACACCGGGTGCGGCGATCACGTTGGTGCAACGACGGTTACCGAAAGTGATGGTGCCGGTCTTGTCCAGCAACAGCACGTGCACGTCCCCCGCTGCTTCCACCGCGCGTCCGGATTTGGCGATCACGTTGAGGCGTACCAGGCGGTCCATGCCGGCGATACCGATGGCCGACAACAGGCCGCCGATGGTGGTCGGAATCAGGGTGACCAGCAGCGCCACCAGGAACACCAGCGGCAGGTTGCCATTGGCGAAGTGGGCGAACGGCTGCAGGGTCACCACCACCAGCAGGAAGATCAGCGTCAGGCCGATCAGCAGGATGTCCAGCGCGATTTCGTTGGGGGTTTTCTGGCGTTTGGCGCCTTCCACCAGGGCGATCATGCGGTCCAGGGTCGACTCGCCCGGGTTGGCGGTGATGCGGATCATCAACCAGTCCGAAACCAGGCGGGTGTTGCCGGTGACGGCCGAACGGTCGCCGCCGGACTCACGGATGACCGGGGCGGATTCGCCGGTGATCGCCGCTTCGTTGACCGCCGCGATACCTTCGATGACTTCGCCGTCGCCAGGGATCATTTCCCCGGCGGCCACACGTACCACATCACCTTTACGCAGGCTGGCGGCCGGTACGACCTTGAAGCTGCCATCGGCTTCCTTGCGACGGGCACTGAGGCCCTCGCTGCCGGCCTTGAGGCTGTCGGCACGGGCCTTGCCGCGACCTTCAGCCAGGGCTTCGGCGAAGTTGGCGAACAGTACGGTGAACCACAGCCACACCGCGATTTGCACCGCGACGTAGGTCGGTACGGCGTCCTCCGGCACGAAGCACAGGAGGGTGGTGAGGATCGCGGTCAGTTCGACCACCAGCATCACCGGCGAACGTTGCAGTTGGCGCGGGTCCAGCTTGACGAAGGCCTGGACCAGCGCCGGGCGCCACAGGGCCGACATTGCGGTTTTGGCCGGCTCCTGGGTTTTCACCGAAGCCGCGTTTTTTGCAGGCATATTCATTTTCATATCCCCTTAGAAGCCCATGCTCAGGTGTTCAGCAATCGGGCCCAGTGCCAACGTCGGCAGGAAGGTCAGGCCGCCCACCAGCAAAATGGTCACGGTCAACAGGGTCACGAACAGCGGGCCGTGGGTCGGGAAGCTGTTCTGGCCAATCGGTGCGGTCTTCTTCATCGCCAGGCTGCCGGCCAACGCCAGAACCGGAAGGATGTAGCCGAAGCGGCCGAGCAACATCGACAGGCTCAACATCAGGTTGTGGAACGCGGTGTTGGCACTGAAGCCGCCGAACGCCGAACCGTTGTTGGCACTGGCCGAGGTGTAGGCGTACAGCAACTGGCTGAAGCCGTGGGGCCCAGGGTTACTGATGGCGCCGGCCGGGCCAGGCAGGCTGGCGGCGATGGCGCCGAGTACCAGGGTGCCCACCGGCATCACCAGCAAGGTCACCACCAGCAATTGCACTTCCCGGGCCTGGAGTTTCTTGCCGAGGTATTCCGGCGTGCGACCAATCATCAGGCCGGCGAGGAACACCGCGATCAACACGTTGAGCAACATGCCGTACATGCCGGCACCGACGCCGCCGAAGATCACTTCGCCGACCATCATGTTGACCAGCGACACCATGCCGCTCAGGGGGTTGAGGCTGTCTTGCATACCGTTGACCGAACCGTTGGACGCGGCGGTGGTAGCCACCGACCACAGCACGGTGCCGGTGGTGCCGAAGCGCGCTTCCTTGCCTTCCTGCGGCGCAGCCTGTTCCACCGCCGGGTTGTTCAGCGCCGGGTTGGGTTGGTACTCGGCCCACATCGCAGTTGCACCGCCGATGATGAACAAGGCCAGCATGCAACCGAGGATCGCCCGGCTTTGACGCAGGTCTTTCACGTAGTGGCCAAAGGTGAACACCAGCGCCACCGGAATCAGGATAATCGCGCCCAGCTCAAACAGGTTGGCCCAGGCAGTCGGGTCCTCGAAGGGATGCGCCGAGTTGACGCCGAAGAAGCCACCGCCGTTGGTGCCCAATTGCTTGATCGCAATCTGGCTGGCGGCCGGCCCCAGTGGAATCACCTGGTCAACGCCTTGCATGGTCACGGCGTTGACGTAGTGAGCGAAGGTTTGAGGCACGCCCTGCCACACCAGGAACAACGCGAACACCAGGCACAACGGCAACAGGCCGTAGAGGGTGGCGCGGGTCATGTCGACCCAGAAGTTGCCCAAGGTCTTGGTGGATTTGCGACCGATCCCACGGCACAACGCGACCAGTACGGCGAGGCCGGTGGCAGCGCTGACGAAGTTCTGCACGGTCAGGCCGGCCATCTGGCTGAGGTAGCTCAGGGACGCTTCACCGCTGTAGTTCTGCCAGTTGGTGTTGGTCATGAAACTGATGGCGGTGTTGAACGCCAGGGTCCATTCCTGGCCCGGCAACTTCTGCGGGTTCAGCGGCAGGTATTCCTGGAACACCAGGATGCCGAAAAGCAGAACGAAACCGGCAAGGTTGAACGCCAGCAAGGCCAGCGCGTACTTCTGCCAGCTCTGCTCCTGGTCGGCATCGACACCCGAAAGGCGATAGCAAACGCGCTCGACCGGGCCGAACACCGGCGTGAGCCAGGTTCGCTGCCCTTCCATTACCTTGTAGTAGAACCGCCCCAGGGCCGGTGCCGGAATCAGCACCAAGGCAAAGAAGGCGATGATCAGCCAATAGTCATAACTGTGCATAGCCTGCTCCTAGTTCCGATCCGCGCGTAACAGCGCAACCAGCAGATAAATGAACAGCGCCACAGCCAACAGCAGTGACACCCCGTCCAGAACGCTCATGGAAGTTTCTCCGTCGTGCGGCGACTGCCGCGTGTAGGGGGATTGTCCGCAGGAGTGGCGTAAAGGAACGAGAGCGACGGTATGGGTGGGGCGTAAAGACGGCGTAAAGAGTGGGTTTATGCGGGGTTTACAGGGGCGCTGCACTTCAAATGTGGGAGCCTGGCTTGCCCGCGATGGCGTCAGACCAGACAGCCATGCCCTCATCTGGTGCGACGTTTGAAATGATTCAAACGCCAAACCGTTCCCTCGGCGACAGTTCGGCGCCTTTACGACACGGCATGGGTTAA
This sequence comes from Pseudomonas yamanorum, assembly GCF_013386765.1. Classification (GTDB taxonomy): domain Bacteria; phylum Pseudomonadota; class Gammaproteobacteria; order Pseudomonadales; family Pseudomonadaceae; genus Aquipseudomonas; species Aquipseudomonas yamanorum_A. The sequence goes on from NZ_JACARE010000027.1 coordinate 47,120, forward strand.
TGGCATGCCCGCTGCAATGCCCTGAAACATTCCAAACCGTTCAGGGAGAGCTACACGATGAACACACAACTCAAACCTACCTTGGGCACCCTGCATTTATGGGGCATCGCCGTCGGCCTGGTAATTTCCGGAGAATATTTTGGCTGGAGCTACGGCTGGGGCGTGGCAGGAACGCTGGGCTTCCTGGTGACCTCATTGATGGTCGCCGCCATGTACACCTGCTTTATATTCAGTTTCACCGAACTGACCACCGCCATTCCCCACGCAGGCGGCCCGTTTGCCTACAGCCGCCGGGCGTTTGGCGAGAAAGGCGGTCTGATCGCCGGCCTGGCGACGCTGATTGAATTCGTCTTCGCCCCGCCCGCCATCGCATTGGCCATCGGCGCGTACTTGAATGTGCAGTTTCCGGCCCTTGATCCGAAACACGCGGCAGTCGGCGCCTACATTGTATTCATGGGCCTGAACATCCTCGGCGTGAAACTGGCCGCGACCTTTGAACTGGTGGTGTGCGTGCTCGCGGTCGCCGAGTTGCTGGTGTTCATGGGCGTGGTCGCCCCTGCGTTCAGCTTCAGCAACTTTGCCCTCAATGGCTGGGCCGGCTCCGACACCTTCGGCGCGCCGGCGATTGCCGGGATGTTTGCGGCGATTCCATTTGCCATCTGGTTCTTCCTCGCCATCGAAGGTGCCGCCATGGCGGCCGAAGAAGCGAAAGATCCCAAGCGCACCATTCCAAAGGCCTACATCAGCGGCATCCTGACCCTGGTGGTTCTGGCGATGGGCGTGATGTTCTTCGCCGGCGGCGTCGGTGACTGGCGCACGCTGTCGAACATCAACGATCCCCTGCCCCAGGCGATGAAAACCGTGGTTGGCGACAGCTCGGGCTGGCTGCACATGCTGGTGTGGATCGGCCTGTTCGGCCTGGTGGCCAGCTTCCACGGGATCATCCTGGGTTACTCGCGCCAATTCTTCGCCCTGGCGCGCGCGGGTTACCTGCCGTCTTTCCTGGCCAAGCTTTCACGCTTCCAGACGCCGCACCGGGCGATCATCGCCGGTGGCATCGTCGGTATCGCTGCTATCTATAGCGACGGGCTGATCAACCTGGGCGGTATGACCTTGACCGCGGCAATGATCACCATGGCGGTGTTCGGCGCCATCGTCATGTACATCATGAGCATGCTCAGCCTGTTCAAGCTACGCAAGACCGAACCGTTGCTGGAACGCACCTTCCGTGCACCGGGCTATCCAATCGTGCCGGGGATTGCGCTGGTACTGGCCGTGGTGTGCCTGGTGGCAATGGCGTGGTTCAACGCGCTGATCGGGCTGATCTTCCTGGGCTTCATGGTGGTGGGTTTTGTGTACTTCCAACTGACCGCACAAGACCGCGCCGATGCGCCGGCGGACGCGATGCTGACCGGGCTATAAGGTTACCGGGGCAGAACGGGCCTACAATGAACTACTAAGAAAGCCCGTTACTCAAAGCAGCTATTACCGTGGGAAATTTCCCCACGGTTTGCTGCCTCAAGGAGAGCCCTATGCCGTGGTATGCCTGGTTGATTTTAGTGGTCGCGATCGGCTCGATCGTCGGTGGTTTGCTGATGCTGCGAGACAGCGCCAACAAGGTTGAATTGACCGACGAACAGCGCCGACGTGTAGCCGAGCGCAATGCCCAAGCGGACGCCAAGGATGCGCAGGATCGCTGAGCCTGAGGCGGCTCCACCGAGGAGCCGCACAATTTTGTAAACACCCGCCTATGCCCAGGCAAGCTTGGTTAATATGGCCTGATGTTTCGGAGGCCACCCCATGCGCTATTCACAAGATCACAAAGCTCAAACCCACCAGCGCATCATCAAGGAGGCCTCTGTACGCTTTCGCCGCGACGGCATTGGCGCGACCGGCCTCCAGCCGCTGATGAAAGCGCTTAACCTGACCCATGGCGGGTTTTATGCGCACTTCAAGTCCAAGGACGAGTTGGTGGAAAAGGCCTTGCAGGAGGCCGCCGCGCAGCTGGATGAACATTGCGAACAGCTGTTCAGCCAGGAACGGCCATTGGACGCGTTTATTGATAGCTACCTGTCGGAATGGCACCAGACCTCGCCCGATCAGGGCTGCCCGCTGACGACGATGTCATCGGAGATGGGGTTGCGTGGGCAGAACAGTCGCACCACGGATGAAGTCCTCAATGCTCGACTCAAGCAGGTTGAAACGGCGCTTGGCAACCCGAATGCCGGGGAGCAGAGCCTAGTGCTGATGTCGACGCTGGTGGGGGCGTTGGTGTTGGCGAGAAGTGTCGAGAGTGCCGAATTGGCGACACGGATTCTCGATGTGGTGAGGGGGAGCTTGAAAGCAGAACTCGCTGAACAGAAGAAAGCCGGTCAATGACCGGCCTCCTCGCTTGTTTTCAGATCCTCAGTTCACCTCGAGCCGGTCGCGGTTCTTTTCCAGCAATGCCTTGCCGATTCCTTTTACTTCCAGTAACTCATCTATCGCCGTGAACGGCCCGTTGGTTTCGCGGTAGGCGATGATGGCCTTGGCCTTGGCGGCGCCGATGCCGAAGAGATCGCGACGTAGGGTTTCGGCGTCTGCCGAGTTGAGGCTGACCTTGGAGGATTGTTCGACCTTGGTCATCTGGGTGGTGATGGGGGTTGGGGCTTCGGTTTTGGTGGAGGGGGCGGCAGTGCTGGCTAGCGAGATGCTGGTGAGGAAGGCAAAGATGAGGGATGAGAAATACGCTTTATGCATTGGTGAGGCTCCATGACATCGATAAGGGAAAAGCAGCTTTTCCGAAGCTGCTTTTCAAACTTAGGCGATGTTCGGGGAGAGTCAAAAATGGGTGAGTTACAGGGTGTGAGTTCAGGGTTCCAGGCGGCGTTGCTGGTAGATCCAGTCGACGATTTCACCGTCTGGGGAATAGCCGCTGACCGTTTCGCGCAGCAGTTGGCGCACACGCGTGTAGTCATCCTGTTCGACGGCGCTGAGCAGCTCCGTTAAACGGGCCTTCAAGACGTCCCAAGGCAAGTAGTCCTCATTGGCACTCATAATCATGGGGTGCGGAGTCGTGACTACGTTGTCGCCGATCAGCAATTCCTCATAGAGCTTTTCGCCAGGACGCAACCCCGTGAACTCAATGGAGATGTCACCTTGAAGATTTTTATCAGAACGAATACTCAAACCGGAAAGATGCACCATCTTCTCTGCCAGCTCGACGATTTTCACCGGCTCGCCCATATCCAGAACAAATACGTCACCGCCCTGCCCCATGGAACCCGCCTGGATAACCAATTGAGCGGCTTCAGGGATACTCATGAAATACCGGGTAATCTTGGGGTGTGTAACCGTCAGCGGGCCACCAGATTTTATTTGCTTGTGGAACAACGGGATCACCGATCCGGATGAACCCAGCACGTTGCCGAACCGCACCATGGTAAAGCGGGTCTTGTTCACACGGGAAACATTGGACGTTTCACCGAAAAGCACCGGAGCTATCTCACTGCTGAGCGCCTGCAGCGTCATTTCTGCGAGACGCTTGGTGCTTCCCATAACATTGGTCGGACGCACCGCCTTATCAGTAGAAATCAGCACGAAGTTCGCCACGTTGGCGCGTAAAGAGGCTTGTGCGGCGCTCAACGTGCCCATCACATTATTCAGTACGCCTTCAGCAATATTATGTTCGACCATCGGTACATGCTTGTAGGCCGCCGCATGGTAGACCGTGTTCACGCGCCAGGTTTTCATGACGTCAAAGAGCTTTTCCTGATTGCGGACAGAGCCCAGGATTGGCAATAACTTAACTGAAAGCGACTCACGTACGATTCGCTGCTCAAGCTCTTGCAGGATGCTGTAGAGATTGAACTCGCTATGCTCATACAACAGCAGTGTCGTGGGTTGTAGCGTGAGAATCTGCCGGCAAAGCTCAGATCCGATTGAACCGCCCGCCCCGGTTATAAGAACCGACTGCTCCTTAATGCAATGTTCAAGCAGCTCATCCTGAGGGGGGACAGAGTCGCGGCCTAACAAGTCAGCAATATCAACTTCCTGGATATCGTCAACTTTCACTCGCCCGCTGGCCAAATCCATAAAACCGGGCACGCTTTGCACATGGAGCGCGAAGCCCTCCAGAAAGGTCAATATCTCCCGGCGACGCCCGCGATTGGCAGACGGAATGGCGAGAAGAATCTGCTGGGCACCGGTTACATCAACCATCTGCTGGATATGCTTTGGCTTATAGACATGCAAGCCTGAAATCACACGATCGGCAATGCTGCTGTCATCATCAATAAAGGCGACAGGACGCAACAGCCTCCCCATGCGCAACGCAGCAACCAACTGATTACCGGCTGCCCCCGCACCATAAATGGCCACCTTCGGTAGTCCATCATCCCGGTTGGTAAAAGGAACATGTTGCGCAGCCGTAAACCAGTCTCCCAGGAAATACTGGCGCATCGCGAGGCGTAGCCCCCCGATCATGACCATGCTCAACCACCAGTAATTGAAGATGACCGAGCGTGGAACAAACATTTGATGGTTGCCGCTCCAGTAAACAACCAGCGCGAGAAACAACGATGACAGGCTGACGGCCTTGATAATTGCGATCAGCGCATCGTTTCCAAAATAGCGCATGACTGCACGGTACATACCAAACCGTACAAACAGCGGAATCGCAATGACCGTGGCGCTCAGGAATAACCATAGGTATTCAGTGAAAGGATTGATCAGCTCATCAATCCCCAGACGGACGACAAAGGCCATCCAAAGGGCAAACCAGACAAGAAAAACGTCGGTCACTACCTGGAAGGCACGTTTCTGCCGCCGCGTTAAACCCAGTAATAAGGTTCTCAACTTATCCATAACGCCTTGAAACACCTCTGTTACTCCTAAAGTACATCCGCCACCACCATGAATGATTCCAAGGGACCTCATCCCATGATGATGGAAAACTCCATTTGACCGGCCCGCAGCTCAAGTCCTTCTGCGTTGCAAACAAAGACGGGCATTCCTGACTGTCTAACTGATTACTCTTCGGTAGCCAACTGCATAACGGTCTTGAGCACCGAGCATGTCTTGTCAATTTCAAGCTGCGTCAACGTTGGGTGCACGAGAAACATCACACTTGTTTCGCCGAGTTCTCGTGCTACCGGCAACCGGCTCGCCGGACGCCAGCCAGTATTGTCAAACGCCTTCTCAAGATAGACCTCAGAGCAGGAACCGGAAAATACCGGAACGTCCCGTGCCGAAATCTCCGCCAGAATACGATCGCGATCCCATCCGGCCTTGAGCGCCTGAGGCTCAACAAACACGTAGCACTTATACGCCGCGTGAACACTGTCCTCAGGCATGACTGGCACACGTAAACCTTTGAGTTGGCTGGCGCACTCCCAGATCTGCCCGGCATTCGCTAGCCGACTGGCCTGCCAATCGGTCATGCGCTTGAGTTGAATCCGGCCGATCACGGCCTGAACCTCAAGCATTCTCCAGTTCGTACCGAAGCTTTCGTGCAACCAGCGAAAACCTGGGGGATGGTTGCGTTCGTAGACTGCTTCCCAGCTTTTGCCATGATCCTTGAACGACCACATGTCCGACCACAACTTGCGATCGTTGGTTGTGACCATTCCGCCCTCGCCGCCTGTGGTCATGATCTTGTCCTGACAAAAGGACCAGGCAGAGATGTGGCCAATTGACCCCACCGAGCGCCCCTTGTAACGAGCGCCATGGGCCTGGGCACAATCTTCGATCACTTTAAGGTCGAATTCCTCGGCCAGGGACATGATCGGATCCATATCGCAAGGCCAGCCAGCCAAATGCACACAAATTACGGCCCGGGTGCGAGGCGTCAGCACAGCGCGGATAGTCTGCGCGCTGAAGTTTTGCGAATCGCGATCCACGTCGGCGAAAACCGGAACAGCCCCGGCATTCACAATGCTCGAGACGGAAGCAAGAAACGTGCGTGAGGTGACAATTACTTCATCGCCAGCACCGATACCCAAGGCCTTCAAGGCAAGGTCCAGGGCAACCGTTCCGTTGGCCAGTCCGATGGCGTATTCGGTGCCCGCCCATGCAGCGAACTCCTTTTCAAACTCACGCCCCTGTGTACCGGTCCAGTAGTTGACCTTATTGGACAGAATCACATCACGTACGGCATCAGCCTCCTCTTCACTAAAAGAAGGCCAAGGAGAAAATGGTGAATTCAACACAACCAGTACCCGTCAGTTTTCATTCGAAAATATGAAAGACTCGTCAACACGAGCCCCGTTGCAATTCGCTCAATACGCTGTTCACGCGGCGACGATATTTCAAGAACCGTCAAACAACCTGGCCGGCACTCCGGCGACCGTAACCTTGTCTGGCACATCTCTGACAACTACGGCACCCGCGCCAACCATGACCTGTGAACCGATGTTCACAAGTTGTCGCACGCAGGCACCTATGCCAATCCAGCTCAAATCCTGCACGCAGACGCCGCCTGCAAGCCGGGCGCCGGGGCTGATGTGCACACACGATCCCAATAGACAATCGTGGTCGACGCTGCTGCCCGTATTGAGAATAGCGCCACTGCCTACTCTGGCATCGGCATTTACCACAGCGCCAGCAAAAACCACCGATCCTTCACCAAGCGTGGCATACCGGCTGACGGTTGAATCCGGATGGCGCAGCGTAACCAGCGCAGCGCCTGCCGCCTTAAGCTGGTCCAGTTTTGCCTGGCGTACCCGATTATTGCCGATCGCCACCAGCACTCCATCATATTCATCCACAGCCGCCAACAGTCTCTCGGTGTTGCCTACGACGTTCCAGGCACCATTTCGAAGCAACCCGGGCCAAGCATCATCAAAGAACTCAATGGTGTCCCAACCACAGCATTCGGCTGTATCCGCGACGACTTTGCCATGGCCGCTAGCACCCAGCACCGCGAGGCGGCTCATGACTTGGAGCCTGTGAACTTCGATGCTGTCGCTTCGCCTTCGGCACTGATACCGTCACGTACCAGAACTTTCTTGATCGTCAGGAAGATCACCTTCATATCCAGCCAAAAAGACTGATTATCGACATACCAGGTGTCCAGCTTGAACTTTTCTTCCCATTCAATTGCATTCCGCCCGTTGATCTGTGCCCAGCCGCTGACGCCAGGGCGCACCTCATGGCGACGATATTGTTCGGCGCTGTAGAGAGGCAGGTATTCCATCAGCAACGGTCGTGGGCCCACCAGGCTCATATCGCCCTTGACCACATTCCACAGCTCGGGCAGTTCATCCAAGCTGCTGGATCGCAGAAAACTGCCAAAGGCTGTCATGCGCTGGGAATCAGGTAAAGGCTCACCGTTTGCATCATGAGCATCTCGCATCGTACGGAACTTGATCATTTCGAACGGCTTGCCATTACGACCTGGACGAACCTGACGAAACAGAACAGGAGATCCCAATTTCTTGCGAATGTTCCAGGCAATTACTGCTATGACCGGAGAAAGCAGAATTAGTCCAAGTAATGACGCAAATAAATCAAAACCACGCTTGATCATCTGGCAACACCCTCCAGCCAATCCACAAACCGATCAGCCAACTTACGTCGGTCAAACTCTCTGACCGCCAATTCTCTGCCTCGTGCGCCCTTGGCCCGCAGCTCGTCACGATCATCTGCCGCCTGTATCAACGCATCTGCGAAAAGAGCAGCATCATCAGGAGGTACGACAAAACCGCAGTTTTCCGTGGAAATCATCTCGGCGAGCCAGCCTGGATAGTTATTTAAAACAGGCAACCCCGAAGCGATATAGTCGAAAAACTTGTTAGGCGACGTTCCGTAGTAAAAGGCCGGTACGTTTGCCAATATTTGCAGCCCCAGATCCGCGCTGGCCATCAAACCGGACAACCGGGCTTTGTTCACCGGGTCATGAAATATCACATTGTCCAGCTGTTCTTCCGTTGCACGCTTCTGAAGCGCGGGCTTGAGCTTGCCCTGCCCGATCAAAACCAGCCGGATATCATCGCGCTTTCGCAGTTTCAGCTCTCGAGCCGCATCGAGCACCGCGTCCAGCTTGTTGGCCACCCCATGCGTACCCGCAAAGACCGCTACCAGATGACTTTTATCCACTCCAGCCGGCAACCATGGCTCAGCAGGCGTGTTGAAAATATCCAGGTCACAACCGTTTGGGATCATTTCGATCCGATCACGCGCCACACCGCGGTGCGCAATGCCATCCACAATACCCGGCGACAACCCAATGACCCGGTGAGCCGAGCGATAGCTTGCCCACTCAAGAAAAGACATGGCGGCAAGGATTACCGGATTACGAATGACACCCATCGCTTTCGGCAGCTCGGGCCAGAGGTCCCGCACCTCGAATATAAACGGCTTATTGCGAAACCACCGGGCGAATATCCCGGGTATACCGGCTGTCAAAGGCGTCGTGGTCGCAAAAACCAGGTCGTAACGCTCGGTTAGTGCAATACCGATACTGCGCACTGCAAACTTCAAAAAGCTGAGCGCTCGAACGAACAGGCCATCGCTGTTGGAGTACGCCAAGTCAAATTCGATGATCTCAATACCGTCGACGGTACCTTTGCGTTTTCCACCAACGAAAGAGCTTTCCAGCCCCGTTTGGCCACCACCATAGCTGCCACAGACCATCGTCACCTGGTGACCCCTGGCAACCAGGCGGCGGGCCATCTCATAGGACCGGATACCAGTTGCTCCTTTCGGAGTTGAAAAATGCTGATGAAAATAAAGGACTTTCATGTCTACCAGTGATACTCCGTAGTCAAAACGCCCGCCGAAGTCACCTCAACCTCAAGCACCGGCACCTCAGTTTTTTGTAAGTAGTAACGAGACTCCAAACCCTGGACGAGTTCCCGCCGAACGATAGGCATGCTGCCCGCAACGGATATTCGATGCGAGCCGTTGGTCAGAACCTCGCCCTCAAACCGCCAGTCCCCAGGCTGCAAACGCCAGCGTAGAACTGCACGATCCTTGAATCCGGTGAATTCATCCCTGACCTTCATGCCGGTATCGGTCAGGCTGACATGCCGCTTATGACGGACGCCGTTGCCGTCGATGTACGTGGCGCCGCAGGAGCTGGTTCCAGCCTGCTCAACCAGACTTTCGACCTGGCGCGTACGCAACCATTCCCCGAACAGAAACCGGCTGAGCCTGGGCATCTGGTCTTGCCCATCAAATTGAACGGTGTTGTGGCTGGCGGTACCCGGAAAATAACTCAGCCAATGGGCAGAGGTGTTGTAGCTGAAGGTCCCTGCATCCCGGAGCAAGTTAATGCCTGCACGCCATAGATCCACATGCAGGGCATCTGCCTGGCTGGGGCGAAATCGGAAGCGCGGGTAGCGCAATACAGCATAGGTTTGTTCACGCCGTAACAATGCATAACCACCCTGATCAAACAGTTGACTACCTGGACGCTCCGCTATCGCCGATGGGCCAGGCAGGAGCAGCCAGCGCAGTGGCAAATCCCATTCACCTGCCGACTCATAGGCTCTCTTTCCGGCAAACAACGCCATGGCCAACTGGACCGCAGGCCTGAAGTCGCGATAGTCCGTATCCGTCAGTGGCAGCAGCCGGGCACCATCATTTGCGCCAATGTTCGGAGCATCTCCAGTGTGCTCGTCGACTAACGAAAATAACCAATGCGCGGCTGTGCGAGCCCTGAGTTGGAAGGTAGCGGAGAACGCCGGGAGCCCCAGTTTGTTTCTCCAGACTTCAACCATGGAAAACGTGTCGAGCATCACCCGATGATAATTGACGGAGTACTGGCTGAAACTGCCATCTTGCTCAATCAACCGAGCGGCCCGGTTTTCGAGCCATTTGCGCCCCAATCGCTGCCAGCGTTCGCCCTCGGGGCAACCGCTTAACGTCAACCAACTGCCGCCGACAAAAAGTGCGGCAGCCTCGGAAGTCCCGTGGTTATTGTCCTGAGCCATCGCATAGCTCAGCGTCGGCTCAATACGTTTGAGATGCAGTCGAACCAGATCCACAAGCCCCGGCAACGGGTGGGCAAACTGTTCAAGAATGACCGAACTCATCGCCAGGTGCAGGACACGAATGGACGCCTCCTGACCGCACTTCCAGTTCGGACCGCAATAGGGAGGATTATTGACACACCAATCCGCCAACCAACCGTTTAACTGCGCCGTCCCTGAAGATCCGCCAACACAGGACTTCTGGGCAAAGACCAACGTCCAGTCAAATCGCGAAGCTTCCCAGATATTCTTGATATCACCGACAGCGGCATCAAAATCCGGAATCCGCCACCATTCCCGGCCGGGATCAGGCACTCGAACTCCATTCAGCGGATTCAAATGCCAGTCAGGAGGTGCGTCCGATACCGGACATTCCCAGAACCCGAAATATCGGACCTGGGAATCCCATTGGGACGCACATGGCAACGAGCCGGCCTGTCTCGCACTTTCCGCAAAAAACGGGCCATGGGGAATTTCAGCCCGAAGGCGTCTGACAGGGTTCAAACCAGTCTTGACCCCAAGCCGATACGTCAATGCACGCGCCAGATTGCCAAAACCGAGAGCTATCGCAGTTTTGGCTTTAACAAGGAGAAGGCTCATTGCTCGCGCAGAATCCGGGCAACTTCAATGCTCACGCGCGCCACTTCGAAAATTTCATCGGAAGTGATCGGCGTGACAGCCCCGTTTTGCACCGCTGCAAGGAAAGCCGCAGCGCACTCGCTTTGCCCCTTGTTCTGTTTCCAGAGATTCAGCTTGCTGAAGCCCGGCCAGCCGAAACCTTTCAACTTGCGGAAGTTATCCAGTTGCAGGACGCGCCCGGCAGCAAAGACTTCAACTCGCTCTTTTGGAAAGCTTGAAGCGCCATTGGCCAGGTAGTGGATTGTGCCGAAAGAGCCATCCTCAAACCCCAGGGTAATCGCCGCTTTATCTTCCGTAATGGCAACAGCAGGCGTATCTCCCATTCTGCGGGCCTGAATCGAAACAATTTTGCTGCCCGCCAGAAAACGCATCAGGTCGATGAAATGACACGCTTCGCCAATAATACGCCCACCGCCGACTGACGGGTCCTGGGTCCAGTGATTCGCGGGAATCGCTCCGGCATTCATCGTCATGATGAAAGACTTGGGCTCTTTTACAGCCGAGAGCAACGCCTTCATCTTTTGGACCTGTGGCGAAAAGCGTCGATTGAACCCAACCATCAAATGTGGCTTGAGCCCTTGTTCGACAGCCTTTCGATAGGCCTCTTCAACCGTTGCCAAATCCTGGGATTCAATTGCCAATGGCTTTTCGACGAACACATGTTTACCCGCCTCCAGCGCTTGAGCGACAAAACGGGCGTGGCTGTCGTGACGGGTGACAATTGCAACGGTATTGATCGTGCTCTCGCCAAGCATCGCACTGATATCAGTCGAGGCTTGTGCAAATCCAGCCTTGCTGCCGTGTATTACACCGTTGATACCGCCGGCAGTCACAATCGTATGGAACTGAGCGCCCGCGGCCTTAAACGCCGGTATCAGCATTCTTGATGCATAGTTTCCTGCACCGATGAAGCCAACCACGGGTTTGACCGGGTCGAAACTGGCTACCGCACCAGGTGCCAGCACGACTTCCTTGATGTTTCGCTCGGTATCTTCCGAGGTGTACTGAAGAATGATACCCAGCGCCGAGTTATCCGTCGTAAGCGTCTGATAAGCATCCGCGGCATCTTCAAATGCAACCCGATGGGAGATCAACGAGTTGACCTCCAATTGGCCGCTGGCGAGCATATCCAGGACGGCTTCGAAGTTGCGCTGCTCAGTCCAACGAACAAAACCTATCGGGAAGTCGTTGCCTTGATCTTCGTAACTCGGATCATAGCGCCCGGGCCCGTAAGAACATGAAACCTGGAATGTCAGTTCCTTCTCGTAGAAGTCAGCTCGACTCAACTCAAGCCCGGTGACCCCCACCAGGACAATGCGCCCACGCTTGCGGCACATGTGTGCCGCCTGGGTGACCGGATCGGACGACTTGGTCGACGCGGTAATGATGACGCCATCCACGCCTCTTCCGCGGCTGAACGTCATCCCCGCCGATACAACATCTTCCCCTTTGCCGGGATTGCAGGTTTCGGCGCCATAACTGCGAGCCAACGCCAGTTTTTGCTCATCAAAGTCAATGGCAAGTACTCGGCAGCCCTGGGCTCGCAGGAGCTGAACCGTCATCAGTCCGATCAGACCTACGCCGGTGACGACAAAGGTCTCGCCCAGCGTCGGCTGAGCCAGCCGAATCCCCTGCAAGCCGATGCTGGCCAGCACGGTAAACGAGGCGGCTTCGTCGCTGACCGAATCCGGGATCAAGGCGCACAGATTCTTGGGAACGATAACGATATCGGCATGAGGGCCATTGGAAACCACGCGGTCGCCGGGCTTAAACCCGGATACGTCACTGCCCACGGCGCCTACAACACCCACGTTGCAGTATCCAAGCGGCAACGGCTGTGCAAGCTTCGAGCGAACGGCTTCTACCGTTGTCGCCAAACCATCGGTCTGCACCTTTTGCAGAACCATGCGAACCTTGTCAGGTTGCTGGCGAGCTTTTTCCAACCAGTTGGCCCGGCCAAATCCTACAAGCATGCGTTCCGTGCCGGCAGAAATCAGCGTATTGGTTGTATTGATCTTTAGCGTGCCACTGCGAACGGCGGGAGCGGGTGCATTAACCAATGACGTCTCACCGCTAGCCATGTTCTGAACAACCTGCTTCATGCATTCACACCAATAAAGTTAAAAATTCACTCATCACTGAGAAACTTGTATAGAGCTATCTATCCTACCATCGGATAAGACCGGGACGTGCCCGCCGACTCAACCGTCCAGGGCAAAATCGCCGTCCAGATACTGTTTGCACCACAGCTCCATGCAAACGATGCCAAACAACGTATAAGCAGCGTCTATTCGGCCTGAACGATCTGCTTCGATCAGATGCGCCACTGCTTTGGGGTCGAAAATCCCCCTTTTCAGCAGGGATGCAGGAGAAAGCACCTCATCGACCAAAGGCTTCAGGCGTCCTTGCAACCAGTTGCGAAGCGGTACACCGAAGCCCGTCTTGGGCCGATAGATGACGTCGTGAGGCAGATAGGGTTCCATGGCCTTCTTGAAAATCCATTTCCCTTCCCGGCCTTTTTGCTTGATATGCGATGGCAGTGAACCCGCCAGGCGTACCAGGTCAAGATCCAGCAGCGGAACACGCACTTCAACGCCCGTCGCCATACCCATTTTATCGGTGTAGTTGAGGTTGTGATCGGTGAGAAAATGCTTGCACTCCAGGGTGAGCATTTTATCAAGAGGTGTTGCATCCGAAGGCAGCCGCGAAAGTGTTTCTCGCATAGGCGCAAACAGATCATCGGCCGCCAACTGGCGTCGCAAGTCTGGCGCCAACAGCCCATACGCCTGATCAGGTTCAAGCCAGAGGAAATAACTGATCAAGCGATCATCAGCAGGCAAGTCCGCGTAGCGAAAAGCCTTCCCGAGGCGACGAGACAGCGGAGACGACGCCGGAAGCAAGCTTGAGCTACGGGCCAGTACCGAACGCAGCGGTCGAGGCATGCCGCCCCACCAACGCTCTTGTGCCAGAGCGAAATGACGACGATAGCCTGTAAAAATATCATCTCCCCCGGCACCCGACAGCAGGACCTTGATACCGTTCTGGCTCGCCAGTTCCGAGATGAACAACGCATTCAACGCGGCCGGATCCGGCGTAGGTTCATCGAGCAGGTAAACCATTTCCGGCAGACGATCCATCATCTCATCGCCGACGCCTACGACATGCAGGTCGACATCCAGATGCTTGGCAACGCGCTGTGCGTACGGAAGGTCATCGGCGAACCCCTCGTTTGCAGTGGAGCCGTTGTCTACACGGATACTGAAGCACTGCAACCGCCCCTTGTCCCGCATTTCCTGCGCTGCAAACGCGACGATGGCGCTGGAGTCCAAGCCGCCTGACAAGAATGAACCCAACGGTACGTCGGACACCAACTGACGCTGGACGGCAGTCCTGACCGCATCGGCAACATCAACAGCGACATCCGCAACCGTTTTTGTCAGGGGTTTCTCGGAAATTGGCAGTTCGTAGTAAAACCAGCTCTTCTCAATATGCCCATTACGAACGCATAACGCTTGGCCAGGTAAAACTTTTTTGATATCCCGCACAATCGTCCGATCACCTGGTGACCAGAGAAAACCAAGGTGCGCGAGTACGGCTTGCGGGTCAATTTCAGTTTTACTGAAGCCGCCTCGGATCAAGCCTTTCATCTCACTTGAAAATGCAAAACAACCATCATTGGAATGGATATAGAGGGGTTTGACACCCATCTGATCTCTAGCCACCCAAAGTGTTTCAGTGTCGCGCTCCCAGAATACGACCGCAAAAATCCCGTTCAAGCGGTTTAAACACTCAATGCCATAACGACAGAACAGTGCGAGCAATACTTCGGAGTCGGACTGGCTGGAAAAGTGATCCCCCGCCGCTTCGAGATGAGCCCTTAATTCTCGAAAGTTATAGATTTCACCGTTAAACACCATGACCACTCGCCCATCGGCAGAGACCATTGGTTGGTGACCGGCTGAAGTCGTATCGAGAATGGAAAGGCGCACCTGGCCCAGCCATACACCAACGTCGGTATCGGCCCAAACGCCTTGATCATCAGGCCCACGACGTCTAATAAACGAAAGCGCCGAAGAGAAATCAATAGATTCCCGCGTTCCGTTATGAATGTAGCCCAAAATTCCGCACATATCAGTTTCTCTAGATTGGGTTATTAACTGGCTCTTCGCGCTTTGAGCTCAAGAATAAAAAAGGAAGCCATATAGACGCTATGAGAAGAGCGACCGACGCCAATTCTCCTCGAAAAAGATGAAGCAGAGAGGCGACTGCCAATGCATAAAGACCTAACGCGCGGTCGCTTTTAGGATTACAGACAACTGCGCCATAAAGCCGCCCTCCTATAACCCCTAGAAAGAAGCCGCCAAACAGTACACCCAGAGTGCCAAAGTTCATATAAAGCTCACCAAAAATACCTGGCGGCAATGTCGTACCTTCCATAAGCCACTTATCTGGCCAAAAGGCACCTGTAAATACCCCGGCGGCGGTGAGTGGCTTACCCGGAAACAGACCCGAGGGTATTAAAATCAATACAACCATCAGCAGCGTCGTACCATTTTGCCACTCAAGCCTCTCGGGCATAGCATCTATAAGCACAGTCATAGTCTGCAACTGCATTAGATTGCCCGTAAACTGAGTCGCCAAAAAATGAATGAACGACAGGAAAACGCCCTGATCCTCATTAATAAAAAAGAACCTCCCTGTTGCGAGAAACTCTTGCTTGACCAGGTGATAGGCCATTAGAGAAACAAACATTACAGCCCCAAGCACAGCCCCTTTTACAAGACTGACACGCTTGACGCGGTAATGCCGAACTATAATCAACGACAATACGATAATAAAAATTGTCGATTTCTGCCCTTGGAGAGCGCAAATAAACAAACCGCCCAAAAAATATAACCAGAAACAAAACCGCTCGGAAAGTGACTTCTTCCCGGCACGGGTCAGCCGTATATACCAGGCCAGCGAGACAGATAGCAACAAGTTCTCCAAGAGGAACAAGCCGTTCAAACCTGCAAACGCCCTTATCCTGTCACTGGCACCTTGAAGCAACCCCGAGACCCCGCCTAGGATTACAAGAATAGTTGTAAACGCCAGCAGCGCCACTAACGAAAAACCTAAGGCCCGTTGCGAAAAAATCCGTGGACTTACTATGTAGCGTATCCCGACGGGAAAATTAAAATGCGTTTTCCGTCCTAACCAACACCCCATCAAAACAAAAATTAAAGCCCCAACATACAGCAAAATGGCATAATCAATAGAACTCTGCTTATCGAAAAAGTCAAACTCCCAAAACTGACTAAACCCATCAAATCCCATGATAAAGGGATATAACGGGACAATAACGCCTGCAAGCCAGATCACCAGAAAGAAAAAACCAACGCCAAAACAATCAAACGCTTTTTTTTCAAGCGGGACCCGCAAGTGCTCAGGCCCTAAATATTTTTCTTCCAAGGTATCAACCTCTTGGGTCATAAATCAGCGAGGCGGACTCTCACCGCAATCAGAAGCAGCACGGCGGACAAAACAGCACCAACCACATACCCCAAAACGCCAGCCCAAGCATCCAAAACAGGGATACCGACGTATAGAATTAAAAGAACAAGCAAGCCCTCTAAAATATTGGTTTTAAGGCTTAAACTAAAAACACGCAATGCGACCAGTATTGTACCGCAAGCGAGAGCCATAGCCTTCAAGGGCAAAGTCAACGCCAACACAATGGTATACATGGCCGTCTGCTTATAAACACCGCCCACACACACCAACCATATACAAGAGAAAAAGATCAACAGCAAAGCAACTGCGGATGAGATCTTTAACATGCTTTTGGAGAATGCATGATACCTTTGGCGCAGCTCGCTTTTATCATGGATGACCTCGACCAACTCAGGAAGGGCCCTTTGTGCAATGATTGCCAATGGCAGCAAGCCAAGAATAAGGCTCAATATAGCAATACCAAAAAAACCGATCTCGTCGGTTTTCACATGATAAGCAGTCAACATCAGGACAGGCAGACTATCCACCAACAGACGAACAAACAGGCTGGCATTGACAATGACACCGGACTTGGCCGTTGTAATTAATTCGCGCCGGTTCACCTGGCGAAAATCAAGCGCCAGAAAGATATGCGCTCGCAGCTTCCACCAAACGGCAGCGAGACAAAAGAACTCACCAAGATAACGAGCAGCCATCCAGCCTTGGATACCATACAACTTCGTCAACACAACATGCAGAATAACGCCCGCCCCGGTAACCAGCATCAGAACGAAGTAGATCTCGCGTATCGCCTTCGCCCCCTGAGCAAAGCCAGTCGTTACACGAAGTAAATTAGTCAACAACACCAAGCCACAGGTTGTAAAAACATAAGAACTAATCGCCGAGGTCAACACAAACTCATGCGCGACGTATATGCCAGCAATCACGACACCTGAAGCGATCCCGACCAACAAAAACACTTGCCGAAGCACTTCACTTTGACGAGAAGTACCATGACTCGCCGCCGTATCGCGAATCGCGATGCTTTGCATGCCCAAACTTCCTGCCAGTACGACAAGAGCAATAATTGTTTCCAGCGAGCGCACCACACCCACGACCGACGGATCAACCCAAGACGTGATCAAAAACTGACTTATTATTACCCCACCTTGAATACAGGCAGTAATAACGATCAGCTGTAACAGCTTCGAACTTTCAAACATGCTGATCAGACGATTCAACACACGCTACCACCATGAATCTTTATAAACACTATCAACGAAGCTCTCCTTTATTTCACCAGCGACAAGGAATCCAGGACATTTTTAAGCGCCACACGACGAGCTGCGATGGAATAATTGGAAGAAATCCACTGATGCCTGGCTTTGGCATCTTCAGCGCAAGTCGGCGTGGCAACAACCGCCTCCATGGCCGCAGCAATTTCTTCCTGGCTATCTGGTTGAACCCAGTAAGCGAAGTCACCCGCGACCTCAGGCACCGCGCCCCGAGGCGAAGTTATCACTCGCGCGCCACACGCCAGGGCCTCGCCGATCGCATGCCCGAAACCTTCATAAAGCGTTGGTTGAACATAGGCCAGGCAATTGCGGTAATGGTGCAGCTTCTCTTCATCGGAGATCATCCCGACAAACTCCACCTTGTCTCCTACACCCAGGCGCTGCGCCAGGTCTTTTAGTTCCTGCAGGTAGTCACCATGCTTACCAGCAACAACCAGTCGAAGATGACGTGCGTTAGCCGAAACCTTTGCAAACGCCTCAATCGTCGGAATGAGCCCTTTACGAATGGCATTTGTACGACTTGTCCAGGTCACCGTAAAAAAGTAATCCGATCCAACCGCCGGAAGCTCGCTAGGAGAATAGTAGTCTGTATCGATCGCCAGCGTTGCGTACACTGGGTTTCTGACCGGCAGGTTGGTTGTGACTTCCTCACACTCAGATCTTGAGATAAACAGGTTTCGATCAGCCAACAACAGCGAGGTGCGCAGTACTGCCTTCTGCCATAACGGGCGGTCCAGGTAACACAGACCCGGAATTTCCTTCCGGCAGGTGGAATAGTCAAAGGCCCCAGTTACAATTACTGGACGACGACGTAGTTTTCCGGCGAGCAACGGAAGCGGTGAATGCCCCCACCACCAACAAAAATAGAGATCCGCCTTCCAATCTAATGTGCCCGGCGTCCCCGACAAAACGACTTCGTGTCCAAGCTCCTTGAGAATACGAATATCGACCCGATAAAATTCGACTTTATCAAACATCTCGCGCCAATTAGCGTGAGCGGACATATTAGCAAAAAAACATATACGCACAGTGCACCAACCCGTTACCAGCCACCAGTATTAAACAACCACCTTCTGCTGATACATTGAAAGCAATGTATCGTGCAAACTAGGCACATCAATTTCACCCACCGCATCAAAGAGCTTGGCCGGACTACCGTAAAGCTCTTTAACTTCATCTTCCCTGACAAAGGCAGGATCAACTATTATCGTTGGCCGATAACCTGCAATCTGTGCCATTTCATCAATCACGCTCAGTAAAGAAATGCTGCGACCTGAGCAAATATTTATAAACTCACCGCGTTGATCAGACGTCAACAGCCTCGAATAGGCCTCCACCACAAAACCGACATCAGACAAGTCCCGGGAAACATCCAGGTTGCCTAGCCTGAGTTCCTTTTCCCCACGAGCAAACGCGCCCACGATCTTGGAGAAAACGAATGACTCCGACTGGCCTGGTCCGGTGTAGTTGAATGGCCGCACCACCAATATAGGCATACGAGAAAACCACTTGCGGACCAGGGCCTCCATCGTCAGCTTGCTCAATGCGTAATGGTTAACGGGCTGCGGTTCACTGCTCTCTGAAATGGGCGATGAAATGGCGTTTCCGTAAATATTTGCACTGCTTGCAATGATGATTTTCTCAACAGCCACCGCTGCCTCCTTAATCGCATTAAGAAGGCTTTCCGTACCCAACACATTGACCCGGTAGTATGACAAGGCATCGCTGCCAGTGACATGCGCCAGCGCGGCCAAATGAATAATATGAGTGGGTTGAACCTGCTTGATCCAACCGCTGAGCCGCTCCGTGTCATTCAGGTCCGCGTCCAGATGGTCAAACTCACACGCCAGCCGCTCCCCTCCCAGGCCGGCGACCCGCCAGCCAGCTTGGGTGAGGCTTTCCGCCAAGTGCTTCCCGGTGAAACCTGAGAGCCCTGTAATCAGTACTGTCCGATCGTTACTTTGAAGTGCCATTGCGAACCCTTCTCAAGTCAGCTTCAACCATCAACTGGCACAGTTGCTCCAGCGTCGTTTCTGGTTCCCAGCCTAACCGCTCTTTTGCAAAGGACGCATCGCCAATCAACAACTCTACTTCCGCAGGTCGATAGAAGCGTGGATTGACTTTTACCCGGGTGACGCCGGTCCGACGATCAACGCCGAATTCATTCTCGCCACTTCCGGACCAATCAATATCAACGCCTACAGCTTTGAAGCTCATGGCAACAAAATCACGAACAGTTTCCGTGCGATTTGTGGCCAGCACAAATGTTTCCGGCGTGTCGATTTGCAACATCCGGTGCATGCCATCTACATACTCTTTAGCAAAACCCCAGTCTCGTTTGGCATCCATGTTTCCAAGTTCCAAGACTTGCTGCTCGCCCATTTCGATACTGGCTACAGCATCGGTAATTTTCCGAGTAACAAACTCTTTTCCTCGCAGCGGAGACTCATGGTTGAACAGAATGCCGCTGGTGGCAAAAATGCCATATGACTCGCGATAATTAATGGTTGTCCAATGCGCAAACAACTTCGCAACGCCGTAAGGACTACGCGGGTAGAAGGGTGTGCTTTCAGATTGAGGAACAGCCTGTACCAATCCAAACATTTCAGATGTCGAAGCTTGATAGAAGCGAATCTTCGGATTTACTATTCGGATCGCTTCCAGCAAATTAAGCGCACCGACACCCGTAATCTGCGCGGTTGTAATAGGCTGATCGAAGGAAACACCTACGAAGCTTTGAGCCGCCAGGTTATACACCTCGTCCGGGGCGCAATTCTGAATTAAACGAATGGTCCCGGAGAGGTCAGTCAAATCAAATTCGACGAGGTGAAGATCATCATGCCCAAAAACGCCAAGTTCCTCTAATCGCCAAAAACTTACAGAACTTGTCCGGCGATAGGCGCCATAAACCTTATACCCCTTGGACAGCAGCAGTTCGACAAGGTAAGCCCCATCCTGACCTGTAACACCAGTAACCAGCGCATGCTTCTGCATCTGTACAACTCCTAAAAATTTAAGCCTTAAACACGTCCATAGGTATCGTCAAATCGAACAATATCATCCTCACCCAAGTACGTTCCTGACTGCACCTCAATGATCTCAAGAGGAATGGTGCCGGGATTGGAAAGGCGATGAACATGGCCAATAGGGATATAAGTACTCTGGTTCTCGTTCAGCTGAAAAACGCGATCTTCACAGGTGACCTCAGCGGTGCCAGACACAACAATCCAGTGTTCCGCGCGGTGGTAATGCTTCTGCAAACTCAATGTTGCTTTCGGCTTCACCAGTATTCGCTTCACCTGAAAGCGCGAGCCGGAATCTATGCTGTCGTACCAGCCCCAGGGGCGATGAACACGACGATGAAGCTTTGACTCTGGCCTGGCCTTGACATTCAATGCTTCGACAATGGCCTTGACACCCTGGCTACGGTCTTTATCCGCAACCAATACCGCATCAGGCGTTTCGACAATAACAATATTTTCAAGCCCCACGGCCGTTACCAAACGGTGAGAGGCGTAAACCAATGTATTGGAGCTGGAGTCTATGATTACATCGCCATGAGTAGCGTTTTGTTTTTCGTCCTTTTCACTCGAACGCCAAACAGCATCCCATGCACCCAGATCAGACCAACCGGCGTCCATCGTCAGCATTTTTAGCGTCAGACCGGCTGAAGGCGTTTTCGCACAATGCTCAATCACGGCGTAGTCAATTGACTCTGGCGGTATCAGGGAGAACGCTTCGAGTTGTGGTCGAATAAACCCATTATCCTGAACTCGGCCCTTCCACGCGGCTTCAGTGGCATCGAAGATGTCCCTTCTGAACGCGCTCAGTGCTTTCAACCAGACTGACGCACGCAGCACAAAAATGCCGCTATTCCAGAAATAGCTTCCATCTTCCAGGTATTTTTCTGCAGTTGACCGCTCAGGTTTTTCAACAAACGCGTCCACCCTCTTGACGTTAGAGGGATCTGCCGAGTGGATATAACCATAACCCGTTTCAGGACGGTCAGGCGTGATCCCCAAGATCACAATGCTGCCGTCTTTTGCAACGTCGATAGCTTTACTGACCGTATCAGTAAAGGCTTGAATATCGAGAATCATCTGATCGGCCGGGACAACAACCAGGACAGGGTCAACTTCCTGACCCACTTCATCGCGCGCATAGAGCGCCGCCAACGTAAGCGCAGGAGCAGTATTGCGTCCTACCGGCTCAAGAATGACTACAGCTTTAGAAACGCTCATCTCCCGTATCTGGTCGAGACACAGGAAACGATGCTCATCATTGGCAACGATGCATGGGGCCAGCAAATCCGAGCCTTGACCGCCGATCTTCAACAGTCGGGCAATAGCCTGCTGAAACAACGTCTCTCGCCCCGAAATTGCCAGAAACTGCTTGGGGTAAAGAGTTCTGCTAAGCGGCCAGAGCCTCGTTCCAGAGCCCCCAGACATAATAACAGGAAGAATTTTCATACAAGCCAGATTCCCCGAGTATCAACAATCTGACGCCCCTGGAGAAGTGAAGAAGGAACACTTTTGAATGGCTTGTGATCCACTAACAACAATAAGACATCCGCTCGCTCAAACGCTTCTTCTATTGTGCATAACTCAACATTCGGCAACGTCGCAGGCAGAGAATCAATATTAGGTTCTACGACAATAACTTTCCCGGCGTGACGGTTTGAGATATTTTTCGTAATTTCCAGAGATGGACTTTCACGCAGGTCGTCAATATCGGGCTTGAATGCCAGGCCGAAGCACGCAATAACAATGTCTTTTTCCGACTTCTCGGGGTGACTCGACAGATGATCGGCCACAGCAGCATCAACCTTTTCAATAACCCACGATGGTTTCGAGTCATTGACCTCACGTGCCGTTTTGATCAGTTTCGCCTGACCATCAGCCTGGCTGACGATGAACCAAGGGTCAACGGCGATGCAGTGTCCACCCACGCCAGGCCCTGGCTGGAGAATATTAACGCGAGGGTGCCGGTTGGCAAGCTTGATAAGCTCCCAGACGTCGACATCAAACTTATCGCATATCATCGACAATTCGTTCGCGAAGGCGATGTTGACATCGCGAAAGCTGTTCTCTGTCAACTTGCACATTTCTGCGGTTCGGGCATTGGTGATAATACACTCGCCCTCTACAAACAACTTGTAGAGACGTGTCGCCGCGTCCGAGCACTTGGGGGTCATCCCGCCAATGACTCGATCATTCTGTACCAACTCACGCAAAACATGACCTGGAAGTACACGCTCAGGGCAGTGCGCAACGCGAACGTCCGACGCCTCGCCATGGGTCTGCGGAAACGTCAGGTCAGGACGTGCTTCAGCCAGCCACGACGCCATCTTTTCGGTCGCCCCCACCGGTGAGGTGGACTCAAGAATGACCAGGTCACCCTTTTTCAGTACTGGCGCAATGGATTTGCTTGCGGACTCAATGTAAGAAAGATCTGGAGCATGACCATTCTTGAACGGAGTGGGCACGGCAATCAGGAAAGCATCCGCCGGCTCTGGTCGAGTGCTCGCGCGCAGATACCCCTCGGTCACGGCCGCATGCACGACTATGTCCAAATCAGGCTCAACGATATGAATCTGTCCACCGTTGATCGTGTCGACGGCCTTTTGATTAACGTCGACACCAATGACCTTTAACTTTCGCGCGGCAAAAACGGCTGCGGTGGGCAAACCAATGTAGCCCAGACCAATGACAGAAATAGTGGAAAATTCCATGACCAAACCTTAATTTTTGAAAGTGGCTAGAGCATTAACAATGCGCACGCAGGCGTTACCATCACCATAAGGATTATGAGCAAAGCTCATTTCCTCGTAAGCCTTTTGATCAAGTAAAAGCTCACGCAAATGGTGAACTATCTTGTCCTTCTCTGTACCGACCAATCTGACGGTACCGGCCTCAATCGCCTCAGGCCGCTCAGTAGTGTCCCGCATTACCAGGACAGGCTTGCCCAAAGAAGGAGCCTCTTCCTGCACGCCACCGGAATCAGTCAGAATCAAATACGACCGATTCATCAAATATACGAAAGGCAGATAATCCAAGGGCTCTATGAGGTGAATATTTTTTATGCCAGCCAACAAACGATTGACCGGTTCACGGACATTTGGATTTAAATGAACAGGGTAGACAATCTCGACATCATCAAACTCATGGGCAATCGTAGCCAACGAACTGCAAATTCTTTCGAATCCATCGCCGAAGCTTTCACGTCGATGCCCTGTCACGAGGATGACGCGGCGCTGAGTGGGTAAAAAAGCGAACTGCTGAGAAAATTTCTGCTTTAACTGTTCATTGGACTCGAGCTTCTGGACGACCTCAAGCAGAGCGTCAATTACAGTATTTCCCGTCACATGAATTGCGTCAGGTGCAACCCCTTCACGCAGTAAATTCTGCTCCGATCTTTCGGTAGGAGCGAAGTGAAGACACGCGAGCGCTCCCGTCAACTTTCGATTGGCCTCTTCCGGCCAGGGAGAGTATAAATTCCCGGTACGAAGTCCTGCTTCGATATGAGCGACAGGAATTTGCTGATAATACGCCGCCAATGTAGTTGCAAAGGTCGTGGCGGTATCACCATGCACCAAAACAATATCCGGCCGATAGGTCCGGAAGATTTCCTTCATTCCCTGAAGAATACCAGTTGTCACATCGGTAAGGTCTTGACCCGACTTCATGATATTCAGATCAAAGTCAGGCTCAAGTTTAAATAACTCTAACACTTGATCCAGCATTTCACGGTGTTGGCCCGTGACGCAGATTTTGGCCTCAAAACGCTCATCTGCATTCAACGCTAAAACTAATGGAGCCATTTTTATAGCTTCCGGTCGCGTACCGAAAACACTCAAGATCTTTAAAGTCATTAGATTACCAACGATTCCATATCATTATTTAGTCAGAGAATCAGTCTGGAAACCAGCAACGCTGCCTTGCTCCTGCCTGACCTACCGATTACGCGCAAGCGACCTTTTGCCGCTCCAACTGCAACCACTTCTGCTCTGCAGCATATCATCACCAAGCGTGCCGACATAACGCCTCGCTGGTCCCCTATACTGCGTATGAGACCCCACCACCCCTGCCCAGTTCAGGACCGGACAACGTTTTACCGCAACATTTGCAATGCGTCGTTTCACGGCAGCGGCGCGTCGCAACCATTCATTGAAATTGGGTCGTTGTCCCATAAGGATCCCGCCCCATCTGTATATTCCCCGTGACGATTGAGCCCACGCTCGACCGTACCACCTAGCTCATTGGTGCTCGCCGGCGCACTTCGCGCAGCCAACCTGAGCAGGCCGCACCTTTATCCAACTCTCACCAGATACTAGCCATAAGCCACTAATCAAGAAGTCACACGCAAATCAGTGACATCAAACCTCGTTGGCCGGCGCAACCTTCAACTATTAAGCTAACAATATAAACTTGCGCAGCACGCTTGACCGCACGCACAAGTAAATACAGATCAAACATCGAAACGTCATGAAGACCCGTCGCGAAATTCAGGTAACTTCCGATAGTCGAAAGCCGCCCAGGAGAGCCTTTCAGATGACCGTTCAGATTTGCGCTGGCGTGTAATATAGATTCCGCACGAAAACAAGACATACGGCCCGGGGGAAGCACGTGAGGCGAAAGGCTTCACGTGCGTGGAATTATTTTTGGAGTAACTTATTGCCAAGCTCCTGTTGCCGATCCAGCTGAGCGGCCCCGGAGCCCGAGGACTGAAGAAGCGAAGCTGCCAGGTCGTGCCTATCGTGCTCTGTATTAACCCGAGCAGCACGTAACGCCTGCCTGACCAGCGCAATACCTATCGCGGCAACAGCGCCGAAGAGCAGGCCAAGCAAAATGATCAATGGGCGATTAGGACTCGACGGAACCAGTGGCTCAAGGGCTTGCTGGTCAATGCTCACCAACTTCAGCTTCGCCATATCAATATTCAGACTGCTCAAGCGGAAAATCTCTGTTCGCAGCGGCTGAACACCCGCAAGAAAGATATCTTCATTTTTTCGAGCATCCAGCACTTCAACCTCTCGGTTGGAGGCCAGCAACTGAAGCTCCTTGGCGATTTGAGCGATGCGCGACTCGGTAAAGTCGTCCGACTTCCGCGACTGCAATGCAGCAAGCTCAGCCTTGAGCGCATCCACCCCCATAAAATAGAGCGGAATCTGCTGATTGTTCACCTCAGTACGCATCACACTGCCAGCACCTGTTACAGCCGATTCGCCAAGTGAGGAAGGCGTAGCTGGCTTTTGAATACCCAAGGAACGGGCAATCCCTATTGCCTCATTCAGTTGAGCGATACGGTCACTACGCAAGGTCTTCAGCTGAGACCGCAGCGCCTTCAACTCATCTTGCAATTGCGCCCGCCTCAAGGAGTCGGATTCTCGCAATGATGCTATTTTGGCTTCTTTTTCAATATCGTAGTTTGAGCGAGCCGAATCGAGCTTGCCGTTAAGCTCCCTCAAACGGTTTTTAGCGATCACATTCAAATCAGCCGTGATGCGCTCGCGCTCACTTGCGATAGCGTAGTCGACAAAGCCATTAAGAATAGAGACGCCGTCGACGCCTTTCGGATACATCATCTCGAGCTTGATGTAGGCACTCAGCGAATTTTTCTTATCTGCATCAGGAAGAATCAAACGGATAGAGTCATGATTGAATTCTTGAAAACTCTGCTCCAGCGTCTGCCCAGGACGAACAAACTTCTCGAAAAGCTTCTGATTTTTCCTGAAATAGCCCAGACGGGTATCATAGGAGTCAAGTGCCGCGCCTACTTTGAGGAGCGCTTCGGAAGGAGGTAGCTGATAAATCTCTGAACGATTTAGCGCATCTAAATCATTAATAGCGGCAGGACGCAAAACACTGCTGACTTTATATAAAGGATCAGCTAAAAATGCGTAGGATGCAGCAATCAATCCCGCGCCGAGGGTGACAAAAAGCAGAAGTTTTTTTTGTTGCCAGACAGACGCGAAAAGCCGCACAAAATCAATTTCTTCGGATGATCGAACCGGGGGAGCACGGAAGCTACTACTCACAACAAAAACCTGCCTTCAAAGAGAAACTGCGGGCTCGTTATGCAGACAAAATTGTGTATTTTTATTCTAGTTATATGACCGAAAAACCCAGCGTCGCTGCCGAGTTTTGAGCGCAAAAAATGCCTGTTATCGAGAACAGATTCCATTCTGCCATCTCGCTGACATATTACAAGTCTTGACTTATCCGTAGGGCGCTTCCTTAACACCTAGGGGCAACCCTGATAAAGGTCGTCCGAGAAGGACAAGAAAGAAAATTTTGTAGCAACGAGACAATAATCAGTGGTATCGCCGGATTTACCACCTGCCAGATCACTCCAAGCACTGATGTGTACTGCACGAGAATCGTCCGACGAACGGTTCAGGAGTTCACTGCAATACCCATGGAAGCTCTACCCGCGCCCTGCAGTCATAGACTTTTCACGTCGATTCCATCCAACGATGACACTTAACAGCGGCCCCAGCAGCATTCCAATTATCAAGGCCACCACCACAAACACCGATACGGGCATCTGCCCGGTCACCAACCCCAGGAATGAAAGAGACACACCCTGCTGGTTTTCCAGCACGAACCCTAACACTGCCAGCACGACAATCAGCATCGCCAGCACGAGAACAACGCGCTTAATCCCACGCATAACCTTCTCCTACCCCAAAAAACACTCAGACGCCTTCTTCTTCGTCTTCGTTCACCCGGTCCCGCAATTCCTTGCCTGGCTTGAAGTGAGGCACGAACTTGCCATCGAGGCTAACGGATTGGCCAGTCTTCGGATTACGCCCCACACGCGGCGCCCGGTAATGCAGCGAAAAGCTACCAAACCCACGAATCTCAATCCGATCCCCGGTAGCCAGGCACTGGGACATCTGCTCAAGCATGGTCTTGATGGCCAGCTCCACATCCTTGGATGAGAGCAGCCCTTGATGGGTGACAATTCGTTCGATCAACTCCGACTTCGTCATATTTTTCCCTTCTTTTTCAAGCAGCTAGGAAAAGCGCTTCGAAGGTTTTAGCATGACCGGAGGAATTTGAACAGCCCAAGTATTGACTTATATTCAAAGAGTTGGGGCGTAACTCTCGGAGCCACAGCTTTAGAGCCCACCACCCCTCGCCTCGCGTAGAGGCACAGAAGCCACTCAAGCGTGGTAACTGGCTGAGGGAGCCTATGAGCGCGAATGCGCTACCAGCAAGACCACAGCGCGCCAGCTGCAGAACACCCAGACGAAGTTCACGCAACACCAAATCCCAGGCACAAAAAAGGGCGACCGAAGTCGCCCTTTTTCTATGGTCTGACAGAACTTAGTTCTGTTTTTCCATTTGTGCACGCAGCAGGTCGCCCAGAGTGGTAGGACCAGCAGAAGGCTCAGAGGTAGCTGGCTTGTCGCGCAGGCTCTGGATGGCTTCTTTCTCTTCAGCATCGTCTTTCGACTTGATGGAGAGCTGGATTACGCGGCTCTTGCGGTCAACGCTGATGATCTTGGCTTCTACTTCTTCGCCTTCTTTCAGAACGTTGCGCGCGTCTTCAACGCGGTCACGGCTGATTTCGGAGGCTTTCAGAGTCGCTTCGATATCGTCGGCCAGAGTGATGATGGCGCCTTTGGCGTCAACTTCTTTCACGATGCCTTTAACGATTGCGCCTTTGTCGTTCTCTTGAACGTACTCGGAGAACGGATCGCTTTCCAGTTGCTTGATACCCAGGGAGATGCGCTCGCGCTCTGGGTCAACCGACAGGATAACGGTGTCCAGCTCGTCGCCCTTCTTGAAACGACGAACAGCTTCTTCGCCAACTTCGTTCCAGGAGATGTCGGACAGGTGAACCAGGCCGTCGATGCCGCCGTCCAGACCAATGAAGATACCGAAATCGGTGATCGACTTGATGGTGCCGGAGATTTTATCGCCCTTGTTGAACTGGCCAGAGAAATCTTCCCATGGGTTAGATTTGCACTGCTTGATGCCGAGGGAGATACGACGACGCTCTTCGTCGATGTCCAGAACCATAACTTCCACTTCGTCGCCGACTTGTACGACTTTCGAAGGGTGGATGTTCTTGTTGGTCCAGTCCATTTCGGAAACGTGTACCAGGCCTTCCACGCCTTCTTCCAGCTCTGCGAAGCAGCCGTAGTCGGTCAGGTTGGTAACACGCGCGGTGACGCGAGTGCTTTCTGGGTAACGAGCCTTGATAGCGACCCATGGATCTTCGCCCAGCTGTTTCAAGCCCAGGGAGACACGGTTGCGCTCACGATCGTACTTCAGAACCTTGACATCGATCTCGTCGCCAACGTTGACGATTTCCGATGGATGCTTGATACGCTTCCAAGCCATGTCGGTAATGTGCAGCAGGCCATCGACGCCACCCAGATCGACGAATGCGCCGTAATCGGTGAGGTTCTTGACGATACCTTTGACTTGTTGGCCTTCCTGCAGGGATTCCAGCAGAGCTTCACGCTCGGCGGAGTTCTCTGCTTCCAGGACGCTGCGACGGGAAACGACAACGTTGTTGCGCTTCTGGTCGAGCTTGATGACCTTGAATTCGAGTTCTTTGCCTTCCAGGTGCGTGGTGTCGCGCACAGGACGAACGTCGACCAAAGAACCTGGCAGGAACGCACGGATGCCGTTAACGTCGACAGTGAAGCCGCCTTTAACCTTACCGTTGATAACGCCCTTGACCACTTCTTCAGCTGCGAAGGCTGCTTCGAGAACAATCCAGCATTCAGCGCGCTTGGCTTTTTCACGGGACAGCTTGGTTTCACCGAAACCGTCTTCAACCGAGTCCAGAGCAACGTGAACTTCGTCACCGACATTGATAGTCAGGTCGCCAGCATCGTTGTAGAACTGTTCCAGCGGGATCAGAGCTTCAGACTTCAGACCAGCGTGAACGGTTACCCAGCGAGCTTGGTAATCGATATCAACAATAACACCGGTGATGATGGAGCCTGCCTGAAGGTTCAGGGTTTTTAGGCTTTCTTCAAAGAGTTCCGCAAAGCTTTCGCTCATTTTAATTCCTGTTGATAAGGGCGAAGAATACGCCCATCTCCACACCCCAGACGGTGTGGGTTAGTTTCAATTAGAAGAAGCACCGCAGGACTATGACTGGTCCCCTGCAGCCTTCTTGGTCACCCGGCGATATCGCGAATGGCGATTTCACTCAAGATGCGTTCCAGCACCTGCTCGATGGACAACTCCGTGGAATCCAGCTGTATGGCGTCAGCCGCCGGCTTGAGCGGGGCTACCGCACGCTGGGTATCACGCTCATCGCGTGCACGGATCTCATCTAGCAGACTCGACAGACTAACACCATCGACTTTGCCCTTCAACTGCAAGTAACGGCGACGGGCCCGCTCCTCGGCGCTGGCAGTCAGGAAAATCTTCAGTGGCGCGTCGGGAAACACCACCGTGCCCATGTCGCGGCCGTCAGCCACAAGGCCCGGCGGTTCCTGGAAAGCCCGCTGGCGCTGCAGCAAAGCGTCGCGCACCGCCGGCAGTGCGGCGACCTGCGAAGCCCAGGAACCGACCTGCTCGTTACGTAGATCATCGGTCACATCATCCCCTTCCAGGATGATGCGCTGGGGATGACCTTCCGTCGCCCCGACGAACTGCACATCAAGATGCGCAGCCAACAACTTCAGCGATTCTTCGTTGGTCAGGTCGACGCCATGGTTGCGGGCCGCAAAGGCCAGCAAGCGGTACAGCGCCCCGGAATCCAACAGGCACCAGCCCAGGCGCTTGGCCAGGATGCCGGCGATCGTGCCTTTGCCCGAGCCACTTGGCCCGTCGATGGTAATCACCGGTGCTTTGATATTCACAATTGAGCCTCTTGGGCTACACGGAGGCCGACTTGGGCACACAGTGTAAGAAAATTCGGAAAAGACGTAGCCACGTTGGCACAGTCATGGATACGAATCGGCGCAGCCGCTCGCAGGGATGCCACGCTGAAGGCCATGGCAATCCGGTGATCACCATGGGCATGGACCTCACCACCACCTATCACGCCACCCTCAATGATAATCCCATCAGGTGTTGGTTCACACTTCACACCCAGGGCCAGCAGACCGTCGGCCATGACCTGGATCCGGTCAGACTCCTTGACCCGCAGCTCCTCTGCCCCGCGCAGTACCGTCCGGCCTTCGGCACATGCCGCAGCCACGAACAGTACCGGAAACTCATCGATAGCCAACGGAACCAGGGCTTCGGGAATCTCGATACCCTTCAACGCCGCCGCACGAACACGCAGGTCAGCAACCGGCTCACCACCGACCTCGCGCTGGTTTTCCAGGGTGATATCCGCCCCCATCAGCCGCAGGATATCGATCACCCCGGTACGTGTCGGATTGATGCCCACATGCTCAAGCAACAACTCGGAGCCTTCGGCAATCGATGCCGCCACCAGGAAAAACGCCGAGGAGGAAATATCACCCGGCACTTCAATATGAGTCGCAACAAGCGAGTGACCGGATTCGACCGAAGCCGTAGCACCCACCACCTCCACCGGATAACCAAAACCGCGCAACATCCGCTCGGTATGGTCGCGGGTCGGCGCCGGCTCGGTAATCGAGGTTTTACCCTCGGCATACAACCCGGCCAGCAACAGGCAGGATTTAACCTGGGCACTGGCCATCGGCAATGCGTAGGTCAGCCCTTTCAGTGCCTGGCCACCACGAATCGTCAGCGGCGGCCGGCCTTCCGGCCCGGTCTCGATCACCGCGCCCATTTCGCGCAATGGCTTGGCCACGCGATTCATTGGGCGCTTGGACAGCGACGCATCGCCCGTCAACACACTGTCGAAGCTCTGGGCCGCGAGCAAACCGGACAACAACCGCATGGAAGTGCCCGAATTACCGAGATAGATCGGGCCTGGTGCCGGCTTCAAGCCATGCAGGCCAACCCCATGAATGGTGACGCGCCCATGGTGCGGGCCTTCAATCACCACGCCCATGTCACGAAACGCCTGCAAGGTCGCCAGGGCGTCTTCGCCTTCCAGGAAGCCTTCCACCTCGGTGACACCGTCCGCCAGGGAGCCCAGCATGATCGAACGATGGGAGATCGATTTATCCCCAGGCACCCGAATCTGCCCGCTCAAGTGGCCACCGGGGCTGGCGAGGAAGACCAGATCATCCGCGTTTACAGCAGCATCCATATAAGCCCGACGCGCCAGAATCTTGCTGAAATGCTCCCGCGCCACCCGCGCACGAGTGAACACGCCCAACAACTGATGCCCGTCGCCGGCATCGACCGCGTCGCGCAAGGCGTCAAGGTCGCTGCGGAATGTATCCAGAGTGCGCAACACTGCATCGCGGTTGGCGAGGAAGATGTCATGCCACATCACCGGGTCGCTGCCGGCGATCCGGGTAAAGTCGCGGAAGCCACCGGCGGCGTAACGGAAAATCTCGAGGTTCTCGTTGCGCTTGGCCAGCGAATCCACCAGGCCAAACGCCAGCAAATGCGGCAGATGACTGGTCGCCGCCAACACTTCATCGTGGCGCTCGACCTGCATATGCTCGACATCCGCCCCCAGCTCGCGCCAGAGCCGATCCACCACGGCCAATGCCGCAGGATCGGTTTCATCCAGTGGCGTCAGAATCACTTTATGGCGGCGGAACAGCTGCGCATTGGAGGCTTCCACGCCGCTCTGCTCGGACCCGGCAATCGGGTGCCCCGGCACGAAGCGCGCAGGCATGCCACCAAAGGCCAGCCGGGCGGCACGAACGACATTGCCCTTGGCACTGCCGACGTCGGTCAGGATGGCTTGTCCAAGGTCCATGCCAGCCAACAGCGCCAGCAACTTCTCCATGGCCAGGATCGGCACCGCCAACTGAATGACATCCGCGCCCCGGCAGGCAACCGCAAGGTCCGCCTCACAGCGATCCACCACGCCCAATTCAACCGCCAACTTGCGCGATTGCGGGTCCAGGTCCACACCGACCACTTCGCCGCACAGGCCACTTTCCCGCAGGCCCTTGGCGAAGGAGCCGCCGATCAATCCCAGACCGACCACCACCAGGCGACCGATCATAGGCACAGCAGGTTGCAATGCAGTGACATCAACCACGAGCCAGAACCTTGGCCAGCGCCTCAAGGAAGCGACTGTTTTCAGCAGGCAAACCGATGGTGATACGCAGGTGGTTCGGCATGCCGTAGTTGGCCACCGGACGCACGATCACGCCTTCGCGCAGCAGGCCCTGGAACACCGGCGCCGCTACCTGGCCGAGATCGACACAGATGAAGTTGCCCTTGGACGGAATCCAGCCCAGGCCCAGCTCACGGAAACCCTCCTGCAACTGCAGCATGCCGCTTTCGTTGAGGCGACGGCCTTCTTCCAGGTACTCGGCATCCTGCACCGCAGCACAAGCCGCCGCCAGCGCCAGGCTGTTGACGTTGAAGGGCTGGCGAACACGGTTCAGCACATCGGCCACCACGGCGGTGGACAGGCCATAGCCGACCCGCAGCGACGCCAGGCCATAGGCCTTGGAGAAGGTGCGCGAGACCAGCAGGTTCGGATAAGCCGCGAGGAAGTCCAGACCGTCCGGCAGGTCACTGCCTTCGGCGTACTCGATGTAAGCCTCGTCCAGCACCACCAGCACGTGCTCCGGCACGTCTTGCAGGAAGTTGTCCAGCACCTCGGCGCTGAACCAGGTGCCGGTCGGGTTATTCGGGTTGGCGATAAACACGACTCGGGTCTGGTCATCGATGGCCGCCAGCATGGCCGGCAGGTCATGACCCCAGTCTTTCGCAGGAATCACGCGCGCCTCGGCGCCAACGGCCTGAGTGACGATCGGATAGACCGCAAACGCATGCTCACTGAACACCGCGTTCAGGCCCGGCGCCAGATAGGCACGCCCGACCAGCTCCAGGATGTCGTTGGAGCCGTTGCCCAGGGTCACCTGGTTCAGCTCAACCCGGCATTTTTCCGCCAACAGGGACTTGAGCGCAAAGCCATTACCATCGGGATAGCGGGTCAGCTCGGCCAGCGCATCACGGATCGCGGCCAATACCTTGGGACTTGGACCCATCGGGTTTTCGTTACTGGCCAGCTTTACGATCTTCGACGGGTCCAGATTCAACTCACGCGCCAGCTCGTCCACAGGCTTGCCCGGAACGTAAGGCGACAGTTGTTGCACGCCCGGCTGTGCCAGGGCGAGGAAGTTGCCACTCATGTTAAAGCCTCACAAAACCGCTTTCGGGTAAGAGCCCAGCACCTTGAGTGCCACGGCTTCCTGACTGATTTTCTCGAGCACACCCTTGACCAGTGGGTCGCGGTGATGGCCGACGAAGTCGATAAAGAACACATAAGTCCATTTACCGCTGCGCGAAGGACGAGTCTCGATTCGCGTCAGGTCAATCCCGTTGTCGTGGAACGGCACCAGCAGCTCATGCAGCGCGCCGGGCTTGTTGCTCATGGAGACGATGATCGAGGTCTTGTCGTCGCCGGTCGGCGGCACTTCCTGGCTGCCGATCATCAGGAAGCGCGTGGAGTTATCCGGGCGGTCCTCGATTTTCTCGGCCAGGCGCGTCAGGCCATACAGGCCAGCAGCCATGTCGCCGGCAATCGCCGCCGAATTCCACTCGCCCTTGACCCGCTTCGCCGCTTCGGCGTTGCTGGATACCGCCACGCGCTCCACGTTCGGGTAATGCGCGTCCAGCCACTTGCGGCACTGGGCCAGGGACTGGGCGTGGGAGTAGATGCGGCTGATGCTGTCGGTCTTGGTGTTTTCGCCCACCAGCAGGTGATGGTGGATACGCAGCTCGACTTCGCCACAGATCACCATGTCGTGCTCAAGGAAGCTGTCGAGGGTGTGGTTGACGGCACCCTCGGTGGAGTTTTCCACCGGCACCACGCCAAAGTTCACCGCCCCGGCGGCCACTTCACGGAACACTTCGTCGATCGCGGCCATTGGCTTGCTGATCACGGCGTGGCCGAAGTGCTTCATGGCGGCGGCTTGGGTGAAGGTGCCTTCCGGGCCGAGGTAAGCCACTTTCAGCGGCTGCTCCAGCGCCAGGCACGAAGACATGATTTCACGGAACAACCGCGCCATCTCTTCGTTGCCCAACGGGCCCTTGTTGCGCTCCATCACCCGCTTGAGCACCTGGGCTTCGCGCTCCGGACGGTAGAACACCGGCACTTCGCCTTCAGCCAGGGACGCCATTTTCACCCGTGCAACTTCCTGGGCGCACCGCGCGCGCTCACTGATCAGCTCCAGGACTTTCTCGTCCAGGCTGTCAATGCGTACGCGCAGGGCCTTGAGTTCTTGCTCAGACATTAGCCGTGTTCCTTTTCGAACTCTGCCATGTAAGCCACCAGCGCCTTGACGGCGTGGATATCGACAGCGTTATAGATGGAGGCGCGCATGCCACCTACCGAACGGTGGCCCTTGAGGTTCAACAGGCCGCGCTCGTCGGCGCCGGCCAGGAATGGTTTGTCCAGACGGTCGTCCGCCAGGCGGAACGGTACGTTCATCCACGAACGATCAGTCAGGTTGATCGGGTTGCTGTACAGGCCGCTGGCGTCGATGAAGTCGTACAGGGTACGTTTCTTCTCTTCGTTGAGCTTGCCCATGGCAGCCACACCGCCCTGCTCTTTCAGCCACTCGAATACCAGGCCCGACAGGTACCAGGCGAAGGCCGGCGGGGTGTTGTACATCGAGCCGTTATCGGCCGCGACCTTGTAGTTGAGCATGGTCGGGCACAGCGAACGGGCACGACCCAACAGGTCTTCGCGAATGATATTGACCAGGATGCCGCTCGGGCCGATGTTCTTCTGCGCGCCGGCGTAGATCATGCCGTACTTGGACACATCGATCGGGCGCGAAAGAATGTCCGAAGACATGTCGCACACCAGCGGAACATCACCCACCTCGGGAACCCAGTCAAACTCCAGGCCGCCGATGGTTTCGTTCGCCACGTAGTGAACGTAGGCCGCGTCCTTCGAGAGTTTCCACTCGTTCTGACCGGGAATGGCGAAGTAATCGTAAGGCTTGGCCGTGCCCGCGACATTGACGTGACCGTAACGGGAGGCCTCTTCAATCGCTTTCTGCCCCCAGATACCGGTGTCGATATAGTCGGCAGTGCCGCTTTCCGGCAGCAGGTTCAGCGGAATCTGAGCGAACTGCTGGCTCGCCCCACCCTGCAGGAACAACACTTTGTAGTCGGACGGGATGTCCAGCAAGTCGCGCATATCCTGCTCGGCCTTGGTGGCAATGGACACGAACTCATCGCTGCGATGGCTCATTTCCATCACGGAGAGGCCTTTTCCATGCCAGTCGAGGAGTTCACCCTGCGCGCGCTGCAGGACTGCTTCAGGAAGCGCCGCGGGACCGGCACAGAAGTTATAGGCTCTCTTGCTCACATCCAATCTCTCTGATC
This sequence comes from Pseudomonas yamanorum, assembly GCF_013386765.1. Lineage (GTDB taxonomy): Bacteria > Pseudomonadota > Gammaproteobacteria > Pseudomonadales > Pseudomonadaceae > Aquipseudomonas > Aquipseudomonas yamanorum_A. The sequence continues at coordinate 82,868 of NZ_JACARE010000027.1, forward strand.
TGGTGGGACTGCAATCAACATCCCGCAACGCGGAACCCTGTAGGAGCCGGCTTGCCAGCGATGCAAACGACTCGGCGCTTCACTTGAACCGAGTTGATGCCATCGCCGGCAAGCCGGCTCCTACAAGAGCGGCGCGGCGTCGTATTTCAAAAGGGACAAACAACAAGGGGGCGAATCTTCATCCGCCCCCTGTGTGTCCGCTTATTCCTGCGGTTCTTCTTCGTCTGCGGCAGCGTCGAGTGTTGGCTCGTCGACGTTGTCATCGCCACCGGCGATTACCTCGCCCTCAAGCTCTTCACCTTCCAGCTCCTCGCCTTCGACTTCCGATGGCTCCTGGACACGCTCCAGGCCTACCAACGTCTCGTCGCTGGCCAGCTTGATCAAGGTCACGCCCTGGGTGTTACGCCCCAGGCTCGACACTTCATCAACCCGGGTACGTACCAGGGTGCCCTGGTCGGAAATCAGCATGATTTCCTCGCCATCCAGCACCTGGACCGCGCCGACCAGACGGCCGTTGCGATCGTTGCTGACCATGGCGATAACACCCTGGCCGCCACGCTTGTACTCAGGGAACTCGCTGATGGCAGTACGCTTGCCGTAGCCGCGGGCCGAAGCAGTGAGGATCTCGCTGCCTTCTTCCGGGATCAGCATCGAAATCAGCTTCTGCCCTTCCGGCAGACGCATGCCGCGCACACCGCGGGCGGTACGGCCCATGGCGCGAACGTCGGATTCCTTGAAGCGCGTCACCTTGCCGCCGTCGGAGAACAGCATGACTTCACGCTCGCCATCGGTAATGGCGGCCGAAATCAGTACGTCGCCTTCATCCAGTTCGAGGGCGATCAGGCCCACGCTGCGTTGACGGCTGAAAGACTCAAGCGGGGTCTTCTTCACGGTGCCCTTGGCGGTGGCCATGAAGATGAAGTGACCTTCGGTGTATTCGTCCACCGGCAGCATGGTGGTGATGTATTCATCACTGTCCAGCGGCAGCAGGTTGACCAACGGACGACCACGGGCGGCGCGGGACGCTTCCGGGATTTCGTAGGTTTTCAGCCAGTACACCTTGCCCTTGCTGGAGAACAGCAGCAGCGTGGTGTGACTGTTGGCAACCAGCAGGTGAGCGATGTAGTCCTCATCCTTGACGCCGGTAGCCGATTTGCCTTTACCGCCACGACGCTGGGCCTGGTACGCAGCCAAAGGCTGGGTCTTGGCATAGCCACCGTGGGAGATGGTCACGACGCGATCTTCTTCCGGGATCATGTCACCCAGGGTCAGGTCGAGACGGGCATCGAGAATCTCGGTGCGACGCACGTCACCGTATTCGGCGCGGATCACTTCCAGTTCTTCGCGGATCACTTCCATCAGGCGCACGGCGCTGTTGAGGATGCGGATCAGCTCGCCGATCTGGTTGAGGATCTCCTGGTACTCGGCCAGCAGTTTCTCGTGTTCCAGGCCGGTCAGGCGGTGCAGGCGCAGTTCCAGGATGGCCTGGGCCTGTTCCGGGGACAGGAAGTACTTGCCGTCGCGCAGGCCGTATTGCGGGTCCAGGGTCTCCGGACGGCACGAATCGGCACCGGCACGTTCAACCATCGCCACTACGGCGCTGGATTCCCACGGCATCTTGATCAGGGCTTCCTTGGCTTCCGACGGCGTCGGCGAGGCCTTGATCAGGGCGATAACCGGGTCGATGTTCGACAGCGCAACCGCCTGGCCTTCCAGGATATGGCCGCGTTCACGGGCCTTGCGCAGTTCGAATACGGTACGACGGGTAACGACTTCGCGGCGGTGACGCACGAAGGCTTCCAGCAGATCCTTGAGGTTCAGGATGCGCGGGCGGCCGTCGATCAGCGCTACCACGTTGATACCAAATACGCTTTGCAGCTGGGTCTGGGCGTAGAGGTTGTTGAGGATCACCTCAGGCACTTCGCCACGACGCAACTCGATCACTACGCGCATACCGTCTTTGTCAGACTCGTCGCGCAGTTCGGTGATGCCTTCCAGCTTCTTCTCTTTAACCAGCTCGGCGATCTTCTCGATCAGACGGGCCTTGTTCAGCTGGTACGGGAGTTCGGTGATAACGATCTGCTGACGGCCACCGACCTTGTCGATGTCTTCGATCATCGAGCGGGCGCGCATGTAAATGCGCCCGCGACCGGTGCGGTAGGCTTCGATGATGCCGGCGCGACCGTTGATGATCGCGGCGGTCGGGAAGTCCGGACCCGGAATGTATTGCATCAGCTCATCGACGGTCAGCTCGGGGTTGTCGATGAGGGCCAGGCAACCGTCGATGACTTCACCGAGGTTGTGTGGCGGGATGTTGGTGGCCATGCCCACGGCGATACCGCTGGAGCCGTTGACCAGCAGGTTGGGAATACGGGTCGGCATGACCGCCGGGATCATTTCGGTGCCGTCGTAGTTCGGCACCCAGTCCACGGTTTCTTTGTGCAGGTCGGCCAGCAGCTCGTGCGCCAGCTTGGTCATGCGCACTTCGGTGTATCGCATGGCCGCAGCGTTGTCGCCGTCGACCGAACCGAAGTTGCCCTGGCCGTCTACCAGCAGGTAGCGCAGGGAAAACGGCTGGGCCATCCGAACGATGGTGTCGTACACCGCAGTGTCGCCGTGAGGGTGATACTTACCGATCACGTCACCGACAACACGGGCAGATTTCTTGTACGGCTTGTTCCAGTCGTTACCCAGCTCGCTCATCGCGAACAGCACACGCCTGTGCACGGGCTTCAAGCCATCGCGCGCATCAGGCAGTGCCCGACCGACAATTACGCTCATCGCGTAGTCGAGGTAGGACTGTTTCAGCTCGTCTTCGATATTGACCGGGAGGATTTCTTTGGCCAGTTCGCCCATGAGAAGCCTGATTCCTTTTTCGGGTGAAACCTCGTCACATCCTATGGGACGAACGAAGCTCGCCGCTGCTGGCATGATGCCTGGCAACGACTTACGACAAATCAACGAGTTATGACACGGATCTGCGCATTAAAGGTTACCCCTTGGGGTGACCCTGGAAACCGCCGGATGTTATCACAATCGCCGCCACGCACCTATCCCCCTGATGCGCATGGAGCATAGTAAGTTGACGGATGACAGGCTTGACGGCGACGAGAGGGGCTTAGAGCCGGATCCAAGGGGATTTTTGCGGGCGAATTGCCTCAATGCAGGCGTTTACGACACATCAGTTGCGCCATCTTCGCCGTGTCGGGCCGCTCGACAATGCCTTTTTCAGTGACGATGACGTCGATCAGGTCCGCCGGCGTTACGTCAAACACCGGGTTGAAGGCGTCTACATCGGCCGCCACACGGGTGCCGCCGACTTCCAGCAGCTCACGGGCGTCGCGCTCTTCAAGCGGCACGTCATCGCCACTGGCCGCCATCAGGTCGATGGTGGAGCTGGGCGCCACCACCATGAAACGTACGCCGTGATGCATCGCGCACACTGCCAACTGATAGGTGCCAATCTTGCTGACCACGTCACCATTGGCGGCAATGCTGTCGGCACCGACGATCACCCAGGTCACACCCTTGGTCTTGAGAATATGCGCGCCGGCCGAATCGGCATTCACGGTGACCGGAATGCCGTCGTTGGACAACTCCCAGGCCGTCAACCGCGAGCCTTGCAGCCAAGGCCGGGTTTCGTTGGCGTAGACCCGCTCCACCATGCCTTCCAGGAACGCCCCGCGGATCACACCGAGGGCCGTACCCACGCCGCCCGTGGCCAGCGCACCGGCATTGCCATGGGTGAGGATCGCCTGGACATTGCCCTGGTGCTTGCGGATCAGCTCCACACCCAGCTGCGCCATGGTCAGGTTGGCCTCACGGTCGCTTTGGTGAATCGCCACCGCCTCGGCCTCCAGCACCTTCAACGGGTCGGCGTGTTTCTTGAGGCGATCGAGGCAATCGCGCATGCGCTTCATGGCCCAAAAAAGATTCGACGCCGTCGGGCGGGTGTCCGCTAGCAGCGCGTAGTCCTCTTCCCAGGCGGCCTGCCAGTCATCGCCCTCTTTGATGCGCGCACGCGCGGCCAGCACCAGGCCATACGCCGCACTGATGCCAATGGCCGGTGCTCCGCGCACCACCATCGAGCGAATGGCCTCGGCCACCTCGGCCGCACTGGTGCAGGCGACCCAGGTTTGCGAGGACGGCAAAATACGCTGATCGAGCAGGTACAGTGCGCCATCACGCCAATCAATGGCCTTCACCGTCTCCGCTGCCAACAGTCGATCGCGCATCCTTCACCCCGCACTCATGAACAAAAGCCGCCGATTATAGCGATCCGCCAGCCAGGACGCTCGGGTATACTTCGCCGTTCTTTATAGATGCCTGGGAAACCGCCCTCGATGACACCGACTGCCGCCCCGCTCGACTTATTGCTGCTGCCCACCTGGCTGGTACCTGTCGAGCCTGCCGGTGTCGTGCTCAAGGAGCACGGCCTGGGCATTCGCGACGGGCGTATTGCGTTTATCGGCCCACGCGCGGCGGCCTTGAAGCTCAAGGCCAGCGAGGTGCGTGAACTGCCGGGCATGCTGCTCAGCCCCGGCCTGATCAACGCCCACGGCCACGCGGCGATGACGCTGTTTCGCGGCCTGGCCGATGACCTGCCGCTGATGACCTGGCTGGAAAACCACATCTGGCCCGCCGAGGCCAAGTGGGTCGACGAAGCCTTCGTGCGCGACGGCACCGACCTCGCGATCGCCGAACAGATCAAGGGCGGCATCACGTGCTTCTCGGACATGTACTTCTTCCCGAAAGTCGCCAGCGAACGCGTGCACAACGCGGGCATTCGCGCACAAATCGCCATCCCGATCCTCGATTTCCCGATTCCCGGCGCTGCTGACGCCGACGAGGCGATTCGCCAGGGCGTCGAGCTGTTCGGCGACCTCAAGCATCACCCGCGAATCAAAATCACCTTCGGCCCACACGCGCCGTACACCGTCTGCGATGAAAACCTGGAAAAAATCCGGGTGATCGCCGAGGAGCTGGACGCCTCGATCCACATGCACGTGCATGAAACCGCCTTCGAAGTGCAGCAGTCCGTTGAACAACGCGGTGAACGCCCGCTGGCACGGCTGGGTCGCCTGGGTTTGCTGGGGCCGCGCTTCCAGGCCGTTCACATGACCCAAATCAGCGAGGACGACCTGGCTTTGCTGGTAGAAAGTAACACCAGCGTGATCCACTGCCCGGAATCCAACCTGAAACTGGCCAGTGGCTTCTGCCCGGTGGAACGCCTGTGGCAAGCCGGCGTCAATGTGGCAGTAGGCACAGACGGCGCCGCCAGTAACAATGACCTCGACCTGCTGGGCGAAACCCGCACCGCCGCGCTGCTGGCCAAGGCCGTCGCCGGCTCGGCCACCGCCCTGGATGCCCACCGCGCCCTGCGCATGGCCACCCTCAACGGCGCCCGGGCCATGGGCCTGGAAAGTGAAATCGGCTCGCTGGAAGTGGGCAAGGCCGCCGATATCGTGGCCTTCGACTTGTCGGGCCTGGCGCAACAACCGATCTACGACCCGGTCTCACAGCTTATATATGCCACCGGACGCGATTGTGTGAAACACCTTTGGGTCGGCGGCAAGCAATTGCTCGACGACCGGCAACTGACCCGCCTGGATGAGCAACAGTTGTGCGCCACGGCCATCGCCTGGGGCCAACGCATCAGCGGACACACCGAATAACGCCCGCCCTGGCAGTGCATGCCAGGACCGGCAAAACGCTTTATCAGATTTAGAGGATTCCCCATGAGCAACGTCGACCACGCTGAAATCGCCAAATTCGAAGCCCTGGCCCACCGCTGGTGGGACCGCGAAAGCGAGTTCAAACCCCTGCACGACATCAACCCGCTGCGGGTCAACTGGATTGACGAGCGCGTCAACCTGGCCGGCAAGAAGGTGCTGGATGTGGGTTGCGGCGGCGGCATTCTCAGCGAATCCATGGCCCAGCGCGGCGCCACCGTGATGGGCATCGACATGGGCGAAGCGCCCTTGGCCGTGGCCCAACTGCATCAGCTGGAGTCGGGCGTGAACGTCGAATACCGGCAGATCACCGCCGAAGAGCTGGCCGAAGAGATGCCCGAGCAGTTCGACGTGGTCACTTGCCTGGAAATGCTCGAACACGTGCCAGACCCGTCCTCGGTGATCCGCGCCTGCTTCCGCATGGTCAAGCCCGGCGGCCAGGTGTTCTTCTCCACCATCAACCGCAACCCGAAGGCGTACCTGTTCGCGATCATCGGTGCCGAATACATCATGAAGCTGCTGCCCCGCGGCACCCATGACTTCAAGAAATTCATCCGCCCTTCCGAGCTGGGTGCCTGGAGCCGCCAGGCCGGGCTGACCGTCAAGGACATCATCGGCTTGACCTACAACCCGCTGACCAAGCACTACAAGCTGGCCAGCGACGTTGACGTCAACTACATGATCCAGACCCTGCGCGAGGAGTAAGCCTGTGAAGTTGCAAGCGGTTCTTTTCGACATGGACGGTACCCTGCTGGATACCGCGCCGGACTTTATCGCCATCTGCCAGGCCATGCGGGCTGACCGCGGCCTGGCGCCGATGAACGACCAGCACATCCGCGATGAAATCTCCGGCGGCGCCCGGGCGATGGTCGCCGTGACCTTTTCCATGGACCCCGAATCCCCAGGCTTTGAAGAGCTGCGCCAGGAATTCCTGGAGCGCTACCTCAAGGGCTGCGCCATCCACAGCAAGCTGTTCGAGGGCATGGAAGAGCTGCTGGCGGATATCGAGAAATCCAGGCTGATCTGGGGCGTGGTCACCAACAAGCCGCTGCGCTTTGCCGAACCGATCATGCAGCAACTGGGCCTGGCGGAGCGCTCGGCGCTACTGATCTGCCCGGACCACGTGAAGAACAGCAAGCCGGACCCGGAGCCGCTGATCCTCGCGTGCAAGATGCTCGACCTGGACCCGGCCAGCGTGTTGTTCGTGGGGGATGACCTGCGGGACATCGAGTCGGGCCGCGACGCCGGCACCCGCACTGCGGCGGTCACCTATGGCTATATCCACCCGGACGACAACCCGCGCAACTGGGGTGCCGACGTGGTGGTGGATCACCCGCTGGAATTGCGCAAAGTGCTGGATAGCGCGCTGTGCAGCTGCTGATCGGGAATGCTTGAGGTTGATGCGCCTTTGTGGCGAGGGAGCTTGCTCCCGTTCGACTGCGCAGCCGTCGCGAAAAGCCGGGGCTGCTGCGCACCCCAGCGGGAGCAAGCTCCCTCGCCACAAGAGCCTTAGCCGCACTCAATCACATGGATTTTCTGTGAACTTTGTCGAGGTTGTTTATGTTTGATTACTCCGCACGTCCAGAACTGCTCAAGGGCCGGGTCATCCTGGTCACCGGCGCCGGTCGCGGGATCGGCGCAGCGGCGGCAAAAACCTATGCCGCCCATGGCGCCACCGTGCTGTTGCTGGGCAAGACCGAAGCCAACCTGGCGCAGGTCTATGACGAAATCGAAGCCGCCGGCCAGCCACAGCCCGTGGTGATCCCGTTCAACCTGGAGACCGCCCTGCCCCATCAATACGATGAGCTGGCAGCGATGATCGAAAAGGAATTCGGCCACCTCGACGGCCTGCTGCACAACGCCTCGATCATCGGCCCGCGCACGCCGATCGAACAGTTGTCGGGTGAGAATTTCATGCGGGTGATGCACGTGAACGTCAACGCGATGTTCATGCTGACCAGCACGCTGTTGCCGCTGCTCAAGCTGTCCCAGGATGCGTCGGTGGTGTTCACCTCCAGCAGCGTGGGCCGCAAGGGCCGCGCTTATTGGGGCGCGTATGGGGTGTCGAAGTTTGCCACTGAAGGCCTGATGCAGACCCTGGCCGATGAGCTGGATAACGTCGCACCGGTGCGTGCCAACAGCATCAACCCGGGCGCTACCCGCACCAGAATGCGGGCCCAGGCGTACCCAGGGGAGAACCCGACCGATAACCCGACACCGGAAGAAATCATGCCGGTGTACCTGTACCTGATGGGGCCGGACAGTACCGGCATCAATGGCCAGGCGTTTGACGCGCAATAACAACTGACACGGTCTGTGTGGGAGCTGGCTTGCCTGCGATAGCATCACCGCGGTGTGACTTAAACACCGAGGTGCCCGCATCGCAGGCAAGCCAGCTCCCACATTGGTTGGTGGTGTGATTAAAAACTCAGTTCTTCACCACTTCCTCAAGCGTGAAGCGCCCCAACGGGTTTTGCAGGAAGTTGCTCACGTTCTTGCGTGAGATGTTGATGTACGGGCTGTAGTACAGGTCGATCCAGTTCACATCCTGTTTCGCCATTTTCTGCAGGTCGACATACATCTGCTCACGATTGGCCGGGTCGGCCTCGATCCGTGCGGCCGCCACCAGGTCCTTGACCTTGTCGTTCTTGTAGCGGGTCATGTAGTTCTGGTTGGTGTCGTGACCCAGCACGAAGGTGGTCTTCTGGTCCGGGTCGAGGATGTCGTTGGTCCAGTACATCACCGAAATATCGTATTCGCCGTCCACCAGCATCTGCCAGCTTTGGGTCGGGTCGACCTTTTGCAGGTTGGCCGTCACGCCGACCTTGGCCAACTGATCCTTGATCATCACCGCGATCTGCTCGTCGGCTTCGTTGCCGGCGTTGACCACGTAGTTGAGTTTCAAGTCCTGAGCGCCGGCAGCAGCCAGCAGTTTCTTGGCTTCAGTCGGGTCATACGGGCGTTGCAGGTTGTTGGCGTAGTGGTACAGCGAGCCTTTGGGAATGTAGGAATAGGCCACAGTGCCCTGGCCGAAGGTGGCGGTTTTTACCAACGACTGTTTATCGATGGCCATGTCCAGCGCCTGGCGCACTTCCGGCTTGGCCAGCAGGCCGTGGGCATGGTTGATCAACAGGTGATCTTCACGGGTCGACGGGTCGGAGTGGACCACCACGTTCTTGTCTTTTTTCAGCTCTTCAACCCGGGAGAACGGGACGAAGATCGCCGTGTCCAGCTCGTTGTTCTGCACCATGCGCATGCGCGTATTGTCGTCGGTGACCGACACCCACTCCACGCCATCCAGGCTCACCTTGCCGGCCTGCCAGAAGTTCGGGTTCTTCTTCAGGATCACCCGATCGCCCTTGCGCCACTCGCCCACGGTAAACGCGCCGGAGGTCACCGGGTTCTCCGAGTAGGCGTCTTCGCCCATCTTGGTCATGGCCTTTTCCGACAGGATCGATACCGTCGGCGAAGCCAGTTGCGAGAGGAAGGCGACCGCCGGGGTTTTCAAGGTCACTACCAGGGTTTGCGGGTCGCTGGCCTTGGCCGTGTTGATCAGGCTGAACGGGTCGCTCCACAGCGAGGCCTTGTTGTCGCGGATGCGCAACAGGCTGAACGCGGCGTCGTCAGCGGTGATCGGCGAGCCGTCCGAGAACTTCGCGGCACGCAGCTTGAAGGTATACGCCAGGCCGTCTTTGGAAATGTCCCAGCTTTCTGCCAGCCCCGGTTCCATCTTGGTACCCAGGTTATCCACGCGCACCAAGGTGTCGTAGACGTTGGCGAACACCCAGGTATCGCGGTTCTGCGCGCTTTTGATCGGGTCAAACGTGGTGCTGTCTTCGCGGCAGCCGATGGTGAGCACACCCGCCGCGTGGGCGATACCGGCGGTCAGCGACCAGGCGGTGAGCGTGGCGGCGGCGAGCAACTTCAAGTGACGGGATTGCATGTCATAACTCCTTGTCTATAACGGCGGTTGTTCACGAGTGGCAGATAGGGTCAAAGGCTCTTCAAGCACGCAACTGTACCGATGCGTTTGCACAAAATGAGTCGGCGGCAATACCTCGGCACAAACTGCGCGCGCATGCCGGCAACGCGGGTGAAAGGCGCAGCCATTGGGCAGTTTCAGCGGGCTCGGTGGCTCGCCTGGCAACGGTTCGCTGGGCAGCAGGCGGTACGGATCAATCTCCGGAATCGCCTGGATCAGGGCCGCCGTGTACGGATGACGCGGCGTGGTGAACACCGCTTCCACCGGGCCTTCCTCGACGATTTTCCCCAGGTACATCACCGCCACCCGGTCGCACAGACGGCGGACGATGGCCAGGTCGTGGGCGATAAACAGGATCGCCAGGTTCATGCGCTGTTGCAGTTCCAGCAGCAGGTTGATGATCTGGCCCTGGATCGACACATCCAGGGCCGCCACACATTCGTCGGCAATGATCAGCCGCGGTTCTACCGCCAGCGCCCGGGCAATGCCGACGCGCTGGCACTGGCCGCCGCTGAGGGAGCCAGGCTTGCGGCTGGCAAGCTCGGGGCGCAGGCCTACCAGGTCGAGTAATTCGTCGACCCGGCGCGGGATATTTTCTGACGACACCTTGCGTTGCACCCGCAGCACTTCGGCAATGGTTTCGCCGACCGTCAGACGCGGGTTCAGGGCCGCGTAGGGATCCTGGAAGATCATCGCCGTCTCGTGCCGCAAACGCGCGATATCGACCGGCCCGGCGTGGGCCATATCGATGCCATCAAACACCACCTGCCCGGCGCTGATCGGGTTGAGGTGCAGGATCGCCCGCCCCAACGTACTTTTGCCGCTGCCGGACTCGCCCACCAAACCGAGGGTTTCACCGGCGGCCAGGGTCAAGGACACGCCGTTGACCGCCCTCACCCACTGTTTATTCAGACCCAACAGGCCGCCGCCGGCGGCAGCAAAACGCACCTCAAGGTCATTCACCTGTAACAGCGTCATGGGCGAACTCCCAAGGGATAGTGACAGGCCACCCGCGCGCCTTCCGGCAGCAGCTCGGTGCACAAGGTGCCGACTTGCGGGCAGCGCGGGTTGAACCGGCAGCCCTTGGGCAATGCGTCGAGCAATGGCGGCTGCCCGGCGATGGTGCGCAACAAGGCGTGGCCGCTGCTCGTGGCAGGCTGGCACTCGATCAGGCCGGCGGTGTAAGGGTGTTGCGGGTGCGCCAGCAGCTCGTATTTGCTGCCGTGCTCACACAGGCGGCCGGCGTACATCACGGCGATGGAATCACAGGTTTGCGCCACCACGCCCAGGTCGTGGGTGATCATGATGATCGACAGGCCACGCTGGTCCCGCAGGTCCAGCAGCAGGCGCAGGATCTGCGCCTGTACGGTGACGTCGAGGGCTGTCGTGGGTTCGTCGGCGATCAGCACCTTGGGATTGCAACCCAGGGCCACGGCAATCATCGCCCGCTGGCGCATGCCGCCGGAAAACTCGTGAGGGTAATTGTCGATACGCGCTTGAGGATCGGGAATGCCAACCTGGCGCAGCACTTCGATGGCCTGCAAGCGCGCGTCCTTTTTCGACGCCCCCTGGTGCAGGCGGATGCCCTCGGCGATCTGCTCGCCGATGCGCATCAGTGGGTCGAGGTGGCTGCTGGGGTTCTGGAAAATCATCCCCAGTTGCCCGCCGCGCACCGCGCGCATCCCGGCATCATCCAGCGTGAGCAACTCCTGGCCGGCCAGACGTACCGAGCCGCCTTGCACCCGCAGGCTCGGGGACGGCAGCAAGCGCATCAGCCCCCGACAGGCCATGGTCTTGCCCGAGCCGCTTTCACCCACCAGGCCTAGGATTTCACCTTCGGCCAAGTCGAAAGACACCCGGTCCACCAGCGTCACATCACGCCCGGTGTTATTGGCGATCACGCTCAGGTCGCGCACTTGCAGAAGGCTCATGAGCGGTCCCCCAACACTTGCGCCACACCATCGGCCAGCAGGCTGAAGCCCATGGCCAATGTCACGATGGCCAGGCCCGGGAAGGTGCAGATCCACCAGGCGGTGGTGATGAACGCTTGGCCTTCGGCAACCATGGTGCCCCACTCGGCTGTCGGTGGTTGCACGCCCAAACCGAGGTAGCTGACCGCCGCACCGTTGAGCAGCACCAGCACCGCGTCAGACATCGAGAACACAATCGAGCCGAACATCGCGTTGGGCAACAGATGCCGGAACAGAATGCGCCCATGGCCAAAACCCAGGCTTTTGGCGGCCAGGGCGAAGTCGCTTTCCTTGAGCACCAGGATTTGCGAACGAATCAGCCGCGCGTAGGACACCCAGCCCACCAGCGCCATGGCGATATAAAAGCTCTTCAAGCCCGGGCCGAGAATGGCCATGATCGCCAGCATCAATACCAGGAAGGGGAACGCGAGAATCACGTCGATCACCCGCATGCAGAAGCTGTCGAAACGCCCGCCGATGTAACCGGAAACCGCACCGACAAAGGTGCCGATCAGGAACGGAAAGATCACCCCTACCACTGCCAGTTGCAGGTCGATACGTGCACCCCATATCACCCTCGAAAGGATGTCTCGCCCGTAGTTATCCGTGCCAAATGGATGGGCCTGGCTGGGACCCAGCAAACTGATGTCGGTGTTTTGCGCAATCGGGTCAAAGGGTGCGATCCACGGTGCAAAAACGGCCAGTGCCAGCCATGTCAGCAGAATCAACAGGCCCCAGGCCGCCGTCAGCCGGCCATTGCGAAAACCGAAGCGCAGGCGCAAGCGCCACGGGGCAATCAAGGGGCGGCTGCTCATTGCATTTTCACTCGAGGGTCCAGCGCGACCGTCACCACATCGGCGACAAAGTTGACCAGCACCGTCGCACAAGCCAGCACCATCGCCACGCCCTGCACCACCATGTAGTCGCGGGTGAAGATCCCGCGCACCAGCAACTGGCCGATGCCGGGAATCGCGAACAGGCTTTCGATCACCACCGTACCGCTGATCAACCAGCCGATGTTCACCGCCAGCAGGTTGACCGCCGGCACCAGGGAGTTGGGCAATACGTGGCGACGAAACACCGCCGCCTCCGACAAACCTCGCGCCCGGGCGGCGGTGACGTGATCGGCCTGCAACTCCATCAACATGCTCGCCCGCAGGTTACGCACCAACACCGCCGACAGCGCCAGGGCGATGGTCAAGCATGGCAGGACCATGTGGTGTGCCTTGTCCAGCCAGGTACGCCCATAGCCGGAGACCGGGAACAGCCCCCACTGCACGCTGAGCAACAGGATCAGCATCAAGCCCAGCCAGAACGCCGGCATGCCCAGGCCGACCGTGGTGAACAGCCGGATCAGGTTATCCGCCCAGCCGCCCTTGTTACGTGCGGCCACGGTGGCCATCGGCACCGCGATCAACAGCGCCAGCAGCACGCTGCCGAGCACCAGGAACAAGGTCGGCTCGATGCGGGTGACGATCAGTTTCAGCGCGTCGACCTTGTACAGCAGCGACTGGCCCAAGTCGCCCTTGAGCAGGTTTTTCAGGAAGTAGAAATATTGCAGCCACAAGGGCTGATCGAGGCCGTACTGCGCGCGGATCTTCAGCAACGCATCCGGCGTGCTGCGCGACCCCAGCAGGGCACGCGCCGGGTCGCCGGGAATCGAGCGCACCAGCACAAAGGTGATCAGGCTGATGCCAAACAGCACCGGCAGCAACTGCAGCGGCCGGGACAGCACAAAACGGTAACGCGCCAGGTTCATCCGTCAGCCTCGGTGACGAGCAAGGAAGTCCAGCAGCACCGGGAAGTAAGCCTGGGGCTCTTCGTAGAACGGCATATGGCTGCTGTTGGGAAACACGTGCAATTCAGCGTGGCGAGCGGCGCTTTTCATGCGCATGGCGCAGGCCGGGGTCAGTTCATCGTGCTGGCCGGTGGTGATCAGTATCGGCATTTTGAATTCGGCCATCTCGGGGATGCGGTTCCAATCCTTGAGGTTGCCGATGTAGAGGAATTCGTTGGGGCCCTGCATGGTTTCGTAGGGGCCCATGTTCCAGTCGCCGAGGGAACGCTGGACCGGCGCCGGCCACTCGTCCAGGCGGCAGACGTGGCGGTAGTTGAGCAAGGTGATGGCCGCCTGGTACTGCGGGTGATCGAGGGTGCCCATCGCTTCATGCCGTTGCATCATCGCCACGGTTTCGCTGCCCAGGGCGCCGCGCAGGCGCTCCAGCTCCAGGGACAGGTGCGGAATATCGCCTACGGTGTTTTCCAGGATCAGGCTTTTCAGCGCGTCGGGGTAGTGAATGGCGTATTCGATGCCCAGCCATCCGCCCCAGGAATGCCCTAGCAAATGCACGCGACCAAGGCCGAGGGCCTGGCGCACGGTTTCGACTTCTTCGACATAACGGCTGATTTCCCACAGCGAAACATCAGTCGGTCTGGCTGAAGCGCCCGTGCCAAGCTGGTCGAATGCAACCACTCGCAGGCCGTTGTCCTTGAGCCAGCCATGAGCGTCGCGCAAGTAGTCGCAAGGCAGGCCCGGGCCGCCATTGAGACACAGCAACACCTCATCGCCTTCGCCAAAGCTATAGGCCACGAGGTTGTGACCATCGACTTGCACGTTGTACCGCTGGTCGGGGGCAATTTCACGCCACATGCATACATTCCTTGTTGTGTGTCGGCCCTGGGAATAGTGGCCGTTTAAAGGCCAACACTACCGAGGATGCCGCGCGTCCATAACCTGGTAATTCTTATAGGTTTGGTCTGGCAGTCCTTCGCCGGGGCGTGGCATTCTACTTGCAGCAAGACGAGATTCAAACGAATTCGGGAGCAGAACGGATGCTGGCCAGGCTAACGGCGTTTAATGACCGTCTCATCCCCGGCAGGAGCCTGGATGAACAGATGGACAACACCCTCGTATTGGCCCAGGACCTGGGTTTCGATGCGTTGGTCTACGACTACACCCCCGTGCCCATTGACCATAATGGTGCACTGATCACCCCTTCTGTGCTGCAACTGCGCAATACGCCACCCGACTGGTACAGCTTGTGGTGCAGCGCTGGCTTCTATCAGATCGATCCGGTGCAGCACCTGGCGCTGTCTACGGTTTCACCATTTGTCTGGTCTTACGAGGCCAAGGCCGATACGGCACTGCAAAAGATCATCGACCCCTGCCACGCCCCGGTTTCCAGCTACCTGCACGACCGGCAGATGACCTGCGGCGTCAGCGTGCCGATCCATTTGCCCCGGGGCGGCTTCGCCTCGCTGACCGGCCTGCGCACCGGCAAGGCCAGTACGGTGTTGCAGGACGCCCGCCGCACGTTGTCAGACTTCAGCCTGATTACCCACGCCTTGCAGGAAGCGGCCTACCCGCTATTCAGCAAGGAGCTGCGTTCCTACCCGCATATCCGCCTGACCAAGCGTGAGCGTGAATGCCTGAAATGGGCCGCCGACGGGCTGACCGCCGCCGAGATTGCCACGCAATTGAGCCGGTCCCTGGCCGTAGTCACCCTGCACCTGGCTTCGGCCATGCACAAACTGGGGGCCAAGAACCGGGTGCAGGCGGTGGTACGAGCCACCCACTACCGGTTGCTGGAAGACTGATCCGAAGGAAAAACCTAGCTGTTTTGCTAGTTACTTAAACTTTCTGTGCCGACTATCGTGTGCCTGATCATTTTTTCTCAAGGCAGGGCACGAAATGGAATTCATCGAAACAATCCGCGAAGGTTATGCGGCCTTTCGCGACTACCAAACCTGGTATCGGGTCACCGGCAACCTGGACAGCGGCCTTACGCCGCTGGTCATCCTCCACGGCGGCCCGGGTTGTACCCATGATTATGTCGAAGCCTACAAGGACGTTGCTGCCAGTGGCCACGCCGTCATTCACTACGACCAACTGGGCAACGGCCGCTCCACGCACCTGCCTGACAAAGACCCCTCGTTCTGGACCGTCGGCTTGTTCCTGGAAGAACTGGACAACCTGCTGGACCACCTGCAAATCAGCAACAACTACGCAATCCTGGGGCAATCCTGGGGCGGCATGCTGGGCAGCGAACACGCCATCCTGCAACCCAAGGGCCTGCGTGCGTTTATCCCGGCCAACTCGCCGACCTGCATGCGTACCTGGGTCAGCGAAGCCAACCGCCTGCGCAAGCTGTTGCCTGAAGGCGTGCACGAGACCCTGCTCAAGCACGAACAGGCCGGCAGCTACCAAGACCCTGAATACCTGACCGCTTCGCGGATTTTCTATGACCAGCACGTGTGCCGGGTCAATCCGTGGCCGGAAGAAGTAGCTCGCACATTCGCCCAGGTGGATTCGGACCCGACGGTGTATCACGCCATGAGCGGCCCGACGGAATTCCATGTGATTGGCAGTTTGAAAGACTGGAACGTGATTGGCCGGCTGTCGAAGGTCAATGTGCCGACCCTGGTGATTTCCGGCCGGCATGATGAGGCCACGCCACTGGTGGTCAAGCCGTTCCTGGATGAGATTTCCGACGTGCGCTGGGCGCTGTTCGAAGACTCCAGCCACATGCCGCATGTTGAAGAGCGGCAGGCGTGCATGGGGACGGTGGTGCAGTTTTTGGATGAAGCTTGTTCCTTGCCCCACAAAGCACTCAAGACTGGCTAACCAGCCGTAGCAGCTGTCGAGCCTTGGCGAGGCTGCGTCAGCGGTGTGTCAGATACACCGCTGACGCAGCCTCGCCAAGGCTCGACAGCTGCTACGCAAAGCTCTTCTGCTTCGTCAAACCTCGCTGGTCTGTGCCCTGCCCTGCACCGCCGCTTTCTTCGGCACTTCCGCCAGCAATGGAATCTCTTTGCCCTCGGCATCAAACAGTTTGCCGCCGCTGAAGTAATCCCCATCCCGCAACGCCGCCACATCCTGGAAGCACAAGCTGCGTTCAGTGCCGGCAACAAACACCGACTGCTGGTCCGAGTTGCCGGTAGTGAAGTGGTTGAACGCCAGGTTCAACAGGATCGCCATGATCGCCGACGAACTGATCCCCGAATGGAAAATAGTCGCAAACCAGCTCGGGAAATGATCATAGAAACTCGGAGCCGCAATCGGGATCATGCCAAAACCGATGGAAGTGGCGACGATGATCAGGTTCATGTTGTTGCGGTAATCGACCTTGGACAAGGTACGAATCCCACTGGCCGCCACCGTACCGAACAGCACGATCCCGGCCCCGCCCAGCACCGAAGTCGGCACCGCCGCAATCACCCGCCCCATGAACGGCAGCAGGCCGAGGATCACCAGGAATATCCCGCCGGTGGCGACCACGTAGCGACTCTTGACCCCGGTAACCGCCACCAGCCCGACGTTCTGGGCGAACGCGCTTTGGGTGAACGAACCGAAGATCGGCGCAAACATGCTCGACAGCATGTCGGCACGCAGGCCATTGCCGAGGCGTTTGGAGTCGACCTTGGTGTCGATGATTTCGCCCACCGCGAGGATGTCCGCCGAGGTTTCAACCAGCGTCACCATCACCACGATGCACATGGAAATGATCGCCGCCAGGTGGAAGGTGGGCATGCCGAAATGGAATGGTGCGGGAAAGCCGAACATCGGGCCCTGGGTCACGCTGGAGAAGTCAGCCATACCAAGGAACACCGCGATGATCGTGCCGATCACCATCGCCAGCAGGATCGACAGCCGCGAGATGGTCGCGCTGCCGATCTTGCTCAGCAGTAACACCAGCACCAGGGTCAGTGCCGCCAGGCCGATGTTCGGCATGCTGCCGAAATCCGCGGCGCGGCTGTTACCGCCCATGGCCCACCGGGCGGCGACGGGCATCAGGGTCAGGCCGATGGTGGTGATCACAATGCCCGTGACCAGCGGCGGGAAGAATTTGGTGATTCGTGAGAACACCGGGGTGATCAACAACCCGATCAACGACGCGGCCATCACCGCGCCGAGAATCGCCGGGATGCCGCCCGCGCCATCGCTGCCGACAATCGCCACCATCGTTGCCACCCCGGCAAAGGACACCCCTTGCACCAGCGGCAACTGGCAGCCGAAGAACGGCAGCCCAAGGGTTTGCAAAAGCGTGGCCAAGCCACCGGCAAACAGCGAGGCGGCAATCAGCAAGCCAATATCCGCCGGCGACAACCCGGCCGCCTGGCCGACGATCAACGGTACGGCCACGATGCCGCCGTACATGGTGAGCACATGCTGCAGGCCGTAAGCCATGTTGGCTGCGACGCCGAGATTCTCATCTTCTGGCCGCTGCGGTGACGCCTTCGGGATAGTCATGGTGAGGGGTTCTCTGTTTTTGTTGTGCACTCACTGTATGCAATAGAAAGATTGGATGTCCATAGAGTTGTATACAATCAATTTCACAAAACCATCATAAACGATGTTACAAAAATCCATTCAGCCGCCCTGCCCCGTGGCTTGAAGCGCTGCGCACAAGGACTTGAAAAAAATGCTCAACCGCAAGCTGCGCATTCACGCCCCGGCGATTTACTACTTCGACATGGTTCGCCGCTGCCACTCGATCCGCGAAGCCGCGCGCCGCCTGAACGTCGCCTCTTCGGCGGTGAACCGGCAGATCCTCAAGCTGGAGGATGAAGTGGGCGCGTCGCTGTTTGAGCGGCTGCCCGGCGGGCTGCGCCTGACCGCCGCCGGCGAGATCCTGACCCGTCACGTGAGCATCCTGTTGCAGGATGTGGAACGTGTACGCGGTGAGCTGGACGGTTTGAACGGTGTGCAGACCGGTCATGTGGAAATTGCCACGGTGGAAGGTGCCACCGTGGAGCTGTTGCCCGCCGCCCTCAAGCGCATGCGTGAGCGCTACCCGAAGGTCACCATTGGCGTCACGGTGCAGGGTTCGCAGTCAATTCCAGGCGCGGTGGTCAATGGCCAGGCTGATCTGGGGCTGGCCTTTGCCTTACCGCGCAGCAGCGAAACCATCCAGGTGTGTGTCGGCCATTTCCGCCTGGGCGCGTTGATGGCGCCGGGGCATCCCCTGGCGGGCGAGGCCAGCGTGAGTTACGCGCGCTGCTGTGAACATGGGGTGATCCAGGCCAAGAGCGAGCTGTCGGTTCATCACCTGATCGCGCCTCTGCACAAGCGCTCGGCGGCGACGAACAAACCGCTGCTGCACAGCAACTCCATGGAACTGGCCCGGCAACTGGCGCGCCAGCAACTGGGCATCGCGTTCCAGACACGCATCGGCGTGGAAGTGGATTTGGCCCGCGGTGAACTCCTGCACATTCCGCTGAGCGACCAGGGCGGGATCTTCAGCGACCTCGGTCTGTACGCCCGCAAAGACCGGGACTTGCCGATTGCGGTGCAAGCCATGGCCCATCTGCTCAGTGAAGAAATCAGCTTGCGTGAACATCAGGAAACACCCCGGGCACCGCGTATTTCCTGACTTCCAGGCCAGCTTCAGTGCTGCCGTTTCGGCATCGGCCCAGGCGAGATTCTGTTCTTTGGAACCCACAACGGATGTGCGGATACTGCGCCCGGCGACCCTTGCACGGTTGCCATGAGCCAAAACGCCAAAGGAATTAAAACAATGAAAAAGGCACTGCACGGCGCAACCGTATTACTCACACTGTTCGGCGGCGGGGAGGCTGTCGCGCTGGAGTGGATGAACAACAGCGTAGGATTTCGCTACGGCCAACAGTTCACCAATCCGAACAACCCGGATGAATTCAGCAAGCGCATTTACAGTTTCACCCACGCCAGCGGTTACCAGTACGGCAGCAATTACCTGAACCTCGATGTGTTCCTGTCCGACAGCCGCGACCCGCGCAAGGGTACCGACCACGGCGGCAGCGAGGTGTACGCCGTGTACCGGCACCAGTTGTACGCTTCAAGGGTCTTCGATGTGCCGCTGGGCACCGGGGTGATCAAGGATTACGCACTGACCTTCGGCTTTGACGCCAACCGCAACAACAACCTGGCGTCGGCGAAAAAGCGCGCGCTGGTGATTGGCCCGACCTTGAAGTTCAACACCATCGGCGTGCTGGACCTGAGCCTGATGTACTACAAGGAAAGGAACCATTCCGGCATCCCCGGCGCGAAAGAACCCGACCACACCTTCGACGATACCTACATGCTCAACCTGACCTGGATGCGCCCTTTCGAGATCGGCAACCACGGGGCGAAGTTTCAGGGGTTTATCAATCATGTCGGGGAAAAGGGCGAGGACTTCCACGGCCGCGACACCGCGCCGGAAACCCTGATGCGCACCGCGCTGATGGTGGCGGTGCGCCCGGGCAAAAGCGTCAAGCCCAACCTGTACCTGGGCGTGGGCTACGAGTACTGGCATAACAAGTTCGGTGTGGACGGCGGCCGGGGCAGCCGCACTTCAACGCCGACGGTGAACATGGAAGTGACTTTCTAATCCCCCCATGCTTGCTCAAGGAACCCGATCAACTGTGGGAGCTGGCTTGCCTGCGATAGCGGTGGGTCAGCCAATAATGATGTCGGATATGCCGCCCTCATCGCAGGCAAGCCAGCTCCCACAGTTTGACGGCATTATCAGGTCAAGCAGGTGCAAGCTCCGAGTCACTACCCTTCGGCCGCGCCAGCCAGTAGCCCAACACCGCCAATGGCGCCGTCGCCAGCATCACAATCGCGGTAATCAACAGCGGCTGGTCAATCATCGACGACACGATCAGGCTTGCAAGAAAGCACAGGCCCAACTGCAAGGTGTTCTGCAATGCCGCTGCCTTGCCGGAATTTTCTGCAAACGGCATCAGCGCATTCGCCACCACGATCGGGTAGCTGGCGCCGTTGACCAAAGCCATCAGGCAGAACGGGATCAGCAAGGTGGCGAGCGTGGGCACGGTCAAGGTGGCCACCAGGTACAGCGCCACCATGCTGACGCAGTACGCCAACAGTAACCACGGCAACAAGGTCTTGCCCTGGAAGCGCTGCAACGCGCTGCGGCAACTGTAGCCGCCGATCAGGAATGACAGCGTTGGCAGTACATAGCTCAAGCCAATGTCGTTGGGGCTGTAGCCCATGCCGCCGAGGATGAACGGCGAGGCGGTGAGCCAGGCGAAGAAACTGGCCGAGCACGCGGCAAAAATCATCACGTTGCCGGTGAACACCCGCGACTTGAGCAGTTGCCCATAACCGAGTCGGGAAGGTTCGCCGTCGGTTGTCAGGCGTTTCGGCAAAGGCTTGAGAAACAACGTCGGCAACAGCAACAGCAACGAAACCACCAGCAACACACCGAAGATCGCCTGCCAGCCCCAATGATTCAACATCAATGCCCCCAGCAGTGGTGCCAGGGCGGGTGACAGGGACATCAGCGGCATGATGCCAGCGAACACCCGATGGGCCTTATCCGCCGGGTAACGGTCGATCACCAGCGCCTGCCAGCTGACGGCGGCGGAACACACGCCAATCGCCTGCACAAAGCGCAAGGCCAACAACTGCGGTGCGGTCTCGACCCAGAACATGCCCAGGCAACCGAGCACAAACAGCGAAAGCCCGGTGAGCAGCACCGGTTTGCGCCCCAGCCGGTCGGACAGCGGCCCCCACAGCAACTGCCCGACGGCAAAGCCGGCGAGGAAAATGCTCAGGCTCGCGCCCACTGCGCCGGGTGAAATCTGCAGTTGCTCGCCCATGGCGCCAAACGCCGGCAAGTACATATCCATGGCCAGATAGCCGAGCATGCTCAGCCCCGCCAGGTACCAGGTGAATCCAAAAGAATTTTTCATTGAAGCCTTGTATAACCTGCCATCAAACTATTTGCTGACTGGCGCCTATTATGAAGCTGCATACTTCCCTGTGAAGCGAGAATAATTGGACTTTCCTATCAATATTTTTGAAGGCAACACCCATGTGGTCTGAATATTCCCTGGATGTAGTGGATGCAGTGGCCCGCCACGGCAGTTTCAGCGCCGCCGCCCAGGAACTGCACCGCGTGCCGTCGGCCATCAGCTACACCGTGCGGCAAATCGAAGAATGGCTGGCGGTGCCGCTGTTTGTCCGACGTCATCGGGATGTGGAACTGACGCCCGCCGGTAGATTGTTTATCGACGAAGCCCGCGGCGTCATGAAAAAAATGCTCGGCACCCGCCGGCTGTGCCAGCAAGTGGCCAATGGCTGGAGTGGCCAACTGAAAGTCGCGGTGGACTCCATCGTCAAACAGCAGCGCTGCCGGCAACTGGTGCTGGATTTCTATCGCCAGTTCCCGGAGGTGGAATTGCTGCTGGATTACGAGGTGTACAACGGGGTGTGGGATGCCCTGGCCGACGACCGCACCGACATTGTGATCGGTGCCACCAGCGCGGTGCCGGTGGCCAGCCAGTTCACGTTTCGCGACATGGGTTTGTTGAACTGGCTGTGTGTGGTCAGCAGCCGGCACCCGCTGGCGACGGAAAAAGGCTTGCTCAGCGATGACCAACTGCGACCTTTCGCCTCCCTGTGCATGACCGATACCTCGCGCAACCTGCCCAAGCGCGACACCTGGACCCTGGATAACCAGCGTCGTTTAGTGGTGCCCCATTGGGCCTCGGCGATTGATTGCCTGCGAGATGGCCTGTGCGTCGGCATGGCGCCGGCGCACCTGGTGCAACCGTGGATCGAACGCGGCGAGCTGAGCGCCCTGCAACTGTCCCGGCCCTTCCCAGCCAGCCCGTCGTGCGTGGCGTGGGCGCAGAACAAACTGTCGCCGGCCATGGCCTGGTTGCTCGACTATCTGGGGGATACCGAAACCCTGAATCAGGAGTGGTTGAACGGCCCCGCGTAGCAGCTGTCGAGCTTTAGCGAGGCTGCGTCGGCAGCACCACCGCCATCGAGTTTGGCCAGGGACCCTGCGTCGGCAGCCCCACCGCCATCGAGTTTGACCCGTGACCGAGGTGCGTCCTACGCAGCCTCGCTGGCGCTCGACAGCTGCTACGGAAGATGGGTAGATCTAGTCCAGCAGCCGGGAAAGCGCCCGCACGATCATCTCCACTTCCTTGCCGTCAATGGTCAACGGCGGCAGCAGGCGGATGATCTTGCCCCGCGTCACGTTGATCAGCAGCCCATGCTCGTGCGCCGCGCGCTGGGCCAGGTCGCGGTGAGGCGTCGCCAGCTCAATGCCGATCATCAGCCCCTGCCCGCGAATCGCCAGCACCTGGGGATGTTCGCTCAACTCCACCCGCAAGCGCGCCAGCAACCGCTCGCCCTGTTGTGCCGCGTTGTCGAGCAGGCCTTGTTCTTCGATGATCTCCAGCACCGTACACCCCACCCGACAGGCCAGCGGATTGCCGCCGAAGGTGCTGCCATGGCTGCCAGGCGTAAACAATTGCGCCACGGCGGCCCGGGCCAGGCACGCACCAATCGGCACGCCGTTGCCCAGGCCTTTGGCCAGGGTCATCACATCGGGCACGATGCCTTCATGCTGGAAGGCAAACCAGCGACCGGTGCGGCCGATCCCGGTCTGGATCTCATCGAGCATCAATAACCAACCTTGGCGAGTGCAGTGCTCGCGCAAGGCTTTCAGGTAACCCGGCGGCGCGACTTGCACACCGCTTTCGCCCTGGATCGGCTCCAGCAGCACCGCGACAATCCGCGCGCCGAACTCCTCGGTCACCGCCTCCAACCCCTTCAAGTCACCGAAGCCGACCTTGATGAAGTCCCCCGGCAGCTTTTGAAACCCCAGCCGCACGGAAGGCCCGTCGCTGGCAGACATAGTGCCCAGGGTGCGCCCGTGGAAAGCATTCTCCATCACCACCACCAGAGGCTGTTCGATACCCTTTTTCCAGCCATGCAACCGCGCCAGCTTCAGCGCCGTTTCGTTTGCCTCGGCCCCGGAATTGTTGAAGAAGGCCTGGTCCAGCCCGGAAAGTTGGGTGAGGCGCTGGGCCAGCCGCTGCTGCCAGTCGATGCTGTAGAGGTTGGAGGTGTGCAGCAGCAAACCGGCCTGCTCACTGATGGCCGTCACCAACCGTGGGTGGGAGTGGCCGACATTCGTCACCGCCACACCCGCCACGGCATCCAGGTATTCACGACCCTGCTGGTCCCACAGGCGCGTGCCAAGGCCACGGGTAAAGCTCAGGGGCGACGGTTGATAAGTGGTCATCAGGCAGGCGGCGGTCATGGCGTGAGGCTCCAGTGCATCGTAGTGATGGCGCCAGTATCGTTAGCCACCCGAGCTGGATAAACTGCGCATTCCTGCAATCACTTTAAATCAAGGCTTGATAATGGATCTGTTCCAGGCGATGACGGTGTACGTGAAAGTGGTGGAAGCCGGCAGCATGACGGCGGCGGCGCAGGCGTGCGGCATGTCCACCACCATGGTCGGCAATCACCTGCGCGCCCTGGAACAACGCCTGGGCGTCAGCCTGCTCAAGCGCACCACCCGCAAGCAAAGCCTGACCGAGTTTGGCGGGATTTATTACCAGCGTTGCCTGGAAGTGCTCGGGCTGGTGTCCGACTCCGAACAGATGGCCGAACAAGCCAACAGCGACGTACCCAAGGGCCTGCTGCGGATCACTGCGCCACCGGCCTTTGGCACCGAACGCCTGGCACCGGCACTCAGTGAATTCTCCCAGCGCTATCCCCAGATCAAGCTGTATGTAGTGCTGAGTAATCAGCGGATGGACATGGTCGACAGCGGCTTCGACGTGGCCATCCGCCTGGGGGAGCTGGACGCTCCAAGCCTGATTGCCCGGCCAATGCTGGATTACACCATCACCCTCTGCGCGTCCCCGGGTTACCTGGCGCGCCGTGGCACGCCCCAACTCCCCGATGATCTGCAGGAGCACGACTGCCTGGCATTCGCCTACCCGGCGACCGACGACTGGCGCAACGCCGACAAACTGTGGCGCATGCGCGGTGTAGAGGGCGAAGTGGAAATTCCCGTTTCCGGCTCGTTGACCATCAACAGTTCCCAGGCCTTGCGCCAGGCGGCACTGGAAGGCATGGGCATCGTGATGCTGCCGGACGCACTGGTAGAGCCCGACCTGCGGGCCGGGAAGCTGGTGGCGTTATTGACGTCCTACCAACTGCCCAGCCGGCCGATGCATTTACTGTACGCCCAGGACCGCTATCGCCTGCCCAAGCTGCGGGCCTTTGTGGATTTCGTCATGGAAAAGTGGGCGCGCTAAAGGCTCACTCCGAGCTCACCTAAGCGTTCGCGTGTCTGCCCGGCAGACACGTGATGAATCCCCTGCCAGCCCAAGGCAATGGCCGCCTCGGTATTACCGGCCACGTCATCAATAAATACCACTTCAGCCGGCTGGATATCCGGCAGATGGGCACGCACCTGCGCCAGGCTGGCGTGGTAGATCGCAGCATCGGGCTTGATCAACTTGATTTCGCCAGACACCACGATGTCGCGAAAATACTGCAGGAACGGATAGTTGGCACGGGCGTAGGGAAAGGTCTCGGCGGACCAGTTGGTCAGGCCGAACAGTGGCATCTTCGCCTCATGCAACGCTTCCAGAATGGCCACGCCTTCAGGCAATGCGCCGCGCAGCATCTCGTGCCAGCGGTCGTAGTACGCCTGGATCAAGCGTTCGTGTTGGGGGTGTTCGGCGATCAGCGTGCGGGTCGCCTCGGCCAGGCTGCGGCCGGCATCCTGCTCGGTGTTCCAGGCCTGGGTGCAGACCGTGTCCAGGAACTGCTGGCGCTCGTGGTCGTCGGCAATCAGTTGGCGGTAGAGATGGTGCGGGTTCCAGTCGAACAGGACACCGCCGAAATCAAAAACAACTGCGCGAATCGTCATAAGGACATCTCCGTTTAAAACACCTGCAGATGCAGGATAAATGGATTACATAAATATGCATCGAAACACTTCAGATATTTCCGACAGCACGGACTAGACGGGTTGCTTAGTGTCGAAGGTGCAATCGGTCACACATTTGTCTGGAAGGGAACTCCATAAAACTTACGACACATCGCGAAGAAGTTGGAGGTAACCCATGAACACTATTAATACTTCTGTCATTTCCCCATCAAGCGCCAGCAGAGCAATGCTGGAAAATCGTCAAATGGAACAGGGGGCCGGATCCGGCCCTCTGGAGAAACGGTCCCTGGAGTCGGCGATCGAACGGGTCAAGGGCCAGACCGGAATTGCATCAGGCCATCTTGCACCTTTCCAACGCCTGGCCGCTGAGCACAACACCCTCATTGGGGTACGTGCCGTCGAGCCAGTGGCAACCGGGCTGATCGAGGCAGGGCATCCCACCAAAGACTTTCATATCAAAGGCAAAAGTGCCGACTGGGGGCCGCAGGCCGGCCTGATCTGCGTGGATCAGGGGCTCAGTAAACTGGAGAAGTTTTCTGAAACCAATCCGCAGAAAATCGCCAAGGCCAGCGAGCAAACCACCAGTTGCATCCAGGATGGCTATGCGGTTTCAGTTCCGCTGACGGTGTCGAGCAACCGCCTTAACGACCTGCTGAAGCTCGGCAAAATCGATCAACTCCAACCCGAGACTCCTGACGGCGTCATACGCTTCAATGCACAGGGACCCAGCCATAAAATCTACGCATTCGAAGGCAAGCGCCAATCACCTTTAGATAACGACTTTCAAATCACCCACCAAGGCAAGCCTGTCGAAGTGCTGGCAAAAACCGAAGGCGGCAAAGCCCTGACGGCTGACTATGATTTGCACTTGATCGGCCCTCACATGAGTGACCTCGGCCCGCAAGACAAGCTACCCGTGCCGGATGTCGCCCACAGCGTATTTAAGGAGCGGGTTGATGGCTATAAACAACGCAGCGCAGATCCCAATCAATACAAAGCGCCAAATGAACTGCGCGAAGACTATGAAAGCGCTGATCGTTTTTATCAAAAGGAAGACAGCAACATCGGCAATGCCACGTCGCGAATAGCGAACATGATCCCGGCGATCAATGAGGCGCTGGTGGGGAAGGGAGAGCGGGTGGTTCACCACAGTACGGATTCAGGGAACCCGGCGGCTGATGTTGCTGCCAACTACCCGGTAACCTTTTTCCTGCCGGCCAAACTCGGACGGTTCGACGAAATCGCCATCATCAATGACAGCAAGGAAATGGCAGAACTGATCCGGACAGCCAAAGACAGTGGTTACCACATGCCCTTGAACCCACTGTGGGAAAAAGAAGTGGTAAACGTCAGGCGGCCCGCGTTCAGCGAGGCACAGGCGCGCCTCTCTTCATCCCGCACCGCCTGAAGTTGTGAAGTAACCCGCCGCGGCCTTGATAACACCTCTTCAAGGTCGCGGCCTGCTCACATCGCTCAGGCCTGAACCAGGCCCTGGATCTTCACGGTTGGATTGACGTCAGCGTCGTAGTCCACGCCGTCGATCTCGAAACCGAACAGGCGGAGGAACTCCGCCTTGTATCCGGCAAAATCGCTGATCTCGTTGACATTGTCGTCGGAGACCTGATTCCACAGTGCCGCGACCGCGTCCTGAACCTTCGGCTCAAGTTCCGCGAGGTCGGCACGCAGGCGGCCGTCGGCGTCGAGCTTGGGCTCTTTGCCGTACAGGCTGTCCTTGAACAGGCCGTAGACCTGCTCGATGCAACCTTCGTGGGTGCCCTGTTCTTTCATCACTTTAAACAGCAGCGACAGGTACAGCGGCATGATCGGGATCGCCGAACTGGCCTGGGTGACCACGGCCTTGAGCACCGACACACGGGCGTCGCCCTTCAGTGCAGCGAGGTTTTCGCGCAGGGTCAGGACTTTCTTGTCCAGGTCCTTCTTGGCTTCGCCGATGGAACCGTTCCAGTAGATGTCCTGGGTCAGCTTCTCGCCGAGGTAGGTGAACGCGGTGGTCTTGGCGCCTTCGGCCAACACGTCGGCGTCACGCAGGGCGTCGATCCACAGCTGCCAGTCTTCGCCGCCCATGACTTTCACGGTGCCGTCGATTTCTTCCTGGGTGGCCGGCTCAAGGGTGGTGTCGACCACGACGCCCTTGTCGGTGTTGATACCGCGCAGGGTCACGGCCTTGCCGATCGGTTTCAGGGTGGAGGTGTGCACCACGCCTTGTGGGTCGGTACGGCGTGGCGCGGCCAGGCTGTAGACCACCAGGTCGATCTTGCCGAGGTCTTTCTTGATGGTTTCGATGGTCAGGCGCTTGATCTCGTCAGAGAACGCGTCGCCGTTGATGCTCTTGGCGTACAGGCCTTTTTCCAGAGCAAACTTCTCGAAGGCGGCGCTGTTGTACCAGCCGGCAGAGCTGAGCTTGCCTTCTTCGCCTTCTTTCTCAAAAAACACGCCCAGGGTGTCGGCGCCGCAGCCAAAGGCAGCGCTGATGCGCGCGGCCAGGCCGTAGCCGGTGGAAGCCCCGAGGACCAGCACCTTTTTCGGGCCGCCTTCAATGGCACCGTGTTGGGTCACGTAGTCGATCTGCTCTTTGACGTTCGCTTCACAGCCAACCGGGTGAGCGGTCACACAGATAAAGCCACGAACCCGCGGTTTGATGATCATAAAATTTCTGCCTCTTCCAAGGTGCCGAAGGCCAATGGTGGCCATTACAGCGTCAATCGTACCGGTCTATGACGCCCGGAAAACCGAAGCGTCACGATAGTCGCAAATCTTCTGTTCACAAAATGCTATCCGCAACACGGCGGATGCGGCTATCAGCCGAGGTGCTTTAAAGGGACAACGGTAAAAAACTGTGCAGTGACTTCACAAATTTCCAGCATTTAAAACGCCACCTCAGCGCGATAACACCCTATCATGACTATATTATTTCGATATGTTTCAGCTCGGGCATGATGCCCTACGGGTTGACTGACTCCTTTGCCTGGCCTGCCAGTCGATCGCGGACGGTTTTGAAGCAATCGAAAACCGCCCGATGGAGCCAAGTTTCATGAGTAAGAGTGTCATCCGCAAACGCCTGGCGTCCGCCGCCTGGGTCCTTGGTGTATTGCTGTTCATCTATTGCTTCCCGAAAACCACCCTGGTGTTTCTGCTGCTGGTGGTGTTCTGCGGGCTGTACGACTTCCTGCGCAATGGCCTGTACGACGGTACGACCATCAAGAAGTATTTCATCGGCAATGGTCGCAATACCTGGCTGCTGGCGCCGTTCAACACACTGTTTGACCTGTTGAGTCAGCGCAATCGCCACGTTTATAAAATGAACGACTTGCCTGCGGCCTGGCGCGAAGACCTGCAAAAGGTGATCGACGACGCCATGGCCAACAAAGACGAAATCATCCAGTACCTGGATGAGCGCATGGCCGAGAAAAAGCGCGGCATGTTGTTCTTCCAGTGGTACGGCCGTCCGATCGAGACCACCCTGGATATTCCGCAACTGCGGGAAAAACTGCCCTATGTGAAAACCATCGGCGTGTCGGTGTTCAATGAAAACCGCTCCACCTCGTTTCACTTCGGCCCGCTGCGCATGATGTTCCGCGTGCTCTACAACATGGCACCGGCGCCGCATCACGACGGCGTTTACATCCAGGTCGGCAAGCACAAGCACTACTGGCACGATGACCCGCTGTTTATCTTCGATGACACGCTGATGCACGCCTCCTTCAACAAGAACGACGCCAAGCGCTACTGCCTGTTCATCGATATCGTGCGGCCTACCCGGGTGCCGTCCCTTCTCAACGGCCTGATCGCCGGCTTTGCCGGAGCGGTCTTTACCTTGCGGCGGTTTTTCTACAAAAACTGGAAGCTGATTCAGTAACTTCTGCGGCATGATGGTGCGCGACGGTGTTTGCGCTCGGCTCCAGTGCCGGGGAAAATGCCAGTCCAATGCGACCGTTAACGGCGCGCACTATCCTCAAGCCACTGGCCTTCCATGGTCCGGTGGCTGTGCTTTCAGGGAATCAGAATGCCCCAAAGACAAGTCATCAATGCCTCCGTAAGCCCTAAAGGCAGCCTTGAAACGCTGTCGCAACGTGAAGTCCAGCAACTGAGCGAAGCCGGTACCGGCAGCATCTACACCCTCTTCCGTCAATGCGCCCTGGCCATCCTCAACACCGGCGCGCATATCGACAACGCCAAGACCATCCTCGACGCCTATAAAGACTTCGAAGTACGCATCCACCAGCAGGACCGTGGCGTGCGCCTCGAACTGTTGAACGCCCCGGCTGACGCCTTCGTCGATGGCGAAATGATCGCCAGCACCCGGGAAATGCTGTTCAGCGCCCTGCGCGACATCGTCTACACCGAAAACGAACTGGACAGCCAGCGCATCGACCTGAGCAGCTCCCAAGGCATCACCGACTACGTGTTCCACCTGTTGCGCAACGCCCGCACCCTGCGCCCGGGCGTGGAGCCGAAGATCGTGGTGTGCTGGGGCGGGCACTCGATCAATACCGAAGAATACAAATACACCAAGAAAGTCGGGCATGAACTGGGCTTGCGCAGTCTCGACGTGTGCACCGGCTGCGGCCCCGGCGTGATGAAAGGGCCGATGAAGGGCGCGACCATTTCCCACGCCAAGCAACGCATTACCGGCGGGCGCTACCTGGGCCTGACCGAGCCGGGGATCATCGCCGCCGAGGCGCCGAACCCGATCGTCAACGAGCTGGTGATTTTGCCGGACATCGAAAAGCGCCTGGAAGCCTTCGTGCGCGTCGGCCACGGCATCATCATCTTCCCGGGCGGCGCCGGCACGGCTGAAGAGTTCCTGTACCTGCTGGGCATCCTGATGCACCCGGACAACCACGACGTGCCGTTCCCGGTGATCCTCACCGGGCCGAAACACGCCGCGCCGTACCTGCAACAGCTGCACGCGTTTGTGGGCGCAACCCTGGGGGAAGCGGCCCAGGCTCACTACCAGATCATCATTGATGATCCGGCAGAAGTGGCGCGGCAGATGACGGCCGGCCTGAAAGCGGTCAAACAGTTCCGCCGCGAGCGCAACGACGCGTTCCACTTCAACTGGCTGCTGAAGATCGACGAAGGCTTCCAGCGCCCGTTCGACCCGACCCACGCCAACATGGCCAGCCTGCAACTGAGCCACGCCCTGCCGCCCCACGAACTGGCGGCCAACCTGCGCCGGGCGTTCTCCGGGATCGTGGCGGGCAACGTCAAGGACAAGGGCATTCGCCTGATCGAGCAGAACGGGCCGTATGAGATTCATGGCGACCCGGCGATCATGAAGCCGCTGGATGAGTTGCTGAAGGCATTTGTGGAGCAGCACCGGATGAAACTGCCGGGCGGCGCTGCGTACGTGCCGTGCTATCGCGTGGTGCAGTAAGTCAGCGCTGAACCGCGACGCACTTGATCTCCAGCAGCAAGCCTGGATTGGCCAGTTCCGATACGCCAATGACCGTCCAGGCGCACAACCCTCGCGGGAACAGGCGGTTTTTCACTTCACGGAAAACCGCCATGTGTTCGCTCATGTTCACGTGGTAAGTGGTCATGTCGACCACGTCTTCAAACGTACAACCCCCCTCCTCCAACACCAGCCGCAGGCTCTCCCAGGCTGCGACGAATTGCGCCTCGGGGTCGGTGATGACTTCCAGAGTTTCCGTGCGGCCGACCTGGCCTGCGCAGTACAACGTCTTGCCGACTTTTACGGCCGGCACGTAGCCGGCGCGCTCGACGATGGGTTGCATGGAGGTGGGGATGATGAGGTGGCGGTCGGTCATATGTTGTATCTCTTGAGGCCGGTATCAGGCGTGTCGACAGGGACAGTTCGGACTATCGTTTTACCTGTTCCGACCCACCCACGCCAGATGAGTAATCTATGGACCAATGGATCTTGCCCTCCACAATTCCTTACCCTAAGGTAAGGAGTATCACGAGAGAGGCTTTCAACATGGCTACCGCCACACTTACTTCAAAAGGACAAATCACCATCCCTGTTCAAGTCCGCGCCGCGCTTGGGCTGGACACTGGCGACCGGGTCGAATTTGTGGAAATGGAAGAAGGCAAATTCGCCATCATCGCGGCCAGCAAAACCGTACTGGACCTCAAAGGGCTGATCCGCAAACCCGCCAAACCTGTCAGCATCGAAGCAATGAACCTGGCCATCGCTGCGCAGGGGGCAAAAGCACGATGATCGGACTGGATACCAATGTGCTGGTGCGCTATGTCACCCAAGATGACCCCGTTCAATCGCCAAAAGCATCCAGACTGATCGAATCTCTCACCACTTCCTCGCCGGGTTTCGTCAGCCTGGTTTCAGTGGTGGAGTTGGTATGGGTCCTCCAATCCAGCTACCAGTGCGCCAAGAGTGAAGTGGTTGCCGTCCTGGAAACGCTGCTACGCACCCGGGAACTGACTGTAGAACACGCCGAAGTCATCTGGCAGGCACTGCGGCGATTCACAAGCACCAAGGCCGACTTCGCCGACTGCCTGATTGAACGCTGTGCCCACGCAGCTGGATGTGAATATACGGCGACATTTGACACCAACGCAGCCAAGGCTACAGGCATGCGGCGGCTGACATGAGACGCCGCGTTGCAGCAGCGTTCAGGCTTTGGTAGAAAATGCCGTTACCGACTTTATCCAGAGATACGACCAACGTGCGCACGCTTCTTCTCGCCGGCTTGACGTTAACGTCCCCACTGGCCTTCGCCGAAACCATCACCTGGCCCGACCTGCCCTCCACCTGCTTCGTCAGTGGCCGCTCCGCCACCAGCCAGGATGTGGATACCGGTTGCGCGGCCTTTCTGATCAATGTGAAAGGCCAGGCGGCAGGCACGCCGATCAAGCTGGATATCCCGCAGTACGCGATGCATGTCGACGAAGCCACAGGCAAGCAAACACCAGTGATCCTCATCCAGGCGGAAGAGAATGGCGACGTAAAAGCCGTGGGCTACAAGGAGCTGGGCACCGGCCAGTTGGGCGCGGCGCTGCTCAGGGAAGTTCGGCTTCTGGGTACACAGAAGCCGATTTAAGCGACTGCAATACGGTCAGCGAACCCAGCCGCCGCCCTGCCAGTGATAGCCGTCATTGCGTTGTACCCAATGCGGATGCACGTAGCGATAACCTGGACGCTCCGGCTCCCAGTGGCCGTGCACCGCCACATAACGCCCGCCTTCCCAGCGCCAGTAACCCCGCGACCACAGGTAGCCTGGCCGCCCTTCGGGCTCGACCTCGATGACCTGCACCGGCGGCGGTTGCGGCGCGACGACTTCTACATATTCACGCTGCACCGGTCGTCGATCATGCACGACCCGCTCCTCTACACACCCGGAAGCCGCGACGACCAGCGCCGCCAATGCCGCATAACGTAACAACATACAGAATCCTCGGGCGTCACCGCCCAGCGTTTACACCAGTAAAAAATGCCCCCTTGTTCCAGCCGCGCTCCTGCTTGGCTATAAGACTTTTTAACAGGTGCCAACTGTCAGGTTGCTGAACCTGCGGGCAGACGGCAGGTAAAGAAAAACTGACCTTTTCAAGAGGTACACACTGCGACCGGTTGTTTCAGGCGCACCAGAATCAGGCCTGCCACCACCACGGCGATCCCTATATACGTCGATGCATAAATCACGTCGCCGAACATCAGTGCGGCCCAGACCAATGTCACCGGGGGCTCCAGGTACACCAGCGCCGCCACATGGGTGGCCGTCATCACCCGCAACAACATCCACAGGCTCAGGTAAGCGAGGAAGGTAGAAAACACCGTCAGCCAAAGGATGGAGATCAACACATCGGGGGCCCGGGGAATGCTCAACGTATCGGTGTAGAGCACCGCTGCGGCAAAACCGATCAAGGTCAACGACGACTGGATAAACAACGCCAGGGCAAGGTCGCCGGACTGAGCCTGGGCCGAACGTCGTTCATACAGCGTGGCGACGGTCAGCCCCAGCGCCGACACCAGGGGCAATGCATACATGACCAGCCCGACATCGGCTCCGCTGTTGCGGTATTGCCCCGAGATCACAATCGCCACGCCGGCAAAACCGATCATCAGCCCCAACCACTGCCAGCCACCACTGCGCTCGGCCACGCTGCCCGATGACAGGGCCGCCGTCATCAACGGCTGCAAGGCCGCGATGATCGCCGCTATCCCCGGCGGCAGGCCGTTCTGGATCGCGACGTAGACACAGCTCAAATAGAGAAATTGCGAGAGGAACCCGATTACGGCGTGATGGCGGATCCGCCCCCAGGAAACCTTCAGCAGCCGCACGTTCAAGAACAGCGCCAGGCACAGCGACACCAGCAGGAAACGCCAGAACAGCACGTTGAACACCCCATCACTGCGGGCCGCCAATTTCGCGCCGATAAAGCCCGAACTCCACGACAGCACGAAGACTATCTGTAACAGCAGCAGCCCTAAGGTCGATCGTTTCATTGAGCCTCCGGTTCGCTTGATTGACCGAAAGGCTAAGGGCCGCGCATGATTCTGTATATTTGAATAATCTGCACCACTAATCCATAAAAGTGGAATCATGAGTAAACAACTGAACATCGACCTGTTGCGCACCTTTCACGCGGTAGCCCGCTATCAGCGATTCAACGAAGCGGCCAACCACGTGCACCGTAGTGCCTCCACGGTGACCACACAGATTAAAAAGCTCGAAGAGCAAGTCGGCCAGCGCCTGTTCAGCCGCAGCAACCAGGGGGTTGAGCTGACCATGTACGGCAAGAAACTCCTGGGTGAAACCACCGAGTTCCTCAAGAGCCACGACCGCTTGCTGGCCTCCCTCACGCCGCAACGCATGCAGGGCAAGATCCGCCTCGGCCTGCCTGACTCTTACGCACCCGACTTCATGCAGGATTTTCTGCCGCGCCTGGTGGCCGACAACCCGCTGCTGGAATTGGAGGTGGAAGCGCGTTCCAGTGGCGAACTGCTCACGTTGTTCGGCAGCAAACAGCTGGACCTGGCCCTGATTGTCAGCGCCCTGCCCTTGGAACAGGGCGAACGCCTGGGGGAAATCCAGCCACTGTGGGTCGCCGCCGAACACTTCAGCTATCCACAGCAGGCGCCGTTACCGATTGCGGTGCAACTGTCAGGCTGCCCTTATCGCGCCGCCGCGATTCGGGCGCTGAAGGAGCACGGCACTTACTATCGGGTGCTGCTGGAAAGTGCCAGTTCGCCTGCCGTTGAAGCGTGCATTCGCAGTGGCATGGCGGTGGGCCTGGTGGAAGAAAGCCGCATGGGCAAGGGATTGACCCGAGTGATTGCCGGGGCCCAATTGCCCCCATTGCCGGTGCATCACCTGTATCTGCTTTGCGATAGCAGCAACCTGCTGGCGCTGCATGTGTATGAGCAGGTCAAAGTCGGCTTCAGCGTCTAGGGCGGGCCGAAACGCAACAGCACCGCGTCGACAAATCGCCGCAGCTTGGCGGTGCGCTGGCGGTTCGCGGTGTAGAGCAAATGCATCTGCCGGCTTGGCGCTTCAAACTCCGGCAGCACGCGCACCAGTTCGCCGCGCGCCAGGGCCGAACGCAAAAAATCTTCTGGCCCCAGGACAATGCCAAAGCCATCCAGCGCCGCAGTCATCAACGCCCGGCTTTCATTCACGTGCAGGCGGCTGGTGACTTGCGCCTTGTGCAAGACGGCGCCTTGGTAGAACGACCATTCGCGATCGACCGGGCGCGACCAGTAGGCGTATCCCAGGCACTCGTGGTGTTCAAGGTCTGCCGGCGTCAGCGGCGTACCGCGCTCGGCCAGGTATTTGGGTGCGGCACAGACCACCAGACGGTAGGGCTGCAACGGCCGGGCGGTGAGGCTGCTGCTTGCCAGAGGGCCGATACGGAACGCCACTTCGTAGCCCTCCTCCACCAGGTCGACAAACCGGTCGGTCAGGTGCAGGTCGATTTCCACCTCGGGGTTGTCCCGTAGAAACTCGGTCACCAGCGGCATCAGGCTGTAGGAGCCAAACGTCACGGGAGCGCTGATCTTGAGCTTGCCCCGCGGCGTGTCATTCATGATCTGTGCAAGGGAGTCCGCCGCCTCAGCCTCCGTCAGGATATGTTTGCAGCGCTCGTAGTAAGCACTCCCGAGTTCCGTCAGGCTTTGCCGACGCGTGGTGCGGTTAAGCAAGCGGGCGCCCAGCCGATGCTCCAGGGCCGCCACATGCTTGGCCACCATCTGCGGCGACAGGCTCAAACGCTCCGCCGCACGGGCGTAGGACCCCATCTCGGCAGCCGTCACAAAGGCATTCATGCTTGAAAGGCGGTCCATCATTCACCACTCCCAGTAACAACACCAAGATCAGAATGGCCATTTATCGCCATCCAGTCGCTAATCATCATAACGGCTCTCTCAACCCAGGAGCACCGACATGAAAATTGGCATCATCGGAGCAGGCTTTATCGGACGCGCCGTTGCGCAGTTGGCATTGGCCGCCGGCCATGAAGTGATGTTGAGCAACTCCCGTGGCCCTCAGTCAATGACCAGCGTGCGCAGCGGCATTCGCGGGGTTCAAGTGGGCACTGCGCAAGATGCAGCGCAATTTGGCGACCTGGCACTGCTGGCCATTCCGTTCGAGCATTACCGCAGCGTGCCGGCGCAGTGGCTGGAAGGCAAAATCGTGATGGATGCCAACAACTACTACCCGGATCGCGATGGCCATATTCCAGTGCTCGACCGTTTTGAAACCACCACCAGCCGGTTGGTGGCCGAGCACCTGTCGCAGTCGACGGTGGTGAAAGTGTTCAACGCCATCCTGGCGCCAGACTTGACCCAGGACGCGCGCAGCAGCGGCGCACCCGATCGGCGTGCGCTGCCGGTCGCTGCAGATGATCCGGCCGCCAAGGCGCAAGTGATTGCCTTGCTGGACGACATAGGCTTTGACGCAGTGGATGCCGGCGGGCTGGATGAGAGCTGGCGGTTTGAACGCGCCAAACCTGCGTACTGCATTCCACTGGACAAAGAGGGGCTGAAGGCGGCCCTGGCGGCGGCGGAGCGCCAAGTAGAGCTGCCCGCCGGTGACTGGTACACGTCCAGACCGTAAACCCTGTAAAACCCCGCCGGCCACTGTCGTGTTCGGCGGATCCCCAGGCACTGCCAGCCCCGCAAATACGACCTATAGTCACACGACGATCAATTTCGCAGGGGTGCTGCAAAATGCCATCTCGTCGCGTCCCTCTCTATGTGCACCTTTCCTACCTGTTCGTCGGGTTGCTGCTGCTTTTTGCGCTGATCAACCTCAGCTATCAATTCCTGCAGACCAAGCGGTTCATGGCCGATGAGGCCCGTTCGCGCTTCGAGATCGCCGGCCAGCTCACCCTCAAAGAGTTGCAGAACCTGTACGGACCCGCCCAGCTCACCGTTGGCCTGCTGTCACAGCAGCGCCTGATGAACGCCACCACCCTGGATGAACGCCTCGACAGCCTGCCCTTCCTGGTGACGATGCTGAAGGCGCAGCCGGCGGTGCGAGGGGTTTACATGGGATACGGCAATGGCGATTTTTTCATGCTGTTTCGCGGGGATGAAAACCCTGCACGAGATCCAAGGCTGGCACCGCCAACAGGCACCGCCTGGACCCTGCAGAACATCCAGGCACACGATGGCAAACCTGTCGGCGAGTATCTCTATTTGAACGCCGACCTGTCCGTTATGGAGCGCCGGGCTGATCCAGCCAACCAGTTCGATCCCCGCACCCGCAGCTGGTACACAGGCGCGAAATCCGCAGGAAAGCTGTTTGCAACCCAGCCATACCCGTTTTTCGGCACCGAGGACGTAGGGGTCAGTTTTGCTCAGCCTACGCAAAATGGTGCCGGGGTCGCTGGCATCGATATCAGCTTGCGCTCTATCGACCAACTTCTGCAGTCGGCCAAAATCACCCCGGGCTCACACCTGACCATCCTCAATCATAAAAACGAGGTGATCAGCTCTGAAAAGGGTTCGCGGCTGATATCGAACAGCAATGGCGAAAATCGCCTGGCGCGCCTGGATGAGCTAAGCCTGCCGGTGACTCAACAATTTGTGGCGGCAGCGGCCACCCAACACAACGACCGATTAAGCCTCGGTACCCGCGACGGTGAATGGCAAGGCATGCGCGTTGAACTGCCGTTGGCGGGCACGGAAAATCTTTCCCTATGGATGACAACGCCGTATCGAGAGCTGATGGCCAATGCGATTGCCACCCGCAATCACGGCTTGTTCATCTCCCTGGCGTTTCTTGTCGTGAGTATCCTGGTGGCCCTGGCCATGTCCCGTGCGGCATCCCGGCCGTTGGCGGCATTAACCCATCAGGCTACGCAAATAGAACAATTCAACTTTGAGGCATCAACGCAGGTTAAATCGAACATCGCCGAGGTCATCGACCTGGCACATGCCATGGGCAGCATGAAGTCCACCATTCAGCACTTTCTGGAACTATCGACGGTGCTGTCCAGCGAGACCAACTTCCAGAACCTGCTGGCGCGTTTGCTGATGGAAATGCAGGAGACCACCGGTGCCAAAGGCGGCTTGATCTATCTGGCCGATGCCCATGCCGGCCACTTGAAAGTGGCGCGAGTGCGTTGGGGCAATGAGTTACAGGAAACCACCGAGGGCAAGCCGATTGAACTGGCCGACAACCCGAACCACCCACTGGTGCAGGCACTCAATACGCCCCAGGCAAAGCCTGCGCGATTAAGCCGGGAACAATTGCAGACTCATTTTGGTTTTCTGAAGGATATCCAAACCTCACTGACGCTTTGGGCTTTACCGCTGAAGGACCGCAGCGGCCTGTTGCTGGGCGTCCACGTGTTGCTGGTGGATGAGAACGAACGGCGACTGACACCCTCGCTCATGGCCTTCGTGGAAGCCTTGTCGAGCACCGCCGCCATCGCCCTTAACACCCAGCGCCTGATCGATGAGCAGAAGACCTTGCTGGAGTCGTTTATCCAGCTGATCGCCGGTGCAATCGATGCCAAGAGCCCCTACACCGGCGGCCACTGCCAGCGCGTACCTGAGCTGACGAAGATGCTCGCCCACGCGGCCTGTGCTGAAAGAGACGGGCCATTCAAGGATTTCGCGCTCAATGAGGAGCAGTGGGAGGCGCTGCATATCGCGGCATGGCTGCACGACTGCGGCAAAGTCACCACGCCTGAATATGTGGTGGATAAAGCCACCAAGCTTGAAACGCTGTACGACCGTATCCATGAAGTGCGGATGCGTTTCGAAGTGCTCAAGCGCGACGCCGAACTCGACTACTGGAAAAGTATCGCCGCTGGAGGTGCGGCCGAAACATTGCAGATAGAGCTGGCTGAAAAGCTCGCGCAACTGGATGACGATTTTGCCTTTGTGGCCCAGTGCAATATTGGCGGAGAGTTTATGGCGCCGGACCGTGTTGAACGCGTGCAGAAGCTGGCCAACTACACGTGGCGTCGCACCCTCTCAGACCGTATCGGCGTTTCCAACGAAGAAAGTGCCCGTAAACAACGTTCGGCCGAAGCAGAACTTCCAACCATGGAACCCTTATTGGCAGATCGTGCCGATCACCTGTTCCCGCGCAGCAGCCGCGAAACCCTGAGTGATGACAATCCGTACGGCTTCAAGGTCAAGGTTCCGGAACACCTCTACAACCGCGGGGAGCTTTATAACCTGTGTATCAGCCGCGGCACCCTGACCGAAGAAGAGCGCTACAAGATCAACGAGCACATCATCCAGACCATCAGCATGCTGGAAAAACTGCCGTTCCCGCGCCACCTCCAGCAAGTCCCGGAAATAGCTGGCGGCCACCATGAGAAAATGGACGGCAACGGCTACCCGAAGCGTCTCACCCGCGAACAGATGAGTTGGCCGGCACGCATGATGGGGATCGCGGATATTTTCGAGGCACTGACGGCCGTCGACAGGCCCTATAAAAAGGGCAAGAAGTTGTCGGAGGCGATCAAGATCATGGGCTTTATGAAAAAGGATCGGCACATCGACCCGGAGATTTTCGACCTGTTCCTGCGCTCGGGGATCTACCTTGAATACGCCCGGCGTTACCTGCCCGAGGAATTGATTGATGCGGTGGATATCCAGCCCTACCTGGACATGAACTGCACTGAAGACGCTTGATTCGCAGCCAACAAAAAGCCCGCTGACCGTTACCGGTTCAGCGGGCTTTTTACATCGGTTTGGTCCTGAATCAGGACCTCACCGACGTCTTACAGTGCGAGGTCAGAAGCTGGCTTGCTCGGCTCAGCCGCAGGCTTGGCAGCCTCGGTGGCTTTTGGAGCAGTCAGCTGCGGAATCGCTGGCGGAGGCGTCAGCTGCAGAATGTTGGCGGTGTAGGCCCATTCTTTAGCAACAGCTTCAGGGCTGTCGTTCAGCTTGGTGCCGTAGCTAGGCACGATCTGGTGCAGCTTTTCCTGCCAGGCCGGGGACGCAACCTGTTCCTTGAACACTTTCTGCAGCACGGTCAGCATGATCGGAGCCGCGGTGGACGCGCCTGGCGATGCACCCAACAGGCCTGCAATGGTGTTGTCGGCGGAGCTGACCACTTCGGTACCGAGTTTCAGGACGCCGCCCTGCTCTTCGTCACGCTTGATGATCTGCACGCGCTGACCGGCTTGCCACAGGCGCCAGTCGGATTGCTTGGCGTTCGGGAAGTACTCTTGCAGCGCCTTGAAGCGGTCGTCATCCGACAGCATCAGTTGGCCAGCGAGGTACTCGACCAGTGGGTATTCGCGGATACCGACTTTGGTCATTGGCCAGATGTTGTGGGTGGTGGTGCTGGTCAGCAGGTCCAGGTACGAGCCTTCTTTCAGGAACTTGGTCGAGAAGGTGGCGAATGGGCCAAACAGAATCACGCGCTTGCCATCCAGCACGCGGGTGTCCAGGTGCGGAACCGACATCGGCGGTGCGCCAACCGACGCTTTACCGTAGGCCTTGGCCAGGTGCTGCTCGGCAATCGTTGGGTTATCGGTCACCAGGAACGAACCGCCAACAGGGAAGCCTGCGTATTCCTTGGCTTCAGGAATGCCCGACTTCTGCAGCAGGTGCAGTGCACCGCCGCCCGCGCCGATGAACACGAACTTGGCGTCAGTCGACGTCTTGGTGCCGTCTTTCAGGTTTTTGTAGCTGACACGCCACGAACCATCGGCGTTCTTGGTGATGTCCTGCACTTCGCTCGACAATTTCAGGTCGAACTTCGGCGTAGTTTGCAGGTGAGCGACGAACTGGCGGGTGATCTCGCCGAAGTTCACGTCCGTACCGATCGGGGTCCATGTGGCCGCGATTTTCTGGTTCGGGTCACGCCCTTCCATCATCAGCGGGACCCACTTCTTGATCTGCACCGGGTCTTCGGAGTACTGCATGCCGGCGAACAGCGGGCTCGCTTGCAGCGCTTCGTAACGCTTCTTCAGGAACTTGATGTTGTCATCGCCCCACACAAAGCTCATGTGCGGAGTGGAGTTGATGAACGAACGCGGGTTCTTCAGGACGCCCTGCTGAACCTGCCAGGACCAGAACTGACGGGAGATCTGGAACGCTTCGTTGATCTCGACCGCTTTCGGGATTTCAACGTTGCCGTTCTTGTCTTCCGGGGTGTAGTTCAGCTCAGCCAAAGCCGAGTGAC
Organism: Pseudomonas yamanorum; assembly: GCF_013386765.1. GTDB lineage: Bacteria > Pseudomonadota > Gammaproteobacteria > Pseudomonadales > Pseudomonadaceae > Aquipseudomonas > Aquipseudomonas yamanorum_A. The sequence continues at coordinate 123,848 of NZ_JACARE010000027.1, forward strand.
CGGTACCGGCGTTGTTCCAGCCGTTGGAGCTTTCTTCGGCCACGCCATCGAGGCGCTCGACCATCTCCATCGACCAGTCCGGTTGCAGCTCGTTGAGCCACACACCCAGGGTCGCACTCATGATGCCGCCGCCGATCAGCAGCACATCGACTTTCTTTGCCTCTTCCGCGTGAACGGACGTGATCCCCATCGACAAAGCCAGCCCCAGCAGGGCAGTGTTTACTTTTTTAAACATCAGTAGCACCTATGATAAAACGCCATCCGCCCCACCGCCCCTGATCATGGGCAACCCTCAATCACGCTGCGCCAGGCAACGCACCGCGGGGTTTGCACATTCACATGAGGACCGCAGGGTGGGCACACAAGGCCGACGTATCGACCTCACTTTTATGTCCCTTCTGCGCTGACTTCTTATCATTATTGGCTTCAGCTACCTGGACGACAGCCAACCGCCGGGACGTATACGGGTGTACGCACCGGAGAAAGACTAGACCAAGACGGCGCGCAGAATATCACGGCAAACAGCCGGTATGCGCTGTTTGGCCAATTGACAGCTCTAAATCGCGGGTTTTAACGCCCAAGTGTCAAGCGCGACAGGCGCGACGTGGGGTCACAGGCCGCTTGATGAAACTGAACTCTGCGGCATAAGGCTGTTCTAGACAGCTTCGTCGCTGCTTGCGTAGCATCGGCGGCTGTCCTTCGTGCACTTCTTCCAAACAGAGTTACCCATGACTATCCAGCAAACACCCGGGCACGTGCTGCCCGCGCGCAGCGCCGCCAAAATGGAAGCTGCCATGGCCGTGGGCGCCTTCGCGATCGGCACCGGCGAATTCGCCATCATGGGCTTGATGCCCGACATCGCCCACAATTTGAATTTGAGTGAACCTCAGGTCGGCCACGCCATCAGCGCCTACGCGTTGGGCGTAATGGTCGGCGCCCCGCTGCTGGCCATCCTCGGCGCCAAGCTGCTGCGCAAACACATGCTGCTGTTGCTGATGGGCCTGTACGCCCTGGGCAACCTCGCCACCGCCTTCACCCCGACCTTCGGCTCGCTGGTGGCCTTCCGCTTCATCAGCGGCCTGCCCCACGGCGCCTACTTCGGCATCGCCGCCGTGGTCGCCTCCAGCATGGTGCCCAACGACAAACGCGCCGGCGCCGTGGCCCGCGTAATGATGGGCCTGACCCTGGCCATGCTGCTCGGCAACCCCATCGCCACCTTCCTCGGCCAACACCTGGGCTGGCGCTCGGCGTTTGCACTGGTCAGCGTGATTGCCCTGTGCACCATCGCGTTGGTCTGGCAGTTCGTACCGGATCGCCACGACGAACCCCGCAGCGACCCGCGCAAAGAACTGCGCGCCTTCACCAAACCCCAGGTGTGGATGGCGCTGTCCATTGGCGCTATTGGTTTTGCCGGGATGTTCTGCGTATTCAGCTACCTGGCGCCGACCATGCTCGAAGTGACCAAAGTATCGCCGCAGTGGATTCCATTCGGCTTGGCCGCGTTTGGCGTAGGCGGCATCATCGGCAACATCGCCGGCGGCAAACTGTTTGATCGCCTGCAATTTCGCGCCGTGGGCTGGATCATGGTGTGGTCGATGGCCGTGCTGATTTTCTTCACCTTCGCCGCGAGTTCACTGTGGAGCGTACTACTGGGCATCGGCCTGGTCGGCACCATGATCGCCATGGCCGCGCCGTTGCAAATCCGCTTGATGGACATTGCCCATGAAGCGCCGAGCCTGGCGGCGGCGTCCAACCACGCGGCGTTCAACCTGGCGAACGCGCTGGGCCCGTGGCTGGGTGGGATGGCGATTACGGCGGGGTATGGGTGGACCAGCACTGGATACATCGGTGCTGCAACAGCGTTGGTAGGTTTGGGCATCTACCTGATCGCCCGCCGCATGAAAGGCGGCCACTAACGCCACACTTCCAAAGCCTGCCCACGATCCAGTGTGGGAGCGGGCTTGCTCGCGAAAGCGGTGGGTCAGTCACTGAGTAAATGACAGACCCACCCGCTCAGTCAGTCATCATGCATCAACCCCGAACCATACTCGCCATAACTACTCCCAAGCGCACTGCCCCCGAAATTCATCTTGGCGGCTTTGCTGGGGCTGTGGTCGCCAAAGGCCTGGCATCCGCCGGTGAAACAAGGGTCGCTGCTCACTTCCGACGAACCCGTCGAACAAGCGCTCAACAGCAACGCGCCGGCAATCATCACGACTTTGACGAGGTTGGAGATCATTTTTCAGTTCCCTTGGCTGGAGGCGTAGGCATATACGCTGATGGAGCGAGCGTAGACCTCAAAGTCTGTGGGAATTATGAAACTTTGCCGTGCGACAGGATTGGTTCAGCTTGATGTCGTTTTGCGACGAATTATCCCGGCACATATTCTGATTGGCGATATCAACAGTTAGCCCCTACATATTAAAGCCGACCGGGCATCAATTCAGATGAACCTGCGACCTACGTACAGGGAAGCTCAAGTAATGGCTAAAGACGAAAAAACCAGTGAAAGCGTCGCTTCAAAGGCAGCCAAGCTGCTGGCGGATCCAAGCACTCCCCCGGATGTGAAATCTGTCGCAGCGTCGGCGCTGACTCAAGCGCCGGACAAAAAGAAGAAATAGGGGAACGGCGCCAGGGCGGCGGAAGCTCTGGCACTGACCGCCACGGGAGCAGGCACATTCCTGTTAAACTGTCGGCCCTTCGCCTTATCCACCTCAGATCCTAATGTCCTCACCTATAGCACCAACGCCATCGTTCTCCCGTCGCTTTTCTGTTGCTCCGATGATGGATTGGACGGACAGACACTGCCGCTTCTTCCTGCGCCTGCTGTCCAAAAACGCCCTCCTCTACACCGAGATGGTGACCACCGGCGCAATCCTCCACGGCGACCACGAACGCTTCCTGCGCCACAACGAGGCCGAGCATCCGCTTGCGTTGCAGCTGGGCGGGAGCGTCCCTGCCGACCTGGCCGCCTGCGCCCGCATGGCCCAGGACGCCGGCTATGACGAGGTGAACCTCAACGTCGGCTGCCCCAGCGACCGGGTGCAGAACAACATGATCGGCGCGATCCTGATGGCCCACCCGGCCTTGGTGGCGGATTGCGTGAAGGCAATGCAGGACGCGGTATCGATCCCTGTCACGGTTAAGCACCGGATCGGCATCAACGGCCGGGACAGTTACGCCGAGCTATGCGATTTCGTCGGCCAGGTGAAAGACGCGGGCTGCACCAGTTTCACCGTGCATGCGCGAATCGCCATCCTGGAAGGTCTGTCTCCGAAGGAAAATCGGGACATTCCGCCATTGCGCTACGACGTCGCCGCCCAGTTGAAGCAGGATTTCCCGGAGCTTGAGATCATTCTCAACGGTGGGATCAAGACCCTTGAGCAGTGCCAGGAGCATCTGCAGACCTTCGACGGAGTGATGCTGGGCCGTGAGGCTTATCACAATCCGTATTTGCTGGCCGAGGTGGATCAACAGCTGTTTGGCAGCACTGCGCCGGTGATCACCCGCGCGGAGGCGCTGGCGCAGTTGCGGCCTTATATAGCCGAACACCTGGCAACAGGTGGCTCGATGCACCACATTACGCGCCACGCACTGGGGCTGGGGACCGGTTTCCCAGGGGCGCGCAAGTTTCGGCAGTTGCTGTCGGTGGATATTCATAAGGCCAGTGATCCGCTGGCGTTGCTGGATAAGGCCGGGGAGTTGTTGGAGGGGCGGTGATTGGGGTGTCAGTGGGTTTATTGGGTGGCTGATACGATGCTTTCGCGAGCAAGCCCGCTCCCACATTTGGATGGGGGCGCATCAGGGAGATTGGTGTGGTTTTGAGGGCCTCATCGCAGGCAAGCCAGCTCCCACAGTTTGAGCGGGGTGGTCATCGGGCAGTCGGGTTGAACCTGCCGGCGGTTTTGGCCTCCTAGTTAGCAGTGGCCGGTGTTTCAAACGGCTGTTTTCAGGTTGTTGCCCTCGCAAACGATCGAATGCATTTGCGCCCTTGAGCGGCTGTCAGCGCTCGGGTAATGTCATCAGACCCACAGGACAGAGCACGCCCATGACTTCCAAGCTGGAACAACTCAAGCAATTCACCACCGTAGTAGCCGATACCGGCGATTTTTCTACCCTCGCCAAGCTCAAGCCACAAGACGCCACTACCAACCCTTCCCTGCTGCTCAAGGCCGCGTCGATCCCAGGCTACGCCAAGCTGCTGGACGAGGCTGTTGCCGACTGCAACGGCGATGTAGGCCTGGCGAGCGACCGTTTCGCGGTCGCCGTCGGCCAGGAAATCCTCAAAGTGGTGCCCGGCCGCATTTCCACTGAGGTGGATGCCCGCCTGTCGTTCGACACCGACGCCGTACTCAAGCGCGCGCACCGTCTGATCGACCTGTACGACAAGGCCGGCATCAGCCGTGACCGCGTGCTGATCAAGATCGCCTCCACCTGGGAAGGCATCCGCGCCGCCGAGCAGCTGGAAAAGGAAGGCATCCAGACCAACCTGACCCTTTTGTTCTCCTTCGCCCAAGCCGTGGCTTGCGCTGAAGCCGGCGTGTTCCTTATTTCGCCGTTCGTGGGCCGTATCTACGACTGGTACAAGAAGGCAAACGGCAACGACTACACCGGTTCCGATGATCCGGGCGTGCAGTCGGTGACGCGCATCTACAACTACTACAAGGCCAATGGCTACAAGACCGTGGTGATGGGTGCGAGCTTCCGTAACCTGAGCCAGATCGAAGAGCTGGCCGGTTGCGACCGCCTGACCATCAGCCCGGACCTGCTGGAAAAACTGGCAGCCGACAACGGCAAGCTGGAGCGCAAGTTGGCACCAGGCCACGCAGGTGAGGCACGTGTGCACCTGACCGAAGCGCAGTTCCGTTGGGAATCCAACGAAGATGCGATGGCCACCGAGAAACTGGCCGAGGGCATTCGTCAGTTCGCCCGTGACCAGGAAAAACTCGAAGCGCTGTTGACCGCCAAGCTCTAAAAACGGGCGACGGCAAAAAGGGCGGTACCCTCGCGGGTACCGCCCTTTTTCGTGCCTGGCTCTTTTTTAAAAGAGGCAGCTATAAACTCAATGGCGCTCCAGTGCATTCACCAGGTCGTGGAACGCCTCGCGGTTGGAGTCGTTCAAGCCCATCAGGATCTTGTGGGCTTCCAGCACCTTGACCCGTACCACTTCCTCGGACTGGTCCTGGGACGGCAGGTCGGTCAGGCATTCCGGGCACGGGATCGGGCGGTCAACGATGTTGAACACTTGATCGAAGCCCATGGACTGCAACAGACGGGTGATGTCTTCGTGGGTGGTGACGACGGTCGGCAGCAGTCCGACCTTCTGCCGAGACAGAATGGACAACTTGGCCAACAGCCCAAGGGTGGTGCTATCGATGCTGCGGGTTTCGGTCAGATCGATCACGATCGCCGAGAAATTCAAGGCTGTGAAAATCCGCTCAATCGTCGCATCCAGCGCTGAACACAAGGTCAGGCGCACTTCACCGACAAACTTCAGGACAAAAGTCCCGTCTTGCTCGGCGAATTGGATTCTTCCGGTACTCATCAAAGATTCCTGCTCAACACCAATAGGGCGATATCATCCGGCATCTCCCCTAGCGTGGCCAATCCAAAAACCTGCCGCAGGCCATCCAGGCTGCCGCCCGCCGACCTGACCCGTTGGGGTAAGGCGGCTTCTTTCTCTTTGAGTGTAGGCTCTGACAAAAGGTCCAGGATGCCATCAGACATCAGCGTGAGGCTGAATGTCGGCGGCAGTTCCAGGATGTGGTCTTCGTAGGTGGCTTCATTGAACAAGCCAACCGGCAAACCACGCCCTTCCAGGTAGCGCACACTGTCTGGAGTGTATAAAACCGGCAATGGCAGGTGACCGCCAATGCTGTAGGTCAAAAGACCTGTTTCTTCATCTATCACGCCGCCGACCATCGTCACGTGCTTGCCCAGCTTGCAGCTGATCAGGCCCCGGTTGATGTGGCCCAGCACTTGCGACGGGGTGAACTCCGGCAAGGTGCCATTGCGCTTGGATTCGAACAACAGCCGTGTGGTCATGAATTTCAACAACACGGTCACGAATGCCGATGAGGCGCCGTGGCCGGAAACGTCGGCCAGGTAGAACGCGACACGCCGCTCATCAACGCGGAAGTAATCGACAAAATCACCCGACAGGTACAGCGACGGGATGATCTGGTGGGCAAACTTGAACTCGTCGATGCTCCACGGGCTCACCGGCAGCATATTCATCTGCACCTGGCGACCGGCGTTCTGGTCTTCCTGGAGCAGGTTCAGGCTGGCTTCGAGTTCGCGGTTGGCGGTTTCGAGCTTTTCACGGTAACGCTGGTTTTCCAGCAGCAACCGTGCACGATCCAGTGCACGACGCACCGAGTGCTCCAGTACGGCCAGGTCTTCCAGGGGCTTGATCAGGTAGTCGGCGGCGCCCAGGCGCAAGGCCTCGACAGCATCGTTCATCACGCCGGCACCGGACACGACGATCACCGGCGTCTGCGGGGCAATGTCGGTCACCTGGCGGATCAGCTCGAGGCCGCCCACCTGAGGCATGCGCAGGTCGCAGATAACCAGGTCGGGCTTGTCGCGCTCGAACACCTGGAGACCCTGGAGGCCGTTGCTGGCCTGCAGGACACTGAAGCCACTGTCTTCCAAATAGGCCGCGAGACTCGCGCGCACTACTTCGTCGTCATCGATTATCAGCAGCGTGGCACTGGTTTTCTGCATGTGGGCAAACGGCGCCAGAATTAGGTTGGCGTAGGCAGCTCGACAATGGCCGGGCTTACTACTGGATTCGCTTTCTAGCCTCTCTGTCCTACAAAACGCTGGGATATTTCCCGTGCACAAAGGTAAAGCAGAGGTGCCCTTCTAAGGCGCAGACGGTACTCCCATCCGCCAGGGGTTTCAAGCTCATGGCGATGGTCGCCGGGCGTCTTTACATCGCAAATCACCGGTGGTTATAAGAACGTATAAAACCGAGACTTAAAGTAAGGACGTAACTCACGGATAAACCTCGAATCCCGCCCACGAAAAAGGCGACCCGAGGGCCGCCTTCTTCATTTAAGCCTCAGGCTTAAAAGTCGTCTACAACCTTGCCATCCTTGACCTTGAACTCGCGATTCTGCAAGTAGGCGTTACGGATAAAGGTGTATTTGTCGCCGCTGATCAGCTTCTCGGAGGACAGCAGGCTGGCACGTGTGTCGACGATATTCAGGCCGAAGGTGCTGTTGCGCCAGCCGATGTCGTTCATGTAGCGGTAGGGCTGGGTGTAGCTGTCCACGTACTTGGACGGTGCATCACGCAGGGTGCTTGGGCCCAGCAGTGGCAGCATTACGTAAGGACCACTGCCAACGCCCCAGTGACCGAGGGTCTGGCCAAAATCTTCGTCATTGCGTTGCAGCCCCATTTTGGTGCCGACATCAATGAAGCCCAGCACGCCGAACGTGGTGTTCACCAGCAAGCGGGCAGTGTCGACGCCGGCAGCGTGCGGCTTGAGTTGCAACACGTCGTTGGCAAAGTTGCCGACATCGCCGATGTTGCGGAAGAAGTTGTGAACGCCGTCCTGCACGAACTGCGGGGTCACGAACTGATAGCCTTGGGCCAATGGCTTGAGGGCGTAGGTGTCAACGGTGTCGTTGAAGGTGAAGATCGGGCGGTTGACGCTTTCCCATGGATCATCTTCCGAGGCCGCCTGGGCCGCGAAAGGAACCAGCAATACGCTGGCACATACGGATAGCTGAGCTAGACATTGGCTCCAGCGCATAGCTTGAACTCCTTGAATGGTCTGTCATGGGCGCTATGCCCTGAATGTGGCCGTCAGTATATGACGGAAGTGTCAGATTAGGCAGCCTTGCAGAAATGTCATTCCGGTAAATGCACAAAATTCCTACAAATAGAACCGATGTAACCTGCTTGTCATCGGCGTCCGCTAGCGTGACTGCTATTTCAGGGACGTCGAAATGCCCCACGCCGAAGTTGTTGCTGCCAGCGCCCCGTCCTTGACGGCCGTATTGTTCGGGCTGAGTGGTTGCCTGGTGGATTTTGGTTCCCAGGCCCGCGCGGACTCAGCGCCCTCAATCGACCCCCACGCCACCGTCGGCGCCCTGAAGATCCTGCGCAGCCTCGAAGAACAGCGTGTGCCTTGTGCATGGCTGGACGAGCTCCCTCTGTCGGTTTCCACACCCTTGGCCGCCGGGCTACCCCGCTGGATCAAGGCCACCCAGCCCTCCTCCACCCGCTGGCCCGCGCCCCACGCTTGCTGGCAGGCTTTGATGGAACTGAACATCGAGCGCCTGGAAGGCTGCGTGCTGGTCAGCGGCGAGCCGCGCCTGCTGCAATCCGGGCTCAACGCCGGCCTGTGGACCATCGGCCTGGCTTCCTGCGGCTCACTGTGCGGGCTTTCCCCGGAGCAATGGCAGGCACTCAACGAAAAGGAACGCGAGCACAAGCGTGCCAAGGCTACTGTCGCGCTGTATGGCCTGGGCGTGCATTCGGTGATTGACCACCTCGGCGAACTGCACACCTGCCTGGCAGACATCAGCCTGCGCCAGCTCAAAGGCGAGAAGCCCTGATCGAGATCATGCACAGTCGGCGCCAGTGGATTAATCTACAGGTCAGCCCGTAGACCTTTCACGGCGTGCCGCGGTCTATGCCAGTGCCTATCGATAAAAGGAAGAACGCCATGCCTGCCCGCGAACAACTGCAAGAACAGGTCAAAATTTTGCGCGAGCAATTGGATCAGAATCCAGAGATGCCACTCGAAAAGCGCGAAGAGCTGCAAACATTGATTGCTGAACTGGAAGTTCAGGAGCCGCTGGAAGGCGCCATTCAGGATCCAAGTATCGCCGACGGTGTGAACCTGGCGGTGGAACGCTTTGAGCTGGACCACCCGGGAATTGCCGGGACCTTGCGCAATATCGTCGTGACCCTGGGCAATATCGGGATCTGACACACCCGGATACCAAACAAAAGCCCCGCCATGAAAGCGGGGCTTTTTGTTTTTATTGGCGCGCCAGACGCACGTTCTGGAACTGCACAGCTTCCGTACTGCGATACGGGTTGATATCCAACCCGCCGCGACGCACGTACCGCGCATACACCGTCAATTTTTCCGGCTTGAGCAGGCGTTGCAGGTCGAGAAAGATCCGCTCCACGCACTGTTCATGGAAGTCCGAGTGCTGGCGGAAGCTCACCAGATACTCCAGCAGGCTGGCATGATCCAGCGCCGCGCCACGGTACTCCACCGCCACGCTGCCCCAGTCGGGCTGGCTGGTCACCGGGCAGTTGGACTTGAGCAGATGGCTGTGGACGCTCTCCTCCACCACGCGCGAGTCATCGCAACGCAACAGTTCCGGGCGCGGGTGCTCGTAGTTGCTGACGGTAATGTCCAGGTCATCAATGCACACACCCGGCAAAGCGACCACACCTTCGGCTTCAACCTCGCCCAGGCTGCGGATGCGCACGCCTACCGGTTTGCCGGCGGCTGCACTCAGGTCGGTGCGCAAGGTCGCTTCAAGGCTCTGCACATCGGCAAACGCGGTCTGGTTCAACGAGTTGAGGTACAGCTTGAAGGATTTCGACTCGATGATATTCGGCGAGTCGGCCGGGATGCTGAATTCACCGATGGCCACCACCGGCTTGCCGGATGGCAGCAGCCAGGACAGTTCGAAGCAGTTCCAGAAGTCCACGCCTTTATACGGCAGGGTCTCGGCGCTCAGGCCCAGCTCGGCCCACTTGGCGGCGCGAGGGATCGGGAACAGCAACGAAGGGGTGTAGGTGGAGATGTATTCACTGGACTTGCCCAGCGGCGAATGTTCGGCTGCGGGATGCATGGCGGAAACCTGGCTAAATAAACGCGGCCATTCTACCCGCCTTTGCACCCCCGTGGCTTACTGGCTGACCGTCAGCTTGCCCACCATGCCCGCCTGGTAGTGGCCGGGGATGTTGCAGGCGAACTCAAGGCCAGTGGCCTTGGTGAAGGTCCAGGTCAGTTCGGCGGTCTTGCCCGGCTCTACCAGCACGCTGTTAGGGTCGTCGTGTTTCATGCCGCCCATGTCGCCATGACCCATCGCACTGTGGTCCATTTTGCCCATGCCTGTTGCCGTCAGCATGCCGCTGGCCTGCATTTGCAGCATTTCTTTCTGATGCGCCGCGTGCATGGCGGCGTCTCCAAGGTTGAACTCGTGGAGCAACTGGCCTTTGTTGACCAGCACAAAGCGCACGGTCTCACCGGCTTTTACATCGATGGCCTTGGGCGAAAAGGAAATATCCTGCAGCACCACTTCCACTGTACGGGTGGCCTTGGCGGCCGGTGCAGCTTCACCGAAGGCGAAAGTTTCAGCCGGGGACGCCAGCACCGGAAGACTCAGCGCCATCAGGCAGCCGGCCAACAGCCAGGATTTACGCAAAAACATGCTCACACTCCAAAGGTTCGGAATCAGTCTGTGGGACACTTTACGAACGCGCCGCTGCCAGCCAACTGACGGCCAGATTACAACTTTGTCAGCTTGAGCCTACCGCCGGGTGTGCGCTGTATAAAGTCTGTGTTTACGTAAAGCCATGAGCCGCCCATGAAACTGCTGATCGTCGAAGACCAACCGAAAACCGGCCACTACCTGCGCCAGGGCCTGGCCGAGGCCGGGTTCAACACCGAACTGGTGGCCGATGGCACCAGCGGTCAGCACCTTGCGCTGACCGGCGACTACGACCTGTTGATCCTCGACGTGATGCTGCCGGGCCGTGATGGCTGGCAAATCCTCCAGGCCGTGCGCGGTGCCGGGCTCGATATGCCGGTGCTGTTCCTCACCGCGCGGGACGCCGTGGAAGACCGGGTGCACGGCCTGGAACTGGGCGCCGACGACTACCTGGTCAAGCCCTTCGCCTTTTCCGAGCTGCTGGCCCGAGTGCGCAGCTTGTTGCGCCGTGGCAGCAGCCCGCCCCAGGAAACCAGCCTGCAACTGGCCGACCTGCGCCTGGACCTGATCCGCCGCCGGGTGGAGCGCGACGGCCAACGCATCGACCTCACGGCCAAGGAGTTTTCCCTGCTGGAACTGCTGCTGCGCCGCCAGGGCGAAGTGTTGCCCAAATCGCTGATTGCCTCCCAGGTGTGGGACATGAATTTCGACAGCGACACCAACATCATCGAAGTCGCGATCCGCCGCCTGCGCCTGAAAGTCGACGATAACTTCCCCAACAAGTTGATCCATACGGTGCGCGGCATGGGCTATGTGCTCGAGGAGCGGTTCAGTTGATGAAACGGATTTCCCTCGCCAGCCGCCTGGCGCTACTGTTTGCCGGCTGCACCGCCGTGGTCTCATTGTTGGCCGGCGTGCTGTTCAACCACGCCAGCGAGGCGCACTTTATCGAGCTGGACCAGCAGTTGCTCGACGGCAAGCTGGTAGCGCTGCGCAGCACATTGCAGGGTGCCTACACGCCTGAGCTGTTTGCCTTACGAGAAGTGAAGCTACGGGACGAACTCAATCGCCAGCCTGACCTAGCCCTGCGCATCACCTCAGGCGATCAACGCTGGTTCGACGGTGCACCCGGCATCACCCTGCCCCGGGCGCCGGGCCTGCACAGCCTGCAGAACGCCGGGACCGACTACCGCGTGTACAACGCGCCACTTGTTCCGGGTGACCCTGACTCTCCACGACTGACGCTGATGCTCGACATCACCCACCACCAACACTTCCTGCAACGCATGCAGCATCTGATCTGGTTGACGGTCGGCCTTTCCGCCCTGGCCACCGCCCTGCTCGGTGCATGGGCCGCCCGCAGCGGCTTGCGCCCTTTGAGGCGCATGAGCGAAGTGGCCAGCAGCGTGTCCGCCCACTCCCTGACCCAGCGCCTGCCCCAGGAGCAAATGCCCGCCGAACTGGCGGAGCTGGCCCAGTCCTTCAACGCCATGCTTGGGCGCCTGGATGATGCGTTCCAGCGGCTCTCGGCGTTTTCTGCCGACATCGCCCATGAGTTGCGCACCCCACTGTCGAATCTGCTGACACAGACCCAGGTCATCCTCACGCAGCCACGGCCGCTGGAGGACTACCGCGAGGCCCTGCACAGCAATCTGGAAGAACTGCAATGGATGGCGCAGTTGGTCAATGACATGTTGTACCTGGCCAAGGCCGACCATGGGCTGCTGGTGCCCAAGCGCGAAACCTTGATGCTGGCGGACGAAGTGGATGCCTTGCTGGAGTTTTTTGCGCCATTGGCAGAGGACGTCCAGGTGCGCCTGGTTCAAGAAGGCGGCGCCAATACCTCAGGTGACCGCAGCATGTTGCGCCGGGCGATTTCCAATCTGCTGGATAACGCATTGCGGTTCACGCCGGCGGGGGGCGAAGTCAGTGTGCGGATTACCGAGGGCACGCAAGGCGTGAGGTTGAGCGTGGAAAATGCCGGGGAAGGCATTCCAGGGGCGTTGTTGCCAAGGTTGTTTGATCGGTTTTACCGGGCAGATCCGGCGCGGCATGAAGGGAGTAGCGAGCACGCGGGGCTGGGGCTGGCGATTACCCAGTCGATTGTGCGGGCCCATGGCGGGCGGATCTTCTGTGAGTCTGGGCCGGGATGGACGCGGTTTGTGATCGAGTTGCCGCTAGGGCATTGATGCAAGCTGTTCCGGCCTCATCGCGGGCAAGCCCGGCTCCCACATTAGACTGAGTTGTTCTGGCGAACGCGGTCAAATGTGGGAGCTGGCTTGCCTGCGATAGCGGTCTTAAGAACTACGAATACCTGAGGGCATGCGCCGGCTCGATCTTCGCAGCCCGATACGCCGGATAGATCGTCGCCAGAAAGCTCAACACAAACCCCGCCGAGCAAATCAGCAGCACATCCCCACCCTGCAATTCCGAAGGCAGGTTGCTGACGAAATACACGTCCGAACTGAAGATATGCTGCCCGGTCACCCGCTCCAGCCAACCCACCAGTTCACTGACGTTCAGCGCCGCAATCACGCCGAGGATGCCGCCGATCAACGTACCGACGATGCCGATCACCGTGCCCTGCACCATGAAGATCGCCATGATCTGCCGCGGCGTGGCACCAATGGTGCGCAGGATCGCAATGTCGGCGCCCTTGTCGTTCACCACCATGATCAAGGTCGCGATGATGTTGAACGCCGCCACGGCAACGATCATCAGCAACAGCAGGCCGATCATGGTCTTTTCCATCTTCATCGCGCTGAACAGGCTGCCCTGGGTGTGGGTCCAGTCGTCCGCCTTGTAGTCAGCGCCGAGGCTGGCGGCGATGTCCGCCGAGACCTTGGGCGCCGCATACAGGTCTTTCACCGCCAGGCGCACGCTTTGCACCTGGTTCGGTTCCCAATGCTGGATCTCTGCCGCGTCGGCCATGTGGATCAGGGCCATGGAGCCATCCAGTTCGGCGCCCACCTTGAACACACCGACTACGTTCAGACGCTGCATGCGCGGGGTAATGCCACCGGGCGCGCTGCTGATTTCCGGCACGATCAGGGTGAGCTTGTCGCCCACGTTCAGGCGGAAACGCCGAGCGGTAATTTCGCCAATCACCACACCGAACTCGCCCGGCTTCAGGTCTTCCAGATGGCCCTGGACGATATGCTGGGCCACGATCGACACCTTGCCTTCCTGGGCCGGATCAACGCCGCTGATCTCGATCGGCTGCATCGCGCCCTTGTAGGAAAGCATGCCGTCCATCTGTGTGAACGGTACCGCAGCGGTGACTTCAGGATTCTTCATCGCCGCATCCGCCACCGGCTGCCAGTCGCTGATGGGCTTCACCCCAACGATGGTCGCATGGGGCACCATGCCGAGGATGCGTGAGCTCATTTCCCGCTGGAAGCCGTTCATCACCGACAACACCACGATCATCGCCAGCACGCCCAGGGCGAGGCCGATCATCGAGGTCATCGAGATAAACGAAACAAAACGGTTGCGGCGCTTGGCGCGGGTATAGCGCGTGCCGATGAAAATCGATAACGGTCTGAACATTCGCGGGCACCGTTGAAAAAATAGAAAACCCGGCGTCAGGCGCCGGGCTTGAAACAGGTCAGATGGCGACCAGATGACCTTCCTGCAGGTGCAGCACACGGTCCATCTGACGGGCCATGCTCATGTCATGGGTCACCACCAGGAACGCGGTGCGCATCTGGGTGCTCAGTTCCAGCATCAAGTCCTTGATGCCCTGGGCGGTGTGGGAGTCGAGGTTGCCGGTAGGCTCGTCGAGCATCACCAGGCCCGGGTTGTTGACCAGGGCGCGGGCAATCGCCACACGCTGGCGCTCGCCGCCGGACAGTTCAGCCGGTTTGTGCTCCAGGCGATGGCCCAGGCCGACCCGCTCCAGCAACGCCTTGGCACGCTGGCGTGCTTCCGGGATCGCGGTCTTGCCGATCAACAGCGGCATGCAGACGTTTTCCAGGGCGGTGAACTCAGGCAGCAAGTGGTGGAACTGATACACAAAGCCCAACGAACGGTTACGCAACTGGCCGCGGGCCTTCTCGCCCAGGGCCGACAGTTCTTCGCCGGCCAGCCAGACGCTGCCCTGGGACGGCGTATCAAGGCCGCCCAACAGGTTGAGCAAGGTACTTTTGCCGGAACCGGAACTGCCGACGATCGCCACGCGCTCGCCCGGGTGCAGTTCCAGCTGCAGGTTGGACAACACCACCACGGATTCCGGGCCTTCCTCGTAGGATTTGCCCAGGTTGCGGCAGCTCAGGATTGCTTTTTCACTCATGCCCGATTCACTCATAACGTAAAGCCTGCGCCGGCTGGGTACGTGCCGCGCGCCAGGCTGGATACAGGGTGGCAAGGAAACTCAGGACCAACGCAGCGGCGCCGACCATCAACACGTCCTGGCTCTGCACCTGGGACGGCAAGTAGTCGATGAAGTAGACGTCGGAGTTCAAGAATTTGTGGCCGATCAACACTTCCAGCCCGGCGATGGCGGCGCTGACGTTCAGCGCAGCGAGAATCCCCACCACGGTGCCGATCAGGGTGCCGACGACGCCGATCACCGTGCCCTGGACCATGAAGATCGCCATGATCTGCCCCGGCGTGGCGCCGAGGGTGCGCAGGATAGCGATATCGCCCTTCTTGTCGTTCACCACCATCACCAGCGTGGAGATGATGTTGAAGGCCGCCACGGCGACGATCAGCAGCAACAGCAGGCCGATCATGGCTTTTTCCATGCGGATGGCCTGGTACAGGTTGCCGTGGGTACGGGTCCAGTCGCGGGCGTAGTACTGGTTTTCACCCAGGTGCTGGGCGATTTCCCACGAGGTACGCGGCGCGTCGAACAGATCGTTGAATTTGAGGCGCAGGCCCTGAACCTGGTCCGGCTTCCAGCGATGCAGGCGGGCCAGGTCGGTCAGGTTGGTCAAGCCCAGGTAGCCGTCGATCTCGCCGGCGCCAACATGAAAGATGCCGACCACGGTGAAACGCTTCATGCGCGGGAACATGCCGGCCGGGGTCACGGTGACTTCCGGCGCAACGAAGGTCAGCTTGTCACCGATGGCTACGCCGAGCTTGGCCGCGGCCTTGTCGCCGATAACAATGCCAAAGCTGCCGGGCGACAAGTCGTCCAGTTTGCCCTGTTGCATGAAGTTATCGATGATCGAGACGTTGCGTTCCTGTGCCGGATCGATGGCATTGAGCAGGACTTTCTGCACTTTGCCGTCGTTGGTCAACAGGCCCTGCATCTGGGTGAAGGGCGCAACCGCCAGCACTTTGGGGTTCTGCTTGACCTTGGCGGCCAGGCTTTGCCAGTCGCTGATGGGCTCACCCGACTCGATGGTCGCGTGGGGCACCATGCCCAGCACGCGGGTGCGCATCTCATGATCGAAACCGTTCATCACCGAAAGCACCACGATCATCACGACAACGCCAAGGGCGAGCCCGATCATCGAGGTCAAGGAAATGAACGACACAAAATGATTGCGACGCTTTGCACGGGTATAACGCGTGCCAATAAATACGAAGAGAGGTCTGAACATGTCGGGGCTTGTTCGGAGGAAAAGAAGACGTCCCGGTGGCGGGGTCTGGTAAGCAGCTTTACACTCAGACCATCACCGCTGCCTTGGGTTCGCCATGTCGACATTAGATGAAGAAGATCGCCGCGAATACTACCGTATCGAGGACATGATCGCACTGGAAATTACCCCGCTGTCGGGCCCGGAAGCGCTGAGCAAGGAAGTATTGCTGGATGATTCTCCGCTGTTCAATCTGCTCAGCGAGTTGCACCTGAGCGAATTCGAATCCCAGCACCTGCTGCGCCAGATCGGCGAGCGGGATCGCACCCTCGCCGCCTTCCTCAAAGTGCAGAACAAACGCATGGATTTGCTCAGCCAGATCATGGCGCAAAGCCTGCTGGGCGAGATCGGTACGCCGCAGCCCGTGGTCATCTCCGAAGGCGGCATCGAGTTCCTGAACCCTACGGCAATCCAGCCCGACAGCCACCTGGCGGTCAAGCTGGTGCTGATGCCACAAGCCCTCGGCCTGTTACTGCGGGCCAAGGTCACCCATTGCGATGCCAAGACCGGCGGCTTTGAAGTCGGCACTGAATTCGAAGCCATGACCGATGCCCAACGCCAACTGCTGGCGCGCTATATCCTGCAAAAGCAGGCGCAGGAACGGCGCCTGGCGCGGGAAAAAAGCGAAGAATCCGACACCTGAAGACGAACAATGAATGGCGCGTCGCGTCATCCATCCAGCCAGCAACCCTGGCGTAAAGGAGCAACTGTGACCCTGATTTATGGCCACCGCGGTGCCAAAGGCGAAGCACCGGAAAACACCCTGACCAGCTTCCAGGAATGCCTCAAGCACGGCGTGCGCCGTTGCGAACTGGATTTGCACCTGTCCATGGACGGCGAGCTGATGGTCATCCATGACCCGACCCTCAAGCGCACCACCGACCGGCGCGGCAAGGTCGTCGAATACTCAGCCGCCGACCTGGTGAAGATGGACGCACGCAAAGGCGGCCCGGGCTGGGTCAATCCCTGCCCGATCCCACGCCTGGAAGAACTGTTCGAAAAATGCGACTTCGATCACTGGCAACTGGAAGTCAAAAGCGCGTCACGCACCCGCGCGGCAACCACCGTGCTGGCGATCCGGGAAATGGCCCAGCGTTTCGGGCTGATGGACAAGGTCACGGTCACCTCAAGCTCGCGGGAAGTATTGAAAGCTGCGCTGGACCTCACCCCGGACCTGTCCCGCGGACTGGTAGCCGAATACGCCTGGCTCGACCCGTTGAAGGTAGCGGCCAACTATGGCTGTGGGATTCTGGCGTTGAACTGGACGCTGTGCACCCCTGAGCGTCTGGAAAAAGCCCAGCGCCAGGGTTTGCACGTGTCCGTGTGGACCGTCAACGAACCCGCGCTGATGCGCAGGCTCGCCGACTTCGGCGTAGATAGCCTGATTACAGACTTTCCCGGTTTGGCCACTGCCACTCTCGGGAATTACTGAAATCGGTCTCCCCGGCCGGCTCAGGCCACCGGCCGGAGCCGCTCAAAAAAGCCGGTTGATGCCGTCGTAGGCCGCTACCCGATAGGCTTCAGCCATGGTCGGATAGTTGAACGTGGTGTTGACGAAATACTTGAGGGTATTCAGCTCACCCGGCTGGTTCATGATCGCCTGGCCGATGTGCACGATCTCCGACGCCTGGTAGCCGAAGCAATGCACGCCGAGGACTTCCAGGGTCTCGCGGTGGAACAGGATCTTCAGCATGCCCTGCGGCTCGCCGGCGATCTGCGCACGCGCCATACTCTTGAAGAACGCCTTGCCGACTTCGTAAGGCACCTTGGCCTTGGTCAGTTCGTGCTCGTTCTTGCCGATCGAGCTGATCTCGGGAATGGTGTAGATCCCGGTCGGCACGTCGTTGACGTAGCGCCAGCTGCCGTTGTCGACAATGCTGCCAGCGGCCGAACGGCCCTGGTCGTGGGCGGCACTGGCCAGGCTTGGCCAGCCGATCACGTCACCGGCACCGTAGATGTTCGGCACGCAGGTGCGGTAGTTCTCGTCGACTTCGATCTGGCCACGGCTGTTGACCTTGACCCCGATGTTTTCCATGCCCAGCTTGTCGGTGTTGCCGGTACGGCCGTTACACCACAGCAAGGCGTCGGCCTTGATCTTCTTGCCGGATTTGAGGTGCAGGATCACACCGTTGTCCAGGCCTTCGACCCGCTCGTACTCTTCGTTGTGGCGCACAGTGATGTTGTTGTTGCTGAAGTGGTAACTCAACGCCTGGGAAATTTCCGAGTCGAGGAAGCTCAGCAACTGGTCACGGTTATCCACCAGCTCGACCAATACGCCCAGGCCGCTGAAGATCGAGGCGTATTCACAGCCAATCACGCCGGCGCCATAGATGATCAGTTTGCGCGGGGTGTGGCCCAGGCTGAGGATGGTGTCGCTATCGTAGATACGCGGGTGGTGGAAATCGATATCGGCCGGGCGATACGGGCGCGAGCCGGTGGCAATGATGATGTGCTTGGCCACCAGTTTCTCGACCACGCCGTTGGCGCAGACCACTTCGACGGTTTGCTCGTCGGCGAAGCTGCCGGTGCCGAAGAACAGGTCGACGCGGTTACGGGCATAGAAGCCGGTACGCGAGGCAACCTGTTTGGAAATGACTTTTTCAGCGCTCTTGAGCACGTCCGGGAACGAGAACCAGCGCGGCTCACCAATGGCCCGGAACATCGGGTTGGTGTTGAACTGCATGATCTGGCGCACCGAGTGACGCAAGGCCTTGGACGGGATGGTACCCAGGTGGGTGCAGTTACCGCCGACCTGGCGACGGCTATCGACCATCGCCACCTTGCGCCCTGCTTTGGCGGCGTTCATCGCCGCACCTTCTCCAGCAGGGCCGGAACCCAGTACTACCACGTCGTAGTTGTAGACAGCCATGCGTACTCCTCAGAACAGGCCAAGGCGCACGGTTGGGCGCCTGGCTAAATCATGCCGCGGCCAGCGGTCATGAAGGATCAAATAGGCTCAGTGTGTGAGCCGGGGCACAGTCTATAGAAGGCTTAACGCCGCGCACATTAACCCTTGGTCGCGTCGTAGGCCAGTTTTGCCTTTACTACACGGCATTCGTTACGGCTTCACTGCCGTCAGTTGCTCGAACGCCTTGTTGCTCCGTGTGACGAAACCAGCGCCCTCGCGCATCACAAAAAACGCGGCGACCTGGTGTTTTTCGGCGTATTCCCAACCCTGTTCGGGCCCGAGGATCAGCAGCAGCGTCGACAATCCGTCGGCCATCAGTGCCGAAGGCTGCAATACCGTCACCGACGCCAGCTGATGGGTGATCGGCGCGCCGGTCCGGGCATCCAGGGTGTGGGAATAACGCCGACCATCCTGCTGGAAATAATTGCGATAGTCACCCGATGTCGACACACCAAAGCCATCCACGGCGATGATTTTTTCGGCCACTTGCTGATCGTCGCGGGGCTCTTCCAGGGCTATGCGCCAGGGCGAGCCGTCGGGTTTGACGCCAGCGGCCTTGAGTTCGCCGGTGGCTTCGGCGAGGTAGCTATGAATGCCAAGCTGGGTGAGTTGCGCGGCAATGCGGTCGACGGCGTAACCGGCGGCGATGCTGTTGAAGTCGACTTCGACGGCCGCGTCCTTGCACAACTGGTTGCCGTCGATGTGCAAATACTGATGGCCGACACGCTGGCGGACCTGCTCGAGGGTGGTGGCGTCCGGGACTTTTATCTCACGGGCCTGAGGGCCGAAGCCCCACAGGTTCATCAGTGGTTCGACCGTCAGGTCAAACGCACCATCGCTGGCCTGGGACAACTGCTCGCCGGTGCGCACCAGGTGCAGGACGGGCTCCGGCATCGGCTGGCAGCTGTGGGCCGGCAGGTCGTTGAAACGTTCGATATCGGAGTCGCTGCGGTAGGTCGACATCTGGCGGTCGACCTCTGCGAGAACGCCTTCTACTTGGCGCTGGACTTCGACCGGGCCAGGAACCCCTGGCGTGCGCACATACTGGATGGAATAAGTGCTGCCCATGGTCGGGCCACCGAAGCGCTCCAGCGAGTCGCCGCCGCAGCCGGCCAGCGCCGCAAGCCCGGCTAAAACCAAAATGTGCCGCACGCCACCCATAAAACCTTTCACTGTCGGAAATTGAATTAACCTGTAGGCAAGCACCTTTTCAGGACTGGCCATTATGCGGCATGTCGTTTTCTGTTTATTGCTGATGTTTTCGGTCCCGGTGTTGGCGAATGAGGCTGATCGGCTCAAACAAGCCGACTTTCCTGGGCAATCACATCAATTGGTGCTGAAAAACCAGGCCGTCCTGACCTACCTGTGGGCAGATGTGTATGCGGCGGCGCTGTTCGCCCAGGCTGACCTGAGCGCCAAGCAGGCCCTGGACCAGCAAAAGGACCTGCGCCTGGAGCTGTATTACTTTCGCGACATCGACCGCAACGATGTGATCAAGGCCGCCACCGCCACCCTCGAACGCCAGCAAGCGCCCGCCGCCCTCGCGCGCCTCAAGCCGGAACTGGATCAACTGCACCAAAGCTTTCGCGATATCCGCAGTGGTGACCGTTATGCGCTGGATTTTCGGCCTCAGCGTGGCCTGAACCTGGAAATCAACGGCACGGTAGTGTTCAGCAGTCGCAATGACGAGCTGGCCAAAGCGTATCTCGGCATCTGGCTGGCACCGAAAGGCTTGTCCGACAGCCTGCGCAACACCCTCCTGAATTAATCCCCGCACCCTGCGGCAATTTGCCAGCTTGCTATCGGTTTTTTGTTGCCTGTGGTGGCTTATACACATATCGTTACAAAACTGTTCAGCGCCAGCTTCGTGCCGAGGCTTTAACAGCAAGGACGGTTGCGACCAGGGATTACTAATAAGATAGCCAAAATGAGTGCATGACATGTCCACTACAACGGGCAAGGGCAAGGCGATCTTTCGCGTTGTCAGCGGTAATTTCCTCGAAATGTTCGACTTCATGGTCTACGGCTTCTACGCCACGGCCATTGCCAAGACCTTTTTCCCCACCGACAGCGCCTTCGCCTCCCTGATGCTGTCCCTGGCAACCTTTGGTGCCGGGTTCCTGATGCGTCCGCTGGGCGCGATTTTCCTCGGTGCCTACATCGACCGTCACGGCCGTAAAAAGGGCCTGGTGATCACCCTGGCGCTGATGGCTGCCGGCACGGTGCTGATTGCCTGTGTCCCCGGATACGCCACCCTGGGCGTTGCGGCGCCCCTGATCGTGCTGTTCGGTCGCCTGCTGCAAGGCTTCTCGGCCGGTGTAGAGCTGGGCGGTGTATCGGTGTACCTGGCGGAAATCGCCACTCCGGGCCGCAAAGGCTTCTTCGTCAGCTGGCAGTCCGCCAGCCAGCAAGCCGCGGTGGTATTCGCCGGCCTGCTGGGTGTGGGCCTGAACCACTGGCTCAGCCCCGAACAAATGGGTGACTGGGGCTGGCGCGTGCCGTTCCTGATTGGTTGCCTGATCGTGCCGGTGATCTTCGTGATTCGTCGTTCCCTGGAAGAAACCCCGGAATTCCAGGCACGCAAACACCGCCCTACCCTGCAGGAAATCGTGCGCTCCATCGGCCAGAACTTCGGCATCGTGATCGCCGGCATGGCGCTGGTGGTGATGACCACCGTGTCGTTCTACCTGATCACCGCCTACACCCCGACCTTCGGCAAGGCAGAACTGCACCTGTCGGACTTCGACGCATTGCTGGTAACGGTGTGCGTGGGCATCTCCAACTTCATCTGGCTGCCGGTGATGGGCGCGGTGTCCGACAAGATCGGCCGTAAACCCCTGCTGCTCGGCGCGACAATTCTGGCGATCCTCACTGCTTATCCGGCGCTGTCCTGGCTGGTGGCCAACCCGAGCTTCAGCCATCTGCTGATCGTGCTGCTCTGGCTGTCGTTCCTGTACGGCTCGTACAACGGTGCGATGGTGGTGGCGCTGACCGAAATCATGCCGGTAGAAGTACGTACCACCGGGTTCTCCCTGGCCTACAGCCTGGCGACGGCGACCTTTGGTGGCTTTACTCCGGCGGCTTGTACCTACCTGATCCACGTGCTGGACAACAAGGCCGCGCCGGGGATCTGGCTCAGCGGTGCGGCGGTGCTCGGGTTGGTCGCCACGTTGATCCTGTTCAAGGGCAACCGTCATGAGCTGCGGACTGCGCAGGCTTCGATAGTCGGCGGCGCTTGATGGATCGCTATCGCAGGCAAGCCAGCTCCCACATTTGAGTGGAATCGCACATCAACATGTGGGAGCTGGCTTGCCTGCGATGAGGCCGGTACAAACAACACAAAACCCACAGACATAAAAAAGCCCCGAACCAGTCGGGGCTTTTTCATTTACTGCTGATGCTTAGCGCGGGAACGCTGGCGGGTTGACCCCGGCCATGTCTTCCATCACGCGAACCACCTGGCAGCTGTAACCGAATTCGTTGTCGTACCAAACGTACAGAACAACGCGGTTATCCTGGGTAATGGTCGCTTCCGCGTCCACCACACCGGCGTGGCGCGAGCCTACGAAGTCGGTGGAAACCACTTCCTGCGAGTTCACGAAGTCGATTTGCTTATGCAGATCGGAGTGCAGCGCCATGTAGCGCAGGTACTCGTTCATCTCTTCACGGGTGGCGGCTTTCTCAAGGTTGAGGTTGAGAATGGCCATCGACACGTTCGGCGTCGGAACACGGATCGCGTTACCGGTCAGCTTGCCGGCCAGCTCAGGCAGGGCCTTGGCAGCAGCGGTGGCAGCACCGGTCTCGGTGATCACCATGTTCAGCGCGGCGCTGCGGCCACGGCGATCGCCCTTGTGGAAGTTGTCGATCAGGTTCTGGTCGTTGGTGTACGAGTGAACCGTTTCAACGTGACCGTTAACGATGCCGAACTTGTCGTTCACCGCTTTCAGCACCGGCACGATGGCGTTGGTGGTGCAGGAAGCAGCCGAGACGATCTTGTCTTGCGCGGTGATTTCACCGTGGTTGATGCCGTGCACGATGTTCTTCAGCTTGCCCTTGCCAGGCGCGGTCAGGACAACGCGGTCGATACCCGGGCAAGCCAGGTGTTGGCCCAGGCCCTCGGCGTCGCGCCACACGCCGGTGTTGTCCACCAGCAGTGCGTCCTTGATGCCGTACTGGGTGTAGTCCACTTCAGCCGGGTTCTTCGCGTAGATCACCTGGATCAGGTTACCGTTGGCGGTGATGGTGTTGTTTTCTTCGTCGATGACGATGGTGCCGTTGAACGGACCGTGTACCGAGTCGCGACGCAAGAGGCTGGCGCGTTTGGTCAGGTCGTTTTCTGCACCTTTACGCACCACGATGGCACGCAGGCGCAGGCCGTCGCCGCCACCGGTTTTTTCGATCAGGATGCGCGCCAGCAGGCGGCCGATACGACCGAAGCCGTACAGCACAACGTCGGTGCCTTTGCGGGCGGCGGCGTTTTGCTGGCCAACCACGTCGGCCATTTCTTCACGCACGAACTGCTCGGCGGTACGGCCAGCGCCTTCCTTGCGGAATTTGTAGGCCAGCTTGCCCAGGTCTACCGAGGCCGCGCCGAGCTTGAGCTCGCTCATGGCTTTAAGCAGAGGGAATGTTTCGTGGACGGAGAGTTCGCTGTCGTCGGCGGAGCGATGGCGAGCAAAGCGATGAGCCTTGAGAATCGCGATGACTGATTGGTTGATCAGGCTGCGGCCATAGATCGAGCTCACCACGTTGTTATTGCGGTAGAGCTGACCGATAAGCGGAATCATCGCTTCAGCGAGTGCTTCACGGTCGATCCATTCACCAAGACACTGGTCGGGCTTCTGAGTCACGGGAACCTTCCACATGTAGGGGCAGAAAAAAGGGGCTACATTATGCCGCCCGACCGCCCTCGGAGCAATGCGCGGCCAGCAACAAAACCCCTTGCAAAAAAATAACGCCGCGCTGGAGCCCAGTAAATACGTGGCTTTCAGGGCACCCCCTTCCGGGCCATTGTGACAAAGTGTCCGTAACCCTCCGAAACATACGCCGATTTCGGCACTACATAATGAGTCAAAAGACGCCTTTGTTTGTCTTAGCCACTACATTTCCTGCAAACCGTAATAGGCTCAGTCAGCAACTGACAGGCGGCACTCCGGGCCGTTACAATTACCGACTTTGTCGCAACGCTTGGAGCTCAACCTTCCGTGCCCGTTCTGCGTCTACCGCTTCTCCCTGCCGCGGCAGGTAAACAGCACTGGGGCAACCTGCCCGGTGCCGCCCTCAGCCTGGCCATCGCCGAGGCTGCCAGCGCTGCCAAGCGCTTTACCCTGCTGCTCACCGCCGACAGCCAAAGTGCCGAGCGGCTGGAACAGGAGCTGAGTTTCTTCGCCCCCGATTTGCCGGTGCTGCATTTCCCGGACTGGGAAACCCTGCCCTACGATCTGTTCTCGCCGCACCAGGACATCATTTCCCAGCGCATCGCCAGCCTGTACCGCTTGCCGGAACTGGCCCACGGCGTGCTGGTGGTGCCGATCACCACGGCCCTGCATCGCCTGGCGCCGACCAAGTTCCTGCTGGGCAGCAGCCTGGTGCTGGATATCGGCCAGAAGCTCGACGTGGAGCAAATGCGCACCCGGCTTGAAGCCAGCGGCTATCGCTGCGTCGACACGGTGTACGAGCACGGCGAGTTCGCGGTACGTGGCGCGTTGATCGACTTGTTCCCGATGGGCAGCAAACTGCCGTACCGGATCGACCTGTTCGACGACGAAATCGAAACCCTGCGTACCTTCGACCCGGAAAACCAGCGGTCCATCGACAAGGTGGAGTCGGTCAAGCTGCTGCCGGCCCGGGAATTCCCGCTGCAAAAAGACGCGGTCACGCGCTTCAAGGCACGTTTCCGCGAGCGCTTTGACGTGGACTTCCGCCGCTGCCCGATCTTCCAGGACTTGAGCAGCGGAATTACCCCCGCCGGTATCGAGTACTACCTGCCGTTGTTCTTCGACGAAACCTCCTCCCTCTTCGATTACCTGCCCCAGGACACCCAGGTGTTCTCGCTGCCGGGCATCGAACAGGCGGCAGAGAACTTCTGGAATGACGTGCGCAACCGTTATGAAGAGCGCCGCGTCGACCCGTCCCGTCCTTTATTGCCACCGGCCGAACTGTTCCTGCCGGTGGAAGACTGCTTCGCCCGCCTGAAAAACTGGCCGCGTGTGGTCGCCAGCCAACAGGACGTGGACGCAGGCGCCGGCCGCGAGCGCTTCCCGGCGCAAGCACTGCCGAACCTGGCGATTGAAGCCAAGGCCAACCAGCCGCTGGAGGCGCTGTCGAACTTTCTCGGTGACTTCCCCGGCCGTGTGCTGTTTACCGCCGAGTCCGCCGGGCGCCGCGAGGTGCTGCTGGAGTTGCTGGAGCGCCTGAAGCTGCGGCCGAAAACCGTCGACAGCTGGCCGGACTTTGTCGCGAGCAAGGATCGCCTGGCGATCACCATCGCGCCGCTGGACGAAGGCCTGCTGCTGGACGACCCGGCCCTGGCATTGATTGCCGAAAGCCCGCTGTTTGGTCAGCGGGTGATGCAGCGTCGCCGTCGCGAGAAACGCGCCGACGCCAACAACGATGCGGTGATCAAGAACCTCACCGAACTGCGCGAAGGCGCGCCGGTGGTGCATATCGACCACGGCGTGGGCCGCTACCTGGGCCTGCAAACCCTGGAGATCGACAACCAGGTGGCCGAATTCCTCACCATGGAATACGCCGAGGGCGCCAAGCTCTACGTGCCGGTGGCCAACCTGCACCTGATCGCCCGCTACACCGGCAGCGACGACGCCCTCGCGCCGTTGCACCGCCTGGGCTCCGAGACCTGGCAGAAAGCCAAGCGCAAGGCCGCCGAACAGGTGCGCGACGTGGCTGCCGAACTGCTCGACATCTATGCCCGCCGCGCCGCCCGCGAAGGTTATGCATTTGCCGACCCAAAGGCCGACTACGCCACCTTCAGCGCCGGCTTCGCCTTCGAAGAAACCCCGGACCAGCAAACCACCATCGACGCCGTGCGCGCCGACATGCTGGCGCCCAAGCCAATGGACCGCCTGGTGTGCGGCGACGTGGGCTTCGGCAAGACCGAAGTGGCGATGCGCGCCGCCTTTATTGCGGTGCACGGCGGCCGCCAGGTGGCGATCCTCGTACCGACCACCCTGCTCGCCCAACAGCACTACAACAGCTTCCGCGACCGCTTTGCCGACTGGCCGGTGACCGTGGAAGTGATGAGCCGCTTCAAGTCGGCCAAGGAAGTGAACGCGGCGATTGCCGACCTGGCAGAAGGCAAGATCGACATCGTGATCGGCACTCACAAGCTGCTGTCGGATGATGTGAAGATCAAGAACCTGGGCCTGGTGATCATCGACGAAGAGCACCGCTTCGGTGTCCGCCAGAAGGAACAACTCAAAGCCCTGCGCAGTGAAGTCGACATCCTGACCCTCACCGCCACGCCAATTCCGCGCACGCTGAACATGGCGGTGTCGGGCATGCGCGACCTGTCGATCATCGCCACGCCGCCGGCGCGCCGGTTGTCGGTGCGCACCTTCGTCATGGAGCAGAACAAAAGCACGGTCAAGGAAGCCCTGTTGCGTGAGTTGCTGCGCGGCGGCCAGGTTTACTACCTGCACAACGATGTAAAAACCATCGAGAAATGCGCCGCCGACCTCGCCGAACTGGTGCCGGAAGCGCGGATCGCCATCGGCCACGGGCAGATGCGTGAACGCGAACTCGAACAGGTGATGAGCGACTTCTACCACAAGCGCTTCAACGTGCTGATCGCCTCGACCATCATCGAGACCGGCATCGACGTGCCAAGCGCCAACACCATCATCATCGAGCGGGCCGACAAGTTCGGCCTGGCGCAGCTGCACCAGTTGCGCGGCCGGGTCGGGCGCAGTCACCACCAGGCGTATGCCTATTTGCTGACGCCGCCGCGCCAGCAGATCACCTCCGACGCCGAGAAGCGCCTGGAAGCGATCGCCAATACCCAGGACCTTGGCGCAGGCTTTGTGCTGGCCACCAACGACCTGGAAATCCGTGGCGCCGGCGAACTGCTGGGCGACGGCCAGAGCGGGCAGATCCAGGCCGTGGGTTTCACCCTGTATATGGAGATGCTCGAGCGCGCGGTGAAAGCCATCCGCAAGGGCGAACAACCGAACCTCGACCAACCGCTGGGTGGCGGCCCGGAAATCAACCTGCGCTTGCCGGCGTTGATCCCCGAAGACTACCTGCCGGACGTGCACGCGCGGCTGATCCTGTACAAACGCATCGCCTCGGCCACCGACGAAGAAGGCCTCAAGGACCTGCAGGTGGAGATGATCGACCGCTTCGGCCTGCTGCCGGAACCGACCAAGAACCTGGTGCGCCTGACCCTGCTGAAATTGCAGGCCGAGCAACTGGGTATCAAGAAGGTTGATGCCGGGCCGCAAGGCGGGCGTATCGAGTTCGAGGCGCAGACGCCGGTGGACCCTCTGGTGCTGATCAAGCTGATTCAGGGCCAACCCAATCGCTACAAGTTCGAAGGGGCTACGCTGTTCAAATTCATGGTGCCGATGGAACGCGCCGAAGAACGCTTTAATACACTGGAGGCGCTGTTTGAGCGCCTCATCCCGAAAACTGCTTGAAGGACGCCCCAATGCGCCTGTTCCGCATTTTGAGCTTGTTGTTGGTGGTCGTTGCCCCTTCGGCGTTTGCCGACAGCCCGTACCTGGTGGAGATGATCCTGGTGCGCCAGAACGCCGAGCCGGTGATCACTAGCCGTGCGGCGCCGGAAAACTGGGACGCCGGCGCGCCACGCCTGCCGGCCGACAAAATGAGCCCGCCGCGGCTGGGCAACATCGTCGAAAAACTCAATGCCGACAATAGCTACACGGTGTTGCTGCATCGCACCTGGGAACAGAACCTCGGTGAGCAGCCGATCAAGCTGGCGATCAGTGACGGCACGGAGCAGTTCGGCCAGTTTCCTATCGAAGGCACCCTGAGCCTGCAACTCGGACGCTTTACCGATATCGATGCAGACTTCTGGGTCAACCAGTTCGACGCCAACGGCAGCGTCATCGCCAGCGAGCACCTCAGCCAGCAAGACGTGCGCACCAAGAACAACCAGCTCAACTACCTGGACGGCGGCCACCTCGCCCTGCTGATCAAAATCACCTCGCTGACCGCCAAGCCGCCCAGCGCGCCACCGCCCGACGTCCAGGACTGATCCAGCACCATGCCCCTGACGTCGTCGTTGACCAAACCCCTGGCCCCTTCGTGGGCCAATCGCTTTAAAGAGCAAAGCCTTGAGCGCGGCCGGCGCTACGCCCTGGAAAACCGCGTGCGTATCGTCGAGTCCGGCGACAGCACCATCATTGCCAGCTGCGAAGGCTCGGGCGGCAATGTCTACCGCCAGACCATCTCCCTGCGCGAATCCGCCAAGGGCACGCTGATCCTGGTGGACAGCCGCTGCACCTGCCCCGTGCACACCAACTGCAAACACATCGCCGCCGTGCTGCTCAAGGTCCAGGAAACCCTGGCCTACCCGGCGGCAGCCCAGGATGCCGAGCTGCTGGAGAAACTCCAGGCAGTGCTGGACAACCGCGTGGTGCTGCCGCAAGTGGTGATGGAAGACGTGCAGCCGGTGCCGCGCCTGTGGCTGGCGAGTATCGAGTTCAGCGCCTTCGAACCGCGCAACGGCAAGATGCAGCGTTACATCCAGCATCGCGCGGCGCTGTCCTTCAACTATCTGGGCAACTACGTCAGCGGCCAGAAGAACGCCGACATCATCGTGCGCCAGGAACAGCAGAGCCTGCGGATCAAGCGCCACCCCGAGGTTGAGCAACAGTTTCGCGAACAACTGCGCCTGCTGGGCTTCAAGATTGCCACGCGCCAGAGCAAGGCCTTGCCGGAAAGTGCGGGTGAGCTGTTCGAAATGGTCAATGACAGCGCCTGGCTGACCTTCACGTTGAATGCGTCACCGACCCTGCGCGCCCAAGGCTGGGAATTGCAGATCGATGAGGATTTCGGTTTCGACTTGAGCGCCGTCGACGACTGGTACGCCAGCGTCGACGAAGTGCCGGAACGCGACTGGTTCGACCTGGAGCTGGGGATCATCGTCAACGGCGAACGCCTGAGTTTGCTGCCGATCCTGTTGAACCTGATGCGCTCCCACACCGAGATCCTCAACCCGGAAAAACTCGCCCGGCGGCGCGACGACGAATTGATTCTGGTGAACATCCCCGGCCTGCCCAATGGCCACGGCCCGCTGCAAGTGGCGCTGCCTTACGGCCGGCTGAAACCGGTGCTGGCGACCCTTGGCGAGTTCTACCTGCAAGAGCCCGGCACCACCGCGCTGCGCCTGGCCAAGGCAGACGCCATTCGCCTGAACCCGCTGGAAGACCTGCCACTGCAATGGGAAGGCGGCGAAAAGATCCGCAACTTCGCCCAGCGCCTGCGGGATATCAAGGATTTCAGCTGCGAAGCGCCCGAAGGGTTGAACGCGACGTTGCGCCCTTATCAGTTGGAAGGTTTGAGCTGGATGCAGTCGCTGCGCCAGCTCGATGTCGGCGGGATTCTCGCGGATGACATGGGCCTGGGCAAAACCCTGCAAACCCTGGCGCATATTCTGAGCGAGAAAATCGCCGGGCGCCTGGACCGGCCGTGCATGGTAGTGATGCCTACCAGCCTGATCCCGAACTGGCTCGACGAAGCCGCACACTTCACGCCGCAGCTCAAAGTATTGGCGCTGTATGGCGCAGGGCGTAAGAAACATTTCCCGCAGTTGCAGGACTACGACCTGCTACTGACCACCTACGCCCTGCTGCCCAAGGACATCGAGCAACTGGCCGCCCTGCCCTTGCACGTGCTGATCCTCGACGAAGCGCAGTACATCAAGAACCCCAACAGCAAGGCCGCCCAGGCTGCCCGCGAGCTGAACGCCCGCCAGCGCCTGTGCCTCAGTGGTACACCGCTGGAAAACCACTTGGGCGAGTTGTGGTCGCTGTTCCACTTCCTGTTGCCGGGTTGGCTGGGTGATGTGAAAAGCTTCAACCGCGATTACCGCGTGCCGATTGAAAAGCGCGGCAGCGACGTGCGATTGCAGCACCTCAATGGTCGGATCAAACCGTTCCTGCTGCGCCGTACCAAGGAGCAGGTGGCGACGGAATTGCCGCCCAAGACCGAGATCATCCACTGGGTCGACCTCAACGAAGCCCAGCGCGACGTGTACGAAACCATGCGCCTGGCGATGGACAAGAAAGTCCGCGACGAGATCACCCGCAAGGGCGTGGCCCGCAGCCAGATCATCATCCTCGAAGCGCTGCTCAAATTGCGGCAGGTGTGCTGCGATTTGCGCCTGGTCAATGACGCGACCCTGCCGGCCAAAGGCAGCAGCTCGGGCAAGCTCGACAGCTTGATGGAGATGCTCGAAGAGCTGTTTGCCGAAGGACGCAGGATTCTGCTGTTTTCCCAGTTCACCTCGATGCTGAGCCTGATAGAGGCCGAGCTGAAGAAGCGTGGCGTGGCCTACGCGCTGCTGACCGGGCAAACCCGGGATCGGCGTACACCAGTGAAGGACTTCCAGAGCGGCAAGCTGCAGATTTTTCTGATCAGCCTGAAGGCCGGCGGCGTCGGGCTCAACCTGACGGAAGCGGACACGGTGATTCACTATGACCCGTGGTGGAACCCGGCGACGGAAAACCAGGCCACAGACCGTGCGTATCGCATTGGCCAGGAGAAGCCGGTATTCGTCTACAAGATGATTGCCCGGGGCACGGTGGAAGAGAAAATCCAGCATTTGCAGAAGGAAAAGTCTGATCTGGCGGCGGGCGTTCTGGATGGGCGTACGACAGGGGATTGGAAGCTGGGGAATGAGGATATCGAAGCGTTGTTTGCGCCGTTGCCTCACAAGCAAGAGAAGCGCTGACTTTAAGACCGCTATCGCGGGCAAGCCCGCTCCCACATTTGGAATGCATTTCCCTGTGGGAGCTGGCTTGCCTGCGATGAACGCGACACGGTCTTAATCAATCAATTGAGCATCCCGCAGGGCACCCAACGCAGCCAGCCAACGCGGATCCTGCTTGTACTCGGTCGACGCCACCGCCTGGCCACGCATCCGCGCGATACGCGCCGACGGCGTGACTTTCATGCGCTGGGCGGCACTCAGGGCCAACTCGGCGGCGGCGCGGTCGTTGCACACCAGGCCCATGTCGCAGCCAGCCGTCAGCGCGGCTTCGATACGGCTGGCGGCATCACCGACCACATGGGCGCCGGCCATCGACAGGTCATCACTGAAAATCACCCCGTCGAACTGCAACTCACCGCGCAGGATGTCCTGCAGCCAGCGCCGAGAGAAGCCGGCGGGTTGCGCATCGACCTGTGGATAAATCACGTGGGCGGGCATAACGGCCGCCAACTGCTTGCTCAATCGTGCGAAAGGCACCAGGTCATTGGCACGAATCTGTTCCAGGCTGCGTTCATCATTGGGAATCGCGACGTGGGAATCGGCCTCAGCCCAGCCGTGACCAGGGAAGTGCTTGCCGGTGGCCGCCATGCCCGCGCTGTTCATGCCACGGATAAAGGCACCAGCGAGCAAAGCGGCACGTTCGGGATCGCCTTCGAACGCGCGAGTGCCCACGACGGCGCTGCGCTGGTAATCAAGGTCCAGTACCGGGGCGAAGCTCAGGTCCAGCCCGACCGCCAGCACTTCGGTGGCCATGATCCAGCCACACTGCTCGGCCAGTTGTTCCGCATTGGGGTTGTCGGCCAAGGCACGCATCGCCGGCAGCCGCACAAACCCCTGGCGCAAGCGCTGCACCCGGCCGCCTTCCTGGTCGACCGCCAGCAGCAGGTCCGGGCGCACCGCACGAATCGCGGCGCTCAACTCACGCACCTGGCGCGGATGCTCGATATTGCGCGCAAAAATGATCAGGCCACCTACCTCGGGCTGGCGCAACAAGTGACGATCTTCAGCCGTCAGCCAGGTACCGGCGACGTCCACCATCAAAGAGCCTTGCAGGGCTTGGGTCATAAAGCTTCCTTAAATAACGCACGCAGCCCGGCGCCCTCGCGAGATCGCATCGCCAGGATTGAACCTGGAGATGGACGCTCAGCGAGCGCAACGGGCTGTGGGTAAATAGCTGAAATCGGCATGGGCGGCTAGCTTAGCGGATGCAAGCGGCCGCGCACACCCGGGAGGGTCAAACCTTGGCCGGGGCCGGCACCGACTTGCTGCGGGGGCGCAACTGGGCGGCCGCCATGGCCTGGTCGGTGACGCCGCTTTCGGCACGCATGCCGGCGGCAAGAAACGGCACCATCAGGCGCATGACCTGCTCGATGGATGTATTGACGCCAAAGTCGGTCTCGGCAATCGCACGCAGGGCCTTGATCCCGGACATGCTGAACGCCGCGGCGCCGAGCATGAAGTGCACGCGCCAGAACAGTTCGATCGGCGGAATACGCGGTGCGGCTTCGTTGACCAGCAACATATAGCGGCGGAACACCTTGCCGTACATGTCTTCCAGGTAGCGCCGCAGGTGACCCTGGCTTTGGCTGAACGCCAGGCCCAACAGGCGCATGAAGATCGACAGGTCATTGCCACTGCGAGGCTGGACTACCAGCGCTTGCTCGACGAGGATTTCCAGCAGGTCTTCCAGGCTCGGCTTGTTTTCAGGCTTGGCCTGGCGGCGCTCCAGCTCACGGTCGAGGCTGATGCAGAAAGGCCCCAGGAACCGTGAGAACACGGCCTGGATCAGCGCTTTCTTGGAGCCGAAATGATAATTCACTGCCGCCAGGTTGACCCCGGCCTTGCTGGTAATCAGCCGCAATGAAGTTTCAGCAAATCCTTTTTCCGCGAACAACTGCTCGGCAGCATCGAGAATGCGTTCAACGGTTTCCGACTGGGCCATGGCTACTCCGCCTGACAAACACTTGTTTGAAACATACGTTTCAAGCTATGTCTTGTCAAGCCTGCAGGTCGGTTTGCGGCCGGTCGGTCAGTTAATTCATGGCCATTTAATCACATTCGCTGAGGTCTGTAGGCAGCGCTATCTCCAGCCTGTAGGACAGGTGATAAATGACCGTCCAGCGGAGTGACTGAAAACGGTGATTGCCAAGCGCAGTCCACTGTATATAATCCCAGTCACTGTATAAAAAGACAGAGCGATCAACATGCTAAAACTGACGCCACGCCAAGCTGAGATTCTGGCTTTTATCAAGCGCTGCCTCGATGACAACGGCTACCCGCCGACCCGGGCGGAAATTGCGCTGGAACTGGGATTCAAGTCGCCCAACGCCGCTGAAGAACACCTCAAGGCCCTCGCCCGCAAAGGCGCGATCGAGATGACCCCGGGTGCTTCGCGCGGCATTCGTATCCCTGGCTTCGAAGCCAAGGCCGACGAGTCGACACTGCCGATCATCGGCCGGGTCGCAGCCGGTGCGCCGATCCTGGCGCAACAGCACGTCGAGGAATCCTGCAATATCAACCCGACCTTCTTCCATCCTCGTGCCGACTATCTGCTACGGGTCCATGGCATGAGTATGAAGGACGTAGGCATTTTCGACGGCGACCTGCTGGCCGTCCACACCACACGTGAAGCCCGCAACGGCCAGATCGTCGTCGCCCGTATAGGTGATGAAGTGACGGTCAAACGCTTCAAGCGCGAAGGCAGCAAGGTCTGGCTACTGGCTGAGAACCCTGAGTTCGCGCCGATTGAAGTGAACCTGAAGGATCAGGACCTGGTGATTGAAGGCTTGAGCGTCGGCGTTATTCGCCGCTAACGGAGGCATCATGCAGTTCCTACAGACCCCACAACACACCCAGCTTTCGCTGTTTGAGGCCTTCATGGCCCAGCCCCTTGCGCCCATCCTCAAGGAAACGGTCGAAGCGCCCTGGAGCGCCGAACCCGAAGCGTTCAGTGAACTGTCGTTGCGCGGGGCTGCCGGGAGCTGCCTGAGCCTGCTGGCGCCGATTCTGCGCGAGTTGAGCGAGGAGCAGGACGCACGCTGGCTGACGCTG
This sequence comes from Pseudomonas yamanorum, assembly GCF_013386765.1. Taxonomy (GTDB): domain Bacteria; phylum Pseudomonadota; class Gammaproteobacteria; order Pseudomonadales; family Pseudomonadaceae; genus Aquipseudomonas; species Aquipseudomonas yamanorum_A. The sequence goes on from NZ_JACARE010000027.1 coordinate 157,778, forward strand.
ATCGCCCCACCATCCAGCCTGACCCAGGCCTGGCTGCGGGACGCCGGCCTTAATCGCGAACGCATCCTGTTGCTGCAACCCCGCGGCACTCAGAGCGCCCAGCAGTTGACCTGTGAAGCCTTGCGCCTGGGCCGTAGCCATACGGTGGTCAGCTGGCTGAACCCGCTGAGTACAGCGGCCAGGCAGCAACTGATCAGCGCCGCACGCACAGGCGATGCACAGAGTTTGAACATTCGGTTGGGATAAAACGATGTGCGGGCGACTGGCTGTTGCCAGGGTCCGCCATGACACGAGGCTTCTTCAGGATTGAGAAGCCGATCTGCATAATTGAAGCTTACAAAAAAGCCGACAGACGGACTCAGTGAAGAATCCGTGGGCCGTCTTCCTTCTCCGGCTCGCCTTCAGCCAGGCGCCCCGCCATCTGCACACCTACGCTCAACATGGCTTTTGCCACTTCCACGTGCTGGCCTTGCAGGAACGCTTTTGCGTCCTCGGAAAAATCCAAAATAACCAGAGAACCCTCGTCCTCAGCCCGGCGCAGCTCGATTCGGCCGTCGGGCAGTTCAACAATTTCCAGAAAGGACGTTGGCATAAAAGTCTGTTCTCCACGAAAGGCCGGCATTATATCAGTGTTGTGACGAGCGGGCTTGCCCACGTTGGGCGGTGCAGCAGCCCTCCGACAGCTGACATTGCCAGACCGGAAAAGCCTTGGGGCCGCTTCGCAGCCCAGCGGGAGCAAGCTCCCTCGCCACAAAAGCGCTAGCTGCCAGTGAGAGACTTAAATAGCCCTCAGCACTCGTTCAACCCATCCCGAAACCGAATGGCCAGCTTCTTCAGCTCCTGCCGCCAGCTTTCCAGCTCTTCCCGGCTCAACGGCTCAGGGCCTTCTTCATCCAGGCTCACGGCCACGATCAGCGGCTGCGTCACATCACCCTTGGGCGTGTGTTTCACCCGTGGCGGCTGAAACATTTCGGCGTGGGCTACCAGCAACCGCGCCAGCCAACTGTCCGGGCTCTGCGCCATCTCGACCAACTCGGCCAACTCCGGGATGGCCATGGATTCCAGCACATCCCGGTTGATGATCATCTCGGCACGCGGCGAACCGGCCTGAGGCAAACGATAGAACCCGGCGATCTCATGGCACAAGCCAAGCAAGGCGCCATACAGGTGGAACAGCGCGGCTTCACGCCCGGCCTGTACCAGCGCGATAGCGTTCATCTCCTTTCCTTCCTCGGCACGGCCAAGGGCTTCCAGGGACAAACCCGCGAAGTAAATTTTCTGGTTGGTGCGGGTATAGAGTTCGTTGGCCATGAAGGCAGTCTCCACAACGAATAAGGCGTGATGCTGGCTGTGTAGGAGCGAGCTTGCTCGCGAAGACCTAAAGGATAACGCGTTTAGCCAGAATGCCCGCGTTATCGTTAACGACCTTCGCGAGCAAGCTCGCTCCTACAGCCTGGGTCATGCGCCCTGGCGCTTGTCCTCGACCTTCCACTTGCCACCGTCGTAGAACGCTTTCCAGCCGGTAGGCTTGCCTTCAACCTCGGTTTGCACGTACTGCTCCTTGGTCTTGCGGCTGTAGCGGATCACGGCCGGGCGACCGTCCGGGTCCTTCTTCGGCGCTTCGCAGAGGAAGTGGTATTTCGGATCGATCTCGTCTTTATGGGGCACGATCTCCATCACCAGCGGGGCACGAGTCTCGCGGTTTTTCGGGAACTGGCTGGCAGCCAGGAACAGCCCCGACGCGCCGTCACGCAGGATGTAGGTGTCGTTGACCTTCTCGCACTTGAGCTCCGGCATCTTCACCGGGTCCATCTTCGGCGGCGCCGCATCACCGCTTTTCAGCAGTTTGCGGGTGTTCTTGCAGGTCGGGTTGGTGCAACCGAAGAACTTGCCGAAACGGCCGGTCTTGAGCTGCATCTCGCTGCCGCACTTGTCGCATTCCAGGCTCGGACCTTCGTAGCCCTTGATGCGGTAAGTGCCCTCTTCGATCTCGTAGCCGTTGCAATCCGGGTTGTTACCGCAGATGTGCAGCTTGTGCTTCTCGTCGAGCAGGTAGGCATCCATCGCCGTGCTGCAGATCGGGCAACGGTGCTTGCCACGCAGTACCAGCGACTCGGATTCACCCTCGTCATCGGCAGCGATTTCATCGCCCGGCACCAGGTTGACGGTGGCCTTGCAGCGCTCTTTCGGCGGCAGGCTGTAACCCGAGCAACCGAGGAATACGCCGGTGGATGCTGTACGAATCTGCATCGGGCGGCCGCAAGTGAGGCACGGAATGTCCGTCATCACCGGCTGGTTGGCGCGCATGCCGTTCTCGGCGCTTTCAGCTACTTCAAGTTTCTTCTTGAAGTCGCCGTAGAACTCGTCGAGCACGTTTTTCCAGTCGCGTTCGCCCTGGGCCACGTCATCGAGGTTCTCTTCCATGCCGGCGGTGAAGCCGTAGTCCATCAGGTTGGAGAAGCTCTCGGACAGGCGCTCGGTGACGATGTCGCCCATCTTCTCCGAGTAGAAGCGACGGTTGTGCAGCGCCACGTAGCCGCGGTCCTGGATGGTGGAAATGATCGCCGCATAGGTCGAAGGACGACCGATGCCACGTTTTTCCATCTCTTTTACCAGGCTGGCTTCCGAATAACGCGCCGGCGGCTTGGTGAAGTGCTGGGACGGGTCGAGCTTGATCAGCTTCAACACATCGCCCTGGGCCATGTCCGGCAGCACGTCGTCGTCGCCCGGCTTGGCGATTTGCGGCATCACGCGGGTGTAACCGTCGAACTTGAGGATACGGCCCTTGGCGCGCAGCTCAAAGTCACCGGCACCCACGCTGACGGTGGTAGACAGGTATTGCGCCGGCAGCATCTGGCAAGCCAGGAACTGGCGCCAGATCAGCTCGTAGAGGCGCTCAGCGTCGCGCTCCATGCCGCTCAGCTTGCTTGGCTCGGTGTTGGCGTCGGAGGGACGAATCGCTTCGTGAGCCTCTTGTGCGCCTTCCTTGCTGCTATAGACGTTCGGCTTCTCCGGCAGGTACTTCTTGCCGAACTCGCTTTCAATATAAGTGCGCGCCATCGCCACCGCGTCTTGCGACAGGTTGGTGGAGTCGGTACGCATATACGTGATGTAGCCCGCTTCATACAGACGCTGGGCCATCATCATGGTCTTCTTCACCCCGAAGCCCAGGCGGTTGCTCGCGGCCTGTTGCAGGGTGGAAGTGATGAACGGCGCCGACGGCTTGCTGCTGGTGGGCTTGTCTTCACGCTTGACGATGCTGTAGCTGGAAGCCTTGAGCTTCTCCAGCGCAGCCATGGCCTGGGCTTCGTTGAGCGGCTTGAAGGCCTCGCCTTTCTCGCGGGCCACTTCAAAGCGCACGTTGTTGCCCTTGGCAGTGCCCAGGTCAGCGTGCACTTCCCAGTATTCTTCGGGGTTGAACGCACGAATCTCGCGCTCACGTTCCACGACCAGCTTTACCGCAACCGACTGCACACGGCCGGCGGACAGGCCACGGGCGATCTTCGCCCACAGCAGCGGCGAGACCATGTAGCCCACGACGCGGTCGAGGAAGCGACGGGCCTGCTGGGCATTGACGCGGTCAATGTCCAGTTCGCCCGGCTTGGAGAAGGCTTCCTGAATCGCCTTCTTGGTAATTTCGTTGAACACCACGCGCTTGTAGCGGCTGTCGTCACCACCGATGGCTTCCCGCAGGTGCCAGGCAATAGCCTCCCCTTCGCGGTCCAAGTCGGTTGCGAGATAGATGGTGTCAGCATCTTTGGCGAGCCGGCGCAGCTCTTCGATGACCTTTTCCTTGCCCGGGAGGATCTCGTACTTGGCTTTCCAGCCATGATCGGGATCGACACCCATGCGCGAGACCAGCTGCTTGCGCGCTTTCTCTTTAGGCGTGAGCACCGGACCTTCGCCCGCAGCCGCCTTGCCGCGCTTGGCGGCAGGCTCCTTGCTGGCGCTAGCCGAACCGCTGGTGGGCAGGTCTCGGATATGGCCGATACTCGACTTCACCACGTACTCGTTACCCAAGTACTTGTTGATGGTCTTGGCCTTAGCCGGGGATTCCACAATGACCAGCGATTTGCCCATGGATCGGAAAATTCCTGAATTCGAGAAGTGAAAGGCGGTTGGCGCCTGACGCGGCAACGCTATATATAGTGGCAACAAGGTGAGGTCAAGCGCAGCATTCTGCGCGGCCTGCCTTTATTGCGCGGAAAAAAGGCTGGGTTCGACCTGGATCAAAGCAAAGCGCGGGACCTGTTCGCCGTCAACTTCGACGGTCTCCAGGAACATGCTCAAGGGACGTACCCAAAAGCCGTAATCGCCATACAGTGCTTGGTAAAACACCACTTCCTCTTCGGTCTCGGAATGCCGCGCCACATTAAAAACGCGGTACTTCGGACCTTTATAATGCTGGTAGAGCCCTGGTTCGACTTTCATGCTCTGGCCCTCTTACAAAATTTGTTAAAAAAAAATATAAAAAATTCCAAAAAACAAAAACCGGGGCACTGGGCCCCGGCTTCCGTCAACGAAACGTTTAGATACGTTCGAAGACGGTGGAGATGCCTTGGCCGAGACCAATGCACATGGTTGCAACACCCAGGTTGCCGCCATTTTGCTTCATCACGTTAAGCAACGTGCCGGAGATACGTGCACCGGAACACCCGAACGGGTGACCCAAGGCAATCGCGCCGCCGTGCAGGTTAACCTTCTCGTTCATCTTGTCGAGCACTTTCAAATCTTTCAGCACTGGCAGGGCCTGTGCGGCGAAAGCTTCGTTGAGCTCGAAGAAGTCGATGTCGGAGATGCTCAGGCCTGCGCGCTTCAATGCTTTTTGTGTGGCCGGTACTGGACCATAGCCCATGATCGCCGGGTCCACACCTGCGACCGCCATCGAACGAATCACCGCCATCGGCTGGATGCCCAGGTCCTGGGCACGCTGGGCCGACATCACGATCATGCACGAAGCACCGTCGGTGATCTGCGACGAAGTACCCGCTGTCACGGTGCCGCCCTTTGGATTGAAGGCAGGCTTGAGGGCCGCCAGGCTTTCCAGGGTGGTGTCCGGACGAATGGTTTCGTCGTAGTCGAACAGTTTCAGGAAACCGTTCTCGTCGTAGCCGTTCATCGGGATGATTTCATCCTTGAACTTGCCTTCCAGCGTCGCCTTGTGGGCGAGCTGGTGGGAGCGCAGGCCGAATGCGTCCTGGGCTTCGCGGGTGATGCCGTGCATTTTGCCGAGCATTTCTGCGGTCAGGCCCATCATGCCCGAGGCTTTCGCCGCGTACAGGGACATGTGCGGGTTCGGATCCACACCGTGCATCATGCTGACGTGGCCCATGTGCTCCACGCCGCCGACCACGAACACATCACCGTTGCCGGTCATGATCGCTTGTGCGGCAGTGTGCAGTGCGCTCATGGACGAGCCACACAGGCGGCTGACGGTCTGGCCGGCAGCGGTGTGCGGGATCTGCGTCATCAAGGAAGCCATGCGGGCGATGTTCCAGCCCTGCTCCAGGGTCTGGTTGACGCAGCCCCAGATCACGTCTTCGACTTCGTTAGGGTCGACCTTGACGTTGCGCTCCAGCAATTTGCTGATCAGGTGCGCCGACATGTCTTCAGCGCGGGTGTTGCGGTGCATGCCGCCCTTGGAGCGGCCCATCGGAGTACGACCGAAATCGACAATCACGACGTCTCTTGGATTCAAGCTCATAAATATTCTCGCTCAAGTGTCTGGGGCGCTTAACCGAAGAAGCTCTGGCCGTTCTTGGCCATCTCACGCAGCTTCGCAGTCGGGTGGTACAGCGGGCCCAGATCAGCGTATTGATCAGCCAGGGCAACGAACTCGGCCACACCGATGGAATCGATGTAACGCAGCGCACCACCACGGAATGGAGGGAAACCGATACCGTAGACCAGGCCCATGTCGGCCTCGGCTGCGGTTTCAACGATGCCGTCTTCCAGGCAGCGCACGGTTTCCAGGCACAGGGCGATCATCATCCAGTTGACGATGTCCTCGTCGGACACTTCACGCTGTTCGTAGATGACCGGCGCGAGTACTTCGTGAACCGAAGGATCGGCCACTTTCTTCTGCTTGCCTTTCTTGTCGGTCTCGTAGGCGTAGAAGCCCTTGCCGTTCTTCTGGCCTAGGCGCTTGGCCTCGTACAGTGCGTCGATCGCCGAGCGGCGGTCGTCTTTCATGCGATCCGGGAAGCCTTCAGCCATTACGTCGCGACCGTGGTGACCGGTGTCGATGCCGACCACGTCCATCAGGTACGCCGGGCCCATTGGCCAGCCGAATTTTTCCATGACCTTGTCGATGCGCACGAAGTCCACACCAGCACTGACCAGCTTGGCGAAACCGCCGAAGTACGGGAACAGTACGCGGTTGACCAGGAAGCCCGGGCAGTCGTTGACCACGATCGGGTTCTTGCCCATTTTCTTGGCGTAGGCAACGGTGGTGGCAACAGCCAGCTCGCTGGACTTCTCGCCACGGATCACTTCCACCAGCGGCATCATGTGCACCGGGTTGAAGAAGTGCATGCCGACGAAGTTTTCCGGACGCTTGAGGGCCTTGGCCAGCAAGGTGATGGAAATGGTCGAGGTGTTGGAAGCCAGGATAGTGTCTTCCTTAACCTGGGCTTCAACTTCAGCCAGTACCGCCTGCTTGACCTTCGGGTTCTCGACAACCGCTTCGACCACCAGGTCGACGTGGCCGAAATCGCCGTAGGACAGCGTAGGACGAATGCCGTTAAGCACTTCAGCCATTTTCGCTGCAGTCATGCGGCCTTTATCAACGCGGCCCACCAGCAGTTTCGCGGCTTCTGCCAGACCCTGCTCGATGCCGTGCTCGTTGATGTCCTTCATCAGGATCGGCGTGCCTTTGGACGCCGACTGATAGGCAATACCGCCGCCCATGATACCGGCGCCGAGTACGGCAGCCTGTTTCACGTCGCGGGCGATTTCGTCGTAGGCCTTGGCCTTTTTCTTCAGTTCCTGATCGTTCAGGAACAGACCGATCAAGCTCTGCGCGGCAGAGGTCTTGGCCAGTTTGACGAAGCCGGCAGCTTCGATTTCCAGGGCCTTGTCGCGGCCGAAGTTCGCGGCTTTCTGGATGGTCTTGATCGCTTCAACCGGCGCCGGGTAGTTCGGGCCGGCCTGGCCTGCCACGAAACCTTTGGCGGTTTCGAACGACATCATTTGTTCGATGGCGTTGAGCTTGAGTTTTTCGAGTTTTGGCTGACGCTTGGCCTTGTAGTCAAATTCACCGCTGATGGCGCCCTTGATCAGGTTCAGTGCGGCTTCTGCCAGCTTGTCGGGAGCAACCACGGCATCCACGGCGCCGACTTTCAGCGCGTCTTCAGCACGATTTTCCTTGCCGGCGGCAATCCACTCGATGGCGTTGTCGGCACCGATGATGCGCGGCAGGCGCACGGTACCGCCGAAGCCTGGGTAGATGCCCAGCTTGACTTCCGGCAGGCCGATTTTCGCGGTGGCCGACATCACGCGGAAGTCGGCGGCCAGGCACATTTCCAGACCGCCGCCCAGGGCGATGCCATTGATCGCGGCAACGGTCGGCACGTTGAGGTCTTCGAAATCGCTGAAAATCTTGTTGGCTTCGAGGTTGCCAGCCACAAGCTCGGCATCGGGCAGCTTGAAGTTGTCGACGAATTCGGTGATGTCAGCGCCGACGATGAACACGTCCTTGCCGCTGGAGACGATCACGCCCTTGACCGATGCATCTGCTTTGATGGTGTCTACGGCCTGACGCAATTCATTCAGGGTTAGACGGTTGAACTTGTTGACGGACTCACCCTTGAGGTCGAATTTCAATTCGACGATGCCACTTTCAAGAGCCTTAACCGTGATGGCTTTACCTTCGTAAATCATCAACTGATCTCCACGATATGGAAGCTGAACAGTACACGTCGGACGCAGGATTCAGCGTAGGCACTGACGTTACCGTCGATGCTAACGCCAATTTGCCAGGCACACCCGCCAACGCGATAGTCGGGATTCTGTACGAACGGTCTGAAAGACAAACGCTCAATTCATACGCCCGTTTGATTTGGGTACGTCACCTTCAGCCAAATCCGAAGAATTGTCAATCGCTCGAAAGGGCCGCAAAAACGCGACTTTTCAGTCATTTCAGAACCCGGGGCAGCCGGCATCGCCTCGCCAATGTTTAATCATTCACGAAATCAATAATAAGAAATTTGATTTAAAGGGCTGTACAGAACCGAATATGCGGCTAGGCTAGCGGCACGTTTAACGAATTACCGGCCTGCCTGGCCAACTCCAGCCCGATGATGCTTTCGGGCTTTTTAATGCCCGCAGAAAACTCAGGCCAGCGCCTTGAGCACCGCATCAATGTCCTGCAACACGCTCAACTCGCCCTTTTCGCCCCAGTACAGGGTGATCATTTGCTTGTCGGCTTCGACTTTGTAGACGTTTGCCGGCAGCGTCGCAAAATGTGGCAACAACTTTTCATCAACGCAGCTTTCCTGCCACTGATTGACCCAAACCCCCGGTTCCAACTGCCAATAACTCCAGGTGACCAGTTTGGTGCCGCGCCGTGGCCGGTGATATTGCGCACACGGGCTCGGCGGCTCGTGCTTAAGCCAGTGCGGCCAGTCCTGGGGCGTCAGTTGCATGGCCAAACCGATGCGTCGCGCCTCCATGCGCAGGGCCATGCGCCCGCTCGAATGGCGCGACGGACGCAACCACGCCAGGGGGCTTAAAACCAGCGCAAGGATTGACACCACTATCCAGACCGTCATATGTGTACTCCCGAATTTCTTGATGAGCGGATTTGACCTGACGCAACCCCATCCGCTTGAAACCAGCCATACTGAACTTATCGCTTTCCTTTGGAGGAACTCCTCATGCCCTACGAACATATTCTGGTCGCCGTGGACCTGACCGAAGAATGCGACCCCGTGATCAAGCGGGCCGTAGGCCTTGCAGGTGACTCGGTGAAACTGTCCCTGGTGCATATCGTCGAGCCGATGGCCATGGCCTTTGGCGGCGACGTGCCGATGGACCTGTCCCAGCTGCAACAGCAGCAGTTCGACCAGGCCAAGGAACGCCTTGATCGCCTGATCAACAAGTATCCCGCCCTGAAAAAAGACCAGAGCCACCTGACCTACGGCCAGCCGCGCCAGGAAATCCACCACCTGGCCAAGGAGCAAGGTTGCGACCTGATCGTGGTCGGCAGCCATGGCCGCCACGGCCTGGCCTTGCTGCTGGGATCTACAGCCAATGACGTGCTGCACGGCGCACCTTGCGATGTGCTGGCAGTGAAACTGGTAAAGAGCTCGTAAGACCAAAGGCGATCTAATGTGGGAGCGGGCTTGTGTGGGAGCGGGCTTGCTCGCGAATGCGGTGGGTCAGTTAACGTAAATATTGACTGATCCACCGCATTCGCGAGCAAGCCCGCTCCCACATTTGAACTGTATTTCATATAAAAAAACCGGTGCTCATATAAATGAGCGCCGGTTTTTTATTGCGCTTGAATCACTCAGGCATCCAGCTCGGCCCAGCGTTCAACCAGTGCTTCCAGCTCGCTGTTCAACTGTTCAAGGGAGGCAATCACCTTGGCGGTTTCTGCAGCAGGACGCATATAGAAACCCGCGTCAGCCATTTCAGCTTCCACGGCAGCGATCTGCTGTTCCTTGGCGTCGATATCACCCGGCAGTGCTTCCAGCTCACGCTGAAGCTTGTAGCTGAGCTTCTTCTTCGCAACAGGCGCTTCCTGGGCTGGAGCTGGCTCGGCAGCCACCGGGGCAACCACGGCCGAGGTCAGGTCAGCCTTGCCGGATTTGCTCTCGGTCACGCCCAGCAGGCGCGGCGAGCCGCCCTGGCGCAGCCAGTCCTGGTAACCACCGACGTATTCGCGAACCTTGCCTTCACCTTCGAAGACCAGGGTGCTGGTGACCACGTTGTCGAGGAATGCCCGGTCGTGGCTGACCATCAGTACAGTGCCGTTGAAGGTCAGCAAGACCTCTTCCAGCAGCTCCAGCGTTTCAACGTCGAGGTCGTTGGTCGGTTCGTCGAGCACCAGCAGGTTGGCCGGTTTGCTGAACAGCTTGGCCAGCAGCAGGCGCGCACGCTCACCACCAGACAAGGCTTTAACCGGCGTACGTGCACGCTGCGGGCTGAACAGGAAGTCGCCCAGGTAGCTCAGCACGTGGCGGCTCTGGCCGTCGATGTCGATAAAGTCGCGACCTTCGGCGACGTTGTCGATCACGGTTTTTTCCAGGTCCAACTGGTGGCGCAACTGGTCGAAGTAGGCCACGTCGATGCGCGTGCCCTCTTCCACTTTACCGCTGGTGGGTTGCAGGCCGTTGAGCATCAGCTTGAGCAAGGTGGTCTTGCCGGTACCGTTGGCACCGAGCAGGCCGATACGGTCGCCGCGCTGCAGGACCATGGAGAAGTCCTTGATCAGGAACGGGCCGTCCGGGTGATGGAAGCTGACGTTTTCCAGCACCATCACTTGCTTGCCCGACTTGTCGGCGGTATCCAGCTGGATATTGGCCTTGCCGGTGCGTTCGCGACGCTCGCCGCGCTCAACGCGCAGGGCTTTCAGGGCGCGTACGCGGCCTTCGTTACGGGTGCGGCGGGCCTTGATGCCCTGGCGGATCCAGACTTCTTCCTGGGCCAGCTTTTTATCGAACAGGGCGTTGGCGGTTTCCTCGGCGGACAGCGCGGCTTCCTTGTGCACCAGGAAGCTCGCGTAGTCGCCGTTCCAGTCGATCAGGCCACCGCGGTCCAGTTCGAGGATGCGGGTTGCCAGGTTCTGCAAGAAGGAACGGTCGTGCGTGATGAACAGCACGGCGCCCTGGAAATCCTTGAGGGCTTCTTCCAGCCAGGCGATTGCACCGATGTCCAGGTGGTTGGTCGGTTCGTCGAGCAGCAGCAGGTCCGGCTCGGACACCAGGGCCTGGGCCAGCAGGACGCGGCGACGCCAGCCGCCGGACAATTCGGCGAGGGTCTTGTCGGCCGGCAACTGCAGGCGGCTCAGGGTGCTGTCGACCAGTTGCTGCAAGCGCCAGCCGTCACGGGCTTCGAGGTCTTGCTGGACGTGCATCAGCTTGTCCAGGTCGGCTTCGGTGACGCAGTTCTGCGCCAGGTGATGGTATTCGGCAAGCAGTGCGCCTACGCCGTCGAGGCCTTCGGCAACCACGTCGAACACTGTCCGTCCGTCGGCCACCGGCAATTCTTGCGGCAATTCGCCGATCTTGAGGCCCGGGGCGCGCCACACAGAGCCTTCATCGGACTTCTGGTCGCCTTTAACCAGCTTCATCATGCTGGACTTGCCGGTGCCGTTGCGGCCGATGATGCACACCCGCTCACCACGGGCGATCTGCCAGGACACCTTGTCCAACAACGGCATAGCGCCGAAAGCAAGGGACACATCGCTGAATTTGAGCAGGGTCATACGCTTCTCCAAAAACTGGGCGCGCATTCTACCTGACTTAGGGCTCGAGGCGGCCGGCATTTTCGCCGTTGACACGTTCTGTCGGACATTTCAGATGAACTTGAATGAAGCGACCGGCAAAGCTTTCACCGGTTGCGGCCAAAAGGCTAAGCTAGGGGCAATCAGTGTCGGCGACGTCGGCACTAGTCCAGTTTCCTCTGCACGGACGTCTCATGCGCAGTCGCCTTTTCAGCTTTTTATCTTGTCTGCTTCTTTCTGCCACCGCCGTTCAATCCGCCCAGGCCGTGGACCTCACCACCCAACGTCAATATTACGATGAAGCCAAACGAGCCCTCGCCAAAGGCGACAGCGGCCCGTATTTCCAATACAGCCAGGCCCTGGCCGACTACCCGTTGACGCCGTACCTGGCCTACGACGAACTGACCGCACGCCTGAAAACCGCCAGCAATGAGGAAATCGAACAATTCCTCGCCAAGAACGGCGACCTGCCCCAGGCCAACTGGATGAAACTGCGCTGGTTGCGCTGGCTGGCCGACCGTGGCGATTGGCAAACCTTTGAAAAGTACTACGACCCAAAACTCAATTTCGTCGAACTGGACTGCCTCCACGGCCAATTCCAGCTGACCCATAACCAAAAAGCCGAAGGCTACAAAACCACCGAGAAGCTGTGGCTCACCGGTAAATCCCAGCCTGCCGCCTGTGATGCAACCTTTGGCCAGTGGGCCGCTGACGGCCAACTGACCGAACAGAAAATCTGGGACCGCGCCAAGCTGGCCACCGAAGCGCGCAATTACCCGCTGGCCAACAGCCTGGTAAAAACCTTGCCGACCCTTGGCGCCCAAGGCCGCCTGATGGTGGACGTGGCGCAGAAGCCCGACATGCTCAGCGACCCGTCGCGCTTCCTGCCGGCCAACGAGGCCATGTCCGACGCCGTCGGCCTGGGGCTTCGCCGCCTGGCACGCCAGGACCCGGACAAGGCCATGGCCCTGCTCGACGGTTATGCCAGCAGCATGCACTTCTCTCGTGACGAAAAAGTGTCGATCGCCCGGGAAATCGGCCTGACCCTGGCACGCCGCTACGACCCGCGCGCCCTCGACGTGATGACCAAATACGATCCGGAACTGCGGGACAACACCGTTTCCGAATGGCGCCTGCGCCTGCTGCTACGCCTGGCGCGCTGGGAAGATGCTTATCAGTTGACCCGCAAGCTGCCGCAGGATTTGGCCACCACCAACCGCTGGCGCTACTGGCAGGCCCGCAGCCTGGAGCTGGCAGAGCCGAAGAACCCGCAAGCCCTGGTGCTGTACAAGGGCCTGGCCAAAGAGCGCGACTTCTACGGTTTCCTCGCGGCAGATCGCTCCCAGTCCCCGTACCAACTGAACAACAAGCCGCTGATGATGAGCCAGGCGCTGATGAACAAGGTGCGTAACACCCCCGGCGTACGCCGTGCCCTGGAGTTCTACGCCCGTGGCCAGGTCGTTGATGGCCGTCGCGAGTGGTACCACGTCAGCCGACACTTCAACCGCGACGAAATGGTCGCCCAGGCGAAGCTGGCCTATGACATGAAGTGGTACTTCCCGGCGATCCGCACCATCAGCCAGGCGCAGTACTGGGACGACCTGGACATCCGCTTCCCGATGGCCCACCGCGACACGCTGGTGCGTGAAGCCAAGGTCCGCGGCGTGCATTCAAGCTGGGTGTTTGCGATCACCCGCCAGGAAAGCGCCTTTATGGACGACGCCCGCTCCGGCGTCGGCGCCACCGGGCTGATGCAACTGATGCCCGGCACCGCGAAAGAGACCGCACGCAAGTTCAGCATCCCGTTGGCCTCGCAACAGCAAGTGCTCGACCCGGACAAGAACATCCAGCTCGGCGCGGCGTACCTGAGCCAGGTCCACGCTCAGTTCAACGGCAACCGCGTACTCGCCACCGCCGCCTACAACGCCGGCCCCGGCCGTGTGCGCCAATGGCTGCGTGGCGCCGACCACCTGAGTTTCGACGTGTGGGTGGAAAGCATACCTTTCGACGAAACCCGCCAGTATGTGCAGAACGTGCTGTCTTATTCGGTGATCTACGGGCAGAAGCTCAATGCGCCACAGCCGTTGGTGGATTGGCATGAGCGGTATTTTGATGATCAGTAACACGACTTTCAGAGGCTGATACAAAACCTGTGGCGAGCGAGCTTGCTCGCGTTGGGCTGCGCAGCAGCCCCAAGTAATGTCGCGGCGTTATTCAGATAGATCGGGTTGTAAGGATTCAGGGCTGCTTCGCAGCCCAACGCGAGCAAGCTCGCTCGCCACAACGATCCGGTATGGGCGTCGGGTCAGTGCCTAACCGGCTCATCACCATCACTGAACTGCAACGCCGCCAATCGCGCATACAGCGGGTTACTCGCGATCAACTGCTGATGCGTCCCCACCGCCACCAGCTTGCCCTGGTCCATCACGGCAATCCGGTCGGCGTTCTTCACGGTGGCCAAGCGGTGGGCAATCACCAGGGTGGTGCGCCCTTCCATCAGCTGCGGCAACGCTTGCTGAATCAGGTGTTCACTCTGGGCATCCAGGGCGCTGGTGGCTTCGTCCAGCAGCAGGATCGGTGCATCCACCAGCAACGCCCGGGCAATGGCCAGGCGTTGGCGCTGGCCGCCGGAGAGGCCCATGCCGCCGTCGCCCAGGTGAGTCTGGTAGCCATCGGGCATTTGCAGGATGAAGTCGTGGGCGTGGGCGATACGTGCTGCCTCTTCGACCTGGGCGAAGGTGGCCGACGGATTGCCGTAGCGAATGTTTTCTTCAACGCTTCCGAAAAACAGCGCCGGGCTCTGGGATACCAGGGCGAAACAGCGGCGCAGGTCCAGCGGGTCGAGTTCGGTCAGCGGGTGACCTTCCAGGAGAACGCGACCTTGCTGTGGATCGTAGAAGCGCAGCAACAGGTCAAAAATGGTTGATTTACCCGCACCGGACGGGCCGACCAAGGCCAGGGTTTCGCCGGCATTGATCGTCAGGCTCAGGCCATCAATGGCGTAGCTGTCTGGCCGCGACGGGTAGGAAAAGCGCAGGTCCTGCAACTCCAACCGACCGCTGACCCGCTCTGGCAGCTTGATGACATTGGCCTCGGGGGCCTTGATTTCATTGCTCGATTGCAGCAACTCGCCAATCCGCTCTGCCGCACCGGCTGCGCGCTGCAGTTCACCCAACACTTCACTCAACGTACCGACGGCGCTGCCGACGATCAGGCTGTAGAACACGAACGCCGCCAGTTCACCACCGGAAATCCGCCCGCTGATCACATCCATTCCGCCCACCCAGAGCATCACGCCCACGGCGCCCAGCACCAGCATGATCACCAGGGTAATCAGCCACGAACGCTGCAGGATACGTTTGCGCGCGGTGGTGAACGCCTCTTCCACCGTCACGGCAAAGCGTTGTTCGTCCTGCACCTGGTGGTTGTAGGCCTGCACGGTCTTGATTTGGCCGAGGGTCTCGGACACGTAGCTACCCACATCGGCGATACGGTCCTGGCTCAGCCGCGACAGGCTGCGCACCCGGCGGCCGAAGATCAAGATCGGTGCCAGCACCAGCGGCAGCGCGATCACGACGATGCTGGTGAGCTTGGGGTTGGTGACAAACAACAGCACGATCCCGCCGATCACCATCAAGGCGTTGCGCAGGAACAGCGACAGCGAGGAGCCGATCACCGATTGCAGCAAGGTGGTGTCGGTGGTCAGCCGCGACTGGATTTCCGAGCTGCGGTTGTTTTCATAGAAACCCGGGTGCAGGTAGATCAAGTGATTGAACACCTGCCGCCGGATGTCCGCCACCACCCGCTCGCCGATCCACGACACCAGGTAAAACCGCGCAAACGTGCCCACCGCCAGGCCCATCACCAAAATCATGAACAGGCCGATGGACTGGTTGAGCAGGTGCGGTGACTGGGTCATGAAGCCCTGGTCCACCAGCAGGCGGATGCCCTGCCCCATGGACAAGGTGATGCCTGCGGTGACGATCAACGCCAACAAGGCCCCCAGGGCCTGCCAGCGGTAGGGAGCGACGAAGCGGCTGGCCAGGCGAATCGCGCGGCGTTGACGGGCTGAGAGCATGGAGGGTTTCACCTGAAGGTTGGAGACGGGAACCTGCACCTTTACATGGGGGGAACTTGAGTGAATCACAATGAGTCAGGTTAATTATGCTTACCGAACCTAGCCCCTAGAGGCTATCGGTCTAAGGCTCGGCTGGAAATTTGTATCGGTTTCTGCTGGACTGGGCATTCGATCCGCTGGACGTGTATGGAGTTGTAACAACGCGTTCACACGGGGGTTTTAGAGTAGGTACACAACCTGATGAGGAGACGGGCCATGTCCTTGCAAAACAGCAGCAACGCCAAAATTGAAGTGATCCGCCAACCGCAGCAGTTGCCTTGCTCGTACATCGACGCTCAAGGCCGCGAAGTGCAAATCACCGAAGAGATGATCCAGAGCGCATGCGCCGAACTGGAGCAGAAATTGGTCAAGCCTGCCAAGCAAGGCTGAATCGCCCAAGCTCTTTTAAACCCGGCCTTGTTAGCCGGGTTTTTTATGGGTTCAGATCGCCTGTGCACCCAACGCCGAGACGATGTTCGACAAGGCGGCAGACTCGCCGCTGATCCGCACCTTCAAGCCATCAATCTCACGCCGCGGCGGGTAGTGCTTGCGCAGTTGGTCAAACGCCTTGCGCTGCTCGTCAACTGTGCCTACAAGGCTGCGGCGGAAATCCGCGTCATCACGGCGCGGGTCGTACACGCCACGGCATATAGCCGCCAGCGCCCAGGCCGGGTCGGTATTGGCGTTGAGGCTGACCTCGGCCAGCCAGGGTTCCGGCAGCAAGTCGCTGAGTTGAATGGTTGGCTCCTGGCCCAGATACTGGCAAAGCGCCTGGTAGATCTGCGCCGTGCCGCGCTGCCGGCCGTCCAGGCTGTAGCCGGCGATATGCGGGGTGGCCAGCACACACAGGTCGGCCAGATCGACGTCCACCTGGGGCTCGCCTTCCCATACATCCAGCACTGCTTGCAGGTCTTCGCGGTCCAGCAGCACGTCCTTGAGGGCGGCGTTGTCGACCACCGGGCCGCGGCTGGCGTTGATCAACCAGGTGCCGTGTTTCAGTTGATTGAGGCGCTCGCGATCAAACAGGTGCCAGGTCGAACCGTTGCCGGATTTGTTCAGCGGCGTGTGCAGGCTGATCACATCGCATTGCTCGATAATCTGTTCAAGGCTGACGTAATCGCCGTCCTCGGCGATCTGCCGGGGCGGGTCGCACACCAGCACGTTCCAGCCCAACGCCTTGAGAACCTGGACCAGGCGCCCGCCGACCTCACCGGCGCCCACCACACCGTAGGTACGCTGGGCCAGATCTGCGCCTTCGATTTCGGCCAGGGTCAGCAGGCTGCCCAGCACATAGTCGACCACGCCACGGGCGTTGCAGCCGGGGGCGCTGGACCACTGAATACCGGCGCGCTGGAAGTAATCGAGGTCGAGGTGGTCGGTGCCGATGGTGCAGGTGCCGACAAACCGCACCGGTGTGCCTTCGAGCAAGGCGCGGTTGACGTTGGTCACCGAACGCACCAGCAGCACGTCGGCCCGCTCAAGGGTCGCACGGTCGATGGACCGCCCCGGAACCCGGCGAATCTCGCCAAATCCTTCGAAGAATGCATCGAGCAGCGGGATATTTTCGTCGGCAACAATCAGCATGGCAGGCTCCTTTCGCGGATCAGCAGTGTACAGCGGTTTTCCTTGTGGCGAGGGAGCTTGCTCCCGCTGGAGTGCGGAGCGCTCCCAAATGAAGCAACGTTTTTTTTCAGGTACACATCGGTTGCCCGTCCTGGGGCTGCTGCGCAGCCCAGCGGGAGCAAGCTCCCTCGCCACAGCAAGCTCCCTCGCCACAAAAAGCAATCTTTGCGCGCGCAAGTGCTTACAAATCCACAACACAGGTTTTTTCCTGACCAACACGTCAGGGCGTAGAATGCGCCGTCCTGCGCTCCGCCTCTCTGGACATCCGTACGTGAACACTGCCGCAACTACCCCCGCCCTCTCTCGCCCCGCCCGCGTCAGCCTTGAGGTGCGCAACCTGCTGGCGCTGGCCCTGCCGATCATGATCGGGCAACTGGCGACCACGGCCATGGGCTTTGTCGATGCGGTGATGGCCGGGCGTGTCAGCTCCCGGGACCTGGCGGCGGTCGCCCTGGGCAACTCCATCTGGATCCCGGTGTACCTGCTGATGACCGGCACCCTGCTGGCCACCACGCCGAAGGTCGCCCAGCGCTTTGGCGCCGGTACCCACGGCGAGATCGGCCCGCTGGTGCGCCAGTCGATGTGGCTGGCGCTGGTGGTGGGGATTACCGCGCTGCTGTTGCTGATCAGCGCCGAACCGATCCTGCACCTGATGAACGTCGACCCCGAGCTGATCAAACCGTGCATGGGCTACCTGCACGGCATCGCCTCGGGCATGCCGGCGATTGCGCTGTATTACGTGCTGCGCTGCTTCAGCGACGGCCTGGGCCGCACGCGGCCGAGCATGGTTATGGGCCTGTGCGGGCTGGCGCTGAATATTCCGCTGAACTATGTGTTCATCTACGGCCACTTCGGCGTGCCGGCCATGGGCGGCATCGGTTGTGGCTGGGCCACGGCGATCGTGATGTGGGTGATGATGCTCGGCCTGGCCGCCTGGACCCGCTGGGCGCCGGTCTATCAGAGCAGCGAGCTGTTCAAGCGCTTTGACTGGCCGCAGTGGTCGGTGATCAAGCGTGTGTTGAGCATTGGCTTGCCCATCGGGATTGCGGTGTTTGCCGAGTCGAGCATTTTCGCGGTGATCGCACTGCTGATCGGCAGCCTTGGTGCCACGGTGGTGGCCGGGCACCAGATCGCCCTGAACTTCAGCTCGCTGGTGTTCATGATTCCCTACTCCCTGAGCATGGCGGTCACCGTGCGCGTGGGCCAGGCCCTGGGCCGTGGCGAACCCCGCGAGGCGCGTTTCGCCGCCGGTGTGGGGATGGGCACGGCGCTGGTTTACGCCTGCCTGTCCTGCAGCCTGATGCTGCTGTTTCGCGAACAGATTTCCACTATCTACACCTCCGACCCGAGGGTGATCCAGGTCGCGGCGATGCTGATTGTGTTTGCGGCGTTGTTTCAGTTCTCGGACGCGATCCAGGTCACGGCCGCCGGCGCATTGCGCGGTTACCAGGACACACGGGTGACCATGGTGCTGACGCTGTTTGCGTATTGGGGCGTAGGGTTGCCGGTGGGCTATGCGCTGGGGCTGACCGACTGGCTCGGCCAGGCACGCGGCCCGAGTGGCTTGTGGCAGGGGCTGATCGTTGGCCTGAGCTGTGCGGCCGCAATGCTGGTGATCCGCCTGGTGCGCAGTGCACGCAAGCGGATTCGCCACGACAAAAAACTGTAGGAGCGAGCTTGCTCGCGAAGAACTCGAGAGCGCCGCGTTAAACCGGGCAACCTGCGTTATCGTTAACGACTTTCGCGAGCAAGCTCGCTCCTACAAAGACTTCTTGCGGATCCAGTACAGGTAAGTACCGGCCTGTTCCTGCTGGTCCACCAGTTCATGGTCGAGAAACACGCAGAACTTGGGGATGTCGCGACGGGTCGACGGATCGGTCGCGATCACCTTGAGCAAGCCACCAGGCGCCAGGTCGCGGATGTGCTGGTGCAGCATCATCACCGGTTCCGGGCAGTTGAGGCCGGTGGCGTCGAGAACGGCGTCGACGGGTAAATCAGGGGTCAGGCTCATGGTTTACTCCTAAACAGGCCGGCATTTTAGCGGTAATGCGGGGCGCCAGGTAGTCAGCGGCGCCCTCAAGGTTTTCGCGAGCGAGCTCGCTCCTACAGGGGCGGGTTTACCGGGCCTTTGGCTTCTTCACATCCAGCCGACGCAAATGGCAGGTCACTTCTTCACGGTCGTGGTACAGCTGCTTGCAGCCGATTTCCACCCGAATGCCCCGCTCCTTGAAGCCGTCGGCAATGCGGTCGAGCAAGCGCCGTACTTCGGCATAACGCTGCTTCATCGGCAACTTCAGGTTGACCACCGCTTCGCGGCAATGTCCCTCGCCAATCCAGGTTTCCAGCAGGGCCGCGTTGCGCGCCGGTTTCTCGACGATGTCGCAGACCATCCAGTCCACCGGCTGCTTGGGCGTATAGATGAAGCCGTCGGCCATCAAGTGCTGCACCAGGCCGGTGTCCATCAGGCTTTCGGCCATCGGGCCGTTGTCGATGGCGGTCACCAGCATGCCGCGGTTGACCAACTGCCAGGTCCAGCCGCCAGGCGCTGCGCCGAGGTCGACGCCGGTCATGTCGCTGTGCAGGCGCTCGTCCCACTGATCCCGAGGGATAAAGTGGTGCCAGGCTTCTTCCAGCTTCAAGGTCGAGCGGCTTGGCGCGTCCCGGGGGAATTTCAGACGGGGAATGCCCATCGGCCACATCGCCGAGTTGTTCGACTCGGCCAGGCCCATGAACACTTCACGGCCGCTTTTGAAGGTCAGCAACAGGCGCGGCTTGCTGGCGTCTTCCACCAGTTTGCCGGCGGCCATCAGCGCCTTGCGCAGGTGCCCTTCGAATTTCTTGCAGAAGTTCGACAGTTCCTTGCCGTCGTTGGTGTCGACCATCTCCAGCCACAGGCTGCCGCACACCGGGAAATCCCGCAGGTGCGCCAGGATCACGCTGATACGGTCGGTTTCCGGCAAATCGATGAACACCCCACGCGCCCATTGCCTTGGGAAGATCAGCTCGGCAAAGCGTTGGCCGCGCATCAGGCGCTGGGCGCCGTCTTCTTCGGTGCACACGAATTCGGCGCAGGCGCTGCCGGTCTTGGCCTTGGCGTAGCCCGAAACATTCAGGCGCGCGGCGTGTTCCGCGATCTCGGAACAGACTTCGCCCTCAAAACCCGGGCGGCAGTGCATAAAAAGGGTGTTCATCAACTCTCCTGGATCACGGGCTTGCGATAGCGCAATGCCTGTCATGAAAACGCGCGCATGATAGCCGAGTTCGGAACCTTGGACTTATCCATAGAGTCCAGTAATTAGCCAGCTACCTAAAACAGGGCTAATTTATAAGCTCTGTTCGTCCCGTCAGGTCCGTAGCCGTGCGGACCATAAGGAGTCATGTAATGTCATCCCTTGATAGTCTGAGAACCCTTAAAACCTTACAGATCGACGACAAGACCTATCACTACTTCAGCCTGCCCGAAGCCGCCAAGAGCCTGGGTGATCTGGACAAGCTGCCGATGTCCCTCAAGGTGCTGCTGGAAAACCTGCTGCGCTGGGAAGACGAAAAGACCGTCACCGGCGCCGACCTCAAGGCCATTGCCGCCTGGCTTAAAGAGCGCCGCTCCGACCGCGAGATCCAATACCGCCCCGCCCGGGTACTGATGCAAGACTTCACCGGCGTACCCGCCGTGGTCGATCTGGCCGCCATGCGCGCCGCCGTGGCCAAGGCCGGCGGTGACCCGCAGCGTATCAACCCGCTGTCACCGGTGGACCTGGTGATCGACCACTCGGTAATGGTCGACAAATTCGCCACCACCGGCGCCTTCCAGGAAAACGTCGACATCGAAATGCAGCGCAACGGCGAACGCTACGCCTTCCTGCGCTGGGGCCAGAGCGCCTTCGACAACTTCAGCGTGGTACCGCCCGGCACCGGCATCTGCCACCAGGTCAACCTGGAATACCTCGGCCGCACCGTGTGGACCAAGGATGAAGACGGCCGCACCTACGCCTTCCCCGACACCCTGGTGGGCACCGACTCCCACACCACCATGATCAACGGCCTCGGCGTACTGGGCTGGGGCGTGGGCGGGATTGAAGCAGAAGCCGCGATGCTCGGGCAGCCGGTTTCGATGCTGATCCCCGAAGTGATCGGCTTCAAGCTCACCGGCAAGCTGAAAGAAGGCATCACCGCCACCGACCTGGTGCTGACCGTCACCCAGATGCTGCGTAAAAAAGGCGTGGTCGGTAAATTTGTCGAATTCTATGGTGACGGCCTGGCTGACCTGCCGCTGGCCGACCGTGCCACCATCGCCAACATGGCTCCGGAATACGGCGCTACCTGCGGCTTCTTCCCGGTGGATGAAGTGACACTGGACTACCTGCGTCTGTCGGGCCGGCCTGCAGAAACCGTCAAGTTGGTAGAGGCGTACACCAAGGCCCAGGGCCTGTGGCGCAACGCTGGCCAGGAACCGATCTTCACCGACAGCCTGGCCCTGGACATGGGCAGCGTCGAAGCCAGCCTCGCCGGGCCGAAACGCCCGCAAGACCGCGTCTCGCTGCCTGACGTTGGCCAGGCTTTCAGCGACTTCCTCGACCTGCAATTCAAACCCACCAACAAGGAAGAAGGCCGCCTGGAAAGCGAAGGCGGCGGCGGGGTTGCCGTCGGCAACGCCGACCTGATCGGTGAAGCCGATTACGACTTCGAAGGCCAGACCTATCGCCTGAAAAACGGCGCGGTGGTGATCGCGGCGATCACCTCCTGCACCAACACCTCCAACCCGAGCGTGATGATGGCCGCCGGCCTGGTGGCGAAAAAGGCGGTGGAAAAGGGCCTGAAGAGCAAGCCGTGGGTGAAAACCTCACTCGCGCCCGGCTCGAAAGTGGTCACCGATTACTATAAAGCGGCGGGCTTGACCCAGTACCTCGACAAGCTGGGCTTCGATCTGGTGGGTTATGGCTGCACCACCTGCATCGGCAACTCCGGGCCGCTGCCCGAGCCGATCGAAAAAGCCATCCAGAAAGCCGACCTGGCCGTCGCCTCGGTGCTCTCGGGCAACCGTAACTTTGAAGGCCGGGTGCACCCGCTGGTGAAAACCAACTGGCTGGCCTCCCCGCCCCTGGTCGTGGCCTATGCACTGGCCGGCACCGTGCGCATGGACATCAGCAGCGAACCCCTGGGCACCGGCTCCGACGGAAAACCGGTGTACCTGCGGGACATCTGGCCCAGCAGCAAGGAAATTGCCGACGCCGTCGCGCAAGTCAGCACCCAGATGTTCCACAAGGAATACGCCGAAGTGTTTGCCGGCGATGAACAGTGGCAAGCCATTGAAGTGCCACAGGCCGCGACCTACGTGTGGCAGAAGGATTCGACCTACATCCAGCATCCACCGTTCTTCGACGACATCGGCGGCCCGCTGCCGGTGATCGAGGACGTGAAAGGTGCCAACGTGCTGGCGTTGCTGGGGGACTCGGTGACCACCGACCACATCTCCCCCGCTGGCAACATCAAGACCGACAGCCCGGCGGGCAAATACCTGCGCGAGCAAGGCGTGGAGCCGCGAGACTTCAACTCCTACGGTTCGCGTCGCGGTAACCACGAAGTGATGATGCGCGGCACCTTCGCCAACATCCGTATCCGCAACGAAATGCTGGGCGGTGAGGAAGGCGGCAACACGATCTACATCCCCACCGGCGAGAAAATGCCGATCTACGACGCCGCCATGAAATACCAGGCGTCCGGCACCCCGCTGGTGGTGATCGCAGGCCAGGAATACGGCACCGGCTCAAGCCGCGACTGGGCGGCCAAGGGCACCAACCTGCTGGGCGTCAAGGCGGTGATCGCCGAGAGCTTCGAGCGGATTCACCGCTCCAACCTGGTGGGCATGGGCGTGCTGCCACTGCAGTTCAAGCTGGACCAGAACCGCAAGGCGTTGAAGCTGACCGGCAAAGAGAAGATCGACATCCTCGGGCTGACCGATGCCGAGATCGAGCCGCGCATGAACCTGACACTGGTGATCACCCGGGAAGATGGCAGCAGCGAGAAGGTTGAAGTGCTGTGCCGCATCGACACCCTGAATGAGGTCGAGTACTTCAAGGCGGGCGGGATCCTGCACTACGTGTTGCGGCAGTTGATTGCCTCGTAACTAACACGCGCTACACAAAACACCGCCTTCGAAGGCGGTGTTTTCATTTTTGCCGCGGGAGACGGTCGTTATACTGCCGGCCTCAGATTTTGATAGTCACAAGGATTTCCCATGCTCGCGATGCCATGGCTGTACCTGGCGCTTCTTTCCATCGGCTATGTACTCGCCTTGAGCTACGGGCAATTGGGGTTGTTGGCGGGATTGTCCGTCGCCATGCTGCTGTTGGCCGGGTTTGCCGTGCGCCAGCAGCGCAACCCTTGGGTGCGTTATCTGGGCCATGGGCTGTTTATCGTGCTGGCGCTGGGGTTGGCGATGCATTGGCTGCCGGGTTTCTACAACGGTCGGGGCATCGCCCCGCAGCGCTTTACTGACGATGCCGTGCCGTTCTCGATGTATTTGAATCAGGATAAGCCGCTGATCGGCTTTTGGTTGTTGCTGGCGTGCCCGTGGATCGTGGCTCGCAGGTCATTGCGGCTGTCGATCTATGCGACGGCCATGGCATTGACTCTGACGGCGATTGCCGCACTGGGCGGCGCTGCGTTGTTGGGCGTCATCAGCTGGGCGCCGAAATGGCCTGAGCAGGCGTGGTTGTGGGTGTTGAACAACTTGTTGCTGGTGACCCTGGTGGAAGAAGCGTTGTTTCGGGGCTATATCCAGGGCGGGTTGAGCCGGCGTTTCAGGCAGTTGCCCTATGGTGAAAACCTGGCACTGCTGCTGGCAGCGCTATTGTTCGGAGTGGTGCACCTGGGCGCAGGTTGGCAGTGGACGCTGTTGGCGACTATTGCTGGCGTCGGTTACGGGCTGGCGTATCGTTTTGGCGGGTTGGGCGCGGCGATCGTTACGCATTTCGGGCTGAATTTGCTGCATTTCGGGTTATTTACGTATCCGATGCTGGCGGGCTGAGGCGGAGCCGATTGTTGCAAAAAATAAGTTAAATAAAACCCCGCAACGGTCGACAACCTGTCAAAGCCTTGCGGATTGAAAACTCATGCGTAATAACCAACCCGTTACCCAGCGCGAACGTACCTTCCCCGCTCAGCAACGGTTGATCTCCACCACGGATGCCAAAGGCGTGATCACCTACTGCAACGACGCCTTCGTCGAGATCAGTGGGTTTTCCCGTGACGAACTGCTGCGTGCCCCGCACAACCTGGTTCGTCACCCGGATGTTCCGGCGGCAGTGTTTGCACACATGTGGTCCACGCTCAAACAAGGCTTGCCATGGATGGGCATCGTCAAGAACCGCTGCAAAAGCGGTGATCACTATTGGGTCAACGCCTATGTGACGCCGGTCTTCGACGGCAATCAGGTGATTGGCTACGAGTCGGTAAGGGTCAAGCCCACCGCCGAGCAGATCCGCCGTGCCGAAGCGCTTTACCAGCGCATCAACCAGGGCAAGCCGGCCATTCCGCGCCGCGACAAGTGGCTGCCGATATTGCAGGACTGGCTGCCGTTTATCCTGGTCAGCCAGTTGAGTTTTCTGATTGGTGTTTGGCTCAATTCCCACTGGGGCTTTGCCCTGGCCGCCGCGCTCTCGGTGCCGCTGGGCCTGTTGGGCCTGAGCTGGCAACAGCGCGGACTCAAGCGTTTGCTGCGCCTGGCCGAGCAGACCACGTCCGACCCGTTGATCGCGCAGATGTACACCGACAGCCGCGGCGCCCAGGCCCGCCTGGAGATGTCGATCCTCAGCCAGGAGGCGCGCCTGAAGACGTGTCTTACACGCTTGCAGGACACTGCCGAACACTTGAACGACCAGGCCGCACAGTCCAACACCCTGGCGCATAACAGCTCCAGCGGTCTTGAGCGCCAGCGCGTGGAAACCGAGCAGGTGGCCACGGCCGTCAACCAGATGGCCGCGACGACCCAGGAAGTTGCCAGCCATGTACAACGCACGGCCGACGCCACCCAGGAAGCCAATCGCCTGACCGGGCGTGGCCGGGATATCGCCGGTGAAACCCGCGAGGCGATTCAACGCCTGTCGGTGGCCGTGGGCGAAACCGGCGTGACCGTGACCCAACTGGCCAAGGACAGCGACGAGATCGGCGGCGTAGTGGATGTGATCAAAGGCATCGCCGACCAGACCAACCTGCTGGCCCTGAACGCGGCCATCGAAGCGGCCCGTGCCGGTGAGATGGGCCGGGGTTTTGCGGTGGTGGCTGACGAGGTTCGGCAATTGGCGCAGCGCACCAGCGAGTCCACCGGGCAGATTCATGCGCTGATCGCCAAGCTGCAGCAGACCGCCAATGCCGCCGTACAGACCATGGACGCCGGGCATCGCCAGGCCGAGGAAGGTGTGGCGCGGGTGATGGAAGCGGATCAGGCGCTGATCGGGATCAGTGAGGCAGTGGCGCACATCACCGACATGACGGCGCAGATTGCGGCGGCGACCGAGGAGCAGAGTTCGGTGGCGGAAGAGATCAGCCGCAATATCAGCACCATTGCGCTGTTGGCGGACCAGACGTCGGAACAGGCGTTGAATTCGGCGCAGTTGAGTGAAGAGCTGACGCATACGGCGAATACCCAGTATTCGCTGGTGGAGCGCTTCAACCGGTAGACAGCTATCGCAGGCAAGCCAGCTCCCACATTTGAATGTATTCGCAAATCAAAATGTGAGAGCTGGCTTGCCTGCGATGAGGCCCTAAAGATCAGCAAGAAAGCTTGAAACCTTCACCGCCGCAGCCTCCAGATGCTGCTCATGACTAAACCCTGAAGCCTTCAACGGCTTCAAGTCATGATCCCCCGCCACCAGCCACATCACCTCGATGCACGGCGACAACACATACCCTTCCACCGCCGCCCGATTACCCAGTGCATCCCGCTCGCCCTGCACAATCAACGTCGGCGTCTTCAACCCGGCCAGATGCTCGGTCCGCGGCTTCTCCGGCTTGCCCACCGCATAGAACGGATAACCCAGGCACACCAACCCGTCTGCACCCAATTCATCCGCCAGCAAACTGGCCATCCGCCCGCCCATGGACTTGCCGCCAACCGCCAGTTTCCCAGCGACATGACGTCGCACCTCGGCGTACACCTCACGCCAGCATTCCAGCAATTTCGGGGCAGGATTGGGCGGGCGTTTCCCGCCGTCCACACGACGCTGGGCCATGTACGGAAACTCGAAACGCAACACGTTCACGCCATGCCCGGCAAGGCGTGCAGCCATGTCATTCATAAACCCCGAGTCCATCGGCGCACCCGCACCGTGGGCCAGGATCAGCGTCACCGGCGTACGCGCGATAGACCCTGTCGCGACATCCCACAACCAGCCGCGTTCCCGCACACACTGCGCCCATTGATCCCCGTCAATACTGGCCTTGTGCTCTTTGCCCATGCTTGCCTCGCTTTTTAGTCTGCCTATAACTCCAGCCCAAGTGCCGCATTTGCTTGGGTTGAACCGTGGATGGGGAACCATGAACACTACTTTAAGTACCGCCTATAACTACAAGGTGGTCCGCCAATTCGCCATTATGACGGTGGTGTGGGGCATCGTCGGCATGGGGCTCGGGGTTTTTCTCGCCGCCCAGTTGGTATGGCCCGAACTCAACTTCAATTTGCCCTGGACCAGTTTCGGCCGCTTGCGCCCACTGCACACCAATGCGGTGATCTTCGCCTTTGGCGGTTGCGCGCTGTTTGCCAGTTCCTTCTACTCGGTGCAACGCACCTGCCAGACACAACTGTTTGCGCCAAAGATCGCCCAGTTCTGCTTCTGGGGCTGGCAGTTGGTCATTGTGCTGGCCGCGATCACCTTGCCGCTGGGCTACACCAGCTCCAAGGAATACGCCGAGCTGGAATGGCCGATCGACATCCTGATCACCATCGTCTGGGTGGCCTACGCCATCGTGTTCTTCGGCACAGTGATGAAGCGCAACACCAAGCACATCTACGTCGGTAACTGGTTCTTCGGTGCGTTCATCATCACCGTGGCCATCCTGCATATCGTCAACAACCTGGAAATTCCGGTCAGCCTGACCAAGTCCTACTCGCTGTATGGCGGTGCGACAGACGCCATGGTGCAGTGGTGGTACGGGCATAACGCGGTAGGCTTTTTCCTCACCGCCGGCTTCCTCGGGATGATGTACTACTTCGTGCCGAAACAGGCCGAGCGCCCGGTGTACTCCTATCGCCTGTCCATCGTGCACTTCTGGGCACTGATCACCCTGTACATCTGGGCCGGCCCTCACCACTTGCACTACACCGCGCTGCCGGACTGGGCACAGTCATTGGGCATGGTGATGTCGCTGGTGCTGCTGGCGCCAAGCTGGGGCGGGATGATCAACGGGATGATGACGCTCTCGGGCGCCTGGCATAAGTTGCGCAGCGATCCGATCCTGCGCTTCCTGGTGGTGTCCCTCGCGTTCTACGGCATGTCGACGTTTGAAGGGCCGATGATGGCCATCAAGACGGTCAACGCCCTCTCCCACTACACCGACTGGACCATCGGCCACGTACACGCCGGCGCCCTCGGTTGGGTAGCGATGATCTCCATCGGCGCGCTGTACCACATGATCCCGAAAGTCTTCGGTCGCGAGCAGATGTACAGCCTCGGCCTGATCAACGCGCACTTCTGGCTGGCCACCATCGGCACCGTGCTCTACATCGCCTCGATGTGGGTCAACGGCATCGCCCAGGGCCTGATGTGGCGTGCAGTCAACGAAGACGGCACCTTGACCTACTCCTTCGTCGAAACCCTGGTGGCCAGCCACCCAGGCTTCATCGTGCGGCTGGTGGGCGGGGCGATCTTCCTCAGCGGCATGTTCCTGATGGCTTACAACACTTGGCGCACCGTGCGTTCGGCGCCATCCCTCCAAGCCGCCGAACACCCCGCCGCCGCGCAGATGGCCTGAGGAGTCGATGATGAAACACGAAACCATTGAAAAGAACGTCGGCCTGTTGATGCTGCTGATGGTGCTCGCCGTGAGTATCGGCGGCCTGACCCAGATCGTGCCGCTGTTCTTCCAGGACGTGACCAACAAGCCGGTGGAAGGCATGAAGCCCTACACCGCGCTGCAACTGGAAGGCCGCGACATCTATATCCGCGAAGGCTGCGTACAGTGCCACTCGCAGATGATCCGTCCGTTCCGCGCCGAGACCGAGCGTTATGGCCACTACTCGGTGGCCGGTGAAAGCGTGTGGGATCACCCGTTCCTGTGGGGCTCCAAGCGCACCGGGCCGGACCTGGCCCGCGTCGGCGCACGCTACTCGGACGACTGGCACCGCGCGCACTTGTACAACCCGCGCAACGTGGTGCCGGAATCGAAGATGCCGGCGTACCCGTGGCTGGTCACCGCCGCGGTCGACAGCAGCCATACCGAGACCAAGCTCAAAGTGATGCGCACCCTCGGCGTGCCGTATACCGACGAGGACATCGCCGGCGCCGTGGCCAGCCTCAAGGGCAAGACCGAGATGGACGCGCTGGTTTCCTACCTGCAAGTGCTCGGCACTGCCATCAAGAGCAAGAGGTGAGCCATGGGATTTGAATTCGATGCGGGAACCATCCGCGGCCTCGGCACGCTGGTCGTGGCCATCGCCTTCATCGGCCTGTCGCTGTGGGTGTTCAACTCCCGGCGCAACGCGGAGTTCGCAGAAGCCTGCCTGCTGCCGTTTGCCGATGAACCCCAACCGCCAACCCCCGACGCTCAAGAAGAGCCTGCAACAAGGAGCAACCGGCCATGACTACCTTCTGGAGTACATGGATCTGCGTACTGACCCTCGGCAGCCTGATCGGCCTGACCTGGCTGTTGATCGGCACCCGCAAGGGCGAGACCAAGGGCAGCGTCGACCAGACCATGGGCCACGCCTTCGACGGGATCGAGGAATACGACAATCCGCTGCCGCAATGGTGGTTCATGCTGTTCGCCGGCACCCTGGTGTTTGCCGTCGGCTACCTGATCCTCTACCCGGGCCTGGGCAACTGGAAAGGCGTACTGCCGGGCTATGAAGACGGCTGGACCTCGGCCAAGGAGTGGGACAAGGAAATGGACAAGGCCGACACCAGGTTCGGACCGATCTTCGCCAAATTCTCGGCCATGCCCGTGGAAGAAGTGGCCAAGGACCCGCAAGCGCTGAAAATGGGCGGTCGCCTGTTTGCCTCCAACTGCGCGGTGTGCCACGGCTCGGACGCCAAGGGCGCCTACGGCTTCCCGAACCTGGCGGACAACATCTGGCGCTGGGGCGGTTCGGCCGATGCCATCAAGATGACCATCATGAATGGCCGTCATGCCGCGATGCCTGCCTGGGGTGAAATACTCGGCGAAGACGGTGTGAAGAACGTCGCCGCCTATGTGCGCCATGACCTGGCAAAGCTGCCATTGCCGGCTGACAGCACGGCCGATGTGGCCGCCGGCCAGGTGGCGTTCAACACCACCTGCGTTGCCTGCCACGGCCCTGAAGGCCACGGTATGGAAGCCATGGGCGCGCCGAACCTGACGCAGCCAGGCGGCTTCATCTACGGCACCAGCCTGGCGCAGTTGCAGCAGACCATCCGCCATGGTCGCCAGGGCCAGATGCCGGCGCAGGAAGTGCTGCAGGGCAATGACAAGGTGCACCTGCTGGCCGCCTACGTTTATAGCCTGTCCCACAACGCCGATGGCGCAACGCCTGACAGCCAACCCAAGTAACCGCGCACTACCCAAAAGCCGCGCCTGATTCAGGTGCGGCTTTTTTGCGACCCATTGTCGCACCCTTCCGATCGCTGACTTTCCCCTCCTGCCATTCGGGTCTACGCTTGTTTGCACAATGGACCGGCATTGGCCGGTCGATGGCCGACTTGCACTCGATGGGTTGAAACATTTCTGCTCGATGACAGGCGCAAAGGCTGGTACTTACCGGCTGTCGTGCCACTGACCGTTCGTCGTCCGGGCCGCTTGTTTACACACACCTAGTTACAAGTACCTTCGACCCTTCTAAAATCCTGTCCAAGTCGTCAGCTTTTAACCCTGAATTTTGTCCTTACGCCAAACATGGAAAGGGCGCAGAATCTGGTTTGGAACGCATTGACGCAGGTCACCTTGCGTTGCAATGGAATCTTGCTTTCTCCATACTTGCGACCGATTTTTACCCTATAAAAAAACCTAAACCGTGGAACCTTAGAATGAGCACAGCAATCAGTCCGACTGCTTATAACTATAAGGTAGTCCGCCAGTTCGCCATCATGACGGTGGTCTGGGGGATCCTTGGCATGGGGCTCGGCGTTTTCATCGCCTCGCAACTGGTTTGGCCAGAGTTGAATTTTGGCCTGCCATGGACGACGTTTGGACGCCTGCGCCCGTTGCACACCAACCTGGTGATTTTCGCCTTCGGTGGATGTGCACTGTTTGCCACTTCTTATTACGTCGTGCAGCGAACCTGCCAAACGCGACTGATTTCCGATGCATTGGCTGCCTTTACCTTCTGGGGCTGGCAAGCGGTCATCGTTGGCGCGATCGTCACCCTGCCGCTGGGCTACACCACTACCAAGGAATACGCCGAGCTGGAATGGCCGATCGCCATTTTGCTGGCGATTGTCTGGGTGACCTACGCGGTGGTGTTCTTCGGCACCATCGTCAAGCGCAAGACCAAGCACATCTACGTCGGCAACTGGTTCTACGGGGCGTTTATCCTGGTGACGGCGATGCTGCACATCGTCAACCACGCGTCCTTGCCGGTGAGCCTCTTCAAGTCCTACTCGGCCTACGCCGGTGCGACGGACGCGATGATCCAGTGGTGGTACGGCCATAACGCCGTAGGCTTCTTCCTCACCACCGGCTTCCTGGGGATGATGTACTACTTCGTGCCGAAACAGGCCGAGCGTCCGATCTACTCCTATCGCCTGTCCATCGTGCACTTCTGGGCGCTGATCACCCTGTACATCTGGGCCGGCCCGCACCACCTGCACTACACCGCGTTGCCGGACTGGGCCCAGTCCCTGGGCATGGCGATGTCGATCATCCTGCTGGCGCCGAGCTGGGGCGGCATGATCAACGGCATGATGACCCTGTCGGGTGCCTGGCATAAATTGCGCACCGACCCGATCCTGCGGTTCCTCGTGGTCTCCCTGGCGTTCTACGGCATGTCGACCTTCGAAGGCCCGATGATGGCCATCAAGACGGTCAACTCGCTGTCCCACTACACCGACTGGACCATCGGCCACGTACACGCCGGCGCCCTCGGCTGGGTAGCGATGATCTCCATCGGCGCGCTGTACCACATGATCCCGAAACTGTTCGGCCGGGCGCAGATGCACAGCGTCGCGTTGATCAACACCCACTTCTGGCTGGCCACCATCGGTACCGTGCTCTACATCGCTTCGATGTGGGTCAACGGCATCACCCAGGGCCTGATGTGGCGTGCAATCAACGATGACGGCACCCTCACCTACTCCTTCGTCGAAGCGCTGCAAGCCAGCCATCCGGGTTACATCGTGCGCGCCCTGGGCGGTGCGATCTTTGCCAGCGGCATGCTGTTCATGGCCTACAACGTGTGGCGCACCGTGCGTGCGTCCGACCCTGTAGAAGCCGAAGCCGCTACCAAGATCGCCGTTGTGGGAGCTCACTGATGAAGCATGAAGTAGTCGAGAAGAATATCGGCCTGCTGGCCTTCTTCATGGTCATCGCCGTGAGTATCGGCGGCCTGACCCAGATCGTTCCGCTGTTTTTCCAGGACGTGACCAACAAGCCGGTGGAAGGCATGAAGCCGCGCACCGCGCTTGAACTGGAAGGCCGCGACGTCTACATCGCCAACGGTTGTGTCGGCTGCCACTCGCAGATGATCCGTCCGTTCCGCGCCGAAACCGAACGTTACGGCCACTACTCGGTGGCCGGTGAAAGCGTGTGGGACCATCCGTTCCTGTGGGGTTCCAAGCGTACCGGGCCGGACCTGGCCCGTGTCGGCGGTCGTTACTCCGATGACTGGCAGCGCGCGCACTTGTACAACCCGCGCAACGTGGTGCCCGAGTCGAAAATGCCGGCGTACCCGTTCCTGGTCGAAAACAAGCTCGACGGCAAGGACACCGCCAAGAAGATGGAAGTCTTGCGCACCCTCGGCGTGCCCTACACCGACGAAGACATCGCCGGCGCGGCCGCTGCCGTGAAGGGCAAGACCGAAATGGACGCACTGGTGGCCTACTTGCAAGGCCTTGGCACCATCATCAAAAGCAAACGGTGATCTGGATGGATATCGGGATGATTCGAGGCCTGGGCACCGTTGTCGTGATGGTGGCTTTTATCGGCCTGGCCTTGTGGGTGTTCAGCCCCAAGCGCAAGTCGGAGTTTGAAGACGCGACGTTGCTGCCCTTCGCGGATGATCCCGAAGCCATCAAGCACGTCGTGGAAGCGTCTAGGAGTAACAAAGAATGACTACGTTCTGGAGTCTGTACGTCACAGTCCTCAGTCTGGGTACCATTTTCGCCCTGACCTGGCTGCTGCTGTCGACCCGCAAGGGCCAGCGCGCCGAGCAAACCGATGAAACCGTTGGGCACTCGTTCGACGGCATCGAGGAGTACGACAACCCGCTGCCCAAATGGTGGTTCATGCTGTTCGTCGGCACCATCATCTTCGCCCTGGGTTACCTGGCGCTGTACCCTGGCCTGGGCAACTGGAAAGGCCTGCTGCCGGGTTACGCCTACCTCGACAACGACAAGCAAACCCCGTTTGCCAACGGCCAGACCGGCTGGACCGGCGTGCACGAATGGGAAAAGGAAATGGCCAAGTCGGACGCCAAGTTCGGGCCGATCTTCGCCAAATTCGCCGCCATGCCGATTGAAGAAGTGGCCAAGGACCCGCAAGCCTTGAAGATGGGTGGCCGCCTGTTCGCCTCCAACTGCTCGGTGTGCCACGGTTCCGACGCCAAGGGTGCCTACGGCTTCCCTAACCTGACCGACGCCGACTGGCGCTGGGGCGGTGAGCCGGCGACCATCAAGGAAACCATCATGAAAGGCCGCCACGCGGTGATGCCGGCCTGGGCCGAAGTCATTGGCGAGCAAGGCGTGGCCGATGTGGCCGGTTTTGTGGTGACTAACCTCGATGGCCGCAAACTGCCGGAAGGCGCCAAGGCAGACGTGGCCAACGGCGAGAAACTGTTCGCCGCCAACTGCGTGGCGTGCCACGGCCCACAGGGTAAAGGTACGCCAGCGATGGGCGCACCTGACCTGACCCACCCGGGCGCGTTCATCTACGGCTCGAGCTTCGCGCAACTGCAACAGACCATCCGTTATGGCCGTCAGGGCCAGATGCCTGCGCAGGAGCAGTTGCAGGGCAATGACAAGGTGCACTTGCTGGCGG
This sequence comes from Pseudomonas yamanorum, assembly GCF_013386765.1. Lineage (GTDB taxonomy): Bacteria > Pseudomonadota > Gammaproteobacteria > Pseudomonadales > Pseudomonadaceae > Aquipseudomonas > Aquipseudomonas yamanorum_A. Next base: position 191,347 of record NZ_JACARE010000027.1, read on the forward strand.
CGTATGTTTACAGCCTGTCCCATGGGGATAAGGCGGCTGAGGCCGAGTAAGGCAAAGCGGCAATAAAAAACGGCCCCGCCAGTGGAAATTGGCGGGGCCGTTTTGTTTGCACATCGAAAAAGTCGTCACCCTCCAGCAACGTATCTACATTTGAGATTGATCAAGAAAAACAGCAGTAGTAACGTATCTACATTCGTACTCCATGAGGAGGCTAGCCCCCATGACCATCACCACCATTTCCAGCCGTGAATTCAATCAAGACACAAGCGGTGCCAAAAAAGCCGCCCGCCAAGGCCCGGTTTTTATCACCGACAGAGGCAGGCCGGCCCATGTACTGCTAAGCATTGAGGACTACCAAAAACTGACGGGGCTCAATGCGGATATTGTTGACCTGTTGGTGATGCCGGAAGCGGCAGATATCGAGTTCGAAACCGAACGTGCCGTGATCATCCATCGACCCGTGGACCTCTCTTGATGTATCTACTCGACACCAATGTCATCTCTGAACTTCGTAAACCCCAGGCTGACGTGAACGTCGTCGCCTGGGCCAAAAGCGTCATCGCACCACGGATGTATATTTCAGCCATCACCTTGAAGGAACTGGAAACAGGAATCCTGCGAATGGAGCGGCGTGACCCCGCTCAGGGGAAGATTTTACGTACCTGGCTCAAGCGCCATGTAATGCCGGCGTTTGATGCCAGAATCCTGCCGATTGATGCGGCAGTGGCACTACGCTGTGCCACCTTGCATGTGCCAGACCAAGCCAACGAAAGTGACGCGCTAATCGCTGCAACCGCCCTGGTTCATGGCCTGACAGTGGTCACCCGCAACATCCGTGACTTTCAATCCAGCGGCGTCACGCTGATCAATCCATGGGACGAATGACCTCTAAGGCCGTAAATACCGTCCATACTTCACAAGTCAATTGATCCAGATCACGTACACCATCAATTGATTTCCCCCAACGCGACCAAAGGTCGCACCCCTTGAGAGGGATCGGGGGCGTATCATTACGCCACTGCAACACCCCCAATTTGACCCCGGTTGGCACGTACTGGCCGAGGCAAATCTCCACCGCCGTGGGATGCAATGATGAGCGACCAGATACCGGTACAGAACGTTACCCCGCCTGCCAAAACCGTCGACCTCTACGCTTCGCGAGAGAAGATCTACACCCGCGCCTTCACCGGCCTGTTCCGCAACTTGCGCATGCTCGGAGGCGCGGCTTTGTTCCTGCTCTACTTCGGCACCGTGTGGCTGAACTGGGGTGGCCACCAGGCCGTCTGGTGGAACCTGCCGGAGCGTAAATTCTTCATTTTTGGCGCGACCTTCTGGCCCCAGGATTTCATCCTGCTGTCGGGCATCCTCATCGTCGCGGCGTTTGGCCTGTTCTTTATCACGGTGTATGCCGGCCGCGTCTGGTGCGGCTACACCTGCCCGCAAAGCGTGTGGACGTGGATCTTCATGTGGTGCGAAAAGGTCACCGAAGGCGACCGCAACCAGCGCATCAAGCTGGACAAGGCGCCGATGAGCGCCAACAAGTTCCTGCGCAAGTTCAGCAAGCACAGCCTGTGGCTGATCATCGGCTTTGTCACCGGCATGACCTTCGTCGGCTACTTCTCGCCGATCCGTGAACTGGTGTTCGACTTCTTCACCGGCCAGGCTGATGGCTGGTCGTACTTCTGGGTCGGTTTCTTCACCCTCGCCACCTACGGCAACGCCGGCTGGCTGCGCGAGCAAGTGTGTATCTACATGTGCCCGTATGCGCGCTTCCAGAGCGTGATGTTCGACAAGGACACCCTGATTGTTTCCTACGATCCGCGCCGTGGCGAAACCCGTGGCCCGCGCAAAAAAGGCATCGACTACAAGGCCGAGGGCCTGGGGGATTGCATCGACTGCACGATGTGCGTGCAGGTGTGCCCCACCGGCATCGACATCCGAGACGGCCTGCAGATCGAATGCATCGGCTGCGCGGCCTGCATCGACGCCTGCGACAACATCATGGACAAGATGGAATACCCCCGCGGCCTGATCAGCTACACCACCGAGCACAACCTGTCAGGGCAGAAAACCCATAAGCTGCGCCCGCGCCTGATCGGTTATGCCCTGGTGCTGCTGGCAATGATCAGCTTGTTGGCGGGCGCGTTCTTCATGCGTTCGCTGGTAGGTTTCGACGTCAGCAAGGACCGCGTGCTGTACCGCGAAAACGCCGAAGGCCGGATCGAAAACGTCTACAGCCTGAAGATCATGAACAAGGACCAGCGCGACCACACCTACGTGCTCGACGCCGCCGGCCTGCCAGACCTCAAGCTGCAAGGCCGGCGCGAGATCAAGGTGGCTGCCGGGGAAATCTTCAGCATGCCGGTGGAGCTGTCCAGCGCGCCGGAACAACTGCCTTCGAGCACCAACGAGGTGAAATTCATCCTCAGGGATGCCGATGACGACAGCGTCCACATTGAAGCCAAGAGCCGATTCATCGGCCCACAAGTTCGTTAATAGAGAGCACAACAATGCCCGCAGCTACTGCCGCAAGCCCCTGGTACAAGCACCTCTGGCCCTGGATCATCATCGGGATCCTGGCCTGCTCGGTGACATTGACCTTGTCCATGGTGACCATCGCGGTGAAGAACCCCGATAACCTGGTCAACGACAACTACTACGAGGCGGGCAAAGGCATCAACCGCTCCCTGGACCGCGAACTGCTGGCCCAGACCCTGCAACTGCGCGCCAAGGTGCACCTGGACGAGCTGACCGGCGAAGTCGAGTTGCACCTGACCGGCAACAGCGGGCCCGGCACCCTGGAACTGAACCTGATTTCGCCGACCCAGCCGGAGAAGGATCGCAAGATCATCCTGACCCGCAGCGACAGCGAACCCGGCCGCTACATCGGCCAGGTGACCGACAAGGTCGAAGGCCGCCGCTTCGTCGAATTGCTGGGCGTGGAAGGCGACCGGACCTGGCGCATGTTTGAAGAAGAACAGGTCAGCCATGACAAGGATTTGCTGCTGGGCGACGAGCCGCTGCAGGGTGCTGAAGACCTGAAAAAATAAAAAGCCGCGCTCCGCGCATCGCGGGCAAGCCCGCTCCCACATTTGGAATGCATTCCCCTGTGGGAGCGGGCTTGCCCGCGATGAGGCCCTACCCGCCACCATAGATTCAAACCATGACCACGCCCATCCCTTGCTACCACTGTGCCCTGCCCGTGCCGCCTGGCAGCCGGTTCACCGCCGTGATCCTCGGCGAGTCCCGCGAGCTGTGCTGCCCGGGCTGCCAGGCGGTGGCCGAGGCGATTGTCGCCGGTGGCCTGGAAAGCTATTACCAGCACCGCAGTGAAGCCTCGGCCAACCCCGAGGCGCTGCCGGTGCAACTGGTGGACGAACTGGCGCTGTATGACCGCGCCGATGTGCAAAAACCCTTCGTACGCCACGACGGCGAGCTGTCGGAAGCCACGCTGTTGATGGAAGGCATCAGCTGCGCCGCCTGTGGCTGGCTGATCGAAAAACACCTGCGCAACCTGCCCGCCGTGGCCGAGGCGCGCCTGAACCTGTCCAACCACCGCCTGCACGTGCGCTGGGCCGACGGGCAATTGCCACTGAGCCAACTGCTCGGCGAGTTGCGCCACATCGGCTACGCCGCCCACCCGTATCAAGCCGACCGCGCCGCCGAACAGCTGGCCAGCGAAAACCGCCTGGCCTTGCGCCAATTGGGCGTGGCCGGGCTGCTGTGGTTCCAGGCGATGATGGCGACGATGGCCACCTGGCCGGAATTCAATATCGATCTGAGCCCGGAACTGCACGTGATCCTGCGCTGGGTCGCGATGTTTCTTACAACTCCAATCGTGTTCTACAGCTGCGCACCGTTCTTCAAAGGCGCGATGCGTGACCTGCGCACCCGCCACCTGACCATGGATGTTTCGGTGTCGCTGGCCATCGGTGGTGCGTACCTGGCCGGGATCTGGACCGCCATTACCGGCACCGGGGAGCTGTATTTCGATGCGGTGGGCATGTTTGCCCTGTTCCTGCTGGCCGGGCGCTACCTGGAGCGCCGCGCCCGGGAACGTACGGCGGCGGCCACCGCACAGTTGGTCAACCTGCTGCCGGCCTCGTGCCTGCGCATGAGTGCCGACGGGCAAAGTGAACGCATCCTGCTCAGCGAGCTGGCCCTGGGCGACCGGGTATTGGTACATCCCGGAGCAGTGCTGCCGGCAGACGGCATCATCCTCGATGGCCAGTCGAGCATCGACGAATCCCTGCTGACCGGCGAGTACCTGCCGCAGCCACGACAGGTCGGCGATGCCGTCACCGCCGGCACCCTCAACGTTGAAGGCGCACTGACCGTCGAAGTCCGTGCCCTGGGCCACGACACGCGCCTGTCGGCCATCGTGCGCCTGCTGGAGCGCGCCCAGGCAGAGAAACCCCGGCTGGCGGAAATCGCCGATCGCGCCGCCCAATGGTTCCTGCTGTGCTCGTTGATCGCTGCGGCAGTGATCGGCTTGCTGTGGTGGGAGCTGGATGCATCGCGAGCCTTCTGGATCGTCCTGGCGATGCTGGTTGCGACCTGCCCTTGCGCCCTGTCCCTGGCCACGCCCACCGCCCTGACGGCGGCCACCGGAACCCTGCACAAACTCGGTCTGCTGCTGACCCGTGGCCACGTGCTGGAAGGCCTGAACCAGATCGACACAGTGATTTTCGACAAGACCGGCACCCTCACCGAAGGCCGCCTGGCTTTGCGTGCGATTCGTCCGCTGGGCGTGCTGGGCAGCGACGAATGCCTGAGCCTTGCCGCCGCGCTGGAACAACGCTCCGAACACCCGATCGCCCGCGCATTTGGCCGTGCACCACTGGCGGCGGACGAGGTGTTCAGCACGCCGGGCCTGGGCCTGGAAGGACGCGTCGGCAACCGCCAGTTGCGCATTGGCCAGCCGGGGTTTGTCTGCGAACTGAGCGGTTGCGCCCTCCCCGCCTCGCCGAAGGACGCCGGCCAATGGCTGCTGCTGGGCGATACCGACGGCGTCCTGGCCTGGTTTGTCCTGGAAGACCGCCTGCGCAGCGACGCGCCAGCCTTGCTCGCCGCCTGCAAGGCCCGCGGCTGGCGCACGCTGCTGCTGTCGGGGGACAGCTCGCCGATGGTCGCCAGTGTCGCTGCGGAACTGGGGATCGACGAAGCCCACGGCGGCCTGCGCCCCGACGACAAGCTGCACATGCTGCAACAGTTGCACAAGGAAGGCCGCAAGGTGCTGATGCTCGGCGACGGGGTCAACGACGTGCCGGTACTGGCCGCTGCCGACATCAGCGTGGCCATGGGCTCGGCCACCGACCTGGCCAAGACCAGCGCCGACGCAGTGCTGCTGTCGAACCGTCTGGATGCCCTGGTGCAAGCCTTCACCCTGGCCCGGCGCACCCGCCGGGTAATCATTGAGAACCTGCTGTGGGCCGGGCTGTACAATGGCCTGATGTTGCCGTTTGCCGCCCTCGGCTGGATCACCCCGATCTGGGCCGCGATCGGCATGTCCCTCAGTTCGTTGACCGTGGTGCTCAATGCCCTGCGCCTGACTCGCATGCCGAGCACGCCAGCCACGAGCCCCGCCCCCGTAACCCGTCCGCTGCCGGCGTGAGCCGCCCGGGCATGGAGTGCAGATGCCAGCTCTTTACGTGATGATCCCGGCGGCGCTGTTGATCGTGGCTATCGCCATTTGCATCTTCTTCTGGGCGGTGGACAGCGGCCAGTATGACGACCTCGACGGCCCGGCCCACAGCGTGCTGTTCGACGACCAGGACCCGAATCACCTGGCCGCCGTCGATGAAGCCAACGGCCCTGAGCAACCGCCCAAGCCGAAAGACCCGCCCCATGCTTGAACTCGCGCCCCTGCTGGTCTCGGCGGTGATCCTCGGCCTGCTGGGCGGCGGCCATTGCCTGGGCATGTGCGGCGGCCTGATGGGCGCGCTGACCCTGGCGATTCCCAAGGAGCAACGCAGCCGGCGTTTTCGCCTGCTGCTGGCCTACAACCTGGGACGTATCCTCAGCTACGCCACCGCCGGCCTGCTGATCGGCCTCGCCGGCTGGGCGGTGGCCAACAGCCCGGCGGCGATGTTCATGCGCATCCTCGCCGGGCTGTTGCTGATCTGCATGGGGTTGTACCTGGCCGGCTGGTGGAGCGGCCTGACCCGTATCGAAAGCCTCGGGCGCGGCCTGTGGCGCCATATCCAGCCGGTTGCCAACCGTTTGTTGCCGGTGTCCAGCCTGCCCCGTGCCTTGCTGCTGGGCGCGCTCTGGGGCTGGCTGCCATGCGGGTTGGTCTACAGCACCCTGCTGTGGGCGGCCAGCCAGGGCAATGCGCTGGACAGTGCAGTGTTGATGCTCGCCTTCGGCCTCGGCACGTGGCCGGTACTGCTGGCCACCGGGCTGGCAGCCGAGCGTGTCACTGCACTGTTGCGCAAACGCAGTGTGCGCATGACCGGTGGGCTGCTGGTGATTGTGTTTGGCCTATGGACGTTGCCCGGCCCCCACCAGCACTGGCTAATGGGCCACTAGATCGCCATGTGGCATAGCGCCGCTCCCCGTTGATGCAAATCAAGATGGCCCCTGCACCCAGCCCCTAGACTCGGCCCACTAGCCTATCCGGGGGAACGCCCGCATGCTCGACGCCATTCGTTGGGACACTGATCTGGTTCACCGCTACGACCTGGCGGGGCCGCGCTACACCTCGTACCCCACCGCCGTACAATTCGACAGCCAGGTCGGCACCTTCGACCTGCTCCACGCCCTGCGCGACAGTCGCAAGGCCGTCCGGCCACTGTCGCTGTATGTGCATGTGCCGTTCTGCGCGAATATTTGCTACTACTGCGCCTGCAACAAGGTCATCACCAAGGACCGAGGGCGGGCTCACGCGTACCTGCAACGCCTGGAGCAGGAGATCCAACTGGTGGCCTGCCACCTCGACCCGAAACAGCCGGTGGAGCAGCTGCATTTTGGCGGCGGCACCCCGACTTTTCTCAGCCACGATGAATTGCGCCAGGTCATGGCCCGGCTGCGCCAGCACTTCAACCTGCTGGACGATGATTCCGGCGACTACGGGATTGAAATCGACCCGCGGGAAGCCGACTGGGCGACCATGGGCCTGCTGCGGGAGCTGGGTTTCAACCGCGTCAGCATCGGCGTGCAGGACCTCGACCCCGACGTGCAGCGGGCAGTGAACCGCCTGCAAAGCCTGGAAGAAACCCGGGCGGTGATCGACGCGGCGCGCACCCTGCAATTTCGTTCGATCAATATCGACCTGATCTACGGCCTGCCCAAGCAATCGCCGCTGAACTTCGCCCGCACGGTGGAGGAAGTGATCAAGCTGCAACCGGATCGCCTGTCGGTGTTCAACTACGCGCACCTGCCGGAACGGTTCATGCCCCAGCGACGGATCAATACCGAGGACCTGCCGTCACCGGCCGAAAAGCTGTTGATGCTGCAAACCACCATCGAACAATTGACCAACGCCGGCTACCGCTACATCGGCATGGACCACTTCGCCCTGCCGGATGACGAGTTGGCCATCGCCCAGGAAGAAGGCACGCTGCAACGCAACTTCCAGGGCTACACCACTCACGGGCATTGCGACTTGATCGGGCTTGGGGTGTCGGCGATCAGCCAGATTGGCGACCTGTACTGCCAGAACAGCAGCGACCTGAATCACTACCAGAACGCCCTGGCCGGCGCACAACTGGCCACCAGCCGTGGGTTGTTGTGCACTACCGATGACCGGTTGCGACGGGCAGTGATTCAGCAGTTGATTTGCACCTTTAACCTGGCCTTCGAGCCGATTGAACAGGCTTTCAACATTGATTTTCGCGGCTACTTCGATGAGCCCTGGCCACAACTTGTGGCAATGGCCGAAGACGGGCTGATCGAGCTCGACCAACAGGGCATCCGGGTTTTACCCGCCGGCCGCCTGCTGGTGCGCTCGGTGTGCATGGTGTTCGACGCCTATCTGGAGCACCAGAACCGGCAGCGATTTTCGCGAGTGATCTGACCCTGTACTACTTCGCCAGCAGGGCCATTGCTTCCATCTGCGACTCCGGCGACTCGTCTTTCAAGGACTTGGTCAACTGCGACTGGGCCATCATCAAGCCGGACTGCAACGACGCTACATCACTCTGCAAGGAGGCTACCTTGGCCCGGCGAGCCTGGGGGCTCATGGAGGTGTCAGCCATGGCAGCAGAGAGCTGGGCCTGCTTCTCGGCGAGCTGCTTTCTCAGCTCACGGATCATTTTCAACAGCTGCTTGATGTTCTCTTTCAGGTTGCTGTCGTCGATGTCCTTGTTGGAGTTGGTGCTGGCTTTGGCAGCTTTCAGCCCCGCCCCTGAAATGTCTACGACTAAACCCTGGGGTTTGGTGCCAGCCGCCGAATCCGTAGCAGACGCTTTGTCTTTATCGTCTACAGCGGTGTCTTTTTTGGCATCCGGCACGTTTAGAGAAGAAACAATGGCAGGGTTGTTTGCGCCAATGGAAAGCATGATCTGAGCCTCCGGCTCCTGGAGTGACAACCTTGTATCGGCCTCGATACAACTTCCTTTATGCCGTTGCTGCTTTTTTGTACACGCTGGCCTGATCATCCCCCAGTGCGGTACCCTTACGTCTTATGTGTGTTTTCCCACAAGGATTTAAGAAATGTCCGAGCCAGTTAAACTGCGCGCTCATAGCCAGGCTCATTGCAAGGATTGCAGCCTGGCCCCCCTCTGCCTGCCACTTTCGTTGAATCTGGAAGACATGGAAGCGCTGGACGAGATCGTTAAACGCGGTCGCCCACTGAAGAAAGGCGAGTTCCTGTTTCGCCAGGGCGACAAGTTTGATTCCGTTTATGCAGTACGCTCGGGCGCGTTGAAAACCTTCAGCCTGAGCGATGGCGGCGAAGAACAGATCACCGGTTTCCACCTGCCCAGCGAGCTGGTCGGGCTGTCGGGCATGGACACCGAGATTCACCCGGTGTCGGCCCAGGCCCTGGAAACCACCTCGGTGTGTGAAATCCCGTTCGAACGTTTGGATGAACTGGCCCTGCAATTGCCACAGTTGCGCCGCCAACTGATGCGCGTGATGAGCCGGGAAATCCGCGACGACCAGCAGATGATGCTGCTGTTGTCGAAGAAAACCGCCGACGAGCGGATCGCGACTTTCCTGGTCAACCTCTCCGCGCGTTTCCGCGCCCGGGGTTTCTCGGCCAATCAGTTCCGCCTGAGCATGTCGCGCAACGAAATCGGCAACTACCTGGGCCTGGCGGTGGAAACCGTGTCCCGCGTCTTCACCCGCTTCCAGCAGAACGAGTTGATTGCGGCTGAAGGCAAGGAAGTGCATATCCTCGACCCGATCCAGCTCTGCGCATTGGCTGGCGGCTCGCTCGACGGCTGATCCAGACGCTTGCGGCCGAGCCAATCGGCTGGGCCGCAGGTATACTTCGAGTCCGTTTTCCGCCCCAGGACTCTTCGACGATGGTCTTCGATTCGTTCGACATCAAATCCCTGATTCGCCCAGTCATCGACTTCCCCAAGCCTGGGGTGATCTTTCGCGACATCACGCCGCTGTTCCAGTCGCCCAAGGCCTTGCGCCTGGTGGCCGATACCTTCGTGCACCGCTACGTCGAAGCCGAGTTCACACACATCGGCGCGATGGATGCCCGGGGCTTTTTGATCGGTTCGATCATTGCCTACCAGTTGAACAAACCGCTGATCCTGTTCCGCAAGCAAGGCAAACTGCCGGCTGACGTGCTGGCCGAGGGTTACCAGACCGAGTACGGCGAAGCGTTCCTGGAAGTGCACGCCGACAGCCTGTGTGAAGGGGATTCGGTGCTGATGTTCGATGACCTGATCGCCACCGGCGGCACGCTGATCGCGGCGGCCAACCTGGCGCGGCGCATGGGCGCACGGATTTTCGAAGCAGCGGCGATCATTGATCTGCCGGAGCTGGGTGGGTCCCGGCGCCTGGAAGACATGGGTATTCCTACGTTCTGCCTGACGCAGTTTGCGCTGACTGATCAGTAAGCCGGGACTCGTGTGGCGAGGGAGCTTGTGTGGCGAGGGAGCTTGCTCCCGCTGGGCTGCGTAGCGGCCCCAAGATCTTTGGGAGCGCTGCGCACTCCAGCGGGAGCAAGCTCCCTCGCCACACAAGCCCCCCCGCCACAAAAGCGCTGTCTACAAACCCATCTGCTTGCTGATGATTTCGTTCATCACCTCCCGAGTCCCGCCACCGATGGACAGGATGCGGTTGTCGCGATACAGCCGCTCCACCAGGTTGCCGCGCATGTAGCCCTGGCCGCCGAGGATCTGCACAGCGTCGTAGGTCACGCGGTCGGCAGTGTCGGTGGCGAGGTTCTTGGCCATGGAGATTTCCTTGATCACACTCTTGCCAGCGGCCATCTTGGCGGCCTGGCGGTAGGTGAACTCCCGGGAGACCTCCACCGCCGTGGCCATTTCCGCCAGGCGATGCTTGAGTACCTGGAACTTGCCGATGGGTTTGCCGAAGGCCTCGCGCTGGGCCGCCCATTTCAGGCTCTCCTCAAGGGCCATCTGCGCCGTCATGTTGGCCATCAATGCCAGGGCCAGCCGTTCGCTCTGGAAGTTGCCCATGATGCAGGCGAAGCCCATGTTCTCGACACCAATCAGGTTTCCTACCGGTACGCGGCAATCGTCGAAGAACAGCTCGGCAGTGTCCGACGCCCACCAGCCCATTTTCTTAAGTGGCGTACCGGTGGTGAAGCCCGGAGTGTCCTTTTCGATCAACAGCAGGCTGATACCGCCAAAGCCCGGCCCGCCGGTACGCACCGCCACGGTATAGAAGTCGGCACGCTGGCCGCTGGTGATAAAGGTTTTGCTGCCGCTGACGCGGTAATGGTCGCCGTCGCGCACGGCGCGGGTTTGCAGGTTGGCGACGTCGGAGCCGCCGCCGGGCTCGGTGACGGCCAGGGCGGCGATCTTCTCTCCGGACAAGACCAGCGGCGCGACCCAATCGCGCACTTCAGGCCGGGCCCATTTGACGATGGGCGGCAAACCGATATCCAGCGAGCCCAACCCCGCCACCACGCCGCCAGAGCCGCAGCGCATCAGCTCTTCGCTGGCGGCGACCTTGGCGAACAGATCACCTTCGTGGCTGCCGCCCAGGGCTTCGGGGTAACCGATGCCCAGGATGCCGGCGGCGCCGGCCTTGAGGTACAACTCCCGGGGGAAGCTCTCGGCTTCTTCCCACAGCTCGATGCCCGGCAACATCTCGCGCTCGACGAAACGTCGCACGCTGTCGCGAACCAATTGGTGACTGGGGTCGAAGTATTCCTGATAAGCAGACATCGGCAAGCTCCACGGGAAGGTGGAGCGAACTTACCAAGCGCTTGCTTGGTTATCAAGATACAAGGCAGAGCCTGACGAAGACTTAGATGAACAGTAGAGATCAAATGTAGGAGCTGGCTTGCCTGCGATAGCATCACCTCGGCTTAACTGAAAGACCGAGTTGTCTGCATCGCAGGCAAGCCAGCTCCCACATCAAGCCCAGCTCCCACATGTCGTTCTGCGGTGTTTTTAGAGGGCGATCGGCTTACGTCCGGCAAATGAATGCGCCAGGGTTCCGCCATCCACCAGCTCCAGCTCCCCACCCAGCGGCACGCCATGGGCGATACGCGAAGTGATCAGGCCTTTGTTGGTCAGCAATTGCGCGATGTAATGGGCTGTCGCTTCACCTTCCACCGTCGGGTTGGTGGCCAGGATCACCTCGACAAAGGTCCCCTGTTCCTCGATCCGCGTCACCAGTTGCGGAATACCGATAGCCTCCGGCCCCAGCCCGTCCAGCGGCGACAGGTGGCCCTTGAGCACAAAGTAGCGCCCGCGGTAACCGGTCTGCTCCACCGCGTACACGTCCATCGGCCCTTCGACCACACACAGCAGCGTGTCGTCGCGGCGAGGGTCGGCGCATTGCGGGCACAGTTCTTCTTCGGTCAAGGTGCGGCACTGGCGGCAGTGGCCTACCCCTTCCATGGCCTGGCTCAAGGCCTGGGCCAGTCGGGAGCCGCCGCTGCGATCACGCTCCAGCAGTTGCAGCGCCATGCGCTGGGCGGTTTTCTGGCCCACGCCCGGCAAAGTGCGCAGGGCGTCGATCAGTTGACGAATCAGGGGGCTGAAGCTCATGGGGAAAGGTCCGACAAAACAACGAGACGCGGTTTATACCCGCGCCCCGGATTAGCGTCAAATGCTCAATCTTGTGCGACGCGCACCACCAACTTGCCGAAGTTGCGCCCCTCCAGCAAACCGATAAAGGCTTCAGGTGCCTGCTCCAGGCCTTCCACCACGTCCTCGCGGAACTTGATCTTGCCGTCCCGCACCCACGGCGCCATGGCACTGAGGAACTCCGGCTGTCGGTCGCCATAGTCATCGAACACGATAAAGCCCTGGATCCGCACACGTTTGGTCAGCAAGGTACGTTGCAACGCAGGCAGCCGGTCGGGGCCGCTGGGGGCTTCGTGGGCGTTGTAGCCGGCGATCAGGCCGCACAAGGGAATGCGCGCCTTGGCGTTCAGCAGCGGCACGACCGCGTCGAATACCTTGCCACCGACGTTTTCAAAGTAGATGTCGATACCCTTCGGGCAAGCCTGGGCCAGCTCCTCGGCAAAGTTGTCGCCCTTGTGGTCGATGCAGGCATCAAAGCCCAGTTCTTCCACTACATAGCGGCACTTGTCGGCACCACCCGCCACGCCGACCACCCGCAGGCCCTTGATCTTTGCCACCTGGCCGACCACCGAGCCCACCGCGCCGGAAGCGGCTGCCACCACCAGGGTTTCCCCGGACTTGGGTTGCCCGATGTCCGTGAGGCCCATGTAGGCGGTCATGCCGGGCATCCCCAGCACACCCAAGGCCATGGACGGACTGGCCAGGCCCTTGGGCACCGGTATCAGGTTGCGGCCATCGGAGATGCTGTGGCTCTGCCAGCCGGTGGAACCGACCACCAGGTCACCCACCTCGAACTTGGGATTACGGGATTGCTCGATACGGCTGACAGCGCCGCCGGTCATCACCTCGTCGATTTCTACGGGCGCGGCGTAGGACGGTGCATCACTCATGCGCCCGCGCATGTACGGGTCCAGAGACAGGTAAAGGGTTTTCAGCAGGACTTGGCCGTCGGCCAGTTCCGGCAGCGCGACGCGTTCCAGGCGAAAGTTTTCCGGCACCGGTGCGCCGTGGGGGCGTGAGACCAGCACGATGCGCTGGTTGAGGGTCAATGACTCGGTCATCAGCGAGGCTCCTTCTATCGGTGATTGAATTCAACGGTATAGGGTGCAGACCCCAAGACAGGGTCCAGGGTTCGACAAAACTCCCGTAGCAGTTGTCGAGCGCCAGCGAGGCTACGTTAGCCGCACCGCCGTCTTCATGCCAGACGCGGGACCGAGTCGCCGCCGACGCAGCCTCGCTGGCGCTCGGCAGCTGCTACGGATGCGTATGCGTATGCGTATGCGTATGCGGAAAATATTCCGCGCAAAAAAAATGCCAGGCACGGGGCCTGGCATCTTCAGTCGCGGGCTTGCCGATCAGAACGGCAGCTTCATACCCGGCGGCAGTTGCATGCCAGCGGTCACGCCGGACATCTTGTCCTGGCTGTTGGCTTCGATCTTGCGCACGGCGTCGTTGACGGCCGCGGCGAACAGCGCCTCGAGCATTTCCAGGTCGTCTTCGCCCACGCCCGGCAATACGCTTGGGTCGATGCTCACGCGCTTGATGTCGTGACGACCGGTCATCACCACGCTGACCATATCGCCACCGGCTTTACCGGTGACTTCGGCGTTGGCCAGTTCTTCCTGCATCTTGGCCATCTTTTCCTGCATCTGCTGCGCCTGCTTCATCAGGCCGGCCATGCCACCTTTCATCATGGGAATCACCTCAAAAGTACGTGGATCAATTATTGGCCCCGGCTTATGACGCCTGGGGAACCGGGGCTTCTACAGGTTCAATAGTATCGTGACGCACCACCGCGCCAAACTGCTCCATCATCTGCTGGATGAGCGGATCACCGTGGATCGACTCTTCAGCCTCGCGCTGGCGGTTGACCCGGCGACGGGACGCCGCCTGGGCCGGCGTTTCCTGCTCGGGCTTGATCAGCTCGATGCTGATGGTCAGCGTGCGTCCGTGGAACTGGTTCAGGGCATCGTTGAGCCGACGCTGCTGGGTCGCGTTGAACAGGGCGCTGTGGGCCGGGTCCAGGTGCAGCAACCAATGGTCGCCATCGACGGCAATCAGCGTGCAGTTGGCGGCGATGCTGCCGGTCATGCCGGAAATCGGCAGTTTCGGGAACAGCTCCAGCCATTGCAACGCCAGGCCGGTGGCCGGCATGGCAGCCGGTTCCGGCTCAGGCTCCGGGGCGGGCTCGGCGGTGTGCTCACTGGCCAGGTCGTCCAGGTAGCTGTAGGCCGAGTCCATGTCCGGCTCGATGTAGTCTTCGTCCAGCGGCGGCTCGTCGTCGAGGTCGGTGCCCGGAGTGGCGGCGTCCACTTGAGCGACGGTCGGCTCCGGAACCGGGGCCGACACCCATTCGGGGGCGTCCGGCACCACGCTGTCCGGGGTCGGCGCTGGCATGGGTGTCAGTTCAGGCTGCTCACTGGTGGTTTCCAGCACTGGCTCGACGGCTGGCTGCAGCTCGACCTCGGCTGCTACCGGGTCATTCCACGGCAGATCGACTTCCGGCACGGGCGCAGGCTCAACCGCAGGCGTTGGCACCACCACAGGCGCCACCGGCTCGGCGACAACAGGGGCCGGTGCCGGAGCAACCGGCGCAGGCGGCGCAACCACTGGCGCGACAACAGCCGGGCCAGCCACTGGTTTGGCGGAATCAACTGTGGCCTGGCTGATCCCCACTGGCTTTAGCGGCTGTCTCGGTGCATCCGCCGTGTCGGCGGGCCTAAAGGCCAGCATCCGCAGCAGGACCATTTCAAAGCCGCCGCGCGGGTCGGGTGCCAGCGGCAAGTCACGCCGGCCAATCAGGCCCATCTGGTAGTAGAACTGCACATCTTCGGCCGGCAAGGCCTGGGCCAGGGCCAGCACGCGGTCGCGGTCGCCATGGCCGTTGTCGACACCCTCAGGCAAGGCCTGGGCGATGGCAACGCGGTGCAGCACATTAAGGATTTCCGAGAGCACTCCATTCCAATCCGGGCCTTGCTCGGACAGGTGGCGCACGGCTTCGAGCAATGCCTTGGCGTCGCCTTCGATCAGCGCGTGCAGCACATCGAACACCTGGCCGTGGTCGAGGGTGCCGAGCATCGCCCGTACGTCAGCGGCCATGACCTTGCCTTCACCGAAGGCGATGGCCTGGTCGGTAAGGCTCATGGCATCACGCATCGAACCGTCGGCGGCACGCCCCAGCAGCCACAGGGCGTCGTCTTCGAACGGTACGTTCTCGACCCCCAGCACGTGGGTCAAATGCTCGACCACCCGCTCCGGGGTCATGTTTTTCAGGGAGAACTGCAGGCAGCGCGACAAAATCGTTGCAGGAAGTTTCTGCGGGTCGGTGGTGGCCAGGATGAATTTGACGTAGGGCGGCGGCTCTTCCAGGGTTTTCAACAGTGCGTTGAAAGAGTGGCTGGAAAGCATGTGCACTTCGTCGATCAGGTAGACCTTGAAGCGGCCACGGCTGGGCGCGTACTGCACGTTGTCGAGCAGCTCGCGGGTATCTTCGACCTTGGTGCGGCTCGCGGCGTCGATCTCGATCAGGTCGACAAAGCGCCCTTCGTCGATTTCCCGGCACACCGAGCACGTGCCGCACGGCGTCGAGGTGATGCCGGTTTCACAGTTCAGGCACTTGGCGATGATGCGGGCAATGGTGGTCTTGCCCACACCGCGGGTACCGGTGAACAGGTAGGCGTGGTGCAGCCGCTGGCTGTCCAAGGCATTGATCAGAGCCTTGAGCACATGGGTCTGGCCGACCATTTCGCGGAACGAGCGCGGACGCCATTTACGTGCAAGAACCTGATAACTCATCGAAAACCGTCGCAACTGGGAAGCGGAAGCGGGTAATGCTAGCGGAGCAAGGGGGAAATTGCATCCGGCACGCTCGTCTAATCTGACTAAGCTGCTCTAACCAAGCCTATAAAAGGCTGAACCCGGAGAGTTTATGCGCGCAGTCCTGGGCGCCTTGTGGATGATTGCCACGGTCAGCCTGGCGGCACCCGCACCCCTGCGTTTCTCCATTTCCGACAGCTGGACCATGCCCATGGTGCAACTCGACCAGGGCCAGCCGACCCAGGGTATTTTGTATGACGTGATGTTGAGCCTGGCAACTCAGGTCGGGCGCCCCGCAAAATTCCATGTATTGCCCCGTGCGCGCATCGACACCGCCATGGAGCGTGGGGACGTTGATGTGCGCTGCTACGTGACACCCGCGTGGCTGAACAACCTGTCGGGCGATTACACCTGGAGCATCCCGCTGATGGTGCAACGCAATGTGCTGGCGACTGCCCACGTGCCGCCGCTGTCAGTGCGGCTGGACAGCCTTGCACCGCAACATATCGGCACGGTGCTCGGCTATAGCTACCCGCCCCTGGAACCGCGCTTCGCCAGCGGCCAGTTCACCCGCGACGACAGCCGCAGTGAGGAGCAGGTGCTGCAAAAGCTCGTGGCCGGGCGCTTCAAGTATGCGGTGACCAATGAATGGATACTCGACCGTTTCAATCAGCAACTACCGCCCACACAGCGCCTGCACACCGTGGCCGTGATCGAGGAGCAAAGCCTGGGCTGCTATGTGCGCAACGATCCGCAGGTGCCCGGGCAACAGATTCTGCGCACCTTGTTGCGCATGAAAATGTCCGGGGAGATTGATGAAATCATCCAGCTGTACACCGGGGACAGCGCCCCCGCCCCCTAAGATCATCTGATTTACTCTGTGGGGAGGGAGCTCCCTCTGGGGAGAGAGCTTGCTGTGGGGATGGAGCTTGCTGTGGCGAGGGAGCTTGCTCCCGCTGGAGTGCGCAGCGCTCCCAAAGATTTTGGGGCCGCTACGCAGCCCAGCGGGAGCAAGCTCCCTCGCCACAGTAAGCTCCCTCGCCACAGCAAACATCACTCGAGCTTTTGCCACTGCGGCGGCGGCGCAAATCCTTCGACCCAACCCGGCACCTCCCCCGCCGGCATCGGCCGGGCGATGAAATAGCCCTGGGCCACTTCGCAGCCCATGCGCATCAACAACTGCCCGTGCTCCAGGGTTTCCAGGCCCTCGGCGATGACTTCGCGGCCAAACGCCCGGGCCAGGCCGATCACCGCCTTGGTCAGCGCCAGGTCGTCCTTGTCGTGGAGGATGTCGCGCACAAACGACTTGTCGATCTTGATGGTCTGGGTCGGCAGGCGCTTGAGGTAGCTGAGGGAGGAATAGCCGGTGCCAAAGTCATCCAGGGAAAACTGCACACCCAGGGCCTGGCAGGCTTCCAGGTGCTGGGTGACGCGCTGGATATTATCGATGGCTACCGACTCGGCGATTTCCAGGTCCAGCCGGTGCGGCTCCACCTGCGGGTATTGCGCCAGCAAGTCTTGCAGCCGCTCGACAAAATCCTCGCGCTGGAAATGCCGCGCCGCGATGTTCACGCTCACCGCCCACCAGCGACCCTGCACCTGCCAGTGATGCATCTGCTCCAGCACCTGGGCGATCACCCATTCGCCGATGTCGACAATCAGGTCGGTCTGCTCGATCAGCGGCAGGAAATCCCCTGGCGTCACCAGACCCCGCTCCGGGTGCTGCCAGCGCAACAACGCCTCGAATCCCACCACCGTGCCGCTGCGCAAGTTGACCTTGGGCTGGTAATGCAGGCACAACTGCCCCGCCGCCAAGGCCTGGCGAATCTGCTCCACGGTCTGGTGGCTGGCCTTGACCTCCTGCTCCAGGGACACATCAAACAACTGGTAACGGTTACGCCCGCTCTGCTTGGCCACGTACATTGCCTGGTCGGCATGGCGCAGCAGGGTGTCGGCGTCCTCGTCGTCCAAAGGAAACAGCGTGACGCCAATGCTGGCGAACACGTTCAGCTCCGCACCCTGGATCGAATACGGCTCGGAGATCGCCTTGAGGATGCGCAGCAGGGCCGCGTTCAGCTCGTCGATATCCCGCACGTAACGCAGGATCAGCACAAACTCGTCACCGGCCAGCCGGGCCACCACATCTTCGCCGCGAATGATCTCCCGCAGCCGCGTGGCCACCTCCACCAGCAGCAGGTCGCCGCAGGCATGCCCATAGCCGTCGTTGACCGCCTTGAAGCCGTCCAGGTCGAGCATGCACAGCGCCAGCGGGATGTCCTCGTTGCGGGAGAATTCCAGGGACTGGTTAAGCAACTCGGACAGGTAGGCACGGTTCGGCAAGCCAGTCAGTACGTCGTGGCCGACCCGCCATTGCAGGGTGTGCAGCAACTGGCGCTTTTCGCTGACATCAAAGCGGATCGACACGTACTTCTGCACCTGCCCGGTCTTCTCATCGAGCAGCGGCACCATGGTGCTGTCCACCCAATACAGGGTTCCATCCTTGGCCCGGTTGCAGATTTCCCCACGCCACACCCGGCCTTCGCTGATGGCTTGCCACATGCCCTGGAAGAACCCCGCGGGGTGCAGCCCAGAGCTGAGAATCCGATGGTTTTGCCCCAGCAACTCGTCACGCCCGTAGCCGGACATGGCGCAGAACTGGTCATTGACGTAAGTGATGCAGCCCGCCAGGTCAGTCTCGGAGAAAATGGCGGCTGCATCCACGGCCCTGCGGTATTTCTCGTCCATGAGTCAGGCTCACTGTGGCTAGCGGTTGAACCGCTCGACCAGGGCGCGCAACCCGGAAGAGATGCTTTCAAGTTCCCGGCCACGGGTGACTGCAGCGTTGGCAGTGCCCGCTGTCTTTTGCACCGTGGCGGCGACGTTATTGATCTGTTGTGAAACTTCCTCGGCGACGTGGGATTGTTCCTGTGAGGCAGCAGCCATTTGCTGACTCATGTCGGTAATTCGCTCCACCGCGTGGCGAATGCCTTGTAGCGCCTGTTGCGCCTCAAGCACTTGCTGCACACCCTGCTCGGCTTCGTGGATGCCCAGGCTTGCGATCTCGACCGCCTCATCGGCGCCGGCCCGCAGGTTCTGGATGATGCCCTGGATCTGCTGGGTCGATTCGCGCGTCTTGCCCGCCAGTGCGCGCACCTCGTCAGCCACCACGGCAAAGCCGCGGCCTTGCTCGCCGGCACGGGCTGCTTCAATGGCCGCGTTGAGGGCCAGCAGGTTGGTCTGGTCGGCGATCGCCTGGATCATGCTTGCAGCCACCTGGATCTGCTGGGTCTGCCCCGCGAGGTTGCCCACCGCCTGGTTGATCTGGGTGACGGTGCCGGCCAGCAACTGGATTGCCTCACGGGACGTGCCGGCCACCTGGCTGCCCTGCTCGGCGAGGGTGTTGGCGGTGTGGGCTTCGCTGGCGGTTTGTTGCACATGCACCGCCACTTCGGCGATGGAGGCGGCCATCTCGGTCATGGCTGCGGCGGTCATGTCGGTCTCGGCACGTTGCTCCAGCAGTGCCGACTCGGTGGTGCTCGACAGCACACTGGAGTGGGCCGCGGCTTCGGCCATCTGGTTGGCCAGGTCGCTGAGGCGCGTCAGGGCGGTTTTAAGCCGCGCCTCTTCGCTGATCAGGATCATTTCCAACTGCGCGGTGGGGCCCAGGGCGTCGCTGTAGGTCATGGCGCTGATGGGGTCGGAAAAAGCATTGGGTGTGTTCTGCACAATCCGCTTGAGCTGTAGCCCCAGTCGCTGATGGCCCCAGATGCCTACCCCCAGAAACAATCCGACAGTCAGCGTCTGGGCCCACGCGCCGGGGATCCATTGGAAGGCGGCAAGGCTGGCCACGGCGGCCGCCAGTGGCAAAGCCAAGGCCTGGGCCACGGGCGCCAGGCGTCGCAGCGGCGAGACCGCCGCCCCACCCGCCTGCAACCGTGCATACAGCGCTTCGGCGCGGCGCACCTGGTCGCGGGTGGGCTTGACCCGCACCGATTCGTAACCCGTCAGCCGCCCGTCTTCGAGAATCGGCGTCACATAAGCACTGACCCAGTAATAGTTGCCGTTCTTGCAGCGGTTCTTCACCACGCCCATCCAGCTGTGCCCGGCCTTGAGGTAGCTCCACATCAGCTGGAACACGGCAGGCGGCATGTCCGGGTGGCGCACCAGGTTGTGGGTGCTGCCGATCAGCTCCGCCTGGGTAAAGCCGCTCATGGCGGCAAACTCGGCGTTGCAGTAGGTAATGTGGCTGTTGACGTCAGTCGCGGAAATTAGCCGTTGCTGCTCCCCAAAAGTCTGTTCAACAGCAGTGACCGGCAAATTGAGACGCACGTTAAAGCTCCATGGACAGCATTCGATCGCTCTCTCGACCACCGGGTAGGCGGGACAGGCGTATTCGTATTTCCAGTCGGGCTGCGCCGTCGATCGGCTGATTGGCCGCAGAGGTACGCAAACCCACGATTTTGCACAGCAATGCACCATCCATTCAGTGATGATCAACTAGGCTTTAATTCGGGTATCCGGCACGTGAGGCGCAATGATGCGTGGCACTGACGAGCGACATTTCAGTCCCTGCCAAGCGTCCGTTTTGTGGGCACATTTATGAGAGTAAGGAGAAAGCAATGATTTCCTGTTTCATAAACCTGCCTTCTGAAACGAGACCACCAAATACTTGTCCTAGATGCCGATTCTACGAATTACATCACATTTTGCAAGAAAAGGTGATGGTACGTGCGGTTGTCTAATTTTAAGATTTATCGTTAAGTTCTTGATTCTAAATGGGAATTGAGCGATGCACATTTCAAGTTTGGGTCCAGCCATCAGACGTTACCGCAAGGTCGCAGGGCTTACTCAGGCTGAACTAGGTGAAAAAACCGGTTTTGACCCTAAAACCATCAGCCGCTTCGAAACCGGCACCTATACACCCAGCGTCGAGGCTCTGTTCTTGTTCGCAGAGGCGCTGGGAGTGAAGCTGAAAGTCTTTTTCGCAGATTTGGTCGACGAAGAGGAACAGCGCGCTTATCTGTTCGGTGTCATTCATAAAGCCACCCCGAAGGATCTGGGAAAGCTGATCGCAGCGGTAGACCAGGCCTTGTCCAAGCCTTAGAGCTCGTAACACAAGTGCACGCAATAAAAAGAGCAGGCAGCGCGACTGTCTGCTCTTTGCTGGATGACTCCTGACATGAACTGACAGGACAGCCCCTTAGACTAGGGACTGAGCCGCGCCATTGCTGCGCCATTCCAGGGAGTCATCATGAATAGCATTGCCCATTACTTTTTGTTGTACGTCGACAGCCCGGCCACCAGTGCCAACCTCTATAGCCGGTTGCTGGACAAGCCTCCCGTGGAACTGGGGCCAACTTTCGCCCTGTTCATTCTCGACAACGGGGTGAAACTCGGCCTTTGGTCGCGCCACACCGTAGAGCCCGCGGCCCAGGCTACGGTTGGCGGTGGCGAGGTGGGATTCTGCGTCGCCGACGTGGCAACGGTCGATGAGCTGCACGCGCGCTGGGCGGATCTCGGGCTGAGCATCATCCAGTCACCGGTCGAGGCGGATTTCGGCTACACCTTTGTCGCCCAGGACCCCGACGGCCACCGCCTGCGGGTGTTCACCGTGAACCCTTAACGGCTTACGGCGCCAGCGCCCTTCCAGGCTGATGGCGCCGACACTGGCCAGCACGATCAGGCCACCCAACACCACCCGCAGCGAAACCTGCTCGCCCAGCAACGTGGCGGCCATCACCATCGCCACGGGTGGCACCAGGTACAACGCCACCGAAGCGCGGCTGACCTCCACATGCCGCAACACATAGGCCCAGGCCAGGTACGCCAGGGCGCTGGGAAAGGCGCCGAGCAACAACACCGCCAGGTTGGCTTGCGTTGATGCCTGCCACACCACTGCCGGCAACCCCGGCAAATAGACACACAGCAGCAAAGTGCCCGACCACACGGTGTAGCACACGGTAGTCAGCGGGCTGTAGCGCCGCGAATAGTGTTTCTGGATCGTGAAGTACAGGCTCCACGACAGCGCCGCCACCAGGATCATCAAGCCACGCGGATCAATCTCGCCCAGGCCATGCTCGCCCCAGATCACCACCAGCACCCCGCTCAACCCCAACAGCACGCAACCCCAGCGCCAGCTGGTGACGCGCTCCTTCAAGGCGAAAAACGCCACCAACACTGTAAACAGCGGAACCGACTGCGCCAGCACACTGGAGGCGGCCGCCGTAACAAATTGCTGGCCGAAGTTGATGGTCAGGTGATGCAGGAAAATCCCGAAGAACCCCAGCACCAGCAGCCATGGCAAGTCCCGCAGACGCGGCCGCTCGATCCTCATGACCAATGCCACGCCGGCCATCAACACCGACGCAATCAGAAACCGCCCCAGGGCCAACTGCCCCGGACTGTAGCTGTGCAAGGCCATATGAATACCGATTGGCGAATACGCCCAACAGAGGATGACGCTGGCAGTGACTAGCGTAAGCTTTACAGGTGATGGGGTATTCATGAACGGCGTCCAGCAGTGGGAATGCCGTCAGTCTTGGCCCCGGCAAGACGCAGGACAATTAACCGTTTCTGACTTCTGTAATCACTGGAACTGAGCGATGGAACTGGCCCAACTGAAAATGGTGAAAGCCGTGGCGCAAACCGGCAGCGTGGCCCAGGCCGCCCTGCAGTTGCACTGCGTGCCGTCCAACATCACCACGCGCATCAAGCAGCTGGAAAGCGAGTTGGGCACCCCGCTGTTCATTCGCGCCGGGCGCGGGTTGGCGATCAGTGCGGCCGGTGAGGTGTTTCTCGACTACTGCGAGCGCATCCTGGCGCTGGTGGAAGAGTCCAAGCGCGCCGTCGACAGCAACGCGATTCCCCGCGGCAAACTGCGCATCGGCGCGGTGGAATCCAGCGCCAGCGGCCGGCTGCCGCCATTGTTGGCCGAATACCATCGACGCTATCCACAAGTGGAGCTGGAACTGGTGACCGGCGCCTGGGGCCAGCTACTCGATGACCTGCAACACCACCGCATCGATGCCGCGCTGGTGGCCGCCGGCGGCAAACGCGCGAAGCTTGAACAAAGTGTGGTCTACAGCGAGCGCCTGGTGCTGATCACCAGCGCTTCCAGCGCGCCCATCGAAGATGCCCGGGACCTGGCCGGCCGCACCCTGCTGGTCTGGCCGCCCGGCTGCCCGTACCGCGCCGCCCTGGAAAACTGGCTCAAGCCCCACGACATCAAACCGGCCATCGCCAGCTACGCCAGCTGGGGCACGATCATTGGCTGCGTCAGCGCGGGGATTGGCGTGGCGCTGGCGCCGGAAGGCATCCTGGCGCGCTACGAACAGGCCAACCAGCTGACGTCCTACCGCTTCGACGAGTTGGCGGCAGTGGATAACCTGCTGTTCTGGCACAAAGACACCCAACGCCACCTGGCGCGGGACGCATTTGCGGGGCTGCTGCGAGAGACATTCGGCTAACCCGTTGCAACATGTTTCAGTTATCCTGCCGCGAAATTAATTCAAATTGTAAGGGACTACCATGAATTACTTCCGCCTGTTGTTGGCGGCGGCCGCTCTGAGCCTGCCTGTCGCACCCGCTTTTGCCGCCGCCAAGCCGGCGCCTGTTGAAGCCACCGCACCCGCCGAAGCCCCCGAAACCGCAGAACATTTTCTCAGTTCCCTCAAGCAGAACACCGGCACGGTCACCCTGCCCGGCGGCATCGCAACCCTCAAGCTCAACGACGAGTTCTACTACCTCGACCCGGCAGACACCGAGCGCCTGCTGACCGATGGCTGGGGCAACCCGCCGGGCTTCAAGACGCTGGGCATGATCGTGCCGAAAGCCGTCAGCCCGCTGTCGGAACGCGGCTGGGGCGTGATCGTCAGCTACAAGGCCGACGGGCACATCTCTGACGAAGACGCGGCGAAAATCGACTACGCCGAACTGCTCAAGCAAATGCAGGAAGAAGACGTCGAAGACAACAAGCAACGCCAGAAGCAAGGCTACGCCGGCCTGCACCTGCTGGGCTGGGCCGAGCCGCCGCACTACGACGACACCACCCACAAGATGTACTGGGCCCGTGAACTGAAAGCCGACGACGCCAAGCAGACCACCCTCAACTACAGCATCCGCGTGCTGGGCCGTGAAGGCGTGCTGGAACTCAACGCCGTCGCCGGGATGTCCGACCTGGCCACCATCAAGCAGGAGTTGCCAAAGGTCCTGGCCTTTACCAACTTCACGGATGGCAACCTGTACACCGACTTCAACCCGAAGACTGACAAACTCGCGACCTACGGCCTCGCCGCATTGGTCGCCGGCGGGATCGCCGCCAAGGCCGGATTGTTCGCCAAGATCGGCATCTTCCTGCTGGCAGCGAAGAAGTTCCTGGTGATTGGCGTCGTGGCGCTGTTCGCCGTCATCCGCAAGCTGTTCAATCGCAACAAGGCCTGAGTTGCGGGCATAAAAAAGCCGCGGCGTGCCTGGCACACCGCGGCTCACAGAACAGCTTCAGCTTTTCGCAGGAGCCAGCCTGGCGTATTGGTCCTGGCTGATCCAGCCCTTGGAAGAGCGGCCCTCGCCGTTGATGTACTCCACCTGGGCCCAGCCATCCTTGAACGCCAGCACCGCGACCACATCATCCTTGACCACGTAGGCACGATGACTGGCCTTGGCGTCCGGGGTTTTCTGCAGGAAGGCCTTGTCGGACGAAACGGTCACCAGGCCAATCCACTTCTTGGCAGCCGTCTGGCTCAGGTCCAGGCCGGTGGCAATTTCAGGCATCAACACACTGACGCAACCGGGATGTTCGCGGCCCTCCTCCACGGTCAGCGTCACGCCGTCCGAGGAGGCAGTAACGGTTCCCGGATAAGTCGCATCCAGCCAGGTGGACACCGACGCCTTCGCACCGTCGACCTTGCCCTGCAGGAAGAACGTGCACGTGCGGGTCACGCCCTCGCCCATCTCCTCAGAATAAAAACCTTCCACCTGATGCTCAGGCGTCACGGCCAGCATCAGCCCTTCGTACTTGCCCGCGTGCAACGTGGCGGCAAACGCGGGCGCTCCCACCACACACACGAAAGAGGCAACCCACAAACGAGACAGGCAATGTTTGAACGGCATACTATTTTTTCCCTTCAAGTGCTTCGTAGGCTTTTTTGATGCGCTGGTCATAGTCGCCATAATCCTTGCCGTTATAGTTCAGCGCCATGGCGGCGTAATCCTTGTTCTTCATGGCCTTGACCAGTGCCGGGCTCTGGCTGCAAAAACCGAGGAAGGCCTTTAGTTGCTGCCCGGCATTAATCTTCATGGCCACCACAAACTCAAACACCGTTTTATAACCGCATGCCGTGAAGTTGGAGCCCATTATCTGAAACATGCCCCAGGAGGCCGATTTCAAGGCTGCTTCCTGATCCAGTGCAAAGGCGGTGGCCATGGTTTCCCAGGCCTTGGTCTGGTCCTTGTTGTTGGCCTTCCACTGGGGGCCGGCTTTTTTCACGTAGGGGTACGACAACAGCGGGTGGGTCTGATCGTATTTATGATGGGTGTACTTGCGAAAGTGGTGCCCTTCAAAAGCGATCACCGGCAACTTGGCCGGCCCGAACCCTGAGCGCCCGCCCGACTCCACCGTGGCGAAGGCCTTGATGATATTGACGGAAATACCGTTACCCAACTGCGTGGCGGCGTTCTGAAAGTCCGTATCCGTCAGCGTCGTACCGCCGTCGCACGTGGCCTGGAGCATCATCTGCCGGTTGCGCCGCTCGGCCTCGATCATTGCCCGCATGCGGTCCAGGTAATGGTTGACGGTCGCCTGGACCATGTCGGAACTGGTATTGCCGAACACATTCAGGAAGGTCGGAATGCGCAGGGTCGGGTGCGGCTTGACCGGCACCTTCACCGCCTCTTCGATCAGGCTATTGAACGTGCGCCCGGTGGGGTCGATCACGCCATCAGGATGAGCGTACTTGAGATAGCGGAACTGATACTGGCTGATGCACTGCACCAACTGACCGTCGCACTTGCCGTTTTCGGCGAGGGGAAAACCCAACTTGGGGATGATCAAGTTGAACAAGTACTGGACGCACTGAACGTCGGCGGGCAAGTTGCGGGCTTTGCCCGGCGCACCGACGGAAGCGCTGATGAGAGTAGGCAACCCTTGCAGGCTTTTCATTACTGACATCCTTGTTAGTTGGAGTAGATGAGCCATAAAGCGCCATCACTTTAATATCATCCATGTGCCGCCGACATATTTAGAAATATGTCGCTGGCGCAAACTAACAAGGCGAATTTGGGTTGTCCAGCGCAAGGTTTTAAGGATGTGAGCAACCCCTCACTGACGTCGTCCCTGGGAATAATTTTTAAACGGACTGGGCACTTTGCCACTACTTGCGCTACTGTCTGTTGCGCAGGATGCATTGTCGTCCTGACATCTAACAATGACGTCCAGGGACTGACATGAAATCGACCTTTATTGCCTGTGCCATCAGCGGTTTGCTCTTCGTCTCGACAAACGCCCACGCAGAAGATTTTGCGGGCTACTTGCTCAAGGCCGTAACGCCAAAAGGTTCGCAATGGCAAACCAAAAACGATGACGAGATGGCATCAGCGTTCGCGAATGCCGGGGTAAAACGATACAAGTGGTCTGCCGACACCGGAAAAGACGAGATCACCCTGTTTGTGTTGCCGGGCCAGAATCAACCGCCAAGCGCGGCCCGTGATTCCGATACCCGGGCCGCCGAGAAAAACTGCAAAACACATATCAGCCAGACTGACATGGGAGATACCAGCACCCCGTATATGGGCTGGTCGGTGATCTGCACACAGGCGAACGGCAACGTCATGACCTTGAGGCATTTTGCCTATCAACTGGGGGGTGACACGTACAAGGTTTCCAGGACCTGGAGAGAAATGCCTTCAGAACAAACCGTTGCACAATGGAGCGCAACGCTCGCCAGCATCGCCGACCACATCAACAGCACTAAGCCGTAACACAGGAGGTGCCCATGCGTTGGCTGATCGTGGTATCGACTGTCCTGTTGCTGTTCGGCTGTGCATCCAAACCGACTGTGGCGCCGCCGGACCTGTCCCGCCCGTCGATCGCCGAGACAAAGTCGGTGGTGTTTGCCGGGAAAACATACGTCCTGAAATACCAGGCCCGGGGCAACGTTCCGCTCTGGGAATATTTCCTCGCACCAGAAAGCGTCAACGCCTGGAGCGAACTGGTGGATTTTCGCCTCGCGCCGCCCCAGACCACCGGCAACGAGCCCCGGGACCTTGCCAACCTGATCGCGCAGGCCCACAAACAGGAATACCCCAACCTTCCGGTGGAGATGTTTTCAGACGAGAAAACCGATGCGATCTACGTGCTGCTGTTTTATCCGACCTCCACACGCAAGGACGGCAGCTTCTTTGAGTTCAATATCTTCAAATATTACAAGGACAACGGGACCGGCCAAATCATCAGCTTCCACTTTGCCAAGAACATCCCATCCGACACGCCTGCCGCACGACAGGAGTTGCCCGGGCACATGGCGAGGCTGCGCGCAGAAGTGATTCCGGCCATGGGAAAGTTCCCGCTGTACCGTCAGTAACCCTGATGAGCGAACAGCAGAAATCGCTTCGCAGATGACGATTGTCAGCGAAGGGTTTCATAAGGGTATTTTTTGAATCAAGGAGGGGGTGGCGTTATGGAGGCAACCCCACCAGCCACACCCCGGCACACAATGTTCCCGCTGTGGCTGCTGCCTTCCGGCTCTGACCAGGTTCACGGGTAATCGTTGCGGGGGGACCGATGGGGTCACCATAACGACGCTCGCCTCTCGGCAAGCCGCGCCATTGTACCGATCTCATCGGAAGTTACAACCGTTGGTGCGGGATTAAAAATATCTGATGGTTCAAGTACTTGGCTGTAGGTGCGAGCTTGCCCGCGAAGACCGCAAACACGCCGCGTTCATTCAGCATAGGCACGTCATCGTTGACGACCATCGCGAGCAAGCTTGCTCCTACAAAAGCACGACCTCATCTGCCCTGCCGCCCTCTTGCTGGATCACCAGGTGAATGAAGTGCAGCTTGGCAATCACCGCCGGCGGCAGGACGAACGGATAGAAATCCGGCTGGCCCATGCTGCGGGACAGTTCGTTGAGCATGCCGGCCAGTTCGATCCAGGCATTGACGAACGACAGAAACGCCGCGCCACCGGGATGCTCAGGGTCGTAGAGGGTGCTCAGAGGGAATGGCTGGTAATCCAGGTCCATCTCCCGGGCGCTCATGCCGAAGCCCAGCGCGGTGTCGACGGCGTCCATCATGTGCAGGTAATGCGCCCAGGTTTCCGCCCAGTCTTCCCAAGGGTGCATGGTGGCGTAGGCGCTGACGCAGGTTTGCTGCCATTCCGGGCGCGGGCCGTTCTGGTAGTGGTGCTCAAGGGCGTCGGCGTAGCTGGCGCGCTCGTCGCCGAACAGCGTGCGAAACGCTTCCTGCCAGTGACTGTTGGCGATCAGGCGGTCCCAGTAGTAGTGGCCGACTTCATGGCGAAAATGCCCGAGCAAGGTGCGGTATGGCTCGCGCATCTGCACACGGATTTTTTCGCGGTGGGCGTCGTCTGCTTCCTTGATATCAAGGGTGACGAGGCCGTTGGCGTGGCCGGTGGTCGGTGCGTTGCCTTCCAGGTCGATGCCGACGAAATCAAAGGCCAGGCCGGTGTCTTCATCGACGGTCTTGGGGCTGACCTGCAAACCCAGGCTGATCAGTTGCGCCACCAGCCGGCGCTTGGCGGTTTCGACCTTGCGCCAGCGTTCCGGGTTCTCCGGGATCGACAGGTCGGGGATGGTGCGGTTCAGGCTGCAGGCTACGCACAAGGTCTGGCCGTTGTCGGCAGGCAGCAACCAGTTGCAGGCGGCCGGCGTGTCGAGGTTGGCGCAGCGGCGAAAGGCAACGCCTTCGGGGTCGGCGTCCAGCAGCCACGTATCGGCGTACGGGCCGGGCTGCAGTGAGGACAGGCGGCTCTGCTCCGGCTGATAGCCCAGCAGCGCCGAACAGGCCAGGCACTGGCTGTTGCGAAAGAACAGCGACTGCCCACAGCGGCACTGCCAGACCTTGCTGTTGCGCGAGGTCTCGGCCATGAACGGTGCGGCAATGCGCGAACTGAGTTGTTCGAAGAAGCGGTACATGGCGATCTCTCCCTGGGCTGCCCAAGACTAGATCATTTCCTGCCGATGATCGTTCCCACGAATTGTAGGAGCCAGCTTGCCGGCGATGGCGATCTTGAAAACGCCATCGCCGGCAAGCCGGCTCCTACAGGATGAGCGTCAGGCAACGGTTATGCCGTGCTGGGTGAGGAACGCGACGAATGCTTCTTCATCCAGCACCTTCAAGCCCAACTCACTGGCCTTGGCCAGCTTCGAACCCGCGCCCGGCCCGGCCACCACGCAATGGGTTTTCGCCGACACAGAACCCGCCACCTTGGCGCCCAGGCTTTCAAGTTTTTCCTTGGCGACGTCGCGGCTCATCAGTTCCAGGGAGCCGGTGAGCACCCAGGTGTGACCGGCCTCGGGCAGGCCTTCGACGACCTTCTTCTCGCTCTGCCAGTGCATGCCGAAGTCCTTGAGCTGCTGCTCGATGGCCAGCGCGCGATGGGCGTTTTCTTCAACGTCGAAGAAATCCCGTACGGCCTTGGCCTGCTTCTCCGGCAACGCCTGGCGCATGTCGAGCCAGTCGGCCTTGATCACGCCTTCGAGGGAGCCAAACTTGTCCGCCAGTTTCTGCGCAGCACCCGGACCAACAGACGGCACGTGCAGCTTGTCGAGCAAACCACCCAACGTGGTACTGGCCGCGAACTCGGCGCTCAGCTCACCCTGCTCCTGCAACTCCACGCCGCACTCCTCCTTGGAGACCAAGGCGCCGATCACTTCCTGGTTATGGCTGTCTTCAAAGAAGCTGTGAATCTCGTGGGCCACTTCCAGGCCGACGTCCGGCAAGTACGTCAGCACTTCCGGCAAGGCCTGCTGCACGCGCTCCAGGGACGCCAGGGAGCGCGCCAGCACCTTGGCGGTCTCCTCGCCTACATCGGGAATGCCGAGGGCGTAGATAAATCGTGCGAGGGTTGGCGTCTTGCTGTTTTCGATGGCGGTGATCAGCTTCTTGCTGGAAACGTCGGCAAAGCCTTCCAGGTCGATGATCTGTTCGTACTTGAGCTTGTAGAGGTCAGCCGGCGAGCCGATCAGCTTCTCGTCCACCAGTTGCTCGATGGTCTTGTCGCCCAGGCCGTCAATGTCCATGGCCCGGCGCGAGACGAAATGGATGATCGCCTGCTTGAGCTGCGCACCGCAGGCCAGGCGCCCGACGCAACGATACACCGCGCCTTCGCTGACGGTTTCCTTGCCCTTGCTGCGCTTGACCAACTGCGTGCGCTCCACGTGGGAACCGCACACTGGGCAACTCTCGGGGATCTGCACCGCACGGGCGTTTTCCGGGCGACGCTCGGTGACCACCGACACCACCTGGGGGATCACATCACCCGCACGGCGGATGATCACGGTGTCGCCGATCATCAAGCCCAGGCGTGCCACTTCGTCCATGTTGTGCAGGGTTGCGTTGGACACGGTCACACCCGCGACCTTGACCGGTTTCAAGCGTGCCACAGGCGTTACAGCCCCGGTGCGGCCGACCTGGAACTCAACGTCCAGCAGTTCGGTCAGCTCTTCCATGGCCGGGAATTTATGGGCAATCGCCCAGCGTGGCTCGCGGGCACGGAAGCCCAGTTCCCGCTGGTAGGCAATGCTGTTGACCTTGAACACCACGCCGTCGATTTCATACGGCAAGGCATTGCGGCGCTCGCCGATATCACGGTAGTAGTCGAGGCAATCCTGAATCCCCTTGGCCAGCTTCAACTCATGGCTGATGGGCATGCCCCACTGCTTCAGCTGTTGCAGATTGCCGATGTGGGTGTCGCTGATATCCGTGGTCACGCCGTAACAGCAGAATTCCAGCGGACGGCTGGCGGTAATCTTCGAATCCAGCTGGCGCAGGCTACCCGCCGCCGCATTGCGCGGGTTGGCGAAGGTCTTGCCGCCGACTTCCAGTTGGGTGGCGTTCAGCCGCTCGAAACCGGCCTTGGACATGAACACTTCGCCGCGCACTTCCAGGGTCGCCGGCCAGCCGGTGCCCTGCAGTTTCAGCGGAATATTGCGCACAGTGCGCACGTTGACGCTGATGTCTTCACCGGTGGTGCCGTCGCCGCGGGTGGCGCCACGCACCAGTTCGCCATCCTGATACAGCAGGCTGACCGCCAGGCCATCAAGCTTCGGCTCGCAGCTGTATTCCACCGCCGCGCCACCGCCAAACAGGTCGCCTACCGGCAGGTCCAGGCCCTCGGTCACCCGGCGATCGAATTCCAGCATGGTGCTTTCATCGAAGGCGTTGCCCAGGCTGAGCATCGGGATTTCGTGACGTACCTGAGTGAATGCAGACAATGCCGCACTGCCGACCCGCTGCGTCGGTGAATCACGGGTAACCAGGTCCGGGTGCTCGGCTTCCAGGGCCTTGAGCTCGTGGAACAGCCGGTCGTACTCGGCGTCCGGGATGCTCGGTTCGTCGAGGACGTGGTAACGGTAGTTGTGCTGATCCAGTTCAGCGCGCAGTTCGAGGATGCGGGTGTGGGCGGCGGTCATGGGTGTTCTCTCATAAAGCAAAAGAGCAGCCGAAGCTGCTCAATATGTTAGTGCATGGATTCTACAGGCAACGCTTAAGCTTGGACCTCAGCGCTTCTGTGTCAGGGCGCGACGCTCGAACTCGACGATGCGCTGACGGTAATGCTCGATGGTCTGGGCGGTCAGGACGCTGCGTTGATCGTCCTTGAGCTCGCCGTTGAGTTCCTGGGACAGCTTGCGGGCAGCGGCCACCATCACGTCGAATGCTTGTTTCGGGTGACGCGGGCCTGGCAGACCGAGGAAGAAACTCACGGCCGGGGTGCTGAAATGGTCGATGTCGTCCAGATCAAAGATGCCCGGCTTGACCGCGTTGGCCATGGAGAACAGCACTTCACCGTTGCCAGCCATGCTTTCGTGGCGGTGGAAAATATCCATCTCGCCGAAACGCAGGCCGCTTTCCAGAATATTCTGCAGCAAGGCCGGGCCCTTGAAGCCGGCGGCGTCACGGCAGATCACGCTGATCACCAGCACCTCTTCGGCGGCCGGTTGGTCCTTGACGGATTCTTTATGGGCGCTCCTGGTCGGTGCCTCATCCGGGAAGTCATCGTCACGGCTGCTGAAGCTCGGGCCTTCGTCCAGGTCCAGGTTCAGGTCGCCCTGGGCCGGTTCGCTGGCCGCAGCACGTTTGCCGCGTTTGGGCTCGCGGGCTTCACGCACCGGTGCGCTCATCGACGGCAGGTCGTGCTCGTCCAGCTGCGGCTCTTTATGGTTATCCAGGACACGCGGTGGCCCCAGCAGCTCGGCGCTGCCGTCGTCGTCCGGCAGATTGGACAGGTTGCGGTCCAGGCGGAATTTCAACTTGCCCTTGCCGCCGCGCATCCGGCGCCAGCCATCAAAAAGAATACCGGCAATGACAATAATGCCGATGACGATCAGCCACTCGCGCAGACCGATTTCCATGTAATCCCGTGCCTCTAATAAAAAATGCTGAAAAATAAGGGGTTTAGCACCGTGCAAACCGCTTTAAAACGTGGCGCCAACTCTATGTTCTGAATGACGTTTTGCCCACGCATACGAAAATTTGACATTAAACTAGCACGACCAAAGATAACTTTACACCGTCTGTCAAAATGCCTTGAACAAATATGTCCATTTGCCACTTTTCCCAGACCGGTAAATCACCTTACGTCCTGCTGAAAATCCTCCTTCGAAGTGGGCTCAGGATTCCACCAACGCCATCGCCTCTTCGACATCCACCGCCACCAATCGCGAACAGCCCGGCTCGTGCATCGTCACACCCATCAACTGGTCAGCCATTTCCATGGCGATCTTGTTGTGGGTGATATAGATGAACTGCACCGTCTGGGACATCTCTTTAACCAGTCGGGCATACCGTCCAACGTTAGCGTCATCCAGCGGGGCGTCAACTTCGTCGAGCATGCAGAACGGCGCCGGGTTCAACTTGAAGATCGCAAATACCAGGGCCAACGCCGTCAGTGCCTTCTCGCCACCGGACAACAAATGGATGGTGCTGTTCTTCTTGCCCGGAGGCCGCGCCATGATCGTTACCCCTGTATCGAGTAGATCTTCGCCCGTCAGTTCCAAGTAAGCGCTGCCACCACCGAAAACTTTCGGGAATAACGCCTGTAAACCGCCATTAATCTGATCAAAGGTATCTTTGAAGCGATTGCGGGTTTCCTTGTCGATCTTGCGGATCACGTTTTCCAGGGTGTCCAGTGCTTCGACCAGATCGGCGTTCTGCGCGTCCAGATAACGCTTGCGCTCGGACTGCTGCTGGTACTCGTCGATGGCGGCGAGGTTGATCGCGCCGAGTCGTTGAATACGCGCGGCAATCCGCTCAAGTTCTTCTTCGGCTTCTTTCTCGTTGGCCTCGGCGGTCAAGGTATTGAGCACGCCATGCAGGTCATAGCCGTCTTCCAGCAACTGGTCTTGCAGGGTTTTGCGGCGCACCGTGAGGGCTTGCCATTCCATGCGCTGCTGTTCGAGCTGGCCACGGATCAGTTGCGACTGTTGCTCGGCCTGGGTCCGGCGTTTTTCGGCGTCGCGCAGTTCACGGTCGGCGTCTTCCAGGGCGATTTGTGCGGTCTTGAGTTCTTCGTCGACGGTCATGCGCTTGTCGAGCAACTCTTCGAGCTTCAGGCGCAGCTCTTCCAGCGGAGCTTCGCCCTCCTCCAGGTTGAGGCTCAGTTGCTCGCGCTTTTCGGTCAGGCGTTCGGACTGCATTTCCAGGCGTTCAAGGGCCTGGCGGGTCGAGTCGTGTTGCGCACGCAGGGAGCCGAGGCGCACGGCTAACTGGTGGGCGTGATCCTTGTGCTGACGGGCTTCCTGGCGTACGCGGTCGAGGCGTTCACGCAGGCTGTCGCGCTGGGCCAGCAGCAACTCGCGCTGCTCGGTGTCCAGGGCCATGCTGTCGAGGGCTTCCTGCAGTTGCAGGCGGGCTTCACCGACTTGTTCGTGTTCGAGGGAGCGCTGCTCGCCCATCTCGGCCACTTCTTCGTCGAGACGGGTACGGCGCAGGGTCAGTTGCTCGACCTTGGCCTTGCTCGCCGAGAGCTGGGCTTTCAATTCGCCTTGCTGGCGCGCTTCGTCCTGCAACAGGCGGCGCAGATGTTCGCGGCCGGTCTCTTGCTGGCGTTGGGTGGCGCGCAGGGTTTGCAGCTGGTTTTCCAGGGACTCGAGCGTGGCTTCGCGCTCTTCGCGTTCGGCGGTCAGGTTGACGATTTCCTGGCCACGGGCCAGAACGCCGCTTTCCGCTTCGCTGGCGCGACGCACCCGCAAAAAGTGCCGGCCAACCCAAAAGCCGTCGCGGCTGATCAGGCTTTGCCCGGCAGCCAATTGACCCCGCTGAGCCAGGGCCTGCTCAAGACTGTCCACGGGTTTGACCTGCCCCAGCCAGGGCGACAGATCAATTGCTGCCTCAACCTTGTCCAGCAAGCTGCCCGGCACGCGAGTGCCGTCCGCCGCCGGGCTGAGCAAGCGCAGATCGCCCTGGGCAAACCCCGCCAGGTCAAAGCCGCCAAAATCATCCACCAGCACCGCTTGCAGATCGGCGCCGAGCACGGTTTCCACCGCCAGCTCCCAACCGGCTTCAACCTTCAAGCCTTCGGCCAGGCGCGGGCGTTCGGCCAGGTGTTGATCGCGCAGCCATTCGGCCGTGCCGGTGCCCGGGTCGAGCGCCGCTTGCTGCAAGGCCTCCAGGGACGCCAACCGGCCGTTGAGCCGCTGCAAATCACCTTGAGCGGTTTGCTGGGCTTGGGTCGCCTGTTGCAGTTGCTGACGCAATTGCTCCAGGCGCTCCACTTGTTGTTCTTCACTGGCTTCCAGCTCTTCCAGCGTCATTTCGCTTTCAGCCAGCTGCTCGCTCAACTGCATGATCGCTGCATCTTCCGGGTCGGCGGCGAGCAGCACGCGCTCTTCCACCAAACGCCGCTGGCGCTCGGCCAGGCGCTCCATGCTGGTTTCCAGTTGCTGGATGCGCGACTGCTGCACCTCAGCCTGGCGGCGCGGCTCGGCGGATTGCAGGTTGAAATTGTCCCACTGCTCCTGCCAGCCATGCATGGTGGTTTCGGATTCTTCCAGGGCCGCAGCGGCTTCTTCAGCGGCGGCGCTGGTGACTTCCTGCTCGGGGGTGAGCATGCCCAGCTCTTCCCCAAGGGTCAGCAGCAACGTGCGGTCGTGGCCCAGGTGGGATTCGGTTTCCAGGCGCGCGCGTTCGGCTTCTTTCAGGTCATCCTGCAATTGGCGCAAACGTTGTTGACCGTGCTGGATGCTCTGCTCGACCCGAGCGATATCGCCGCCCACCGAATAGAAGCGCCCCTGCACCAGATTGAAGCGCTCGGACAGGTCATGGTGACCGTCCCGCAGGCGCTCGATACTGGCGTCGGCATTGCGCTGTTCGGCCACCAGGGCTTCAAAGCTGATTTCCTGGGTGCCGATGATTGCTTCGCGCTGGCCCACCTGATCATTCAACGCTTGCCAGCGCAGAGCCGACAGTTGCGCCTTGAGCTGACGCTCCTCGCCCTTGTATTCCTGATACTTCTCGGCGGCCTGGGCCTGGCGGTGCAGGCGCTCCAACTGGCGCTCCAGCTCTTCACGCAGGTCGGTCAGGCGGGCGAGGTTTTCATGGGTGCGACGGATGCGGTTTTCGGTCTCGCGGCGGCGCTCCTTGTACTTGGAGATGCCGGCCGCTTCTTCGATAAAGTTACGCAGGTCTTCGGGCTTGGCTTCGATCAGCTTGGAGATCATCCCCTGCTCGATGATCGAGTAGCTGCGCGGGCCCAGACCGGTGCCGAGGAAAATGTCGGTGATGTCCCGGCGGCGGCACTTGGTGCCGTTGAGGAAGTAGCTGTTCTGGCTGTCGCGGGTCACCTTGCGGCGGATGGAAATTTCCGCGTAGGCCGCGTACTCGCCCACCAGGGTGCCGTCGGAGTTATCAAATACCAGTTCGATGCTGGCCTGGCTCACCGGCTTGCGGCTGGTGGAGCCGTTGAAGATGACGTCGGTCATCGACTCGCCACGCAGGTTTTTCGCGGAGCTCTCGCCCATCACCCAGCGTACGGCGTCGATGATGTTCGACTTGCCGCAACCATTGGGTCCCACCACTGCCGCCATGTTACTGGGGAAGTTCACCGTGGTCGGGTCGACGAAGGATTTGAACCCCGCCAGTTTGATGCACTTGAGCCGCACGCTTAGGCTTCCGCCAACGCAGCGATGACCAGCGAGTAACTGCGCTCGACATAGGCCGAGAGCACCTGGCGAATCTGCGGCAGGTCACGGGCCAGCACGGCGGCGAGCAATTGCTCGAACAGCACCAGGTACTCGCTCATGGACGCCTTGCGTTGATCCAGCGCCAGGTAGTAGGCACGGTTCATCGCCGGCTGCAGGTTCTCGACGGTTTCCTGCAGATACGGGTTGTTGGCGAACGGATAGGCGGCGCGCATCACGTTGAAGCTCTCTTCGACGAAGGCCCGGATGTCCTGGCGTTCGAAGCTGGCGATCAGGCGCTGCTGGATCTGCACGAACGGCGCCATGTCGGCCTGGGTCTGCCAGCCGGCGGCGACCGCATTGCCCAGCAGGATGTGCAGCTCGCCCATCAGCGTGCACAGGCTCTGCACCTTGTGGACGGAGAGCTCGGTGACGTGGGCGCCACGGCGCGGCAGGATCGCGATCAGGTGCCGGCGCTCGAGGATCAGCAAGGCTTCGCGCACGGAGCCACGGCTGACATTGAGCGCCAGTGTGACCTTCTGCTCCTGGATCCGCTCCCCAGGCTTGAGCTCGCCGCGAATGATACGTTCGGCGAGGTGGTGAGCGATTTGCTCGGCAAGACTAT
Source organism: Pseudomonas yamanorum (assembly GCF_013386765.1). Classification (GTDB taxonomy): domain Bacteria; phylum Pseudomonadota; class Gammaproteobacteria; order Pseudomonadales; family Pseudomonadaceae; genus Aquipseudomonas; species Aquipseudomonas yamanorum_A. The sequence continues at coordinate 228,330 of NZ_JACARE010000027.1, forward strand.
CCGGCGCCTTGAACGTCATGTTTTCCCTTCAAAATCTTCTATCGGTACAAGCGCGGCAGTGTAGCGCACTTGCCGGTTGATGGCGTACGGCCCACAGAGCGGAATTTGGCATGAAATAAGCAGCCGTTAAAGTCCAGAAGCCCCCAAAAACGGCGGTTCCAGAGAACTGGACCATAATTAAAGATGTTGAGATCGCATTTTCTTGACCTTTCGGTCAGAAAATCGTTGACCGAAAAGTCAGACATGACTAGATTCGGCGCAAAGCGGTTAACAACAATAATGAGTCTGCGAGGCCTTCCGTGATCCAGTTTTTACTAAACCAGGAGCTCCGTAGCGAGCACGCCCTGGACCCGAACCTGACCGTGCTCAACTATTTGCGTGAGCACCTGGGCAAATCCGGCACCAAGGAAGGCTGCGCCAGCGGCGACTGTGGCGCCTGCACCGTGGTGGTCGGCGAGCTGCACACCGACGATCAGGGCGCCGAGCAGATTCGCTATCGCAGCCTCAATTCGTGCCTGACGTTTGTTTCGTCCCTGCACGGCAAACAACTGATCAGCGTCGAAGACCTCAAGCACCAGGGCCAACTCCACAGCGTGCAACAAGCCATGGTGGAGTGCCACGGTTCGCAGTGCGGCTTCTGCACCCCGGGTTTTGTGATGTCACTGTTCGCCCTGCAAAAGAACAGTGATGCCCCCGACAGCCAGAAAGCCCACGAAGCCCTGGCCGGCAACCTCTGCCGCTGCACCGGCTATCGCCCGATTCTCGCCGCCGCTGAACAGGCCTGCTGCAACAAGCCCCAGGACCAGTTCGACAGCCGCCAGGCCGAAACCATCGCCCGCCTGAAAGCCATCGCACCGACGCAAACCGGTGAACTGAACAGTGGCGACAAACGCTGCCTGGTGCCGCTGACCGTCGCCGACCTCGCTGACCTCTACGACGCCTACCCGCAAGCCCGGCTGCTGGCTGGCGGCACCGACCTGGCGCTGGAAGTCACCCAGTTCCACCGCACGCTGCCGGTGATGATCTACGTCGGCAATATCGAAGAGATGAAGCGCATCGAAAGCTTCGACGACCGCCTGGAAATCGGCGCGGCCACGTCGCTGTCCGATTGCTACACCGCTCTCAACCACGAATACCCGGACTTCGGCGAATTGCTCCACCGCTTCGCCTCGTTGCAGATCCGCAACCAGGGCACCCTGGGCGGCAATATCGGCAACGCCTCGCCCATCGGTGATTCGCCGCCGCTGCTGATCGCCCTCGGCGCGCAGATCGTGCTGTGCAAGGGCAACACCCGCCGCACCCTGGCCCTGGAAGATTACTTTATCGACTATCGCGTCACTGCCCGTCAGGACAGCGAATTCATCGAAAAAATCATCGTGCCCAAAGGCGTGCCGCTGTTTCGCGCGTACAAGGTTTCCAAGCGCCTGGACGATGACATCTCTGCCGTCTGCGCCGCCTTCAACCTGAAGATCGATAACGGCGTTATCAGCGACGCGCGGGTTGCCTTCGGTGGCATGGCCGCCACCCCGAAACGCGCAAAAAACTGCGAAGCGGTGCTGAACGGAGCCACCTGGAATTCCGCCACCGTGGAAAAAGCCTGCGCTGCGCTGGCCGAAGATTTCACGCCTCTGTCGGACTTCCGCGCCAGCAAGGAATACCGCCTGCTCAGCGCGCAAAACCTGCTGCGAAAATATTTCATCGAACTGCAAACGCCGCACATCGAGACTCGGGTGACCGCTTATGTCTAACCATCACGCCGTGGAAAAATCCCAGGCCGAACTCGCCGAACTGTTTGCCCAGGACCTGACCAGCGGAGTCGGTCGCAGCGTCAAGCACGACAGCGCCGCCAAGCACGTCTCGGGCGAGGCGCAGTACATCGATGATCGCCTGGAATTCCCCAACCAGTTGCACCTGTATGCCCGCATGTCGGACCGCGCCCACGCGAAGATCATCAGCATCGACACCGCGCCGTGCTACGCCTTCGACGGCGTGCGCATCGTCATTACCCACGAAGACGTGCCGGGCCTGAAAGACATCGGCCCGCTGATGCCCGGCGACCCGTTGCTGGCCATCGACACCGTGCAGTTTGTCGGCCAGGTGGTGCTGGCCGTCGCCGCCCGCGACCTGGAAACCGCACGCAAGGCCGCCATGGCCGCCGTGATCGAATACGAAGACCTGGAGCCGGTGCTGGACGTGGTCGAGGCGTTTCGCAAAAAGCATTTCGTGCTGGACAGCCATACGCACCAGCGCGGAGATTCCGCCGGCGCGCTGGCGACCGCCAAAAACCGCATCCAGGGCACGCTGCACATCGGCGGCCAGGAACACTTTTACCTGGAAACCCAGATCTCCTCGGTGATGCCCACCGAAGACGGCGGCATGATCGTCTACTGCTCCACGCAAAACCCCACCGAAGTGCAGAAGCTGGTGGCCGAAGTACTCGACGTCTCCATGAACAAAATCGTGGTGGACATGCGCCGCATGGGCGGTGGTTTCGGCGGCAAGGAAACCCAGGCCGCAAGCCCCGCATGCCTGTGCGCGGTGGTCGCACGCCTCACCGGCCAGCCGACCAAAATGCGCCTGCCGCGGGTCGAAGACATGCTGATGACCGGCAAACGCCACCCGTTCTATATCGAGTACGACGTGGGCTTCGATGACACCGGCCGCCTGCACGGTATCAATCTGGACCTGGCGGGCAACTGCGGCTGCTCACCGGACCTGTCGAACTCGATTGTCGACCGCGCCATGTTCCACTCCGACAACTCCTATTACCTGGGCGACGCCACCGTCAACGGCCACCGCTGCAAGACCAACACCGCGTCCAATACCGCTTACCGTGGCTTCGGCGGGCCACAAGGCATGGTCGCCATCGAAGAAGTGATGGACGCCATTGCCCGGCATCTGGCCCTCGACCCACTGGCCGTGCGCAAGGCCAACTACTACGGCAAGACCGAGCGCAACGTCACCCACTACTACCAGACCGTCGAGCACAACATGCTCGAAGAGATGACCGCCGAACTCGAACACAGCAGCCAGTATTTCGAGCGCCGCGAAGCGATCCGTCGCTACAACGCCAACAGCCCGATCCTGAAAAAAGGCCTGGCGCTGACGCCGGTTAAATTCGGCATTTCCTTCACCGCCAGCTTCCTCAACCAGGCCGGTGCGCTGATCCACATCTACACCGACGGCAGCATCCACCTGAACCACGGCGGCACCGAGATGGGCCAGGGCTTGAACATCAAGGTAGCGCAAGTGGTGGCCGAGATTTTCCAGGTGGAAATCGACCGCGTGCAGATCACCGCCACCAACACCGACAAGGTGCCGAACACCTCGCCGACGGCGGCTTCCAGCGGTGCCGACCTGAACGGCAAGGCCGCGCAGAATGCTGCCGAAACCATCAAGCAACGCCTGGTGGAATTTGCCGCGCGCAAGTATGAAGTCAGCGAGGCCGACGTTGAATTCCACAACGGGCATGTGCGGGTTCGCGATCATATCCTGACGTTTGAGGCGCTGATCCAGCAGGCGTATTTCGCCCAGGTGTCGCTGTCCAGCACGGGCTTCTACAAGACGCCGAAAATCTTCTACGACCGCAGCCAGGCGCGCGGCCGGCCGTTCTACTACTTCGCGTTCGGCGCGGCCTGTTGCGAGGTGATCGTCGATACGCTGACCGGCGAATACAAGATGCTGCGTACCGACATCCTCCACGACGTGGGCGCCTCGCTGAACCCGGCCATCGACATCGGCCAGGTCGAAGGCGGCTTCATCCAGGGCATGGGCTGGCTGACCATGGAAGAGCTGGTCTGGAACAACAAGGGCAAGCTGATGACCAACGGCCCGGCCAGCTACAAGATCCCCGCCGTGGCCGACATGCCGCTGGACCTGCGGGTGAAGCTGGTGGAAAACCGCAAGAACCCGGAAGACACGGTGTTCCATTCCAAGGCCGTGGGTGAGCCGCCGTTCATGCTCGGCATCGCCTCGTGGTGTGCGATCAAGGATGCCGTGGCGAGCCTGGGTGACTATCGTCATCAGCCGAAGATTGATGCACCGGCGACGCCGGAGCGGGTGTTGTGGGGGTGTGAGCAGATGCGCCAACTGACTGCCGCGAAGGCTGTTGAAACTGAAACCGAGCTGGCTTCGCTTTAGACCGAGGCGCTGCCATCGCGGGCAAGCCCGGCTCCCACATTTGGATGTGTGAACCCGATCAAATGTGGGAGCTGGCTTGCCTGCGATAGCGGTCGAACTGACAACAGAGATGCTGAGGTAAACATGAACAACTGGATCAGCGCCCTCGCCGACCTGCAGAACCAGGGTGAACCCTGCGTGCTGGTGACTATCATCGAAGAGCTCGGCTCCACGCCGCGCAATGCCGGTTCGAAGATGGTCATCAGCGCCGCCCACACCTTCGACACCATCGGTGGCGGGCACCTGGAATACAAAGCGATGCAGATCGCCCGGGACATGCTCGTGCGCGGCCAGCAGAACACCCATCTGGAGCGCTTCAGCCTCGGCGCCAGCCTGGGCCAGTGCTGCGGCGGCGTGACGGTGCTGTTGTTCGAACCGATGGGCCAGGTGCAGGCGCAGATCGCGGTGTTCGGCGCCGGCCACGTGGGCCGTGCGCTGGTGCCGCTGCTGGCCAGCCTGCCGTGCCGGGTGCGCTGGATCGATTCCCGCGAACAGGAATTCCCGGAACACATCCCCCAAGGCGTGCGTAAAATCGTCAGCGAAGAGCCGGTGGATGAAATCGACAACTTGCCTGTGGGCAGTTACTGCATCGTCATGACCCACAACCACGCGCTGGACCTGGAGCTGACCGCCGCCCTGCTCAAGCGCAATGACTTCACCTACTTCGGCCTGATCGGTTCGAAGACCAAGCGCGTCAAGTTTGAACACCGCCTGCGGGATCGCGGTTTCGACACCGCGCAACTGCAACGCATGCATTGCCCGATGGGGCTGACCGAAGTCAAAGGCAAACTGCCTGTGGAAATCGCCATCTCCATCGCCGGCGAAATCATCGCCACCTATAACGCCAACTTCGGCCAGCACACTGCGAGCGCCGAACCCATTGCCAAACTGCTGCCGGTATCACGCCGCAGCCAAGCGACTAACTGAGACGACCATGCCTTTGACACGCAAAGCCTACCGTGCCGCCATTTTGCACAGCATCGCCGACCCTGCCGAAGTTGGGATCGAAGCCTCCTACGAGTATTTCGAAGACGGCCTGCTGGTGATCGACAACGGCCAGATCAGCGCCCTGGGCCACGCCAGCGACTTGCTCGCCAGCCTGCCCGCCGATATCGAAGTCACTCATTATCAGGACGCGCTGATCACCCCAGGCCTGATCGACACCCACATTCACCTGCCGCAAACCGGCATGGTCGGCGCCTATGGCGAACAGTTGCTGGACTGGCTCAACACCTACACCTTCCCGTGCGAAAGCCAGTTCGCCGACAAGGCCCACGCCGAAGAAGTCGCGGATATTTTCATCAAGGAACTGCTGCGCAACGGCACCACCACCGCGCTGGTATTCGGCAGCGTGCACCCGCAATCCGTGAACTCGTTTTTTGAAGCGGCCGAGAAACTCGACCTGCGGATGATCGCCGGCAAGGTGATGATGGACCGCAACGCGCCGGACTATCTGACCGACACCGCGCAATCCGGCTACGCAGAGAGCAAAGCGTTGATCGAGCGCTGGCATGGCAAGGGCCGTTTGCACTACGCGGTGACGCCACGTTTCGCACCGACCAGTACGCCAGAACAACTGACCCTCGCCGGGCAGTTGCTGGGGGAATACCCGGACCTGTACATGCAGACTCACATCAGTGAAAACCTGCAGGAAGTGGAATGGGTGAAAGAACTGTTCCCGGAGCGCAGCGGCTACCTGGACGTGTACGACCATTACAAATTGCTGGGTGAGCGCTCGGTGTTCGCCCACGGCGTGCACCTGTGCGACGACGAATGCGCGCGGCTGGCAGAAGCCGGCTCGGCAGTCGCGTTCTGCCCGACGTCGAACTTCTTCCTGGGCAGCGGGTTGTTCAACCTGCCGATGGCCGAGAAGCACAAGCTGAATGTCGGCCTGGGTACGGATGTCGGTGGCGGCACCAGCTTCTCGCTGCTGCAAACCTTGAACGAGGCGTACAAGGTGATGCAACTGCAAGGCGCACGCTTGAGTCCGTTCAAATCGCTGTACCTGGCCACCCTGGGCGGTGCGCGGGCGCTGCGCCTGGAAGACAAAATCGGCACGCTGCAACCGGGCACTGATGCGGACTTTTTGGTGCTGGATTACAACGCCACGCCACTGCTCAGCTATCGCCTGAAGCAGGCCAATAACATTGCCGAGACGTTGTTTGTGTTGATGACGCTGGGGGATGACCGGGCGGTGTTGCAGACATATGCAGCGGGGCAACTCGTGCACCAACGCTGATTTAACAGGCACCACAAAACAAATGTGGGAGCTGGCTTGCCTGCGATGCAGACACCTCGATCATTCAGTTGAACCGAGGTGATGCTATCGCAGGCAAGCCAGCTCCCACATTTTTGATCGGGGTTTACAGTTTTACGGACGAGCGCCCCGGCTTCTTGGTCTGCAACAAATGCGAGAACACCGCATGCAGGTCATCCGACGCACTTTCCTCGTCGAGGTTGAGCTTGCTGTCGATGTGATCCATGTGGTGCATCATCAGGTTCACAGCCAAATCCGCATCCCGCGCTTCGATCGCGTCGATCAACTGGGTGTGCTCATCATAGGAACAGTGCGAGCGGTTGCCGCTTTCGTACTGGGCGATGATCAACGAGGTCTGGGACACCAGGCTGCGCTGGAAGCTGATCAGCGGCGCATTCTTCGCCGCTTCAGCCAGCTTCAGGTGGAACTCGCCGGAAAGCCGGATGCCCGCGCCGCGATCACCCCGGGAAAAGCTGTCGCGCTCGTCGTTGACCATCTGCCGCAGCTCGGCCAGTTGCTCGGCCGTGGCATGCTGCACCGCCAACTCAGTGATCGCACGTTCCACCAGGCGTCGGGCGAGGAACACCTGGCGGGCTTCCTCGACACTCGGGCTGGCCACTACCGCGCCGCGATTGGGCCGCAGCAGTACCACGCCTTCATGGGCCAGGCGCGACAGCGCACGGCGAATGATGGTGCGGCTGACGCCGAAGATTTCGCCCAGCGCTTCTTCACTCAATTTGGTACCGGGCGCCAGGCGTTGCTCGAGGATGGCCTCGAAGATATGCGCGTAGACGATATCGTCCTGGGTTCCACTGCGACCGGCCTTACCGGCTCGCGGTTGTTTCTTGAGGGGCTGCAACTGTTCGTTCATGGGCACTCGGGTCGGGAGAACGGCGGCGAATTGACGTTGACTGTAATACGGCACAGAGGGTCGCTGGCAAGTATCGCGTAAAATCAGCGCACATTGTACACAACCCATTGCGCCAACACACTGTACGGCTGTTTGCGGCGCCGGCTGTATTGCAATGAATCGTTACGTTTGAGTTTAGGCTTGATTCCACGTTTTCTCCTTTCTTTGTAGGAGCGAGCTTGCTCGCGAAGGTCGTTAACGATGACGTTGGTCTACTGACACCCAACGGCGCCCTCAGGTTTTTCGCGAGCAAGCTCGCTCCTACAAGAACAGCCCGGTATAAGGAACACCGCCCCATGTCCGACGTCCCCCAAGCGCGATTACGCCCACTGGCCGACACTTCGCCTTCGGCCATCGTCGCCGGTTTCATTGCCATGATGACCGGCTACACCAGCTCCCTGGTGCTGATGTTTCAAGCCGGCCAGGCCGCCGGCCTGACCACGGCGCAGATTTCCTCGTGGATCTGGGCAATCTCCATCGGCATGGCGGTGTGCAGCATTGGCCTGTCGTTGCGCTACCGCACGCCGATCACTATTGCCTGGTCTACGCCGGGCGCAGCGCTGTTGATCACCAGCCTGGGCGGCGTGAGTTACGGCGAAGCCATCGGCGCCTATATCACCTGCGCAGTGCTGGTGACGATCTGCGGGCTGACCGGCAGCTTCGAAAAACTCGTCAAGCGCATCCCGGCCTCCCTGGCCGCAGCCTTGCTGGCGGGGATCCTGTTCAAGATCGGCAGCGAGATTTTCGTCGCCGCCCAGCACCGTACCGGGCTGGTGCTGGGGATGTTCTTCACTTACCTGATCATCAAGCGCCTGTCGCCGCGTTATGCGGTGCTCGCAGCCTTGCTGATCGGCACGGCGCTGTCCGGGTTGATGGGGTTGCTGGATTTCAGCGGTTTCCACCTGGAAGTGGCGACGCCGGTGTGGACCACGCCGCACTTCTCCCTGGCGGCGACCATCAGCATCGGCATCCCGCTGTTCGTGGTGGCCATGACCTCGCAAAACATGCCGGGGGTCGCGGTGCTGCGGGCCGATGGCTATAACGTGCCGGCCTCGCCCCTGATCACCACCACCGGCCTGGCCTCGCTGGTGCTGGCACCCTTCGGCTCCCACGGCATCAACCTGGCGGCCATCAGCGCGGCAATCTGCACCGGGCCCCATGCCCATGAAGATCGCAACAAGCGCTATACCGCTGCTGTCTGGTGCGGGATTTTCTACGGGATTGCCGGGGTGTTTGGCGCAACGCTGGCCGCGCTGTTCGCCGCCCTGCCCAAGGAACTGGTGCTGTCGATTGCGGCACTGGCGTTGTTTGGCTCGATCATCAATGGCCTGAGTATCGCCATGAATGAGCCGAAGGAACGGGAGGCAGCGTTGATCACCTTTATGGTCACAGCGTCGGGGTTGACGTTGTTTTCCATCGGTTCGGCGTTCTGGGGGATTGTGGCGGGGGTGTTGACGCTGGTGATTCTGAACTGGCGCAAGGCCTGAATCTTTAAGACCCAGTAACGAAAAAGCGACCCGAATGGGTCGCTTTTTCATGACATCAGACTGCCGGGTTGATCGGCTTTTCTGGATGCCAAGCGTCCAACAGGGCGCTGACTTCAACGCGGGTCAGCTCTGGACGAGCCTTCAGCCACGCTTCAACAGCGGCACGCTGTTCTTCGTTGACCGAACCACGGGTGGCTTTGCAAACCAGACCGAAGTCATCACCGCCAACGTAGTCCAGGCCGTTGCCGTCCATTGCTTCAGTCAGGAATGCTTCGAGGAAAGCGTCAACCGCTTCATCGTCCAAACCTTCTTTGAAGTCCAGGTTCAGTTCGAAACCCAGCTCTTGAAATTCATCAACGCACAGTTTTTTGCGCAGACGCCGGGAACGGTTAGTCGCCATTGGAACAATCCTCTTAAGTAATAACGGGCGGCACTTTAGCAGTTTAAGCCGGCCTTTGCCCGACTCTCTGGGACAGGCGGCAGAGTGCCAGTAAAAAAAACCGCGAATAGCAGCTATCGTTCAGGCACAAGTACGACTGCCTTGGGGCATAATGCCGACACTTTCATGACCATTGAGGGATTTTTCTTACATACCCCTCGCCTTTTTCATCCCCTCAGCAGTAGGGTTTTAATTCTTATGATCAAATCTTTGCGTCCATTGTTACTTGCCGGATTTCTTCTGCCCCTGGCCTTTTCCGTTACCGCCGCCCCCGTCAACACTTCCCTGCCGCCCAAGGTCCAGGAAGCCCTCCAGAAAGCCAAGCTGCAAAACAACGCCTTGTCCCTGGTGATGATTCCTCTCAATGGCCCGGGCACCCCGACCGTGTTCAACGCCGACGTATCGGTCAACCCGGCCTCGACCATGAAGCTGGTCACCACCTACGCGGCCCTGGAAATGCTCGGCCCCAACCATCAGTGGAAAACCGAGTTCTACACCGACGGCACCCTGAGCGGCGGCATCCTCAACGGCAACCTGTACCTCAAGGGCGGCGGCGACCCCAAGCTGAACATGGAAAAACTCTGGCTGCTGATGCGCGACCTGCGGGCCAATGGCGTGCAGCAAGTGACCGGCGACCTGGTGCTGGACCGCGGCTTCTTCATCCCGCCGCAACTGCCGGAGTTCAATGACGACGGCAACGACGAGAACAAGCCGTTCCTGGTCAAGCCCGATGCCCTGATGGTCAACCTCAAGGCGCTGCGCTTCGTCACCCGCAATGATTCGGGCAAAGTGCTGGTATCGGTGGAACCGCCGATTGCGAGCATTCGCATCGACAATCAGGTCAAGGTCTCCAACGCCAAGCAATGCACGGGCGATGTGCGCTACAGCCCGATGACCGCCGCCGATGGCAGCGTCACCGTGACCGTCAGCGGCCAGTTGGCGGATGGCTGCAGCTCGCAGACTTATCTGTCGTTGCTGGACCACGCCACCTACACCGCCGGCGCCGTTCGGGCGATCTGGAAGGAACTGGGCGGCAGCATCCAGGGCCGCGACATCCAGGCACCGGTACCGAAGAACGCCAAGGTGCTGGCCCGGGCGTTCTCGCCGGACCTGGCGGAGATCATCCGCGACATCAACAAATACAGTAACAACACCATGGCCCAGCAGCTGTTCCTGAGCCTGGGCGCGCAGTTCCGCACCGATGCCGACGGCGACGACGCCAAGGCCGCCCAACGCGTAGTGCGCCAGTGGCTGGCGAAAAAAGGCATCACCGCGCCCCACCTGGTGATGGAGAACGGCTCCGGCCTGTCCCGCGCCGAACGGGTCAGCGCCCGCGAGATGGCGACCATGCTGCAAGCGGCGTGGAGAAGCCCGTACGCGGCGGAATACATCAGCTCGCTGCCGATTGCCGGCACCGACGGCACCATGCGTAAACGCCTGAAGACCACCGCCATGCGCGGTGAAGCCCACGTCAAGACCGGCACCCTGAACACCGTGCGGGCGATCGCCGGCTTCAGCCGCGACAACAATGGCAATACCTGGGCGGTGGTGGCGATTCTCAACGACCCGAAACCGTGGGGAGCGTCCTCGGTGCTGGACCAGGTGCTGCTGGACCTGTATCGCCAGCCCAAGCTGGCGGCGGCTGCTCCGGTCCTCTAACCGCCGACGAAAATCAAATGTGGGAGCTGGCTTGCCTGCGATGCAGGCGCCGCGGTCTATCAGGGATACCGAGGTGATGCCATCGCAGGCAAGCCAGCCCCTACAGTGATCTGCAGGCTTCAGGCAAGCGTCCGCTCTGCCTCAACTCTGTCCCGGCCCGCCTGCTTCGCCGCATACACCCCCGAATCCGCCCGCAGCAACAAGCCGTCAACGCCCTCCTCGACCCGCCAACTGGCCACCCCGAAGCTCGCCGTCACGGTCCCCACACCCTCCATCGGCGCACTGCGCAACGCCTGCCATAACTCCAGGGCCACACTGAAGGCCTGACCGCCGTCGGTATTGGGGCACAGCACTACGAACTCCTCGCCCCCCAACCGGCAAAACACATCCGTGCGTCGCAACCGCTGGCTGATACGCTGGCACAACTCCTTGAGCACCTCATCGCCCACCCCATGACCATGCTGGTCATTGATGCGCTTGAAGTGGTCGATGTCGAACATGATCACCGACAACGCCCCCGAAGCACGCTTGACCCGGATCATCTCGGCTTTCAGACGATCCTGGAAATAGCGTCGGTTATGGATACCCGTCAGCGAGTCGGTAATCGACAACGCCCGCAGCTCTTCCTCGACCCGCTTGAGGTCGGAAATATCCGACACGTAGCCGTACCATAAGGTACCGCCGCCGGGCAGTTCTTCCGGCGTCGCTTCACCGCGAATCCAGCGCAGCCCGCGACGCGGCAATTGCACCCGGTACTCTTCACGCCAATGGCTCAGCTGCAGGGCAGACAGGCGAATGGACTCGCGTACCCGTTCGACGTCCAGCGGATGAATACGCTCGAACACCTTTCGCGCATCCTGCTGCAGCAGCCCCGGCTCGATTTCGTAGATATCGCGAATGCCGTCGCTGACATAAATGAAACGCGAGATATCGTTCGGCTCCAGAACAAACTGGAAAATGCCGCCAGGCACATGGGCACTGAGCTTCTTCAGCAGGCGATCCCGCGCGGCCAGCGCCTCATAGACGCGCTTTTGCTCGGTGACATCCAGGCAGATCGCCAGGTGCCCGACCCATAGGCCATGTTCATCCAGCAACACGGTGGCGAGCATGTTCACCGTCAGTTGGCTGCCATCCTTGCGCACCAGCGTCCATTCCCGGGCTTCGTGAACGGTGTCGGCACTGTCCACCAACATCGCCTGGCCTGGCCCGATGCGCTTGCCCAGGGCCGCACTCAACTGCGCGGCACGGTTTTCCAGCTCGGGCGCCCGGTGCAGGCTTTCGAGGGTCAGGTGGCCCAGAACCTCCTCCACGTCATAACCCAGCATCTTCTCGGCACCGGCATTGAAGGTGGTGATCACCCCGCGCAAGTCGGTGGCAATGATCGCCACCTGGGTCGCCGCATTCAACACGCTGCGCAGTTGCCCGTGGGTACCCCGCAGCTCCTGTTCACGCTGACGCAATTGCGCGGTGCGCTGCTCCACCAGTTTCAATGCACGCTGGCGCTGGCTGACCAGCACGTAGAGCAAGGCGCTGAGTAACAGGCTCAGCAGGCCGCCCATCACCAGGATACTGGCCAGCGAAGAATGATTGCCCTGCTGGAACACCTGGCTGGGGCGCAGGCTCAAGGCATAGATGTGGTCACCCAGGGTCAACCGGCGCGCGGCGACCAGGTCGCTGTTTGCCACGGCGTTGCCGGATTCGTACAACACGCGTTTTTCTGCGTCGGAGGTGTCGACGATCTGCGTCACCAGGTTGTCCCGGGCAGCCTTGGGCAAGCCATCGGCCACCAGCTGGCGCATGCTGATCACCGCCATGACGTAGCCGTAAGGTTCGCTGACGGGCGTTTGTGTCGTCGGTGCCCGGCTGACCGGTGCCACCAGCAGCACGCCCATGGCGTAGGCCGGCTCCACACCCACCAGTTGCATGGGCTGGGACACCGCCATTTTGCCTGACTGTTGCGCACGCTCCACCGTCGAGCGCCGCAGTGGCTGGGCCAGCAGGTCAAACCCCAGTGGCGAGCCAAGCAGGCTCTGGGTCTGGCTGTACAGCACCGGCACATATTCATCACGCTGGCTGGCCGGGGTCAGTTCACCTGCCGCGTTCAATTCGCGAATGGAGAAGCTCGCGCGGCGCTCAGCCGTCACCTCTTGCTCAAACGCACTGCGCTGGTCACGCGAAACCCGGGGCGCCCAGGCATAGGCGCGGGCACGCAACAGCAAGGGCTGCGCGAAACCGTCGAACTCTGCGCGGGAGACCGTATTGGAGTTGACGAAGAACCGCCGCAGGCTGCCCAGGCGTTGCTCCTGGTCCTCGAAACGCTCCTGGAGGCGACTGTAACGCTCGTTGACCAGCAACTGAAAACGCTGGCGCAGTTGCTGCTGATAGAGATCGGAGGCGGCCCAGGCGACGATGACCGTCAGCGCGATACCGGACAGAAACACCACCACCGCCACCAGCCACGCCGACACCTGCTCACTGATGAAGCCTAGGATTTTCGGGCGGACGGCATGCAGCGGCATAGACAAGACTCAAAACGCCAGCGTGCAGGTGCGTCACTTTGGCCAGGCCTTAAGTTATAGCCACAGGACTTGGGTTTGACCAGCACAAAAAAAAGCCGCAAGCCCGGAATAATCCCGGCTTGCGGCTTTAGAGGGGCCGATCAGCGAGCGGTGATTTTCCACGCCCGATGAATCTTGGCGTTGCGCACAAAATCCGGGTCGATGGTCTTGTCGCTGATCTCTTCGACGGCGTACCGCTCGACGAGGTTGTCTTCCAGCTGGAACTTGCGGAAGTTGTTGGAGAAGTACAACACGCCGCCCGGTGCCAGGCGCGCCATGGCCAGGTCCAGCAACTGCACGTGATCACGTTGCACGTCGAAGATGCCTTCCATGCGCTTGGAGTTGGAGAAGGTCGGCGGGTCGATGAAGATCATGTCGAACTCATCGCGGCTGGCTTCCAGCCAGGCCATGACGTCGCCCTGCTCCAGGCGGTTCTTGTCGGAGAAACCGTTGAGGGAGAAGTTGCGGCGCGCCCAGTCCAGGTAGGTTTTCGACAGGTCGACGCTGGTGGTGCTGCGCGCGCCGCCTTTGGCCGCGTGCACACTCGCAGTGGCGGTGTAGCAATACAGGTTGAGGAAGCGCTTGCCGGCCGCCTCTTTCTGGATGCGCATGCGCATTGGGCGGTGGTCGAGGAACAGGCCGGTGTCCAGGTAATCCGTCAGGTTGACCAGCAGCTTGACGCCGCCTTCGCTGACCTCGGTGAACTTGCCCTGGGCACTCTGGCGCTCGTACTGCTTGGTGCCGCTCTGACGCTCGCGACGCTTGACCACCACGCGGTTCTTGTCGATGCCCAGCGCCTGGGGAATGGCCGCCAGCGCATCGAACATACGCGCCGAGGCTTTTTCCGGGTCAATGGACTTGGGCGCCACGTATTCCTGGACGTGCACCCAGTCGTGGTACAGGTCGATGGCCATGGAGTATTCCGGCATGTCGGCATCGTACACACGGTAGCAATCGACGCCTTCGCGCTTGGCCCACTTGCCCAGCAGCTTCTGGTTCTTTTGCAGGCGGTTGGCAAACATCTGCCCGCCTTCGCTCAAGCGCGCCTGCTCGACCACAGGGGCCGGGGCGGGTTTGATCGGGTTACCGTTCTTGTTGTACTGACGCTCTTGCGGCTCGGTCGGTGCCTGGTCGTAGGCGGCCTGCTCGCGTTCGGCCTGGCGTTGCTCCGGAGTACGGCGCTCGCCGGTGACGAACTGGTCGGGGGTGACCTTGATCAGCAGCAATTTGCACGGCAAGGCGCCGTTCCAGAACGAATACTGTTTGTGGCTGCGGATGCCCATGCGCTTGCCCAGGTCCGGCGCACCGGTAAACACCGCCGCTTCCCAGCCCAGGCACGCCTGGCGCAGACGCTCGCCGAGGTTCTGGTAGAGGTACAACAGGCTGGCTTCATCACCCAGACGCTCGCCGTAGGGCGGGTTGCAGATCACCAGGCCTTTCTGGTTCTGGTCCGGGCGCGGCTCGAAGGTGCCGACTTCACCCTGGTAAATCTTGATCCAGTGGCTCAGGCCAGCACGTTCGATGTTGTTGCGCGCCGGCTGGATCAGGCGTGGGTCCGCTTCGTAGCCGCGGATCCACAGCGGTGGCTTGGCCATGCCGACGGCAGCACGTTCGCTGGCCTCTGTATGAAGTTTCTTCCACAGCGCCGGAACGTGGCCGAGCCAGGCGGTGAAACCCCACAGCTCACGGTTCAGGTTGGGGGCCATGTCGGCGGCGATCATCGCGCCTTCCACCAGGAAGGTACCGACGCCACACATCGGGTCAGTCAGCGCGCCGCCTTCGGCAGCAATGCGCGGCCAGCCGGAACGAATCAGGATCGCCGCCGCCAGGTTCTCTTTCAACGGCGCGGCACCCTGCTGCAGGCGGTAACCGCGCTGGTGCAGGCTGTGGCCGGACAGGTCGAGGGACAGGATCGCTTCGCCACGGTCCAGGCGCAGGTGAATGCGCAGGTCCGGGTTGATCTTGTCGATGGACGGGCGTTCGCCGGTCGGGGTGCGCAGCTTGTCGACAATCGCATCCTTGACCTTCAGCGCGCCGAAGTGGGTGTTGTCGATGCCCGAGCCATGGCCGCTGAATTCAACGGCGAGGGTGCCATCGGCGAGCATGTGGTCTTCCCACTCGATGTCCAGCACGCCGTGGTAGAGGTCTTCGGCGTCCTTCATCGGGAAGCGCTTGAGCACCAGCAACACGCGGTTGGCCAGGCGCGACCAGAGGCACAGGCGGTAGGCGGTCTCCATGTCGGCCATGCCGCGCACGGCCGAGGTGTGCTCGCGGGCTTCCTCAAGGCCAAGCCCGACGGCTTCCTCGATCAGCAGGCCTTCGAGGCCCTTGGGGCAAGTGAGGAAGAGTTCAAAACGGTCCGACATGGGGCATTCCAGGCTTTTCAGCAATAAGTGAACGGGCGACGCATCGCGCGTTCGGTTTTCAATCAAGCGCTTTTCTTGAAGAGCGCTCGTGTGGCACGAATGTGCCGTTCCACCCCGGCTACAGGCCTTATGGGCCTTTATTGACGGGGCAGTTCATGTATTGGGTGCAACAAAAAGAAATATTCTGACCCTTCGTCGAATAATAACCGACTGCAACAGGCGGGCATTCTCACTAAAGGATTAAACCCATCCTCTTTGAAGGGCACATCATAGCTGGGTTTGCCCAATAAAAGGGGCGAAAAGCCATCCCAGCTTATGGCTATAGCATCATTATCGTTACGTGCTTATGACAAAACGATCATTGAATCCATGTGACCTATTGGTTAGAACTCAACACAGGTTGGCGCCGTAACGACGCCGACACATAGGCTCGCCACGCCGGCAGCGAGCCCACCAACGGCAGAAAAACTCTGCCCGGCCTCGGACGAGGCCGAAGGATATCAAGACAGTCAACAAGTGAGGGAAACACCCTATGAGAAGACTTAAGCGTGATCCGTTGGAAAGAGCATTTTTACGCGGATATCAATATGGCGTTCATGGCAAATCCCGTGAGCTTTGCCCATTTACTCTACCGTCGGTACGCCAAGCCTGGATCAACGGCTGGCGAGAAGGACGCGGCGACAACTGGGACGGTATGACTGGCACTGCGGGAATCCACAGACTCAACGAACTTCACGCCGTCGGCTAATCAAGGGCATTTAATTCCGACACCACCACGAATACGCAACACCTTAACCACGCACGCCCTATCCGGGCGGCGGGCTTCGGCCCAGGGGCTCCTTCAAGGAGCCCTTTTTATTGCCTGCTCTGAGCCTCGTGGCAGCGCCGCGATCGCATCCACCGACTGGCGAATCAGTGCCGGGCCCTTGTAGATAAAGCCAGAATACAACTGCACCAGGCTGGCGCCGGCGGCGATTTTCTCGGCCGCGTGCCTGCCTTCGGTAATACCGCCCACCGCAATGATCGGCAAGCGCCCGGCCAGCTCGGCCGCCAGCACCTTGACGATGTGGGTGCTCTGGTCGCGCACCGGCGCGCCGGACAAGCCACCCGCCTCGTCACCAAAGGCCAGGCCTTCGACACCGACGCGGCTCAGGGTGGTGTTGGTGGCGATCACCGCGTCCATGCCCGAATCCACCAGGGCCTGGGCCACCAGCACGGTTTCTTCGTCGCTCATGTCCGGGGCAATCTTGATCGCCAATGGCACACGCTTACCATGACGCACCGCCAGGTCTTCCTGACGCTGGCGCAGGGCCTCGAGCAATTGCTTGAGGGAGTCGCCAAACTGCAGGCTGCGCAGGCCTGGGGTGTTCGGTGAGCTGACATTGACCGTGACATAGCTGGCGTGGGCGTAGACCTTGTCCAGGCAAATCAGGTAGTCATCCACCGCACGCTCCACCGGCGTGTCGAAGTTCTTGCCGATGTTGATCCCCAGGATGCCCTTGTACTTCGCCGCCTGGACCCGCGACAGCAGGTTATCCACCCCCAGGTTGTTGAAGCCCATGCGATTGATGATCGCCTCGGCTTCCGGCAGGCGGAAGATCCGCGGCTTGGGGTTGCCCGGTTGCGGCCGTGGGGTCACGGTGCCGATTTCGACAAAGCCAAAACCCAACTGCGCAAAACCGTCGATGGCTGCGCCGTTCTTGTCCAGGCCGGCAGCCAAGCCGACCGGGTTGGGGAAGTCGAGCCCCATCACCGACACCGGCATTTTCGCCGGAGCCTTGCACACCAGGCCATTGAGCCCCAGGCGGCCACCGGCCCCGATCAAATCCAGGGACAGATCGTGGGAGGTTTCCGGAGAGAGTTTGAACAACAGCTGGCGGGCCAGGGTATACATGGGCGGGATTGACTCGGATGGCGGCGAAAGGTGGCGGCGATTATAGCCGGGGTGGAGGGCTGCATGCGAGGCGTGCCGAGCAATCGTCAGTGACGGTGCGCCATCAGTTCCTCGTAGCGCGTCCAGATTTTCTGCGCGTAACGAAGGCGCAGCTCCTCACGACGAGGCCCAGGGCCAGCACCAACATTATAGGAACCGATCGCCGTCCAGTTGTAGCCGAACTGTTTGATGAAGTCGGCCAGGATTGACGCGCCTACCTCCACGGACAGGCAGGGTTCATTGAGCAACCGCTGTTCGGTAATACCGTCCTTGAGCAGGCGCGGCAGGTGGATGCTGTTGATCTGCATCAGCCCGATATCACGGGTACCGTTGTTGTTGGCGTAATTCATGGCCTCGGCGCGATACCCCGACTCCACCGCAGCGATGGCCTGCAACAGCTCCGGCTCGATGTCATAGCGGCGGGCAGCCTCGGCCCAGCAATACGCCCTGGCGTCATCAGGAAAACATAACGCAAACACCAACATCGCCATGGCTCCCTTCATACCTGGCCCCGACCACAGGCTGCACAGACGTCACTGACCCGCTTGACCGAGCAGGTCATGCGATACCCCTTGCCATACACCGTCTTGATCAGCCCTCTGCCGGCCTTCAGATATTTGCGCAGCGAACAGATGCAACGGGTGAGGGACTCTTCCGTGGCCTCGTTATGGGGCCAGGCCTTTTCCAGCAAGCGGTCCTTGGTTACCAGCGCGCCGGCCGAAACCAATAACAGGCGCAGCACCTGCCACTCCTTGGGCGGTAGCTGGATATCCGAGCCTTCACCGGTCAACCTGCCGTCGCCGTGCAATGTCCATTGATCAAAGACCATCGGGCCAGCCAGGTCCCGCTCTATCACAACGGCCATTGGTACCTCTGCATCCAACTCCCCCTCATGCCCACGCAGGTTCTCCAGAAAAGTGGCGACTATAAGAAGCTCAACCGCTGCACAGGAGAGGCAAAAGCCCACAGGCTTGTTTTTTTTCGGATTGCTGGTGTAAGACTTTTCAATGCGGCCCTCCCTCCGACTCCCGCGTAAATGCACGCTTCACCCGTTCATGCTGGGAGGGCGTCAACGGCGGCGCCTGCCCCGGCTCGGCGCCCGTAGGCACGGCATCACCCGCTGCCGTGGCCTGAATGACAAACAGCCGTACGCTATTGGCCATAGGTCCGTAGTAGCGCCCGGCCAAGGCCGGGCTGGTATCGCGCTGAAAGTCCCCCACCAGCAGCCGCCTACCCGGAGCCATGCGCACCACGGTGTTGACCCCCGTGCGCTCCACCGCCTCCGAGCGCTTGTCGCGACTGCCGGCCTTGCCCATCTGGCGGCCATCCTCGATGGTGAGCAGCATCTCGATTTCATTCGCTTCGGCGAAGCGCGGCAGCACACTCACCTGCGTGCCATAGACCACCGGCTGCCATTCATCACGGTCCTCACCCGGCCGGGGCAGATAGAACGTCTGGTTATCGTTGAAAACGGCCGGCACATTTTCCTGGCCAAGGATCACCGGCAACGTCGTGACCTTCGCTCGCCGACGCTGCTCCAGTGCCGTGATCCGCTTCATGAATGCATCGTCCTCGACAGGCGTCATTACCCGCGTTGCAGAAGACTTGCCGGCCGCGGCAAAACCCATCTGCTTGAGCTCATCACGATCCACATCCACCAGCCACAACGAAACCTCCACCCCACGCTTGGGCACGTCCAGTTCTGCCACCAGGTTTTCGATAAAGCTCACCTGCGCCGGCTTGCCCTTGATCAACAAGCTATTGGTGTCGGGATACGCCAGCACCGAAATATTCTTGTCGGCGAGTAACCCGGGTTGCCGTGGGGAGGCCCCCTTCTGTTCTACCTCCAGGAGTTTTTCGATCATCGACGCCATGCCCGATACCGTGACGGTTCTGTCGCCCATGCTGTACTCGCGGTCGGCGACGTGGGTGTTGAGCACCTGCACCACCCCGATCCGCTGCGGCCCCATGCGCAGCTCCGCACGCTGGCGGTCCATCAGTTGGGCCAGACGCAGCACATGGTCGACATAGTTCGGTGGCCCGGACACATAGAACACCCGCGCCCCGCTCGCCCTTAGCGGATAGCGTGCTTCGTCGAGCCCCGAGCGCCGCATGAACCCGCGCAGGATATCGACCGAAATATGCCGCAGTGTCACCACCGAGCTTTTCGCCTCGTCGGCGTCATAGAGGTAAAGCACTTGCCCGTCGCTGTACCAGATCAAGCCATGCTGGCGGGCGACCGACTCCAGCAGCGGTTGTGCCGAATCGAAATCGAACGCCCCGCTGATGCGCTTGCGGGCCGCTGCCTGGCTGACAACGATCGGCAGCCCCAACGGCAAGGACAGCGCCGTAAAAAAGGTATGCAGGCTTTCATCACGGGCCTGGTAGGGCTCCCCGAACATGCTGGAACTGCCCAGCATCAACAGCCAGATGAACGCAGTCGCAAAACGATGACGATTGATGAACATGCCTGCAAAGCCCGGGACCAAGGAGCGGCCATACTGCGAGCCACGCCGGTTTCAATCCTGACGGGAAGCTGACGGCCGACCGAGCTTTCCCGACCCGTGGCATGTGCCTTGCTTTGCCTTGTCTATCGCAGCCCGCGCCAACGGCGGAACGGGTTCAGGACAAAGACGTCGTTACCCCGGGCCGCCCTTGTGAGCGGCCCGACGGAGCGACGTTTTTTTATGAAAGGTACGTGTAGATGAATGATCCCCTGGCTTGGGTCAACGGCAGTGATGCCCCGGAAAAGAGCAGCCTCAACCTGGGGTTCATGGCCCTGAGCGATTGCGCCTCGGTGGTGGTCGCCGCCACCCAGGGTTTCGCCCAACCCTATGGCCTGACACTGAACCTCAAGCGCCAGTCGTCATGGGCCAGCCTGCGGGACAACCTGGTCAGCGGCGAACTGGACGCGGCCCACAGCCTGTACGGCCTGATCTATGCCGTGCACCTGGGCATCGGCGGCGTGGCGCCCACCGACATGGCAGTGCTGATGGGCCTGAACCAGAACGGCCAGAGCATCAACCTGTCCCGCGGCCTGCAACAGCTGGGAGTGACCAGTCCTGAGGCGCTGGACCGCCACGTGCACCAAAGCCGAACAAAACTCACCTTCGCCCAGACCTTTCCCACAGGCACCCACGCCATGTGGTTGTATTACTGGCTGGCCAGCCAGGGCATCCATCCGTTACAGGATGTGGACAGTGTGGTGGTGCCGCCGCCGCAAATGGTGGCGCACCTGCAAGCCGGGCGCATCGACGGGTTTTGTGTGGGCGAGCCGTGGTGCGCCAGTGCAGTGAAGCAGAACCAGGGCTTCACCCTGGCCACCACCCAGGCGCTCTGGCCCGACCATCCGGAAAAAGTCCTCGGCTGCACCCAGGCGTTCGTCGAGCAGTATCCCAACACCGCCCGGGTGCTGGTGATGGCGATCCTGCAGGCCAGCCGGTTTATCGAAGAGAGCACGGAAAACCGTCGCTCCACCGCGCAATTGCTGAGCGCCCCGCAGTACCTCGACGCACCGCTCGATTGCATCGAGCCGCGCTTGCTGGGCAGCTATGACGACGGCCTCGGCAACCACTGGCAGGATCCCCACGCACTGCGTTTTTATGGCGATGGCGAGGTGAACCTGCCGTACCTGTCGGATGGCATGTGGTTCATGACCCAATTCCGTCGCTGGGGCCTGCTGCGCGAAGATCCGGACTACCTCGGTATCGCCCGGCGTGTGCAGCAACTGGACATCTATCGGCAGGCGGCCAGTGCGGTGGGTGTGCCGGCCGGTGGCGAGGCCATGCGCAGCAGCCAACTGATCGACGGCAAGGTCTGGGACGGTTCCGACCCGGCCGGGTATGCCCGCAGCTTTCGCCTGCACGCCATGGCAGATGTTGCCAGCCGCCAAGCCTTGCGCTGACAGGAGGACCTTATGTTGCGAATCCTGTTGATCAATGACACACCGCGCAAGGTTGGGCGGCTCAAGGCTGCGCTGACCGAGGCTGGGTTTGAAGTGATTGATGAGTCGGGGCTGACGATCGACTTGCCCGCGCGGGTTGAGGCGGTGCGCCCGGATGTGATCTTGATCGATACCGAGTCGCCGGGGCGCGATGTGATGGAGCAGGTGGTGTTGGTGAGTCGCGACCAGCCGCGGCCGATTGTGATGTTTACCGATGAGCATGATCCGGGGGTGATGCGGCAGGCGATCAAGTCTGGGGTGAGTGCCTACATCGTCGAGGGGATTCAGGCGCAGCGGTTGCAGCCGATCCTGGATGTGGCGATGGCGCGGTTTGAGAGTGACCAGGCGATGCGCGCGCAGTTGCAGGCTCGGGATCAGCAGTTGGCGGAGCGTAAGCGGATCGAAACGGCCAAGGGATTGTTGATGAAAATGAAGGGGTGTAATGAGGAAGAGGCCTACACGCTGATGCGGCGTCAGGCGATGAGTCGGCAGCAGAAGCTGATTCAGGTGGCGGAGCAGATTATTGCGATGAGTGAGTTGTTGGGGTGAGGGGTGTATATCCGTTATTTAGGTAACGGCCACTATTGGTTCCGCTCTTACAGCGGCTCACTTTTGAAGAGCGCAAAAGTAAGCAAAACGCTCTTGCCCCACCACTCGGCACCTCGCCTAGGCTCGGTGTGCCCTCAGCTCCGGTAGCACGAAGCG
>NZ_JACARE010000028.1:0-4895 GCF_013386765.1 Pseudomonas yamanorum
TCTTTTGATCTTGATCTTAGGCGCCCCGTTAAACCACGCTGGCCGAACGCAGGTAGTACGGAGCGGGTAAACCGGCAGGACGCCGGTTTAGCCGCGACGGGGCAGGGACGCCCCGTCGCGGCGGCCCGCTTCGTGCTACCGGAGAGAGGGCACACCGAGCCCAAGCGAGGTGCCGAGTGGTGGGGCAAGAGCGTTTTGCTTACTTTTGCGCTTTTCAAAAGTGAGCCGCTGTAAGAGCGGAACCAACAGCGGCCGTTACAAAACCAACGGATATGTACACCTCGTCAGCCCCGCAACACCCCCTCAAACACCCCCTGAACCCGCGCCTCATCACAATGCGCCACATTAAACCGCATAAAATCCCGCAACCCCGGCTCATACCCAAACAACGCCCCAGGCGCCAACACCATCCCGCGTTTCAACCCGGCTTCAGCCAACCGCTCACCATTCACCCCCGCCGGTAACCGCGCCCAGATAAACATCCCGCCCTCAAACCCCATCGGCAACTCACACCCACACCGCCGCAGCCACTGCTCAACCCGCCCCCCGGCCTCCAGCAGCCGCTGGACCATGCGCTTGCGATGCCGGGCGTACCCGCCCTCACTCAGTAGCCGATACACAATCTGTTCAAACAGCTCCGAGGTAATCCCGCCGCTCATCAACTTCATATTGGTCAGGTTCGCTGCCAACTGCGGCGCCGCCACCACGTAACTGACCCGCGCATTCGCCGTCAGCACTTTCGAAAACCCCGACAGGTACGTCACCTGCTCCAAGCCCGCCAACGTCGCCAAACGTGGCGGCGGATTAGGGTGTAAATCCCCGTAGAGATCATCCTCGACGATATGGCAGCGATACTCCCGGGCCAGTTGCAACAAGCGAAACGCCTGGCTCGGGCTGAACGAATGCCCGGTCGGGTTATGCAACACACTGGTGGTCAGGTACAGGCTGGGACGATGCTCGGCGAGCAATTGCTCAAGCGCGGCAAAATCAAAGCCGTCAGGCCGCCGCGCGATGGTCACCACCTTGACCCCATGCAACGCCAGGTTCGCGTGGAAGTTGAAGTAACACGGCGCATCCAGCAGCACCGTATCCCCGGGCCGCGCCAGCAGGCGCATAAGCATGTCCAGGCCTTGCAGGGTGTTGGGGGTGGTGATGATCTGCTCTACCGGCACCGACAACCCTTCACCGTGCAGTTTCTGTTGCAGGGCCTGGCGCAACGGCAGCAAGCCCGCCGGGGTGCCCAGCCCGGCGATGCGCAGGGTAGGGGCGCGCACGGCACTGCGCATGGCCTGGCGCAGGGCTTCGGAGTCCAGCCAGTCTTCCGGCAAGTGGCCGCCGCCGGGGCGCAGGTCGCCGGGGGCCATGGCCAGGGGGCGGCGCAACACGCTGAGCAAATCCTGGGGCAGCAAGTCGACCCATTTGCTGGACGACGGCTGCGCCAGGCTGCTGGCGACAAAGTGCCCTCGGCCCTGGCTGGAGGTCAGCAGGTGACGCCCGCGCAGGCGATCCAGCGCTTCATTGATGGTGAATTTTCCGACGCCCAGCAAGGCTCCCAACTCACGCACCGAGGGCAGTTTGCTGCCGGCGGCCAACTCGCCTTGCTCAATGGCATGGGCCAGGGCATCGACGATCTGCTGCACCTTCGGCGCTCGGTCATGAAAGTGAATCGCAGGAATGGGCATCACACTGTCCTTAAGTTTGCCGCCAACTTTACCGGTAAAGTCTGCGCATATATCCGTGGAGTTTACCTGCCTCTGGCGCGACGTGCGCCCTAGACTGCAAGCCTTCCTTCTTGCTGTGAAACTCCACGCCATGGTCACTGCACTCACCCTGTCTTCGTTTTTGTACTTCCTGCTGCTGTGCACCACCCTGGCGTTCAGCCCTGGCCCCATGACCTTGTTGTTGCTCAGCCTCGGCCTGAAAGACGGCCTGCGCCGCTCGCTGCCCGCGCAGTTCGGGGCGAGTGTCTCCTACCTGGTTTCGATCCTGATCTTTGCCGTGGGCTTTTCCGAGTTGATCAAGGACTATCCGCTGATCACCCGTGTCATCCAGGTGGTGGGCGTCGCCTACATTCTTTACCTGGCCTACAAGCAATGGACCAGCAGCGGGGTGACGATCAAAACCACCGACCCGACCCCGGAAAACGCCCGCAGCCTGTTCGGCAAAGGCCTGCTGACCGGCCTGTCGAATCCGAAGGCGATCATCCTGTTCAGCGCCGTGTTCCCGCAGTTCGCCGCCATCGGCCAAGGCAGCGCCGCCGCCGATATTGCGATCCTTGGCCTGACCTTCCTGTTGCTGCAATTTGCCAGTGGCTGCCTGTATTGCTACTTCGGCCAGCGCATCAAGCACGTGCTGGAAAACCCCAAGCGCCGGGTTTTGCTGCAACGGGCCACGGCGGTGCTGCTGTTGGGCGTGGCGTTGATGCTGGCCCGGGGCTTTTCGAACTGAAGGCCAGCTTATGAGCGGTAGTGGCGATCTGCCGTTGCCCTGATAGACTTCGAGCATTCATCCAGGATCAAGCCAGACCATGTCAGCTGCAGGAGGAAAGGGACTTTCGCTCGCTACACGTTTGTACAAGTCGCGCACCCTGGGGTTGACCCTCGGGTTTATCTGCGTGGCTGCCGCCATCTATCCGCTGGATAAGCCCGCTTGGGTCTGGGTGGTGATGGTGACCAACGCCTTCATCTGGCCGCACGTGGCGTACCAATGGTCGCGGCACTCAAAAAACTCCCTGCGCTCGGAACACCGCAACCTGTTGTTCGACTCGTTCTGCGGCGGGTTCTGGGTGGGCGCCATGCAGTTCAACCCGCTGCCCAGCGTCACCACGCTGTCGATGATGACCATGAACAACGTCGCCATCGGCGGCCCGCGCTTCATGCTCGCCGGCTGGGTGGCCCAGGCGCTGGGCATCGGCGCCTCGCTGCTGGTGTTCACCCCGGCGGTGACGGCCCTCACCAGCGAAGCGCAGCTCTACGCCTGCCTGCCGATCCTGATGCTGTATCCCCTGGCCCTGGGCTGGATCTGCTACCGGCAAGCGATCACCCTGGCCCGGCACAAACGCGAGTTACTGGCCCTGAGCCGCACCGACAGCCTGTCGGGCCTGCTCAACCACGGCGCCTGGAAAGACCACCTGGAAATCGAGTTCCAGCGCTGCCGCCGCGACCAGCAGGGCGCCGCCATCGCGCTGATCGACATCGACCACTTCAAGACCATCAACGACACCTACGGCCATGTCACCGGCGACATCGTGCTGCGCCAACTGAGCAAAGTGCTGCGCCAGAACCTGCGGGCCACCGACCTGGCCGGGCGTTATGGTGGCGATGAATTCTGCGTGATCCTGCCAGACATGCCCTTGAACCGCGCCGCCGAAGTGATGGACGCCCTGCGTGACCGCTTCAACTCCCTGGCCTACGCCCAGGACCCGACCCTGCGCGCCAGCCTGAGTATCGGCCTGGCGCCGTACCGCCCGGCACACGGTGACGCCACCAGTTGGCTGAACGATGCCGACCAGGCGTTGTACGAGGCCAAGAGCAGCGGGCGCAACCGGGTCAGTTCGGTGCAGGGAAGTTGGTTGAGGTCGATCTGAGGATCAACAAATTGTTTATTGTCAGGTAGGGTGCAGCACTACCTTTCAACAAAAACAAGGATCGGTTCATGCTCTTCAACTTCCCACGCACCCTGCTGGCGGCCACCCTGGCGCTGTCTTTCGCGATGCCGGCCTTCAGCGCCGAACCCCACAAGCAGATCCAGGCCGACTCCGAGCAGTACAAGGCCGACGCCCTGAAATTGCTGGAGCGCCTGGTGAATATCGATTCGGGCTCCGGCTACGAGCCAGGCCTGACCCAAGTGCGTGACATCGCCGTCGACGAGCTCAAGCAACTGGGCTTCAGCATCCAGTTGGTACCCGATGCCGCTGCCCATAACAGCCATGTCGTCGCCACCCTCAAAGGCACCGGCAAAGCCAAAATCCTGCTGATGGCCCACATGGACACCGTGTTCAAGGAAGGCTCGGCCGCCGCCCGGCCGTTCCACATCAAGGACGGCCGCGCCTATGGCCCGGGTGTGATGGATGACAAGGGCGGCATCGTCGCCGGTATCTACGCCTTGAAGGTCCTGAAAAACCAGGGCTTCAAGGACTACGCGCAAATTACCTTCCTGCTGGATGCCAGCGAAGAAACCGGCACCGACGGCGCCTCCGAACTGATCCGCAACACCGCCAAGGGCCACGACGTGACCCTGAACCTGGAACCGGGCCGCCCGGCGGATGGCCTGGTGGTGTGGCGCAAAGGCAGCGCCACCGCGGTGGTCGAGGTCAAGGGCAAGGCCGCCCACGCCGGCGTGGCCCCGGAACTGGGGCGCAATGCGGCGATGGAAGCGGCGCACCAGATCCTGCAACTGGGCAAGCTGGGGGACGCGGAGAAGAAAACCACCATCAACTTCACCGTGATCAACTCAGGCGACCGGGTCAACGTGATCCCGGACCAGGCCACCGCCAAGGCTGACGTACGGGCGGCGTTGCCGGAAGAGTTTGACCGCATCGAGAAAGACCTGGCGCGGGTCTCGGCCAACAAGCTGATCCCCGAGACGGAAGTGACCACCAGCCTGCACCGCGGCCTGCCGCCGATGCCACAGACGCCGGAGTCGGACAAACTGGTGGCGATTGCCCAGGGGATCTACGGCGAGCTGGGACGCAAGCTGACCATTGAAGGCAGCGGCGGGGCGGCGGATGCCAGCTTGTCGGCTGGCGTGGGCACGCCGACCCTGGACGGGTTCGGGATTGTGGGGGGCAATATCCATACGCCGGAGGAATATGCCGAGGTGGAGAGCGTGGCGCCGCGGATTTACCTGTTGAGCCGGATGATTATGGAGCTGTCAAAGCGCTGACCGCCAGCTCC
>NZ_JACARE010000028.1:4932-29878 GCF_013386765.1 Pseudomonas yamanorum
GCCAGCTCCTACAGGACGGCGGTGGTGCTTGCTGTCACCACTTCCCGCGTCTTCTCCCGCCCCAGCACCAAGCTGCACAACGCCGGCAAGAACAGCAACGTCAATACCGTCCCCACCAGCACTCCGCCAATCAGCACATACGCCAGCGACGACCAGAACACCGATAAAGTCAGCGGAATAAACGCCAACGCCGCCGCCAGCGCAGTCAGGATCACCGGTCGTGCCCGGCGCACCGTGGCCTCGATGATCGCTTCGCGAATCACCATGCCCTGGTCCTGGTTCTGGCGAATCTGGTCGGTAAAGATCAGCGTGTTGCGCATCAGGATCCCGCCAATCCCGATCAGCCCCAATATCGCGTTGAACCCGAACGGTTGGTTGAACAGCAGCAACGTCGGCACCGCGCCGATCAGCCCCAGTGGCGCCGTGGCAAACACCATGAACATCACCCCGAACGAACGCACCTGGAACATGATCACGGTCAACGTCAGCAGGATCATGATCGGGAACAGCGCCGCCAGCGCGACGTTGGCCTTGGCGCTTTCTTCCACCGGGCCGCCGATGACGATCTGATACCCGGCCGGCAGCTTGGCGATCAGCGGCTGCAGGTCCTTGTACACCGCCATTTCCACATCCGGCGGCTGGGTGCCGTCGACAATATCGGCCCGCACTTCCACGGTCAGCGCGCGGTTGCGACGCTTGAGGATCGGTTCTTCCATCACCGCCTGGAAATGCCCGACCTGGGCCAGTGGCACCGACACGCCGGCGCTGTTGGTCAGGGTCATATTGTCTAGGTTGCCGAGGTCTTCGCGCTGGCTGCCCTGGGAGCGGGCGACCACGGAAACGGTGCGATTGCCTTCGCGCACTTCGGTGATCGGGTTGCCGCTGAGCAGGGCGTTGAGCTGGGATTTCACCCCGTCGGGGGTAAAGCCCAGCAGGCGCAGGCGGTCCTGGTCCAGCACCAGGCGATAACTGCTGGCGCGCTCGCCCCAGTCGAGGAAACTGTCCCGGGTGAGTTTGTTGGCGGCGACCACTTGGCGCACGTCTTCAGACAGGCCGCGCAGCACATTCAGGTCGGGACCGGACACGCGAAACACCACGGGGAAGGGCACGGGCGGGCCGAACACCAACTGCGTGACCCGCACCCGTGCCGACGGAAACTCACCCGCCGCGATGCGTTCATCCATGCGCTTTTTCAGCGCGTCCCGGGCGTGGGCGTCGGCGGTCTGCACGATCAGCTTGGCGAAGGCCGGGTCTGGCAACTCCGGGTTCAGCGACAGGAAAAACCGTGGCGCACCGCCGCCGACGTAGGTGTCGACCATCACGGTTTGCGGCTCCTGCATCAGCGCCTTTTCCACCTGTGCGGCCACCGCCTCGGTGCTTTTGAAGGCGCTGCCCGGCGGCATATACACCTCAAGAATCAGCTCGGAACGGTCGGAGTTGGGAAAGAATTGCTTCTTCACCACGCCCATGCCCAGGCCACACAGCACAAAGGCTGCCACCACCAGCCCGGTGACCCACCAGCGGTTGCGCACACAGGCGTCTACCAGGTGGCGCAGTTTCTGGTAATACCGGCCGGCATAAATCGCATCGTGGCCGCCGGCAACCGGCTTGATGTGCGGCAACAGCTTGACCCCCAGGTACGGGGTGAACACCACCGCCACCAGCCACGAAGCAATCAGCGCAAAGCCGACGATCCAGAAGATATTCCCCGCGTATTCCCCGGCGCCCGAGCGGGCAAAACCCACCGGGAGGAAGCCGATAATCGTCACCAGGGTGCCGGTGAGCATCGGCGCGGCGGTGGAGCTCCAGGCGAAAGTGGCCGCGTGAATCCGGTCAAAACCTTCCTCGAGTTTGACCACCATCATCTCGATCGCAATGATCGCGTCGTCCACCAGCAGGCCCAGGGAAATAATCAGTGCACCCAGGGTCACCCGGTCGAATTCGCGGCCGGTCATCAGCATGATCACAAACACGATCGACAAGGTCAGCGGCACCGCTGCGGCCACCACCAGCCCGACCCGGAACCCCAGGGCCAGCAGGCTGATCACCATCACCACCGCGAGGGCGACGAAGAACTTCAGCATGAACTCGTTGACCGCCAGGCTGATGTTTTTCGCCTGGTCGGAGACCTTGGCGAAGTTGACCCCCAGCGGCAGGTCGGCCTGGATTTTCGCCTCCTGGGCCTTGAGGGCCTTGTCCAGTTCCAGGCCGTTCCAGTGCTTCTCCATGATCACCCCGAGCATCAGCGACGGGTCGCCCTGATGGCGGATGCGGTAGCTGGGCGGGTCTTCATAACCCCGGCTGACGGTGGCCACATCGGCGATGCGCAGCAGCTTGCCGTTGGATTCCAACGGCACGTTTTCGATCAGCGCCAGGCTGTCGAAGGCGCCGTCGATTCGGATATACGCACGGGCGCCGGCGGTTTCGACAAAACCCGAAGGCGCCACGGCGTTCTGGGCGGCGAGGGCGGCGAAGATCTGCTCGGGCTTGATGCCCAGGGTGGCGAGGCGTTCATAGGAGAACTCGACAAAGATGCGCTGCGCCTGTTCGCCGAGGATATTCACTTTCTTCACCCCCGGCAGGTTGAGCAGGCCCTGGCGCATGTCCTCGGCCATTTGCACCAGTTGCCGGTGGGGCAGGTGTTCGGCCTCCAACGCGTACAGGGAGAAGTACACATCGGAGTATTCATCGTTGAAAAACGGCCCGATTACGCCCTTGGGCAGCTTCGCGGCTTCGTCGCTGAGCTTCTTGCGGGTCTGGTAGAACAGGTCCTGGATCTCGCTCGGGCGAGTGGACTCCAGGTACGTCATGCGCATCGAGACGAAACCCGGCTGGGCGATGGTCTCGACGCGGTCGTAGTAGTCCAGTTCCTGCAGGCGTTTTTCCAGGCGGTCGGCCACTTGTTCCTGCATTTCCTGGGCGGTGGCGCCGGGCCAGGCGGCGGTGATGGTCATGACCTTGACGGTGAAGGAAGGGTCTTCGGCGCGTCCCAGTTTGCCAAAGGCAAAGACCCCGGCGGCGAGGATCGCGATGATCAGGAACAGCGTGACCGCGCGGTGTTTTACCGCCAGCTCGGAGAGGTTGATACCACGCATTCTCAAGGTTCCTGCCGACGGTTGAGGGCCAATACCTGGGCCGGCAACAGACGTACCGCGTCACCGCTGTGCAGCAGGTGCGCGCCGAGGGCGACCACCACTTGGCCCGGGCTTACGCCGCTGTTCAGCAGGGCATCCTCCTGGCCGAGGCTGGCGACGTTGACCGGGGCGAAGCTGACCTTGTCATCGGTGCCGATTACCCACACACCGGTGCCTTTGCCGGCATCCTGCAAGGCGCCGATGGGCACGCGGGTCTGTTGCGCCTGGCCATCTCCTTGCAGGCGCACGGTGATGGTCGAGCCGAGGGCGAAGCGGTCGACGGGGCCGTGCAATACGTAGCGCGCGCGGTAGGTGCGGGTGGTCGGGTCGGCGCTGGCGGACAGTTCGCGCAATGTGGCGGTCACCGCCTGTTCAGGGGCATCGAAGGGGAACGCCAAGGCCTTTTGCGAGGCCTGGTCGCGCTGGTTTTCCGGCAGGTTGACGATGGCTTCCCGGGCGCCGTCGTGGGCCAGGCGCGCCACCACTTGCCCCTCGGCCACTACTTGGCCGCGGTCCACCCGCACGTCGGTGATGATGCCGTCGCTGTCGGCCCTGAGCACCGAGTAGGTGCGGCGGTTTTCGATCTGGCTGGCGTCGGATTGCGCCGAGGCCAGTTCAGCTTCGGCCACCCGCAGGTTGGTGGCGGACTGGTCGAAAATCTGCCGCGACACTGCGCCGGTGTTGGCCAGGCGCTGGTAGCGGGCTTCGTCATCCCGACGTTGACGCAACTGCGCCTGGGCCGCGATGACGCGGTTTTTTGCCGAGCGCAGGGCCAGTTCGAAGTCGCCGATGTCCAGCACCAGCAAGGTGTCGCCACGGCTCACATGCTGGCCCGGATCCACCTTGCGCTCGATCACCTTGCCGCTGACGCGGAAGCCCAGGTCACTTTCAGTGCGCGCGGCCACCACGCCGGTGTAGGCGCTTTGCTGGCTGCCTGCGGCTTCGACCTTGGCGGCCAACACGGGGCGGGGCAGGGGCGCTTCGGCAACGGGGTCGGCCTGGCTGTTGCAGCCGCTGAGTATGGCCAGCAAGGCCAGGGGCGTGAGAAGACGCAGGGGGAGAGGGTTCATGTCGGGCTCCGTGGGGGCGGGGTGAAAATTACGGTCATAATATTTAACGCCATATTATGATCGAAATATAAAATAATCCAGCCCCCGGGCAGGCGTTCCACTGGTGGGACGATCAGGGCCGGTTTTGCCGGCTAGCGCAAGATTGATAACGGATTTAAGGTGTATCCATTACTGGAGACACATATGAAAAAGATCATCGGCATCTACACCAGCCCGCGCGGTCATTGGGTCGGCGACGGCTTTCCGGTTCGTACGCTGTTTTCCTACGACACCATGGGCAAGCAGATCAGCCCGTTCCTGTTGCTGGATCACGCAGGTCCCGCGGCCTTTACCCCGACCGAACAGCGTCGCGGCGTGGGCCAGCACCCCCATCGCGGCTTTGAGACCGTGACCATCGTCTACAAGGGCGAAGTCGAGCACCGGGATTCCACCGGTGCCGGCGGCACCATTGGCCCGGGCGATGTGCAATGGATGACGGCGGCCAGGGGCATCATTCACGAGGAGTTTCACTCCGAAGCGTTCGCCCGCAGTGGCGGCGCCCTGGAAATGGTCCAGTTGTGGGTCAACCTGCCGGCCAAGGACAAAATGACCGACGCCGGTTACCAGACCATCCTCGACGGTGATATCCCCACGCTGCCCCTGGCCGGCAACGCGGGCAGCCTGCGCCTGATCGCCGGTGAGTTCGACGGGGTCAAGGGCCCGGCGCGTACCTTCACGGCGATCGATGTGTGGGACATGCGCCTCAACGCCGGCAGCCAAGTGACGCTGGACCTGCACGCCGGGCGCAACACTGCGCTGGTGGTATTGCGCGGCTCGGTGCGGATCAACGACACCGACGTGGCGCGGGAAGGGCAGTTGGCGCTGTTTGAGCGCGATGGCACGCAACTGCGCCTGGAGTCCAGCGACGACGCCATGGTGTTGCTGCTCAGCGGCGAACCGATTGACGAGCCGATCGTCGGCCACGGCCCGTTCGTGATGAACACCGAGCAGGAAATCCACCAGGCGTTTGCCGACTATCAGTCCGGTCAATTCGGGCAGATGCAGCGCTGACCCCCTGTAGGCGCTGGCTTGCCTGCGATCGCATCACCTCGGTGTCTCTGATAAGCCGAGGTGCCTGCATCGCAGGCAAGCCAGCTCCCACATTTTGTTTGCGGCGTTCTCATTTCATGCGATCTTCATGGCATTCGCCCTGGAGTCGCCTGGATGCCCTCATTTATCTCCGATCACCCGATGTTCTGCGCCCTGGCGCTGGTGCTGATCGACATCGCCGTATGGCGCCTGATCTCTGCCGATTTTGGCAATTGGAAGCTGGTGGCGCGCGTGGTGATCTTCGCGGTGTTCAGCGCCGTGTTGTTCAACGAAGGCATGAACCCGATGCAGGTCGCGCCGTATGGCGACAATGTGGCGCTGCACCTGGCGGCCACGGCGTTCCAGATCGGCTGGTGGCTGTTTGCGGCGCGCACCCTCACGGTATTGCTCGGCGCGGTGATGATGCAGCGGGTCGGCCACACCGGGCGGCTGTTGCAGGACCTGGTGGGTGCGGTGATCTTCCTGATCGCGATCATCGCGGCCATGGCCTACGTGCTCGACCTGCCGGTCAAGGGCGTGCTGGCCACCTCCGGTGCGGTGGCGATCATCGTCGGCCTGGCGTTGCAAAGCACCTTGAGCGATGTGTTTTCCGGCATTGTCCTCAACACTACCAAGCCCTACCAACTGGATGACTGGATCTCTATTGACGGCACTGAAGGCCGGGTGATCGATATCGACTGGCGTGCCACCCAGCTGCAAACCTCCCAGGGCAGCCTGGCGGTGGTGCCCAATTCATTGGCGGCCAAGGCCAAGATCATCAACTTCTCGCGCCCGGCGGATATGTTTGGCTTGTCGGTCAGCCTGCAAGTCAGTCCCCATGCGCGGCCGCAAACCGTGCTGGATGCGCTGGAGCGGGCGATGCAGGGGTGTCGGCCGCTGCTGGCGAAGCCGGCGCCGAGTGTGGCGTTCAAGACGTCGGCCAGTGGTGGCGTGGAGTATGAGATCAGTGGGTTTGTGCCGGCGATGACGCTCAAGCGTGAGGTGCGTAATCAGCTTTATGATTTGGCGTTCCGGCATTTGCAGGCGGCCGGGGTGAGTTTGTTGTCGGCGGCCGAGAGCAATGCGCCGGTGGCGGTGTCGCGGGCGCGGGCGTTGTTGGAGAGTTCTTCGATTTTCTCGACGTTGCGTCAGGATGAGAAGGAGACGTTCAGCCAGAACATGACGCTGCAAACCTTCCGTGCCGGGGAGATGATTTTGCCGGCCGGGGAGGTGAGTGATCATTTGTTTATCATCGAATCGGGGGTGATTTCGGTGATGTTGACCAAGGCCGGGCACAAGTTTGAAGCCGGACGGATGGGGCCGGGGGAGGTGATTGGCGAGGCGGGGATTCTGTCGGAGCAGGGCGTGCCGGCGGACTTTTCGGCGAAGACGTTTTGCACGTTGTACCGGATTGAGAAGGAGTATCTGAAGCCTTGTTTGGATGCTCGGCATGACATCAGCGAGGCGATGAAGAGTTTGTTGGATTTCCGCTTGCATGCGGCTCAGAGTTTGACGCAGGAGGCGCCGGTGGTGCCGGTCAAGAAGGGGTTCATGCAGTGGCTGCGAAGTCGGGCTTGATCCAGCAGGACCGAGCCCGACGTGACATTACACGGGGGCCAGCGGCGTGAGAGGTGCCTTGGAGATTGTCGGGTTTTCGGGCGGCGGGGCGGCAGTCGAAGCGATGGACGGTTTCGCGCTGCCCTGGACCTCGGTCCGTTCGCCAAAGGTCTTTTGGACGGCAGGGGTGAATACGTCGCCATTTTTTTTCACCGGTTCATCCCGCGTGGCAGCTTGCGGTTTCTCCTCGAGGGTTGCCTCAAGCGCCTTGGTCGCTCCATAGGCGGCACCTCCGCTCACCGCGCCCAAGCCAATGGCTTTCAAAATCGGTATCGCAATACTGCCCAAAAGCCCCAAGATAGCGCCCATAAGTCTTTCCTCTCATTC
Source organism: Pseudomonas yamanorum (assembly GCF_013386765.1). GTDB lineage: Bacteria > Pseudomonadota > Gammaproteobacteria > Pseudomonadales > Pseudomonadaceae > Aquipseudomonas > Aquipseudomonas yamanorum_A. The sequence goes on from NZ_JACARE010000028.1 coordinate 12,149, forward strand.
AGTTTTTCCATCGCGGTCTCATGCCCGCTCGTTCCTCTGTGTCAAAAACAATCCCCGCAGTTCCAACTCCCTCTTGCACCGGCCCCATTTCCTTGCTAGTTTCTCGCAAAATGTTAACGATAACATTTGCTCTAAAAATAAAAACAAAACAGAGATCTCAACCATGAAAATGCTTCCGAAAACCCTGTGTTTGTTGGCTTTAGGCATCAATCTCGGCATCGTCGGCCTGGCGTACGCCGACACCAAACCCGCGCCCATCCGCATCGGCGCGTCCTTCCAGGAAATCAACAACCCTTACTTCGTCACCATGAAAGACGCCTTGCAGGAAGCCGGGGCGACCATCGGTGCGCAGTTGATCATCACCGACGCCCGCCACGACGTGTCCAAGCAGGTCAGCGACGTCGAAGACATGCTGCAAAAGGGCATCGACATCCTGCTGATCAACCCCACCGACTCCGTTGGCGTACAGTCCGCCGTCAAGTCCGCCCACGCCGCCGGCGTAGTGGTGGTAGCGGTGGACGCCCAGGCCGAAGGCCCGCTGGACTCCTTCGTCGGTTCGAAAAACTTCGACGCCGGCTTCCAGGCCTGTGAATACCTGGCCAAGAACATCGGCGACAAAGGCAATATCGCGATCCTCGACGGCATCGCCGTGGTGCCGATCCTGGAGCGCGTGCGCGGTTGCAAAGAGGCCGTGGCCAAGCACCCGGACATCAAGATTGTGAGCATCCAGAACGGCAAGCAGGAACGTGACCAGGCGCTGACCGTCACCGAAAACATGCTGCAGGCCCAGCCCACTCTCAAGGGCATTTTCAGCGTCAACGACAACGGCTCCCTCGGTGCGCTCTCGGCCATCGAAGCCAGCGGCCTGGACGTCAAACTGGTGAGCGTCGACGGCGCGCCGGAAGCAATCAAGGCGATCCAGAAGCCCGGCAGCAAGTTCATCGCCACCTCCGCGCAATACCCGCGTGACCAGATTCGCCTGGCCCTGGGCATCGCCCTGGCCAAGAAGTGGGGCTCGCAAGTGCCGGCCACGATCCCGGTGGACATCACCCTGATCGACCAGGCCAAGGCCAAGGACTTCAGCTGGTAAACCGCCCAGGCCCCACGCCAGGCGTGGGGCACAGGTCATCCATCTGAATGCGAGGTCGGCGGTATGAGCAGTCTTCTGAAGCTGGAAAATATCTGTAAGCGCTACCCGGGGGTGCAAGCCCTCAAGGCGATCAACCTGGAAGTACAGCGCGGCGAGATTCATGCCTTGCTCGGGGAAAACGGCGCAGGCAAATCGACCCTGATGAAAATCCTGGGCGGGGTAGAGCATCAGGACGAAGGGCAGATCCTGATCGACGGCCAGGCCCGGCAGTTCGCGACTTATCGTGATGCGATTGCCGCCGGCATCGGCATTGTGTTCCAGGAATTCAGCCTGATTCCCTACCTCACGGCGGTGGAAAATATCTTCCTCGGCCATGAGCTGAGCAACCGCTTTGGCCTGTTGCGCAAGCGCGAAATGGTCGAGGCGAGCGAGGCGTTGTTCAAGCGCCTTGGCGTGAGCATCGACCTGCAATGCGCGGTCAAGCACCTGAGCGTGGCCGAGCAGCAGTTTGTCGAGATCGCCAAGGCGCTGGCCCTGGATGCGCGGCTGTTGGTGCTCGACGAACCCACCGCCACCCTCACGCCCAGTGAAGCCGAGCTGCTGTTCGAGATCATGCGCGAACTCAAGCGCCAGGGCGTGGCGGTGATTTTTATCTCCCACCACCTGGAAGAGATTTTCCAGGTGTGCGACCGCATCAGCGTGCTGCGTGACGGCGGCAATGTGGGCGTCACCGATGTGGCCGACAGTGATATCGACCGCCTGGTGGAAATGATGGTGGGGCGCCGCCTGGAATGCAGCTTTCCGCCCAAACCCACCGCCGAACGCGGGCCGCTGTTGCTGGAGGTCAAGGACATCCAGCTGGTGCGCAACGGGCCCCACAACCATTTTGAATTGCACAAGGGCGAGATTCTCGGCTTCGCCGGCCTGGTGGGTTCCGGACGTACCGAATTGGCCCTGGGCATGATGGGCGCGCTGCCGTCGGTGAGCAAAGAGGTGTGGCTGCGGGGTGAAAAAATCACTCTCGACGACCCGGCCCAGGCCTTGGCCCACGGCATCGGCCTGCTGCCGGAAAGCCGCAAGAGCGAAGGGCTGATCACCGATTTCAGCATTCGCGAAAACATCTCCCTCAACAACCTGCCCAAATACCAGAACGCCAGCGGCCTGATCGACAAGGACAAGGAGTGCGCCAGCGTCGAAGCCCTGATGCGCCAACTGTCGATCAAGGCCCCCAGCGGCGAGAGCCGGGTATTCAACCTCAGCGGCGGCAACCAGCAGAAAGTCGTGATTGCCCGCTGGATCAACCATCACTGCGACGTGCTGGTATTCGACGAACCCACCCGTGGCATCGACGTCGGCGCCAAGGCGCAGATCTACGCACTGATGCGCAGCCTCACCGAACAAGGCTACGCAATCATCATGATTTCCTCGGAACTGCCGGAAGTCATCGGCATGTGCGACCGCGTCGCCGTGTTCCACAAGGGCGCCATCGTCAAGGTACTGGAAGCGTCTGCCGTCAATCCTCAAGAGGTCATGCGCCATGCAACAGGGGGCTCAAGTGAATATGTCCATTAATGCCGTGACGCCTGGCCGGCTGCGCCTGAACCTGGCGCGGTTGATTCGCTCGCCGGCGTTTTATCCCTTTGTGGGGCTGGTGGTGGTGACGTTGGTGATGATCTTCGCCAGCGACAATTTCCTCACCGCCAGCAACCTGTCGAACATCGCGCGCCAGGTGTCGATCAACGCGATTATCGCGGTGGGCATGACCTGCGTGATTCTCACCGGCGGCATCGACTTGTCGGTGGGCCCGGTGATGGCCTTGTCCGGCACCTTGACCGCCGGCCTGATGGTGGCGGGCTTGCCGCCGGGCCTGGCGATCGGCGCCGGGATGCTGATCGGCGTGGCTTTCGGCATCGGCAATGGGTTGTTCGTTGCCTACCTGCACATGCCGCCGATTATCGTCACCCTGGCGACCATGGGCATCGCCCGCGGGTTCGGCCTGATGTACACCGACGGCTACCCGATTTCCGGGCTGCCGGAGTGGTTCGGGTTCTTTGGCCGCGAAAGCCTGTTCGGCATTTCGGTGCCGATCCTGATCATGCTGGTGACGTACCTGGCGGCCTATGTGCTGCTGCAACACACGCGCATCGGCCGCTATATCTACGCGATTGGCGGCAACGAGGAAGCGGTGCGCCTGTCCGGTGTGCGGGCGGCGCGCTTCAAGTTGCTGGTGTATGGCATCAGCGGGTTCACCGCAGCGATTGCCGGGCTGGTGCTGACCTCGCGCTTGATGAGCGGCCAGCCGAATGCCGGGGTGTCGTTCGAACTCGACGCGATTGCCGCCGTGGTCCTGGGCGGCGCCTCGATTGCCGGCGGGCGCGGGGTGATTGTCGGCACCTTGCTCGGCGCCATGTTGCTGGGGGTGTTGAACAACGGCTTGAACATGCTCGGGGTCTCGCCCTACGTCCAGAGCGTGATCAAGGGCGGGATCATTTTGCTGGCGATCTTCATCAGCCGTCAGCGCCACAAGTAAACCGGTTATCTCCACGCGGCCATGGCGGCCGCGATGGGTTCTCTCATGCTCAAGAAAGGTCCGCACATCATGGAAAAGCACAACGAAATGCAAGCCGTCGTCTGCCACGGCCCGAAAGACTACCGCCTGGAACGCATCAGCAAACCCCAGGCGCGGGTCAATGAACTGGTGATTCGTATCGCCGCCTGCGGCATCTGCGCCAGTGACTGCAAATGCCACTCGGGCGCGGCGATGTTCTGGGGCGGCGACAACCCGTGGGTCAAGGCGCCGGTGGTGCCGGGGCACGAGTTTTTCGGCTACGTGGTGGAAGCGGGCGAGGGCGCCGAGGAGCACTTTGACGTGAAGGTCGGCGACAAGGTGATCGCCGAGCAGATCGTGCCGTGTGGCAAGTGCCGCTTCTGCAAGTCCGGCAAGTACTGGATGTGCGAGGTGCACAACATCTTCGGCTTCCAGCGTGAAGTCGCCGAAGGCGGCATGGCCCAGTACATGCGCATTCCCAAGACGGCCATCGTGCACAAGATTCCGGAGTCGGTGTCCCTGGAAGACTCGGCGCTGATCGAGCCGATGTCCTGTGCGATTCACACCGTCAACCGCGGTGAGATCCAGCTGGATGACGTGCTGGTGATCGCCGGTGCCGGCACCCTGGGCCTGTGCATGGTGCAGGTGGCGGCGCTGAAGACGCCGAAGAAACTGGTGGTGATCGACATGGTGGACGAGCGTCTGGAACTGGCGAAAAAGTTCGGTGCCGACGTGGTGATCAACCCGTCCCGGGACAACGCCCGGGAGATCATCAACGGCCTGACCGACAACTACGGCTGCGACGTGTACATCGAAACCACCGGCGTGCCGGCGGGCGTCACCCAGGGCCTGGAGTTGATCCGCAAGCTGGGGCGTTTCGTCGAGTTCAGCGTGTTTGGCGCCGAGACCAGCGCCGACTGGTCGATCATCGGTGACCGTAAGGAGCTGGACGTGCGCGGCGCGCACCTGGGGCCGTATTGCTACCCGGTGGCCATCGATCTGTTCGAGCGCGGCCTGCTGACGTCCAAGGGCATCGTGACCCATGACTTCGGGCTGGACAGCTGGGCCGAGGCCTTTGAGCTGGCCAACTCGACCAAGTCGATCAAGGTGCTGTTGAAGCCGGTGGTCTGAGATGAACTACGTGATGGGTGTGGACATCGGCACGCAAAGCACCAAGGCGCTGCTGGTGGATGCCGACGGTACGATCATCGCCCAGCACAGCCAGGGGTATCGCGTGGATACCCCAAAAGTGCGCTGGGCCGAGCAGTGGCCGCAGGTCTGGCTGGATGCGGTGGAGACATGCGTCGCCCAGTGCATGGCCAAGGCTGGCGTGGCGAAAGAGCAGGTCAAGGCGCTGTGCATCAGCAGCCTGTACGGCGGCTCGGGAATTGCCGTGGATGCGCAGATAACGCCGCTGCACCCGTGCCTGATCTGGATGGACCGGCGCGCGGGCGAGCAGGTGGAGTGGGTGCGCGAGCATGTGGACCTGGAGCGGCTGTTTGCGGTCACCGGCAACTCGGTGGACAGCTACTACGGCTTCACCAAGATGCTCTGGCTCAAGCAGCACCAGCCGCAGGTGTGGGCCAACACCCGCTACCTGCTGCCGCCCAACAGCTACATCAACTGGTGCCTGAGCGGCGAGTTGGCGGTGGATCACAGCAGCGCCGGCAATATCGGCGGCGTCTACGATGTGGCGCAGCGGGGCTGGTCGGCCGAGATGCTGGCGGCGCTGGAGATTCCCCTGGCGATGATGCCGGAGCGTCTGCTGTATTCCGGTGAAGTGGTCGGCGGCTTGCTGGAGGCCTGGGCACCGCGATTGGGCTTGCAGGCGGGCACGCCGATCCTGGCCGGGGGCGTGGATGCGGCCATGGCGACCCTGGCCGCCGGAGTGACCCGGCCGGGCAACCATGTGGCGATGATCGGCACCAGCATGTGCTGGGGTTATCTCAATCAGCAGGTGGATGCGCGGCATGGCCTGGTGAGCATGCCCCATGTCTATAACGGCCACCGCGACCTGTACATCTTCGGCGGGGCGATCACGGCCGGGGCGTCGGTGAGCTGGTTCCGCGAACAGTTCTGCCAGGCCGAAGAGCAACAGGCGAAGGACACGGGCCAGGACAGCCTGTGGCTGCTGGAGCAGAGCGCCGCGAAGATCCCGGCGGGCAGTGAAGGGCTGTTGTTCCTGCCGTACCTCATGGGCGAACGCAGCCCGGTGTGGGATGACCGGGCCAGCGGCAGTTTTGTCGGCTTGAACCTGTATCACAGCCGTATCCACCTGTACCGCGCGGTGCTTGAAGGGGTGAGTTTTGCCCTGCGGCACAACATCGAGGCGGGGACTCGTGGGGCGCATTCCCTTGATCCTCGCCTGATTGTGGTGGGCGGGGCGAGCCATTCGGATTTGTGGATGCAGATTATTGCGGACATCACCCATTACCCGGTCTACACCATCGTGCAAGAGGTGGAGGCGGCGTTGGGCGCGGCGTTGCTGGCGGCCCATGCGGTGGGGTTGGTGGATGACCGGGAGATGGAGAAGGGCTGGGTGCAGCTGGAGCTGCGGGCGGAGCCGGAGGCGGGGAATGTCGGGGTATATGACCGGGCGTTTGCCTGTTATCTGGCGCTGTATCCGGCCTTGAAACCGGTGATGCACAGCTTGCAAAACGCTTAAGCGAACACCGATTAAAAATGTGGGAGCTGGCTTGCCTGCGATGGCGGTGCATCAGTACCAAGTGGGCTAAATGACCCACCGCTATCGCAGGCAAGCCAGCTCCCACATTGGATCTCCATTGTCTTTTGGAATAGTTGCCATGAACGCTATTTTTGACTTCTCCGAGCAGCGCATCCTCGTCACCGGCGCCAGCAGCGGCATCGGCCGGGAAATTGCTCTCCAACTGATCGCCAGCGGTGCCGAGGTTTTCGCCCTGGGCCGCGACGCCCAGGCCCTGGCCCAACTCGGCTGCGAAACCCTGTGCCTGGACATCGCCAACAGCGCCGCCCTGGACCTGGCCCTGCAAGGCCTGCCGCCGATGCACGGCCTGGTCAACTGCGCCGGCATCTCTCGCCTGGAACCCGCCGCTGCCATCAGCGCCGAAGCCTTCGACCAGGTGATGCACGTCAACGCCCGCGCTGCGGCCCAGGTCGCCAGCCGTATCGCTGCCGCGATGATCGAAGCCAGGATCGCTGGCAGCATCGTCAACGTCTCCAGCCAGGCTTCACTGGTGGCGCTGGACGATCACCTCGGCTACTGCGCCTCCAAGGCCGCGCTGGACGCCATCACCCGGGTGCAATGCGCCGAATGGGGCCGTTTCGGGATTCGCGTCAACAGCGTCAACCCCACCGTCACTCTCACGCCCATGGCGCAAATGGCCTGGTCGGCGCCCGCCAAGCGCGATCCGGCATTGGCGGCGATTCCCCTGGGGCGGTTTGCCGAAACGGCGGAGGTGGCATTACCGGTGCTGTTCCTGTTGAGCGACGCCGCCAGCATGATCAGCGGCGTCAGCCTACCGATCGACGGTGGCTACACCAGCCGCTAGCCGTTCTCCAGTTTGCCGGCGATCACCACCTTGTCCCGCGGCTTGTGCGGGTCTTCGAGGCGGTCCAGCAGCAGCCGCACCGCGCTGCTGCCGGCCAGCGATGCATCGTGGGCCACGCAGGCAATCGGCACGCCGAAGATATCGGCGAAGGGCAGGCGGTCGATGCCGCAGATGGTCAGGCTGTCGTGGGGGATGTTGTGCATGCGCAACGCACGCAGCGCGCCGAGGGTGATCAACTGGTTGAAGCCCATGATCGCGTCCGGCGCCGAGTGCTCGGCCAGGTAGTCGAGGGTGTGCAGGTAGGAGGGCATCAGCGTGTAGTCGCCGGCGCACACTTCGACGTGCACCTGCGGGTGTTCGGCCAGCACTTCTTGCAGGCCCTTGAGGCGCTCCATGGTGATGCGCGAATGCTCGGGCCCGGTCAGCACCAGCAGGCGCTTGAGATTCGGGGTTTGCCGCACCAGGTACTGCGCCGCCTCGATGCCGCTGTGGTAGTTGTCCAGCACCACGCGGCTGAACGGGCTGTCGTGGATCGTGCGGTCGAGCAGCACCACCGGGGTCTTGCCGTTGCCCAGGCGCTCCAGGTAGTCCGGCTGGTAGCTGGGCTCGTCGGAGACCGGCGACAAAATGATCCCCGCCACGCGGTAGCCCAGCAGGGTGTCGACGGCCTTGCTTTCCAGTTCTTCCAGCTCGTCGGTGTCCACCAGCATGATGGTGTAGCCGTGCTTTTTCGCCTCGCGGGAAATCGCCTTGATCATCTCGCTGTAGAAGGGGTTGTCGACGGAGGCGGTGATCACGCCGATGATCAGGCTTTCGCTGCGCTTGAGCCCGCGGGCGAAGGCGTTGGGCACATAGTCCAGCTCCCGCGCCACCTCGAGAATCCGCGCCAGGGTGGCGGGCTTCACCAGGTCAGGTTTGCTCAACGCCCGGGACACCGTGATGGTGGTCATGTTGACCCGTTTGGCGATGTCGCTGATGGTGACGGACTTTTTCTTGTTCATCGGCAGGGGGCAACCAGGAGAAAACAGTAGGAGGCTAACATGTGCGCCGGATCAAATCACCGGATCCCAGCGCTGCGACCAATCCTTTTCCGCCTCCACCACCGCCCGCAGCAACCCCAGCGCCTGCTGCAAAACCGCCGAATCGCGCTCCCGGGAATACACCAGGTACGTCGGGAAGCTGAACTCCGGCGCCTTGGGCACCCGCTGCATCACGCCGCTGTCCAGGTAGCTCTGCACCACCCGCGTGCGGAAATAGCCGGCGCCGCCATGCTCCAGGATGTACTGCAACGCCAGCGGCCCGAGATTGAAACTCAGGGCGGCGCGGGCCTTGTCCGGCAGGGCTGCGTCATGTTGCTGGCGAAAGCCCTGGCCCCAGTCGATGTACACGTAGGGCTCGGGCCGGGCGGCCAGTTGCACCAGGATCAACTTTTCTTCCAGCACCTGCTCCACCTGCAACCCCGGCCAGTATTGCGGCTGGAACACCAATGCGGCGTCCAGTACGCCCAGCTCCAGTTGGCGCAGCAGGTATTCGCCTTCGCGAATCTCGGTGCGCAAGGCATGGCCGGGAATGTGTTCGCGCAAGGCCTTGGCCCAGCCGAGCATCAACGGGTTGCACAGGCTGACTTCGCCGCCGATGTGCAGCACGTTGCGGTAACCATCGGGCAGTGGCAGGTCGCGGCGGGCGGCTTCCCAGGTCTGGACCAGCTGGTTGGCGTAGATCACGAAGGCCTCGCCGTCCGGGGTCAGGCGGGCACCAGCGCGGTTGCGTACGAACAGGGTGCTGTTGAGCTGGCTCTCGAGGTTTTTGACCCGGGCGGTGATTGCCGTCTGGGTGACGTGCAGCTTCTCGGCCGCCGCGGCGAGGCTGCCGCAGCGGGTGATTTCGAGGAAGGTGCGTGCCAGTTCGATGTCCATGAAACCCCCGGGAGTGAATGGGGGACATTGTAGAGCGATGCAGGAGCGGAGTGCGATCAAATGTGGGAGCTGGCTTGCCTGCGATGGCGGTCGCTCAGCTCGCCCATGTGGCACTGATACACCGCTATCGCAGGCAAGCCAGCTCCCACAGTGATCGTATTTCAGGTTGGGGTTTTGGGTGTTTGCAGATGCTCGGTCGGGAAAGCCTTGGCATACGCCTGGCAAACCCTCAGTACCTGATGATCAGCAAACCGCGCGCCCACCACATGCAACCCCACCGGCAACCCGTTCGCCGCCAACCCGCACGGCACCGACGCCGCCGGTTGCTGGGTCAGGTTGAAGGGATAGGTAAACGGCGTCCACTCCATCCATTCCCCAAGCCCCGAACCCGGTGGCACGTTGTGCCCGGCCTCGAATGCGGTGATCGGCATCATCGGCGAAACCAGCACATCGTAATGCTCATGGAACGCCGCCATGCGCGCCACCAGGGCCGCCCGGGCTTCCAGTGCGGCGCTGTAGTCGCTGAGGCTGATCTGCTCGCCCAGTTGCGCAATGCGCAGCAACCCCGGGTCCATCAGTTGCCGCTGGGCATCGCTCAACGGCCCGGCCAGGCGCGCCGCACCGGCAAACCACAGGGTATTGAACACCTCCAGCGGATCGCTGAACCCCGGATCAATCTGTTCAACCTGGGCCCCCAACTGCGCCAGGCCTTCGACCGCCTGGGCGACGACTTTGGCCACTTGCGGGTCCACATCCACGTAGCCAAATGCGGGACTATAAGCGACGCGAAGGCCCTTCAAATCGGCCCCGGCGTGCAACCATGGCGTGGTCCGTGGCGCGCCGATCAAACCGTCCCGCGCATCCGGCTGGGCGATGGTTTGCAGCATCAGCACCGAGTCTTCCACGGTGCGGGTCATCGGCCCCAGGTGCGACAGAATGGTCATCGAACTGGCCGGCCATTGCGGCACATAACCGAAGGTCGGCTTGATGCCGAAAGTGCCGGTGAACGCGCAGGGAATCCGGATCGAGCCACCGGCATCGCTGCCCTGGTGCAGCACGCCCAGGTTCAAGGCCGCCGCCGCACCGGCACCACCCGACGAACCGCCCGCCGTCATGCGCGTGTCCCACGGGTTGCGGGTAATCCCATACAGCGGGTTATCGGTGACGCCTTTCCAGCCGAATTCCGGTGTGGTGGTCTTGCCCAGCAGCACCGCGCCGGCCTTGCGCATAAAGGCCGAGAAGGGCGCATCCACATCCCACCGGCCTTCGGCAGATGTGGTGCGCGAGCCTTTGCGCGTCGGCATGCCGATGGTCTGCGTCAGGTCCTTGATGGAGGAGGGCACCCCGTCCAGCGCCCCGCACGGCTGGCCCTTGAGCCAGCGCTGTTCCGAATCCCGGGCCGCCTTCAAGGCACCTTCCGGGTCGACGTGGCAGTAGGCGTTGACCGCGGGGTTATAGCGTTCGATGCGCAGCAGGGCGTCTTCGGTGACTTCCACCGGCGACAGGCTTTTATCCCGGTAGCGAGCCAGCAGTTCAACGGCTGTCAGGTTGGCGATATCCGTCATGCCGCTTTACCTCCTTGCGCCGCGTTGACCATGGCCCGCAGCAGCACTGCGCAGCCCGCCGCCAGGTCATCCGGTGCGGCGTTTTCGATTTCGTTGTGGCTGATGCCGCCTTCGCATGGCACAAAAATCATCCCGGCCGGGCCCAGTTCGGCGACGAAGATCGCGTCATGCCCGGCGCCGCTGACGATGTCCATATGGCTCAGGCCCAGGGCGCTTGCACCGTCGCGCACCGCGTTGACGCAGGCGGGGTTGAAGTCCAGCGGCGGGAAGTCGGCGGTGGGGGTCAGCTCAAAGCTCAAGCCGTGTTGCTCGGCGCTGGCTTCGATCACCTGGCACACTTCGTCGACCATGGCCTGCAGCTTGTCGGCGTGCAGGTGGCGCAGGTCGATGGTCATGTGCACCTGGCCGGGAATCACGTTGCGCGAGCCGGGGTGCAAGCTCAGGCAGCCGACAGTGCCGCAGGCGTGGGGTTGTTGCTCGTGGGCGATGCGGTTCACTGCGCTGACCACTTGCGCGGCGCCCACCAGGGCATCCTTGCGCAGGCGCATCGGCGTGGGGCCGGCGTGAGCTTCGACGCCGGTGAGGGTCAGGTCGAACCACTTCTGGCCCAGGCAGCCCATGACCACGCCAATGGTGGTGGCCTGGTCTTCCAGCACCGGGCCTTGTTCGATATGCGCCTCGAAATACGCGCCTACCGGGTGGCCCAGTACCGCACGGGAACCTGCATAGCCGATGCGCTGCAATTCGGCGCCCACCGACAGGCCTTGCTCATCCTGCTTGTCGAGGGTCTCCTGCAAGTCGAACTTACCGGCGAACACTCCGGAACCCATCATGCACGGCGGGAAACGCGAGCCTTCTTCGTTGGTCCACACCACCACTTCGATGGGTGCTTCAGTCTCTATATTCAAATCGTTGAGGGTGCGGATCACTTCCAGTCCGGCCATCACGCCATAGCAGCCATCGAACTTGCCGCCGGTAGGCTGGGTGTCGATATGGCTGCCGGTCATCACCGGCGCCAGTGCCGGATTGCGCCCGGCGCGGCGGGCAAAGATATTGCCGATGGCGTCGACGCTGACGCTGCACCCGGCGGCCTCGCACCATTGCACAAACAGGTCGCGGGCCTGGCGGTCGAGGTCGGTGAGGGCCAGGCGGCACACGCCGCCCTTGGGCGTGGCGCCGAGGCGGGCGAGGTCCATCAGCGATTGCCACAGGCGTTCGCGGTTGATCAGCGGGGCATTGCTCTGGAGCGGTTGCGCAAAACTATTCATCAGCAGTCTCCGGTCAGGCACTCAGGGCCAGGTAACGGTTCTTGATCGTCGGGTCGGCGCGGAAGGCTTCGGCACTGCCTTCGTACACCACGCGGCCCTGTTCGAGGACGTAATGACGGTCGGCGAGCTTGTCGCAGACCATCAGGTTCTGTTCCACCAGCAGCACCGGCAGCCCGTCTTCCTTGACCTTGCGCAGGATCTTCACCAGCTCGTCGACGATCACCGGCGCGAGGCCTTCGGTGGGCTCATCGAGGATCAGCAGCTTGGGATCGTTAAGCAGGGCGCGGGCGATGGCGAGCATCTGTTGCTCACCGCCCGACAGCGCGTGGCCGGCGTTTTTGCGGCGCTCCTTGAGGCGCGGGAACATGCCGTACACGTCTTCCATCTGCCATCGGCTGGTCTTGCGCACCGCGATGCGCAGGTTTTCCTCGACGGTGAGCAGGCGGAAGATCCCGCGGTTCTCCGGCACCAGCGCCAGGCCCTGGCGCGCGATTTCGAAGATTTTCTGCCCCACCAGCGGCTGGCCGTTGAAGTGAATCTGGCCCTGGCGCGGGCAGATGATCCCGAGGATGCTGCGCAAGGTCGTGGTCTTGCCGGCGCCGTTGCGCCCCAGCAGGGTCACCAGTTCGCCGGGGTTGACGGTCAGGGACACGCCTTCAAGGACGTGGCTCTTGTCGTAGTAGGAATGGATATTGTCGACGGTCAGCATCAGGCGGCTTCTCCCAAATAGGCGGTGCGCACGCGCTCGTCGGCGCGCACGAATTCCGGTGTGCCTTCCACAAGGATCTGGCCGTGGCTCATCACGGTGATGCGTTGGCTGATGGACATGACGATGCTCATGTTGTGCTCGATCAACAGCACCGTATGGTCGCGGCCGAGGTCGCTGATCAGTTGGGTCATGATCGGAATGTCGTCGATGCCCATGCCCGAGGTGGGCTCGTCGAGCATCAGCAGCTTGGGTTTGGAGCAGATCGACATACCGACCTCCAGCACCCGCTGCTGGCCGTGGGACAGCTCGCCGGCCAGGGTGTCGGCGCGGGCGGTGAGTTGCAGGCGTTCCAGCACCTGGTCGGCCATCTCCAGGTGCTCGCGCTTGCTGTCGACCCGGCGCCAGAAGTTCAGGGCGCGGGCGCCGTCGCGGCCCTGGGCGGCCAGGCGCAGGTTCTCGCGCACGCTGAGGTTCTGGAACAGGCTGGTGAGCTGGAACGAACGGGCCATGCCCAGGCCTACGCGACCATGGGCCGGCTTGCGCATCAGGTTCTTGCCGTCGAAATGAATCGCCCCGGCGGTGGCCTGGCGCTCGCCGGTCAGGCAGTGGAACAGGCTGGTCTTGCCGGCGCCATTGGGGCCGATGATGGTGTGGATGGTGCCGGCTTGCACCTTGAGATTGACGCCGTTCACCGCGTGGAATGCGCCGTAGGCCAGTTCCAGGTTCTTGGTTTCCAACAGGATGCTCATGACAGCTTCTCCTTGGTCACAACGTCGGCCTTGCGGCTGCCGCGCACACGTTCGAACAGCGTCGACAACCCGCCCCACAACCCGCCGCGCATGAAGATCACCACCAGGATCAGGATCACCCCCAGCAGCATCAGCCAGCGTGGCCACAGGTCGGAGAGGAAGTCCCCCAGCAGCACGATGGAACCGGCGCCCAGCAAGGAGCCGAACAGCGAGCCGGTACCGCCGACGATGGTCATGATCAGGATGTTTTCGGACATCGCCAGGTCGATATTCGACAGCGGCACAAAGTGCAGCAGCATCGCGTACAGCGCCCCGGCGATCCCGGTGACGGCGCCGGACAACACGAACACCAGGATCTTGAAGTGACGGGTGTCGTAGCCGATGGCCGAGGCCCGGGTTTCGTTTTCGCGGATCGCCATCAGCGTGCTGCCGAACGGCGAGGCGATCACCCGGCGCGCACCGATGAAGATCAGCAGGAACAGCACCGCGACAAAACCATAAAACGCGCGGGCATCGGTAAGGGACAACAGCACCGTGTCACCGATGCGGATTTCCGGGCGCGGGACGCTGAGCAGGCCGTTGTCGCCGCCGGTCCAGTCGCTCAGGGTGTAGGCGACGAAGTAGGCCATCTGGCTGAAGGCCAAGGTCAGCATCACGAAGTAAATGCCGGTTCGGCGGATCGCCAGGGCGCCCACCAGAAACGCCAGGAAACCACCGGCGACGGCGGCGCCCAGCAGTGCGCTGAACAGGCCGAGTTGCAGATGAATCATCAACAACGCCGCGCAGTAGGCGCCGGCCCCGAAGAAGATGCCTTGGCCGAATGACAGCAGCCCGGTGTAACCCAGCAACAGGTTGCAGGCGAGGGCGGCCATGGCAAAGATCAGGATCTCGGTGGCCAGGGTCGCCGAGGGCAGAATCAACGGCAGGCCGATCAATACCGCCAGCACCAACAGCAGCATGTAGCGCGACTGGGTCTTGGCGAACGGCAGGGGATTTTTCTCGCTCATGTCAGGCTCTCCCGAACAGGCCGTAAGGACGCACCAGGATCACCACGGCCATCGCACCGTAGATCATCAGGCTCGCGCCCTGGGGCCAGAGTGTGGTCATCAGGCTCTGCACCACGCCGACCAGCAGGCCGCCGACCAGTGCACCGCTGAAGGAACCCATGCCACCGATCACCACCACCACGAAGGCCACGCCAAGGATTTCCGGACCGACAAAGGGTTGGGCACCGCGCAACGGGGCGAACAGCACACCGGCGACGCCGGCCAGGGCCACGCCGAGGGCAAAGGTCATGGAGAACAGGCGAAAGATGTTGGTGCCCAGCAGGGACACGGTTTCAGTGCTTTCACTGCCGGCCCGCACCAGGGCACCGAAGCGCGTGCGCTCCAGCAGCAGCCACAGGCCGAGGCCGACGAGGCCGGAGAATACGATCAGGAACAGGCGGTAGTAGGGGTAGACGAAATCACCCACCACCAGCACCCCGCGCAGCAACTCCGGCACGGCGACGCTTTTGCCCACCGGGCCCCAGATCATCACGCTGGCTTCCTGGATGATCAGGGCGATCCCCAGGGTCACCAGGATCTGGAACATGTGCGGCAAGTGATAAATCCGCTGGATCAATAATCGCTCGATCACCCAGGCCAGCGCGGCCACCACCAGCGGCGCGATCAGCAGTGCCAGCCAGAAACTGCCGGTGAGGCTGACGGCGGTGTAGCAGATGTAGGCCCCCAGTAAAAAGAACGCACCATGTGCGAAATTGACGAAGTTCAGCAGGCCGAAAATGATCGTCAAGCCGACCGCGATCAGGAAGTAGATCATCCCAAGGCCCAGGCCGTTGAGAATCTGGAACAGGTAAAGATTAAGCATGCAGGAACCCTCGGCAGGCGGCCGCGTGAGCGGCCCTGCGCAGTGTCACCAGTAGATTTTCAGCGGATCAGCCGAGCACGCAGCCCGTGGCTTCCACCGGCGGGAACGACTGGCCGGAGCTGAGCACCTTGGCCAGGTCGTCCTTGTCGGCCATGTCGCCGGCTGCCTTGCCCACCAGCAGGTAGTAATCCTTGATCACCTGATGGTCGCCGGCGCGGATCGATTCCTTGCCGGTGGGGCCTTCGTAGCTCAGGCCCTGCATGGCCTTGGCCACGGTGGGTCCGTCGAAGCTGCCGGTGGAGATGATGGTTTCGAGCATGACCTTGGTGCTGATGTAGTCAGCGGCCAGCGGGTAGGTGGGGTTGATTCCGTACTTGGCCTTGGTCAGTTTCACCAGGTCGCGGTTGAGCGGGGTGTCGACCTGATGCCAATACTGCGCGCCGAGGTACACGCCTTCCAGCACATCGCTGCCCAGCTCCTGGAACTGATCGAGGCCGGCGGACCACACCAGCAGCACTTTCATGCGTTCCTTGATGCCGAAGTTCACCGCCTGGCGCAGGGTGTTGGACGACTGGCTGCCGAAGTTCAGCAGCACCAGTACGTCGGGTTTGGCGGCGATCGCGTTGGTCAGGTAGCCGGAAAATTCCTGTTCCTGCAGGGAGTGGTAGCTGTTGCCGGCGTGCTCCAGGCCATGTTCGGCCAGCACCGATTTGGCGCCCTCTAGCAAGGCTTCGCCGAACACGTATTGCGGGGTGATGGTGTACCAGCGCTTGGCGTCGGGCAGCAATTTGATCAGCGGCACGAGGGTTTCGCGGATCGCGCCATAGGTGGGGACTGACCAGCGGAAGGTGGCGCTGTTGCAGTCCTTGCCGGTGACTTCATCGGCGCCCACCGGGGTCATGAACACGCCGCCGGCCTTGCTCACTTCCTTGGCGACGGCGAGTGCCGAAGACGACAAGGTGCAGCCCTGGAAGAAGCGTGCGCCGTCCTGCTGGATCGCTTCCTGGACCTTGCGCACGGCCTTGCCGGCGTTGCCTTCGGTGTCGATCACCTTGTAGACCAGCGGGCGACCGAGCACCTCGGGGTGTTGTTCCACCGCGAGGCGTGAACCCATGTCGGCAAATTTGCCATAGCTGGCAAAGGCGCCAGACATGGACTTGAGGCCGTAAAAGGTAAAGGGCTCGGCGGCGAATGCCGAGCGCACACCCAGCGGAAGGCTGAGGGCGGCTGCGGCGGTGAGACTGGCTTTCAACAACGTACGACGCTGCATGGGGTGACTCCCTGGATTAGTTATTGGCAGGAGTGGCAATGGCGATACGGTGGGGCACGGCCTGTGGGCAGGCCTTTTATTTGGATTTTTGGGGGGCTCAGTGGTTGTGATCGAACTCCAGTAGAAAGTGTGGGCTGACTTCACCTTCCAGTGCGGTCATGTGGTGTTCGGCGTCGCACATGTGTTCGTGCATCAGACTGCGTACGCTGGCTTCGTCTTCGGCGCGGAAGGCGATCAGCAGTTGCTTGTGGTAGTCGAGGTTGGCGGCGTCGAATTGTTTGCGCTTGGGTTTGTAGGCTTTTTTCAGGACGACCAGGTCGCGCAACAAGTCGTTGAGGAATTGCGCCATGAAGCTCAGCAGCGGGTTGGGGCAGGCCTTGGCCAGCAGGTTGTGGAATTCCAGTTCGGCGATGCGTTGTTCGCGTTGGCCGGCTTCGCTGTCTTCGGGGGCGCTGCAAAAGTCGACGTTGTCCTGGAGGGCGCGGTAGTCGTCTTCGCTCAGGCGGCCCAGCACGGAGACGGCGAGTTCGACTTCGATGACCTTGCGCAGTTGGTAGACCTGTTCGCCGTCCAGGTGCTGGAAGTGCAGGTAGTTGCGCAGGGCGCGGCTGGCGGGTTCGGTGCCGGCCTGGTTGAGGTAGGCGCCGCCGCTGGGGCCGGTGCGGGTGTTGACCAGGCCTTCGACTTCCAGGGCCTTGAGGGCTTCGCGGGCGGAGCCTTTGGAGCACTGGAAGCTTTCCATCAGCTCGCGTTCGGTGGGCAAGCGGTCGCCGGGTTTGAGGGCATCGGTGACGATGGAGCGCTTGACCGACTCGACGATCACGTCGGAGAGCTTCTGGCGTTTGCGGCGCAACGGGCGGCTTAGCATGGCGGTTGATTGATCCTATTAATGCGCATTAATAGTACTTAATAGGGGTTTGGGGTGGGGCGTCAACGGAGGGGGTCGTTTTTGGTTTGGATGGGTCGTAAATGGGGTGGGTGTGTATATCCGTTATTTAGGTGATGGCTGGTATTGGTTCCGCTCTTACAGCGGCTCACTTTTGAAGAGCGCAAAAGTAAGCAAAACGCTCTTGCCCCACCACTCGGCACCTCGCTAGGGCTCGGTGTGCCAGCGTGGTTTAACGGGGCGCCTAAGATCAAAAGCAGATCAACAGCACAGCGGCCTGAAAGCCGGCTTGAGTGTGGTGAAGCAAAGGCAACATCAAAATCCAAAGCG
>NZ_JACARE010000029.1:0-32545 GCF_013386765.1 Pseudomonas yamanorum
GGCCCGCTTCGTGCTACCGGAGTGCGGGCACACCGAGCCTAAGCGAGGTGCCGAGTGGTGGGGCAAGAGCGTTTTGCTTACTTTTGCGCTTTTCAAAAGTGAGCCGCTGTAAGAGCGGAACCCATATCAGCAACAACCCAAATAACGGATATACCCCCAATCAGCGAGCCTTCACAGCCTCAACCCACCCCGGATCCAACCGCGTCTGGTCTGGCTCAATCCCCAACCCCCGCATCTTCTCCAGGTGCTCATCAACCTCCCGCACCAACTGCGCCTGCGAGCTCGAATTGGCGTCCAACTCGTGCATCTGCATCAACCCAAGGTGATAAAACCGCAGCAACTTGATCGCCACCGGATCATTCGCCTTCACCCCGTCAGTCACCTTGTGCATCACATTCGTCACACTCATCAAACTGCGCTTGAGCTGCCACCCATACACCGCCGGCGCGAGCCACGCCTGGCTCCAGAACGGCCCCCGCACCAGCGCCAAGGTGATCAACACCCCGGCAAACACCCCGCCGACATTAAAGCGAAAATTATCGCCCCCAGGCGTACCAAACACCATCACCGCCAGGCTGGACAGCCCCATCGCTAGCACCACGAACAGCACCGCGACTATCAGCGTGCTGCGTCGCGTCTGCTGGCGAAAAACAATCGGGTCGCACGGTTTAAGCTCAAACATCCGGGTGCAGTCTCCATGGGCTGAGTAGGGGTATAACGCCGGCCGGCATCTTCTCATGGTTCGCCCGTCGGAGTGACGGTAATCCGGTTGAACGATGCCCCACCGTGATTTCTCTAAATCTCGTAGGCAACCGACCCCAAGCGAGGTGAACCATGACCCGGTACCAGCAACAGCCGCCCGGCACACCCAACCCCGACCGCACCCCCGGCGAAGAGGAGCGCGACAACGACGCCCTGCGCCCCAACGACCCTGCCGACCGGGAAAACGACGAAGAACAGGTCGAGGAAGACCTGGAAAACCTGCACGACAAGGCCCGCCCGCTATAAGCCCGGCGCGCCAGGGAGGTAGTCATGAGTAAGCATCCAGATGGCCCGCATTCATCGGAGCATTCCAGCGGCAAGGACGAATTGGGTTTCGACCCCGATTCCCCGGACGTCGCCGACCCACAGGTCGACCCGGTGGGCCCTGCCATTGCCCCGTTGGACAAGCCAGAAAAAACCGGCAAGAAGCCGGCCTACGATCCCCTGGGGGATCTGAAAAAGTGAAGTGAGCCCCGCCATCGTGCGGGGCTTTTGTTCCTCAGCCAAGCCGTTTCGGGGCTGTCCATGTCACCTCGGTGATGCCAAATTTCTCCGCCCAGGGCCGAGTGGTCTTTTTAACCCGCTCATGGCCCTGCCGGCCAATGCGCCCCACGTGGGCAATGTCGGCGTCAACGGCCGCCCAATGCCACGCTTCGGCGTTGTTCATGACTTCGGCACGCACCACAAAGGTTTTCGGTTCGCCGTGTAGCAAGTAGTGGATGGTGTAGATCGTCGCGGTACTCATGATGCCTCCCTGTCTTGTAGTGAATGGATATAAATCCGTTCAGAAAGGTTCAGAAAGTTTGTGCATTACAGCGCTTGCGTTTGATTCAAATCGTAATTGGCAAACAACGGCCTTCGGGGTATTAGTGATGTCTTTGCCACCCACGCCAGGATTGCGTCATGCCAGAGCTGACCCACAGCCGTTTGTACCTGCAACGTTTGGGCTACGACGCGCCGCCACCGCCCACCCTGCAAACCCTGCAGGATCTGCAACTGCGCCACGTCAGCACCTTCGCGTTTGAAAGCCTGTCGACCCTGCTGCATGCCCCGGTGCCCATCGACTTGCCGAGCGTCGAGCAGAAAGTCCTGTTCGACGGGCGTGGCGGTTATTGCTACGAGCTGAACCAGATGTTCCTGGCGTTGTTGCAGGAGTTGGGCTTCGACGCGCGGGGCATCACCGGCCGCGTGGTGATGGGCGGGCCGCCCGATGCACTCACGGCGCGCACCCATCGCCTGAGCCTGGTGACCCTGGACGGCGTGCGTTACATCAGCGATGTGGGCTTTGGTGGAATGGTGCCCACCAGCCCGCTGCAACTGGACACCGACGCCACCCAGGCCACCGCCCATGAACCCTATCGCCTGAGCCTGAATGAGGGCAGCTATACCTTGTGGGCACAGGTGGCGGGGGAGTGGCGTGGCTTGTATGTGTTCGACCTGCAGGTGCAGTCACGCTTCGACTACGAAATCGGTAACTGGTACGTCTCCACCCATCCTGATTCGCCGTTCCTTGGCCAACTGAAAGTCGCCCTGATCGGCCCGGGATTTCGCCGCACGCTGAACAACGGCCAGTACGCGATCCACTACCTGGACCGCGCCAGCGAAAAGCGCGCCATCAAGGACGTGGATGAGTTGCTGGCGCTGCTGCAAGCCAGCTTCGGCATCCGCTTGCCGGAGCATCCACAGTTGCGGCCCATTCTTGGTCGTTTATTGGCTCCCGAGCAAGAGGCCTGATATAGAGCCTTCGCTGAACCGTTTTACCTCAAAAAAAGGTGCAAATTAATTCGAACCTTTCGCCAAAACGAGGGTTCGAACCGTTTCCTGAATAATTTGCCACCTGTAATGGAGACGTAAAACGATGTCCAAACTATTCGGAAAGATCCTCAAGAATTCCTCGGTCCTGGCCCTGATCGCGGCACCTGGTGTGGTGTTCGCCGCAGCGCCGACCGATCCGATTTCCACCTTCGGGATCCTCGGCAGCTACAACGACTTCAAACTCGAAGGCGGTAGCGAAAGCGACAAGGACCACATGCCTGAAGCCGGCCTGTTCTATAACTTCGGCAACAAGCTGACGGCTGAATCGGGCTTTATCTACCAGGCCGGTATCGAAGCCAAGTACGGCGAAAAGAGCGACAACAAGCTCAAGGAAGGCCAGGCCGACCTCGACCTCGGCTGGCGTGCCGCGCTGGATGCGCGCAACTTCGTCGACGTGCTGGTGGGTGGCGGCTACAGCTGGACCCGCTACGAGCCGGATTCGGGCGACTACGACATGAAGCTCACCAACAAATCGCCGTTCGCCAAGGCGGCCCTGGGTTACAACCACCAGTTCGATGACATGACCATGCGCGTTGAACTGGGTGCGCGCCACACCATCGACGGCCGTGCCAAGCTCAAGGTCGACGGCATCGGCAGCGACACCGTGGACCTCAAGGACCGCACCAACCCCTACGCCGAAGTCAGCCTGCTGATGAACCAGAAAGGCGACCTGCCGGTGATGGCGGGCCTGTACTACACCCGCACCGAGTACAAGCTCGACGGCGACTCGTACGTGGCCGACAACACCAAGCTCAAGCGTGACGAGTATGGGTTCAAGGTCGGTATCGCGTTCTAAGACCTGTTGCAGGGGTGGGGGGCCAACCCCCACCTTTTACTGTCCGCCCAAGCCCCCCTTTCTGTCCCCCAATACCCTCAACGCCGCGCCCTGGCTGCCTTAGTGTGGATCACGCTTTCACACAATAAGAGAGAGGGTGGCTATGCGGGCAATCAACCCCCGTCGCCTCAGTCTGCTGCTGGCCGTGACCTGCCTGCTGACAGCCTGTGACGACACACCGAAACATCCCCCCGAACGCGCCACGGCGGCCAATGCCATGCCCGGCGACGCAGCCCTGGCCCAGGTCTACGACACCAGTTGCAAGCTGTGCCATGCCAACCCGGCTTCCGGCGCGCCGCTGACCGGTGATACCAACGCTTGGAGCCCGCGAATCGCCCAGGGCCCGGACACCCTGCTGGACCACACCATCAACGGCTACAACGGCATGCCCCCCATGGGGATGTGCGTGCAGTGCTCCGAAGAGCAATTCCTGGGGCTGATCAGCTTTATGTCGGGTCAACACATCCAATAAGAATAACGGGGTAGGCGATGGGGCTTTCACGGCGAGAATTATTGCAGCGCGGCGCGGTAGCCGGCGCGTTCATGGCATTGACCAGCAGCCCGGTGCTGGCCCAACTGGCCCGGGCACCGCGGTTGATTCCCTGGCGCAACTGGTCGGGGGCGCAAACTTGTCTGCCCCTGGCCCGGCTGGCGCCGAAGAACCTTGATGAGTTGGTGCAGGTGATCGGCCAGGCACCGGGCAAGGTGCGGCCGGTGGGCTCGGGCCATTCGTTCAGCGCGTTGGTGCCCACCGACGGCACGCTGCTGTCCCTGAGTTACTTCAACGGCCTGCTGGATCACGATCCGCACACCTTGCAGGCCACCTTCGCCGCCGGCACGCCGATGTCGCGCATGGGCCAGGCACTGAAAGACGTGGGCCAGGCGCTGCCGAACATGGCGGATATCGACTACCAGACCCTGGCCGGGGCGATCTCCACCTCAACCCATGGCACTGGCGTGGGCTTCACCTCTTACTCCGGCTGCGTCACCGGCCTGCAATTGGTGACGGCCCAGGGGGAGGTGCTGGACTGCGACGCCAGCCGCCACCCGGAAGTGTTCAGCGCCGCCCGCGTGTCCCTCGGTGCCCTCGGCGTGGCCACCCGGGTGCGTCTGCAAAACCGCGCGCCGTACCGCCTGCGGGAGCGCCAATGGATCGCCAAGACCGAAGAACTGCTGGAAGACGTAGCGAAAAACACCCGGGAAAACCAGCACTGGGAAATGCTTGTGGTCACCCATTCCGACTACGCGCTGTCCATCGCCCTGAATGAAACCACCGACCCCGAAACCCCGCCCATTGACCCGGCGGAGGCGGGCGGCAACGAGTTTGTGTCGATCATCGAAAAGCTCGACAAGTACGGCAGCGATTTCCCCGACGCCCGACGCACCTTGCTCAACAGCCTGCGGTTTTTTGCGAGCTTCGATGACCGCGTGGCCGAGTCGTTCCAGGTGTACGCCAACGTGCGCAACGTGCGCTTCAACGAGATGGAATATTCGGTGCCCGCCGAACACGGCCCGGCCTGCCTGCGGGAGATCCTCAAGCTGATCAACGACAAGGACCTGCGCACCTGGTTTCCCATCGAGTACCGCTACGTCAAGGCCGACGACATTCCGCTGAGCATGTTCGAGGGCCGCGACAGCTGTTCGATCTCCGTGCACCAGCACTACACCATGGACCACCACAACTTCTTCGCCGCCGTGGAACCGATCTTCTGGAAATACGCCGGCCGGCCGCACTGGGGCAAGCTGCACACCCTCAATGCCCGCACCTTGCAGCCGTTGTATCCACGCTGGGAGGAATTCACCCGGGTGCGCCGCGAACTGGACCCCAGCGGCAAATTCCTCAATGCGCACCTGTCATCGATCCTGGGAGTGGCCTGATGAACCGCAGACATTTCATGCTTGGCACCGGTGTGTTGCTGGCAGGCGCTGCCATCTTACTGAGACCGGGCGACCGGGGCAGTCCGTACACCGAGTACTTCCGCAGCCTCAACCAGGAGCTCAAGGCCCACGGGCCGATGCGCCCGGTGATGCTGATCGACCTGGACAAGCTGGACCACAATATCGACGTGGTGATGCAGTCGGTACAGCGAGGCGGCAAACACCTGCGGCTGGTGGAGAAATCCCTGCCGTCGCCGGGGCTGCTGGCCTATATCGCCAAGCGAGCCGGCACCCAGCGCTTGATGTCGTTTCACCAGCCGTTTCTGAACCACGATGCCCAGGTCTTTCCCGACGCCGATATCCTGCTGGGCAAGCCGTTGCCGGTGCGTTCGGCCGAGCTGTTTTATCAGACCCACAAAGGCCCGTTCGACCCGTCCCGACAGCTGCAATGGCTGCTGGATACCCCCGAGCGGCTGCAGCAATACCTGGTGCTGGCCCAGGGGCTGGGCACGAAACTGCGGGTCAATATCGAGCTGGATGTAGGCCTGCATCGCGGCGGCATCCGCGACAACGCGGTGCTGGGGCAGATGCTGACGCTGATCAGCGCGCATCCGCAGCAGCTGGAATTCAGCGGCTTCATGGGGTACGACCCGTTTGTGGGCATGGGAGTGCCGGGCATTCTGGGTTCGCCCCAGGACCTGTTTGACAAGGTCATGCAGCGCTACAACGGCCATGTGGATTACACCCGCCAGCACTTTGCGCCGCTGTGGCGTGACGGGCTGACGTTGAACACGGCAGGCAGCCCGAGTTATCGCATTCATGAGCAGGAAAAACTCAGCAGCGAGGTGTCGGTGGGCACGGCGTTGCTCAAGCCCACGCACTATGACTTGCCGTCGTTAAGCGAGCACGTGCCGGCGGCCTATATCGCCACGCCCGTGTTGAAGAGCACCGGGCCGGTGGATATTCCGGCGCTGGATGGCAAGTCGCGGTTGTTCTCGTGGTGGGATGCAAACCAGCGCGCCACGTTCTTTATCTATGGGGGTAACTGGATGGCGGAGTTTGAATCGCCCAAGGGGTTGCAGAGCAATGACCTGTACGGCCGCAGCTCCAATCAGGAGATGGTCAACGGCTCGCCCAGGGTGGGGCTGAACGTGGAGGACCAGGTGTTCTTACGCCCGACCCAGAGCGAGTTTGTGCTGTTGCAGTTCGGCGATTTGCTGGCAGTGCGCGGCGGGAAAATTGTCGATACCTGGCCGGTCTACACCTGAAGAAACCCGATCAAAATGTGGGAGCTGGCTTGCCTGCGATGGCATCACCTCGGTATCACTGAAAAACCGAGTTGCCTGTATCGCAGGCAAGCCAGCTCCCACATTTTTAACTGTATTTACAAGGCAAACGGAATCGTCAGCTTCGCCCACAACATGTCGCCTTCCGGCCGGTTCTGCACATCAAACTCCTTGGCCCAGCGCACTTCCGCACTCGCATACTTGAGGAAGGTGAAATACACCGCCGGACCGATCGCAAACACCTGGCCCTTGACCCCATCGTCCACGTCTTCGCCATAGATGTTCACCACCGTATGCCCGTACTGCTTATCGTCGGTGGTCTGCTTGAGGTAGTAGCCATTAATCCCAAGGCTGAGGTTGTCCGTGACCTTGTAGCTGGCGGAATAATCGAAGTGGAAAATCTGCCCTGAACGGTAATGGGTATCGGGGTTTTCCTTGTTGAAGCTGTAGGTGGTCTTGATCGACAGCTCGGTGCGCTCGTTGGGCATCCAGGTCGCCGACACCAGCGGCTTGTAGGTGTAGAAATTGTTGCTGGTATTGGCCAGGCGCGAGGCGTCGTACTCGCCGGTGGGCAGGGTGATTTCCAGGGCGGTGCCCACGGTGAGGTTCTTGCCCAGGTCCCAGAGAATGATCGGCGCCAGCGTGGTGTCGCCCATGCTCTCGCGGGTGTCGGACATGCCGAACAGCGACACCTGTTGCTTGAGGTACGGCTGGGCGATGTAACCCCCCAGGCGCCCGCCGAATACCCGCAGCGGGCTCAGGTAATCCAGGCGCGGGATGATCGCGTCGGATTTGATCTTCACATCCGGCACCTTGCCGCCCAGGGAACTGATATCGAGCTTTTTGGCTTCGTAGTGGTTGTAGTAAATGTTGAAGGCGAACATGTGGTCGGGCAGGTTGTTGACGTCCAGCGGCAGGATGTAGAAGCCGTCGGTGCCGGGGCCGATATTGTCCACGCCGCCTTCGGTGGCCAGGGCCGGCAGGCTGATGAGGGTCAACAGGGCGAGTTGCACGGGGTAAAACGCACGGGTCGGGTTCATGGCGGGGCTCATTATTATTGTTAGGACGACGCTACCTATAGAAATAAGCCCTGAGCGGCCAGCAGGGCAGGGTATTGGCGGCCACATAGGGGGACTTTGGCGGACAGCTTTCATCCAGAGTGCAGCAGTTCTTGCAAGCGCCTATGATTGTCAGGATGTTTCCAAAACAAGAACTGAAGCACTCAGTCGGGAATCGAAGATCCATGCAAAGGAAAGCCGTTGATCCGCACTATGACTTGGCCCTGGTCTCGCCATTTCTGCTGCAAACCCTCGGACAAGTGGTCGCGCAAAAAGGCGCGAGTGCCGAGCACCTGTGCCGTGGCCTGGGGTTCACCCTGGCTGACCTGGACGACCCGGCCCAGCGAATTTCCTATCGCCAGGCGGTTGCGATGATCCAGCGTGCCCTCAAGGTGTTGCCCGACCAGGGGCTGGGCCTGTGGGTGGGCCATCAGAATGTACTCGGCACCCTGGGCCTGCTCGGGCATGTGATCTCACTGTGCAAGACGTTGCGCGATGCCTTTGCCATTGGCGAACGACATCAGCACACCTCCGGCGGTATCGCCACCTCGCGTACCCATGAAGGCCCCCAGGAAGTTTTTGTCGATATCGAGTGCCTGCTGCCGTATGCCGACGTCCAGGTGTTTGCCGCCGAGGAATTCTTCGCCAGCCTGATGGTGTATGGCCGGGCCTTGGTGGGCGAGGGCTTCATGCCGCTGCGGGTCGAATTTATCCACGCCGCGCCCACCTACGTCGCCGACTATCACCAGCTGTTTGGTGCGGATGTGCGCTTTGGCTGCCTGCATAACCGCATGGTCCTGGCCAGCCACTGGCTGGATCTGCGCCTGCCCAATCACCACGCCCTGGCCTTGCGCCAGGCCCTGGAACTGCTGGAACTGGAAAGCGCCCAGTTGCACCAGAAAATGGATTTGATCCAGGCGGTGGAGCGCGCGATTTCCCGGGATTTGCAAGGCAGCCAGCTGGAAAAGGTCGCCAGTGACTTGAACATGAGCGGGCGCACCTTGCGGCGCCGGCTGACCGAGCACGGGCTGACATTCGAAGGCTTGCTGGAGCAGGTGCGGCGGGCGCGAACCATGGGGTTGCTGAGCAACCCGGGGTTGTCCATCGAGCGTATTACCGAGGAAGTCGGCTACAGCGATGTGCGCAGTTTTCGGCGGGCATTCAAGCGCTGGACCGGGCTGAGCCCCAGTGCATTTCGCGGTGAAGCAGGAGGGCCGGGGTGATCGTCGGGCGTGGTCCCATTGGCTACCTGATCTTTCCCCGGATTGGCTATTTGTCCAATGCACCCGTCTCACTACTCTAGGCACCAATCCCCACTGCTCTGGAGTATCACCATGCAAACCCGTACCGACTTCTACACCGCCTCCCCGGACGCCATGAAAGCCATGCTCGCCCTGGAGGGCGCCGTCGGCAAACTGTCCATCGAACTGCCGCTGCTGGAGCTGATTCGCCTGCGCGTATCGCAGATCAACGGCTGCGCCTTCTGCCTCGACATGCACACCGCCGATGCCCGCAAGGGTGGCGAAACCGAGCGCCGCCTGTACACCGTGTCGGCCTGGCGTGAAACGCCGTTCTTCACACCCCGCGAACGCGCCGCGCTGGCCTGGGCCGAAAGCCTGACCCTGCTCAGCCAGACTCACGCACCGGATGAAGACTTCACCGAACTGGCTGCCCACTTCAGCCCGCAAGAACAAGTCGACCTGAGCGTGGCGATTGCCACCATCAACAGCTGGAACCGCCTGGCGGTAGGCTTTCGCAAGATGCCCAAGTAATCAACAAACGAAGCAGATCCAGTGTGGGAGCTGTCGAGCCCCAGCGAGGCTGCGATGGGATCGCTGCGGTGTAACAGGCAGACCGCGCTGCCTGCATCGCGGGCAAGCCCGGCTCCTACAAGCCGCTTCAGAAATTGACCGTTGCACTCAAGCGCGCCGTCAGCGGCGCGCCCTGGAACAAGTAGTCATCCCCCAGGTATTCGCCGGTATCGCGCCAGTAACGCTTGTCGAACAGGTTGTCGACGCTCAGGCGAAACACCGTTTCATAGCCATCGAGCCTGGTGGTGTAGCGGCTGCCGACATTGACGATGGCGTAGTCGCCCACTTCCACATCACCGGTGCGATTGGCGTACTTGCTGGCGCTGTACTGCACGCCGCCCAGCAGCGCCACGCCGTCGACCCAGGGCAGGGCGTAATCGGCGTACAGGCTGGCTCGCAGTCTCGGCACGTTGATCGCTTGATGGCCTTCGTATTCGGGTGTACCGCTGCCCGTCACCCGTGCGCGAATCGCCGCGACGCTGGTGGCGATCTGCAGGCGCTCGGTGGCCCAGCCGTTGGCGGATAATTCCAGGCCGGTGTTTTTCTGTTCGCCCTGTTGTACGTAGGTGAACGTCCCCGCATCGTCGGGCTTGGCGTATTGATAGGCCTGGCGAGTCTGGAAGATCGCCGCGGCAAAGCTGATGCGGTGCCAGTCGTATTTCACACCGGCTTCGATCTGGCGGGAGACGGTTGGGGCGAGGGTCTCGTCGCTGTTCAGCGCAAACCAGGGGGCTTGCCCACCCAGGGACAAGCCTTTGCTGTAGCTGGTGTAGAGCGACAGGTTTTCGATCGGCTTGTAGATCAGCGCCGCCTGGGGCAGGAATACATACTGCTGGGTGTGGCGCGACTCGTTGCCTTGAGCATCGAAGGCCTTTTCGTCCAGACGCACTTCGCGACCGCCCACGATGGTTTGCCATTGTTCGTTGAAGCTGATGCGGTCAGTGACGAACAGGCCGTACTGGCGGCTGTCGAGGTTGCGGTGGCTGTCGTTCAACGCACCGGCGTAGCGCGGAAAATTCTCAGGCTCCTGATTGATGTTGCCAGTGCCGATCCACTCGTTGATCGACTCGCGCTTGTCGATCACCCGGCGAAACGCGCTCGTGCCAAACGTCAGCTCATGCCCAAGCCCTGCGGTATTGAACAACCCGGTCATCGCCGCCTGGATTTCATCATCGCGGCGGGTGTCATCCGGGCTGCGGAAGTCATAGATTCCGTAGTCGCCTTCGGGGCTGAAGTAGTTCTCGTTGCCGGCAGTATCGCCACCCCAGGCAAACGAACTGTAATCATCAATCACCACCTTGCTGTGCGCCGCACTCACGCTGCCTTTCCACTGGTCACTGAAGCGATATTCAAACTTGCCGTTGAGGTTCAGCGAATCAATCCCCACCTGGTTCGCGCCGCTCTGATGCCCCAGCAGTTTCTTGGGCGACGCGTTGTGCGGCAGCTCGGTCCCGCCCAGCAACTGATAGCCCGGCACCGAGCGCTGTTGCTTGTTCTGATACTCCGCATCCAGTTGCAACACCGCATCGGGGCTGATGTTCCAGTCGAACGCCAGGGACAGGAAATCCCGGTGGCCATTGGCATGTTCGACATAGGAATTGAGGTCTTCATGGGCCACGTTGGCCCGCAGGCCGAACTGCTGCTCGCTGCCGAACCAGCCGCCGACGTCGGTGGCCAGGTAGCCGCTGCCGCGATCATCGGTGGACACCGTCACCGAACGCACATCCTCCGGGCGCTTGGTCACGTAGTTGATCACGCCGCTGGGCTCGGCAATCCCGCTTTGCAGGCCCGACAACCCCTTGAGCAACTCCACGCGCTGCTTGTTTTCCAGGGCAACGTTCTGCTCGCCGGTGATGGTGCGGCCATTGATCTTGTAGCTGCTGGCGGCATTCAGCGAGAAACCGCGCACCACGAAGTTTTCGTAGTAGCCGATGGGCGCGTAGCTGTCGCCCACCGAGGCGTCATTGCGCAGCACTTCGCTGAGCAGGCGCGCTTGCTGGTCCTTGATCAGCGATTCGTTGAACACCGCGATCGAGGCCGGCGTGTCGAGCAACGGCGCCTCGTTGAAACCGCCCACCGAGGCGGTGTCGGTGTTGTAGCCGGACTCATCCTGGCCCTGGACCTTCACCTCCGGCAGTTCAATGTCAGCCGCCTGGCTGCTGCCAATGCCTGCGCTGAGCAGCAAGCCGAGGGCGAAACGTGAAGGAACAGCGGGACGAAGACGCAAAACCATGGGGGAAGGCCTGAGAGCGCAGAGCGGAGGGCGCATAAGCTAGGCATAACGGCGGCGTTTTACAAGTTTTCGAGAAGGGTTCGCGTTGAGACATCCCGTCTCAGCCCCCACATCAATCCGCCTGCTGCTCGACAGCGGTGGCTGGCAGCTGCGATAGACAAGGCTTCTCTCACCGTTGAAGGAGATCGTCATGAGTATCGCTGGAAAAGTTGCGCTGGTGACCGGAGCGGGCCAAGGCATCGGCCGCGCCATCGCCCTGCGCCTGGCGCGGGACGGCGCTGACATCGCGCTGGTGGACATCAACAGCGCCAAGATTGAAACCGTGGCGGCCGAAGTCGTTGCCCTGGGGCGCAAGGCTTCGGTGTTTGTTGCCGATGTCTCGCAGCTGGAGCAAGTGGTTGCGGCGGTCGAGCATGCCCACCAGACCCTGGGCGGCTTCGACATCATCATCAACAACGCCGGTGTGGCGCAGATTGATGCGCTGCTGGACGTGACCCCGGAGCAGGTCGACCGCACGCTGCGCATCAACGTGCAGGGCACACTCTGGGGAATCCAGGCCGCGGGCAAGAAATTCAAGGTGCTGAAGCAGAAGGGCAAGATCATCAATGCCTGTTCGATTGCCGGCCATGAAGGTTTCGCGCTGCTGGGGGTGTATTCAGCCACCAAGTTTGCCGTGCGTGCGCTGACCCAGGCGGCGGCCAGGGAATTGGCCAGTGACGGGATTACCGTGAATGCCTATTGCCCGGGCGTGGTGGGCACGGACATGTGGGTCGAGATCGACAAGCGCATGGCCGAGATTACCGGTGCCGAGGTGGGTGCGACGTACAAGAAGTATGTGGACGGGATTGCCTTGGGCCGGGCGGAAACGCCGGAGGACGTGGCGGGGCTGGTGTCGTACCTGGCGGGGCCGGATTCGGATTACATGACCGGGCAATCGCCGTTGATTGATGGCGGGATCCTGTACCGCTGAGCCAAATGTGGGAGCTGGCTTGCCTGCGATAGCGGTGCAACAGTCGCCAGATGTATTGACTGAAACACGGCAATCGCAGGCAAGCCAGCTCCTACATTTGAAGGTGTTGGGTCAGTGCTTACCGGGCATGTCGATCCCCAGCTGGTTAACCCGCCGATACAACGTCGCCCTGGAAATCCCCAGCGCCTGCGCCGCCGCCAACGGCTTCCACCGATGCCGAATCAATGCATCCAGCACCACCTGCCGTTCCGGGCTGACGCTTTCCTGCTCTTCAACCGCAACCGCCTCCCCACGAACCTCCACCGGCAAATCCGCCAGTTGAATCGTGCCGCCGTCGCACACTGCGCTGGCGTACGCCAACACATGCCGCAGCTGCCGCACATTCCCCGGCCAGGCGTAACCCAGCAGCACCTCCAGCGCCGCCGCCGCGATCCCCACGGCAACGCCGCTGTGCCGCGCCTCCTGCTCCTGCAGCCGGTTGATCAACGCCAGCTTGTCCGTACGCTCCCGCAACGGCGGCACGCAGAACCGCGCACAGCCCAGGCGAAAATACAGGTCCTCACGAAACTGCCCGGCACTCACCAGCGCCGCCAGATCCCGATGGCTGGCGCAGATCACCTGGATATCCACCGCGCGGGTTTTTGCCGCGCCCAGCGGCGCCACTTCACCTTCGGCCATTACCCGCAGCAGGCGCGTCTGCAAGGCCAGGGGCATGTCGCCGATCTCGTCGAGAAACAACGTGCCGCCATCGGCCTGCAACAGCAGCCCGGTCATGCCCTTGCTGGAGGCACCGGTAAACGCCCCGGCCACGTAGCCGAACAGTTCACTCTCAATCAGGTTTTCCGGGATCGCCGCGCAGTTCACCGCTACAAAGGGGCCGTCGCGGCGGGCACTGTGTTCATGCAGCTGGCGGGCGAAGACTTCCTTGCCGGCGCCGGTCTCGCCTTGTACCAGCACCGGCAGGTTGCGGTCCTTGACGCGCACGGCCAGGCGCAAATGTTCTTCGACTCGCGGGTCTATCTGATGACTCGAAGACAGCGTCGCGCGTGCAGCCTTGCGCCGTGGCGCGCTGACCCGCACCTGCAACGCGCCCGGCTCGCCGAGCCAGTGCAGCTGTTGCGTGGATTGATCGGTCACGGCGCGCAGTGCGTCCAGGTCAAACACTTCGCCGATATGCTCCGGCAACTGCCCGAAGCGCAATCGCAGCGCCTGGCGCGCTTTGCTGTTCAAGGCTTGCAGCCGCCCGTCCTGGTCCCACGCCAGCAGCATGTCCGGCTGGCTGTCGACGTAACCGGGCGTGCTGTGGGCCTGCAACACCCAATGCTGCCGGGCGCTGTGCATGAAAAACGCGTTCTCGATGGCCCGCGCGCTCTGCGCCACCATTTGCCGCACCAGGTGCTGGCTGCGCCGGTCATCCGGCGATTTGAGGGCGGAGGCATCCATCACGCCCAGCAGGTTGCCCTGGGGATCGAAAATCGGTGCGGCAGAGCAGGTCAGGCCGATAAACGCCGCGCGAAAGTGGTCGCGCTTGTGCACCGTCACCGCCGCCTTGCTGGTCAGCACCGTGGCCACGCCGCACGTGCCTTCCTCGGCTTCCGACCAGCAGGTGCCGAGGTACAGGCCGGCCTTGCGGCAGTCGTTACGAATGCCGGCGTCCACGCGATGGTCGATGGTCTGGCCCTGGGCGTCGGTGAGCATCACGCAGTAGTCGGCGTGGCGCACCCGGTTGTGAATCTGCCCGACTTCCTCGCTGGCGATGCGCATGAACAGCTCGGCGCGTTCGCGGCATTCCTTGAGCAAGGTGCTGGTGAGGATGCGCGGTCCTTGCAGGGAACCGGGGTCGAGGTGGTGCTGCTCCATGGAGCGGCGCCAGGAATCGAAAATCAGCGACGGCACCGGAGCCTGGGGCAGGCGGTCGGCATTGCGAACCACGCGGCTGACACAGTCGACATGGTCCTTGGAGTTCACGGCGAGCATGGAAGCCTCCGGTTCTCGATCTTTGTTGTTATGCCGGCCATTAAGCGCCCAAGGGGCGGCAGGAACAAGGGCGGCCTGACCAACTGCCGGGGGTGAGACGCAGCGTCTCATCGCGGCCGAGATGCCGCGGGCAAGGTGCAACGGCGCGTCTCATTGAACGGGTCACAGTGGCATGCCTGCGACCGCGACCAGCTGCTCTGGATCAAGGTTTTCCCGGGTTTTTCGACAGATTGGCACAGGCCGTGCTGAGTGCCTTGCAGCTGGCCTGATCCAGCCTTTTGTGTGTCGAGACAACCTGGAGAACAACAAGATGTCCACTCACCTGTCCACCGATCAACTGCTCCATGCCTACACCGTGATGCGCACCATCCGTGATTTCGAAGAACGCCTGCACGTGGAATTCGCCACCGGCGAGATCCCCGGTTTCGTGCATTTGTATGCCGGCCAGGAAGCCAGCGCCGCCGGGGTCATGGCCCACCTCAACGATGAAGACTGCATCGCCTCCAACCACCGTGGCCACGGCCATTGCATCGCCAAGGGCGTGGATGTATTCGGCATGATGGCCGAGATCTACGGCAAGAAGACCGGGGTGTGCGGCGGCAAGGGCGGCTCCATGCACATCGCCGACCAGGAGAAGGGCATGCTCGGCGCCAACGGCATTGTCGGCGCCGGTGCACCGTTGGCTGCCGGCGCGGCCCTGGCGGCCAAGCTCAAGGGCAGCGCGGGTGTGGCGGTCGCGTTTTTTGGTGACGGCGGCTCCAACGAAGGCGCGGTGTTTGAAGCGATGAACCTGGCCTCGATCATGAACCTGCCATGCCTGTTCGTGGCCGAGAACAATGGCTATGCCGAAGCCACCGGGTCCGGCTGGTCGGTGGCCTGCAAGGACATTGCCGAGCGCGCCGTGGGTTTTGGCATGCCGGGCGTGATCGTCGACGGCAACGACTTCTTCGCCGTGCACCAAGCCCTCGGCGTCGCGGTGGAGCGCGCCCGCAGCGGCAAAGGCCCGACGCTGGTTGAAGTCAAACTGAGCCGTTTCTACGGCCACTTCGAAGGCGATGCGCAAACCTATCGCGGCCCGGACGAAGTGAAAAACCTGCGGGAAACCGGCGACTGCCTGAGCCTGTTTCGCCAGCGCTGCACCGCCGAAGGCTGGCTCGACGCGGCGCAGTTCGAGCGCATCGACAGCGAAGTCGCACAACTGATCGAAGACGCCGTGCGCCTGGCCAAGTCCGACCCCAAACCCCAGGCCGCTGACCTGCTCAGCGACGTCTACGTTGCCTATCGCTAACCACCACCCACTACAAAAACAATCCGTGGAGAAGTCATCATGGCTAGAAAAATCAGCTACCAGCAGGCAATCAACGAAGCCCTGGCCCAGGAAATGCGCCGCGACCAGAGCGTGTTCATCATTGGCCAGGACGTGTCCGGCGGCACCGGTTCCCCCGGTGAGCAGGACGCGTGGGGCGGCGTGCTCGGCGTGACCAAGGGCCTGTACCCGGAATTCCCCGACCGCGTGCTCGACGCGCCACTCTCCGAGGTGGGTTATGTGGGCATGGCGGTCGGCGCGGCTACCCGGGGCATGCGCCCGGTGTGCGAATTGATGTTCGTCGACTTTATCGGCTGCTGCCTCGACCAGTTGCTGAACCAGGCGGCGAAGTTTCGCTACATGTTCGGCGGCAAGACCACCACGCCGCTGGTAGTGCGTGCCATGTACGGTGCCGGCCTGCGCGCCGCGGCCCAGCATTCGCAGATGCTCACCTCGCTGTGGACCCATATTCCCGGGCTCAAGGTGGTGTGCCCGGCCACGCCTTATGACGCCAAGGGCATGCTGATCCAGGCGATCCGCGACAACGACCCGGTGATTTTCCTCGAACACAAAATGCTCTACAGCCTCCAGGGCGAAGTACCGGAAGAGCTGTACACCGTGCCTTTCGGCGAAGCCAACTATGTGCGTGAAGGCAACGACGTGACCCTGGTGACCTACGGGCGCATGGTCCACATCGCCCTGGAGGCCGCGGCCAACCTGGCCCGCCAAGGCATCGACTGCGAAGTGCTGGACCTGCGCACCACCAGCCCGCTGGACGAAGACAGCATCCTCGAAAGCGTGGAGAAAACCGGGCGCCTGGTGGTGATCGACGAGTCCAACCCGCGCTGCTCCATCGCCACGGACATCAGTGCGCTGGTGGCGCAACGGGGGTTCAGCTTCCTGCGGGCGCCAATCGAAATGGTCACCGCGCCCCACACGCCGGTGCCGTTCTCCGATGCCCTGGAAGACCTGTACATCCCCAACGCGGCGAAGATCGAAGCGGCCGTGCTGAAGATCGCCGACAAGAGGAATGCCGCATGATCCATACACTGACCATGCCCAAGTGGGGGCTGTCGATGACCGAGGGCCGGGTTGATGTCTGGCTCAAGCAGCCGGGCGATCGGGTGGAGAAGGGCGAAGAAGTACTGGACGTGGAAACCGACAAGATTTCCAGCAGCGTCGAAGCGCCGTTCAGCGGGGTGCTACGGCGGGTGTTGGCGCTGAGTGACGAGACCTTGCCAGTGGGGGCCTTGCTGGCGATCGTCGTAGAGGGCGAGGCCAGCGAGGCCGAGATTGATGCGGTGATCGAGGCGTTCCAGGCCGGGTTCGTTTCCAGTGCGGCCGAAGCTGAAGCCAGCGGGCCATCTGCACAGAAGGTCGAAGTGGGCGGGCGCCTGCTGCGCTATCTGGACCTCGGGGAGGGCGGCACGCCGCTGGTACTGGTGCATGGTTTTGGCGGCGACCTGAACAACTGGCTGTTCAATCACCCGGTGCTTGCGGCTGAACGGCGAGTGATTGCCCTGGACCTGCCGGGGCATGGCGAGTCGGGCAAGTCCCTGCAAACCGGCGAACTGGATGAATTGAGCCAGGCGGTATTGGCGCTGCTGGATCACCTGAAGATTGACCGCGTGCACCTCGCCGGGCATTCCATGGGTGGGTTGGTTTCGCTGAACATGGCCCGCATGGCACCGCAACGTGTGGCTTCCTTGACCTTGATCGCCAGTGCCGGCCTGGGTACGGAAATCAACGCTGATTACCTGCAAGGTTTTATCGACGCGAGCAATCGCAATGCCCTCAAGCCACAACTGGTTCAACTGTTCAGCGACCCCGCGCTGGTGACCCGGCAGATGCTGGAGGACATGCTCAAATTCAAGCGACTGGAGGGCGTAGACCAAGCCTTGCGGCAGCTCACCGGGGCGTTGTTCAGCGGTGGTCGGCAGTTGGTGGATCTGCGCAGTGTGGTGGGGCAGCAACCGAGCCTGGTGATCTGGGGCAGTGAGGATGCAATCATCCCGGCGAGCCATGCCCAGGGGCTGGAGGCCCAGGTGGAGATACTGCCGGGGCAGGGGCATATGGTGCAGTTGGAGGCGGCGGAGCGGGTGAATGAACTGATGCTGACATTCCTCAAACCCCAGCCTGATGGAGATCAACTGTAGGAGCTGGCTTGCCAGCGATGCAGGCAACTCGGATTTTCAGATACACCGAGCTGATGCCATCGCTGGCAAGCCAGCTCCTACATTGATCGGTGGCGTTTGAGGGTCTCGCTCGGCAATTCCTGAAACAACGCCCGGTAACTCTTGGAAAACCGCCCCAAATGCCAGAACGACCAGTTCATCGCCACCTCGGCCACGGTGGTGTCCACCGACGGCGGGTTCAACAACTCCCGCCGCGCACAGTTCAACCGGCGCAACCTCAACCACTGCGCCGGACTCATCCCGGTATACGTCTTGAACCCATGCTGCAACTGACGCAACGGCACTCCGGCAATGCGCGCCAGCTCCAGCAGGTTGACGGTTTCATCCGGCACATCCGCCGCCCATTCACCAATGCGCGCCATGATGATTCGCTCCTCGGTCCGCCGCTGCAATGAACCCTGGTCCAGGCACACACACGCGTTGTCGAGGATGAACAGGCAGTCGTCCAGCAGTTGTTGCGTCAGGGCATCACGACTTGGCGGATCAAACGTGGCCGACAGCCGCGTCAGCGTGCCGCTGAGCCAGCGGCTGAACAACGGGTTCTGCAGGGAGTTGAGCGGGGCCATGAACAACCCCTCCAGCTTCGCCACATCCAGGCCGTGGTGCTGGACAAACTGCGGCCCGAACACCACCGCCACTTCGCGGTAGTTCTCCGGGGTGATCCAGGTGTTGCGGCTCTCGCCATTGAGCACATACAGCGCGTTGTCGCTGCCATCGAAACAGAACGCCAGGGAGCCCGGCGGCGCATTGAAATTCTGCTCCACCCGGGTGTTCATCCGCTCTTCATACACCTCCACACCTTGCAGGTCGAGGTAGCGGATCTGCCCGGCAAAATGCCCCGGGGACATCTGCTGGTACTGCTGCACCCAACCGGGTGTCGCACTGCATTGAGCGGCCACATCACCGGTGGTGAAGGCCTGTACGCGCAAAGCTGTTGCCTGTGTCATGGGTAACCTGGGCGCACTCTATTGGTGCGTTATGGTTGGCGCAAAGTGGATAGATGCCGTTGAACGGCTGGCCCAAGATAGACCTCAATGCGCCGCGAGGGAAGCCCGTCGGCGCAGCATCCAACCCATGACGAGGTCCTTATGAACGCCCCCTTCGATCAGCTGTCCGCCTGGCTGAAAGAACACAAGATTACCGAAGTCGAATGCGTGATCAGTGATTTGACTGGCATCGCACGCGGCAAGATTTCGCCCACCAACAAGTTCCTGCATGAGCGAGGCATGCGCCTGCCGGAAAGTGTGTTGCTGCAAACGGTAACCGGGGACTTTGTCGACGACGAGATCTACTACGACCTGCTGGACCCAGCCGACATCGACATGATCTGCCGCCCGGTGTCCAACGCCACCTACGTCATACCGTGGGCCATCGAGCCCACCGCCATCGTGATCCACGACACTTTCGACAAGCAGGGCAACCCCATCGAATTGTCGCCGCGCAACGTGCTGAAAAAGGTCCTGCAGCTCTACACCGACCAGGGCTGGCAGCCGATTGTCGCGCCGGAAATGGAGTTCTACCTGACTCAGCGATGCGAAGACCCTGACCTGCCGCTGAAAACCCCGCTGGGCCGTTCCGGCCGTGCCGAAAGTGGCCGCCAGTCGTTCTCCATCGACGCCGCCAACGAATTCGATCCATTGTTTGAAGACGTGTACGACTGGTGCGAAGCCCAGGGCCTGGACCTCGACACCCTGATCCACGAAGACGGCCCGGCGCAGATGGAAATCAACTTCCGCCACGGCGACGCCCTGGACCTGGCCGACCAGATCACCGTGTTCAAGCGCACCCTGCGTGAGGCGGCGCTCAAGCACAATGTGGCGGCCACCTTCATGGCCAAACCCGTGGCCGACGAGCCCGGCAGCGCGATGCACCTGCACCAGAGCGTGGTGGAAATCGCCACCGGCAAGCAAGTGTTTGTCGATGAACACGGCAACAAGAGCCAGCTGTTCCTCAACCACATCGGCGGCTTGCAGAAGTACATCCCCAAGTTGCTGCCGATGTTCGCGCCCAACGTGAACTCGTTCCGCCGCTTCCTGCCGGACACCTCGGCACCGGTCAACGTCGAGTGGGGCGAAGAAAACCGCACCGTCGGCCTGCGGGTGCCGAGCTCCAGCCCCGACGCCATGCGCGTGGAAAACCGCCTGCCGGGCGCCGACGCCAACCCGTACCTGGCCATCGCCGCCAGCCTGCTGTGCGGCTACCTCGGCATGGTCGAAAAGGTCGAGCCCAGTGCGCCGGTGGAAGGCCGCGCCTACGAGCGCCGCAACCTGCGCCTGCCGATCACCATCGAAGACGCCCTGGCGCGCATGGAAGAGTGCGACACCGTCAAGCAGTACCTGGGGGACAAGTTCGTGCGTGGCTACGTCGCGGTCAAGCGCGCCGAGCATGAGAATTTCAAGCGGGTCATCAGCTCCTGGGAACGTGAGTTCCTGTTGCTGAGCGTCTGACGATATCAGCGCGTTTCAACCCGACCCGTAGCAGCTGTCGAGCTTTAGCGAGGCTGCGTCGGGGCCACCGCAGCTGTGTCAGATACACCGCTACGCAGCCTCGCTGGTGCTCGACAGCTGCTACGAATACATAAAAATCAATCAAGCAAAGGGGTGTCGATATGCGTCTGGTGAAAAAGCTTCTCCCGCTGGCCTTGGCGGCGTTGTTCAGCAGCGCGGGCCATGCCGCGCAGACGGTCAGTGTGTACAACTGGACCGACTACATCGGTGAGACCACCTTGGCCGACTTCCAGGCCAAGACCGGGATCAAGGTGATCTACGACGTGTTCGACTCCAACGAGACCCTGGAAGGCAAACTGCTCGCCGGGCGCACCGGCTATGACGTGGTGGTGCCGTCCAACCACTTCCTGGCACGCCAGGTCAAGGCCGGCGCGTTCCTGAAACTCGACCGCTCGCAGCTGCCCAACTACAAGAACCTCGACCCCAAGCTGCTCAAGCTGCTGGAGAAAAACGACCCGGGCAACGCGCACTCGGTGCCGTACCTGTGGGGTACCAACGGCATCGGCTACAACGTGGACAAGGTCAAGCAGGTGCTGGGCATCGACCATATCGACTCGTGGGCCGTGCTGTTTGAACCCGAGAACATCAAGAAGCTGCACGAGTGCGGTGTGGCTTTCCTCGACTCGGCGGACGAACTGTTCCCGGCGATCCTCAACTACATGGGCAAGGACCCCCGCAGCGAGAATCCCGAAGATTACAAACAGGCCGAAGCCAAGCTGCTGACCCTGCGGCCGTACATCACCTATTTCCATTCCTCAAAGTACATCTCGGACCTGGCCAACGGTGATATCTGCGTGGCGTTCGGTTATTCCGGCGACGTGTTCCAGGCGGCCAACCGCGCCAAGGAAGCCAAGAACGGCGTGAACATCGCCTACTCGATTCCCAAGGAAGGCAGCAACCTGTGGTTCGACCTGCTGGCCATCCCGGCAGACGCCGCCAACCCGAAAGAGGCTCACGCTTTTATCAACTACCTGCTGGACCCTGAAGTGATCGCCAAGGTCAGCGCCAGCGTCGGCTACGCCAACCCGAACCCGGCGGCCAAGGCTTTCATGGCGCCGGAGTTGGTGAACAACCCCGAGATCTACCCGTCCCAGGAAGTGCTCGACAAACTCTACATTTCCACCACCCCGACGCCTGCCGTCATGCGCTTGATGACGCGGTCCTGGAGCAAAGTGAAGACCAACAAATGAACCGTTCCCCGTCCGAGCACGCCCGTTCCTATTACCTGGCTTCGGCCAACGCCATGCCACAGCGACCCGCGCTGGGGGCTGACCTGACGGCCGATGTGTGTGTGATCGGCGGTGGCTTCACCGGGGTCAACACCGCCATCGAACTGGCCCAGCGTGGCCTGTCGGTGATCCTGTTGGAGGCCCGGCGGATTGGCTGGGGCGCCAGCGGGCGCAATGGCGGGCAGTTGATTCGCGGGATTGGGCATGACGTGTCGGGGTTTGCCAAATACGTGGGCGAGGAGGGCGTGCGTTACCTGCAACAGGCCGGGATTGATTCGGTGGCGCTGGTGGGCGAGCGGGTTCGCGAGCATGGCATCGATTGCGACCTGCGCTGGGGGTTTGCCGAACTGGCCAACACTGCGGCGCAGTTCGCTGCGTTTCAGGGCGAACTGGAGAGCCTGGCTGCCTTGGGCTATACGCCCGAAACCCGGCTGGTGGCGCCACAGGATATGGCGCAGGTGGTGGGTTCCGGGTTGTATGCGGGCGGATTGGTGGACATGGGGTCCGGGCATTTGCACCCGTTGAACCTGGTGCTGGGGGAGGCCGCTGTAGCTGAATCCCTCGGTGTGCGGATTTTTGAAAACAGTCCGGTGCTGGAGTTGATCCACGGCGACACGGTGCAGGTGCGTTGTGCCTCCGGCACCGTGCGCGCGGCCAGCCTGGTGCTGGCGTGCAACGCACACCTGGACGAACTGGAGCCGAAGCTGAGCGGCAAGGTGCTCCCGGCAGGGAGCTACATCATCGCGACCGAGCCGCTGCCGGCTGAGTTGGCCAGCCAGTTGATCCCGCAGAACCTGGCACTGTGTGACCAGAAAGTCGGGCTGGATTACTACCGGCTTTCAGCCGACCGACGCTTGTTGTTTGGTGGCGCCTGTCATTATTCGGGGCGTGATCCGGCAGACATCGCCGCGTACATGCGGCCGAAGATGCTCAAGGTTTTTCCGCAACTGGCTAATACCGCGGTTGAGTTTCAGTGGGGCGGGAAGATTGGGATTACGGCTAACCGTTTTCCGCAGGTGGGGCGCTTGAAGCAGCATCCGAATGTGTTCTATGCCCAGGGCTATTCGGGGCATGGGTTGAACGTGACCCACTGGTGCGCGCGGCTGCTGGCGGAAGGGATTCATGCCGGTCAGAGCCAGGGCCTGGACATTTTCAGCCAGGTGCCGCATATGACCTTTCCGGGTGGCAAGGCGTTGCGTTCGCCGCTGCTGGCATTGGGGATGTTGTGGTATCGGGTGCGGGAGATGCTTTGATCCCGACCATATTTCATCCTGCATTTCAACTGGCCGTACGGTCAGTTACCCCGCCTGAAACGTTTGAGTAGATTCCTCCCCGCTGCATTTTCAATCCAGGGAGGAAAAAAATGTTCAACGTCAACCAGCATCGCCACGACTACTTCTACAACCTCGCCACCGTCATCGACGACCTGATCCCCGAAGACCTGTGTGATGCGCTCGGCGCGCGGGTCAACAGCATCATCGAGGAACAAGGCGTCGACCTGGTCAGGCACCAGAGCCTGGGCACCGATGCGGTGTCGGACCTGGGCGGTGAATACAACCACCATATCTTCAAGGGCGACGACATTCGCTGGTACCTGCCGGAACTGACCGCGATCTACCACAGCCTGGTGCCGCTGGTCAGCCTGGTCACCCATACCGATGTGGTGGTGTCGCCGTATCCGCTTTCCGACATCAACATCAAGGCCTATCCACCGGGCGGCGGCACATTGGGGCTGCATTACGACACCAACGGCATCACCGTGTTGCTGTTCCTCACCACCAACCAGGAAGCACCGCTGCGCATGCAGATCGATCGTTCCCATCCGAGCAAGAAGGAGCCCTGGACCGAGCACCGGAATATCTTCGCCAAAAAAGGCTCGCTGCTGATCATGCAAGGCCGCAAGACCCTGCACGACAGCGAGCCGACGCTGACCGAGCAAAAACTCTCGGTGGTGTACAACTACTACGAGCGCCACGACACCTACCGCCACGAAGACTTCGACAACTTCGTCTACTACGGCATCCAGCCCAAGGCC
Source organism: Pseudomonas yamanorum (assembly GCF_013386765.1). Lineage (GTDB taxonomy): Bacteria > Pseudomonadota > Gammaproteobacteria > Pseudomonadales > Pseudomonadaceae > Aquipseudomonas > Aquipseudomonas yamanorum_A. The sequence goes on from NZ_JACARE010000029.1 coordinate 23,898, forward strand.
CTGGAGTCGAAGCCGGCATGAAGATGAGCAAGCTGGATTTATTGGCCGGGGTGCTGGTGACAGTGATCTGGGGGGCCAACTTTTCGGTGATCGGCCTGGGGCTGCAATCCCTGGACCCGTTTTTACTGACGTTGTTGCGCTTCACGTTCTGCGCGATCCCGCTGGTGTTCTTTATTCGCAGGCCGCGCGGCGTGTCGTACTGCACGCTGGCCACTTACGGTGTGCTGTTCGGCGCCGGGCTCTGGGGCGTGGTGAACATTGCGATGTACAACGGGCTGTCGGCGGGGATGTCCTCGGTGTTCCTGCAGTTCAGCGCATTTTTCACCATCGTGCTGAGCGGGTTGTTCCTCAATGAGTCGATCAACCGGGTGCACATGGCCGGGATGGCGTTCGCGGTGGCGGGGTTGCTGTTGATCCTGTACCTGTCTAACAAGACCTCGACCACGCTGGGCATTATGCTGGTGCTGCTGGCGGCGGTCGCGTGGTCGGTGTGCAACCTGATCGTCAAGGTGAAAAAGCCCGCAGACATGATCGCCTTTATCGTCTGGTCCAGCCTGTTTTCGTTGCCGGTGCTGTTGCTGATGACGTTGTGGTTTGAGGGGCTCAGGCCGTTTGAAAACCTGCTGGAGGACTTCACGTGGGGGGCGGGATTCTCGATCTTCTTCCAGTGCTACATCACCACGATTGGCGGTTACCTGGTGTGGAACAACCTGATGAAAAAATACCCGGCGTCGATGGTCGCACCGTTGTCGCTGATCGTGCCGGTGTCGGGGATTCTGGCGTCGTGGCTGTTTTTTGATGAGCGCTTGAGCCTGGGGCAGTTTCTCGCGATTGGGTTGGTGTTTGTGGGGATTGCGATCTTCGTGAATTCGGCGAAGATCGCTGTGGGATTAGCCAGGCGTTAGCAACAGGCCTGCTTTTCTGTGGGAGCTGGCTTGCCTGCGATGGCATCCACTCGGTGTGTCTGAAGGACCGAGTTGTTTGCATCGCAGGCAAGCCAGCTCCCACATTCCTTACCGCTCGATCGACCGACTCCACCGCGCGTTCCACTCTGGCCGTGCCTGGTTCACCTGGTCCCAGTCAATCGAAATCGCCGTCTGCAGATAGCTGTTCATCGCTTCAACCCGGGCCCGGGTTTTGTCGGTGGTCGGCGTCGTCGGGTTGGACGGAATCTGATCCCCCAACTCCAAAGCCGGCGCCTGCGCTTCAGCGGTCAACAAAAACTGCGCCAGTTTCTGCGCCAACTCCGGCTGGTCATTACGCGCAATCACACACTCCGCGACGTTCAACACCACCGCCCCTTCCTTAGGCTGCGCATACTCCATCGGTACACCCAACAACTGCTGCGTGGTCACCTGCGTCGGCGTCAGCGGGAAGATTGCCGCCTCATCCGTCTGCACCATCTCGGAGATCTTCGCCGAGCTGGCGATGTATTCCAGCACGTTGGGCCCGATAGTTTTCGGCCACGCCTTGAACCCAGGCTCCACGTTGGTTTCGCTGCCGCCCTGGATCCGGTTGAACATCAGGAACCCATGCAGCCCAAACGTGGAGGAGGCCAGGGACTGGAACACCACCTTATCCTTGAAGCGCGGGTCGGCCAGGTCCATCCATGACGTCGGTGCCGCCCAGCCTTTTTCCTTGAACATCTTGGCGTTGTAGCCCAGGCCGGTGACGCCGAGGGTTACGGCAACCGCCTCTTCCTTGATTTTCGCCTTGGCCGGAATCTGGTCCAGCGTCGGGTTAGGCGTGAGCTTCTCGCACAGGCCCATGGAGATGGCGCGGTACATGATGCCGTCGTCGAGGAACATCACGTGCATCTGCGGGTTGTCTTTGTTGGCCTGCACCTTGGCGAGGATGTCCGACGAGGTGCCCGGCACGATCACCACTTTCACGTTATTGGCCTTCTCGAACGCGGGCAGCACCTTGTCGGCGTAGACCCGTTCCATGGTGCCGCCGTTCATGCCCAGGTACAGCGTCGGTGCGGCGTGGGCCGCTGTGCTTAACAGGGCGAGGGACAGGCAAGACAGCGCAGTACGTTTGATCATGTGCATAAATCTTCCTCTCAGACTTGGAAACGACGGATGGAAAACGCTTCGATGGGTTGCCGGCTGGCCCCCGTGCAGACGATTTCTGCCAGGGCTTCACCGACCGCAGGGCCGAGCTGGAACCCGGCGCCGGCAAAGCCGAAACCGTGGAGCAGGCCGGGTTGGGTGCTGCTGTCGCCGATCACTGGTTCGTGGTCGGGCAGATAACCTTCGGTGCCGCTCCAGGTGCGAATCGCCTGGGCACCCTTGAGGAACGGATACAACTCGCCGGCGTTGCGCAAAATCTCCAGCACTGCTGCTTGCCCCGGGCGCGCTTGTTGCGGGCCCAGGGCAAAGCCGCGACCGCCACCGAGGATGCAATTGCCCCGGGCGACTTGCCGCGCATAAATCCCGCCGCCTTCGACGCCGGTGCTGACGTCCATCACCACCGGCAATGGCTCGGTCACCAGCATCGCCGGGTGCGCCGAGGTCATCGGCACCGGCTCGCCAAACTGCGCGGCCACGGTGCCGGCCCAGGCGCCGGCGCAGTTCAGCAGCCACGGAGCTTGCAGCTGCAGCCCATTGGCACAGCGCAACTGAAACCGCTGGCCGTCATGTTCAAGGTGGGTCACTTCGGTTTGCTCCATCACCCGGGCGCCGTGGCGTTGCGCGGCGCGGGCAAAGGCGGGGGAGACCAGGCGGGGATTGGCGTGGCCGTCTTCGGGACATAACGAAGCGCCGACCGCCACATCGCCCACCCACGGGAAGCGGGCGCGCAGTTGAGCGTGATCCAGCATCTGCAGCCCCAGGCCAAAGCCCCGGGTGGCGTCGGCGTAAGCCTGCAACGCGGCCAGGTCGTCGTGACTGCGGGCCAGTTTCAGATGCCCGGAGCGCACGTATTCGCCGTCGATCCCGATCAGCCCCGGCAGGTCGGACCACAGCTCATGGGAGCGTTGCGACAACGGCAATTGATGCAAGGGGCGACCCTGGCGGCGCACGCCGCCATAGTTCACGCCGCTGGAATGGGAGCCGCAAAAGTCGCGCTCCACCAGCACCACACGCCGGCCTTTTTGCGCCAGCATCAAGGCTGCCGAGGCGCCGACAATCCCGCCGCCCAATACGATCACTTCGCTGTCGATCATGGCTGCACCTCCACGCCAAACGGCAACGGCTTGATCGGTGCCTGGCCACGCAGGCGGCCAACGTTTTCAATACTGCGGCCACTGCGCTCGGCAATGATTTCCGCCGCGGCCAAACCACACATCCGGCCCTGGCAACGGCCCATGCCCACCCGGCAATGGGCCTTGACCCGGTTCACTTCCCAATGGCCTTCATCCACCACCGCACGCACCTCGCCGACGCTGACTTCTTCACAGCGGCACAGGATCAATTCATCCGGGGCTTTGGCCGCCCAGTTTTCCGGGAACGGGAAGGCGGTTTCCAGGCCGTGGCGAAAACGCTGGATACCTGCCAGTTGCTGCTCAAGAGCGGGCCCGCGACGCTGGTCGATGGCGACGCCGGTGTCTTCCAGCAATGCCAACGCCGCGCGCTCACCTGCCATCTGTGCCGCATCGGCGCCCATGATTCCAGCGCCGTCGCCCGCCAAGTACACACCCGCGACACTGCTACGCCCGGCGCTGTCACGCTGGGGCAACCAGGCGCGGTTCAATGGGTTCCAGGCAAATTCACACCCGAGCAAATCCGCCAGTTGGGTCTCGCTGCGCAGGGCATGGGCGAAGGCCACGGCGTCACAGGCGATGCGCTGCTGATCCCAGTGGATACCCGTGACCCGCTGCTCACCGTCGATGTGCGACAGCGTTGCCCCTTGATGCACCGGGATGCCATGGGCCGTGAGCCAGGCGCGGTAATACAGACCCTTGGCCAGGGTCGCCGGCTGGCCGAGCAGCGCCGGCAACGCACGGCATTGCGCGCTGAACGGTGCGCTGTCGAGCACCGCCACCACCTTGGCCCCGGCCTTGGCGTACTGATATGCCACCAGGTACAGCAACGGCCCGCTGCCGCAAAACGCCACGCGCTCACCGATGGCGCAGCCTTGGTACTTCAGCGCGATTTGCGCAGCGCCCAGGCTGTATACGCCGGGCAAGGTCCAGCCCGGCACCGGCAGGATACGGTCGGTAGCGCCGGTGGCGACGATGATCTGCGCGTACTCGAGGCTTTCGGCGTGGCCGTTGTTGAGCATGTCCAGGCGGCCGTTTTCGGCGTTCCACACCAGGGTTTCCGGGCGGTAGTCGATCAGGGTTGCCAGCTCGTCCATGGTGCGATGCAGTGCCGTCGCCTTGCCCGCTTCAAACCCATATAACTGCTTGGGCGAGCGCTGGAAATTTGCCGGTTGGCGCCGATAAATCTGCCCGCCGCCGCGCAGGCTTTCGTCCACCAGCACCGGGGTTACGCCATGGTCCAGCAAGGTCCGTGCTGCGGTAATGCCCGCCGGGCCTGCGCCCACTATCACCACGTTCTTCATGCCTGGCGCCCCGGATCACGGCGAATCGCCTGGCCGTCTTCCAGCAGGGTCGAGCAGGCGCGTACGCGGCGCCCGTCCTCCAGGCGCACCCAGCAATCCTGGCAGGCGCCCATCAGGCAGAACCCGGCGCGGCGCTCGGCGCTGAAGTCGCTGCCCCGCAGGTGTTCGGCGCAGGTCAGTACGGCGGTGAGCAAGGTGTCGCCGAGCAAGCCCGTGGCGGGCTGCCCGTCGAGGGTGAATGCCAGGGTTGGCCGCTGGGTCTCGGCCAGTCGCTTGAACAGAGCCATCAATGTTTCCCTACCAGCACGCGGTCCAGGCCGTAGACCCGGTCCAGCAAAATCATCGCCGCCGCGGTCAAGGCAATCACCAGCGCCGACACGGCCGCCATCATCGGGTCGATGGATTCGGTGGCGTACACGTACATGCGCACCGGCAAGGTCTGGGTGGCCGGCGAGCTGACGAAAATCGACAAGGTGACCTCATCGAAACTGTTGATGAACGCCAGCAACCAGCCGCCGGCAACGCCGGGCAGAATCATCGGCAAGGTGATCTGGCGAAACAGGGTGAAGCGGCTGGCGCCGAGGGATTCGGCGGCCTGCTCGGCGCTGCGGTCGATACCGATGGCGGCGGCCAATACCAGGCGCAACACGTACGGCGTGATGATCACCACGTGGGCCAGCATCAGCCAGGTGAAACTGCCGTTGACGCCCATCATTGCGAACAGCCGCAGCATCGCCACCCCCAGCACCAGGTGCGGGATGATGATGGGCGAGAGGAACAGCGCACTGAAGAAGTTGCGGCCGGGGAACTGGTAGCGACTGATCGCGAGCGCCGCCGGCACTGCAATCAAGGTCGCCAGCGTGGCGGCAACGAACGCCAGGACCAGGCTGTTATAGAACGCCTGGATAAAGTCGGCGCGCTCGAACACCGCGTGAAACCAGCGCAGGGAGAAGCCCGAGGTGGGCAGGCTCAAGGTGTTCTCCGGGGTGAACGCCACCAGGCACACCACCACCAGCGGCGCCATCATGAACAGCACCACCAGGCCGTGAAAGCCCAGGGCCAAAGGACCGTTTCTGGACATCGTCTTATACTCCCAGGGACTTTTTGTAGCGGCCTTCGACCATGCGGTTCCAGCTCAGCATGATCAGCAGATTGACCAACAGCAGCACCACCGCGATGGTCGCGCCCATGGGCCAGTTGAGTTCCGAGAGGTATTGGTCGTAGACCACCGTGGCAACCATCTTCAGCCTGCGCCCGCCCAGCAGGCCGGGGATCGCGAAGGAGCTGGCGGCCAGGCCGAACACGATCAGGGTGCCGGACAGCACGCCGGGCATGACCTGCGGCAACACGATCTTGCGCATCACCGTGGCCTGGCTGGCCCCCAGGGACAGCGCCGCCTGTTCCGCCGATGGGTCGAGCTTTTGCAGGGAGGTCCACACCGGGATGATCATGAACGGCAGCATCACGTGCACCAGCGCGATGATCACCGCGAACGAGGTGTACAGCAGCTTCACCGGCTTGCCGCCGAGGGCCTGGATCACCTGGTTCACCAGGCCATCGGCGCCCAGCAGCAGGCTCCAGCCGAACGCCCGCACCACCACTGAAATCAGCAGCGGGGTGAGGATCAGGATCAGGAAGATCGAGCGCCACGGCGTGCCCATGCGGCTGAGGATATAGGCCTCGGGCACCCCGATCACCACGCACAGCAAGGTCACCAGGGCGCTGATCCAGAAGGTGCGCCAGAAGATTTCGTAGAAGTACGAATCGCTGAACAGCGACAGGTAATGGGCGAAGGTCCACTCATCGGCCTTCACCCCCACCTGGTAATCGAACACGTTGAACGACAGCACCAGCGTCAGGCCCAGGGGCAGAATCAGCAGCCCAAAGAACAGCAGCAGCGCCGGTAACGACAACAGGTAGCCACGGCTCATGGATGCACCTCATCGGCCGCCAGCACCCGCAGCAGGCTCGACTCCCAATCCAGGCCCACCGCCGCGCCGCAACCCAGCGGCGCGCTGCCGTCGTTGCGCCGCACCACGGTCAACTCGCCGATCTCGGTGTTGATGCGGTACAGCCATTGGCTGCCGAAGAAATAGCTGTCGAGAATCTTGCCTTGCAGGCGCCCGCTGTCCGGAGCCACCAGGTCGATCTTTTCCGGGCGCAGGCTCAGGGTCAGCTCGCCGTTGCCGGGCGCGAAGCGTACTTGCGGCGCGCCGAGTTGATCGAAGTCGCCTGTCAGCAGATTGGCCTTGCCGACAAAGTCGGAGATAAACCGCGTGCGTGGGTGTTCGTAGAGTTTGTACGGCGCGTCGATCTGCGTGACGCGCCCGGCCTCCATTACCACCACCCGGTCACTGATGGACAGCGCTTCGGCCTGGTCGTGGGTGACCATCAAGGTGGTGATCCCGACTTCGCACTGGATGCGGCGGATTTCGAACTGCATCTCCTCGCGCAGGTTGGCGTCGAGGTTCGACAGCGGCTCGTCCAGCAGCAACACCGGCGGCTCGATCACCAGGGCGCGGGCCAGGGCCACGCGCTGGCGCTGGCCGCCGGAGAGTTCCCGCGGGTAGCGCGCGGCGTGGGGCGCCAGGCGTACCAGTTCCAGCACGGTCTTGACGCGGCTGGCGATCTCGCTGGCGGGCACTTTGCGCATCTTCAAGCCGAAGGCCACGTTGTCGGCCACGCTCATGTGGGGGAAGAGGGCGTAGCTCTGGAACACCACGCCCAGGCCACGGCTGGCGGGTTTGGCGTGGGTGATGTCGCGACCGTCGAGGAGGATCTGGCCACCGGTGACGTCGACGAAGCCGGCGATCATTTGCAAGGTGGTGGTCTTGCCACAGCCCGAGGGGCCGAGCAGGGACACGAATTCGCCTTTTTCCACCGCAAGATCAGTGGCGACCACCGCGTCGACGGCGCCGTAGCGTTTGCTCAAGGCGTTGAGTTGGAGAAAAGCCATGTCTGCGTTCCACCTTTTTTGAGTCGCGTCGAAACGCGCTTTTTTGTTTTGGGCAGATGCGAAAAGGGTGTTGCGGGTGCGTTGGCGCTCGATCTTGAGTCGGCTGCCGTTAGTTGTTCATTTCGCCCCTGTGGACGCAGATTAGGGCGAAAGACTAGGATGGCGGAAGATAGAATTTCACTGGATAGAGTACTTTTTTCAGTTTCATTCACTGATCAGAATTTTGTGCGAGATATCGGCTTATGGATTCCACTGAGCGGAATGAAAGTGTCAAAGAAGTCGGCGCCGGTGGCGTCTCACGGTTGTTCGCGCTGCTGCGTATCCTGGGGGCGGCGCCGGACGGTGGGGAGCGGGTGACGCAACTGGCGCAGCAGGTGGGGTTGTCGCAACCCACCACTCACCGCTTGCTGCGCAGCCTGATGGACGAGGGCATGGTGGAGCAGGATGCGCGCAGCAAGCGTTATCGGCTGAGCCTGGAGTTCTTTGCGCTGGCGGCGAATGCAGGGAACACCGGCAACCTGCGGGACCTGGTGCGGCCGAGCATGTTGCGCCTCAGTGCATCGTTGGGGGATTCGTTGTTCCTGCTGGCGCGCAGCGGGTTTGATGCGATCTGCCTGGACCGTAGTGAAGGGCCGTATCCGATCCGCACGTTTACGGGGGACATTGGCGGGCGCGTGGCTTTGGGCGTGGGGCAGGGCAGTTTGGCGATCCTGGCGTTCCTGCCGGAGGAAGAGCGGGAGACGGTGATTCGCTACAACCTGCCGCGGCTCAAGGATTTTCACCTGTACGACGAGGTGTTTTTGCGTTCGGAGGTGGAGAGTGTGCGGCGGTTGGGGTATGCGGCGCGTAATACCGGGGTGCTGGAGGGCATGGCCGGGTTGGCGGTGCCGATTCTGGATCGCAATGGGCATGCGGTGGCGGCGTTGAGTGTGGCGACCATCAGCGACCGGTTGGGGCCGGGGCGGTTGCCCACGGTGGTGGAGTTGTTGAAGCGCGAGGCGGCGGCGATCGGGCCGAGGATTAATCCGTTTGATCCGACGTTGCGGCGGCCTTCGCAGATCTTTGGTGGGTAGCTGAGATTAAATGGGGGTTGAGTACATATCCGTTCCTGCGGTAACGGCTGCTTAGGGTTTCGCTCTTGGGGCAGTCAGATCAAGATCAAAATCAACAGCACGGCGGCCTGAAA
>NZ_JACARE010000029.1:32616-42309 GCF_013386765.1 Pseudomonas yamanorum
GCCAGCTCCCACAGTTGACCGTGCCCGCTGTAAGAGCGGAACCAATAGTGGCCGTTACCTAAATAATGGATATGTACTCAGCCCAGCACACCCCAACAGAGCCCTCAGCTCCCACCTTAGAGAGCCGCCATCGTTTGAGAACGCGTCGGACTCATCGCCGCCATCGCCACCGAAGTCGCCGCCGTGCGCGTCTCCACCCCCAACTTCACATACACATGCTCCAGGTGCTTGTTCACCGTCCTCGGGCTCAGTCCAAGAATGTCGCCAATATCCCGATTGGTCTTGCCACACGCCACCCAGCGCAGCACTTCCACTTCCCGTTCCGTCAGATGAAACCGCGCCGACAACAGCTTATGCGCCGGCTCATCCTCAAGGGTGATCACACTAGGCTGCGTCGCCGCCCGCGCCGACAACAAAATCCGCGATGTGCGCAAATGCGCCGCCACCCGCGCCAGCACTTCATCGGTCTGGATCGGCTTGGTCACGTAATCACTGCCACCCACCTCAAACCCCTGCACCACATGCTTGCTGTCGGTCAGCCCGGTCATGAACACCACCGGAATGTCCGCACTGGCCGGTTGCGCCTTGAGCCGGCGGCAGGTTTCAAAACCGTCCAGCCCAGGCATCACCGCATCCAGCAGGATCAGGTCCGGGCGCCGGCGTTGTACGCGGTTCAGGGCGCTGAGGCCGTCCAGCGCCACCAGCACCATATAGCCGGCGTCGTCCAGGGCGTCGGAGAGCATCGCCAGGTTGTCCGGGGTGTCGTCCACAATCAGCACCACGCCGGGCTCAGCGCTGCGGGTCAAGGCATTCATCTTCGGCCTCCTTCAGGATTCGGTTGAGTTCTTCCAGGCGAAAGCTTTTCAGCAGCGCCCGGAGCTTGTTGATGAATGGCGCGGTGCCTGGGCTTTGCAGCAGGATCGCGTCGAGTTTTTCATGCAGGCCACGCACGTAGCCGATGGCGCTCAGTTCGGCGAGCACGGCGAGGTCTTCGGCGTTGGGCAGCACGCCCGGTGTGGCGACCGGCGCGGCAATCGGTGTGCGGCGGCGCAGCCATTGCAAATCCAGGTGCAGTTGCAGGCGCCCGAGCAATTCCGGGGTGCGCACCGGCTTGGCCAGGTAGTCGTTGCAGGCGCCGGCAATGCTGCGTTCTCGGTCGTCGGTGAAGGCATTGGCGGAAATGACGATGATCGGCGCGGTGGACAACGCGTTGCGCCGGATCATCCGGCTGGTGGCCCAGCCGTCCATGGTCGGCATCGACAGGTCCATCAGGATCAGGTCCGGCGACAGCAGCGCCACCTGGCGGATCGCTTCCTGGCCGTTGCTGGCCTGGGACACCTCGAAACCCAAAGGCGTGAGCATGCCGCTGAGCACTTTGCGGTGATCCACATGGTCATCCACCACCAGGATGCGCCGCCGTTCGCCGTGGTAGCCGATGATGTCGTGCTCCACATGCACCACCGCCTGGGGCACCCGGACCTGGGACAGGAACAGCCGCACCTGGAAGCAGGTGCCCTTGTCCAGTTCGCTGACCACCCGCAATTCGCCGCCCATCAGTGAGGTGAGCATGCGCGTGATGGTCAGGCCGAGGCCTACGCCCTTGTCCTGGCGCATCAGGTCGCCGCGTTCGAACGGCTGGAAAATCCGCTCGATCTGCTCGGGGTCAATGCCGATGCCGGTGTCGATAATCTCGAAGTTGGCGGTCTCGCGCATGTAGCTGACCCGCAGGCGCACCTCGCCGCTGTCGGTGAAGTTGATCGCGTTGCCCAGCAGGTTGATCAGGATCTGCCGCACACGCTTTTCATCACCGCGAACCACGGCGGGGATCTTGCCCACGCAGTCCAGGCGAAAGCGCAGGCCTTTGTCTTCGGCCTGGGGAGTGAACATTTGCTCCAGGTCGTGGATCAGTTCCGGGAAGGGAATTTCGGTGAGTTCCAGGCGCAACTTGCCGGCCTCGATCTTGGCCACGTCCAGCAGGCCGTCGATCAGCGACAACAGGTGCGAGCCGCTGCGCAGGATGGTCGCCAGGGCGTCCTGGTGCTGCTCGGGCATGGCGCTGTCGCGCTGCAGGATCTGGGTGAAGCCGAGGATGCTGTTGAGCGGTGTGCGCAGCTCGTGGGACAGCCCGGTGACGTAGCGACTCTTGGCCGCGTTCGCCGCTTCCGAGGCCTCCTTGGCCTGTTGCAGGGCCTGGTCGGTGAGGCTGTGGGCGGCGATCTCCTGCATCAGCAGCGAGGTTTGCCGGTCGGACTCTTCCTGGGCCACGCGGCGGCTTTCGCGGGTGAGCACCACCCACCAGGCGAGCACGGCAGCCAGCACCGAGAGCGTGAGGAAGGCCTTGAAAAACGCCTGGTACAAGGTTTGCGAATGGGGCAAGCCCTGGGCCGCCTGCGTGTAGATCAGGGCCAGGGCGCCGGCGAGCATCAGTACCAGCGCCAGTAACAAGCCGAGGTAGTGCGCCAGCCGGGTATGCAGGCGCGGCACCAGCGTGGTCGGCAGCAACCAGCGCAATACGCCTTCGAACTGGCTGGCCAGGCGGGCGTGGGGTTTGCAGCGGTCGCCGCAGCGCGCATCCAAGGAACAACACAGCGAGCAGATTGGCGTGCTGTAGGCCGGGCAGAACGCCATGTCGGCGGTTTCAAACGGGTTGCTGCACAGCCCGCAGATCACCAGGCCGGTGCCGGGTTGCGGGTGAATCAACTGCGCCTCGCTGCTGCGCGCAATGTAGTAGCGGCCCTTGGTCAGCCACGCCAGCAGCGGCGCCATGACCAGCGCGGTGCCCAGCGCGACAAACGGCGGCGCCGCCTGGGACAGGGCGCCGAACAGGCCGAAGTGGGCGAGGATCGACAGCAGCGAGGCGATCAGCATCGAGCCGACGCCCACCGGGTTGATGTCGTAGAGGTGCGCGCGCTTGAACTCGATATGTTTGGGCGACAGGCCCAGGGGCTTGTTGATCACCAGGTCCGCCACCAGGGTGCCGATCCAGGCAATCGCGATGTTGGCGTAGAGCCCCAGCACCTGCTCGATCACATCGAACACCCCCAGCTCCATCAGCATCAGCGCGATGGCCACGTTGAACACCAGCCACACCACGCGGCCGGGGTGGCTGTGGGTCACGCGGGCGAAGAAGTTCGACCAGGCCAGGGAGCCGGCGTAGGCGTTGGTCAGGTTGATCTTCATCTGCGAGATGAACACGAACAGCACCATCGCTCCCAAGGCCCATTCGGGGGAGGAGAACACATAGCCGAACGCGACGAGGTACATCTGGGTCGGCTCGGCGGCGCGCTCCATGGGGATTTCATGTTGCAGGGCGAGGAAGGCCAGGAACGCTCCGGCAAACATCTTCAGGGCGCCCGGCACGATCCAGCCGGGCCCGGCGCATAACAGCGCGGCCCACCAGCGCTTGCGGTTGGCCGCGGTTTTTTCCGGGAGGAAGCGCAGGTAGTCCACCTGTTCGCCGATCTGCGTGACCAGCGACAGCGCCACGGTGCAGGCGGCGCAGAACGACAGCAGGTTGAAGTCGCCACCGTCGCTGCTGCGGCCGACAAAGCTGGTCCAGTCGCTGAAGGCCTCGGGGTTTTTCCACAGTACGAAGCCGTAAGGCAGCACCAGCAGCACCAGCCACAGCGGTTGGGTCCAGAGTTGCAGGCGGCTGATCAGGGTCACCCCGTACGCCACCAGCGGGATCACCAGCAGCGAGCAGATCACATAGGCGATGGCCAGCGGGATATGGAAATACAACTCCAGGGCCAGGGCCATGATCGCCGCTTCGAGGGCGAAGAACAGGAAGGTGAAGCTGGCGTAGATCAGCGAGGTGATGGTGGAGCCGATATAGCCGAAGCCTGCGCCGCGGGTCAGCAGGTCCATATCCACGCCATAGCGGGCGGCGTAGTAGCTGATGGGCAGGCCGGTGAGGAAGATCACCAGGCTGATGGCGAGGATCGCCCAGAAGGTGTTGGTGAAGCCGTAGCTCAAGGCCAATACGCCGCCGATGGCTTCCAGCGCGAGGAACGACACGGCGCCGAGGGCGGTGTTGGCGATGCGCAGTTCCGACCATTTGCGGAAGGATTTGGGGGTGTAGCGCAGGGCGTAGTCTTCCATGGTCTCGTCGGCGACCCAGGAATTGTAGTCGCGGCGGATCTTGACGATGCGCTGGGTGCCGGGGAGGGGATGCACGGTGGGTGGCTCCAGGAAGTGGGCAATGTGGGTCAGCAAGTTCCGTGCCCCGATTCAAAATGTGGGAGCTGGCTTGTGTGGGAGCCGGGCTTGCCCGCGATGCAGGCACCTCGGTGTACCTGAAGAACCGAGTTGTCTGCATCGCGGGCAAGCCCGGCTCCCACAGAAAGCCAGCTCCTGCATTGATCGGTAGTGTTTGGGCGGGCGGGATCCTGCTCGAAAATGGTGCGCAACGGCATACGTCAAATGACGTACTCCGTTACGTCAGGCTGCGTATACCCGGCGTGGCCACCTGCCGCCATGCTGAACCCCTCATTGCAGAGGAGTCGCCCCATGGAATCACGATTGATCCGCTCCAAACCGTTGTTGGCGTTATCACTGCTGGCGGCCAGTCTGTTCAGCCATGGCGTCATGGCCGATAACGAAGGCCTGGCGGTGACGCCGACCGAAGTCACCGTCGGCCAGTTGCACTCGGCCACCGGCACCATGGCGATTTCCGAAACCGGTTCGATCCAGGCCGAACGCCTGGCCATCGAACAGATCAACGCCTCGGGCGGGATCCTCGGGCGGCAGATCAAGGTGATCCAGGAAGACGGCGCGTCCGACTGGCCGACCTTCGCCGAAAAGGCCAAGAAGCTGCTGGTCAACGACAAGGTGGCCGCCGTGTTCGGCTGCTGGACCTCCGCTTCACGCAAAGCCGTATTGCCGATCTTCGAGAAAGAAAACGGCCTGCTCTACTACCCGACCTTCTATGAAGGCCTGGAACAGTCGAAAAACGTGATCTACACAGGGCAAGAAGCCACCCAGCAAATCCTCGCCAGCCTCGACTGGATCGCCAAGACCAAGGGCGCCAAAACCTTCTACCTGGTGGGCTCGGACTACATCTGGCCGCGCACCTCGATGAAGATCGCGCGCAAGCACATTGAAAACGTTCTGCACGGCACTGTGGTCGGCGAAGACTACTACCCGCTGGGCAACACTCAGTTCGGTTCGCTGATCAACAAGGTCAAGCTGAAAAAACCGGACGTGGTGTTCGCGGCAGTGGTGGGCGGCTCCAACGTGGCCTTCTACAAACAACTCAACGCGGCGGGTGTGAACTCGTCCAAGCAAACCCTGTTGACCCTGTCGGTGACCGAAGACGAACTGCTGGGCATCGGCGGAGAAAACATGGCCGGCTTCTACGCCTCGATGAAGTACTTCCAGAGCCTCGACAACCCGAACAACAAAGCCTTCGTGGAAGCGTTCAAGGCCAAGTACGGCAAGGACGCAGTCATCGGCGACGTGACCCAGGCGGCCTACCTCGGCCCATGGTTGTGGAAAGCGGCGGTGGAGAAGGCCGGCAGTTTCGACGTGGATAAAGTCGTCGCCGCGTCCCCGGGCATCGAGCTGAAAAACGCGCCGGAAGGCTACGTGAAGATCCACGAAAACCATCACCTGTGGAGCAAGTCGCGCATCGGTGAAGTGCAGCCCAATGGCCAGTTCAAGGTGATCTACGAGTCGGATCTGATCGAGCCGAATCCGTTCCCGAAAGGCTACCAATAACCTCGGGTCTGGCATTGAACCAAAGGCTGGAACTGTTTTTGTGTGGGAGCTGGCTTGCCTGCGATGCAGGCGACTCGGTTGTTCAGTTGTACCGAGGGGATGCCATCGCAGGCAAGCCAGCTCCCACATAAAACACAAGCAAAAGCAGATCGCATTTTTCATCCTTCACCTCCCGCTCAGGAGACCATCATCATGGAATGGCTATCGGAATTTGGAGCCATCGCGGCGATGCAGGGGTTCAACGGCTTGTCCGTGTTCTGCGTGCTGTTGCTGATGGCATTGGGACTGGCAATCATCTTCGGCCAGATGGGCGTGATCAACATGGCCCACGGTGAATTCCTGACCATTGGCGCCTACACCACCTACGTCTGTTCCAGCCTCACCGCGCACTTCGCGCCGAGCTTCCAGCCGTATTACTTTTTCGTTGCCATTGCCCTGTCATTCCTCGTCGCCGGTGCGGTTGGCTGGCTGGTGGAATGGGCGATGATCAGCCGCTTGTACAAGCGCCCCCTGGACACCTTGCTCGCCACCTGGGGCCTGTCCCTGGTGATGCAGCAAACCTTCCGCTCGGTGTTCGGCGCCCGTGAAGTGAGCGCCGAACCGCCGGCCTGGCTGATGGGTTCGGTGAACCTCAGCGACGCCATCGAGATCCCGCGCAACGGCCTGTTCATGATGGGCCTGACCGTGCTGCTGACCGGTGCGATCTTCGTCATGCTCTACCGCTCGCGCTGGGGCCTGCAGGTGCGCGCCACCGTGCAAAACCGCCTGATGAGCCGCGCGGTGGGCATCAATACGCGCAAGGTCGACCGCATGACCTTCGCGCTCGGCTGCGGCGTGGCGGGCGTGGCCGGTGCGGCGTTCACCACCATCGGCTCCACCGGGCCGACCGCCGGTTCGCAGTACATCGTCGACACTTTCCTGGTGGTGGTGTTCGGCGGCGCGCAGAGCCTGTTCGGCACCATTGCCTCGGCGTTCGTGATCGCCCAGACCCAATCGCTGTCGGAGTTTTTCCTCAGCGGCTCGATGGCCAAGGTGCTGACGCTGTCGTCGGTAATCCTGATCCTGATGCTGCGCCCGCAAGGGTTGTTCTCCATCAAAGTGCGCAAGTAGAGGCGAACCGATGAAGGCTTTAGACAAGCTGCTGGGCGGCCAGCAAAACCTGATCGGCATCGTGCTGCTCGCGTTGTTGATCCTCGTGGTGTTCCCGCTGACCCTGGATGCCTTCCGGCTGAACATGGTCGGCAAGTACCTGACCTACGCGTTCGTCGCAGTGGGCCTGGTGCTTTGCTGGGGTTATGGCGGGATTCTCAGCCTGGGGCAGGGCGTATTTTTCGGCGTCGGCGGCTACTGCATGGCGATGTTCCTGAAGCTGGAAGCGTCGGACCCGATCAGCACCAAGATCCAATCCACACCGGGCATTCCGGACTTTATGGACTGGAACCAGATCACCGAACTGCCGTGGCTCTGGCAGCCGTTCCACAGCTTTACGTTCACCCTGTTCGCGGTGATTGCGGTGCCGGTGCTGCTGGCGTTCATCATCGGCATGGCACTGTTCAAGCGGCGGGTGGGCGATGTGTATTTCTCCATCGTCACCCAGGCGATTGCGCTGATCCTCACGGTGTTGATCGTTGGCCAGCAGGGCCTCACCGGTGGCGTCAACGGCATCACCGACCTCAAGACCCTGCTGGGCTGGGACCTGCGCGGTGACGGCGCGAAGATGATCCTGTACTTCATCAATGCCGGCCTGCTGTTCGGCTGCATTTTCATTGGCCGTTTCATCCTCGCCTCGAAGCTCGGCCGGCTGTTGATGGCCATGCGCGACAAAGAAGAGCGGGTGCGGTTTTCCGGGTATGACGTGGCCAGTTTCAAGATCTTCGTGTTCTGTGTGGCGGCGGCGTTCTCGGCGATTGGCGGCGCGATGTTTGCCTTGCAGGTGGGCTTTATGTCGCCGTCGTTCGTGGGCATCGTGCCGTCCATCGAGATGGTGATCTTTGCCGCGGTGGGCGGGCGCATGTCGCTGCTGGGGGCGGTATATGGGGCGTTGCTGGTGAACTACGGCAAGACCTACTTTTCCGAATCCTTCCCGGAGCTGTGGCTGTACCTGATGGGCGGGCTGTTTATCGCCGTGGTCATGTACTTCCCCAACGGCCTGGCCGGGTTGTGGGACAGCCATGGTCGCCAGGCCCTGGCCAAGGTGTTGCGTCGTACGCCGGTGGTGAAAGCCGCCGAGCCTGAGCAGAACAAGCCCAAGGCTGAAGCCAAGATCCTGGAGACACAGCCATGACCGCCGTCGGTTTTGAAATGAAGAAACCGGTGCTGGCCATCGAAGGCCTCACCGTGTCATTCGACGGCTTCAAGGCGGTCGACAACCTCAACCTGTATATCGACCGCAATGAAGTGCGGGTGGTGATCGGCCCCAACGGCGCCGGCAAAACCACGGTGCTGGATTTGATCTGTGGCAAGACCCGCGCCACCAGCGGCAGCATCCAGTTCGACGGGCAGGAACTGACCAAGATGCGCGAATACAACATCGTGCGGGCTGGTGTGGGGCGCAAGTTCCAGAACCCGTCGATCTACGAGAACCTCACGGTGTTTGAGAACCTTGAGATGTCGTATCCGGCCGGGCGCAAGGTGTGGGGCGCGCTGTTTTTCAAGCGCAACGCCCAGGTGATTGCGCGGGTCGAGGAAGTGGCGCGGGAAATCTTTCTCGGCGATTTGTTGCAGCAGCAGGCGGACCTGCTGTCCCACGGGCAAAAGCAGTGGCTGGAGATTGGCATGCTGCTGATGCAAGACCCGGAGTTGCTGATGCTCGATGAGCCGGTGGCCGGGATGAGTGTCAACGAGCGGGCGCAAACCGCCGAGTTGCTCAAGCGCATCAGCCAGGGGCGCTCGGTGCTGGTGATCGAGCATGACATGGAGTTCGTCAAGAGCATCGCCCATAAGGTCACGGTGCTGCACCAGGGCAAGGTGTTGGCCGAGGGCAGCATGGAGTCGGTGCAGAGCAATCCGAAAGTCATTGAAGTGTATTTGGGCCACTGAGGAGTCGGGCATGTTCAAGATCGACAAACTGTCGTGCGGATACGGGCAGAGCCAGATTCTTCACGACCTGGAGCTGGATGTGGCGAAGCGTGAGATCGTCGCGGTGATGGGGCGTAACGGGATGGGTAAGACCACGCTGTTCAAGAGCCTGATGGGTATTCTGCCGCAGTGGCAGGGGCAGGTGAGTGTGGATGGGCATGATGTGTCTGCGCTGGAAATCCATGAGCGGGTGGAGCGGGGGATTGCCTATGTGCCCCAGGGGCGGATGATTTTTCCCAGCATGAGTGTGTTGGAGAATATTCAGACCGGGTTGCCGGCGGCGGCCCGGGGTAGGGTGCCTGAAGATTTGTATGCGTTGTTTCCGGTGTTGTATGACATGCGTTCGCGTAAGGGGGGTAATTTGTCGGGGGGGCAGCAACAGCAGTTGGCGATTGCCCGGGCGTTGGCGACTAATCCGAAGGTGTTGTTGCTGGATGAGCCGACTGAGGGGATTCAGCCTTCGATCATCAAGGATATTGCTCGTACGCTTAAGGAGATTCGCAATTTGCGGGATTTGACGATTGTTGTTTCTGAGCAGGTGTTGTCGTTCACGCTGGAGATTGCTGATCGGTTTTTGGTGATTGAGAAGGGGAGGTTTGTGATCGAGGAAACTCGGGATCGGGTGGATGAGGCAACTATCAGTCGGTATTTGTCGGTTTGATCTGGCGGGGTACATATCCGTTATTTAGGTAACGGCTACTTATGGTTTCGCTCTTACAGCGAGTCACTTTGCAAAAGCGGCAAAGTAACCAAAACGCTCTGCCCCGCCTGTCGGCGCCTCGCTTAGGCTCGGCGTCCCCTCACTCCGGGATTGCTCCGCGGGCCGCCGCGACGGGGCGTCCCTGCCCCGTCGCGGCTAAACCGGCGTCCTGCCGGTTTACCCGCTCCTCAATCCCT
>NZ_JACARE010000003.1:0-18752 GCF_013386765.1 Pseudomonas yamanorum
CAAAAGCAAAGCACAGCGGCCTACAGGCCGGCTTGAGTGTGGTGAAGCAAAGGCAACATCAAAATCTAAAGCGAGCACGGTCCACTGTAGGAGCTGGCTTGCCGGCGATGGCATCAACTGGGTGTACCTGATGCACCGAGTCGCCTGCATCGCCGGCAAGCCAGCTCCTACAGAAAAGCGGCTTTTGCCTTTGCTTTTACCACTCAGGTCGGCTTTCAGGCCGCCGTGCTCTTGCTTTTGATTTTGATCTGACTGCCCCATTCAGCCCGGAGGGAACGCCGAGCCTAGGCGAGGTGCCGACAGGCGGGGCCGAGCCCTTTGCTTACTTTGGGCTGGGCCGGCATTCCGGCTTTTCCAAAGTGAGTCGCTGTAAGAGCGAAACCATAGGTGGCCGTTACCTAAATAACGGATATGTACCCTCAAGCCATCACTTTGGTTATTAATAAATAGCTTCTTATTCCTTAACGAATATATACCCCGTGCCTATACTGACCCACAACGTTAAACGCTGCAGGAGGGCACACCCATGCACAGCGAGTCGATTCGTTATCTGATCGTGCCGGGCTGGCAAGGATCGCCAGAAGATCATTGGCAAAGTCATTGGCAGAACAGCCTGCCCAACAGCGCACGCGTGGAGCAGGCCGACTGGCTCACCCCGCGCCGCGAAGACTGGGTGGCAGCACTGGCCGAAGCCATCGCCGCCGACAGCACCCCGGTGATTCTGATTGCCCACAGCCTGGGCTGCATCACCGTTGCCCACTGGGCCGCCACCGCCCCGGTGCAGTTTCTGCGTCAGGTACGCGGCGCCCTGCTGGTGGCCCCGGCCGATGTCGAACGCCCCGCCTGCGCTCCCGCCCTGCGTAACTTTGCGCCAATCCCCAGCGACCTGTTGCCGTTCCCCAGCCAGGTCGTCAGCTCCGACAACGACAGCGCCGTCAGCGCCACCCGCGCCCTTGAACTGGCCCGCAACTGGGGCGCCGAAGCCGGAATCCTGTCGGGTGCCGGGCACATCAATGTGAAGTCCGGCCACCAACGCTGGGAACAGGGCTTCGCCTACCTCTATCGCCTGCAAAATCGCCTGGAACACCACTCCCGGCGCCGTGCATAAAATTTTTTAAACGCCCCTTCCCCTTCGTGGATGGGGCGGGAGTCTGCCATGAGCCTGCATGAAACCTTCGGTCAGCCCCTGTTGACCTTCCCCGACGCCGAAAAAAGCCCCCTGAGCATTCGTGCCAAGGCGCTGGTGTTTGTCGACCCGCGTTCGCGCCAGTTGCGCGAAGACCTCGAAAACCTCGCCCCACGTGCCTTGCCCGTGTTGATCCGCGGTGAAACCGGCAGCGGCAAGGAGCTGCTCGCGCGCCACATCCACCGAGGCAGCGACCGCACCGGTTTGTTTGTCTCGGTCAATTGCGGCGCCATCAGCCCGACGTACGCCGACGCCGAATTGTTCGGCTATGCCGCCGGCAGCCACAGCGGCGCGGCCAGCAGCCGGGCCGGCTGGTTTGGCTCGGCCAATGGCGGCACCTTGTACCTGGATGAAATCGGCGACTTGCCGTTGCCGATCCAGGTCAAGTTGCTGGCGGCGCTGGAAAACCACGAAGTCACTCGCGTCGGCGCCCATCAACCAAGCCCGGTGGATGTGCGGCTGGTGGCCGCCACCAGCATCGACCTCGCCCAGGCCGTGGCGGCCGGCAAGTTTCATGAGCGCTTGTTCCATTACCTCAGCGAAGGCCAGTTGGAGCTGCCGGCACTGCGCGAGCGAGTGGGTGACATCCTGTCGCTGGCGGAGTATTTCCTCGGTATCTACAGCCAGCGTCTCGACCTGCCGGTGCCATTGATCAGCGATGAAGCCCAGCGCGTGCTGGAGCATCACAGTTGGCCGGGCAACACGCGGGAATTGGAGAACGTGATCCACTTTGCCCTGCTGGTCAGCAGTGGCGACGAGATTTTACCGGAGCATTTGAACCTGCCCGTGGCAGGTTCGCCTGTGGAGCAGGTGCGGCGAATTCTTGGCCACGCCAGCGCCGCCGAGGTTGAAGCCCTGAAAAGCTATCTGAAAGAACACGCTGTTTTGTAGGAGCCCGGCTTGCCGGCGATGGCGTCCTCAGGAACATCGCAAGGCTCAAGAACGCCATCGCCGGCAAGCCGGGCTCCTACATGAACAAAATGGAATATCAAAGTGAATAAAAAGTATTGTTCTGGAATAAAAAACCTCGGTATTGTCCGCTTCACGCCGCGATAGCACTTCGCTGGCACTCAACTAAAAAAGCGGCCGTCCCAGACGACCCAGATTTTCGATAAGGACACTGCATGAAAAAGGTTCTGTTGTTTACCGCATTGGCGGCTGCCCTGACTGCCAGCTTCGCCCAGGCCAACGAGAAACTGGTGGTAGCCGCTACCCCGATCCCGCACGCCGAGATCCTCGAGCTGGTCAAGCCGACCCTGGCCAAAGAAGGCGTGGACCTGGAAATCAAAGTCTTCACCGACTACGTACAGCCGAACGTACAGGTGGCCGAGAAGCGTCTGGACGCCAACTACTTCCAGACCCTGCCGTACCTGGAAAACTTCAACAAGGGTAAAGGCACCAACTTGGTCACCGTGATCGGTGTGCACGTCGAACCTTTCGGCGGTTACTCGAAAAAGATCAAGAATATCTCTGAGCTCAAAGATGGCGCCACCGTGGCCATCCCGAACGAAGGCAGCAACTCCGGCCGTGCCCTGCTGCTGCTTCAGAAAGCTGGCGTGATCACCCTGAAAGATCCAACCAACGCCCTGGCCACGCCGAAAGACATCGCCAGCAACCCGAAAAACCTGAAATTCAAAGAGCTGGAATCGGCCTTGCTGCCACGCGTTCTGGACCAGGTTGACCTGGACCTGATCAACACCAACTACGCCCTGGAAGCCGGCCTGAACCCGGCCAAGGACGCGCTGATCATCGAAGACGCCAAGTCGCCGTACGTGAACTTCCTGGTTGCCCGCCCGGACAACAAGGACAGCGATGCCATCCAGAAGCTGGCCAAAGCCCTGACCAGCCCTGAAGTGAAAGCCTTCATCGAGAAGAAATACAACGGCGCTGTTGTGCCGGCGTTCTGATCGAGCCCCAAAACCTCCTTCAAGGTTTAAACGCCGACGGCTTATACAGCGTCGGCGTTTTTTATGGCTGGAATGCGGTCAAAACTGTGGGAGCTGGCTTGCCAGCTCCCACACTGGATCGGTGTCGGTTTAAAGATTCCGGCTGTTAATGGCCCTGCGCAACGCCACCAGCCACTTCACCAATTCCTGCGGATCAATCGGTTTTGCCTCGGTCATCGCTCATTCCCTCGCCTGTTGATGGGCCATCAGTCTGGCCGGGCGCTGCCTATCCCTGAAGTGCAGCGCCGATAAATAGACCCTTCCTACTTCCACGGGAACAGTAGCTGTCATCCGGCTGCACCGCGAATCCGCAGGTTATCTATTTGGGTGATATCAATATGCTATTTCGGTATTTAAATTTTACTTTTTATACCTTTAAAGTCGGCGCTACTCCGCGTTACCCACGCTGGACCGGACCGCACCAACGCCGCATTACCCCTGCGGCGTCAGGGATTTGAGATGACCTTCGATTACGCATTTATCCTCAGCACGCTGCCGGCGTTTCTCAAGGCCGTGGGCGTGACCTTGCAAGTCGGCCTGATCGCCATTGGCACCTCCCTGCTGGTGGCCTTGATCAACGCCGCGCTGCTGGTATTTCGCACCCCTTACGTGTGGCGCCTGGTGGCGCTGTACGTCGAGCTGGCGCGCAACACCCCGCTGCTGATCCAACTGTTTTTCGTGTACTTCGCGTTGCCGGCCCTGGGGCTGAATATCTCCGGGTTCTGGGCGGCGATCATCACCATGACCTTTCTCGGCGGCGCTTATCTCACCGAAGTGCTGCGCGCTGGCGTCGAGGCGGTGCCGCTGGCACAGATCGAGTCGGGCAAGTCCATCGGCCTGTCCCACTGGCAACTGCTGCGCCATGTGATCCTGCCCCAGGCCGGGATCCTCAGCCTGCCGGCGCTGTTTGCGAACTTCATTTTCCTGCTCAAGGAAACCACCATCGTGTCGGCGGTGGCGGTGCCGGAAATTCTCTACACCACCAAAAGCTACATCGCCCTCTACTACAAAACCTACGAAATGCTCGCGGTGCTCACACTGATCTGCGTGTTGTTATTCCTGCCGCTGTCGCTGCTGCTCAGCCGCCTTGAAAGGAGGCTCCAGCATGGCCAGTTCGGGTCTTGAATTACTCTGGGTGTCGTTGCCGCAATTGGGCAAGGGCGCTGCGCAAACCCTGTCGATCTCATTCTTGAGCATCGCCTTCAGCACCGTCGGCGGCGTGGTGTATGGCGTGCTGCGCACGTTGAACTCGAAAGCGATCAACCTGGTGCTGCGGGTTTACCTCGAGCTGTTCCGCGCGATCCCGGTGCTGGTGTGGCTGTATTTGTTGTTCTTCGGCCTGCCGATTTTCTTTGGCCTGAGCATCCCCAGCTTCTGGTGCGCGGTGCTGGTGCTGTCGCTGTGGGGCGCCAGTGAAGTCGGCGAAGTGGTGCGCGGTGCGTTGCATTCGTTGCCCCGTGGCCAGCGTGAAGCCGGCCTGTCGATTGGCCTGTCGGACCCGCAACTGTACGGCTACGTGTTGCTGCCCCAGGCCCTGAAACGCATGACCCCGCCGACCATCAACGTCTACACCCGCATCATCAAGACCAGCTCCCTGGCGCTGCTGATCGGTGTGGTGGACGTGATCAAGGTCGGCCAGCAAATCATCGAGCGCACCTACGAGTCGGTGTTGATCTACGGCGCGCTGTTCCTGTTTTTCTTCTTTATCTGCTACCCGTTGTCGGCCGCCTCCAAGGTGCTGGAACGGCGCTGGGCCCAAGCATGAGCGCATTGATCGAGTTCCAGGGTTTCAACAAATACTTCGGCGACCAGCAGGTGCTCAAGGGCATCGACCTGAGCGTGCAAAGCGGCGAGGTGGTGGTGATCCTCGGCCCCAGCGGTTGCGGCAAAAGCACCTTGCTGCGCTGCCTCAACGGCCTGGAAGTGGCCCACAGCGGCAGCCTGCGTTTTGCCGGCAAGGAGCTGCTGGACAAGGCCACCGACTGGCGCCAGGTGCGCCAGGACGTGGGCATGGTGTTCCAGAGTTACCACCTGTTCCCCCACATGAGCGTGCTCGACAACATCCTGCTCGGCCCGCTGAAGGTGCAAAAACGCGAGCCCCGCGAAGCCCGGGCCCAGGCCGAAAAACTCCTGGAACGGGTGGGCCTCTCGGATAAGCGCGACGCCTATCCGCGCCAGCTTTCGGGCGGCCAGCAGCAACGCATCGCCATCGTCCGTTCGTTGTGCATGAACCCGCAGGTCATGCTGTTTGACGAAGTCACCGCTGCCCTCGACCCGGAAATGGTCAAGGAAGTACTGGAAGTGATCCAGGACCTGGCCCGAGACGGCATGACGCTGCTGATCGTCACCCACGAAATGGCCTTCGCCCGCGCGGTCGCCGACCGCGTGGTGTTCATGGAGGCCGGCCGCATCCTCGAACAAAACACCCCCGAGGCATTCTTTACGAACCCGCAAACCGCACGCGCGCAGCAGTTCCTGGAGAAGTTCTCCTTTGTTTCAACACTGCCCAAGAAAACCAAGGAACTGGAGCTGATATGAAAACTGCCAAGTTGTTACTGCCATTGCTCGCCGTCGCATTGCTGGCCGGCTGCGACAAGAAGACCGAAGAGCCCGCAAAACCTGCTGCCGCCGTGAGCTACATCGACAAGATCAAGGCGCGGGACAAGCTGATCGTCGGCGTGTTTACCGACAAACCGCCGTTTGGTTTTGTGGATGAGTCCGGCCGCTACGTCGGCTTCGATACCGACATCGGCCGCCGCTTCGCCAAGGACCTGCTGGGCGACGAAAACAAGGTTGAATTTGTCGCCGTGGAACCGGCGAGCCGCATTCCGTTCCTGCAAAGCGACAAGGTCGACCTGATCCTCGCCAACATGACCGTGACCCCTGAGCGCAAGGAAGCGGTGGACTTCACCAACCCAAACCTGAAAGTGGCAGTGCAGGCGCTGGTAGCCAACGCCAGCCCGGTGAAAAGCCTGGACGACCTGGCGAGCCGCACCACGATCGTCACCACCGGCACTACCGCTGATATCTGGCTGACCAAGAACCACCCGGACTGGAAACTGCTGAAGTTCGAGAAAAACTCCGAGTCGCTGCAAGCGTTGTCGGCAGGCCGTGGCGATGCGTACGCGCAGGACAACCTGGTGCTGTTCAGCTGGGCCAAGCAGAACCCGGGCTACCGGGTACTGGAGCAGAAGCTGGGCGATGAAGCGCCGATTGCGCCGGCGGTGAAGAAGGGCAACATCGAACTGCGCGATTGGGTGAATGCCGAGCTGGCCAAGCTGGGTGAGGAGAAATATTTGCTCAAGCTGTATGACCAGTATGTTCGCAAGGAACTGAGCGATGACACCAAGCCGGAAAGCGTGATTGTTGAAGGCGGGAAGTGGCAGGGCTAATTCTGCACTGACTGTTCTACCGCTATCGCAGGCAAGCCAGCTCCCACCTTTGAATGTATTCACAAATCAAAATGTGGGAGCGGGCTTGCCCGCGATGAGGCCGGGCCAGGCGCCGACTAGCTGGGCCAATGCCACGCCGGCTCATCCAGCACCCGCTGCCCCACCACCTGCGTCTGCCCCATCACCTTCTCCAGCACGATCGAATTACACCCTTCATCCTGCTGCAACGCCGCGATCAAGCGGCTGGCATGGGACACCACCCACACCTGACACTGCTGCGACACCTGGATGATCAACCGCGCCAACGCCGGCAACAGGTCCGGATGCAAGCTGGTTTCCGGCTCGTTCAGCACCATCATCGTTGGCGGCCTCGGCGTGAGCAGCGCCGCCACCAGCAGCAGATAGCGCAAGGTGCCGTCCGACAACTCCGCTGCCGACAACGGCCGCAGCAACCCTTCCTGATAAAACTCGATGGCAAAGCGTCCGCCCTGCAACGGCTCGATATTCAACCGTGCCCCGGGAAACGCATCGCTGATCGCCCGCTGCAACGCCTGCGGGTCGCCAATCTCGCGAATGGTCTGCAACGCCGCCGCCAAATCCCGACCGTCGTGATGCAACACCGGCGTACGCGTGCCCAGTTGTGGCTGGCGCACCGGGGCGTCGACATCGCTGCGAAAGTGATCATAAAAGCGCCAGCCGCGAATGCTCTCGCGCAGCAACAGCACTTCCGGCGAACCCCGCAGGCTGCCGACCTGATCGAACAGGCTGTGGTAGTTCGGCGTGTGCTGGGCCAGTACATCCCAGGCGCGGCCGTCCCGGGCGCGCACCATCGGGCCGGAGCGCTGCACCAGCAGGCTGGCCGGGCGGTACACGTGGCCGGCCCAGATGCATTCCTTCTTGATCTGCGGGTCCAGGCTGAAGAACGACAAGGTTTTCTCGGGTAAACCGAGGGAAATCGCGTAGCTGAAATCGTCCCCGGCAAACCCCAGGCGCAGGCGCCTCACGCCCTGGCGCACAACGGGCTCTACCGCCACCTCGCCACTGAGCATGCGCCGGCTGATGGTTTCCGGCCCGGCCCAGAAGGTCGAATCCAGCCCACCCTCACGGGCCAGCGCGTTGATCACCCCGCCCTGGGCTGTCTCCGCCAGCAGCCGCAGGGCGCGGTACAGGTTGGACTTGCCGCTGCCATTGGGGCCGGTGATCAGGTTCAACCGATCCAGCGGCACCACCAATTTGTTGATCGAGCGGTAATTGGCCACCGCGAGGGTCTTGAGCATGAGAAAAATTATCGGCGTGGGAACCATCGGAGTATGGGATTCTCCATGCAGATAAGGAACCCTGTTCTAAGCTCACAGTCGCATAGACACTGGCACGGCGGCATCACGCAAAAGGAGCCTGCATGGGCGGTCCCACCTCGAGATTTATCTTCGGCCTTGGCCTGTTGGCGCTGCTGAGCGGCTGCGGCCAGGAAAAAGCCGAACCCAAGGAGCATTCCCGGGTGTTTGTGCAGACCGTGAAGTCTGCCGACTTCGCCGCCGCCGTGACCCTGACCGGCGATATCCAGGCCCGGGTGCAGACCGATCTGTCGTTCCGCGTCGGCGGCAAGATCATCCAGCGCATGGTGGATGTCGGTGACCGGGTCAGCGCCAAGCAGGTGCTGGCCAAGCTCGATCCGAAAGATTTGCAGACCAATGTCGACTCCGCCCAGGCCCAGGTGGTCGCCGAACAGGCGCGGGTCAAGCAGACCGCCGCCGCGTTTGTGCGCCAGGAAAAACTCCTGCCCAAGGGCTACACCAGCCGCAGCGAATACGACTCCGCCCAGGCCGCGTTGCGCAGCAGCCAAAGTGCGCTGACCGCCGCCCAGGCGCAATTGGCCAATGCCCGTGAGCAGTTGGGCTACACCTCGCTGATCGCCGACGCGCCAGGCATCATCACCGCGCGCCAGGCCGAGGTGGGCCAGGTGGTGCAGGCCACCGTGCCGATTTTCAGCCTGGCCCGGGATGGCGAGCGCGATGCGGTGTTCAACGTCTATGAATCACTGCTGGTGGAGCCGCCACCGGACAAACCGATTACCGTCAGCCTGCTGGAAAACCCGCAGATTACTGCCGTGGGCAAAGTCCGCGAAGTCACCCCGGCGGTGGCCGCGAATACCGGCACCGTGCAAGTCAAGATCGCCCTCGACGCGCTGCCCAAGGGCATGCAACTGGGCTCGGTGGTCAGCGCCACTGCCAACGGGCCGGCCAAGGCGAGCATCGAGTTGCCGTGGGCTGCCTTGACCAAAGACATCAGCGAGCCAGCGGTATGGCTGATTGACGACGACGGCAAGGCGCAACTGCACAAGGTCACGGTCGCGCGTTATCTCACCGGCAAGGTGATCATCAGCGACGGCCTCAAGGGCGGCGAAAAAGTCGTGGTGGCCGGCGGGCAATTGCTGCACCCCGGCATGATCGTGGAAATCGCCCAGCCGCCGGACCAGGCCCAGGCCCAAGGAGTGCAGCCATGAAGCGGCTGACGTGTGTGCTGGCCGCCAGCCTGTTGCTGATGGCGTGCTCCAAGGAAGAACCGGCGCCGGAGCCGGTGCGCCCGGTGTTGTCGATTGAAGTGAAGTCCGAAGACCAGGAAAACCTCGGGCGTTTCGCCGGTACCATCCAGGCCCGCTACGAAAGCAATCTCGGTTTCCGTGTGCCCGGCCGCATCGCCCGGCGCGCGGTCGACGTAGGCGCTGAAGTGGAGCAGGGCGCGTTGCTGGCCGTGCTCGACCCCACCGATCAACAGAACCAATTGCGCGCCGCCCAGGGCGACCTGGCTCGCGTGCAGGCGCAGTGGATCAACGCCCAGGCCAACGCACGCCGCCAGCAGGAACTGTTCAACCGTGGCGTCGGCGCCCAGGCCCAACTGGACATCGCCCAGACCGACCTTAAAACCACCCAGGCCTCGCTCGACCAAGCCCGGGCCTCGGTCAACCAGGCCAAAGACCAGCTCAACTACGCCGAACTGCGCACCGACCATGCAGGCATCGTCACCGCCTGGAATGCCGAGGCCGGCCAGGTGGTCAGCGCCGGGCAGCAAGTGGTGACATTGGCGCGACCGGACATCAAGGAAGCCGTCATTGATTTGCCCGCCGGCCTCGCCGAGCGTCTGCCGCCGGACGTGGTGTTCCTGGTTGCCGGGCAAATGGACTCGAGCGTCAGCACCACCGCCACCGTGCGTGAGATCGAACCCCAGGCCCAAAGCGCCACCCGCACCCGTCGCGCCCGCCTGACCCTGGCCGAAACGCCCCCTGCGTTTCGCCTCGGCACCGCCATCAGCGTAACCCTCAGCTCGGCCATCGCCCCGCGCATCGTGTTGCCCCTCAGCGCCTTGCAGGAAGCCGACGGCAAGACCCGCATCTGGGTCATCGACACCCAAAGCCAGACCGTGCAGCCCCGTGACGTCACCATCGTCAGCCGTGACGCCGACAGCGCCTTGCTCAACGCCGGCGTCAAACCCGGCGAGCGGGTGGTGAGTGCCGGCGTGAACAGCCTGAAGCCCGGGCAAAAAGTCAAAATCGACGAGGACAGCCCGCGATGAAAGGGAGCTTCAACTTATCCGACTGGGCCCTCAAGCATCAGTCCTTCGTGTGGTACCTGATGTTCGTCGCGCTGCTGATGGGCGTGTTCTCGTACATGAACCTGGGGCGTGAGGAAGACCCGTCGTTCACCATCAAGACCATGGTGATCCAGACCCGCTGGCCGGGCGCGACCCAGGAAGAAACCCTCAAGCAGGTCACCGACCGCATCGAGAAAAAACTCGAAGAGCTGGACTCCCTCGACTACGTGAAAAGCTACACCCGGCCCGGCGAATCCACGGTATTCGTGTTCCTGCGGGACACCACCAGCGCCAAGGACATCCCGGAGATCTGGTACCAGGTCCGCAAGAAGATCGACGACATCCGCGGCAGCTTCCCTCAGGGCTTGCAGGGGCCGGCGTTCAACGACGAGTTCGGGGATGTGTTCGGCTCGGTGTATGCGTTCACCGCCGATGGCCTGTCGATGCGCCAACTGCGCGATTACGTAGAGCAGGTGCGCGCCGAAATTCGCTCGGTGCCGGGGCTGGGCAAGGTCGAGATGATCGGCCAGCAGGACGAAGTGATTTACCTGAATTTTTCCACCCGCAAACTCGCGGCCCTGGGGATTGATCAACGCCAGGTGGTGCAGAGCCTGCAATCGCAGAACGCGGTGACCCCGGCCGGGGTAATCGAGGCGGGGCCTGAGCGGATTTCGGTGCGCACCTCCGGGCAATTCGCCTCGGAGAAGGACCTGGCCAACGTCAACCTGCGGCTCAATGACCGGTTCTATCGGCTGGCGGATGTGGCGGAAATCACCCGTGGCTATGTCGACCCGTCGACGCCGATGTTCCGCTTCAACGGCAAGCCCGCCATCGGCTTGGCCATCGCCATGCAGAAGGGCGGCAACATCCAGGACTTCGGCAAGGCCCTGCACCAGCGCATGGACGACCTGACGGCCGACCTGCCGGTGGGGGTGGGCGTGCACAAGGTTTCCGACCAGGCAGAAGTGGTGGAAGAAGCCGTCGGCGGCTTCACCAGCGCGCTGTTCGAGGCAGTGATCATCGTGCTGGTGGTGAGCTTTATCAGCCTCGGCGTGCGCGCCGGGTTGGTGGTGGCGTGCTCGATTCCGTTGGTGCTGGCGCTGGTGTTCGTGTTCATGGAATACAGCGGCATCACCATGCAGCGGGTGTCGCTGGGCGCCTTGATCATCGCCCTCGGCCTGTTGGTGGACGACGCGATGATCACCGTGGAAATGATGATCACGCGCCTGGAAAAAGGCGAGACCAAGGAGCAGGCCGCCACCTTCGCCTACACCTCCACCGCGTTCCCGATGTTGACCGGCACGCTGGTGACCGTCGCCGGGTTTGTGCCGATCGGGCTCAACGCCAGTTCGGCGGGTGAGTACACCTTCACCTTGTTCGCGGTGATTGCCGTGGCGATGCTGGTGTCGTGGGTGGTCGCGGTATTGTTCGCGCCGGTGCTCGGCGTGCACATCCTCAGCAGCAAGGTAAAACCCCATAACGCCGAGCCGGGCCGGGTGGGCCGGGCGTTCAATGGCGGCATGCTGTGGGCCATGCGCAATCGCTGGTGGGCCATCGGCATTACCGTGCTGTTGTTTGTGGCGTCGGTGTTTTCCATGCAGTTCGTGCAGAACCAGTTTTTCCCGTCTTCGGACCGCCCGGAAATTCTAGTCGACCTCAACCTGCCGCAAAACGCCTCGATCAACGAGACCCGCAAGGCCGTCGACCGCCTTGAGGCGATCATCAAGGACGACCCGGACATCGCCCGCTGGAGCACCTACATCGGCCAGGGTGCGATCCGTTTTTACCTGCCCCTGGACCAGCAACTGGAGAACCCGTACTACGCGCAGCTGGTGATTGTGAGCAAGGGCCTGGAAGAACGCGGCGCGCTGATTGCCCGCCTGCAAAAACGCCTGCGGGAAGATTTTGTGGGCGTGGGCAGCTTTGTGCAGCCGCTGGAAATGGGCCCGCCGGTGGGGCGTCCGATCCAGTATCGAGTGTCTGGCAAGGACATCGACCAGGTGCGCAAACATGCGATCGAACTGGCGACCATGCTCGATAAAAATACCCACATGGGCGAGATCATCTACGACTGGAACGAGCCGGGCAAAGTCCTGCGGGTGGACATCGCCCAGGACAAGGCGCGGCAACTGGGGCTGTCGTCGGAAGACGTGGCGCAGTTGATGAACAGCGTGGTCAGCGGTGCGTCGGTGACCCAGGTGCATGACGATATCTACCTGATCAACGTGGTCGGCCGCGCCGAAGATGCCGAACGCGGCACGCCGGAGACCTTGCAGAACCTGCAGATCGTCACGCCCAACGGCACCTCGATTCCGCTGCTGGCGTTCGCCACCGTGCGTTATGAACTTGAACAGCCGCTGGTGTGGCGTCGCGACCGCAAGCCGACCATCACCATCAAGGCGGCGGTGCGCGACGACATGCAGCCGACCGACCTGGTGAAACAGCTCAAGCCGGAAATCGACAAGTTCAGCGCCGCGTTGCCGGTGGGCTACAAGGTCGCCACCGGCGGCACCGTGGAAGAAAGCGGCAAGGCCCAGGGCCCGATTGCCAAGGTGGTGCCGCTGATGCTGTTCTTGATGGCGACCTTCCTGATGATCCAGCTGCACAGCGTGCAGAAGATGTTCCTGGTGGCCAGCGTCGCGCCGCTGGGGCTGATTGGCGTGGTGTTGGCGCTGATTCCCACGGGCACGCCCATGGGCTTTGTGGCGATCCTCGGGATCCTTGCGCTGATCGGCATCATCATCCGCAACTCGGTGATTCTGGTGACGCAGATCGACGCCTATGAACGCGACGGCTACACGCCGTGGGACGCGGTGGTGGAAGCCACCGAGCACCGGCGCCGGCCCATCCTGCTGACCGCGGCGGCGGCCAGCCTGGGCATGATTCCTATCGCCCGGGAAGTGTTCTGGGGGCCGATGGCCTATGCGATGATCGGCGGCATCATCATTGCGACGTTGCTGACGCTGCTGTTTTTACCGGCGCTGTATGTGGCCTGGTACAAGATTCGCGAGCCGAAGAACGAACAGGCTTGAGCATGATTCACTGGTTGCGCCACGGGCTGCTGCTGAGCAGCCTGGTTTTATCGCCCCTGGCCGTCGCCACGACCGTGCTGGAAAACCAGCTGTGGCGCATCGAACTCGACCCGGCCACCTTGGCGATACGTGTGACTCCGGCCGACAGTGATGCGGTGCAAGCCTCCAGCGGCGTCGACGGGCACAAGGTTGGCGATCTGAAGGAGAGTTCCAAACAGGCCAGTTGGCACTGGGACGGCGGCGCCTACAGCCTGAGTGCCAGCCTTGAGCAGCGTGACTTGGCGCTGACGATCACTGCACGTGACGCCGGTGAGCTGCCGATCCTGCGGCAGCCCGCCAGTGCCATCGGCAAGGGCCTGGTCTGGCCTCTGGCCGAAGGGCATTACGTGCCGGCGGGCAATGCCGTATGGCAAAAATTCCTGCTGGAACAGGGCGACGTCAACACCACGCAAGACCTCAGCCTGCCGCTGTGGGGTGTGGATCACGGCACGTTCACCCTCAACTGGCTGATGACCAATCCCTACAACAACCGGCTGCGTTGGCAGGCTGACGGCAAAGGGCTGGCGTTGTCGGCCTCCCATGAGTTCACAACGCTGGATCCCGCCACGCCGATGACCCTGCTGTTGCACCTGGGCGAAAGCGATCCGCTGGCCGGCGCCAAGCGTTATCGCCAGTGGCTGGTGGAGCAGGGCCGCTATGAACCCCTGGCGGACAAACTGCGGCAAACCCCGGAAGCGGAAAAACTGCTGGGCGCGAGCCATATCTACCTGTGGGGCAATGACCTGCTGGGCCCGGGCGATGTGCGCGATTGGCCGCAACTGCTCAAGCTGCTGCGCAGCGGCAAAGGCCTGGCGGCTGAATTGAATGGTTTGCTGGATAAGGAATCGGCGCAGCTGCGGCAGGTCAAGCAACCGTATGAGCAAGGCGTTCTCCTGCGCGGCTTGAACGCCGCGATCAACAAAAAGGTTCGGCAAGGCTGGCAGCCCTCCACCGAGCCCGACATGACCCGGCTTGCTGACGGTTATGGCGCATTGCGCAGCGAATTGGCGGTGACCTTTGCCGGCGCCTTGAGCGCCACGCCCGAGAGCTGGGGCAGTACGTTATCGGTCACCAACGCATTGAAGGGCGCAGGCCTCAAACGCCTGCTGGTAACCCAGGGCGAAGGCTGGGAAGGCGGCCTTTGGCACCCTGAAGCGGTCAAGGCGGGGGTTGATGCCGGTTACTTGATGGCGCCCTACGACTCTTATGAAACCGCCTTGTCCGCCACCGAAAACCCCGACTGGACCACCGCACACCTGGGTAGCAAGGCCTACAGCGAATGCGCGATTGTATTGAAGGGTGGCGAGTTCAAGACCGGCTTCCAGAAGTCCGGCCACTACACCGACCCACGTTGCGTGCGGCCGTTACTGGAAGCACGGATCAAGGCGGTGCAGGCCAGGTCCGGCTTCAACGCCTGGTTCCTCGACGCCTATGCCACCAGCATGCTGTTCGACAGCTATCGCACCGGCGCCAGCATGACCCAGGCACAGAACGCCGAAGGCAATATCGATGCTTCCCGCTGGATCAGCCGCGTGCTCAAGTTTCCGGCAGGGTCCGAGGACGGCAACGCGATGACCGCCCAAGGCATTTTGTTTGCCCACGGCATGCAAACGCCGGTGCTGGGCTGGGGAGACAAGGAGATGACCCGGGACAAGCAGTCGCCCTATTACGTAGGCGCCTGGTACCCGCCGGAACAGCCGGCGGTGTTCTTCAAATCCGTGCCGTTGAAAGAGCCATTCCGTACGGTGTACTTCGACCCGACGATGCGCCTGCCGCTGTATCAGGCAGTGTTCCACGGCTCGGTGATCACCACGCACCATTGGCTGTTCGACAGCCTGAAACTGAGCAATGTGCGGCGGGAGAACGAACTGACGCAACTGCTCTACAACGTGCCGCCGCTGTATCACTTGAGTGCGGCAACGGTGAAGCAGCGCTTGCCGGTGATTCAGCGCCAGGACGAATTTTTCCGGCCGCTGCATGAACGGTTGGCGACTCAGGCGATGACGGATTTTCGCTGGTTGACGGCAGACAGGCAGGTGCAGCAGACCACGTTTGCGGATGGGACGCGGTTGGTGGCGAATTTTTCCAGGGAGGTGAGAGAGGGTTATGCGGCTAACAGCGTAACGGCGTTCATATCCGGCGAATCACCTACGATTTATTCCGTAGCAGCTGTCGAGCCCTAGCGAGGCTGCGTTGGCCGCGCTGCCGAGTTTGAGCCAGGCGCGGTGACCGAGGTGCGCCTGACGCAGCCTCGCCAGGGCTCGACAGCTGCTACGGGGGGTTAGGTTTTGCGCCACACACTCGCCAACCACGGCTGCTGTTCCCGTGGCAATCCCGCCGGCCGATAGTAATGCTCAAGCTCCACAAACCCCGCCGCCGTCAGCAGTTCCTGCCATGCCTGCAAGTCGTGATACGAGCCATACCGTGGCCCGTTCCAACCTTCCTGGTTTTCACCCCGGGGGTTTGAGCTGAACAACACGCCACCGACCTTCAACGCCCCATGCAATTGCCCAAGAATGCGCGGCAACTCCTGCTTGGGAATATGAAACAGCACCGCATTGGCAAAGATCCCGTCGAAACGCCCGGCAGGCAAATCCAGCTTCAGGAAGTCCTGCTGCAGCACTTCACAGCCGCTGTCTTCCCGAGCCATCTGCGCGAACCGCTCCGAGCCATCAAGCCCCACCGCGATGTGCCCCATGCGGGTAAACGTCTGCAAGTCCCGCCCCGGCCCGCAGCCGAAATCCAGAACGGTAAACGGCGCGTCGCCCTGGATATGCCGCAGCAATGCATCGATGTTCTGGCTCACATCGTGATCGCGGGTGCCTTCACGAAAATCCTCGGCCACCTTGTTGTAGTGGCCGAGGGTGGTGGAGGTGATCTGGTCGAGGTCGTCGGGGGCGAGTTTCATGGCGGGCAATACCGGGCGCTGAGATGGCCCGACTATACCTCACCTCTTGTTCAGAACCCTGGCCAACCGATCGCCGCCCAACTGAATCACGGCCACCAGGATCACCAGCAGCACGATCACCGTCAGCATGATCTGAGTGTCAAAGCGCTGATACCCATAGCGATAGGCAATGTCCCCCAGCCCGCCGGCACCTATGGCCCCGGCCATCGCCGAGGAGTTGATCATGGTCACCAGGGTGATCGTGAACCCGCCGACAATCCCCGGCAGCGCCTCGGGCAACAGCACATGCCAGACGATATGCCAGCGCCGGCAACCCATGGCCTGGGCCGCTTCGATCAAGCCGTGATCGACCTCCCGCAGGCTGACTTCGGCGATCCGCGCAAAGAACGGGGTGGCCGCAATGGTCAATGGCACTACCGCCGCCCACACGCCATAAGTGGTACCGACGATCAGCCGGGTGAACGGAATCAACGCCACCATCAGGATCAGGAACGGAATCGAGCGGAACAGGTTAACGAACGCCCCCAGCACCCGATTCAAGGCGGGCGCCTGATAGATGCCGCCCTTGTCGCTGGTCACCAGGAACACCGCCAGCGGAATCCCCACCAGCAGCGCGATCAGCGACGACACGCCGACCATCAACAGCGTGTCGATGGCGCCCTGCAATAAACGATCAAACCACATAGCCCAGCACCTCCACCTGTTGTGCCCAGCGCCCGGCGCGGGTGCGCAGTTCTTCGGCGCTCAGGGACGAGCCGCTGACCGCCAGCAGCAATTGCCCCAGCGCATGGCCCTGGATGCGCTCCACACCGCCTTGCAGCAAGCGCACACGGCCGCCGAGGGCGCTGAACAGTGCGGCCAGGTCTGGCTCGTCTTCGGCACTGCCGGTCAATTGCAAACGCAGCACCACGGCGGCGTCCCTTGAGGCCGGGTGGGCATGCAAACGGTCTTGCAGTTCTTCCGGCAGGCCGTGTTGCAACGGGGCCAGCAGGGTTTTGCTGACCTCGTGCCGCGGGTTGCCAAACACTTCCCACACCGGGCCTTGCTCAACCACATGGCCGTGTTCCAGCACCACCACGCGGTCGCAGATTTCGCGAATCACCGCCATCTCGTGGGTGATCAACACGATGGTCAGGCCCAGGCGTTTGTTGATCTCCCGCAGCAGGCCGAGGATCGATTGGGTGGTCTCAGGGTCGAGGGCTGAAGTGGCTTCGTCGCACAACAGAATCTGCGGGTCATGCACCAGGGAACGGGCAATGCCCACCCGCTGTTTCTGCCCGCCGGACAGCTGCGCCGGGTAGGCCTTGTGCTTGTCCTGCAAACCCACCAGCTCCAACAGTTCGCGCACTTTTTTCTCGCGCTGCTCCTTGGGCACGCCCGCGACTTTCAGTGGCAGTTCGACGTTCTGCCACACGGTCTTGGCCGACATCAGGTTGAAGTGCTGGAAGATCATGCCGATGCGCCGACGCAGGGCGACCAGGCGGTCTTCGTCGAAGTCGCCGATGTCCACCTGGTCAATCAACACCCGGCCGCTGCTCGGTTGCTCCAGCCGGTTGATCGTGCGGATCAGCGACGACTTGCCGGCGCCGCTGCGGCCGATGATGCCGAACACTTCGCCGCGCTGGATCGCCAGGTCAATGCCTTGCAGGGCCGGCACGGCCTGGCCGTCATAGGTCTTGCCCAGGTTGATAAAGCGCACGTGCGCGCGGTTCAGATCCGGGTGCAGTTCTGTCTGCTCGGCGTCCCTGGGCGGCAAGCCCAGGTCGCGCAGTTGAGAGTGGGCGGCGGTCATTTTTTATCTTCCCAGCCCACTTGGTAGAGCTTGCCAAGGGATTTATCCAACGCGGCGCGCACCACCGGCGAGTGCTGGTAGATGTCGACGAACTTGATCACACGCGGGTCGGTTTTGCTCTTGGGCTGGATCACGAACTGGATCACGTATTCCGGGTGGTCGAGGCCGTCGAACAGCAGCGCCGACTCGGCATCGAAGGTCTTGGACAGGCGGATATACGCCGGGTAGCCCTGCACCAGGTCGGCGTCGTCATAGGCGCGCACCAGTTGCACGGCCTCCACTTGCAGGATCTTGATCTTCTTCGGGTTGGTGACGATGTCTTCTTCAGTGGCCTTGTAGCCCACGCCCGGCTTGAGTGTGATCAAGCCGGCCTTGGCCAGCAGTTGCAGGCCACGACCGCTGTTGATCGGGTCGTTGGCAATCGCCACGCTGGCGCCCTGGGGCAGGTCGTTGATGCTCTTGTACTTCTTCGAATACAGCCCGACGTTGTTGATGATGCCTGGCGCGTACGGCACCAGGTCAAAGCCGGCGGCGGCCTTGGCGTTTTCCAGGAACGGGATGTGCTGGAAGTAGTTCACGTCGATATCGCCGGCTGCCAGGCTGACGTTGGGTGCGATCCAGTCGGTGAACTCCACCAGTTCGACTTTCAAACCCTGTTTGCCGGCCTCTTCGACGGCGGCCTCCAGGGGAATGGCGAAGGCGGCGGTGGTGCCGACTTTCAACGGCGCATCGGCGGCGAACACTGCCGAGCTGAACAATCCGAGGGCGAGGGCCAGTGCTTTGA
This sequence comes from Pseudomonas yamanorum, assembly GCF_013386765.1. Lineage (GTDB taxonomy): Bacteria > Pseudomonadota > Gammaproteobacteria > Pseudomonadales > Pseudomonadaceae > Aquipseudomonas > Aquipseudomonas yamanorum_A. The sequence goes on from NZ_JACARE010000003.1 coordinate 18,668, forward strand.
CTGGGTGGCTGAGCAATGTTTTTTTCATAGTGGATTTCCAGTCATAAGATATTTGTGTGAGCAACTCGGTCAACTGTAGGAGCTG
>NZ_JACARE010000003.1:18781-188849 GCF_013386765.1 Pseudomonas yamanorum
GGCAAGCCAGCTCCTACAGTTCGGGATCAGTGGCGGTAGCTGGAACCGGTGTGTTGTTCGGGCAGGTGCGCGGAGCTGTGGAAGACTTTTTCCCGCAGCGTCCCGGTCTCATACGCGGTCTTGTACGAACCCCGGCGCTGCAGTTCCGGCACCACCAGGTCGATGAAGTCGACGTAGCTTTCCGGGGTCACGATGCGCGTCAGGTTGAAGCCATCCAGGCCGGTCTCGCTGATCCATGATTCCAGCTCGTCGGCCACCTGTGCCGGCGAACCCACCAGGGTGATATAGCGGCCGCCGAGGGCGTGTTGCTCCAGCAACTTGCGCCGGGTCCAGTCGTTGTTTTGCAGGTTTTTGGTTGCCGACTGAATGGCGTTGCTCTTCACGTACTGGATCGGTTCGTCGATTTCGTACTGTGAAAAATCAATCGCCGTAGACGCCGAAAAATGCGCCACGCCGGCTTCCGCGCTGGCGTAGCTCAGGTACTCGACGTGCTTGGCCCACGCGGCTTCTTCGGTGGCGCCGACAATCACGTTCAGCCCCATGAACACCTTGATGTCCTGCGGGTTGCGCCCGGCTTCCACGGCGCTGGCGCGCACCTTGTCCACCTGGATTTTGGTCGCGGCCTTGTTCTGCCCGCTGATGAACACGCACTCGGCATGGCGCCCGGCGAACAGCAAACCACGGTCCGAACTGCCCGCCTGGAACAGCACCGGCGTGCGCTGCGGCGACGGCTCGCACAGGTGATAACCCTCCACCTGATAGAACTCGCCCTTGTGCTCGACCTTGTGCACCTTCTCCGGCTGGGCATACACCCGCGCCTGCGGGTCGTTGATCACGGCGTCGTTTTCCCAGCTGCCTTCCCAGAGTTTGTAGAGCACTTCCAGGTATTCGTCGGCCTGGTCGTAGCGCCGGTCATGTTCGACCTGCTCGGTGAGGCCCATGGCCTTGGCGGCGCTGTCGAGGTAGCCGGTGACGATGTTCCAGCCCACCCGGCCACGGCTCAGGTGATCGAGCGTGGACATGCGTCGGGCGAACAGATAGGGCGCTTCGTAGGTGAGGTTGGCGGTGAGGCCGAAGCCGAGGTTTTTGGTGACGGCGGCCATGGCCGAGACCAGCAGCAACGGATCGTTGACCGGCAGCTGGATCGCCTCTTTGAGCGGCACGTCCACCGAGTTCTGGTAGACGTCGTACACCCCGACGATGTCGGCGATGAACAGCCCGTCGAACAGCCCGCGCTCCAGCAGCTGCGCCAGCTCGGTCCAGTATTCGATGGTTTTGTATTGGGTCGAGGTGTCCCGTGGATGGGTCCACAGGCCATGGTTGATATGCCCGATGCAGTTCATGTTGAACGCATTGAGCAGGATCTTTTTCTTTGCCATCAGATAGTCCCCCGCAGTGGCGGGTTCGCCTCGTTGAGGTAGTAATTGCCCACCGCGTGATACTTCCAGCGCACCGGGTCGTGCAGGGTGTGCACCCGGGCGTTGCGCCAGTGGCGGTCCAGGCCGTGTTCGGCGAGGGTCGCCTGGCTGCCGGCGAGTTCGAACAGGGTGCTGCCGGCGGCCAGTGAAATCTCAGTGCTCAAGGCGCGTACTTCGGCGACCGCGATGGACGCGGCCGCGACGGTGTCGGCATTGCTGTCGGCCTGGGCGCGGTCGAGGAACTCACCTGCGCGCTCCAGCAATGCCTCGGCGGCGTGCAGGCGGATGCTCAGGTGGCCGAAGCTTTTCAGGGTCAGCGGATCTTCGGTGGCTTTGTCGCTGGTGGCGTCGATCCATGGCCGGGTCTTGGTGCGCACAAAATGCAGGGCATCTTCATAAGCCGCGCGGGCAATCCCGGTGTCGATGGCGGCGTGAAGGATCTGCGCCAGCGGGCCGACGGTGGTCGGGCGCTCGAAGGCGCTCTGGAACGGGATCACGTCCTGGGCCGCGACCCACACGTTATCGAACACCACCGAACCGCTGCCGGTGGTGCGCTGGCCGAAGCCGCTCCAGTCGTCGATCACGCTCAGGCCCTGGCTGTCTCGGGCGACAAAAGCCAGTTGCTGCACGCCGTTTTCATCCACCACAGAAGTGGGAATACGTTGGGCGTAGATCGCACCGGTGGAATAGAACTTGCGGCCGGTGATGCGCAAGCCGTCACCCTCGCGGGTAATCGAGGTAGTGCGGTCATGGGCGGTCTTGGTGCCCAGCTCTGCCAGGGCATTGCCGAAGCGCTGGCCGGCGAGCACTTCGGCGTACAGGCGTTTTTGCTGCGCCGGGCTGCCGTTCACACGGAGCACTTCGAGGGCATAAAAATGGTTTTGCGGGATCTGCCCCAGGGACGCATCCGCCTGGGCAATCAGTGCCGTGACCTTGGCCAGGGTGACGTTGGAAACTCCGGCACCGCCGAACTCCCTGGGTACGCTGATGCCCCACAGGCCGGAGCGGGAAAACACGTCCAGTTCAGGCAAGGGCAGGCGTCGTTCGCGGTCGCGCAGGGCGCTGTCGCGGCGGAAGTCTTCAGCCAGGTCGCTGGCGACAATAAGGGCTTGTTCATCGCTGGTGATAACCGCGACGTGGTGAGAAAGGGTCATGCGTATTCTCCAGAGGTCTGGTCGGTTAAATCCAGGAATGTCGGGCCGGCAATGTGCCGTTCAGGCGATAGGCGCCCACCGCGTGGTACTTCCAGCGCACCGGGTCGTGCAGGGTGTGCACCCGGGCGTTGCGCCAGTGGCGGTCGAGGTTGAATTCGGCGAGGGTGGCGCGGCTGCCGGCCAGTTCGAAAAGCTTTTCGCTGGCGAGCAATGAAATCTCGGTGGTCAGCACCTTGGCTTCGGCCACGGCAATCGAGGCGCGTGCCGCGGACTCTGCGGTGATCGGCACCGCGCTCACTTGGTCCAGCACCTGCCCGGCTTTGCGTAGCAGGGCTTCGGCCGCGTGCAGTTCGATTTTCAGCTTGCCGATATCGGCGATCACATACAGGTCATCGCTGGCCCGTTCGACCTTGGCGTCGATCCATGGCCGCGAGCGCTCACGCACAAAACTGATGGTGTCGTCGATTGCGCCACGGGCGATGCCGGCGTCGATGGCCGCCTGGATCAATTGCGAAACCGCGCCCTGGATGCCCGGCGATTCGCCGAGGCGCCAGGTGTCCACTACCAGTTCGGCGTCCACCGCCACCTGATCCAGCAGCACGGTGCCGCTGGCCGTGGTGCGTTGGCCAAAGCCCGACCAGTCATCAACGATGCGCAGCCCTTCGGCGCCACGCCGTACGAACGCCATGACGACTTTGCCGTCATCGTTCAGCGCCTTGACCGCCACCCAATGGGCGAACAGCGCACCGGTGGAGTAGAACTTCTGGCCGCTGATGACGTAGCCGTCACCTTCGGCGGTGATGCGTGCCTTGAGGTCCAGGGTGTTTTTGGTGCCGCGTTCCGGGCCGCCGTTGCCGATGCGCCAACCGTCCAGCACGCTCTGGAACAGCTGCTTTTTCTGGCGCTCGCTGGCCGCACCTTGCAGCACGTGCAGGATGCCGAAATGGTTCTGCGGGATTTGACCCAGCGCCGGGTCGGCCGCGCTGATGATCGCGAACACTTCGGCCAGGGTCACGAAGGACACCTGCGGGCCGCCGTACTCACGGGGAATCGAAATGCTGCCCAAGCCGCTGCGGGTGAAATGCTCGATTTCAGCCCAAGGCAGTTTGCGTTGCTGATCGCGCCTGGCCGCTTGCAGGCGCGCGGCCTGGGCAAGTGTATGGGCGGCGCTGAGGGCCTCGGCGTCGTTGCGCAGCACCCTGGCGGGCAACAACAGCGGGGCGACGTCCAGATCACTCTGGTGGGGTGTTTGGGCCAAGTTAGACATCAGCGCCGCTCCTTGGCTGCACGCAATGCCCTGGCGTTACGCACCGGGGTAATTTTGACCATACCTACCTCACATCCGTTGAAAAGATAAAAAAATCAGGAATGTCCGGTGGTCCGGTGCATATACCCTAAGCGTGTTAAATTTTTAAATAAACTAACTTTTAGGAATATGCATAGAAGGTCTGTCACCCGGCTTCACAAGGCGAGCCGGGGCGACGTGGCTGATAGACCAGCGGGGCCCTGGCGGGGCTGGTCGGGGCTTGGGGAAGGAGCGCGGCGATGCGCAGGGTGCGGGCGGGCGCCCAGCGTGAATTGTTGCCGAAGCGATCGAGAATGCAGTAGGTCACTTCGAGACGATGGTCGTCCCCGGCCTCGACAATCACCGCCGACGGCACCCACACCTGCAGCGCCTTGCCCACATCGCCGGCCTGGATTTTCGGCAGGTCCAGGCGTACGTCGCCCCAGCGCAGGGTGATCTCGTCATCCGCCTCCATGTTCAGGTACGGCTCGATGGTCAGGGGCACGCCGCGGCGGATCTGGCTGCTGTTGACGCCGTGGCGGCGGATGGTCTCGGGCAGGCCGACGGCGGCCAGGTTCTGGTTTTCGTCGTTACTCAACGCAGAAGGATGGCCGCCGGGGTAATCGGTCTTGACCTGCACCCGGGTGACGGCCGACCGCGCCGGGCCGTGGCCGATTTGCATGACCCGGTAGTGAATCCGCGCCGGGCCATTTTGCACAAAGCTTTCCGGCACCCGCAGGCGGGTGGGCATGCCGATTTTGCCGGCGGTGATGCGCCGGGAGGCGGCAAAGCAGTTGTTCCAGAACAACTCGATCAGGTCGCCCTCGTCCATGCCGCAGTAAGGCGCGATATCGACCTGCAGGTGGGTCGCGGCAAGAGCGTTGATGCCTTCACGATTGGCCTGGGGCAAGGTCGGGGCGGTGAGCAGCGCGTGGGTGGAAATACGCTTCATAAATAATCTCCTTGATGCAGCCAGCAGCAATCGTTCCGGACATTTGGCGCGGGCAGGCGGCGTAGTCCGAAAGGAACGATTTAATGAAAAACCAGAATGGATCCAATTATCTTGGCGTTAGATAAGAGGCTTGGTTAGTTGGCGTCAAGAGGCTGGGCGGGGCAAATAGGGCGCTATGGAATATTCAGAAGGGTCTTACTGGAGAGGCGCTTGAACTGGCGGTTTCGAGGTGACTTTTACCCAATGAATAAAGGGCTTTTCCCAAAAAACGCTAAAGAGGTGAGTTGCCTTTCGGCAACTCTATAAAGCGAAGTTTCTTACACCAGGTCGGCGCAAGTTAGTTGTTGATGAACTTGCTGAGAAACTGCCGGGTACGTTCTTCTTTCGGGTTGGCAAACAGTGCCTTGGCTTCGCCTTGTTCAACGATGACGCCCTTGTCGAAGAAGATCACCCGGTTGGCTACATCCCGGGCGAAACTCATTTCGTGGGTCACGATGACCATGGTGCGGTTTTCTTCAGCGAGGCTACGAATGGTCGCCAGCACTTCACCCACCAACTCCGGGTCCAGGGCCGAGGTGGGTTCATCGAACAGGATCACCTCCGGCTCCATCGCCAGTGCCCGGGCAATCGCGACCCGTTGCTGCTGCCCACCGGACAGGCGCCGTGGGTAGGCGTCTTCCTTGCCCGCCAGGCCAACCCTGGCCAACAGCTTGCGGCCGAGGGCATCCGCGGCGGCCCGGGGCATCTTCTTGACCACGATCGGGCCTTCGATGACGTTCTCCAGGGCGGTGCGGTGGGGGAACAGGTTGAAGTTCTGGAACACAAAACCCACGTGCTGGCGCAGGCGCCGCACCAGGCTTTGCTGTTGGTTGAGCGGGCGGCTGCTGTCGATCTCGATGTCACCGACCTTGATCCGGCCACTGGTGGGTTCTTCGAGGAAATTCAGGCAGCGCAGGAAGGTGGTCTTGCCGGAACCGCTGGGGCCGATGATGGCGACGACTTCGCCTTCCTTGACCTCAAGGTCGATCCCGTTAAGCACCACCTGACCCTTGAATTGTTTGGTCAGTTTTTCAACCACGATCATGCTTCAAGACTCCAGGTCATGCCGGTTGACTCGTGCTTCCAGGCGGTTTTGCACGTGCGCCAGAACGCTGGCAAGAATCCAGTAGATCAAGGCGGCGGACAGATACATGGTGAAAATTTCGAAGGTACGGGCCGACACCAATTGCGCCTGGCGGAACAGCTCCGGCACCTGGATGGTGGCTGCCAGCGCGGTGTCCTTGACCAGGGAAATAAAGCTGTTGCCCAACGGCGGCAAGGCCGTGCGCATGGCCTGCGGCAGGATGGCCCGGCGCAGGGTCTGCGCACGGGTCATGCCGATACTGGCCGCAGCTTCCCACTGGCCGCGCTCGATGGAACCGATGGCGGCACGCAGGATTTCACAGGCATAGGCGGCCATGTTCAGCGAGAAGCCGATCATGGCGGCCGGGATCGGATCCAGCTCGATGCCCACTTGCGGCAAGCCGTAGTAGATCAAAAACAGCTGTACCAGCAAGGGCGTGCCGCGAAAGAACGACACATAGACCCGGGCGATCCAGCTCAACAACTTGAAGCGCGAGAGGCGCATCAAGGCCAGGCCGAAGCCCAGCAGCAAGCCGAAAAACATCCCGCCCAGGCTAAGGATTACCGTGAAATACGCGCCCTTGAGCAGAAAGGGCGCGGAGTCCAGCGCGAGTTGGAAACCTGCTTCCATTATTGAGTGACGTCAGCGTTGAAGTACTTCTCGGACAGCTTCTTCAAGGTGCCGTCGGCGCGCAGTTCGTCGAGGGCCTTGTTCACGGCGGCCAGCAGTTCAGGCTCGCCTTTGCGCAGGGCAATGCCGGCTTCCTGGCGGGAGAACGCAGCGCCTGCAGCGGCGGTGTCCTTGGCTTTTTTGGCGTATTCCAGTGCGGCCAGGCGGTCGATCAGGATGGCGTCGACACGGCCGATGCGCAGGTCCTGGAACTTGGTTGGGTCATCGTTGTAGGTTTTGACGATGGCTTTGGGTTGGTTGTCCTTGAGCCATTGTTCGTAGTTGGTGCCCAGGCCCACACCGATTTTCTTGCCGGCCAGGTCGTCGGCGGTCTTGATGGTGTCGACGTTTTTCGCCAGGGTCAGCGCCTGGATCCCGGAGACGGTGTACGGCTTGGAGAAATCATATTTCTCTTTGCGCGCATCGGAGATGGTCACCTGGTTGACAACTGCGTCCAGGCGCTTGGATTCCAGGGCCGCGAGGATGCCATCCCACGGCGTGGCTTGCAGCTTGACCTTGACGCCCAGCTTCTTGGCCAGCGCTTCAGACAACTCGACCTCGAAACCGCTGAGCTTGCCGCTTTCATCGACGAAGCTGAACGGCGGGTAGGTGCCTTCCAGGCCAATCTTGATTTCGCCGGCTTTCTTGATGTTGTCCAGCTGCTCGCCGGCAACCGCCTGGCCGAGCCACCCGGCGCCAAGCGCCAACCCCAACGTACCAACCAGTAACGTGCGACGGAATACGGAAATAGTCATGAAGAGCCCCTGTGTTTTTTATGTTGAGCGATGCAGGTGACGCGGTAGTCGTATCCTGCCTTAAAAGCGCGGTGTGTGGGAGCGGGCTTGCTCGCGAATGCATCAACTCGGTGTTTAAGATTCACCGAGTCGCGGGGATCGCCAGTAACTTCGCCTACGGCGTGACTATAAACAGCGCTTTTAAGACTTGAAAATAATATAAATTAACTTTGTTATTTCTATTTGGAATATAAGGCGATTCAATGCAGGAGCTGGCTTGCCGGCGATGGGGCCTCTTGCCTTGCCGCAACCTCAAGCCCGAATCGCCGGCAAGCCGGCTCCTACAGGAATTGCATTCAGTCAGTCAGAACGCCGAGTTGTAAGCAAACAACGCTGGTGCCCCACCGGTATGCAGGAAGATGATCGGCCCCTCTTCAAAGCGCTGGCGACCAATGCCATCCAGCAAGCCGGCCATGGCCTTGCCAGTGTAGACCGGGTCCAGCAGCAGGCCTTCCTGGCTGGCCATCAGCTTGATTGCCGCCAGGGTGCCGGCATTCGGTTCGCCATAACGCGGGCCGAAGTACTCGTCCCACAAAATCACCTTGAAGGCATCCGGTATGTTTATGCCCAACAGTTCAGCGGTGCGCTCGGCCAGGCCTTGTACTTTGGGACGCTGGGCTTCATCAGTGCGGGACACGGTGACGCCGATCACCGGCAGGTCCGGCAGCACTTCGCTCAGCGCCAATGCCAGGCCGCTGTGTGTGCCCGCGCTGCCCGAGGCCAGGACCACGGCGGCGAACTGGATACCGCTGTCTTCAATCTGCCCGGCCAGCTCCAGGCCGGCGCGTACATAACCCAGGGCGCCCAGTGCGTTGGAGCCGCCGATGGGTACCAGGTACGGCTTCTTGCCGTTGCTGCGCAGGCGGTCGGCGAGGGCGTTGAGTTGGGCGTCGACGTCGTCCAGGTTCTCCACCAGCTCGACTTTGGCGTCGAACAGGTCCAGCAACAGACGGTTGCCGTTGCCCAGGTAGTTGGGGTCTTCGGTGCCCGTGGGGTTTTCCAGCAGGGCGACGCAGCCCAGGCCCAGCTTGGCGGCCAGTGCGGCGGTCTGGCGCACATGGTTGGACTGGATCGCGCCGGCGGTGACCAGGGTATCGGCGCCCTGGGCGAGGGCATCGGCGGCGAGGTATTCGAGTTTGCGCAGCTTGTTGCCGCCCATCGCCAGCGGTGTGGTGTCATCGCGTTTGACGTACACGTCACGCCCCAGCCAGGCCGACAGCCGTTCGAGTTTTTCCAGGGCGGTGGCGCCGCCCAGCAGTTCCAGACGGTTAAAGCGGTCGAGCTGTTGTTTGATCATGGCTACGCACGGGTGGTCAGAGATGCACCGACTATAGGCAGGCACTTTTCAGTGGGCAACCGGCAATCGCTTATGCACACCGGTTATTAGCATTGCACTATTGGTTCTTAAGGACGCTCAGGTTCCTTGCCGTAAAGTGATGGGCATTTCGTCAGGAGTGAAGACCGTGAGTGAGCGTTCCAGTCATTGGCAATTACAGACCATCGTCAGCCAGCTGCGCAGCGCCCGGGACCAGTGGCGCACCCGCAATGGTCGGGTCAGCGGCGAGCAGGGCGGGCGCGAGCTGCCGTCACGGGAAGCCGTGGCGCAGATTCTGGAGGCATTGTGCGGTGCGCTGTTCCCCATGCGTTTGGGGCCGGTGGACCTGCGTGAAGAAAGTGAAGATTTCTACGTCGGCCACACTCTGGATGTGGCGCTCAATGCATTGCTCGCCCAGGCGCGGCTCGAGCTGCGTTACGCCGCGCGGCAAGGCGGCCAGGATGACAGTGAGGTGGACGCCCATGCCATCCACCTGATCCAGGATTTCGCCCTGGCCTTGCCCGCCTTGCGCAGCCTGCTGGACACCGACGTGCTCGCCGCCTACCACGGCGACCCGGCGGCCCGCAGCGTGGATGAAGTGCTGTTGTGCTACCCGGGCATCCTGGCGGTGATTCACCATCGGCTGGCTCACCACCTGTACCGTGCGGGCTTGCCGTTGCTGGCGCGCATCAGTGCGGAAATCGCGCATTCGGCGACCGGGATTGATATTCACCCGGGCGCGCAGATCGGCCCGAGCTTCTTTATCGACCACGGGACGGGTGTGGTGATTGGCGAGACCGCGATCATCGGCGAGCGAGTGCGCATTTATCAGGCCGTGACCTTGGGCGCCAAGCGCTTCCCGGCGGATGAGGATGGGCAGTTGCAGAAGGGCCATCCGCGGCATCCGATTGTTGAGGATGACGTGGTGATCTACGCCGGGGCGACGATTCTGGGGCGGATCACGATCGGCAAGGGTTCGACCATTGGCGGCAACGTGTGGCTGACGCGCAGCGTGCCGGCGGGGGCGAACCTGACCCAGGCGAACCTGCAGCACGACGACGGCACGCAGAAGTAAAACACTGCTCTCTCTAACGATCACACAGATCAAATGTGGGAGCTGGCTTGCCTGCGATAGCGGTGTATCAGCGACAGATGTATGGCTGACCCATCGCCATCGCAGGCAAGCCAGCTCCCACAGGAGACCGTATTCCAGTTCTGGCCGCTTTTTCGCTCAGCAATCACTGAACGTTTCCCCATCCCCACGCGTCATACCAATCCTTGAGCTAGTGTAGGAAACACCTACCACTCGGCCCTGCGATTAGTCCTCAAACCCCTATCCATGTTTAACTTGACTGTTCGTTCAAGTTAAATCGGTGGTTCGCTGCCCGCTCACAACAGGAGGCTTACCTTTGCTGAGTCCGTTTTTCACAGCCACATCCCACACCCTTGAGGTGCACCCTACATGAGTGCATCGTCCCTACCTTCCAGCGGTCTGGTCCGCATGAACCCGCCGGTGTTTTACTTCGCCGCGAGCTTCATCCTGCTGTTCGGCCTGACCGTCATCGCGATTCCCGAACAAGCCGGCGCCTGGCTGCTGGCCGCACAAAACTGGGCGGCCAATACGGTCGGCTGGTACTACATGCTGGCGATGACCCTGTATCTGGTCTTCGTGGTGGTCACCGCGTTATCGGGCTACGGCAAGATCAAACTCGGTGCCGACCACGACGAGCCCGAATTCAGTTACCTGTCCTGGGCCGGCATGTTGTTCGCCGCCGGCATCAGCATCACGCTGTTTTTCTTCTGCGTGTCCGAACCGCTGACTCACCTGGTGCAACCGCCCCAGGGCGAAGCCTTGAACGGTGACGCCGCGCGCCAGGCCATGCAGATCCTGTTTCTGCACTGGGGCCTGCATGGCTGGGGCGTGTTCGCCTTTGTCGGCATGGCCCTGGCGTACTTCGCCTACCGGCATAACCTGCCGCTGGCGTTGCGCTCGGCGCTGTACCCGCTGATCGGCAAGCGCATCAACGGCCCCATCGGCTACGCGGTGGATGGCTTCGGCATCATCGCCACGGTGTTCGGCCTCGGCGCCGACATGGGCTTTGGCGTGTTGCACCTCAACTCCGGGCTGGACTACCTGTTCGGCGTGGCCCACACCCAGTGGATCCAGGTCGGCCTCATCACCTTGATGATGGGCGCGGCGATCCTGGTGGCCGTCTCCGGCGTCGACAAGGGCGTGCGCGTGATGTCCGACATCAACATGCTGCTGGCCTGTGCGCTGCTGCTGTTCGTGTTGTTCGCCGGGCCCACCCAGCACTTGCTCAACACCCTGATCCAGAACATCGGCGACTACCTCGGCGCCTTGCCCACCAAGAGTTTCGACCTCTACGCCTACGACAAACCCAGCGACTGGCTGGGCGGTTGGACGGTGTTCTATTGGGCCTGGTGGATCGCATGGTCGCCGTTCGTGGGCCTGTTTATCGCGCGAATTTCCCGCGGCCGTACCATCCGTGAATTCGTGTTCGGCGTGCTGTTGATCCCGTTGGGTTTCACCCTGGCGTGGATGTCGATCTTCGGCAACAGCGCCATCGACCAGGTGCTCAACCACGGCATGGCCGCCCTCGGTCAGTCGGCGATTGATAACCCGTCGATGAGCCTCTACCTGCTGTTGGAAACCTACCCATGGAGCAAGACGGTCATCGCGGTCACGGTGTTTATCAGCTTCGTGTTCTTCGTCACCTCCGCCGACTCCGGCACCGTGGTGCTCTCGACCCTGTCGGCCAAAGGCGGCAATGCCGATGAAGACGGGCCGAAGTGGCTGCGAGTGTTCTGGGGCGCGATGACCGCGTTGGTGACCAGCGCGCTGCTGTTCGCCGGCAGCATCGACTCCCTCAAGTCGGCCGTGGTGCTGACCTCGCTGCCGTTCTCGATGATTTTGCTGCTGATGATGTGGGGGCTGCACAAGGCGTTCTACCTTGAGTCGCAGAAGCAGATTGCGCAGCTGCACTCCCTGGCACCGGTGTCGGGGTCGCGCAAAGGTACGGGCGGTTGGCGCCAGCGTTTGAGCCAGGCGGTGCATTTCCCGTCACGGGATGAGGTGTACCGTTTCCTCGAGACCACGGTGCGTCCGGCCATTGAAGAAGTGACGGCGGTGTTTGTCGAAAAAGGCCTGAACGTGGTTACCCAGCCCGACCCGTCCAACGACAGCGTCAGCCTGGAAATCGGCCACGGCGAGGAGCATCCGTTCGTGTATCAGGTGCAGATGCGCGGCTATTTCACGCCGTCATTCGCACGGGGCGGGATGGGTTCCAAGCAGCTCAACAACCGTCGTTACTACCGCGCGGAAGTGCACCTGAGCGAGGGCAGTCAGGACTACGACCTGGTGGGCTACACCAAGGAGCAGATCATCAACGACATCCTTGACCAGTACGAACGGCACCTGCAGTTCCTGCACCTGGTTCGCTGAGGCTCAGGCCCTGATATACAGGGCCAGTGCCACCAACGGCGCACCGAACACCCCACTGCCGATCACCAGCTCCGAGACCAGGGGCTGGCCGGCAGTGACCACGCCTACCGCGCCGTTCACCACCGACACCACCAGCCAGATCCCGACAAAGCTGTAGGCCAGAATGTGCCGGCTGACGCCCAGCTTCTGGCCGACAAACAGCATCAACGCGAGCAGGATCAGGCCGCAGGTGATGACGAGAGCGGTGTGCATGGCTGAAGTCTCCTGATATGAACACCAACCCTGTGGCGAGGGAGCTTGCTCCCGCTGGGCTGCGAAGCGGCCCCAAAATCCTGGGAGCGCTACGCACTCCAGCGGGAGCAAGCTCCCTCGCCACAATATTAGTGCGTCGTAGAGTGAGTGGTTGTGTGGTTTTCAGACCAAACCCCCATTGGCCCGCAGGATTTGCCCATTCACCCAACCACCGGCCGGGCTCACCAGGAACGACACCACACGCGCGATATCTTCCGGTTGGCCAAGACGCTCCAGTGGCGCCATCTTCGCCAGGCCCTGGATCTGCTCTTCGCTTTTGCCATGCAGGAACAGCTCGGTAGCCACCGGGCCCGGGGCGACAGCGTTGACGGTGATGCGCCGGCCGCGCATTTCTTTGGCGAACACCTGGGTCAGGGATTCCACCGCCGCCTTGCTGGCGATGTACACCGCGTAACCCGGGAAGTTGAGGCCGACGGTACTGCTGGAAAAATTGACGATGCGCCCGCCGTCGTTCAGGCGGGTGGCCGCTTCACGCAGGGCGTTGAAGGTGCCACGGGTGTGGATGTCGAAGTTCTGGTTGTAGAGTTCATCGCTGTGCTGGGCCAGCGGAAGCACCTTGAGAATCCCGGCGTTGTTGATCAGCACATCAACCTTGCCCAACTGGGTCTCGGTCTCGTCGAACAGGCGCTTGACGTCGGCGGCGCTGGCCACGTCGCCCTGGATCGCTATGGCTTGGTGGCCGGCCTGGCGCAACTCCACTACCAGTTTCGACGCTTCGGTGGCGCTGTTGGCGTAGTTGATGGCGACGGCGTAACCGTCGGCGGCCAGTTGTCTGGCAACCACGGCGCCGATGCCGCGGGAAGCGCCGGTGATGATTGCAACTTGAGTGGTCATGGTGAGCGTTCCTTGGAGTGGGTGTGCAAGCAGGTTCACATGTTTACCCAGGCCGATAAATGCGCCAGAGTTGCCTTGACTGTTCAAGAATCGCCAACAATGGAGACGCGCTATGGACCAGGTCAAAGCGATGAAAGTGTTCGTACGGATCTACGAGCGCAGCAGCTTCACTCTAGCTGCCGATGACCTGAACCTGCCGCGCGCCACCCTGACCCACACCCTCAACCAGTTCGAAGCGTGGCTGGGCACGCGGTTGCTGGAGCGCAGTACCCGCCGTGTACGCCCCACGCTGGATGGCGAGGCCTACTACCTGCGTTGCGTGCAACTGCTGGCGGAGTTGGAAGAGGCGGAACTGGCATTCCGTTCAGTGGCGCCCAAGGGCCGTCTGCGAGTGGATTTGCATGGCACCCTGGCCAAGTACTTCGTGATCCCGGCACTCCCGCAATTCATGGCGCGCTACCCGGAAATCGAACTGTCCATCAGCGAGGCCGACCGCTTCGTCGACCTGATCGCCGAAGGCGTGGATTGCGTGCTGCGGGCGGGCACTCTGGGAGATTCGGCGTTGATCGGCAGACGTGTTGCGACGCTGCGCCAGGTGACCTGCGCGAGCCCGGCGTACCTGCGCAAATACGGCGAGCCAAAAAGCCTCGCCGACCTTGGCGAGCACCGCGCGGTGAACTACGTTTCGCGCACCACCGCCAAGCTGTTTCCGTTCGAATTCATGGTCGACGGCCAAGTGCGGGAAGTCACGATCGAGGGTGCCTTGTCGGTGTTTGGTGCAGAGATTTACTCCGCCAGCGCGGTGGCCGGACTGGGCATTATCCAGTGCCCGCACTACCGCATGGCCGAGTTGATTAACCAGGGCGTGATGCAGGAAATCCTCACCGATACCCCGCCGCCGCCCATGCCGGTTTCGGTGCTCTACCCGCAAAACCGACACATGTCGCCGAGGGTGCGAGTGTTCGTCGATTGGCTCGCCGAAATCTTCGCCACTGCCCGCTAACCCGCGTACTTGCTGGGTTTCTTAAATTTAATTTCATCCGGGTAAAGGGTGTTTTGACTCCGAACTGTCACATGGCCATCGCCTAATTGTGTGAAGCGTTTGACGCTTTCATTTCAGAACAGTGACGGAGACCGGTACCAATGAAGACGTTATTAAGCCCCATGGTGGGTGCCGCCATGGCGAGCTTTATGCTGTCCGCCCACGCCGATTTTATCGATGACAGCCACGCCGACGTGACCCTGCTGAACCGCTACCTCAACCAGCAGGGGCGCGATGTGGTGAACAGCAATAACAAGGCCCACAGCATCCGTGACTGGGGCCAGGGTTTCGAATTCAACTTCAAGTCTGGCTACACCGAAGGCCCGGTCGGTTTTGGTCTGGACCTGCAGGCGTTCTACGGCTTGAAACTGGACTCCGGTGGCGACCTCAACGACAAGGATCACCAGGGCCGCTACCCCGGCAGCATGTTCCCGCTGGATAACGGCAAGTCCGCCGACCAGTTCGGCGTGCTCAGCCCGACCTTCAAGATGCGCTTCGCCCAGGATGAATTGCGCGTCGGTACGCTCTACGGCAACAACCCGGTACTGGCCAACACCGACGGCCGCCTGTACCAGCAGACCAACACCGGCGTGCAGTTGGTTTCCAAAGACTTGACCGACTTCACCTTCACCGCCGGTGACATCCTCAAGACCAAGATCCGCAACGAAACCGGCGACCAGGGCATGATCACCGCCGGCGGCACCAAAGAGAGCGATCGCTTCCTCTACGGCGGCGCGGACTACAAAGGCTTGCCGGACACCACCATCAGCCTGTGGTACTCGAACCTCGAGGATTACTACCAGCAGTTCTTCCTCGGTGCCAAGCGCCATGACGCCTTGCCTGTGGGCGCGATCGACACCGACGTGCGCCTGTACCGCAGCCTGGGTGTGGGTGAAAACGCCGCCGGCGACAAAGACTATTCCGCCGCCGGCCTCTACGGCGACGGCACCTCCAAGGGTCGCATCAACCAGTCCACCGTCAGCCTGTTGGAAAGCTACAGCCTGGACGGCCATACCGTCGGCCTGGGCATCCAGAAAAACAGCGGCGACAGCGACTTCCCGTACCTGGATTCCGGCCTGAACAGCGGTGCCAGCAACCAGGGCCCGGGTTCGGGCGCCGACACCCCGGCACTCACCAACATGCAACTGAACAAGTTCCAGCACGCCGGCGAACGCACCTGGCTGGCCCAGTACAAATATGACTTCGGCAAACTCGGCCTCAACGGCCTGACCTTCGCCACGTCCTACGCCCACGGTGATGACATCCGCACCACCCAAGGCACTACCAGCGAATGGGAACGTAACGTCACCGTGGCTTACCAGGTGCCTACCGGTACCCTCAAAGGCCTCGGCGTAACCTGGCGAAATGCCCACGCCAGCCCGGATATCACCGGTGCCACCGTGCAAGATGAAAACCGCTTCTATGTGAGCTACGTCGTTCCACTCTGGTAGGAAATTGCTGTACAAAGAGCAAGCACACTTAAGCGATTCAGCTGCTTAAAAGGCTTGGGAATATCGTTATTCCCAGGCCTTATTTGCTCATAAGACCAGAGAGGATTCGATGACTTACATTGCTGCCGAAAACCGCTATGAATCTATTCCTTATCGCCGCGTAGGTCGCAGCGGACTGGTGCTGCCGGCACTGTCCCTGGGGCTGTGGCACAACTTTGGCGACAGCACCCCCATCGACACCCAGCGCGCCTTGCTGCGCACCGCGTTCGACCTGGGGATCAACCATTTCGACCTGGCCAACAACTATGGCCCTCCGTACGGCAGCGCCGAGATCAACTTTGGCCGTTTGCTGCGCGAAGACTTCAAGCACTACCGCGATGAACTGATCATCTCCAGCAAGGCCGGCTGGGACATGTGGCCGGGCCCATATGGCCAGGGCGGCGGTTCGCGCAAGTACGTCCTGGCGAGCCTCGACCAGAGCCTGCAACGCCTGGGCGTCGACTACGTGGACATCTTCTACTCCCACCGTTTTGATGCCGACACCCCACTGGAAGAAACCGCCAGCGCACTGGCTACCGCCGTGCAACAGGGCAAGGCGTTGTACATCGGGATCTCGTCCTATTCCGGCGTAAAAACCCGCGAGATCGCAGCGCTGCTGCAAGAGTGGAAAGTCCCGCTGCTGATCCACCAGCCGGCCTACAACCTGCTCAATCGCTGGGTGGAAAAAGACCTGCTGGACGTCACCGAAGAACTCGGCGCCGGGGTGATTGCGTTCACGCCATTGGCCCAGGGCCTGCTGACCGACAAATACCTCAACGGCGTACCGGCGGATGCACGGGTGAATCGTCCGGGTGGTGGTTCGTTGCAGGCCAAGCACTTGTCCGAGGCCAACATTGCTCACGCGCGTGCGTTGAACGAAATCGCCAAGCGCCGTGGCCAGAGCCTGGCGCAGATGGCGTTGGCGTGGACGTTGCGTGATCCACGGGTCACCAGCGCCCTGATCGGTGCGAGCCGGCCGGAGCAGATCATTGAAAACGTCGGCGCGTTGCAGAACCTGAGCTTCAGCGCGCAGGAGCTGGCGGAGATTGATCGGTTTGCCCAGGAAGGCGGGATCAACTTGTGGGAGAAGCCGTCTACGGCTGAGTAAGCGGTTTCTGAATCAACCCCGGTCACCTGTGGGAGCCGGGCTTGCCCGCGATGGCGGAGTATCAGTCGATGAATATGTCGCTGACCCACCGCTATCGCGGGCAAGCCCGCTCCCACATTAGATCTGTAGCGTTCTTTCTAGAACGGTACATCCCCCAAAATCGTCGCCCTGTGCATCACCCGCCGCTGCGGCCGGTAATCATCCACCGCGTAATGCTGGGTCACGCGGTTATCCCAAAACGCTATGTCATTTTCCTGCCAGCGCCAGCGAATGGTGAACTCCGGCCGGGTGGCGTGGGCAAACAGCAGCTTCAACACCGCTTCACTTTCCGCCGGCTCCAGTTCGTTGATCTTGCTGGTGAACCCCTCACTGACGAACAGCGATTTGCGCCTGCTCACCGGGTGCGTACGAATCACCGGATGAGACAGCGGCGGGTTCTTGCGCCGGGCTTCTTCCCAGCGCGCCAGGTCTTCCGGCGTGTTGCCGTAACGCTCCAGCGGGAAGGATCGGGTGAAGTCATGGGTT
The DNA here is from genome assembly GCF_013386765.1 of Pseudomonas yamanorum. Classification (GTDB taxonomy): domain Bacteria; phylum Pseudomonadota; class Gammaproteobacteria; order Pseudomonadales; family Pseudomonadaceae; genus Aquipseudomonas; species Aquipseudomonas yamanorum_A. The sequence continues at coordinate 36,266 of NZ_JACARE010000003.1, forward strand.
GCCGTCAAACCGTCCAGCAGTTTCTTGAACGGCTCCGACAACGCCTCATACGCGGCAATCCCGCTGGCCCACAACGTATCGCCGCCAAACTCCGGCAACAGCTTGGCGCTGAGTACCGCGCCGAGGGCTGGCGTTGGCAGGAAGGTCACGTCGGTGTGCCAGATGGCGTTGTCGCGCACGTCGGTCACGGCGGTGTCGAGGATCAGCACTTCAGGCTGTTCCGGCACGTTGGGGTAGATCGGGTGAATGTGCAGGTCGCCGAAATGTGCCGCGAACCGCGCCTGTTGCTGCGGGTTGATTGGCTGGTTGCGGAAGAACAGCACCGAATGCTTGAGCAGCGCCTGTTCGATGGCGTCGCGGTGTTCGATGGTCAGCGGTTGGGTAATGTCGACGCCACTGATCTGGGCGCCAAGGGCGGTGCTGAGAGGCGTTACGGTCAGGCTGCTCATGGGGTTCTCGTCGAATATGTGCTTAGTGTGCCTGGCCATGCCAAGGCACCAGTTTGCGCTGCAGGGCACGCAAGCCCATTTCCATGGCGAAGGCGATCAGTGCGATCACCAGAATCCCCAGCACCACCACATCGGTGACCAGGAACTGCGCCGCGGACTGCACCATGAAGCCCAGGCCGCTGGTGGCGGCGATCAGCTCGGCGGCCACCAGTGTCGACCAGCCGACACCCAGGCCAATCCGCACGCCGGTGAGGATGTCGGGCAGGGCGCTCGGCAGGATCACGTGGCGAATCAGCTGTGCCCGTGTTGCGCCCAACGACTGCGCAGCGCGCAACTTGGCCGGGTCGACAGTGCGTACGCCGGTGGCGGTCGCGATGGCGATCGGCGCAAAAATCGCCAGGTAGATCAGCAGCACCTTGGACAGCTCGCCGATGCCGCACCAGATCACGATCAGCGGCAGGTAAGCCAGGGGTGGAATCGGCCGGTAGAACTCGATCAGCGGGTCCAGGATTCCCCGGGCGATGCGATTGGAGCCGATGGCAATGCCCACCGGCACGGCGGTCAGCACGGCAAAACCGAGGCCCAGGCCGATACGCTGGAGGCTCGCGCCCAGGTGCTGCCACAGGGTGGAGTCCATGTAGCCGGTGGTCGCCAGCAGCCAGCCTTTTTGCAGCACGGCCGAAGGCGGTGGCAGGAACAGCGGCTCGATCAGCCCGCTGGCGGTCACGGCCCACCAGATGGCAACCAGCGTCACCAGGGTCAGCACGCTGATCCAGCGGGTGCTCAGGCTGCGGCGTACGGGCGTGACGGGTTTGGTCGCCGGCTTGGCGGCCGTGGCCGGTAATTCGTAACTGCTCATGCGGACACCTGCCGTTGGGAGAACACCTTGCCCAGCACGTGTTCGCGGGTTTCGATAAAGCGCGGGTCGGACTTGATCGCCCGTGCCGATTCGCCCGCAGCGTAGCGCTGGCCGAAGTCCAGGCTCAGGCGCTCGACGATCTGCCCGGGGTTGGGTGCCAGCAGAATCAGGTCCGTGGCGAGGAACACCGCTTCTTCGATGTCGTGGGTAATCAGGAAGACGGGTTTTGCCGTGCGTCGCCAGACTTGCAGCAACAGCTCCTGCATCTGTTCGCGGGTGAAGGCATCGAGGGCGCCGAAGGGTTCGTCCATCAGCAGTACGCGTGGGTCGGCAGCCAACGCACGGGCCAGGCCGACGCGTTGCTTCTGGCCGCCGGAAAGTTGCCAGATGCGGCGACTGTCGAAACCGGCGAGGTCCACCAGGGCGAGCATTTCCCGGGCGCGGATTTCCCGCTGGGCCTTGGACACGCCGGCCAGTTCCAGGCCGAAGCCGACGTTGGCCAGCACGTCCTGCCAGGGCAGCAGGGCGTCGTCCTGGAACACCACGCCGCGTTCGGCGCTGGGGCCTTTCACCGGCACACCGTCAAGGGTGATGCGCCCGGCGCTGGGTTCGACAAAACCGGCAATCAGGTTTAACAGCGAAGTCTTGCCACTGCCGGAAGGGCCGAGGGCCACCAGCAATTGCTGGGGCCCAAGGCTCAGGGAAATATCTGCCAGTACTGGCTCCGGGCTGCCTGGGTACTGTGCGCTGATGCGCTCCAGTTGTAGCAAGGCCATCGCGGTTAACTCCTGGTATCAGTTAGTGATGAACTTCGGGCTGACGTACGGGGCGTAGTCCGGCAGTACGGCGTCGACCTTGCCTTGTTCCTTGAGGAACGCGGCGGTGTCGGTGACGGCCTTGGTGGTCGGTGCGCCGAGCAGGGTCACCTGGTCAGCCGCCAGCGGGTACACGTTGCCTTGCAGCAGCAGTGGAATGTCGCTGGCCTTGGCCCCGGAGAGCTTCACCAGTTTGTCGACGTTGCCTTTGTCAGCCAGCCAGGCTTGTGGGTCTTTGCGGTAAGCGGCGTAGGCATCCAGGGTGACTTTGGCAAAAGCCGTGACGATTTCCGGGTGCTTCTCGGCGAAATCCTTACGCACGATCCAGGCATCGAAGGTCGGCGCGCCAAACTTGGCCAGTTCGCCGGAGGTGATCAGCACCTTGCCGTTTTCCTTGGCCACGCCCAGGGCCGGGTCCCACACGTAGGTGGCGTCGATATCACCGCGCTTCCAGGCGGCGATGATGGCCGGCGGGGCGAGGTTGAGGATGGTCACTTTCGAAGGGTCGATGTTCCAGTGTTTCAGCGCGGCCAGCAGGCTGTAGTGGCCGGTGGAAACAAACGGCACGGCGACTTTCTTGCCGATCAGGTCCTGCGGGCTGTTGATCCCGGAACCGTTGCGGGCCACCAGGGCTTCGGCACCGCCGATCTGGGTCGCGATCAGGAAGGTTTCCACCGGCACCTTGCGGGTTACCGCAGCGGTCAGCGGGCTGGAACCGAGGTAGCCGATCTGCACGTCGCCGGAAGCGATGGCGGCGATGATGTCGGCACCGTTGTCGAATTTGCGCCAGTCGATCTTGGCGTTGGTGGCTTTTTCGTACGCGCCGTCGGCCTGGGCGACTTTCGCCGGGTCCACGGTGGTCTGGTAAGCGATGGTCACGTCGGCGGCCTGGGCAAACAGGCTGGCACCGGCCAGGGACAAGGCCGCCAGGAGGCGAAGGGGGAAGTGCAGTTTCAAGGGGAGAGTCCTCATCAGGCGGCCGGAGGTCGGCGTGTGAGAAGACTAAATGATCTAAGAATCCGAAAATAAATAACATTTTCGAATTAGCTTATGAGGAGAAGTGAACCTGAAGCTTGGGTCTGCAGAGGTCAAATGTGGGAGCTGGCTTGCCTGCGATGGCATCGACTCGGTACTACTGAAGTACCGAGGCGCCTGCATCGCGGGCAAGCCCGGCTCCCACAGGGTTTTGCGTAAGGCCTTTAGTTACTGATCGCCAGAATGCTCGCCTGGTACGACCCGACAAACACGTCAAAGTCGCCCACTTCGTTCTGCTCCAGCTCCGCCTGCTGCGCCAGCGAATTACGCGCCAGTTCCTCAAAGCGTGCCTGTTCCTCAGCCTTCAACGGCTCGCTGCGGAAATGCTCGGCGTGCACCTGGCTCTGATGCAGCGAAAACTGCGCAAAGCTCTCTTTACGTTCGCTCATCGCCGCCAACACCTGGGCCGACGGGGTCAGGGACGAGTCCTTGACCTTCGCCAGCTGGGCGTCCAGCGCCTGGCTGTGCTCAGTGATGCCCTGGCTCTGGTCCAGCAAGGCTGCCAGCGGAGCAATCTGCTCCAGCAGCTCGGCCGCCCATTCCTTCATGTCCACCGATTCGCCACGGCGATGCAATTGCAGGCCCGGACGGCGACCTTCCTTGACCACGCTGAGGAAGTTGGAGGTGGCGTTGCCGCACTCGTTGTCGGCGAACAGCGGGCTGTCGTTGAGTGCGCAATACAGCAGGAACGCATCGAGGAAGCGCGACTCCTGCAAGTCGATACCCATCGGCAGGAACGGGTTGATGTCCAGGCAGCGCACTTCGATGTACTGAATGCCACGGGCCATCAGCGCCTGGATCGGCCGTTCGCCGGTGTAGGTCACGCGCTTGGGCCGGATGTTGGAGTAGTACTCGTTTTCGATCTGCAGGATGTTGGTGTTGAGCTGTACCCACTCACCGTCCTTATGGGTGCCGACTTCGACGTACGGTGCGTAGGGCGTTGCCACCGCTTCGCGCAGGCTGTCGGTGTAGCTCGCCAAATCGTTGTAGCACGGCGTCAGGCCGGCCTGGGCGTTGCTCTGGTAACCCAGGTCGCTCATGCGCAGGCTGGTGGCGTACGGCAGGTACAGGGTGTCGGCATCCAGCACTTCAAGCTGGTGCGAGCGCCCGCGCAGGAAACCCGCGTCCAGGGCCGGCGAGGCACCGAACAGGTACATCAGCAGCCAGCTGTAGCGGCGGAAGTTACGGATCAGTGCGATATAGGCCGTGGACTGATAGTCCCGGTCGGTGCCCACAAAGCCTTCGGCTTCCTTGAGCAGCGGCCAGAGGTCTTCCGGCAGGGAAAAGTTGTAGTGGATCCCGGCGATGCACTGCATGGTCTTGCCGTAACGCAGGGCCAGGCCCTTGCGATATACGTACTTGAGCTGTCCGATGTTGGAGGTGCCGTAGTAGGCAATCGGAATATCTTCCTCGGCCGGCAACGGGCACGGCATCGATGGACTCCACAGGTACTCGTTGCCGAGCTTGCTGTAGGCAAAACGGTGGATCTTGTCGAGGCTGCTCAGGGTGTCGGCCGGGTTGGGCAGGGCCGGCGTGATGAACTCAAGCAGCGACTCGGAATAGTCGGTGGTGATCTGTTCGTGGGTCAGTGCAGCGCCCAGGGCCTCGGGATGCGGCGTTTGTGCCAGTCGGCCTTCACCGGTGACGCGCAGGCATTCGCGCTCGATGCCGTGCAGGCATTGCTCGAGCAAAGAGAGGTGTTCGTGCTTGCCGAGCAATGCCAGGCGGCGGTTGAGAAGTTCGCTCAAGTTGGATTCCTTCACGCGTCAGTCGCCCCAATATGGGGGTGGGCAGGACGGTCTACAAGGGTGAAGTGGAAACTGGCGTTATCGCCTGGTTTTCGAGCCGGATTGACCCACTCTGAAAGAGCCGCCCTCGTCCTTGAATCTGGCTATCGCGCACGAAGAAAAGTTCGGCGCAACTTTCGCAGCGCCGAAATTAACTCAAATCGATGACAGGGAGCTATAGGACAGCGAAGGTGCCTTGTGCTTTTGCGACCAGTTTTTCGTCCTGGTACACGTCAGCCTCGACCACCAGCGTGCGCCGGCCGGGGTGAATCACCCGGGCGGTACACAGCACGTCGCCGTCGGAAACGGCGCGGATGTAGTTGATCTTGCATTCGATGGTCGCGCTCTGCTGGTCGAAACCATGGGAGCTGGAACACGCCAGCCCCATGGCAATGTCCACCAGGCTGAAGATCGCCCCGCCATGGAGCTTGCCAGCGCGGTTGCGCAGCTGTGGTTCCAGGGTCATGGCCACCTCGGCAACGCCGGTTTCCAGGCGTTGCAGGCGGCAGCCAATGAGTTCGCTGAAAGCACTGTGGGTCAAGCCGGCTGGCAGTTCCATTAACGTTTCTTCAGTTGTTTGGCGTTGGCGAACAGCGAAGCCATGGCGTTATTGGCCGGGGCTGGGGCTGCGGTTTCCTTGCGCGGTGCGCTGCCTTGGGACTGGCGTGGCGCAGAGCCTGGGCGTGCGCCGCGGGCACCGTCGATTTTCTCGCCGGGGGTGTCGCTCATGCGCATCGACAGGCCGACGCGTTTGCGCGGGATGTCGACTTCCATGACTTTCACCTTGACCACGTCACCGGCTTTCACCGCTTCGCGAGGGTCCTTGATGAACTTCTCCGAAAGCGCAGAGATGTGCACCAAACCGTCCTGATGCACGCCGATATCCACAAACGCGCCAAAGTTGGTCACGTTGGTGACCACGCCTTCGAGGATCATCCCCAGTTGCAGGTCCTTGAGGTCTTCGACGCCTTCCTGGAACTCGGCGGTCTTGAACTCGGGGCGCGGGTCGCGACCGGGTTTTTCCAGCTCTTGCAGGATGTCGGTGATGGTCGGCACGCCGAAGGTTTCGTCGGTGTACTTTTTCGGGTCCAGGCGCTTGAGGAACGCGGCGTCGCCGATCAGCGAGCGGATGTCGCGGTCGGTTTCAGCGGCAATGCGTTGCACCAGCGGGTAGGCTTCCGGGTGAACGGCCGAGGAATCCAGCGGGTTGTCGCCATTCATGACGCGCAGGAAGCCGGCGGCCTGTTCGAAGGTTTTTTCGCCCAGGCGTGCGACTTTTTTCAGCGCCGCACGGGTCTTGAACGCGCCGTTTTCGTCGCGGTGGGTCACGATGTTCTGCGCCAGGGTGGCGTTGAGGCCGGAGATACGAGCCAGCAGCGCAACCGAGGCGGTGTTCACGTCTACACCGACGGCGTTCACACAGTCTTCCACCACCGCATCCAGGCCGCGGGCCAGCTTCAGCTGAGACACGTCATGCTGGTACTGGCCGACACCGATGGATTTCGGATCGATCTTCACCAGTTCGGCCAGTGGGTCCTGCAGGCGGCGAGCGATGGACACGGCGCCACGGATCGACACATCGAGGTCCGGGAATTCCTTGGAAGCCAGTTCCGAGGCGGAGTACACCGAAGCGCCGGCCTCGGAGACCATCACCTTGGTCATCTGCATGCCTGGGTATTTTTTGATCAGTTCGGCGGCCAGCTTGTCGGTTTCACGGCTGGCGGTGCCGTTGCCGATGGCGATCAGGTCCACCGAGTGCTTGGCGCACAGGGCGGCCAGGATCGCGATGGTCTGGTCCCACTTGTTGTGCGGCACGTGGGGGTAGACCGTGGCGTGGTCGAGCATCTTGCCGGTGGCGTCAACCACGGCAACCTTGCAGCCGGTACGCAGGCCCGGGTCGAGGCCCAGGGTGGCGCGCGGGCCGGCCGGCGCGGCCAGCAGCAGGTCGTGCAGGTTGTGGGCGAACACGCTGATGGCTTCGGTTTCGGCGCCGTCGCGCAGTTCGCCCAGCAGGTCGGTTTCCAGGTGGGTGTAGAGCTTGACCTTCCAGGTCCAGCGCACGACTTCACCGAGCCATTTGTCCGCAGGACGATTCTGATTCTGGATGCCGAACTGTTGACCAATCATGCCTTCGCACGGATGCATGGTGCCCGGCAGCTCGTCGCCGACTTTCAGCGCGGAGCTCAGAATACCTTCGTTGCGCCCGCGGAAAATGGCGAGGGCGCGGTGGGACGGCATGCTTTTCAGCGGCTCGTCGTGTTCGAAGTAATCGCGGAACTTGGCGCCTTCCTCTTCCTTGCCGGCGATTACGCGGGCACTGAGGGTGGCTTCCTGCTTCAGGTAGCTGCGCAGTTTTTCCAGCAGGTTGGCGTCTTCGGCGAAGCGCTCCATGAGGATGTACTTGGCACCTTCCAGGGCGGCCTTGACGTCGGCGACGCCTTTTTCGGCATCGACAAAGCGTGCGGCTTCGCTTTCCGGGGCCAGGGACGGGTCGTTGAACAGGCCGTCGGCCAGCTCGCCGAGGCCGGCTTCCAGGGCGATCTGGCCCTTGGTGCGGCGCTTCTGCTTGTACGGCAGGTACAAGTCTTCGAGGCGGGTCTTGGTGTCGGCGAGCTTGATGTCGCGTTCCAGTTGCGGGGTCAGCTTGCCTTGCTCTTCGATGCTGGCGAGGATGCTGATACGCCGTTCGTCGAGTTCTCGCAGGTAGCGCAGGCGCTCTTCCAGATGCCGCAACTGGATATCATCGAGGCTGCCGGTGACTTCTTTACGGTAACGGGCGATGAAGGGCACCGTGGAGCCTTCATCCAGTAGAGCGACGGCCGCTTCGACCTGTTGTGGGCGTACACCGAGTTCCTCGGCGATGCGGCTGTTGATGCTGTCCATAAAACCACCTGAAATTCTGAAAGCAGGCTCGCAGGCCCGGAAAACAAGGCTTGCGAGGCTGGTTGAGCGGCCCGACTGGCGCCGCTGCCTGGGTCAAGAGGCAGCCTATTGACCCTCGAAATCGAAAAAATCACTACAAGCGGGTAAAAAAATCCCCTGGCAGTAAGCGGTAACGAACTGACGTTGCCCTGCACAAAGGCGCCGCATTATAACCAGCGTTCCGCCCTTGGGGGGATTGCGGCCAAGGTTGTAGGGCGCGGGTTCGCTGGCGGTAGAGGAAAAATCTGCTAACAATGCACACGGTGCGTATAACGGCAGCTACGCCATAATGCGCGCCGAGATAAGAGGAGCATCTAATGAGCAGCACTGCACAAACTGCTGAAGGCGAAAAAATTCTCATCGTTGATGACGATCCGGGGCTGAGCAGCCTGCTGGAGCGTTTCTTCAACTCCAAGGGCTATCGTGCCCGCGCGGTGCCAAACACCGAACAGATGGACCGCCTGTTGGGACGTGAAGTCTTCAACCTGGTGGTGCTGGACCTGATGCTGCCCGGCGAAGACGGCCTGACCGCCTGCAAACGCCTGCGCGGCGCCAACAATCAGATCCCGATCATCATGCTGACCGCCAAGGGCGATGAGCTGAGCCGCATCAAGGGCCTCGAACTGGGCGCCGACGATTACCTGGCCAAGCCGTTCAACCCGGATGAGCTGATGGCACGGGTCAAGGCCGTACTGCGTCGCCAGGCCGCCCCGGTACCGGGCGCTCCAGGCAGCGAAGACGAAAGCGTGACCTTCGGTGACTACGAGCTGTCGCTGGCCACCCGTGAGCTCAAGCGTGGCGATGAAGTGCATATGCTGACCACCGGCGAATTCGCCGTGCTCAAGGCACTGGTGATGAACGCTCGCCAGCCGCTGACCCGCGACAAGCTGATGAACCTGGCCCGAGGCCGGGAGTGGGACGCCCTGGAGCGCTCCATCGACGTACAGATCTCCCGTCTGCGCCGGATGATCGAGCCCGATCCATCCAAGCCGCGTTATATCCAGACGGTGTGGGGTGTGGGTTACGTGTTTGTGCCGGACGGCACCGCAACCAAGTGACCAATGATTTGCAGAGGCGGGTCTGCCGGTGATGACTCGATAAGAGTCAGCCGGTTGCCCGGCGTTTGCAATTCTGCGAGCTTCGCTCGCGCCTGCAAGGTGTCCAGCTGTCTTTTATGAAAACCCCGTTGTGGTTCCCGCAGAGTTTCTTCTCACGCACCCTTTGGCTGGTGCTCATCGTCGTACTGTTTTCCAAGGCCCTGACACTGGTTTATCTGTTGATGAACGAAGACGTGCTGGTGGACCGGCAGTACAGCCACGGTGTCGCCCTGACCTTGCGCGCCTACTGGGCCGCAGACCCCGAGAACCGCGAGAAGATCGCCAAGGCCGCTACCCTGGTTCGGGTCGCGGGCGCAGGCGTGCCCGAGGGCGAGCAACATTGGCCCTACAGCGAAATCTACCAACGCCAGATGCAGGCCGAACTGGGTGAAGACACCGAGGTGCGGCTGCGCATGCATGTGTCGCCGGCACTGTGGGTGCGGGCGCCAAGCTTGGGCGAGGACTGGCTGAAGGTGCCGCTGTATCCGCATCCGCTGCGGGGGCAGAAGATCTGGAACGTGCTGGGCTGGTTCCTGGCGATTGGTTTGCTTTCCACCGCGTCTGCCTGGATTTTCGTGCGCCAGCTCAACCAGCCGCTCAAGCGCCTGGTGTTCGCCGCACGCCAACTGGGCCAGGGCCGCAGTGTGCGCCTGCCCATCAGCGATACACCGAGTGAAATGACCGAGGTGTATAGCGCGTTCAACCAGATGGCCGAGGATGTCGAACAGGCGGGACGCGAACGCGAGCTGATGCTGGCGGGGGTATCCCATGACCTGCGCACGCCGCTGACGCGGTTGCGGCTGTCCCTGGAGCTGATGGGCAACCACACCGACCTGACCGACGACATGGTTCGCGACATCGAGGACATGGACGCGATTCTCGACCAGTTCCTGGCGTTTATCCGTGATGGTCGGGACGAAGTGGTGGAAGAGGTCGACCTGACGGACCTGGTACGTGAAGTGGTGGCGCCCTACAACCAGAACGGCGAGCAGGTTCGCATGCGCCTGGAGCCGATCCAGCCGTTCGCGTTGCGCCGGGTATCGATGAAGCGGTTGCTGAACAACCTGATTGGCAACGCCTTGCATCACGCCGGTTCCGATGTGGAAGTGGCGGCGTACGTGTCCGGGGATACCAGCGCGCCTTACGTCGTGCTGAGTGTGATGGACCGTGGCGCCGGTATCGATCCGGCGGAACTGGAAGGCATCTTTAACCCGTTCACCCGTGGCGACCGTGCCCGGGGTGGCAAGGGCACCGGCCTGGGGCTGGCAATTGTGCGGCGAATTGCTTCGATGCATGGCGGCAATGTTGAATTGCGCAACCGGCCGGATGGCGGCCTGGAAGCACGAGTGCGTTTGCCGTTGGGGCTGATGCTGCCTAGAGATGCGGTCTAACACCCAACACAGATTAAATGTGTGGGGCTGGTGTGGGAGCCGGGCTTGCCCGCGATGGCATCACCGCGGTTCGCCAGAAAAACCGAGGTGCCTGTATCGCAGGCAAGCCAGCTCCTACAAGGGGGATTAACCCTTGCCCTTGGTGCGCGTCATATTCGGCCCACCACTCTTCTCCAGATGCTGAATGATGATCCCCGCCACATCCTTGCCGGTGGTGGTTTCAATCCCTTCCAGGCCCGGTGATGAGTTCACCTCCATCACCAACGGCCCGTGGTTGGAACGCAGGATATCCACACCCGCCACACTCAGCCCCATGACCTTGGCCGCCCGCAGGGCCGTCATGCGCTCTTCCGGTGTGATCTTGATCAGGCTGGCGCTGCCGCCACGGTGCAGGTTGGAGCGGAACTCCCCCGGCTTGGCCTGACGCTTCATCGCGGCAATCACCTTATCGCCCACCACGAAGCAGCGGATATCCGCACCGCCGGCTTCCTTGATGTATTCCTGCACCATGATGTTCTGCTTGAGGCCCATGAACGCCTCGATCACCGACTCGGCGGCCGTTGCCGTCTCACACAGCACCACACCGATGCCCTGGGTACCTTCCAGTACCTTGATCACCAGCGGCGCGCCGTTGACCATCTCGATCAGGTCGGGAATATCGTCCGGGGAGTGTGCAAAACCGGTGACCGGCAAGCCGATGCCACGGCGCGACAGCAACTGCAGCGAGCGCAGCTTGTCCCGCGAACGGGCGATGGCCACCGATTCATTCAGGGGCGAGACCCCCATCATTTCAAACTGGCGCAACACCGCGCAGCCATAGAATGTCACCGAAGCGCCGATACGCGGGATCACCGCATCGAAGCCTTCCAGCGGCTTGCCCCGGTAGTGGATCTGCGGCTTATGACTGGCAATGTTCATATAGGCGCGCAACGTATCGATCACCACCATCTCATGGCCACGTTCGGTGCCGGCCTCGACCAGGCGACGGGTGGAATACAGACGCGGGTTACGCGACAGCACAGCGATCTTCATGCAACACCTGTGGCAGAGGTAGTAGAGACCGGGAACACCGGCTTGTCTTGAACGTATTTGAGCCCGGGATTGACCACCAACTGGCCGTCAATCAGAGCCTTGGAGCCCAGCAACAGCCGGTAACGCATGGCCTTGCGGCAGGCGAGGGTGAATTCCACCCGCCACACCCGATCACCCAGGGCCAGAGTGGTGCTGATCACATACCGCACCTGGGCCTGACCGTTGGAGCTTTTAATGGTTTTCATCGCCACCAGCGGCGCTTCGCAGCGCCGGTGACGCAGTTGCACCACGCTGCCCAGGTGCGCGGTGAAGCGCACCCACTTTGCACCGTCGCGCTCAAAGGGCTCGATCTCGGTGGCATGCAGGCTTGAGGTACTGGCGCCGGTGTCGATCTTGGCGCGCAGGCCAGCCACTCCCAAGTCGGGAAGTGCCACCCACTCACGCAGACCCACAACGGTCAAATGGTCAAATGTCTTCAATATGAATAACCGGCAATTAATTCGCCCAGGCGCCAGGTGAAACCTCGGCCAGGGCTTTGAATGCAGGCTTGGCGAACCAGTAGCCCTGCATCAGAAATATTCCACAGTCGGCGAGGAAATCCCGCTCGCCGGCACTTTCGATACCTTCGGCGATGACAGTAACGCCCAACTGCTCACAGATTGTGACAATCCCCCGGACGATCACCTGACGGACACGATCACGGTCGACATCGCGGATCAGCGCCATGTCGAGTTTGATCAAGTCAGGTTGGAAATCGGCCAGCAGGTTCAGCCCCGAATAGCCCGCCCCGAAATCGTCGATGGCGGTCTTGAAGCCGAATTCGCGGTATTCACGCAGAATATTCGTCAAATGGCGATAGTTATCTACGTGCTCGCTTTCCAGTGTCTCGAAAATCAGCCGGTCCAATGGAAAATTATGCGTGCGGGCCGCTTCCAGGGTGCTGCGAATGCACAACTCGGGCCGATAGACCGCATTGGGCATGAAGTTGATTGAAAGGTGTGTCTGCAGGCCCAGTGTCGAGGCGGTGGCGATGGCCTTGGTGCGGCATTGCTGGTCGAAACGGTAGCGATTGCTATCGTTGACCTGACCAAGGACCGACAACGCACCCTCACCCTTAACGCCGCGCACCAGGGCTTCATGGGCAAAGACCGAGTGGTCGCGCAGGTCCACGATAGGCTGATAGGCGAAGGCAAACTCAAAGCCCAGCGGTTCGCTTTGCTGGCAACCCGCGCAGCCTTGTTTGGGCGAGGTGATTGAAATGGGAAAGTCGGTCACGCGTTAACCTCGCGAAAACAGGTTGCTACCTGGCGTATCTTAGGTGAGCTCAAGGGTTTATGCGTTGAAGGGTTTCAACGGTAAAGTTGCGACATTTTTCAGAGCGAGGAATTCAAGTGGCTCAGAAGCAGGAAGAGGAAGAAAAAGTCCGTCTGGACAAGTGGTTGTGGGCGGCGCGCTTTTTCAAGACCCGTGCCCTCGCCAAGGCGGCTATCGAGAGTGGCAAAGTGCATTGGCGGGGCGAGCGCTGCAAGCCGGGCAAGGAGCCGCGCATTGGCGATGAGTTCCAGATTCGTGCCGGTTTTGATGAGCGAACCGTGGTGGTCCAGGCGCTTTCAATTGTGCGAAGGGGCGCTCCCGAGGCGCAGGCCTTGTATACCGAAACCGAAGCCAGCATCGCCAAGCGCGAAAACGCGGCGGCCATGCGCAAGGCGGGCTCCCTGGGCATGACCACCGACGGCAAGCCGAGCAAGAAGCAGCGGCGTGACCTGTTCAAGTTTCGCGGCAGTGGCAACGATGATTAACCGGAAAACCGCAGGAGCCAGGTCGGCTCCTGCAACTTCACGTTAAGCGCTGCGAATAACGCTCAAGCGATTAACCAGCGGCACCCGCTGAAACCACTCGAACACCGGGCTTGTCACCCGTACCAGAAGTCCCGAAACCTTCGCCGCAAACGGCGTGTAGTAACCCCAGCCCAATGCCAACAGCGCCAGCAACACCCCGCCGATGTAATCGTCCTGCCCCCAATGCGCGCCGGCCACAAGCCGCGGCATCATGAACAGCAGCGCCAAGCCCCAGATCACGAGAACCTGGCCGATGCGCTTGGCGAACACGGTCATGAACATTCCCCAGATCAACAACACGGACGCGTGATCTCCCGGGAAACTCTGGCTGGAGCGGTCCTTCAGTTCCCAGGTTTTTTCAAGGCCGGGGAAATAGTCACTCATCTGGATCGCCCCGCTGATCACCATCGACGGGCTATGGTGTTGCCAGCCCATCTGCGCCGCCAGCTTGGAAAACAGCATGCGGATAAACAGCAACAGCAGCAGAATGCCCAGGAATCCGAAAAACGCCTGGCGCACTTCAATCGCCTTGAACACCCAGCCGCCGCGGATCAACAGCGTCAGCAGAATCACCCCGACCACCGCGTCAAACGGGCGCAAACTGGCTACCGCCCACACATGCAGCCACGCGGGGCTGCTGGCCAGAGGGTCGTTGAGCAGATGAAACAGCCACTCGTCGAAAACCACGCAGAGCGCCTGGCCCGCCGGCCAGAGCCAAAAACACAGCAGCCCCACAGCGAGTAAATTGCACAGGGCCAATCGCCCGAGGTTCCACTTGGCTTGGAACAAACCCGGATTGTTCATAAACTGTTTCCTCTTTGCTTTAAAGCGCTTCGTTTTCCCGTAGAAGGCCGCACCAAAATAGTGCTAAAGCGTGTAATTCTATAAACCTTGTCATCTTTTTGTCATCAATTCAGATACCCAGACCTATGACTGATCTACCGGATACCGACTTCACCCAACGCTTCATCTTCGACGACAGCGACGCCCGCGGCGAACTGGTCGCCCTGGAGCGCAGCTATGCCGAAGTCCTCGCCAAGCACCCCTATCCGGAGCCGGTCGCGCAGTTGCTCGGCGAGCTGATGGCGGCCGCCTCGTTGCTGGTGGGCACCCTGAAGTTCGATGGTTTGCTGATCCTGCAGGCCCGCTCCGAAGGCCCGATCCCGCTGCTGATGATCGAATGCTCCAGCGAGCGCGAAATCCGTGGCCTGGCCCGTTACGACGCCGACCGCATCGCCCCCGACGCGACCCTGGCCGACCTCATGCCTGACGGCGTACTGGCACTGACCGTCGACCCGACCGTAGGCCAGCGCTACCAGGGCATCGTCGACCTTGACGGTGAAACCCTGTCCGACTGCTTCACCAACTATTTCGTGATGTCCCAGCAAGTGGGCACCCGCTTCTGGCTCAACGCCGACGGCAAGCGCGCCCGTGGCCTGCTGCTGCAACAACTGCCGGCCGACCGCATCAAGGATGAAGAAGACCGCGCCGACAGCTGGGCACACATCACCGCCCTGGCCGGCACCTTGAAAGCCGAAGAACTGATGGGCCTGGACAACGAAACCATCCTGCACCGCCTTTACCACGAAGAGGCCGTGCGCCTGTTCGACGTGCAATCCCTGCGCTTCCACTGCAGTTGCTCCCGCGAGCGCTCCGCCACTGCCCTGGTCAGCCTGGGCCTGGAAGATGCGCAGGACCTGGTGGTGGAACACGGTGGCAACATCGAGATCGACTGCCAGTTCTGCAACCAGCGCTACCTGTTCGACGCCGCCGATATTGCTCAATTATTCGCCGGCGCGGGCGTCGACACCCCTTCGGGCACCCGCCACTAAAACGTTTAAGCACAGGTAAATCACCTGAGAAACGCCAGATTTCCGCCGTTCTGACCGGAGGGCCCTACTCTTTTTGGGCTTTTCTGGCATAATCCGGCCCACTTTTTTCGCGGTAGTAGTGCGCAACTTTCTACTACAAAACGTTTGGAGCACTCGGCCATAGGCCGACGGGGAACCTCATGACGCAAGCCAATAACGCCGTATACACTGACCTGAGTGTTGACGATCTGGTCAAAGAAGCCCTGCAGCGCGGTGAAGGCGTGCTTGCCGATACTGGAGCGCTGGTCGTAGAAACCGGTCATCGTACCGGCCGTTCGCCAGTCGACCGCTTCATCGTTGAAGAGCCTTCCACCCAGGCTGCCATTGCCTGGGGCCCGATCAACCGCAAGTTCCCGGCCGACAAGTTCGACGCCCTGTGGGCTCGCGTCGAGGCATTCAACAACGCGCAAGAGCATTTCGTTTCCCACGTTCACGTAGGGGCTGCAGAAGACCACTACCTGGCCGTGAAAATGACCACTCAGACTGCCTGGCAGAATCTGTTCGGTCGTTGCCTGTTCATCAACCCGGCCCAGTACAACCCGGCCGGTCGTGAAGAGTGGCAAGTGCTCAACGTGGCCAACTTCGAATGCGTACCAGAGCGTGACGGCACCAACTCCGACGGTTGCGTGATCCTCAATTTCGCCCAGAAAAAAGTCCTGATCGCCGGCATGCGTTACGCCGGTGAGATGAAAAAAGCCATGTTCTCGGTGCAGAACTTCCTGCTGCCGGCCTCCGACGTACTGCCGATGCACTGCGCAGCCAACATCGGCGAAGCTGGCGATGTGACCCTGTTCTTCGGCCTGTCCGGCACCGGTAAAACTACCCTGTCCGCCGACGAAAGCCGTTACCTGATCGGTGACGACGAACACGGCTGGGGCGAGGGCGTGGTGTTCAACATCGAAGGCGGTTGCTATGCCAAGTGCATCGACCTCTCCGAGAAGAACGAGCCGGTTATCTGGAAAGCCATCAAGCACGGCACCGTGCTCGAAAACGTGGTGATCGACGATGCCAAGCACGCCGACTACACCAACGTCAGCCTGACCCAGAACAGCCGCGCCGCCTACCCGCTGGAGCACGTGGCCAAGCGTTCCGAGAAAAACCTCGGTGGCGAGCCCAACGCTGTGATTTTCCTGACCTGCGACTTGACCGGCGTACTGCCGCCCGTGTCGATCCTCAGCGAAGAACAAGCGGCCTACCACTTCCTGTCCGGCTACACCGCTCTGGTGGGCTCGACTGAAATGGGTTCGGGCGGCGGCATCAAGTCGACCTTCTCCACCTGCTTCGGCGCACCATTCTTCCCGCGTCCGGCCGGTGAATACGCAGAACTGCTGATCAAGCGCGTGCGCGGTTTCGGCTCCAAGGTCTACCTGGTCAACACCGGCTGGACCGGCGGCGGCTACGGCGTTGGCAAGCGCTTCAACATCCCGACCACCCGTGGCGTGATTGCAGCGATCCAGAGCGGCGCGTTGATCGGTGCCGAGACCGAGCACCTGGACACCATCAACCTGGACGTGCCATTGGCTGTACCGGGCGTTGATACCGGCCTGTTGAACCCACGTAACACCTGGGCTGACAAGGCTGCCTACGACGAAGCCGCGAAAGCGCTGGCGGGTCTGTTCATCGAGAACTTCAAGAAGTTTGAAGTGAGCGATGCGATCAAGGCTGCGGGTCCGAAGTTGTAAGATTCGGCCGTTGTGAAAAAGCCGCCCCTTGTGGGCGGCTTTTTTGTGGGCGATGGATCAGTCGACGAGGTGCAAAACCACCGCTCCCACCAACACCAGTACCACGCCGGTTACTTGTACCGCTGAAAGTCGTTCCTTGAAAAATACAAATCCCAAAATCGCCGCGATCCCGCCGGATAGGGTGCTGATCACCGTCACCACGGAAACCGACCCCACCATTGCGCCCCACGAAAATGCCGAGAACCCGCCAAGGTTCATCAGGCTCGCCCCGGTCAATGTTGCGCAGTTTTTCAGCGGCGGGATTTTCAGGCCGTCTTTGACTTTAAGCACCATCAACACCAGCACGCACAGGCCTACCAGATACCCGAGCCAAAGCATCGTGACCGGTCCAAGCGTCGGCAGGGTGTAGCGGCCTTGCACCCAAAAGCTTGTGCCGTAGAGCAACGCTGCGAGCATTGCGTAGGCAATCGAGCGGCTGGAGCTGTTGTGAGGGACGCCGTTGTCCTTGTGAATGCTGGACAGGATCACGCCGACTACGCAGAGAGCGATGCAGCCGAGTTGGATCAGGCTGATGTGTTCGCCGCTGGCCCATGACAGTAAAGTGGTCACGACGCCGTAGGACGTCACCAGCGGTGCGACGATGGCCGCTTTGCCCAGGGAGAAGGCCTTGGACAGTGCGAGGGCGCCGGAGACGGTCAAAAGCGCTGCAGCGGCCCCAAGGAGCCAGACACTCAACGGTGCCGCGAGGGATTTGACGAGGAAGGTGGGGAATATGACCAGTAGCAGGGTCATGATCAGGAAGCCCAGGGCCTGGCCGAAATACACCGCGCGTTTTACGCCGACGGCTCGGGCGTTGAGGCCCACGAGGAAGTCCGTGCCGCCCCAGAGCAGGGCGGCCAGCAGGCCCATTAGTACGTCCATGTAAGGTCCTTGTTATTTTTTTGAGGCTACGGTGTATTGGCTTATAGGTGTGTTGATTGTTCGGGCTTCATCGCGGGCAAGCCCGGCTCCTACAGTTCAACTGAGGTTTTCCAGGGTTTGGGTGTCCCAGCGATGAGTCTTGATGGCCAGGTAGAGCATGCCGATGGTCAGCGGGATTTTATCGCCGCGACCTTTGGCTCGGCGTTTCAGGAACACATCGAAGACCGGAGGCTGGAAGTAACGATAAGCGTCGTAGTCGTTCAAGTCGATGGCGAAATCCTGTTCCAGCGCCTCAATGAATTGCTTGGCCTCGGTGCCGTCGCAGCCCAAGTCCAGGTTGATTGAGGTTTCGAGGCGGATGGTTTTGTGTTTGGGCAAGCCGATTTCGTCGTGCAGCAGTTGCAGGAGCTGCTGCATGGCGGCGTCTTCGGGGAAGTTGGGGGCCAGGTTCATGGTGGGGGCACGTTGGAGTGGGTGAGGAGGGCGGTTACGTTTCCGGCGGAATTTATTTCGTGTGATGAACAGTGCCAAGCCTATCAAGAACAGGGCGATAGGGAGGAGTTGAATGCTGAGAATGATGGCCACGTAGGGTAGCCAGAAAGTCAGGATTAGCGCCGTCGTTAGAAAGGTGAGGGCACATCGCTTTCTGATTGTGGCGTCGGTGATTTGGTAGTGCAGCAGCAGGTAAGCGGCGAAAAAGCACGCTGCTTGTAAGTAGAGCATCTGACTATGACTCATTTGAGTACACGTGCATTGAGGACGTAGAGCGTTGAGGGCCGATTCCGCCTTTAACTTGAGCGTCAGCAGAGGCTTGTGCGTCAATCAAGCAGAGAGTGGCGAGTTTGTGTCGGTTATGGGGTGTTACGGTAAATCGGATCACGGTGAACATGACGCCATAGTGGCCGATGTATTGAGTCCTTTCGAGGTTCACGGGGTTTCTGCCGAGTAGATGACGGGGCGCTAGTTTCGGTCAGGCTGCGGTGAGTTCTGTAGAGGGATTGGCTGGTGCGGGAAGCAGTTTGGGAAGGATATGGCGTGGCGCTCGGCGTTTTCTTACGGCCTTATCCTAGATTTGCAGTGGATTGATACTTCGCATGCGAAGAAATCAAAAGTGGGAGCCGGGCTTGCCCGCGATGGCGGTGTGTCAGTGGTAGAGGTGTTGTCTGACACTCCGCTATCGCAGGCAAGCCAGCTCCCACATTTTTAACTGTGTGATTGCTCAGAGGGTGTTCGCTTTATGGCGTCTGCGGTGGTGAGTTGCATCATTCCGTATTGGGCGGCTTCCAGCAGGTCACATCCATCCTGGACCAGCAAATACAGGGCGTTGGTGATGTGGGAAATGTCTTTGAGGTCGGCCTGTTCGAAGGTCAGGCAGGAGAAGGTTTCGAGCAGATCGGCTGCAGCGCGGATGCGTTGGTGGGCTGCGGACTGGATATCTTCGGCGGCGGCTTCGGTGTCGATGAGTAGGGGGTGGGTATCGGTGAAGTTGGTGCCAAGTGGAAGGTAGCGGTTTATCGCTTCAGGTTTTTGCATTTGAAGGTACTCGGTTTGCTGTTAAGTAACCGTCATCACCGTGGCCAAACGATGGGTGGCGGACTGTGCGCAGGTTGGCCAACCGGAAACAGCAATCCGGCACGTCCGAGGACGTCCCACACACAGCCGCCATAACATTGCGCTGAGAAGACGATAGACGTCCGCCAGACAAGTGATGGCACTTATGTGTGCTGTTTTCGAGTGACCAAACCCGGTCGCTGAATTTGCAGCGACGGGGCGAACCTTGGCGGGAGTACGGGGCGAGAGCAATAAACAGATCGTTACCAGCTTTAACGATCAGGGGCTAGCGCGGCGTACTGATACACCGCTCAAAAATCGCCTCCAACCCCCGGTAATCACACGCCACCGCATCAATATTCGCCGGTATCCACGCCGCATTCTTCACCAACCACCAATTCACCGAAAATCCGGCGTTGACGATGATCTGCTCGAACAGAATCCGTTGCGCCCGGCCATTGCCTTCGCGAAACGGGTGGATCACGTTGAGGTCGCCATAAGCCTCGGCGATTTGCGTCACCAACTCGGCCTGGGTAGCCCCAACGAACCAGTTGGCCTGGGCCACGTGCTGGATGATTTTCGCGGCTTCGGGCGGTATACGCTCCGGTGTGCAAAACAGCGTGTCGCCTTTCTGGATATTGACCGTGCGCAGCTCACCGGCCCATTCGTAGATGTCGCCGAACAGGGTGCGGTGGATGTGTTGCAGGCGTTCAAGGTCGTAAGGCGGGGGATACAGCGGCAGGCTGCCTACGGCAATTTCAGACAGTTCCCGCTCGGCCTGATGCAGGCGCTCTTCGTCGAACAAATCCAGGCGGTTACGCAGGACGCTGCTACCGGGGTAGCAGTACGGGTCCTGGCCCACGCCGTATTTGTCGAGCATCAGCGTGGGGTGTTGCGGTACTTGGCGAGGACGGCTTCGCGGGTCGGCAGGGGTTTGTCGACGTCGGCGGGCTGGGTGTCGAACCCTTCCAGGCGCAGGCTGGCCAGGTAGTTGGATCGGCGGATCTTGTCGTAGTGATCCTGCTTTTGCTCAAACGTCAGTTCGGCCATGACAGCGTCCTCTCGGTGCGAAGCTTGATTGTAGCGCAATGGGTTTGCAGATGCGTCCTGCGCGAGGTTGGAACGTTTCCTACTGGTGCCTACTCCATTGCCCAGGCTGTGTATCATCCTGACTCTTTTTAACTTGCGACCTTTCTCGATTCGCTGAATGCGCTGGTCTATGTTTTGGGCTCGTTCAGCGGTCAATGGAGTGACAGCTTATGCACAACACCCTCCAACAGGTCTTTGGTTATCCACAGTTTCGTTTGGGTCAGGAAGCGGCGGTCAGCGCGATTCTGGCAGGCCGTTCGGCGGCGGCGATTTTCCCCACCGGTTCCGGCAAGTCCCTTTGCTATCAACTTTCCGCCGTGTTGCTGCCGCATTTGACGCTCGTGG
This sequence comes from Pseudomonas yamanorum, assembly GCF_013386765.1. GTDB lineage: Bacteria > Pseudomonadota > Gammaproteobacteria > Pseudomonadales > Pseudomonadaceae > Aquipseudomonas > Aquipseudomonas yamanorum_A. The sequence continues at coordinate 56,950 of NZ_JACARE010000003.1, forward strand.
TGTCGCCGTTGCTGGCGTTGATGCAGGACCAGTTGGGTTTCTTGCAGCGCCACGGTATTTCGGCGGGCAGCATCGACTCGGCCCAGAGCCGCGATGATGCCAATGACGTCATGGCCCGGGCGCGTTCGGGCGAGCTGAAAATCCTGATGGTCTCCGTGGAGCGTTTGAAGAACGAGCGTTTCCGCAATTTCCTGCAAAGCGTACCGATCTCGCTGCTGGTGGTGGACGAGGCTCACTGTATTTCCGAATGGGGCCACAACTTTCGCCCGGATTACCTGAAGCTGCCGGACTACCAGCGCCAGTTCCGTATCCCACAGGCGTTGTTGCTGACGGCTACCGCCACGCCCAAGGTGATCGCCGACATGCAGGCCAAGTTCGCCATTGCGCCGGACGATGTGATCACCACGGGCTTCTACCGCTCCAATCTCAACCTGCTGGTGGAGCCCGTCGCTGGCCAGGACAAGCGTCGGCGGCTGGTGGCATGGATGAAGGAGCGGGCCAATCAGCCGAGCATCGTCTACGTCACCCTGCAGAAAACCGCCGAACATATCGCCGAGCATCTGAATCGCAACGGTATCCAGGCCGAGGCCTACCACGCGGGCCTGGCGCACGATAAGCGTGAGGGCATCCAGAGGCGATTCATGGGCGGCCAGTCCAACTGCATCGTCGCCACCATCGCCTTTGGCATGGGCATCGACAAGAGCGACATTCGCAACGTGGTGCACTTCGACTTGCCCAAGTCCATCGAGAACTACAGCCAGGAAATCGGTCGCGCCGGGCGTGACGGGCAGCCTTCCGACTGCCTGGTTCTGGCGAATCGCGACAGCCTGAATATTCTGGAAAACTTTGTGTACGGCGACACGCCGGAACAGGAAGGTGTTCGCCGCGTGCTTGAGGAGATACAGGCATCCCGTGGTGACGGGCAGTGGGAGTTCCTGCTCCGCTCGCTTTCGGACCAGAGCAACATCCGCGAACTGCCGCTGAAGACCTTGCTGGTACAGCTTGAGCTCAAGGGCGTGATCGCGCCGCGCTATGCGTTTTACGCTGAGTACCGCTTCAAGTACCTGATTGAGCCAGAAGCCTTGCTCGCGCGTTTTTCCGGCGAGCGGCAGCAGTTTGTCGCGGCGATTATCCAGGTCTGCAAACGCGCGAAAACCTGGGCGACGGTGGATTTCGATGCGCTGTATCAGCAGCATCAAGCCGAGCGCAACCGTGTGGTGAAGGCCCTGGATTACTTCCAGGAACAGGGCCTGATCGAGATGGAAAGCAAGCAGATGACCGAGGTTTACAGCTTGCTCAATACCGACTTTGATCCACAGGTGCTGAGCACAGAGTTATACACAGGCTTCAAGCAGCACGAGGTGACGGAAGTGGCGCGGATTCACGCCATGCTGGATTTGTTCGCCACAGAGCAGTGCCTGGGTTACCGCCTGGCGCACTATTTCGGCGATGAAAATGCGCCCCGGCAATGCGGGCATTGTTCGGTGTGTCACGGTAATGTCGCTCACTTGCCGCCGCCGCCAAGCCTGCCGCCGCTTGTGGATAAAAACTTCCAGGCGCTGTGCGGTGATTTTATCCACAGGCATCATGAGTACAACGGTCACTTGCCGGGCGCTGAGCGCTTGACGCGGTTCCTGGGCGGGATCAGCGTGCCGTTGTTTACCAAGCTGAAGGCGAAGAGCATTCCAGGCTTCGCCGCGCTTGAGGAATATCCCTACGCCGAGGTGCGTGAATGGGCTGAAGCTCATTTGGACGACCTGTAAATCAACTGACCCGAGATTTGTCCATGTCCGACTCAATGCCACAGCGCGCCGACTACCGTCACTTCCAGCCGATCATCACGCGCTGGCACGACAACGATGTGTATGGCCATGTGAATAACGTCACCTACTACAGCTTCTTCGATACAGCGGTGAACACCTACCTGATCGAGCAGGGCGGGTTGGATATTCATGACGGCGAAGTGGTGGGGTTCGTGGTGAGTTCGGCGTGTGACTACTTCGCCTCGATCGCTTTTCCGGAGCGCATCGAGATAGGCCTGCGGGTGGGCAAGTTGGGCAACAGTTCGGTGCAGTATGAGTTGGCGGTGTTCAAGGCTGGCGAAGACGACGCCTGTGCCGCGGGGAGGTTTGTGCATGTGTTCGTGGATCGGGCGTCGAACCAGCCGGTGACGATTCCAGAAGCGCTGCGAGGTGCCTTGCAGCGCTTGGTGGCCTAACGCCGCTTATGTGGGAGCTGGCTTGCCTGCGATAGCATCGCCGCGATTTGGCTGATCACCGAGGCGACTGCATCGCCGGCAAGCCAGCTCCCACACTATTTTGCTGCGTTTTCCGGAAGGTATTTCAAGTCTTACCGGTGGCGATAGTGATGCTTGTTCTTGCGATGCCCATAAGCATGGCCGCGCCCGCGATGGTCGTCGCGGTCATAACGGCGGTTGTCGCGCCCGCGGTAACGACGGTCATCGTCATCGCTCTTGTTGCCCATGTAGTTGCCCAGCGCGCCACCGGCGCCACCGCCGGCTGCTGCGCCGATCAGGCTGCCGGTGCTGCCGCCGACACTGCGGCCCACCACGTTGCCACCGGCTGCGCCCAACGCGCCGCCAATCGCGGCTTCGCCACGGCTGCGTTTGTCTGCACCAACCGCACTGCCGCCTGCGCCGCCGAGGGCTGCACCGATGGCCGAACCGGTGTTACCGCCCAACTGCTGGCCTACGACCGAACCTAAAACCCCGCCCAATGCGCCGCCCACACCGGCTTCGGTGGTGCCACCGGCCATGGCTGCGCCACTGACCAGGCCAAGGGACAACAAGAGAATCGAGGAGAACTTCATAGAGGAACCTCAAGAGGATGACGGCGCGATCCTGAGGTTGTACCGAGGCGGAAACAATCGAAACCCGACCAATGGTATGGGTTGTATACAATTCTATAAGTTGCTGTTTTGTATGGGGAACTTAAGTGATTTTTGCGAGTCTTTAACTACTTCGGAACGGCCGCTTTTATGCAAAAGCGGCCTTTTTTGTGCCCGTAAAAAACTCGGGTGCTGTTTGTGGCGAGGGAGCTTGCTCCCGTTGGGCTGCGCAGCGGCCCCGAAATTTTTACGGGCGCTCCGCACCCGAACGGGAGCAAGCTCCCTCGCCACATTAAGAAGGTGTGGCTTAGGCCGACTTCGCCATGATCAAGCCAGTCGCACTCGCTGCTTCCAACCGAATCGCCACGAATTTCGAGGTTGGCGTATGGCTGCCATCCCCGGTGCTCTCCAGCGGCACCAGCGGGTTCACTTCCGGGTAATAAGCCGCAGCTTGTCCTGCCGGAATATCAAACGCCAGCAAGGTAAAGCCCTTCACCCGACGTTCGCGGCCGTCATCCCAGATCGACACGATGTCGGCCTTCTGCCCCGGCTTGAAGCCCAGGCGGATGATGTCGGCTTCGTTGACGAACAGCACATCCCGCTGCCCCTTTACCCCGCGATAGCGATCGTCCAGGCCATAGATGGTGGTGTTGTACTGATCGTGGGAGCGCATCGACTGCATGATCAGGTCCGGCAGTTGCCCGGTGTTGCGGGTGCGTTCGTGCACCAGGTCCTTGGGCAGGATGTTCGGGCGGAAGTTGGCGCGGCCCGACGGGGTGTTCCAGCGGCGTGCGCCAGCCGAGTTACCCAGGTAGAAACCGCCCGGGTTTTTCAGGCGTTCGTTGAAGTCCTTGAAACCCGGAATGGTGTCGGCGATCAGGTCGCGAATGCGATCGTAATCGGCTACCAGCCAATTCCAGTCCACCGGCTTGCTGCCCAGGGTGGCGGCGGCAATGCCAGCAAGAATCGCAGGCTCGGATTTCATCTGTTTCGACAGCGGCTGCAACTGCCCATTGGAGGCGTGGACCATGCTGAACGAGTCTTCCACGGTCACCGCTTGCGGGCCTTCGGCCTGGATGTCGATGTCGGTGCGGCCCAGGCATGGCAGGATCAGCGCGTCCTTGCCGTGCATCAGGTGGCTGCGGTTGAGCTTGGTGCTGATCTGCACGGTCAGGTCGCAATTGCGCAGGGCTTCGAAGGTGCGCGGGCTGTCCGGCGTGGCTTGGGCGAAGTTGCCGCCCAGGCCGATAAACACTTTGGAGCGGCCTTCGAGCATGGCGTGGATGGCTTCCACCACGTTATGGCCGTTTTCCCGCGGTACCTGGAACTGGAAGCGACGTTCCAGGGAGTCAAGGAACGCCACCGGTGGCCGTTCGTTGATGCCCATGGTGCGGTCGCCCTGCACGTTGCTGTGGCCACGCACCGGGCACAGGCCGGCGCCCGGGCGTCCGATATTGCCGCGCAGCAGCATCAGGTTGGCGATTTCCTGGATGGTCGGCACCGAATGGCGATGCTGGGTGATGCCCATCGCCCAGCACATGATCACGTTCTTGCCTTTGGCGTACATGCGCGCCGCTTGCTCGATCTCCACCAGGGTCAGGCCGGACTGCTCGACGATTTCATCCCAGGAGGTGTCGTCGATCTTGCCCAGGTAATCCAGCACGTTGGTGGTGTGTTCGTTGAGGAAGTCGTGGTCGAACACGGCTTCTTTGCCTTCGGCCTGGGCCTGGCGTTCCCACAGCAGCAGGAACTTGGCCATGCCGCGCAGGATGGCCATGTCGCCACCCAGCGCCGGGCGGAAGTAGGCGGTGTTGGTCGGCTTGTCGCCGTTGGTGAGCATTTCCAGCGGGTGTTGCGGGTGCTGGAAGCGTTCCAGGCCACGCTCTTTGAGCGGGTTGATGCACACCACCTGGGCGCCGCGTTTTACCGCTTCGCGCAGTGGCTCCAGCATCCGTGGGTGGTTGGTGCCGGGGTTCTGGCCCCAGACGAAAATCGCGTCCGCATGCTCGAAGTCATCGAAGGTCACGGTGCCTTTGCCCACGCCCACGCTTTGCGCCAGGGCCACGCCGCTGGCTTCGTGGCACATGTTCGAGCAGTCCGGGAAGTTGTTGGTGCCGTAAGAGCGCACGAACAGTTGATACAGGTAAGCCGCCTCGTTGCTGGCCCGGCCCGAGGTATAGAACTCGGCCATGTCCGGGTTTGGCAGTGCGTTGAGGTGCTTGCCGATCAGGTCGAACGCCGACTCCCAGCTGATGGGCTTGTAGCGGTCGGTTTCGGCGTCGTAGCTCATTGGCTCGGTCAGGCGGCCCTGATACTCCAGCCAGTAGTCGCTCTGCTCCAGCAGTGCGCTGACGCTGTGCTTGGCGAAGAACGCTGCGTCGACCCGGCGCTTGGTGGCTTCCCAGTTGACCGCCTTGGCGCCGTTCTCGCAGAACTTGACCATGCCGCTTTCCGGTGAGTCGCCCCAGGCGCAGCCCGGGCAGTCGAAACCGCCGTTCTGGTTGGTCTTGAGCATCATGCGGATGTTTTTCAGCGCGTTGTCGCTGGTCAGCCAGGCTTGCGCCACGCTGATCAGTGCGCCCCAGCCACCGGCCGGGCCTTTGTAGGGCTTGTAGCGCGGGGTGGGTTTATCGTCGGCTTGATGATGATTGCTCACGCTTGATTCTCCATCGCAGGGCTGTAGACCCGCGGCGCACTTTTCTGCGGCAGGTGGATGAGATTGAGGTTGTGCCGGCGGGCCCATTGCAGGGCCAGGCCGGTGGGCGACGACAGGCTGACCAGGGTCTGGATGCCTGCGCGCAGGACTTTCTGGATCAACTCGAGGCTGCAGCGACTGGTAACAATCGCCAGGCCGCCGTCGGTCGGAATCTTTTGGCGGATCAGCGCGCCGATCAGCTTGTCGAGGGCGTTATGCCGGCCGATGTCTTCACGGCCCAGCAGCAATTCGCCCTGGTTGTTCATGAACACCGCCGCATGCACCGCGCCGCTGTACTGGCCCAGGGGTTGGAGCGCGCTGATGCGCTGGCGCAGGCCATCCAGCCATTCGGCAGGCGGCAGGGGCGCGCCGGGCAGCACCTTGAGGTTGGGCAGCGCCTGTTCCACGGCCTCTACCCCGCACAGTCCACAGCCGCTGGTGCCAGCCAGTTGCCGGCGCTGCTGCTTCATATTCCAGAACGCGCGGCTGGAGATCTGTACCTGAGCGTATTGAGTTGAACCCGATCCGCTGATTTTCAGGTCATAAATGTCGCTAACGTCTTCGATAATGCCGCTACCGACGCTGAAGCCGACAATAAAGTCTTCAAGGTCGGTGGGCGTTACCAGCATCACCGCCTGGCTGATGTCGTTATAGGCAATCGCCAACGCAACTTCCTCGGCGAGCGCGGTGCTGGCCGATTCGGTGTGTTCGAGGTTACAAAACTGGTAGCTCTGGCTGGCGGCGGGCGCGGGCGTTTCGAGGGCAGGCGCCGCGCAGACTGGGCGCTGGGCGTTCATTGGGCATTACCACCGGGAGTATTCAGCTCTAAGACTAGGCGCGACAAAGGGTCGCGTCTAATCGTCAGTACTGATCTATCGATAGATGACGTCGATCAAGGTTCCAGCAGCGATTTCTGGTACAGCGCAAAACAGGCTTCGGCCAATGCCGAACGCGGTGCACTGCGACGCATGATCAGCCCCAGGCGGGCCAGAGTGTGAGCGTCTTCAATGGGTTGCAGGCGCAGGTGCTCGGTGAGGGCGTCGAGGCCGCCGTCCAGTGGCATCACCGCGCAGCACAGGCCGCCGTGCACGGCTTGTAACAATTGATGGACGGCATCGGTCTGCAACAGCGGCTGCGGGTTGAGGCCGCGGCTGTGGAAGTTGTGGTCGATGGACTGGCGAAAGTGCATGCCGCTGGTGAGCATGCCCAGGGGCAGCTCGATCAGCGCTTCCCAGCTCAGGGGCTTGTCGCCGAAGCTGAAGAACCGTTGGTCGTACAGCAGGCCCATGCGGGTTTCGCCCAAGGCCAGGGAGTCGAAACGCTCGGCGTCCAGGCGCTCGAGGTACGACACACCGAGGTCCAGGCGGTTGCTCGCCAGTTGTTCGAGGATTTGCTCGGAGCTTAACGCGGACAGCTCAAAGCGCAGGCTCGGGTGCTCTTTATGCAGCTTCTGCATCAATGCCAGCGGATCGAAGCTCGACAACGGCACCACGCCCAGGCGCAGCGTACCCACCAGGTTGCCCCGACAGGCGGCGGCCTCGGCCTGCAAGCCGTCGTACGCCGCCAGCACCGTGCGTGCCCAGGCCAACACGCGCTCACCCGGAGCGGTAAAGCCTTCGAAGCGCTGGCCGCGATTGACCAGTGGCAGTTGCAGCTCTTCTTCCAGGCTGCGCAGGCGCATCGACAGGGTCGGCTGGGTGATATGGCAACGCGCGGCGGCCTGGCCGAAGTGACGGGTTTCGTCGAGGGCGATGAGGAATTTCAGCTGCTTGATGTCCATCTTCGCTCCAGGGCGTGGTCCATAGGCGGGGAATTCTAGCGCGTTTGGGGTCGGGGCTCAGGAACCGTAGGAGTTATCCGGTCTTTGGTCGGGCAGGAACCCAATTCTGTGGGACTGGTCTAGTCTTTTGCATCTGGAATTCATATCCCAAGGAGAGCGCACCATGAGTATTTTCAGTTTTGTTAAGGAAGCAGGCGAGAAGTTGATTGATCTGTTGACGCCGGGTAATGCCAACGCGAGCGAGCAGTTGAAAGATCACGTGGCCAAGGTCGGGTTGGGTAATCCCAATGTGCAAACCACCGTTGATGGTGACAAGGTGACCGTGACCGGTGAAGTTGCCAGCCAGGAAGAGAAAGAAAAAATCCTGTTGGCGCTGGGCAACATCGCCGGCGTAGCGAGTGTTGATGACCAGATCACCGTTTCCGGTCCGGTTGTCGCTGCGGCCCGCTTTGTGGTGGTGAAAAAGGGCGACACGCTGAGCGCGATCTCCCTGGCGGTGTATGGCAACGCCAACCAGTACAACAAAATCTTCGAGGCCAACAAGCCGCTGCTGTCCCACCCGGACAAAATCTACCCAGGGCAGACACTGCGTATTCCTGAGTAAGGCTTCATATTGAGTGATGGCAATCGCGGGCAAGCCCGCTCCCACATTTGGAATGCATTCTCCTGTGGGAGCGGGCTTGCCCGCGATGCGATCTAAAGCCCGACAATCAACTCCCGATAGTCCCCAACCGCCGCAAACTCCGCCGTGTCCTTAGGCCCCTTCCGGCTGTCCGGCTCCTTCACCGCCAGCAAGTGCCCCACGCCAAAATCCCTGGCGCTGCGCAAGATCGGCAAGGTGTCATCGATAAACAGGCTGCGGGCCGGGTCGAAGGCGATGTCGGCGCACAGGGCGTCCCAGAACTGTGGGTTTTCCTTGGCAAAACCATAGTCATGGGAGCTGATCAGCCGCTCGAAATAAGGCGCCAACTCGATGCGCTCCAGCTTCAACGACAGCGAATCGCGATGCGCGTTAGTGATCAGGATCACCCGCTTGCCGGCCTGTTTGATCGCCGCCAGGAAGGTATCGGCGTCCGGACGCAAGGCGATCAGGTGGGCGGTTTCCAGCTTGAGTTCACGCACTGGGATCTTGAGTTCGGCGCTCCAGAAATCCAGGCAATACCATTGCAACTGTCCGGCGTTACGCTCGAACAGCGGCTGCAGCTCCATCTCGGCCATGGCCCGGCTCACGCCATGCAGCTCGGCGTAGCGCTGGGGCAGGTGCTCCATCCAGAAATGGTTGTCGAAGTGCAGGTCGAGCAAGGTGCCGTCCATGTCCAGCAGGACGGTGTCGATGGCGTGCCAGGGCAGTGGAGGCATAAAGAACACTCATGTAAGAAAAGATATCCGACACAGACAATCGGAAAAGCCACGGTATAGTAACCCGATCACGCCAAGGAGCCGCTCATGCGCCAGAAACCCACCGTCCTCGCCCGCGAAATAGTCGCCAGTAGCCGTTTGTTCCGCGTGGAGGAAGTGCAATTGCGCTTTTCCAATGGCGTGGAGCGGACCTACGAACGCCTGGTGGGCAGGGGGGCCGGTTACGGCGCGGTGATGATCGTGGCGATGATCGACTCGGACCATGCGCTGCTGATTGAAGAATATTGCGGCGGCACTGACGAGTACGAACTGTCATTGCCCAAGGGCCTCATCGAGCCGGGTGAGGATGTGTTGGCGGCCGCGGACCGGGAGCTCAAGGAAGAAGCTGGTTACGGCGCCCGCCAGTTGGAACACATCACCGAACTGTCGCTGTCCCCCGGCTACATGAGCCAGAAAATCCAGGTGGTACTGGCCACCGAGCTGTACGAAGAGCGCCTGGAAGGCGACGAGCCGGAGCCGATGCGCGTTGACCGGGTCAACCTGCGGGAGCTTTCGCAGTTGGCGCAAAACGAGCAGTTCAGCGAGGGCCGTGCCTTGGCCGCGCTGTATCTGGTACGTGACCTGCTGACTCAACGAGGAGCGTTCCAGCCATGAGCGAACTGTTCCTGGGTCACCCGTTTATTGCCCCCGTGATTGAATTGGCCCGCCAGGCCGGCGAGGTCATCCTGCCGTACTGGCGTGCCGACGTGGCCGTGACCACCAAGACCGATGATTCGCCGGTCACTGCCGCCGACCTGGCCGCCCATCACCTGATCCTCGCCGGGCTCACCGCCCTGGATCCGAGCATTCCGGTGCTGTCTGAAGAAGACGCGGACATTGACCAGAGCGTGCGCGCCGGTTGGCAGCGCTGGTGGCTGGTGGACCCGCTGGACGGCACCAAGGAGTTCATCTCCGGCAGCGAGGAGTTCACCGTCAACATTGCCTTGATCGAACAGGGTCGCGTGGTGTTCGGCGTGGTATCGATACCCACCAGCGGCCGTTGCTACTTCGGCGGTGCCGGGCTTGGCGCCTGGCGCTCCGATGTGAGTGAGCCGCCCAAGCAGATTCAGGTACGCCGGACACCTGCGGCGGGCGAGGCGTTTACCGTGGTTGCCAGCCGTCGGCACAGCAGCCCGGAGCAGGAGCGTTTGCTGGCCGGTTTGAGTGTGGGATTGGGCGAGTTGAAGCTGGCCAATATCGGCAGCTCGTTGAAGTTTTGCCTGTTGGCTGAAGGCAGCGCCGATTGCTACCCGCGCCTGGCGCCGACCTCGCAGTGGGACACCGCTGCGGCACAGGGTGTGTTGGAAGGGGCGGGCGGTGAAGTGCTGGAGCTGGATGGGCAGCCGTTCAGTTACCCGGCTCGGGCGTCGCTATTAAATCCGTTCTTCCTGGCGTTGCCGGCTAAAGCGGAGTGGCGCGAGCGGTTGCTGACCCTGGCCCGTTCCTGAAGCCAGGCGCCCCGTAGCAGCTGTCGAGCGCCAGCGAGGCTGCGGTGGCAGCACCGCTGTAATCACGGCTGGCGCAGGACCGAGTTGCGCCCGACGCAGCCTCGCTGGCGCTCGACAGCTGCTACGGGGCGGGCGTTATACGGGGCGGGGGTTATGATTGTTAGCGGTGCAGCACGTACTGGCCAGTGAAGGCCACGGCCCGCTCTTCACTGCCCTCATTGACAATCCACGTCTCCAGCGCCAACCGCGCCCGGCCATAACGCTTATACGTCGCTAAAAAACGCTTCCACACCTTCTCATCTGGTGCCTGGCAAACCGCCGTCGCATCAGTAGTCACCGGCAGCGGGTAACTGATCTGCCCTTCCTGAATCACGATGTGCCCGTCTTCAATCCCTTCCTCACGCAACTGCAGATGCAGCCAACCCCAGCCCGCCAGCACGGCACCGCAGTAGAGGCTGCCGCCAAACATGGTGCTCTTGTGGTTGATGTTGGCGTCCAGCGGCAAGCGCAGTTGCAGTTGTCGGTCCTGCCAGTCGATTACCTTGAGGCCCATTTCCCGGGTCAGGGGAATGTCGTGGTGAAGGATCGATTCCAGGTAACGGCTATCGCGACTCATGGTGGCCTCGTGGCAGGTGGAAAAGGGTCATTCGTCGTCAGCGTGACTGTTGCCGCTGTCGGCGAAGTTCAGCCCGTGCTTGCGCAGTTTGTCGTGCAGGGTTTTACGCGGCACGCCCAGTGCTTCGGCAAGGCTGCGCATGGAGTTGTGGGGGCGCGTCAGTTCAGCGGCGATCAGGCTTTTTTCAAACTGTTCGACCTGTTCGCTCAAGCCGCCGGGCGTGCTGGTGAGGATGCCGGTCGAAGGGTTGTCCGGGGTGCTGTCCAGCGCCAGTTCCAGGCCCAGGGCGAAGCGCTCGGCGGCGTTTTGCAGTTCGCGCACGTTGCCCGGCCAGCTGTGGCGTAACAGCAGCGCGCGTTGGCCCGGTTGCAACTCTTTCATCGGTAGGCCGTGGCGGGTGCTGGCTTCGTCGGCAAAGTGCTGGAACAGCATCAGCGCGTCCTCACCCCGTTCGCGCAGTGGCGGAATGCGCAGGGGCGCGACGTTGAGGCGATAGTACAAGTCAGCCCGGAAGCGCCCCTGGTCGGCGGACTGGCGCAGGTCTTCCTTGGTGGCGGCGATGATGCGGATATCCAGCGGGATCAACTGATTGCCCCCAAGACGTTCCACCACGCGTTCCTGCAACAGCCGTAGCAGTTTGACCTGCACATCCAGGCTCATGCTTTCGATTTCATCCAGAAACAGCGTGCCGCCATTGGCGAATTCGAATTTGCCGATGCGCCGCTTCTGGGCGCCGGTAAAGGCCCCCGGCTCGTGACCGAACAACTCGCTTTCCACCACCGACTCGGCCAGGGCGCCGGCGTTGATCGCCACAAACGGGCCGGTGCGGCGGTTCGACAGGTCGTGCAGCGCACGCGCCACCACCTCTTTGCCGGCGCCGGTCTCGCCGAGGATCAGCACGTCGGCCTTGGTCGCCGCCAGTGCGCCGATTTGCTCGCGCAGGCGCAGCATCTGCGGTGAGTGCCCCACCAGGCGCGTGCTCAATTGCTGGCGGTCGCTCAAGGCCAGGCGCAGGCTGCGGTTGTCCAGCACCAGGCGGCGCAGGGCGAGGGCACGGCGCACGCTGTCGAGCAGGGCGTCGCTGGCGAAGGGTTTTTCCAGGAAGTCGTAGGCGCCGGTCCGCATGGCCTGCACCGCCAACGGCACGTCGCCGTGGCCGGTGATCAGCAGCACCGGCAGCTCCGGGTCTTGCGCGTGGAGTTCCCTCAGCAGCTCCAGGCCATCCATGCCGGGCATACGGATGTCACTCACCACCACGCCCGGCCAATCCCGGGACAGGCGTGCGGTCAGGCCCTGGGCTTCGCCGAGGGTCAGGACCTTCAGCCCGGCCAGGTCCAGGGTCTGGCACAGGGCCTGACGCAGGTGTGGATCATCGTCGATCAACACCACCTGAATCTGGTTATCGATACTCATACACTGCGGTCCTCGGACGGTTGCAGACTGACACCCGGTGCTCCGGCGCGCAGTTTCAAGGTTAACAGCGCGCCACCTTCCTTGTGGTTGGCGAACAACAGTTCACCGCCAAAGGCGCGCATCAGGGTGTCGCAGATCGCCAGGCCCAACCCCAGGCCCTGGGTGCGGGTCTTGGTGGTGTAGAAGGGTTCGCTGGCGCGGCCCAGGGCTTCCATGCAGAACCCCGGACCGTTGTCGCGAATGTACAGGTTGACGCCCTGTTCGGTGGTCTGGGCACTCAACCAGAGTTTGCGCGGCGGGCCTTTTTCGGTCAGGGCGTCGAGGGCGTTGGCCAGCAGGTTGCCCAGCACCTGGCGCAGGCGGGTTTCGCCGGCTGCGACCCACAAGGTGGCCTCGGGTAAATCGCGGATCAACTCGACCTCCATGGACCGCCTGCGCTTGGCCAGCAGCGCCAGCGCATCGTCCAGCGCCGGTTGCAGTGCCACGCTTTCCGGCGCGTGCCGGTCGCGCCGGGCGAAGGCACGCAAGTGGGCGATGATCGAGGCCATGCGCCCGGTCAATTCGCTGATCAACTTGAGGTTGCCACGAGCGTCGTCGGTGCGCTCATGGTCGAGCAGGATTTCGGCGTTTTCCGCGTAGCTTCGAATCGCTGCCAGCGGCTGATTGAGCTCGTGGCTGATGCTCGCCGACATGGTGCCCAGCGCCGACAACTTGCCGGCCTGCACCAGGTCATCCTGGGCGCGTACCAGTTCCTGCTGGGCATGTTCGCGCTCCAGTACTTCCTGTTTCAGGCGCCGGTTGAGGCCTTCCAGGTCGCTGGTGCGTTCGATCACGCGCATTTCCAGCTCACGGCGGGCCTTGGCTTCGAAGGCGATGCGCTCCAGGTAGTGGCGACGGCGCTGCATCATCAGGCCGAGCAACAGCATCAGCACCAGCAAGGTGGCGCCACCCACGGCAACCACGGTGCGCACCGGGCGGCTGATCAAGGTGCGCGGGGCGAGAATCTCGACCTTCCAGCCGGTCTCGGCGATGTCGGTGGCCTGGCGCACCCAAGCCGTGGCACTGAGGTTCAGCGGCTGCGGGTCGCGGGTCGGGTAGGGCTGGATGGCGATGATGGCTCGGCGTTCTTCGTCGGTCAGGGGCCGGGTGGCGCGGAATCGCCATTGCGGGCGCGACGTGAGGATCACCACGCCGTTGTGGTCGGTCACCAGCAGTTGTTCCGGTGTGTTGCCCCACAGGCTTTCGGTGTGGTCCAGGTCGACCTTCACCACCAGCACGCCGATGATGGTGTCGCCATCGCGCACGGCGGCGGCGAAGAAGTAGCCGCGTTTGGCCGAGGTGGTGCCCAGCCCGAAGAAGCGCCCCAGGCGCCCGGCCATGGCTTCGCTGAAGTAGGGGCGAAAGGAAAAATTACGCCCGACGAAGCTGTCCTGTTTGTCCCAGTTGGACGCCGCGAGGGTCTTGCCGGTGGTGTCCATCAGGTACATCACTTCCACCCCGGCCTGGGCGGCGACGTCCTTGAGCAGGTGGTTGGCGTTGACCAGGTTGGTGCTGACCTGGGGCGCGTCGATGGCGGTGCGCAGTGCCGGCAGGTCGCCGAGGATCTGCGGCAACACTTCGTAGCGGTGCAGGGTGCCCAGCAGGTTGGCGACGTACAGGTCCAGCGTCTGGCGGTTCTGCCCGGCCAGTTCGCTGCGGTAATAGCGCTCGGCCAAGTGCTCCAGCGGCCACAACAGCGGCGCCAGGCACAGCGCCAGCAGGGCCAGGCTGCGCCAGCGGGGTCTTCGCGGAAGGGGTGGAGTCATGGGAATCGTGCGCCTGTGGGTACAGGCGCATTATGCCTACGCCTGCTCGGCAAGACACTCGCGCAATGCGTCGTGCCACTGCGGCTGCGATACGTGCCACTGTTGTTGCAGGCGGCTGCAATCGAGGCGTGAGTTCAGCGGACGCTTGGCGGGTGTCGGATAGGCGCTGGAGGGAATCGCCTCCAGCTCTGCGCAAGCTTTGCCTTGGGCCCGCAATTGCTCGCCGATTGCCTGTGCAAAACCGAACCACGAGGTCTCGCCCTGGGCGGTCAGGTGGTAGACCCCCCAATCCCCGGCCTGGCCCGCTTGCCAGCGTTCGATCAGGGCTCGGGTGCTGTTGGCGATGGTGCCGGCCCAGGTTGGCGCGCCGATCTGGTCGGCGACGATGCGCATCTGCGGCTTTTCCTGCAGCAGGCGTTGCATGGTCAGCAGGAAGTTTTTGCCGTGGGTCGAGTAGACCCAGCTGGTGCGCAGAATCAGGTGCTCACCGCCGACCGCGGCGATTGCCTGTTCACCGGCCAGCTTGCTTGCGCCATACACGCCCAACGGGTGGGTGGCGTCGTCCTCGTTGTAGGGCGCGGCCTTGCTGCCGTCGAACACATAGTCGGTGGAATAGTGGATCAGCGGAATGCCCAGTGCCTTGGCTTCCTCGGCGAAGACGCCGGGGGCGGTGGCGTTGATGGCGAAGGCCGCCTCCGGCTCGCTTTCGGCCTGATCGACGGCGGTGTGTGCGGCGGCGTTGATGATCAGGCCCGGGCGGTGGGCACGCACTTGCTGGCGGATCTGCTCGGGCTGCGCCAGGTCAAGCTGGTCGCGGCCCAGCACGATCAACTCACCCAAGCCCTGGAGGCGCTGTTGCAGCTCCCGGGAGACCTGGCCGTGTTGGCCGCTGATGAGGATTTTCAGAGGCAAGCTCATGGGAACAGGTCGGCCTCTTGCAGGCTTTTGCCGGCCTGATCCTTGGCGGACAGTTGCGGCGCCTCGGTCAGCTCCCAGTCGATGGCCAGCGTCGGGTCGTTCCAGAGGATGCTGCGCTCGGCGCTCGGCTGGTAGTAATCAGTGGTCTTGTAGAGGAATTCTGCGTAGTCGCTCAGCACCACAAACCCATGGGCGAAACCTTCCGGCACCCACAGTTGGCGGTGGTTGTCGGCGGAAAGCCGCACACCCACCCATTGCCCGAAGTTGGGTGAGCTGCGGCGAATGTCTACGGCCACATCCAGCACTTCGCCGGCGGTGACGCGCACCAGTTTGCCCTGGGTATGTTCGAGCTGGTAGTGCAGGCCGCGCAGCACACCTTTCTGCGAGCGCGAGTGGTTGTCCTGCACGAAGTCACGCTTGAGCCCGGTGGCCTCTTCGAAGGCGCGGGCGTTGAAGCTTTCGTAGAAAAAACCGCGCTCGTCGCCGAACACTTTCGGTTCGATGATCAGTACGCCCGGCAGCGAGGTGTCGGTGACCTTCATTTTTGCTCCCCGGCCAGTGAGTACAGGTATTGGCCGTAGCCGGTCTTGCCAAAGTATTTGGCCCGTTCCAGCAAATGGTCGCGATCGATCCAGCCGTTCTCG
Source organism: Pseudomonas yamanorum (assembly GCF_013386765.1). Lineage (GTDB taxonomy): Bacteria > Pseudomonadota > Gammaproteobacteria > Pseudomonadales > Pseudomonadaceae > Aquipseudomonas > Aquipseudomonas yamanorum_A. Next base: position 72,514 of record NZ_JACARE010000003.1, read on the forward strand.
TAGGCGATTTCTTCCAGGCATGCCACTTTCAAACCCTGGCGGTGCTCGATGGTCTGCACATACGTCGAGGCTTCCAGCAGGCTGTCGTGGGTGCCGGTGTCGAGCCAGGCGAAACCACGGCCGAAGCGTTCCACATGCAGGTCGCCACGCTGGAGGTAGGCGTTGTTGACGTCGGTGATTTCCAGCTCGCCACGTGGCGATGGCTTGACGGCCTTGGCGATCTTGATCACGTCGTTATCGTAGAAATACAGCCCGGTCACCGCGTAGCTGGACTTTGGCTTGGCCGGTTTTTCCTCGATGGAAAGCGCGCGGCCCTCGCTGTCGAAATCGATCACGCCGAAACGCTCCGGGTCCTTGACCCAGTAGCCGAACACGGTGGCGCCGGATGGGCGCTCGGCGGCGGTGCGCAACTGGTCGCCGAAATGCTGGCCGTGGAAGATGTTGTCGCCCAGGATCAGGCACACCGGGTCATCACCGATGAACTCTTCACCAATCAGAAACGCCTGGGCCAGGCCGTCCGGAGACGGTTGTTCGGCATAGGTGAAACGCACGCCAAACTGGCTGCCGTCACCCAGCAGGTTACGGTACTGCGGCAGGTCCACCGGGGTGGAAATCACCAGGATGTCCTTGATCCCGGCCAGCATCAGCACCGAAATCGGGTAGTAGATCATCGGCTTGTCGTACACCGGCAACAGCTGCTTGGAAACGCCCAGGGTAATGGGGTGCAAACGGGTGCCGGAGCCACCGGCCAATACGATTCCCTTCATCATGCGATCAGATCCTTAAAGTCGGTGTTGCCCAGTCGTTCACCTTGATAACTGCCGTCCTGGACCCTGCGGCACCATTCCAGGTTATCGAGGTACCACTGCACGGTTTTGCGCAGGCCGGTTTCAAAGGTTTCTTCGGGCACCCAGCCCAGCTCGCGTTCGATCTTGCTGGCGTCGATCGCGTAGCGCTGGTCGTGGCCCGGGCGATCCTTGACGAAGGTGATCAGGTCGGTGAATTTTTCGACGCCCGCCGGGCGCTGTGGCGCCAGCTCTTCCAGCAGGCCGCAGATGCTGCGCACTACGTCGATATTCTTCTGCTCGTTGTGGCCGCCGATGTTGTAGGTCTCGCCCACCACACCTTCAGTCACCACTTTGAACAGCGCACGGGCGTGGTCTTCGACGAACAGCCAGTCGCGCACCTGCAGGCCATCGCCATACACCGGCAGCGGTTTACCGGCCAGGGCGTTGAGGATCACCAGCGGGATCAGCTTCTCGGGGAAGTGGAACGGCCCGTAGTTGTTCGAACAGTTTGTCAGCAGCACCGGCAGGCCGTAAGTACGCTGCCAGGCACGGACCAGGTGATCGGACGCAGCTTTGCTGGCCGAGTAAGGTGAGCTGGGCGCGTAAGGCGTGGTCTCGGTGAAAAGGTCATTGACGCCGTGCAGGTCGCCGTACACTTCATCCGTGGAGATGTGGTGGAAGCGGAAGGCGCTTTTGGCCGGCTCTTCCAGCTTTTGCCAATAGCCGCGTGCGGCCTCCAGCAGGCTGTAGGTACCGACGATATTGGTCTGGATAAAATCCGACGGGCCGTCGATGGACCGGTCCACGTGGGACTCGGCCGCCAGGTGCATGATCGCGTGCGGCTCAAAGCGCGCCAGCACGGCGCTGACGGTGGCCTGGTCGATGATGTCGGCCTGGACGAACTCATAGCGGCTATTGGTCGCGATGCTGGTCAGCGACTCAAGGTTGCCTGCGTAGGTCAGTTTGTCCAGGTTGAGCACTTCGTGCCCGGTGTGTTGAATCAGGTGCCGGATCAGAGCTGAGCCGATGAATCCGGCGCCGCCAGTGATGAGAATGCGCATGTCGGAGGCCCTTTTCCTTAGACAGACATTAAGCGAATGGAGCATAGCTTGAGTTGTGAAGCCAGGTGGTGCAAGGGGACACCATCAGATTGACGGCACCGGGTGGGGCCTGGGGGTTGCGTAACCCCCTTCAACAATGGCGATATAAGCGTCTGATAAAAACACCAGGGGTCGTCACATGTTGCTCGCCACGTTGATTCATCGCGCCAGTCTGCCATGCCCGCAAGTCGGACCGGACCCTGCGGCGCGGCTACTGGAGCAGCATTACGACCTCGGTGGCACGCTAAAGTCCCTGGGCAGCCAGCAAGACCTCAACTACCGCATCGACAGTGACCGAGGCCGTTTTGTGCTGAAAATCTGCCGGGGCGACTATGCCGCCGTCGAGCTGCAGGCCCAGCACGCCGCCCTGAAGCATTTGCAGGAACATTCGGATGTGCGGGTGCCCAAGGTTATCTCGGCCCTTGGCGGCGAAGACCTGCTGACCGAAACCGTCGCCGGGCACACCGTGCACCTGCGGCTGCTGGACTACATCGACGGCCAGCCGCTGACCCATGTCCCACATCTGGGCCGTGAAGTGATCGCAGGCTTCGGCGAACTCTGCGGGCGGATGAGCCTGGCGCTGGCCGGCTTCGAGCATCCGGGCCTGGAACGCACCCTGCAATGGGACCCGCGCCATGCCCTTGAGCTGATCACCCATCTGCTGTCGACCCTTGAAAACCTGCCGCAGCGGGCGGCGCTGGAGCAAGTGGCCGAGCAGGTGGCGCTCCGGGTGCCGCCGTTGGCTGATCGACTGCCGTGGCAAGCCGTGCACATGGATATCACCGATGACAACGTGGTGTGGCAGCGCGATGCCCAGCGGCATTGGCAGGTCCAGGGCGTGATCGACTTCGGCGACCTGGTGCGTACCTGGCGCATTGCCGACCTGTCGGTGACTTGCGCGGCACTGCTGCACCATGCCGAGGGCGATCCGTTCGCCATTCTGCCGGCGATCCAGGCGTGCCACGCGATCACTCCGTTGCAGCACGAAGAGTTGCAGGTGCTATGGCCGCTGATCGTCGCGCGGGCTGCGGTGTTGGTGCTGAGCAGTGAGCAGCAGCAGAGGCTGGACCCGGATAACACCTACCTGTTGAAGAACGCCGAGCATGAGTGGGAAATCTTCCACGTAGCCACCTCGGTGCCTTTTGAGTTGATGGAGGCGGCGATCCTGGGCTGCGTCGGTGCCAAGTTGCCGCCTATTGCCGGCGAAGGCTTTGCGCCGTTGTTGCCGGGGCTGGTTGGGCGTGAGTTCGCGCTGATTGACCTGGGCGTGCTCAGCCCGCATTTCGAGGCCGGTAATTGGGAGCAGGAGGGCATTGATCGCCGCCTGCTGGAACAAGCGGCTGTGGTCCATGGCCTGGCAGCCAGCCGTTATGGCCAGTATCGACTGTCCCGGACCCAGCCCGACAGCGCCGTCGAACCCGAGACTTTCCCGCTTCATGTAGAGCTGCACATGCCCCTGGGCGCCACGGTGGAAGCACCGTTCGCCGGTACCTTGCGCTGCGCCGCCGACGGCCTGCTATGCCTGCACAGTGCGCAGTTAAGCGTTCGATTGTGGGGCGTGAACGCCTTGTTGCAACACGGCGCCGCGGTGGTAAAAGGCCAAGTGCTCGGCGAAGTTGCCGGCCCGCTGACGGTGCAACTGTGCCGCGCCGAACTCGAGCCGCCGTTGTTCTGCACGCCGTCCCGGGCGGTGGCCTGGCAAGCGTTGTGTCCCTCCCCGGCAACCTTGCTGGGGCTGGCCTGCGACGCCGAGCCGGAACTGGACCCCGAGGCCTTGCTGGCTCGTCGCGATGCCAGCTTCGCCCGCTCGCAGAAGCACTATTACGTTGACCCGCCGCGCATCGAGCGCGGTTGGCGCAATCATCTGATCGACATGCAGGGTCGCTCCTACCTCGACATGCTCAATAACGTCGCGGTGCTCGGCCACGGTCACCCACGCATGGCCCAGGTGGCGGCGCGGCAATGGTCGCTGCTCAACACCAACTCACGCTTTCACTATGCGGCGATTGCCGAGTTCTCCGAGCGTCTGCTGGCCCTGGCGCCGGACTCCATGGACCGGGTGTTCCTGGTCAACAGCGGCACCGAAGCCAATGACCTGGCCATTCGCCTGGCCTGGGCCTACAGCGGCGGGCGCGACATGCTCAGCGTGCTGGAGGCCTATCACGGCTGGTCAGTGGCGGCGGACGCGGTGTCGACCTCGATTGCCGACAACCCCCAGGCCTTGAGCAGCCGCCCGGACTGGGTGCACCCGGTGACCGCGCCGAATACCTATCGCGGCGAGTTCCGCGGGCAGGACAGTGCGCCGGACTACGTACGCAGCGTGGAACATAACCTGGCGAAAATCGCCGCGCAGAACCGCCAACTGGCGGGCTTCATTTGTGAGCCGGTGTACGGCAATGCCGGCGGGATCTCCTTGCCGCCTGGCTATTTGCAGCAGGTATATGCCCTGGTTCGGGCACAGGGCGGCGTGTGCATCGCCGATGAAGTGCAGGTGGGTTATGGCCGCATGGGCCATTTCTTCTGGGGTTTTGAAGAGCAGGGCGTGGTGCCGGACATCATCACCATGGCCAAGGGCATGGGCAACGGCCAGCCATTGGGCGCGGTGATCACCCGCCGGGAAATCGCCGAGGCGCTGGAGGCCGAGGGTTACTTCTTCTCGTCATCAGGCGGCAGCCCGGTGAGTTGCCGCATCGGCATGGCGGTGCTGGATGTGATGGAGGAAGAAAAACTGTGGGAAAACGCCCAGGTGGTAGGCGGGCATTTCAAGGCGCGCTTGGAAGCGTTGGTCGAGCAGCATCCGTTGGTGGGCGCGGTGCATGGTTCCGGGTTTTACCTGGGGCTGGAGTTGGTCCGCGACCGGCAGACCCTGGAACCGGCCACCGAAGAGACCGCGCTGCTGTGTGATCGCCTGCGGGAACTGGGGATCTTCATGCAGCCCACCGGCGACTATCTGAACATCCTCAAGATCAAGCCGCCGATGGTCACTTCCCGGCAAAGCGTGGACTTCTTCGTCGACATGCTGGCGAAGGTGTTGGACGAGTCGCTTTAACCATTTGTCGGGGTAATTCGATTGTTATCGGTAATTGTTCGGTAATTTATGAGTGGTAGATGTAAATCGTCTTTTAAGGTCGATTTTTATCCGATATAAAGGCGTCATGCTCACGCAGCCGTCCCAGGAGATTTTTCATGACCACTTTGCACAGCACCCCCCGCGCCGACGGCTTCCATATGCCTGCCGAATGGGCGCCACAGACCCAGACCTGGATGATCTGGCCCGAGCGCCCGGACAACTGGCGCCTGGGCGGCAAGCCGGCGCAGGCCGCCCACGTGGCGGTGGCCAAGGCCATTGCACGCTTTGAACCGGTGACCGTGGCGGTCTCGGCCAGCCAGTATGAAAACGCCCGGGCGCGCCTGGACGTACCGAATATCCGCCTGGTGGAAATGTCCAGCGACGACGCCTGGGTACGGGATACCGGGCCGACGTTTGTGATCAACAACAGCGGCGAAGTGCGTGGCGTGAACTGGGATTTCAACGCCTGGGGCGGCTTTGATGGCGGCCTGTACTCGCCGTGGAATCGCGATTCCCAGGTGGGCGGCAAGATCCTCGAGATCGAGCGCAGCCCGCGTTATCGCACCGAAGGGTTTGTGCTGGAAGGCGGCTCGATTCACGTCGACGGCGAAGGCACGCTGATCACCACCGAAGAATGCCTGCTCAACCGCAATCGCAACCCGCACCTGCAGCGCGAGGAAATCGAAGCGGTGCTCAGTGCCAACCTGGCTGTGGATAAGATTATCTGGCTGCCGGATGGCCTGTTCAACGACGAAACCGACGGGCATGTGGATAACTTCTGCTGCTACGTGCGCCCGGGCGAAGTGTTGCTGGCCTGGACCGATGACCCGCAAGACCCGAACTACGCACGCTGCCACGCCGCCATGGACGTCCTGCAAAGCAGCACCGACGCCAAGGGCCGCTCGTTCACAGTGCATAAAATGCCGATCCCGGGGCCGCTGTACGCCACCGAGGAAGAATGTGCCGGCGTGGATCCAGTCGACGGCACCCAGGAGCGCAATCCCACCGTGCGGTTGGCCGGTTCCTACGTCAACTTCCTGATCGTCAACGGCGGCATCATCGCGCCGAGCTTCGACGACCCGCTGGACAGCCGCGCCAAGGAGATTTTGCAGAACCTGTTCCCGCAGCACGAAGTGGTGATGGTGCCGGGGCGCGAACTGTTACTGGGGGGCGGCAACATCCACTGCCTGACCCAGCAGCAGCCGGCGCCGCACAAAAACTGAGTGCACTTGTAACAGCCTGATACCCGGTTGAGTGCCAATCGGGTGCGCCGCGGTTTGGGCGCTCACAGCAAGCCCACGGCCCGTCAGGTTCGTGGGCTTTTTTGTGACCATGTGCCGACAAACCGGGCACATTGGCATAGCTCTTGTATCGCTGTTGCGACAGGGAGCGCTTAGTCTGACTAAGCGGTTCTGTCATAAACCTTGAGTAAGTTAGCCGCTCAAGCCGTCGGAGAGAGCGCTGAAATGAATGCCGATATCAACCTTATGTACAAGCGTACGTTCCACCCCTTGCGGGTGAACGGCGACGCGATCCATGCGCTGGCGCTCTGGTTGAAGGCAAACGGTTCGAGGCAGATCAGGACGCCCGACCCGCGCCGGGTGATGAGCGAACGGTACCCGGTGGGGCTGTTCAGCGAGGATGAGGTGCAGGCGTTGTGTGAGTTGATGCAGAACTGAAGGTTGTTTTCAATGTTGCACCGGACTTTGTGGCGAGGGAGCTTGCTCCCGTTGGGGTGCGCAGCAGCCCCAAAACAGATCACCGAGTTCTATCTGGAAAAACACAGTCGCCTTATTTTGGGGGTGCTTCGCACCCCAACGGGAGCAAGCTCCCTCGCCACAGAAAAGTGCGTTGCTGTTTAGAAACTGTACGTTCCGGTAACCACCAGACTACGCGGGTCCCCAAACTGAATCTGCGCCGCACTCGTCGCCGACGCGTAGTACGTCTTGTCGCTGATATTGTTCAGCGCCGCCCTTACATCCCATTCCTTCTGCCGGAACCCGGCCAGTGCATCCCAGCGGCCATAACCCGGTAACAGCACGGTGTTGGCGTTATCCGCATAACGCTCCCCCACCAGCGTCAACCCGGTTTCCGCGTACCAGCCCATCTCCGGTTTCCAGGTGACGAACAGGCTCGCATTACGCTTGGCCACATCGCTGATGCGCTTACCTTCAAAACCGTTGTTGTCCTTCACCACCGTGGCGTCCTGCAGGCCAATGCCACCGCGTACATACCAGTTGCCGATGATCTTGCCGGCAGCGGTCAACTCCACGCCACGGGAGCGCTGCTCGCCGCTGAGCAGGGTGATGGTCGGGTCCAGCGGGTCACGGGTGCGGCGGTTGTAGAGTTCCAGTTCGTACACCGCCAGGGTGGTGCTCAAGCGGTCATCGAGCCAGTCACTCTTGACCCCGATTTCCTTCTGCCTGGTCAGCTCCGGGCTCAGCTCGTTGGCGTTGCCCGCCGCATTGGGCGTGATGCCGATCAGGCCGCCACCGGTGGGCGAGAAGGTCTTGCTCCACGAGGCGTAGAACGAATGGTGTTCCAGCGGCGTCCAGACCAGGCCCACCCGCGGGCTGGTGCTGTGGCTCACGACCTGTTCCGAGGCGTTGGTCAGTTTGTTGGTGGACTCCACATCAAAGCGGTCGTAGCGCAAACCGGCGAGCAGTTGCCACTGATCGTTCAGGCGCAGTTGGTCTTGCACATACACGCCCTGGCTTTGCACTTCGGTGTGGCTGCTGCTGAATGCCGGCAGGCGACCGTTGTGGCGCAGGTCCGGGTTGGGGTTGTACACATCCACGCTCGGCACGGCGGCGAGCGGCGCCCGATAGAGTTTCGGGTCACGGCGCTGGTTGCCCAATTCCACTCCGGTCAGCAAACGATGCTCCAGGCCAAAAGTGCTGAAGCCGCCTTCCAGTTCGACGTTGTTGAGGATGTTGCGTGTGGTCAATTCCTGCTGCCAGCGTTGGCGCCCGACCTTGTTGGTTTTGGGGTCGTAGCTGACGGCGTAGGTGTTATCGAAGTCGCTGTCGAGGGTGAACACGCCCAGGGTATGGCGCAGTTGCCAACTGTCGTTCAACTCATAGGCCAGCCGGGAGCGCAGGGATTGGGACGTGTCGTCGATGTAATCGCGCTTGTCACCATAAGTGGTGCCGCGGCTGACATCCGCCGGCCGCCCATTGACCCCGGGAATGCCACGGTCGGGCGTGCGGTTGTAACGGCTGTATTCGTACTGCACCAGCCAGTTCAGGTCGGGGGTCAGTTGCCAGCTCATGGACGGTGCAAACAGCTGGCGATTGCCGCTGACGCCGTCGCGGAAACTGTTGTTGTCCTGGTTGCCCATGTTCAGGCGCAGGCTGATGTTATCGGTGGGGTCGGTGCTGAGGTCGGCGTACAGGCTGCGCAAATCATTGCTGCCGCCTTGGGCTTCGATGCTGGAGACGCGACCGGCCTGGGGCAGTTTGCTCACGCGGTTGACGATGCCGCCCTGGCCGCCGCGCCCGTACAACACGGCTGCCGGGCCTTTGAGCACTTCGATGCGTTCGATGTTGTGCAGGTCGCGTACGTATTGGCTGTCGTCGCGAATACCGTCCAGATAGAAATCGTTACTGGCGTCGAAACCGCGGATGCGCAGGCTGTCGAACCGCGTGTCGGCGCCGCTGCTGACGTTGGGCACGCCGCTTAAGGCCTGGCCCAGGTCATTGGTGCCGTAGGAACGCAGGCTGTCGGTTTTCACCGAGTCGATGGCCTGGGGCACGTAGCGCACGGGTGTGGCGGTGCGGGTAGCGGTACTGGTTTCCTTGACGCGCGGGTCGTCTTCGTCGGCTTCAGCACTCACGGAAGTTTCCGGCAGGACGGTGGCAGCGCAGGCAAATCCGGCAGACAGCAGTACAGAAAGCCCAAGGGTAATGGGCGTCAGGCGCAGGGCAGGCATCGGGGTGTGTATCCAAAAAGGTTGGCAGGATAAAAGCGCGTTAATGGTAATGCTTACTATTTGCGCAGGTTATCTATTCCTAAGTTGACCCTTCTGAAAAATGTTACGGCATATGTTTTACAGGGATATTCGACCGATTCCCGAAACAGTCTGGGAGCCAATTCGGGGTTTTTCCGAACTGTAGGTAAGACTAATCTGCCGGGCATCAACGTCTATCGGAGCCCGTCATGTCGGCAGCCACGCTTCATTACATTTACGACCCGCTGTGCGGCTGGTGTTACGGCGCCGAGCCGCTGCTGCATGCCGCCCGGGATGTATTGCCTGTCCAGCTGCACGGCGGCGGCATGATGACCGGCGCGAATCGCCAATCTGTCTCGCTGCAGTTGCGTGACTACGTGATGCCCCATGACCGGCGCATTGCCGAGTACACCGGGCAACCGTTTGGCCAGGCGTATTTCGAAGGCTTGCTGCGGGACCACGACGCGGTGTTCGACTCAGCCCCGCCCATCAGCGCGGTGCTGGCCGCAGAAAAAATTGCCGGTCGCGGCCTGGAATTATTGGCGCGTTTGCAAACGGCGCACTACGTCGAAGGTCGCCGAATCGCCGATAACGACGTGCTGCTGACTCTGGCTGAGTCCATCGGTTTGGATCCTCAAGTCTTCAACACAGCCTTCAATGAAATCCAGGGCGCAGAAACCCAGGCTCACATCAAAGACAGCCGCCAATGGCTGGCAAAAATCGGCGGCCAGGGCTTTCCCACCTTGGCCCTGGAGCAGGGCGGCCAACTGCAATTGCTCGACATCAGCCCCTGGCTGGGCAAGCCCCAAGCCTTTGCTGAGTGGCTGAGACAAACAGTCGCAATTTCGATTCCAACCACCCAATCGAGTGCACCAATGTGTGGCCTGCAGGGTTGCGAAGAGCCGAGAAGGGCTTGATAGAGCCTTGCACCATGATGGCTATTTAATGTTTCTTAGACTTTTTTAGCCTAAATACAGACGATTCACGAAATTGACACACAGTAAAGGGCGCGGATAGGATTCGCCCCAACGCCTGTGGCTAACCGCCATGACTTCTCCAATAAAAAAAGGCCCGCGGCATTTTAGTCGTCCGCGGGCCTTTTTTTATCTGGGGAAAGTCGACACCAGAAAAGCAACACGGAGCCTGGTGTCACAGCGCGTACTCAACCAGTAATAAGGAATATAAGAAAATGTTGAAACAACGGATGGGGCTGATCGCTCTGGGGATTTTGAGCGCTACGCAAGCAATGGCTGACGACCAATCCCAATCAAAGGGTTTTGTTGAAGACAGCCACCTGAACATTGCGGCACGCAACGCGTACATCAGCCGCGACTACAAGAACGGCAAGCAAGACAAAGCCGAATGGGGCCAGGGTTTCATCGGCAAGTTCGAGTCCGGCTTCACCCAAGGCACCGTCGGTGTGGGTGTGGACGTGATCGGCCAGTACGCCATTCGCCTGGACGGTGGTAAAGGTCGCAGCGGTGCTGGCGGTATCGACTTCTTCAAGCAAGGCGACAGCGGCGCAGCAGCCGATGACCTGGCCAAGGGCGGCGCAGCCGTCAAGGCACGCATCTCCAACACCGTGATCAAATACGGTCAGCAGATGCCAGCCGTGCCGGTGCTGCAGTACGACAACTCCCGTCTGTTGTCGGAAACCTACGAAGGTACTTCGATCGTTTCCAAAGAAATCGCCGGCCTGCAACTGGACGCTGGTCACTTCACCAAGGAAGCTCGCAAGAGCGCCGAGGGTTCCGACAGTGGCGCGCTGAAAAGCATCGACTACATCGGCGGTAGCTACAAATTCACCGAAAGCCTGTCGGCAGCGCTCTACGCTTCCAACATGCAGGACGTGCTGAAGAAGCAATACGTCAACGTCAACTACGTGCTGGCCCTGCCAGAGAAACAATCGTTGACCTTCGACTTCAACGGCTACAAAACCAAGCTCGACCGTAGCTTCGCCCTGGAAAACCAAGGTGACGCCGACGCTCGCGACAACAAAATCTGGAGCCTGGGCGCCACGTGGGCCGTTGGCCCGCACAGCTTCACCCTGGCCCACCAGCGCAGCACCGGTGACACCGGTTACCTGTACGGCGGCTACCGCAACGCAGGCGGCATCGGCGACGGTGGCAACACCATCCTGCTGGCCAACTCCTACTGGTCTGACTTCAACGGCAAGGACGAGCGCTCCTGGCAAGCAGGCTACGGCCTGGACTTCAGCGCCTTCGGCGTGCCTGGCCTGACCTACAACATCGCCTACGTGCGCGGCACCAACATTGACGACGGTTCCAACCGCGGCAGTGGCACCGAGCGTGAGATCTTCAACCAGTTCAAATACGTGGTACAGAACGGCCCGGCCAAAGACCTGAGCCTGCGTGCCCGTGCGTCGTGGTTGCGCGTTTCCAACAACGCCAGCAACTACAACGTGGGCGGTAACGAGATCCGTCTGTTCGCCGACTACCCAATCAACGTTTTCTGATTGATTCGGCGTCGCGCCTGATTCCAGGCGATAAAAAACCCCGACTGGTTCGGGGTTTTTTTATGCCTGGGATCTGAGCTTATTGATTACATAGCATCACTAATGAAGTACTCCGCCCCACCTTTATCCACCTCAAGCAACCTCATAAATTGGCCCCACTGCCTGCCCATCATGCCGATGGGCACGTCACTGGAGCCTTGTCATGCCATTTGTCAGCGTACGCATCACCCGCGACGGCGTTACCTCGGAGCAGAAAGCCCAGGTCATTGCCGAAATCACCGAAACCCTCGAGCGCGTCCTCAACAAACGCCCCGACCTGACCCACATCGTCATCGAAGAAGTCGACACCGATAACTGGGGCTATGCCGGTATCACCACCACTCAATACCGCAAACAGCTCGCGGAAAATCCGTCATGAGCACGCCCGTCACCCTCGACTTCATCTCCGACGTGGTGTGCCCGTGGTGCGCCCTCGGCGCCACCGCCCTGGAACGAGCCATCGACAACCTGGCGGGCGAAGTGAAGGTTGAGCTGACCTTCAAACCCTTCGAACTCAACCCCGACATGCCGGCCGAAGGCGAAAACGCCGTCGCCCACATGATGCGCAAATACGGGCGCAGCGCCGAGGAAGTCGCCAGCGGTAAAAGGATGCTGATGGAGCGCGGCGAGGCCATCGGCTTCAGCTTCGACCTGGAAAAACGCAGCCACTTCTACAACACCTTCGACGCCCATCGGTTGCTGTTTTGGGCGTTGCAGCAAGGGCGCCAGACCGAGCTGAAAAAGGCCTTGTTGCGTGCGTACTTCAGCGATGGCCAGAACGTCAGCGACCCCGAAACCCTGGCGCGTTTAGCCGCCGAGGCCGGGCTGGACCTTGAAGGCGCACGCAAGGTGCTGGGCTCTACCGCCTACGCCAACGAAGTGCGCGAGCTTGAAGTGTTCTACCGCGAGCACGGCATCAACTCCGTGCCGGCCATGGTCCTCAACGGCCGCCAGTTGGTTTCCGGGTCGCAATCAGTCAGTTACTACGAACAGATGCTGCGGGAAATGTCCGCCGCGGCTGCTTGAACCATCCCATTTTCCCTATAGAGGTTTCATCATGAGCAATTCGAAAAAAGTCGTTGTGATTACCGGCGCATCCCAAGGCCTTGGCGCGGCGGCGGTAAAGGCTTACCGCGAGCTGGATTACCGCGTGGTAGCCACCTCCCGGTCGATCAAACCGTCGACCGATCCGGACATTCTTACCGTAGCCGGCGACATCGCCGACCCGGCCACCGCCGAGCGCGTCATCCGCGAAGGTGTGGCGCGGTTTGGCCGCATCGACAGCCTGATCAACAATGCCGGGATCTTCGTTGCCAAACCGTTCACCAGCTACACCCACGAAGACTACGTGAACGTGCTGGCGGTGAACCTGAACGGATTCTTCTACATCACCCAACTGGCGATTACCGAGATGCTGAAACAGGGCGCCGGGCACATCGTCAACATCACCACCAGCCTGGTGGACCACGCGATTGACGGCGTGCCATCGGTACTGGCTTCGCTGACCAAAGGCGGGCTGAACTCGGCGACCAAATCGCTGGCGATTGAATACGCCAAGCGCGGGATTCGGGTGAATGCGGTGAGCCCGGGGATTATCAAGACGCCGATGCATGGTGAAGAGACGCATGCGGCGTTGGGCAGCTTGCATCCGGTTGGGCATATGGGGGAAGCGCGGGATATTGCGCAGGCGATTGTTTACCTGGAATCGGCTGGGTTTGTGACGGGTGAGATTCTGCATGTGGATGGTGGGCAGAGTGCCGGGCACTAAGCGACGCGGCTGAACGAAAAAACGCCCCGGACCGTGATGGTTCGGGGCGTTTTTGTGTGTGACGGCTTCAAGCCAAGCACTCTAAAACAAACAACAAAGATCAAATGTGGGAGCCGGGCTTGCCCGCGATGGCGATGGCCCAGCCAACACATCCACAATCTGATACACCTACAGATTATTGCCCGGCGACTCCAACACCTTCACCACATCATCAATCACCGCCTTGCTCATCTCTTGCAGATAGTGCGAAGCCCAGGCGTAGCGATCCGTATCCCGAATCATCGCCGCGTCCTCTGCCAACAGCTTGGCGACATGCAGCAAATTGGATACGTGAGACAGCGCTTCAGGCAGGGAAACCCCGCTGTTAACGCGAAACAAAGGCTGGTCGGAATGAAATGAAAAAGGCGTAACGCCGAGGGTAGTGAGGTTAGACGGATTTGGAGCGTTCATCGGTAAAACTCCCGTATCAAGTGAGAGCTACCACGTTCGTTCTCAGGCGAATGGGTGGCAGCTGTGCGCAGGCTGAGAACCGGAGATACAGGAACCCGGCAGACCCGAAGGTCTCCCACGCACAGCCGCCATTGCACGAAACTACGGGCGTAAAAAAACGCCTGCAAATCGTGATTGGTGGCGCTGTTGCGCCTGCATCATGTCGGGTTCTCAGGCCCGGTCGCTGAATTGGCAGCGACGGGGGGAGGGTAGCGTGGTGGTGGGGTGGGTGCAACTGGGGAAATAGTTGTTTCGTTTTGCTGCTGCCGGGCTTGGTTCTGGCGGCCTGAAAATGAGTCTGTCGCGTTTTCTCAGAACGCTGAGCTTGAAGGGCAGGTTTGCTATTCCTGCAGCCAGCTCAGGATGCAAAATCGTGCGGCTCGTGCAGTTATGCCGTTTTATGGATACGTCATAATTATTGGCTACCCATAATTTGGCATAAAGAAGACGGCCATCCGATGGACGACGCAATTCGCCGCAGCGTAGAACGACAATTCGCCGAACTTACCGGCGGTTACCATCTGCCACGCTTTGCCCGCGTTGTCGCAGTGGCCGACGCGCCCGCCGGCGTCGGGATCTGCGACGACTTCCGTCCACGCGACGCGGTCGACATTGAGGTCATGGGCCCGGACGGTGAGCCAGACACCAAGCTGCCGATCCTGGCCGGCGTGCCTTTGCCGCTGCCCACCGGTGGCGAGGAAATGGGCATTTATGCGTTCCCCGAGGAAGGCACCCAAGTCGTGCTGTGTTTCGCCTACGGCCTGCCGCACAAGCCCTATATCCAAACGATTCTGCCCCACGGCCTGATCATGCCCAGCGTCCCGAAGGGTGACCAGGTGTGGCTGCACAGCGAAGCCTGTCAGCAGCGTGTCGACGCGGACGGCAACTGGCTGCGCCAGACTGACGGCAAGATCCTGGACAAGGCGATCGAGCGGGAAGTGGAGGCGATGGGCAACACGGAGCGGTTCCAGAGCCACACCAGGACCGTGGACGACCATTCCACCGAGTTGGTGGGCGGCATCAAGACGTTTGAGGCCTTGGGAGCGCTCAAGCTGCTGTCGGGCGGATCTGCGAGCCTGGCGGCGGTGGATGACTTGCACCAGGCGACCGGGCGGGACTTGAACCTGGTGGTGGGGCAGAAACACAACGCCACGGTAGGTGGCGACATGGAGGAAAGGATTCACGGGTTACGCAAGAGTGTGGCGGTGTTCAACCAGCAACTAATCGCGCCCAAGACATGGTTGGGATCTGATGCTGTGAACGTGCTGCAGGTGCTGTGCGATCTGCTCGATCTGGTCGAGCAAATGAATATTCAGTTAGCTGTTCATACCCATGGTCCGACACCAGTACCTAACAACGCGGCCGCATTTACTTCTAAGGCAGTTGAAACACACCAATTAGCCAGACAACTTGAAGAAATAAAGCTGTAACGTCAAGTCGGATGAGATTTATAGAAATAAATGTAGCCCTGTTTCGCAGGGCTACACCAGAATACTCTGTTGCGTAGGGTATTATAGATAATTTTAATAGGCTCATTTTCTGCGAGACTTGGGAAAGTATTGCCTTTCTTCAATCTCCATATTCGCACCGCTATACCCAGGAAATAATTTTGATGGACCATAACCGAGCGCTCTAAGATGCTTTGCAACTTTTTCAGACTCATTATTAGGGAGCGTAATTTTAATGAGCATGTTAGGTCTTTCGCCTATCTTATGGCTGTCGAAATACTTCTGTATTAAACTTACTAAACATGTTTTTGCATCATCGGTATAGAGTTCATCACCCAAAAGACTATCAATTCCCGAGAGCTTTGTAGACCAGTGTGTAAATAAACCCTGCTGGGCGGATAGGTTAGGGTTGCCGTGATAGGGTGGGGTGATTAACTTAAGCGGAAACTCCCTGAGTAGTTTTTTCTCTCCTAATAAATCCGCAGCTTTATGAACCTCATATAAAAAACCTATATCTTGGATGTTAAGTCCCCAAATACATAGCTCGCCATTTGTATTGAACCCCTTTTTTTCTCCGCTAAGCTTTGGTGCCGTTGCAAAATAAGCCGCTACCAGGGGGTCGTAAGTCCAGTCTAGTAAGCGTGTAGGAACCCCGTAATGTTGAGCTAGGGCAGCCGCATTTAGCATGTCATCTGGAAGCCAAGTGTCCCCGGTTTTCCATCCTGCCATTGTATTATATTCGGCTTTTTTGTAATGTAGATTTCGAAGTAGTTTAGATTCTGGTATATAGAGTCCTTGCATGTCTGCAATTCTATAAAAGTCGCGAATTAATTGATATTCGACTGTTGCTTGAGTGTAGGGTTCGTTCTCTCTGTCGGGTGGAACATCAAAAAAAATCAACATTTTTTTTCGCATGTCTTCAAGAGCACCGTCGCGTAGTGCAGAAGGGACGAGCGAGTAATTTGCGTTGTGTTGGCCTCTGAATATGTAGTCGCCGAAGGATAACTCCCTGCTTGGTAGTTTTCGGTGCAGTAAAATATTTAAGAACTCATCGCTCGTTAGTGTTTTCTCTTCTAGAACTAATGTGCTCATGTCTTGCCTTCATTCTTCAGATAAAAGTGATTTTTTCTTGCGTTAAGACAAAATCTACCTGAGCGTCTAGCGCCCGTAGAGTCGCTTGATTTAAGCGGGCTGTTCTTGGTCCTTCAATATTCCGTAAATACCCATGAATTGAATATCCAAAAAGTCATTGTTTCGAATCAATGTGAGGATTTGATTTGGTCTGAACATCACCTGTCTAGCGTTAATAGAACCATCCCAAGTCTGAAACAAGAAATTTTCTGCGACTTTAAAATCAATACCCCACCAGTGTACAAATACATTTAGGAATGAAGTCATAACCTGAAGCGCCGCCTTGGCATCCTTATGAGTGTAGAGCTCTGGGTCATTACCTAGGAGCTTCGGCTTTGGGTCCTTTCCTTTCTTAAACTCTGTCTTTAGGGCAGTGTGGCTGATGGTGCCATCTTCGCCTGCTGCGGTTTCCACTGACATGGACCGGGTTGCGACTTTCGGATGAACCATAACATTTCGGTTTTTTATAAGGTTTTTAACCGCTTGAACGTAAGAGTCTCCGGCATCAAGGTGGTGATTTGTATGCCATTGAAGAACAAAATCAAATTTTTCTATTGTTGTGAATTTATCGATTTTCTCTCGCAAAACGCCTATCAATTCGATTGATTCAAGGAACGAATTAGCCGCCGCCTCGATTGCATAGTTCACAGACAATACTGAAGACTTTGCCAGCGCGCTATTTAGATCTGAGTCTTCGCATGCTGCTGCCGCCTCATATAGTAGAACGGCATCCGAGAAAATCAGCAAAAAGTTGTTTTGCGATAACGTTACTTCACGAATCATATTCCTCTCCTTATCTAGCTGGTAGATGTCCTTGTGGCTCGTGCTGGTGGAGCGTAACACCCGCGCTACGTTGAGGTGATGAGTCAAATGCAGGTGCAAGATTGAAAAAATCCACACTCGTAAAAAACCAGTCTGAAAAGCACTTATCCCCCTCCCGCCGACGGGGTTTGCGTCCTTTTTTTGTGCAAACCCGGATGTAGTGCAAACGAACCGGCAGCCCAGGCGGGCCGGGGCGTTCTGCGGGCGACCGGCAGTTTCACAGATTGCAAAGTTTTGAAGAGAAGTGCAGTGCGGTTGCACAGCGGTCCAGCAGACGACTACGAACGGGTCAGGGCTGGAGGCCCCGGTTTCGTTGGGTCGAAAATTTTAAAACATTCGAACCAGGCGGTTTTCAGAATCGCAATCGGTCGAAAGTGCACGTCATTGCAGTTACAGGGCGTGTCTCAGGATATGCAGGGAGCTGCCCGCCGGCTGGGCCTGGTAGGCTGATTACATGGGGGAGAGGGAATTCAAACTTTTGCAGCGGCGCCGCGTACATGAGGGAGGGCGCCGAGGCGTTCCAGGCGGGCGAATTCCGCTTCTACCAACGGGACCAGCAACTGGTTCAATGAGCCATAAAGTGTGTCGGCCTGATGTTGAGTCAGTCGTTTTACCGTGCCGGTCACGCCGCTGGCGCCGCACACGCAATCGGGATCAATCCCGAGGATGTCCAGCGCACCATCTATATAGCCTCGCAGGTAGTCAGCGCGGTTGAACAGAATCAGGCTGGCCGGGCCTTTCAGGTAGTCCCAATGGACTTCCCACAGGGCGCCTTTCTTGATGACTTCAATTTTTGGAATGGGAGCGACGGAGCTGGGCTTTGTCATTGTGTTCTCCGGATTAAAGTCACGAAGCGAGAGCAGTCTGGTGGGGCGTGCCTAAACGGCTGCTGAAAACTTTTTCCATGTACACCCCCTCCTGACACGTAAGTGGCGTCAGTGGGTCGAGAAACGCCTGAAAAGCCCCGGATTCATTGGGGGGCGTCACTTACAGTCACGTCGTCAAAAAGTGTAAGTCAGGAAAGAGGCTTTAAAAAACCCTTTAAAAACAGTAGGTTGAAAAATCCTTCACTTACAGTCACGAACTGTTCGGCACCGACACTGATTTGACAGTCTACTTACGGTTTAGAAATGGTTCTAAGCTGTTGAAATATAAGGGATAGAGATAGATAAAAAATCTCACTTACACTTCTTGCGCACTTTTGATGGGTGCACCGGAAAAAAATTCCCGTGTGTCGTAGGCGGGACGCTTGAGGGGTGGACACACTTCTGCGGCGTTCACTTTGGCGGGGTCTTGGCCAACCAGTACTGCCTCATCTCAACGTTCGAGCTGATACCAAAACCCTGAAATACTCATCTGACAGTCACTAATGTGGTGTCGCACGTTCAGTACGTTTTGAGATCCACCAAGCACATAAACCCCCGAGGATGAATAACGCTGGCAGCAAAACGGGCAACCCTAGCGAAAACGGAAGAAACGCTTCTATCTGGGCCTTCATGCCCCTAAGAATGAAAACGACTCCGGTTATTAAGGTGATACCTGTCATGCGGGCAAGTGAGCTAGATACGATGAGCCTCCGGCTCGCAAATGCCATATACAAAAAGTAAAGGGTGATCATGCAGAGAGCCACAATAAGCGTCACCGCAATGCTAACGCGATTGGGCGCAGGTACGGATGAATCGACATATTTTACCTCCTTAATACCTGCAATCCGCGCATGCGCTTCGAACTTAGGCGCCCCTCCCGATGTAAGGATTGTGAAGAAAACTGAGTCGTCGGGATTCACCAAATAAGGAGCGATCTTGGCCCGTTTGTCATCGACGGATATTTTTGCTGTGATGCCAGCAGGAATGGTTTCAGCGATCTGGGCAGTAACAACCGAGGCCTCATTCTTCGTGAACAATTCGATTGGCGATTCAAACTCACTGCTTAGAATTGGTTTTGATCCATCATTCACTACCTCAAAAAGCGAGAGATAAGGACGATCGATATTATGTCCGTCTAGGGTAACCTGGAGGTCTTTGATGCCTGCTTTCGGGCCTAGCTGAAGGGTCGTCGAAGACGAGAGTTTGACTGAAATAGACCGCGCTTCTTGGCTGGATTGCCAGAGGACAGGGATTAGCGCGCAAACAAGCGTGACTAAAAACATCACAATATATTTCCAGTCGATCGCCTTCCAGTTCATCGCGTCATTCCGTTGTTACGTGACTTGTTACGTTTAGCAGACAAACAAAAGCCCCGCATCACTGCGAGGCTTTGTTTTGTATGGTGCCGGCACCAGGAGTCGAACCCGGGACCTACTGATTACAAGTCAGTTGCTCTACCAACTGAGCTATACCGGCGTGTTAGGGCGACGATTATAGCGATTGGCAAGCTTCTGTAAACCCCTGAATTCTGACTATTTTTGCAACCGCCCGGGTTTTTTCTGCTCGGCCTCGTTTCAACCACCCAAACCCCGCAAATCCCATGCGCTGGATCACTGGAAAAGGTCTGTGCGTAGTGGCAACATGCCACTCATCATCAGCCGTCCCAGAGATGAAGGGGCGCTCCAACGAACCATCGGCATCTATCAGGATCAATCCTGAGCGCGTTCGCGCGACGAATGCACTCATATAAGGAAGCACCACGTGAAACGGAATCTCTCCCTGGCTCTGATCGTCCTGGCCGCCACCCTCGGTGGCTGCGCCGCCTACAAGCCAGCCAACGACCCGGCCCTTGTCGGCCAATGGAAAGGCCTGCGCGCAGAAAGCGGCAAGTGCCAGTTCCTGTCCTGGAACAATAACCTCAAGCCCGACGGCCGTTTCACCATCACGTTTTTCCGTGATGCGCAGCAAACCCAGCCGATTCAAACCGAGAAAGGCACCTGGTCTGCGGCTAATGGCAAGAATGAGTTGAGAACGGATGGCGTGCGTACGCCTGATATCTACACCTACAAGATGGTCGACACCGACACGGTTCATTACGTGAGTGTGGCGGCGGACCCGACTGGCGATTGCCAGGAGGATTATGAGTTCACCGAGCACCGTATTCGCGGTTAAAGCGATTTAGCTTCAGATGAGATTTTGTGGCGAGGGAGCTTGCTCCCGCTGGAGTGCGCAGCGCTCCCACTGTTTTTTGGGGCTGCTTCGCAGCCCAGCGGGAGCAAGCTCCCTCGCCACAGGTTTGTTGCTCACGCTGTTAGCTGCCTTCATTGCACGAGTCCGCAAACTTCATGTACTCAAACACGCGCTTCTGGCCATGGGAATCCAGGTAAGTCATCCGCGCATTCACCACGCCACACGCGGCACCACCATCGTCCACCGTCGACAGCACTTGCTGAATATCCAGCTTTTGGCTGGCCTCGGCGTGGGCTGAAAAGGCGGCAATGTTGAGCAAGGCAAACAGGCTGCTGGCGATGAAGGTGGTCCGGTTCATGGGGTGTCCTCTGGGGTTCAATAGGTGATGTGTTTCGTTGGAGCCTATTGAGCGCCCGGGAGGTATCCGGCCTGTGTCATGCACCCCGGCCTTTTGCCTCGCCATGTATTGAGAGGGGAATTGCATACAACTTGATACATAAACCCGACCGTTAGAGGGATTAGTCGGTCAGGCCTTTTGCTTAGATGTTTTCGGCATAACGACCATCGGTTTTCCCTTGAATAAGGCGAGCCTTTACGTATTCTGTTTCGAAATATTAAGCGTCAGATTAATAGCGGAATCGTTTAATCGCTTTTATGGCGCGCTGAGGGTTAATCACTTAGTTGTAATTTGATTTGTCAGCTAAGCAGGTTTTCCTGACCAGCCGGCCAGCAATTTTACCAATAAAGCATCACAACCTTTTGATCTTCAAGAAAATGGTAAAAAAATCAAAAATAAGTCAAAAAATCGACACAATGCCACTCGTCGGAAAGAATTAATCCAAAAGCATCAAAATACTGACACCATCAATCTGATATCACAGAATGCCGCCTGCCAACACATAACTAGAAATACCAAGGTCAGCCTTATGCGCTGACCTTTTTATCGCCTTTAAAGCTATTAATCGGGGAGGGCCGTGGGTGAGTCGCGCAGACGATATTTCAAAACTATTCAATAAGCTGGGCGCCAATCCAAATGGCTACCGGGAGTTGCAGGCCGTCCACGATTATCTTGAGGATGATGTGGTCGTCGAGCGTTTCGACGCCGTGCCCACCCCCGTCAAGGCCGCTTCTCCGGTCGTCCGGGATGAGCCGCCGTCGGCGCCATTGCTGCGTTTGCTCGAGGAGTTGACCCAGGCCGAAGCCGGTCACGTGCAGCCACCCGAAGTGGTGGAAGGGCCGACGGGTGAGGTGTACTCGGAGCAATCGTCGCCCAAGGTGATTGTGGTGGTGTCGCTAAAAGGCGGCGTCGGCCGCAGCACGCTGACCGCCGCCATCGCCAGCGGCTTGCAGCGTCAAGGTCGCCCGGCGCTGGCGCTGGACCTGGACCCGCAAAACGCCCTGCGTCATCACTTGTGCCTGGGCCTGAATCTGCCCGGCATCGGTGCGGCGAGTTTGAGCAATGAGTCGTGGGAAGGCCTGTCTGAGCGTGGCTTTGCCGGTTGCCGGCTGGTGGCGTTCGGTGAGACCAACAACGAACAGCAACAAAATCTCAATCGCTGGCTGGGCGAAGAAACCGAATGGCTGCCCAAGCATCTGGCCGGCCTGCGCCTGAATGGCCAGGACACGCTAGTGATCGACGTGCCCGCCGGCAACACGGTGTACCTGCATCAGGCCATGGCCCTGGCCGATGTGGTGTTGGTGGCGGTGCAGGCGGACGTCTCGTCATTCAGCACCCTGGCCCAGATGGACAGTGTGCTGGCGCCGTACCTTGAGCGCGCAAAGCCGCCACAGCGTTACTACGTGATCAACCAACTCGACGGCGCCCACCGCTTCAGCCTGGACATGGCCGAAGTGTTCAAGGCGCGCCTGGGCGATGCACTGCTCGGCACGGTCCACCGTGACCCGGCGTTCAGCGAAGCCCAGGCCTACGGCCGCGATCCCCTCGACCCTACCGTCAACAGTCTCGGCTGCCAGGACATTCATGCCCTGTGCCGCACGCTGCTCGAACGCATCGATTCGGACCTTCCATGACCGACACTACGTCCTCTACGCCCCACACCCCGGGGCGCACTGAACAGCGCCTGGACGCCGCGATTTCGCGCTTCAACCGCTGGCCCGATGCGCTACGCAAAGTGCTGGTGGTGATCAGTTGCGTGATCGGCACCCTGTTGCTGGTGAGCATCGTCAGCGCGCCGCTGGACCTCTACAGCCAGTGCCTGTTTGCGGCTGTGTGCTTCCTCGCGGTGCTGGTGCTGCGCAAGATTCCCGGGCGCATGGCGATCCTCGCGCTGGTGGTGTTGTCGCTGGTGGCGTCGCTGCGCTACATGTACTGGCGCCTGACCTCCACCCTGGGCTTTGAAACCTGGCTGGACATGCTCTTCGGCTATGGCCTGGTGCTCGCCGAATTGTACGCGCTGGTGGTGCTGATCTTCGGCTACGTGCAAACCGCCTGGCCGCTGCGTCGCGAGCCGGTGTGGCTCAAGACGGAGCCGTCGGAGTGGCCCACTGTCGATGTGTTCATCCCGACCTATAACGAGGCGTTGAGCATCGTCAAACTGACCATCTTCGCCGCCCAGGCGATGGACTGGCCCAAGGACAAGCTGCGGGTCCACGTACTCGACGATGGCCGTCGCGATGACTTCCGTGATTTCTGCCGCAAGATCGGCGTGAACTACATCCGCCGCGACAACAATTTCCACGCCAAAGCCGGCAACCTCAATGAAGCGTTGAAGATCACCGACGGCGAATACATCGCGCTGTTCGACGCCGACCACGTGCCGACCCGTTCCTTCTTGCAGGTCAGCCTCGGCTGGTTCCTCAAAGACCCCAAGCTGGCGATGCTGCAAACGCCGCACTTCTTCTTTTCGCCCGACCCGTTTGAAAAGAACCTCGACACCTTCCGCGCCGTGCCCAACGAGGGCGAACTGTTCTACGGCCTGGTGCAGGACGGCAACGACCTGTGGAACGCCACCTTCTTCTGCGGTTCGTGTGCGGTGATTCGCCGTAAGCCGTTGCTGGAAATCGGCGGCGTGGCCGTCGAGACCGTGACCGAAGACGCTCACACCGCGCTCAAGCTCAACCGTCTGGGCTACAACACCGCTTACCTGGCAATCCCGCAGGCTGCGGGCCTGGCCACTGAAAGCCTGTCGCGCCATATCAACCAGCGTATTCGCTGGGCGCGGGGCATGGCGCAGATTTTCCGCACCGACAACCCGCTGCTGGGCAAAGGCCTGAAGTGGGGCCAGCGCATCTGCTACGCCAACGCCATGCTGCACTTCTTCTATGGCTTGCCGCGGCTGGTGTTCCTCACCGCACCGCTGGCCTACCTGATTTTCGGCGCGCAGATCTTCCACGCTTCGGCGCTGATGATCGTCGCCTATGTATTGCCCCACCTGGTGCATTCGAGCCTGACCAACTCGCGGATCCAGGGGCGCTTCCGCCACTCGTTCTGGAACGAGGTCTACGAGACCGTGCTGGCCTGGTACATCCTGCCGCCAGTGCTGGTGGCGCTGGTCAACCCTAAGGCCGGTGGCTTCAACGTCACCGACAAGGGCGGGATCATCGACAAGCAATTCTTCGACTGGAAACTCGCGCGGCCGTACCTGGTACTGCTGGCGGTGAACCTGGTCGGGCTGGGCTTCGGTCTCTATCAGTTGATCTGGGGCGATGAGTCCACCGCGGTCACCGTGGCAATCAACCTGACCTGGACCCTCTACAACCTGATCATCACCAGCGCTGCAGTGGCGGTGGCTTCGGAGGCGCGGCAAGTGCGTTCCGAGCCGCGGGTCAGCGCAAAATTGCCGGTCAGCGTGATCTGCGCCGACGGCCGTGTGCTCAAGGGCACCACTCAGGATTTCTCGCAAAACGGCTTCGGCCTGATCCTCGCCGACGGGCACCAGATTGCCCAGGGCGAACCGGTGCAGTTGGTGCTGTCGCGCAATGGTCTGGACAGCCTGTTCCAGGCGCGGGTGGTGTTCAGCAAGGGCGCGCAGATTGGCGCGCAATTCGATGCACTGTCCCTGCGCCAGCAAAGCGAACTGGTACGCCTGACGTTTTCCCGCGCCGACACCTGGGCCGCCAGTTGGGGCGCCGGCCAGCCCGATACACCGTTGTCTGCCCTGCGTGAAGTCGGTGCCATCGGCATCGGCGGCCTGTTTACCCTGGGCCGCGCCACGCTGCATGAATTGCGTCTGGCGCTGCGCCGCACTCCCTCACAACCGCTCGATACGCTGATGGACAAGCCATGACTTCCACGATATTTGCCCGCCCGCAGTCGCGCGGTGTGCTCGCGCTGATGATCGCTTCGCTGCTGGGCCTGGGCTCGCAGGCACAGGCTGCTGCACCCGCCGTTGCGGTGCAGAGCACGGATGACGGCTACAGCCTGACCCTCAAGCAATTGGGCCGCCGCGACACCATGAACCTGCAAGGCGTGGAAGCGTCCGACAGCGTCAACTTCGAC
This sequence comes from Pseudomonas yamanorum, assembly GCF_013386765.1. Taxonomy (GTDB): domain Bacteria; phylum Pseudomonadota; class Gammaproteobacteria; order Pseudomonadales; family Pseudomonadaceae; genus Aquipseudomonas; species Aquipseudomonas yamanorum_A. The sequence goes on from NZ_JACARE010000003.1 coordinate 97,109, forward strand.
ATCCGTGCCGATGAAGTAGTGAAGGGCGCGCAACTGCTGCTCAAGTACAGCTACTCGCCGGCGCTGCTGGCGGACCTGTCGCAGATCAACGTGCTGGTCAACGACGAAGTCGCCGCCAGCCTGCCGCTGCCTAAAGATGGCGCAGGCATCCAGCAGGAAAAGCTGGTGCAGATCCCGGCGCACCTGATCACCGAATTCAACCGCTTGAGCCTGCAGTTCATCGGCCACTACACCATGTCCTGTGAAGACCCGCTGCACAGCAGCCTGTGGGCCAAGATCAGCAACAGCAGCGAGCTGAAAGTGCAGGTGCAGCCGATCGTCTTGAAGGACGACCTGTCGGTGCTGCCGCTGCCGTTCTTCGACAAGCGTGATGCGCGCCAGGTCAGCCTGCCGTTCGTGTTTGCCACCGCGCCCGACAACGCCGCGCTGGAAGCCGCCGGTGCACTGTCGTCGTGGGTAGGCGGCATGGCCAGCTACCGCGGTGCGACGTTCCCGACCACCCTCGGCGAGATCCCGGCCAAGGGCAACGCCATCGTGCTGGTGCAAAGCACCCAGGCCGTGGACGTACACGGTGTGGCAGTACCCGAGCCAAAAGGGCCGACCCTGACCCTGATCGCCAACCCCAACGACCCGAATGGCAAGCTGCTGATCGTCTCCGGCCGCGACGGCGCCGAGCTCAAGCGCGCCGCCACCGCCGTGGTGCTGGGCAACCCGGTGTTGACCGGCAACAGCGTGGTCATCACCAAGCTCGACACCCTGGCCCCGCGCCGCCCGTACGACGCGCCGAACTGGTTGCCCAGCAACCGCCCGGTACGCCTTGGCGAGCTGGTGGAGCTGAAAAAACTCAACGTCTCCGGCTACAACCCGGGCCCGATCAGCGTCGACCTGCGCCTGCCGCCCGACCTGTTCAACTGGCGTGAAGAGGGCGTGCCGCTCAACGTCAAATACCGCTACACGCCACAGCAGGTGTCTACCAACTCGTCCTTGCTGATTGGCCTGAACGACCAGTTCATGAAGTCCGTGGCGTTGCCGTCGGTGACCAACCTGGGCGGGGGGCAAAGCCTGCTGGACCAGCTGAAGAAAGACGAAACCCTGCCCCGTGAAGTGACGACCCTGTTGCCTATCAGCTCGGCTTCGCCCAAGTCCAAGCTGCAACTGCGCTTCATGTACGACTACATCAAGGAAGGCGAATGCCGGGACATCATCGTCGACAACATGCGCGGCGCGATTGACCCGGACTCCAGCCTGGACCTGAGCACCTACCAGCACTTTATTGCGATGCCGAACCTCGGCGTGTTCAACGATTCGGGCTTCCCGTTCACCCGCCTGGCTGACCTTTCGGAGTCCGCCGTAGTGATGCCGGACAACGTCGGCACCGATGAGCTGAGCGCTTACCTGACCGTGATGGGCCGCTTCGGCGAGTCCACCGGCTACCCGGCCACCGCTGTCAAAGTGGTGCAGGCCAAAGACGTGCAAAGCGTTGCCGACAAAGACCTGCTGGTGCTCGCCACCGGCGGCAACCAGCCGCTGTTGCAGCAATGGCAGCAGTACCTGCCGGCTACCAGCGACGGCCCGCAGCACCACTTCCTGCTGTCTGACCTGCCGCGCTATGTGCGCAGCTGGATCAGCCCGGACGCCGCCGCCAACCAGCATCCGGCCAACGCCGGTATCACCTTTAGCGGCCTGAGCAACAGCACCTGGTTCGCCGGTTTCCAATCGCCGCTCAAGGCCGGGCGCAGTGTGGTACTGATCGCCAGCAACCAGCCGCAGGGCCTGCTTGAAGCGACCTCGGCGCTGATTGGCGGTGACGACTACAAAGACTCGATCCAGGGCAGCCTGGCGGTGGTGCAGGGCACGCAGATCAGCTCGCTGGTCGCCGACCAGCAGTACTACGTCGGCGACCTTAACTACTTCAAATTCATGCAATGGCAGCTGTCCCAGAACCTGGGCTGGATGTTGGCAATCACCTTCCTCGGTCTGCTGGTGCTGACCTGCCTGATCTACCTGGCACTGCGTGCCCGTGCAAAACGGCGGTTGGCATGAGCCCTTTGCGTAGCGCGATTCTGGCCGTGATCGGCAGTACCTTGTTTGCCGGTGCCGCCCAGGCACAGACCTGTGATTGGCCGCTGTGGCAGAACTATGCCAAGCGCTTTATCCAGGACGATGGCCGGGTGTTGAACTCGTCCATGAAGCCGACGGAAAGCAGCTCGGAAGGGCAGTCGTACGCGATGTTCTTTGCCCTGGTGGGCAATGACCGGGCGACCTTCGACAAGCTCTGGACCTGGACCAAGGCCAACATGGCAGGTGCCGACATCGGCCAGAACCTGCCGGCCTGGTTGTGGGGCAAGCGCGCCGACGGCAAGTGGGGCACGATCGACCCCAACTCCGCCAGCGACGCCGATTTGTGGATGGCCTACGCCTTGCTCGAAGCGGCGCGCGTGTGGAATGCACCGCAGTACCGCAGCGACGCGCAACTGGTGCTGGCCAACGTTGAACGCAACCTGATCGTACGTGTGCCGGGCCTGGGCAAGATGCTGTTGCCGGGGCCGGTGGGCTATGCGCATCCGGGCGGCCTGTGGCGCTTCAACCCAAGCTATCAAGTGCTGCCGCAACTGCGTCGCTTTGCAAAAGAACGTCCGAACGCCGGTTGGAGCGAAGTGGCCGAGAGCAACGCGAAGATGCTCGCCGACCAACCGAGCAACCCCCACGGCCTGGCGGCCAACTGGGTCGGTTATCGCGCCACCAGTGCGAACACCGGGCTGTTTATCGTCGATCCGTTTTCCGATGACCTGGGCAGCTACGACGCGATCCGCACGTACCTCTGGGCCGGCATGACCGCCAAGAGTGACCCGCTGGCCGCGCCGATGCTCAAGGCGTTGGGCGGGATTTCCCGGGCGACCGCTTCGTCGGTCACCGGTTTTCCTCCGGAGAAAGTCCATGTGCTGACCGGTGAAGTCGAGAAAAACAACGGCTACACGCCGACGGGTTTCTCGGCCTCCACCATGGCCTTCTTCCAGGCCCGGGGCGAAACCGCCCTGGCGCAACTGCAAAAGCAGAAGGTCGACGACGCCCTCGCGAAAGCCCTCGCGCCATCGGCGGCGGACAGTGCGCAGCCGATCTACTACGACTACATGCTCAGCCTGTTCGGCCAGGGCTTCGCTGATCAAAAGTACCGTTTCGAACAAGACGGCACGGTGAAATTATCCTGGGAGTCAGCATGCGCCGTCACACGCTAGCCGTTGCGATTCTGGCGGCCCTGGCGTCTACCGCCAGCTTTGCCGAAACCACTGACCCGCAAAGCCTGCTGATCGAGCAGGGCTATTACTGGCAGTCGAAAAAGAACCCGGAACGCGCCCTCGAGACCTGGCAGAAACTGCTGCGCCTGAGCCCCGAGCAACCGGATGCGCTGTATGGCATCGGCTTGATTTCGGTGCAGCAACAGCGCCCGGCTGAAGCGCAAAAGTACCTGGCCCGCCTGCAGGCGTTGAGCCCGGTGCCGCGCCAGGCCCTGTTGCTGGAGCAGGACATCACCCTGAATATTCCGGCCAACGCCAAGTTGCTGGAGCAGGCCCGCGAGCTGGGCGAGCCTGAAGAAGAGCGTGAGCAGGCGGTGGCGTTGTATCGCCAGATCTTCCAGGGGCGCCAGCCTCAGGGCCTGGTCGCCCGCGAGTATTACAACACCCTGGGCTTTACATCCAAGGGCACGAACGAAGCCATCGCCGGCTTGCAACGCTTGTCCCGCGAGCGGCCGAATGACCCGATTGTGGCGCTGTTCCTGGCCAAGCATCTGGCGCGTAACCCGGCCACCCGGGCCGACGGCATTCGTGCGCTGGCCAAGCTGGCGCCGAACAACGACGTGGGCGGCAATGCCGATGAAACCTGGCGCTTTGCGCTGATCTGGCTCGGCCCGCCGAAGAGCGATCAGGTGCCGTTGTTCCAGCAGTTCCTCGCGGTGCACCCGGACGACACCGAGATCCGTGCGCTGATGAACAAGGGCATCGCCCAGGGCAAGAGCGGCGCCGGTTGGCAACGTGATCCGCAGATGACCAAGGCGTTCAAGGCGCTGGATGACGGCGACCTGAAAACCGCCGAGCCGCTGCTGGCTGCGCGCCTCAGCGAAAAATCCAACGACGTCGATGCCCTGGGAGGCATGGGCGTGCTGCGCCAACAGCAGCAGCGCTTCAGCGAGGCCGAAAGCTACCTGGTACAGGCCACCCGTTTGCCGGGTGGCGCGGCGTGGCAGTCGGCGCTCAATGATGTGCGCTACTGGAACCTGCTGAACCAGGCTCGCGATGCGCAGCGTGGCGGTCGTACCAGCCAGGCCCGTGACCTGGTGGCCCAGGCCGAACGCCTGAACCCTGGCCAGCCCGGCGCGGCCGTGGCGCTGTCCGGCTTCCAGGCCCAGGACAATCAGTTCGAAGCCGCCGAAGCCGGCTACCGCAAAGTACTCGCCCGTCATCCTGGCGACCCGGATGCACTGAGTGGTTTGATCAACGTGCTGTCCCAATCCGGGCAGCCGGAAGAAGCCTTGAAGCTGATCGACTCGGTATCGCCCGCCGAGCGCGCCAAGTTTGCGCCGAGTGTGAAGATCACCGCGTTGCGCGCCACTCAGGTCGGCAAGCTGGCCGAGCAACGGGGTGATTTGAAAGCCGCGCAAGCCGCCTACAAACAAGCCCTCGATGCCGACCCGGAAAACCCGTGGACGCGCTTCGCCCTGGCACGCATCTACCTGCGCGACGGCCAGATTCGCAACGCCCGCGCACTGATCGACGGCTTGCTGGCCAAGCAACCGAACCAGCCGGACGCGCTGTACACCAGCACGCTGTTGTCGGCCGAGTTGAGCGAGTGGAAGAAAGCCGAAGAGACCCTGGCGCGGATCCCGGCCGGGCAACGTACCGCCGACATGAACGAGCTGGGCATCGATATCGCCCTGCACAAGCAGACCGACATTGCCATCGAGACCGCACGCCGTGGCCAGCGCCCGGAAGCCCTCGCGCTGCTGGGCCGCAGTGAAGCCATGACCCGGCAGAAGCCTGAGCGCCTGGCGATTCTGGCTGCCGCTTATGTGGAAGTCGGTGCCACGCAGCAGGGCCTGGATATCATGCAGAAGGTGGTGGATAACAACCCGAACCCCACCGTCGACCAGAAGCTGCTGTACGCCAACGTGCTGCTCAAGGCCAACCACTACACCGAGGCGGGCGACATACTGCGTGAAGTGCAGGGCCAGCCATTGAGTGAAACAGGCCGCCAGCGCTACGACGATTTGATCTACCTGTACCGGGTCAAGCAGGCCGATGCCTTGCGCGAGAAAAACGACCTGGTCGCGGCCTACGACATGCTGTCGCCGGCCCTTGCCCAGCGCCCTAACGATGCACTGGCGGTAGGTGCCTTAGCGCGGATGTACGCGGCCAGTGGCAACAGCAAAAAAGCCATGGAGCTTTACGCTCCGTTGATCCAGCAGAACCCGAACAACGCCCGCCTGCAACTGGGCCTGGCGGATATCGCGCTGCAAGGTCGTGACCGTGGCCTGGCGGAAAGCGCCAGTGAAAAGGCGCTGTCCCTGGAACCGGGTAACCCGGAGATCCTCACCTCGGCGGCGCGCATCTATCAGGGCCTGGGCAAAAACAACGAAGCCGCTGCGCTGCTGCGCAAGGCGCTGGCGATTGAGAACAGTCAGAAGAGCCAGACGCAACTGGCCCAGGCCGGTTCCCAGGGCGTCCCTTACAACCCCTTCGTCGGCTTGCCGGGCCAGCGTCGCCAGGTCACTGACCTGACCGTCGCCGGTCCAGTACCGCCGCCGATTGATGCACCGACCAATGTCGTGCCGGAAAACGCTTTGGCCGCCTCCGGGCGTCCGGCGTCGAACAACTGGAGTGAGCCGTTCGAGCCACCGTCGAAGATTGCTTCCCTCGACACCGCCAACCTGAGCCCGGCGCGTCGTGCGCTGGATACGATCCTGCGAGATCGCACCGGTTATGTGGTGCAGGGTTTGAGCGTTCGCAGCAATAACGGTGAAAGCGGGTTGAGCAAAATCACTGACGTTGAGGCGCCGTTCGAGGTGCGGATTCCAGTGGGTGACCTCAACGTTGCCGCACGCGTGACGCCGGTGCACTTGAGTTCCGGCAGTGTGAAAAGCGACTCCGCCACCCGGTTTGGCGGTGGTACTGCCAACCCGGCGGGCTCTCAGAGCGACACGGGTGTCGGTTTCGCCGTTGCCGTGGAGAACCCGGATGAAGGCCTCAAGGCCGATATCGGCGTCAGCCCGCTGGGCTTCCTGTACGACACCATCATCGGCGGCGCCAGTGTCTCGCGGCCGTTTTCCCAGGGCTCCAATTTCCGTTACGGCGTCAACGTTTCGCGGCGTCCGGTCACCGACAGCGTGACCTCCTTTGCCGGTTCCGAAGACAAGCGCACCGGCGAAAAATGGGGCGGCGTGACCGCCAACGGTGGGCGTGGCGACCTGAGCTACGACAACCAGAAGCTCGGTGTGTATGGCTACGCGTCGTTGCACGAGATGCTGGGCAATAACGTCGAAGACAACACCCGTCTGGAACTGGGCAGCGGCATCTACTGGTACCTGCGCAATACCCCGACCGACACCCTGACCCTTGGTCTCAGCGGTTCGTACATGCGCTTCAAAGAGAACCAGGGTTACTACACCTACGGCCAGGGCGGCTACTTCAGTCCACAGGGCTTCTACTCCCTGGGTGTGCCGGTGCGTTGGGCGCAGAGCTTTGATCGCTTCAGCTACCAGATAAAAAGTTCGGTGGGCCTCCAGCGTATCGAGCAAGATGCAGTCGATTATTTCCCGGGGCATGACCAGCTTCAGCGTGCCCGGGGCAATCCGAACTATGCCCAAGATACAAAAACCGGCATCGGCTACAGCTTCAACGCTGCCGCCGAATACCGCCTCAGCTCGCGCTTTTACCTGGGTGGCGAAGTCGGTCTCGACAACGCCCAGGACTATCGCCAGTACGTCGGCAACGCCTACCTGCGCTACCTGTTTGAAGACCTGAGCGGGCCTATGCCCTTGCCGGTCAGTCCGTACCGTTCCCCTTATTCGAATTGATTGATAGGAGTCATCCATGCCTGTTTCCGCTTCTGCTATTGCCGGCCTGACCCTGCTGGTATTGGGCGAAAGTCACATGAGCTTTCCTGATTCGCTGCTCAACCCGCTGCAGGACAACCTCACTGCCCAGGGCGCCAAGGTTCACTCTATCGGTGCATGCGGCGCCGGCGCGGCCGACTGGATCGTGCCGAAGAAAGTCGAGTGCGGCGCCGAGCGCCTGCCCGGCGGCAAGGCCGAGATTTTCGGCAAGAACGGCATGAGCACCACGCCGATCAAAGACCTGATCGCCAAGGACAAGCCGGACCTGGTGGTGATCATCATCGCCGACACCATGGCTTCGTACCCGGAGCCGCAGTTCCCGAAAGTCTGGGCCTGGAAAAGCGTGACCTCCCTGACCAAAGCCATCACCGAAACCGGCACCAAGTGCGTGTGGGTCGGGCCGGCGTGGGGCAAGGTTGGTTCGCAGTACAAGAAGGATGACGCGCGCACCAAGGTGATGTCGCAGTTCCTCGCCACCAACGTGGCGCCGTGCACCTACGTCGACTCGCTGACCTTCTCCAAGCCGGGCCAGTGGATCACCACTGACGGCCAGCACTTCACCATCGACGGCTACCAGAAGTGGGCCAAGGCGATCGGCGAGTCCCTGGCGAAGTTGCCACCGGCCGCTGTGACCAAGGGAGCGCAATAATGAAGCGGATTACCCTGGGCCTGGCGACCTTGCTTGCCAGCGTCAGCGCCTACAGCGCCGACATCCCGCTTTACCCCACCGGCCCGGAGAAAGATTCGGCGTTCCTGCGCCTGGCCAACGGCACCGACGGCGAGCTGAAATTGCTGCCACAAGGTTCCAAGGCCAGCCTGGTACTGGGCGGCGACAAGCTGGTGTCTGACTACCTGCCAGTGTCGGGCGGCAAGACTCCGATCAAGGGCGTATTGAGCCAGGGCGGCAAGGATTCCGAGCTGGCCGTGACCGTCGCACCGGGTGAGTTCGCCACCGTGGTCGCCGTGCCGGATGCCAAGGGCGGCACGCGCCAGTTGGTGATCCACGAACAACCCGACGACTTCAATGCGCTGAAGGCCTCGCTGGCCTTTATCAACGCCGACGCAGCCTGCGCCGACGCGAGCCTGGAAGCCGTGGCGCAAAAAGCCGAGCTGTTCAAGAAGGTCGCTGAAGGTTCGATTTCGCGCCGCATGATCAACCCGGTGGAACTGTCGGTGCAGCTCAAGTGCGCCAATGCACCGGTCGGCCAACCGCTGACCTTCACCCTCAAGGCCGGCGAGCGCTACAGCGTGCTGGCCCTGCCATCGGCTGCCGGTTCGAGGTTGCTGTTTACCTCCGACACGCTCGCTAACTGATCGGGCCCGACACCACCATGGTCTTTGCCTCACTGGAATTCCTCACGCTGTTCCTGCCGGCCTTCCTGTTGATTTATGCGCTGGCCCGTCCGGGCTGGCGCAACGTCATCCTGTTGATCGGCAGCTGGCTGTTCTACGGCTGGTTGAGCCCGCTGTTCCTGTTCCTGCACATGGTGTTGACCGTGGTGGCGTGGGTCGGCGGCTTGCTGGTGGACCGTTCCCGTGAAGACGGCAAAGGCCGGGTGCGGTTGTTGATCGCGTTGATCGTGTTCAACACCGCCGTGCTGTGTTGGTACAAGTACGCCAACATCGTCGCGGGCACTGTGAGCGAGGTGATCACCTGGTACGGCGCCATGCCGCTGGAGTGGCAGCGCGTGGCGTTGCCGGCGGGGTTGTCGTTCATTGTGTTGCAGGCGATCTCGTACCTGGTGGACGTGCATCGGCATACGGTGCCGGTGGAGCGCAGCTTCATCAATTACGCCACCTATATCTCGATGTTCGGCCACTCGATTGCCGGCCCGATCATTCGGTATGACTGGGTACGGCGCGAGCTGAACCAGCGCTATTTCAACTGGCCGAATTTCAGCCTCGGTGCCCGGCGCTTCATGATCGGCATGGGCATGAAAGTGCTGGTGGCCGACACCTTGTCGCCGCTGGTGGACATCGCCTTCCACCTGGAAAACCCGAGCCTGGTGGATGCCTGGATCGGCTGCCTGGCGTACTCGCTGCAACTGTTTTTCGACTTCGCCGGCTACAGTGCCATGGCCATCGGCCTGGGCTTGATGCTGGGCTTCCACTTCCCGGAAAACTTCAACCGGCCGTACCTGGCCAGCAGCATCCAGGACTTCTGGCGGCGTTGGCATCTGTCGTTGTCCAGCTGGCTGCGGGACTACCTGTACATCGCCCTCGGCGGTAACCGCGACGGCGTGTGGCGCACCTACCGCAACCTGTTCCTGACCATGGCGATTGCCGGGTTGTGGCATGGCGGTGACAGCTGGAACTACCTGTTGTGGGGATCGGCCCACGGTATTGCGTTGTGCATCGACCGGGCGTGGTCGCGCTCGAGCCTGCCGAGCATTCCACCGGTGCTGTCGCACATCTTAACGCTGCTGTTTGTGTGCCTGGCCTGGACACTGTTCCGCGCGCCGGACTTCCATTCGGCACTGACCATGTACGCCGGCCAATTCGGCATGCATGGCATTGCACTGGGTGATGCGTTGGCGGTGGCCATGCGCCCGGCCCATGGCATGGCTGTGTTGCTCGGCTTGGTGTGCATCATCGCGCCGATCTGGCAGACCCGCTGCGAGCAGCGTTTTGGTACGCAGCCCTGGTTTGTGGTGGCCGCGTCCCTGTGGCCGGTGGCCGGGTTTGTGTTGTCGTTCGCGCTGATTGCCAGCCGCGATGCCGTACCGTTTCTGTACTTTCAGTTCTAAGGAAGCCTGACGATGCCCGCCCCTACCGCGCCGACCCCACCGAGTGAATTGGCCGTTCGCACCAGCCCCCTGGCGGGCTGGGTGCTGGTGCCTTTCCTGGCGGCGGGGCTGTTGTCTTGCGTCTGGCTGATGGTCAAGGGCCCGGTGAGTTTCCTGCCGCCCAAGGTCGACAGCGACATGCTGCTGCATGGCGACGTGACCCATCGGTTTGCCAAGGAACTGTCCAAGGCGCCGATGGCGATTGAAGCGGCGAATCTGGAGCGCGGCGCCAGCTGGCTGGCGTTCAGCGACACCGGGCCGCGGGTGCGCCAGGGTTGCCCGGGCTGGCTGTTTATCAGCGATGAACTGAAGCTCAACCGTCACGCCGACGACAATGCGCGCACTAAGGCGGACGCGGTGATCGACCTGCAAAAGCAGCTCGGCCAACGCGGTATTGATCTGCAAGTAGTGGTGGTGCCGGATAAAACCCGCATTGCCGCCGCCGAACGTTGCGGCTTGTATCGTCCGGCAGTGCTGGATGGCCGAATCCGGCAATGGACCACGCAGCTGCAAGCGGCGGGCGTTGAAGTCCTGGATTTGACCGACACCCTCAAACCCCTCGGCCCGGAAGCGTTCCTGCGCACCGACACCCACTGGAGCGAAATCGGCTCGAATGCCGGCGCCCGTGCCGTGGCCCAACGCATTCAGCAGCGGGGTATCAAGGCCACGCCGGAACAGGCCTTCGACATTACCCAGGCGCCGCTGGCACCGCGTCCGGGTGACCTGGTGCGCTTGGCCGGTCTCGACTGGTTGCCGCCGAAGTTGCAGCCGGTGGGCGAGCAAGTTGCCGCCAGTACGGCCCATGAGAATGGTCCTGCGGCGTCCAGCAACCCTGACGATTTGTTTGGCGACGCCGGGCTGCCGAACGTGGCGCTGATCGGCACTTCGTTCTCGCGTAATTCGAACTTCGTGGGTTTCCTGCAAAAAGCCTTGAATGCACCGGTGGGTAATTTCAGCAAAGACGGTGGCGAATTTTCTGGCGCCGCCAAAGCTTATTTCGACAGCCCGGCGTTCAAGCAAACGCCGCCCAAGCTGCTGATCTGGGAAATTCCGGAGCGTGATTTGCAGACGCCGTACGATTCGATAAAGATTAGTCAGTAAATTGACCATTTACCGCTCGTCTTAAAGATTTCTTCAGAAACACCAAAATAATGACACTCTCGATCCTTTGTCACAGAATGCGTACACAAAGGCGCCCACAAAAAGACCTGCGGTAAGCATCAGTACAGCTGACCTTTCACGTCTTTACGATGCGTCGTGAGGAGTGTTGGCGATGAGCCGAACCGATGATCTTTTTGAGTTGTTTGATAAGACAACTGCCAATGATGTCCAGGGAATGGATTCGATGCTGCAATTCTTCGAAGACATCCCCGTCGATGACAGCGCCAGCCTGAACATGGGCAGCGGCGCGTCGTTCTCCCCGCATTCCCCCTGTGCCAACGAGCAGCGGCGCGAAGCCCCGAGCATCCGTGCGAACGTGGTGGCGTTGGTGTCAGTCAACGGCGGTGTAGGCCGTAGCACCCTGGCCACGGCACTCAGCAGCGGTATGCAACGCTTGGGGCGGCCGGTAGTGGCGCTGGACCTGGACCCGCAGAACGCGCTCTATCATCACTTCGGCCTGAGCCACGCCTTGCCTGGCATCGGGCGCACCAGCCTGCACAACGAGCGCTGGAGCCAGATCCTTCATTCGGGCTTTGCCGGTTGCCAGGTGATCACTTTTGGCGAAACCGATATCCGTCAGCAGGAAGACCTCCAGCGCTGGCTGAAACAGGAGCCGGACTGGCTGGCGCAACATCTGTCGGCCCTGGGCTTGAGTGAGCACGACACCGTGATCATCGACACTCCGGCGGGCAACAACGTCTACCTGCATCAGGCGCTGAACGTGGCCGATGTGGTGCTGGTGATTGCCCAGGCGGATGCCGCCTCCCTTGGCACCCTGGAACAGATGGAACAGTTGCTGGTGCCGCACCTTGGTCGCCAGCCGGCGCTGCGTTGCCATTTCGTGATCAACCAGCTCGACGAAACCTCCGGCTTCAGCCTCGACATGGTCGAGGTGTTCAAGAAGCGCCTGGGTGAAAACCTGCTGGAAGTGGTGCACCGGGATTCGGCGATCAGCGAGGCCCTGGCCTTTGGCAGCGACCCGCTGGATAACGAAGCCGCGAGCATGGCCTGTGACGATATCAACGAGCTTTGCCGCCTGTTGATTGCCCGCTGAAAAGCCCGGGTTATGCCGCTAACGCCAGATGCTTATGCACAATCGGTTGGTTGGACATGTCATGAAACCGCAATTTTGCGGAGCGGTTCTCATCAGGCTGCAACTGCCTGTTTTGCGTGCGTTTTATTTTATGAACAAAAAATGACCAGTCAGCATTTTGCCCTGTAAAGCTTGCTGCTACGGCCTGCGCAAGAATTCCATCAACAGAGTTATCCACAGGGCACGCTGCGACAAAATGCCCCTTAATTGCGCTCGGCCAGCAGCATCAGGTTGCGCGGGGTCAGCGGTGTTTCGCAGAAGCTGCCGACGTGCACGGTGTAGCCGTTCTCCGTGAGAAACAGCGCGCGATCCAGCACCAGCCACATCTCCAGCGGGCGCCGAAACAGGCCACGCAGCAATTCCAGGTTTCTTACCTCGGCCAAGCGCCGCCAGCCTTGGGCCTCCAGCGCCAGCCAATCCTGTTCACCGGTGGATAATCCCTTGAGCGCCGCCAGTTCGCGGCAGTAGTCGGCGAAGGGCTTGGCCAGCCAACTCGCGGGCAGCGATGGAGTGGGCAGGTACTCGTCACTGCCGCGCAGTTGCCGTTGCAGACCATCGAAGCCCAGGCGCCTGGCCATCGAGGTGTCGCGCTGCTGGCGCACTCGCGCCCCAGCGGTAACGGTTTCGCTCAGCGGCAGGCCGAGGTCTTCCACCGATAAACGCAGTGATGAAGCCTGGGCGGTCATCGACAGTGGCAGGTAATGCTCGGCGCGGATGCGGTTATAGCAGCACGGTGCCACGGCCAGTTGCCGGCAGCCGGCGGCGCTGGCCAGCTGGAGCAGGCGCACATGCAGGTCACCGCACGCATGCAGGGCGACCGGGGTTTGCTCGGGGCCGATCTGCATGTCGGCCATCACGTCTTGCAGGCGATGGGTGACGGGCAATCGATGGTGTTCGCTGAGCGCCTGCCCCGAGGCGATCAGGGCCGGGTCGTATTCCAGGCATGTCAGTTGTTGCCCGGGTTGCAGCAGCCGGCGGCCGAGGTGGCCCTTGCCGGCGCACCAGTCGAGCCAGTGTTTTGGTGTTGCGGCGAATTGCAGCGCGGCACCGAAGGCTTCGATCTGCTGCCATTTGCGGCCGGGTACATCGATGTTCAAACGATGGTGGGCGGCTGGTAGGGCACTGGACGGTAAGTTATCCACAGCACTGAGATTCAGCGACTGTATCGCCAGCTCGGGAAAGGGCGCGGGTGCCGGCAGGGTGTGAGGTTGGTTATGGCTGCTTTCCGCGTCTGCCAGCGAGCGCTGTCGCAGCCAGTGGGCGAGCTCGGGGTGCCGGGTTTCCCACGGCAATTGCAGGTGGGTAAAGGGCCGTGGTCGCCACAGCCCTTGATGCTCGGTGAGGAACGCGTCCAGCGCCTGGAAGCGGGCGAGCAGTTGCTCACCCGTCAACGAGGCGTCAGCGGCCCTGGCAGGCATCGACCCGCAACCAGCGTTCCAGCAGCTTGAAGAAGCGCACCAGGACGTAGGACATCAGCAGGTAGAACAGCCCGGCGGCGAAGAAAATCTCCACGGGCAGGTAGGTGCGGGCAATGATCGTGCGGGCCATGCCGGTCAGCTCCAGCAAGGTCACGGTACTGGCCAGGGCGCTGGCCTTGAGCATCAGGATCACTTCGTTGCTGTAGGCCGGCAGACCGATGCGCGCGGCACGCGGCAGGATGATGTAGAACAGCGCCTTGGGCTTGGACATGCCCAGTGCCCGCGCCGCTTCGATTTCACCCGGCGGGATGGCCTGGATCGCGCCACGCAGGATCTCGGCGATGTAGGCGGCGGTGTGCAGGGTCATGGTGGCGGTAGCGCACCAGAACGGGTCCCGCAGGTAGGGCCACATGGCGCTCTCACGCACGGCGTCGAACTGCGCCAGGCCGTAATACACCAGGAACAACTGCACCAGCAGCGGCGTGCCACGGAAGAAGAAAATGTAGCAGTAGGGCAGGGTGCGCACGTACCACAGGCGTGATGAGCGGGCGATGCCCAGTGGGATCGCCAGCAGCAGGCCGGCGATCACCGCGATGGCCACCAGCTCCAGGGTCAGGGTTGCGCCCTGGGCCAACCGAGGTAGCCACTTGATGATCACGGCCCAGTTCAGGCCCAGGTCGAAATGCGCCAGCCAGCTGTAGTCGCCACTCATTGCGTGCTCCTCGCAAAGCCGCGCGCGGCACGTTTTTCCAGGAAGTGCATGCCGGTCATCGCCAGGACGGTGAGGCCCAGGTACATGAAGGCCGCGACCATAAAGAAGGTGAAGGGCTGCTTGGTGACGGTCACGCCGATCTGCGCGTGGCGCATGATTTCTTCCAGGCCGATCACCGAGACCAGCGCGGTGTCCTTCATCAGAATCATGAACAGGTTGCCCAGGCCCGGCAGGGCGATGCGCCACATCTGCGGCATGATCAACCGGGTGAAGATCCGGAACTTCGACAGGCCCAGCGCGACACCGGCTTCACGGTGGCCCTTGGGGATTGCCAGGATCGCCCCGCGGAACACTTCCGTGGCGTAGGCGCCAAAGCACAGGCCCAGGGCGATAACCCCGGCGGCGAAGGCGCTGAGGGACAGGTCGGGGTTGCCGAAAAACTCCCCGAGGGAACGCATCAGGTTGACCGTGCCGAAGTAAATCAGCAGCACCCACAGCAGTTCCGGGATGCCACGCACCAGCGTGGAGTAGGCGCCGCCAAGCCATTGCAGGGGCTTGTACGGGGAAGTCTTGGCCAAGGCGCCGGCCAGGCCGAGCACCAACCCAAGGCACAGGGCCGTGAGCGCCAGCTTGACGGTCATCAGCGCACCAGCGGCGAGCGCCGGGCCGAATCCGTAGAGGTCGAAATTCATGGTTTAGTCGTTTCGCAAGGCAAAGCTCAGGACCGGCGCACTCAAGGGAGCACGCCGGGCAGGCCATTCAGGATCACTCGATGCTGAAAGGGAAGTACTTGTCGTTGATCTTCTTGTAGGTGCCGTCGGCCTTGATTTCAGCCAGTGCGGTGTTCAAGCGCTCGCGCAGTGCATCGCCTTTACGCACGGCGATACCGATCTTGTCGCTCTCAACCACCGGGTCGCCTTTGAATTCGTAGGCGGAACCGTCTTTGCTTTTCAGCCACTCGTACTGTACGTACTTGTCGGCGAGCATCCCGTCCAGTCGGCCGGAAGTCAGGTCGAGGTAGGCGTTTTCCTGGGTGTCGTAGAGCTTGGCGGTGGTGTCCGGCAGCTTGTCTTCCAGGTAGGTACCGGCCAGCGTCGCGCGTTGTGCACCGATGATCTTGCCCTTCAGGTAGCCGGCGTCGGTCTTGAAGTCCTTGGTGGCTTTGGGCGCGATGAACTGCAGCTTGTTGGAGTAGTACGGGTCGGTGAAGTCGACGGCCTGCTTGCGTTCATCGGTGATGGACAGCGAGGAGACCAGGAAGTCGAACTTCTTGGCGTTCAGGGCCGGGATGATGCCGTCCCAATCGGAGACGTACACCTTGCACTCGACTTTCATCTTGGCGCACAGGGCGTCGCCGATGTCTTTGTCAAAGCCCACTACGTTGCCGCTGGCGTCTTTATTGTTGAAGGGCGGGTAGGCCGCTTCGATCCCCATGGTCAAGGTCTCGGCCATTGCCGAGGCGCTGAATGCCATCGAAACGGCGGCAGCCAGGAGGAATTTTTTATAGTTCTGCATGCATGTTGCTCCGTTAGCGGTTGCTGGACATGAATTGTTTGCAGCGCGCCGAAAGCGGGTTTTCAAATACCTGCTGTGGCGATCCTTGCTCTTCGACCAGGCCCTGGTGCAGGAAAACCACTTCACTGGACACCTGACGGGCGAAGCCCATTTCATGGGTGACCAGCAGCATGGTGCGGCCTTCTTCGGCCAGTGCGCGGATCACATTAAGTACTTCCTGAACCATTTCCGGGTCAAGGGCCGATGTGGGCTCGTCGAACAGGATGACCTTGGGCTGCATGGCCAGGGTGCGGGCGATGGCGGCGCGTTGCTGCTGGCCGCCGGATAATTGCGCCGGGTAGGCGTGGCGCTTGTCACTGATGCCGACCTTGGCCAGCAAGGCTTCGGCGACTTCGATGGCCTCGGCCTTGCTCTGGCCGAGCACGCGGCGCGGGGCCTCGATGATGTTGTCGAGGATGCTCATGTGCGGCCACAGGTTAAAGTTTTGAAACACAAAACCGATCTCGCTGCGCAGGCGGTTGATCTGTTTGCCGTCGGCGGCCACCAGTTCGCCGTTTTTCGCGGCCTTGAGCTTGAGTTCTTCACCGGCCACCAGGATTTGCCCCTGGTGCGGATTTTCCAGCAGGTTGATGCAGCGCAGGAACGTGGACTTGCCGGAACCGGAGGAACCCAGGATCGAGATCACATCGCCGTCGCGGGCGGTCAGCGAGATGCCTTTAAGCACCTCCAACTCACCATAGCGTTTATGCAAGTTGCGGATTTCAAGCGCGGGCGTGGCCTCAGCCATGTGGGGTCCTCATTGTGTTCATTGCGCTCCTGCTGTTGGGCCGCCTTCCTGGCGAGGCGCCAAGCTAGCATAGCGTTTGGATGACAGCCAACAGCCCTGCGGGCGGTTATCAGACGGTGTGCGGCAGGGTGTCGCATCGGCACAGCAGTGTGTCGCGCCATCAACAACCGAACAGCCGTTTGAACCCGGATTCCCACAGGTTTTGCGTAAAAAAGGGCGCGATGGTGCCAGCTTTGGCCGGGTGTTGGAAGGGTTAAACGGGTGAACGGTCCTTATCAGCCCTTTAATAGGGCGTCACGCACAATTTGTGTGTGTTTTTGGTGCGCCTGTTCGTCTTTGAAGTGGGTCGCACAGTAACGCTATAGCGGAATGCCATTAGTGTCAGTGACTTACGTGAGCTATTGAGTTTCCCTACAGCCCGCGTCAATCGCGGCTCTGTAACATTTTGGCGCAAATCTTGCGTAAAAAATAAAGAACGCCCCGTTGGTTTCTTTTCACGAGAAAGACGCCAGGCCGGGTGGACCGTATTCGCAATTCCTCGCAAAGGTGTGTCAATGAGTAGTACGCAAAGCTCCAATGACCTCGAACAGGGGCTCAAACCGCGTCACGTCACCATGCTGTCGATTGCCGGCGTTATCGGTGCCGGGTTGTTCGTCGGCTCCGGCCACGCGATTGCTGCGGCCGGGCCTGCCGTGCTGCTGGCGTATGCCGCCGCAGGTACCCTGGTGGTGTTGGTGATGCGCATGCTGGCCGAGATGGCCGTTGCTTCGCCGGATACCGGTTCGTTCTCTACTTATGCCGACCGCGCGATCGGGCACTGGGCCGGTTTTACCATCGGCTGGTTGTACTGGTGGTTCTGGGTGTTGGTGATTCCGTTGGAAGCCAACGCTGCCGCGACCATCCTTCACGCCTGGTTTCCCAGCGTGGCGATCTGGGCGTTTACCTTGATCATCACCTTGCTGCTGACGGCGACCAACCTGTTCAGCGTGAAGAACTACGGCGAGTTCGAGTTCTGGTTTGCGTTGATCAAAGTGGTGGCGATCATCGGCTTTGTGATCCTCGGCATCCTGGCGATTTTCGGCTTCCTGCCGGGCAGCCAGGTCAGCGGTGTTTCGCACCTGTTCGACACTCAAGGCTTCCTGCCCAACGGCATGGGCGCGGTGTTGGCGGCGATCCTGACCACCATGTTTTCGTTCATGGGCACCGAGATCGTGACCATCGCGGCCGCTGAATCGAAGAACCCGGGCCAGCAGATTTCCAAGGCCACCAACTCGGTGATCTGGCGGATCGGCTTGTTCTACCTGGTGTCGATCTTCATCGTGGTGGCCCTGGTGCCGTGGAATGATCCTGCACTGGCGGCGGTCGGTTCCTACCAGACCGTTCTGGAGCGCATGGGCATTCCGAATGCCAAGCTGATCGTTGATCTGGTGGTGTTGGTGGCGGTGACCAGTTGCTTGAACTCGGCGCTGTACACCGCTTCGCGCATGATGTTCTCCCTGGGCCGCCGCGGCGATGCGCCGGCTGTGTCCAAGATCACCAACAAGAGCGGCACGCCTTACTGGGCGGTGTTGCTGTCTACCGGCGCGGCGTTCCTGGCGGTGTTTGCCAACTACGTGGCCCCGGCTGCCGTGTTTGAATTCCTGCTGGCCAGCTCCGGCGCGATCGCCTTGCTGGTGTACCTGGTGATCGCCGTGTCGCAACTGCGCATGCGCCAGAAGCGCACCGAAGCGGGCGAGAAGATTGCCTTCAAGATGTGGCTGTTCCCGGGCCTGACGTACGCGGTGATCGTGTTCATCGTGGGCGTGCTGACCATCATGCTGT
Organism: Pseudomonas yamanorum; assembly: GCF_013386765.1. Lineage (GTDB taxonomy): Bacteria > Pseudomonadota > Gammaproteobacteria > Pseudomonadales > Pseudomonadaceae > Aquipseudomonas > Aquipseudomonas yamanorum_A. Next base: position 115,510 of record NZ_JACARE010000003.1, read on the forward strand.
TCCAGGAAGCGCACCGGGTGGAGATCATGGCTACCGGGATCCTGAGCTTGCTGGTGGTTGCGGCGGGGCTGATGGTGTCGCGTCGGCGCAAGGGCCGGAAGGTTGGGGCTGCGGTGTTGAATTGATGGGTTGAAATACGATCCATCAAGCGCTGTAAAAAACTGTGGGAGCCGGGCTTGCCCGCGATGGCGGTGTGTCAGTCGAGACAGATGTTGACTGACTCACCGCCATCGCGGGCAAGCCCGGCTCCCACATTGCGTTTTGTATCAGCCTTCGGAGTTAACCAGTGCCTGTGATGCCGCCACGTAATCGGCCTGGAACTCTGGTGATTCGATCCACGCCAGGGCCGCTGCTTCATCGTCGGTATCCGTGGCCCACTGGCGATACTCGATCAGCGCCGCAAGGATAAAGTCAGTCGCTTCCTCTTCACCTTCCTGCTCCAGCACCACCGCCAGCAGCGGGTGCGCCAGGAACACCGCACACAGCGCCTGCTGGCTGGTTTCGCCAGCGGTGCGCATCTCCAGGAACAGCTCGGTCAAATCCACCGATTCAAGGTCAATGCGGCTGTCATCGCCAGCGAAGGCATCGGGCTTGGTGGCGACGGCGCGTTGAGTGCGGTTCTGCTTGGCCTTGGCTTTTGCCCGGTGGGCGCGTTTTTGCTGCTTGTTCGGCGAGGCCATGGGCTCACGTCCTTGGTGTCAGGATCTGGGAATGGCGTATTGAAGCGCAGGTCCGGGGAAATCCCAAGGGTTTCTAGGTGCGATCCGTCACTTGGTGACCCGGAGTGCCTTCGGCCAATTCCCCTCGTTGTAGCCACGCCAGCGCAATCGGCCACAAACGATCCTGATACTGGCTGCGAAAGAACGCGAAATGTCCGACCTCCTTTTCGCCGATATCTTCAGGGGCGATCCGCAGGTGCGTGCGCTCGCTGCCTTCGAAGTACCTCAGCAGGCGCTCGATTGCCGGCACTGTGCCAAATGGGTCATCGGTGATGCTGATCGCCAATACCTGCGCCTTCACCCGAGAAAACGGCAGCTCACTCAACGCCCGCCCGCTGGGGCGTTTTTCATAACCTGCCGTCGGCGTACTCCAATCGCGCACCACACCTGCCGGCGTATCTTCCAGCCAGCCCATGCGCTTGCCCGGGAAGTAGCCAAACATCGCGGTCACCAACGGCATCACCACATGCCACTTGGTAAACATCCGCCAGCGCCCGCTCGCCTCGTAGTCGCGCCAATAGGCGAACTGCGCGCCCACCGTGACCAATCGCCGGATCACCGCGCCGGAGGCCCCAAGGCCCGCCGCGCACCCACCAAAACTGTGCCCGACCACATCAATCGGCTGCCCCGCAAACTCCCGCTGCGCGCGCTGCAGGATCGCTTCGAAGTCCAGCACGCCCCAATCCGACCATGACGCCTTGAAGCCCTTCAGCGAGCCGCTGCGGGATTCGCCGATGCCACGGTAGTCGTAGGTGATGACATCGAAGCCATTGGCAAACAGGTAGTCGGCGAAGCGTGAATAGTGACGGCAGCGCACGGAGGTGGCGGCGTTGATGATGACTACCGGGCGCTCGAGGTCGGTTCTGATGTGGCGCCAGGTGAAGCCGCCAATGAGGTGGCCGTCGGCGGCGGCTTCGCGGAAGGGTTCGGCTTGGGGGCGGATTGGCAGATTCATGAGCTGGCTCGATCATTGCGCTTTCGATGGGGCGTCAGAGGCCCGTGCGCAGTTTTATAAGAAGTCGAAGCTAACAAATTTCTGTCGCTAAGACCCCGACGATTTTCTGATGCTCGACCTGAGCGACTCAAATGCCTAGGCTTGGGCCCTCTCGCCCTATCAGAACCTGTCCATGACTCGCGACACCCTCGAGCAACACCAGATCCCGATCTACTTCGCCGCCGTGCTGCTGGCTGCCGTTGTCGGCCTGCTGGCGCCCTCCATGTCTCAAGGCCTGGCCGCCCTGGTCACGCCCGCCATCGCCGTGCTGATGTACGCGATGTTCCTGCAAATCCCGTTTCTGGACCTGCGCCAGGGCTTGGGCAACAAGCGCTTCATGTACGCGTTACTGCTGGCCAACTTCATCCTGATTCCGTTGCTGGTGTGGGCGCTGACCCGTGGCCTGGTAGCGCAACCGGCGATTCTGGTGGGAGCGTTGCTGGTGCTGTTGACGCCGTGCATCGACTACGTGGTGGTGTTCACCCACATCGGCAAGGGTGATTCACGGTTGATGCTGGCAGCAACCCCGATCCTGTTGCTGCTGCAACTGTTGCTGTTGCCGCTGTACCTGGGGTTGATGCTGGGGGCGCAATCGCAGGTGGTGGTTTCGGTGGGGCCGTTTGTCGAGGCCTTCCTGCTGCTGATCGTGGCGCCGATGATTCTGGCGGTGCTGACGACTTCCCTGTCCCGGCGCTCTCGGGTCATCAGTGCCTGGAACGATGCCTGGGCCTGGCTGCCCGTGCCGGCCATGGCGCTGGTGCTGATGGTGGTGATCGGTTCGCAAATCACCGCGGTGGTACGCGATATCGGCCTGCTGGCGCCGGTGATTCCGGTTTACGTCGGCTTTCTGTTGCTGGCGCCGCTGATGGGCGCATTGGCTTCGCGGTTGTTCAAGCTGCCGGCGAGTACGGCGCGGGCGGTCACCTTCAGTGCTTCTACGCGCAATTCTCTGGTGGTGTTGCCGCTGGCGCTGGCGTTGCCCGAAGACATCCGTGGGCTCGCTGGCGCAGCGGTGATCACGCAAACCCTGGTGGAACTGGTGGGGGAGCTACTCTACATCCGGCTGATGCCGCTGCTGATTTGGCCCGCTCGTCGTTAGGCGGATGAATGTTTGATTCCGTTCAGGGGTTATTCAGGAGAGTGTTCGGCAACATGGGCCGGTTTACCCCACCTGACAGGCTGAACAATGGATCAACACAACCGCTTTCGAATGGAATCGCTGGGAATCTTTTTCATCGCCTTGCTGCTGTTTACCCTGGGGATCTGGGACCAGCAGCCACAAGGCTTCGATGGCCGATGGGCCGTCTTCATGCAAGAGATGTTTCGCCACGGCCCGAGCCTCTTCCCGACCACCTATGGTGAGTCTTACCCGGACTATCCCGGCACGGCGACGTATCTCAGCTACCTCTTTGCCCGCTTGTTCGGGGCGCCCAATGATCTGGCCAACGTGATGCCTACCGCCCTGGCATCGGCCGGGGTCATGGCGCTGATCTACCGCTTGCTGGCACCGTCCGGTCGGGCGTGGGCGCTGCTGACGGTACTGCTCACCGCATTGACCGCCCAGTTGCTGGAAAAGTCGCGTTCGGTGTGCCTGGACCAGATGGTCTCGTTTCTGTGCCTGGCGAGTTTCTATCTGTTGCATACCGGCGAGCGCATGGGCTCGCGGCTGCGCCAATATGCGGTCTTTCCGTTATTCGTGGTGGCGTTTGCCATTCGCGGTCCCTTGGGGCTGGTCGAGGTGTGCGGGGTGGTCTGTGTCTACTGGGCGATGGGCCCGGCCCGCACGCGGCAAGAGCGGATTGCACTGCTGAAAAAGGTCATTGCCCACGGGGTTATCGGACTGATCCTGCTGGCAGGCTGTTGGTGGGTGCTGTTGAAGCTGGCGCGGATCAGCGGCGGCGATGCCTTTGTCGATGATGTGCTCAGGATGCAGTTTACCGGGCGCCTCGACGAAACCGGCGAGGCGTTCTACTTCTACTTCAAGTTGAGCCTGTACCGCTATTTCCCGGTGGTGCCGCTGGCGCTGGCGACGATGATTGTCCTGCGTCACAAATGGTCGGTGCGCAACGAGGATGCCGATGTGCAGTTGGCGGTGCGCCTGGCCGCCTGCGGGCTGATGATTCTGCTGGGCCTGTCCATCCCGCACTTCAAGCGCGCTTATTACATTGTGCCGATGGTGCCGATGTTCGCTGCAGTGGCGGCCTACGGCTTGCTCCAGGCCCAGGGCTGGCTGCTGGGTGTGCGTCGTGGTTATGAGTGGTTGGTGGCGGCGTTGCCGGTGCTCGGGATCGTGGTGGTGTTTGTCTGTCGGCACCTGTGGCACAAGCACGGTTACTGGCCGGACGTTTCAGTGCCGGCGTTGGTGGGTGTGCTGATTGTGCTGCAACTGGCCGCCGTGATTGCCTGGCGGCGTTTGCAGGACAGTCTCGGGCGGCGCCTGGTAGTGCTCAGCCTTATTGCATTGGCTACCCAATGGCTGGTGCTGGTGAAGGTGGTGGAGCCGGCGAAGGACCTGCAATTCGACACCAGGAACTTCGTTGGCGCGGTGGAGAAACTGCGAGCCGGCAATCCCGGGATCCTGGTGTTTGTCGATCTGGCCAAAGACACCTGGGCGATCCGCTACATCATGAACCTGGATCACGACGAGAAGCCGCTGTTCATCGGGCGCAACGAACCCTTGCTGGTGGACACGCTGCCGCGTCCCGCCTGGGTGATTGTGGAACGCAAGCAAACCGCGTTGCTCAATGGCACGCCACTGGAGCATATGGCGCCGGTGTTCAGCGGGCGATTGAATGACAACCCGCTAATGGTGTTTCTGGTGAAGTGAGTCAGTTGCCTTATTCGTCGTGGCTCCGGGGTGATGCGAGAGGCGATCACTGGGGAATTAAGGACAGATCAATAGGGTCATAAGGCGCAGCGGGTCCCCGACGGTTTGGATCGTCTTGCTGTATGGTCGTCGTTTAAATGACCGTCGGGTCTGATAAAACGCTTTGCAGCCTGCCGTAAAGCACGCGTCTGCTAGGCTTTGGTACTTTCGTAGTGATGATTTCTGGATGTGACATGGAAGCAGTAAAAATGGATTTTGCGTACGCGGGCGCTGAGAGTGCCGGTAGTGCTCACGTGATCGGCCGTTCCTGGTTTGGCGGCCTCAGTATTTGTTTTGACGGCGGCTGCAGCTACCCGTCGATGATCGGGGTGCTGGAGGCCGTGTTTAGGCGCTACGGGCGTCTGGTGCGTTTTGGTGAGTCGCTTTCGGCGCAGGATTGGATTACGCGCGTGGAGGAGAGTGGTTTTCACATCTCCGAGCAGGAGCGGGCTGCGGTGTTGACGTTGATGCGCGGAGGGGGCTGAAGGGGGGGGCAAAAAATCCAGACAACAAAAAACCCGCACCAGGCGGGTTTTTTGTGTGTTTCAGATGACGTTTGCACCACCTGAAACTAATTAGTGGTGCCCAGAGACGGAATCGAACCGCCGACACGGGGATTTTCAATCCCCTGCTCTACCGACTGAGCTATCTGGGCAACGGGGCGCATTAAACGGGTTTTTCAGGGGGTCGTCAAGCAAGTTTTCAAAAAATATTTAATTATTACCGTCGCTTACGGGCCAACCCCCAAATTTGATCAATTATTCAGCAGGTGGCACGTAGCCGTCGGCCTTGGCGTAATCTTCGCCGGAAAAGAACTTGTCCATCTCGCCTTGCAGGTATTTGCGGTCTTCGGCGTTCATCATGTTCAGGCGTTTTTCGTTGATCAGCAGGGTCTGGTGTTTTTGCCAGTCGGCCCAGGCCTTGGCAGAGACGTTGTCGAAAATGTCCTGGCCCTTGGCGCCAGGGAACGGGGCGCGTTCCAGGGCGGGCAATTCTTCGTGGTACTTGCGGCAGATGATGGTGCGGGTCATGACGGAACTCCTGCGTTCAATACTTCAGCCGCGCGCTTCAGCAGTTTCTTTACCGGGGCGGCAAGGCCCAGGCGCGGCGGGGTGGCGAGGTTATACCAGAGCCAGTCAGCCTCGGCCACGTGATGGGCAGACTCCTGGACCTGGACCAGCCAGGGTTCGATAGCCAGTTGGAAGTGGCTGAAGGTGTGGATCAGGCTCGGCAGTGCCTGTTGCTCGCCCAACGCCAGGGAGTGCTGGTTGGCCAGGTGTTCCAGGTCGCTCAGGTCATCCAGTTCCGGCAAGCTCCACAAACCGCCCCACAGGCCCGTGGAAGGGCGACGGTAAAGCAGAATCGCGCCTTCGCCATTGGCCAGCAGCGGCATCAGCGTGCGCTTCTGGGGCACGGTCTTGCGGGGTTTGGGGATCGGGTAGCGGGTTTCCAGGCCGAGCATGTGGGCTTCGCAGCCCTTTTCCAGCGGGCACAGCAGGCAACTGGGTTTGCTGCGGGTGCAGAGCGTGGCGCCCATGTCCATCATCGCCTGGGTGTAGGCATTGACCCGGTCATGGGGCGTAAAGCGCTCTGCGGTGGCCCACAACTGCTTGGCAACCTTCGGCTCGCCCGGGTAACCCTCTTGCGCGGTAAAGCGTGCCAGCACGCGTTTGACGTTGCCATCGAGGATCGGCGCCCGCAGGCCCATGCTCAGGCTGGCAATCGCGCCGGCGGTGGACAGGCCGATGCCGGGCAGCTCGGTGAGCTTTTCGACGTCACGGGGAAACTCACCGGCGTATTCGGCCACGACAATCTTCGCGGTCTTTTGCAGGTTGCGCGCCCGGGTGTAGTAACCCAGGCCGGTCCACAGGTGCAGCACTTCGTCTTCCGGCGCGGCAGCCAGGGCTTCGACTGTCGGCAGGGAAGCCATGAACCGGTCGAAGTAGTTCAGCACGGTGCTGACCTGGGTCTGCTGCAACATGATCTCCGAGACCCATACCCGGTAAGGCGTGATGCCCTGTTGCCAGGGCAGGTCGTGGCGACCGTGGCGGTCGTACCAGTCGAGCACCGCCGATGAAAATTGCTCGCTTCTCATCGTTTGAACAGGCCTTTCAGAGCATCTTTCAACTGTGGATTGACCTTGTCGAGCTTCTGCTCAAGCTTCTCGCTGAGCTTGTTGCCTGCTGCCTTGATAGCGACCTGGCTCAGGCCGTCCTTGTCCAGGCGGCAAGCCTTGGCGCCCAGTTCCAGCGGGCCGCGGCAGCGCAGTGGGACTTCGATGTTCTGGAAGTTGGAACCCACCTCGCAGGCCGGGTCCGGCACTTCGCGCTGGTCGCCTTCGACGATGATGCCGACGCGGTAGTCCATGCCCAGCACACGCAGGTCGATGTCACCGTTGCCGTTGACGGTCAGGCCCGGGATGCGCACTTTCAGGTCCGGGTTGCTGGCCACGCCGTTACGGAAGGTCAGGTTGCCCTTGAGTTCCTGGAACGGGGTGTCCTTGCCGCGCTGCTCGCCGCTGAGGGTCTTGCGGTTGAGCAAGGCGATGCCGGTGCACAGTTGTTGCTCAAGGTTGGCGTTGAGCAGCACACCGTTATTGATCACGAAGCTGGCGGTGCCGTTGAGGCTGTCGATCAGGGCCTTCTGGCTATTGCCGCGGCCATTGAGATTGCTGTCGAGGGTGAGCTGGCCCTTCACCGGCGGGTTCTGCCCCTGGGCTTGCAGGATGCGCTCGACCGGCACTTGTTTGATGCGGGTTTGCAGCGCCAGCAACGGGATGTCCTGACGCACGTCAAGGTTGCCGTTGGCCTGGAAGGTGCCGTTGTAGAGGCCGCCGCTCAAGGTGTCGAGCTTGAGCTGCCCATCGAGGCCGGAGGCTTTCAGGGCGGCGTTCTGGATCGGCAGCTTGCTCAGGGTGAGTTGGCCGAAGGACAGGTCGGCATTCACGTCCAGGGCGCGCAGGCGGGTCAGTGGCAGCAGTTTGTCGGTGCTCCACGCGCCCTTGGTCGGGGCGTCCGGCAGCGGTGTGGTGCCTCCGGCCGCCATGGCGCCGGCTTCGCTGCTTTGCACTTCAGCCTGGCGGGCGGCCGTCGCACCTTTGGCAGCGTCGGATTTGGCTGGCAGGTAGTTGTCGGCATTGAACGTGTCGGCCTTGAGCTGCACCCGCAGGGACTGCTTGGCGAAATCATCCACGGCCACGCGACCGGTGAAGGTGCTCTCGTCGAGTTTCAGGTTGAGGTCTTCAAGGGCCAGGCTGGTGGGCGTGCCCTTGAGGCGGCTGACCAGTTCGACCTTGCTCAGGCTGCCCGCGGCCATCGGTGGCAGCGGGTTGCCGACGCTGTCGAGGAACTTGGCCAGGTCAAACTGGGCAATCGACAGAGCGCCGCTGAGTTGCGGGGTCTTGTCCAGGTCGTTGACCTTCAGCTCGCCCAGGGCGCGCAGTTGGTTCAGCGACAGCTTCATGCCAGTCCATTCGGCGATGTTGGCGGAGAGATCCACCAGCAATTGGCCCTGGGTCGAAAAGGTCAGGGTCTTGCCTTGCAGCGGCTCGCCGGTGGCTTCACCGGTGAGTTTCATGTCTTCGAACTGGTAGCGCTGGAGGGCGCGTTGAATGCGCAAGTTGCCGTTCAGCTCGGTCTTGACGCGCATCAGCGGCTGGTTGGTGCCGAGGAAGGCGGTGAGTTTCAGCGGGATGCTTGCACCTTCATGCACGGCGCCGGCACTCAACTGGATGCTTTCGGCGCTGAACTGCTTGCCGGTCTGCTCGTCGTTGTATTCGACGCGGGCGTTGTTGATGGTCAGGCTGTCGATGTCCAGGCGGATCGGCTGTGGCGGCTTTTCAGGCTTGGGCGGCGTGGCCGCTTCAGCGACGGCGGGCGTGCTGGCAGGCGTGCTCGGGTCCGGCACATTCTTGCCGATGTCTTCCCAGTTGCCATGGCCATGCACATCTTTGTTCAGGCGCAGGTTCAGGCCTTCGACACGCACATCGCTCATCTGCACTTCGCGGCGCAGCAGCGGCAGCACGCGCACCGAGAGGCCGAGCATCTGCAAATCGGCAAACGGCTGGGTCGGGTTGGTCAGGGTCGCAACGCTGGCCTCGTGCAGTTCAAGGCCGAGCCAGGGGAACAGGCTCCAGCCGATGTCGCCATTGAGCGTCAGCTCGATGTGGGCCTTGTCGCGGGCAATCTGGCGAATCTCGTCTTTGTAGTCGTTGGGATCGAAGAGATGGGTCAGGGCAAAGCCTAGAGCCACAATGATCAGCAACAGCCCGAGAAGTACCAGACCCAGGATTTTGCCGAACGCTTTCATGGGCGAGTCCTTGTATGTCGTTTTAAAATTTAGCCGCAGAGTATAACGCCCGAAGGCTTACGTCAGTTCGCGGATAGTTACATTGTATCTAGAGGCCGGAAAACGGAATTTTGGCGTCAAACAAATCAGATATCCCGAAAAAGGTGATATCAGTTTGGTTTTTCTGTCATCCACAGATGCTAATCTCTGCGTGTTCGTCCGCCTTCTGCGACTAAACGTCGCGCAAAAATGGAGCTTTACTCAACAAATATGGCCACGCCTTGCGTGTAAGGCCAAAGGAGAGAGCGCCCGACGGACACATACTAATAACTGGGGGAAACACCAATGAGCACTAGCACTGTGGCAGGTTCAACTGCCGCACAGCCTGCGTTCCTGTCCAAGGAGCGCATTATCGCCAAGCCCGGGTTCAACCGTTGGCTGGTACCGCCGGCCGCCCTGGCCATCCACTTGTGCATCGGCATGGCCTATGGCTTTTCGGTGTTCTGGCTGCCGCTGTCCAAGGCGCTGGGTATTACCGCACCGGTCGCCTGCGCGCCGGACATGAGCTTTATCAGCCAGGTCTTCTCGTCCCAATGCGACTGGCCCATCTCCATGCTGGGCTGGATCTACACCCTGTTCTTCATTTTCCTGGGCTGCTCGGCAGCGATCTGGGGCGGCTGGCTGGAACATGCCGGGCCACGTAAGGCCGGTGTCGTGTCGGCCTTGTGCTGGTGTGGCGGCCTGCTGATCTCGGCATTGGGGATTTATACCCACCAGATCTGGCTGATGTGGATCGGCTCCGGGGTCATTGGCGGTATCGGCCTGGGCCTGGGCTACATCTCGCCGGTTTCGACTCTGATCAAGTGGTTCCCGGACAAACGCGGCATGGCCACCGGCATGGCGATCATGGGCTTCGGCGGCGGCGCGATGGTTGGCGCCCCGTTGGCAGCCGCGCTGATGGGCCACTTTGCCTCGCCGACCAGCGTTGGCGTGTGGCAGAGCTTCGTGGTCATGGCCGTGATCTACTTCGTGTTCATGATTGGCGGCGCCTTGTCCTACCGTGTTCCGCCGACCGGCTGGAAGCCTGAGGGCTGGACTGCCCCGGCGAAGAAAGCCAGCAACGCGATGATCACCCACCGTCACGTGCACGTGAACGTGGCCTGGAAAACCCCGCAATTCCGTCTGGTCTGGCTGGTGCTGTGCCTGAACGTGTCTGCCGGTATCGGCATCCTCGGCATGGCTTCGCCGCTGCTGCAGGAAGTGTTCGGCGGCAAGTTGCTGGGTAACGGTCTGACGTTTGGCCAGCTGGATGCCGGTCAACTGGCGGCCATCGCGGCCATTGCCGCCGGCTTTACCGGTCTGTTGAGTCTGTTCAACATCGGTGGCCGGTTCTTCTGGGCGTCGTTCTCCGACTACCTGGGCCGTAAAAACACCTACTTCGTGTTCTTCGCCCTGGGCTTTGCCCTGTACGCATTGATCCCGAACCTCGGCCATCTGGGCAACGTGGCACTGTTCGTCGCGGCCTTCTGCATCATCCTGTCGATGTACGGCGGTGGTTTTGCGACTGTCCCGGCTTACCTGGCGGACCTGTTCGGTACGCAAATGGTGGGCGCGATCCATGGTCGCCTGCTGACGGCATGGGCAGCAGCGGGCGTGTTGGGCCCGGTGCTGGTGAACTACCTGCGTGAGTATCAGTTGAGCATCGGCGTTGAACGCGCTGCGGCCTACGACATCACCTTGTACATCCTCGCCGGCCTGCTGGTGCTGGGCTTCATCTGCAACCTGCTGGTACGGCCGGTGGCAGACAAGTACTTCATGACCGACGCGGAACTGGCTGCCGAGCAGGCGCTGGGCCACGACAAGGGCGCCGATTCGAGCACCGTGCTGGAATGGAAAGCCTCTTCCGGCAGCGTGCCGTTGGCGGTTGCCGCCTGGCTGGCGGTGGGTATTCCGTTGGCGTGGGGCGTGTGGGTCACCCTGCAGAAAACCGCGGTACTGTTCCACTAACACCGCGGCAGAGTGGGCCCGGTTCCTGAGGGAACCGGGCTTGTGTGGGAGCTGGCTTGCCTGCGATAGCATCACCATGGTGTAACTGAAACACCGAGGTGTCTGCATCGCAGGCAAGCCAGCTCCCACATAATCCAGTCCCGCCTGAACCCGTGCTCACCTGTATGCACATGTCTATCCCCGACATTCCTCGCGTCAACTCGTCAGTCTTATCCCCTCCGATGTTTCTGTTTAGCGCCCGCGCCCCTATAATGGCTGCCTTTTTCGCCCAATGATTTTGCGGAGCTGGTGATGGCCGAACGTAAGGCGTCCGTCGAGCGCGACACTCTGGAAACCCAGATCAAAGCCTCGATTAACCTGGATGGCACCGGAAAGGCCCGATTTGATATCGGTGTACCTTTTCTTGAGCACATGCTGGACCAGATCGCCCGTCACGGGCTGATCGACCTGGATATCGTCAGCAAGGGCGACCTGCATATCGACGACCACCACACCGTGGAGGATGTCGGTATCACGTTGGGCCAGGCATTTGCCAAGGCCATCGGCGACAAGAAAGGCATCCGTCGCTACGGCCACGCCTATGTCCCGCTGGATGAAGCGCTGTCGCGTGTGGTCATCGACTTCTCCGGCCGCCCGGGCCTGCAGATGCACGTGCCGTACACCCGCGCCACCGTGGGCGGCTTCGACGTCGACCTGTTCCAGGAATTCTTCCAGGGCTTCGTCAACCACGCGCTGGTCAGCCTGCACATCGACAACCTGCGTGGCACCAACACCCACCACCAGATCGAGACCGTGTTCAAGGCCTTCGGTCGCGCCCTGCGCATGGCCGTGGAGCTGGATGACCGCATGGCCGGGCAAATGCCGTCGACCAAGGGCGTCCTGTAATGCAGACGGTCGCGGTTATCGATTACGGCATGGGTAACCTGCACTCGGTGGCCAAGGCCCTCGAACACGTAGGTGCCGGCAAGGTGCTGATCACCAGCGATGCCGACGTGATTCGCGAAGCCGACCGGGTGGTTTTCCCGGGGGTCGGCGCGATTCGCGACTGCATGGCCGAGATTCGCCGCCTGGGCTTCGACAGCCTGGTGCGTGAAGTCAGCCAGGACCGGCCGTTCCTCGGCATCTGCGTGGGCATGCAAGCCTTGCTCGACAGCAGTGAAGAGAACGACGGCGTCGACTGCATCGGCCTGTTCCCGGGCCAGGTGAAGTTTTTCGGCAAGGGCCTGCACGAAGACGGCGAGCACCTGAAGGTGCCGCACATGGGCTGGAACGAAGTGCGCCAGACCGTGGATCACCCGCTGTGGCACAACGTGCCGGACCTTGCGCGTTTCTACTTCGTGCACAGCTACTACATCGCCGCCGGTAACCCGCGCCAGGTGGTGGGTGGCGGGCACTATGGCGTCGACTTCGCCGCGGCCCTGGCCGACGGTTCGCGCTTTGCCGTGCAGTTCCACCCGGAGAAGAGCCATACCCATGGCCTGCAATTGCTGCAGAACTTCGCCGCGTGGGACGGGCGCTGGTAATGGCCAAGAAGGTCAAGCCGCCGATCCTGAACCTCACTCCCCAGCAGGAGAGTGAGGCCACCGACAAGATCAAGCGTTTCATGGAAGACCGCTTCGAGCTCAAGCTCGGTTCGTTCGAGGTTGCAGAAATCCTCGAACTGTTCACCACTGAAATTGCTCCGCACTATTACAACAGGGCGATTTTCGATGTGCAGACGCACCTTAAAGAAAGGTTCGAAAGCATCGAAAGCGACTTGTGGGCGCTCGAGAAACCCTGATTTCCCGAGCAACGCTGAATATCGAATAAGGTTTGCCAGATGCTGATTATTCCCGCTATCGATCTCAAGGACGGCGCCTGCGTACGTCTGCGCCAGGGCCGTATGGAAGATTCCACGGTGTTCTCCGATGACCCGGTGAGCATGGCTGCCAAGTGGGTGGAAGGTGGCTGCCGTCGTCTGCATCTGGTGGACTTGAACGGTGCGTTCGAAGGCCAGCCGGTCAACGGTGAAGTGGTCACGGCGATTGCCAAGCGCTACCCGAACCTGCCGATCCAGATCGGCGGCGGCATCCGTTCCCTGGAAACCATCGAGCATTACGTGAAAGCGGGCGTGAGCTACGTGATCATCGGTACCAAGGCGGTCAAAGACCCTGCCTTTGTTGCCGAAGCCTGCCGTGCATTTCCCGGCAAGGTGATCGTGGGCCTGGACGCCAAAGACGGTTTCGTCGCCACCGATGGCTGGGCCGAGATCAGCACCGTCCAGGTGATCGACCTGGCCAAGCAGTTTGAAGCCGACGGCGTCTGCGCCATCGTTTATACCGACATCGCCAAAGACGGCATGATGCAGGGCTGCAACGTGCCGTTCACCGCTGCGTTGGCTGCCGCCACGAAGATCCCGGTGATCGCGTCCGGCGGTATCCATAACCTGGGCGACATCAAGTCGCTGCTGGACGCAAAGGCGCCAGGGATCATCGGCGCCATCACCGGCCGTGCGATCTATGAAGGCACCCTGGACGTCGCTGAAGCCCAGGCTTACTGCGACGCCTACAACGGCTGAGGACTGACCATGGCGCTGGCCAAACGCATCATCCCTTGCCTGGACGTCGACAACGGTCGCGTGGTCAAGGGCGTCAAGTTCGAGAACATCCGTGACGCCGGCGACCCGGTGGAAATCGCCCGTCGCTACGACGAACAGGGTGCTGACGAGATTACCTTTCTCGACATCACCGCCAGCGTCGACGGTCGTGATACCACACTGCATACCGTCGAGCGCATGGCCAGCCAGGTGTTTATCCCGCTGACCGTGGGCGGTGGCGTGCGCACCGTGCAAGACATTCGCAACCTGCTGAACGCCGGCGCAGACAAGGTCTCGATCAACACCGCGGCCGTGTTCAATCCGGAGTTTGTCGGCGAAGCCGCGCAGCACTTCGGCTCGCAGTGCATCGTGGTGGCCATCGATGCCAAGAAAGTCTCAGGCCCCGGCGAAACCCCGCGCTGGGAGATCTTCACCCACGGCGGGCGCAAGCCAACCGGGCTGGACGCGGTGCAGTGGGCGATGAAGATGGAGGCCCTGGGCGCCGGTGAAATCCTGCTGACCAGCATGGACCAGGACGGCATGAAAAACGGCTTCGACCTGGGCGTGACCCGCGCCATCAGCGATGCCCTGGGCATCCCGGTGATTGCTTCGGGCGGCGTCGGCAACCTGCAGCACCTGGCCGATGGCGTGATCGAAGGCCACGCCAGCGCAGTGCTGGCGGCGAGCATTTTCCACTTCGGCGAATACACCGTGCCTGAGGCAAAGGCCTACATGGCGGCGCGCGGTATCGTCGTACGCTAAACGTCACTGGACACCATGGCAGGCTCGCGGCACTCTCTGGGCTTGCCATGGATTCCGGTAACTTTCATGTTCAAAGACCTGCTGCTCGCCCTTGCCAGTACTACCGTTCTGTTGACGGGTTCGGCTCACGCTGATGAACCGTCCGACAGCGCTTCCCTGGTGCTGCTGACGGAAAACTTTCCGCCGTACAACATGGCAAAAAACGGCAAGAACTTCGCCAAGGAAGAGAACATCGAAGGCATCGCCGTGGACATCGTCCGCGAGACCTTCCAGCGTGCCGGCATTTCCTACAACCTCACCCTGCGTTTCCCTTGGGAGCGAATCTACAAACTCGCCCTGGAAAAACCCGGCTACGGTGTGTTCGTGATGGCGCGCCTGCCGGACCGTGAGGCGTTGTTCAAGTGGGTCGGCCCCATCGGCCCGGACGATTGGGTGCTGCTGGCCAAGGCTGACAGCAAGATCCAGTTGAGCGACCTTGAGCAGGCCCGGCGCTACAAGATCGGCGCCTACAAGGGCGATGCCATCGCCGAGAGCCTGGAGAAGCAGGGCCTGAAGCCGGTCATCGTGCTGCGGGACCAGGACAATGCGCAGAAACTGATCGATGGCCAGATCGACCTCTGGGCAACCGGTGACCCGGCGGGCCGTTATCTGGCGCGCCAGGTCGGGGTGACGGGGTTCAAGACCGTACTGCGCTTCAACAGCGCCGAGCTGTATCTGGCATTGAACAAGAATGTGCCGGATGACGTGGTGGCCAAGCTTCAGGCAGCCCTGGATCAGTTACGAGAAGAAGGTGTCGTCGATCAAATCATGGGGCGTTATCTCTAAAGCCGTTTCTCCTGGCGGGGTAACAGGTGCTTCCTCGACCGGGCCTGGCTCTACGGGTGGAACCAGGACGGGTGCTGGTTCGTCTACCTCAGGCGCCTGTGCCGTTGATTCGCTGAAATACACTGTGTCGCCGTTGGTGTAGCTGACGGTGGCTGCCAATTGGCTGCCGTCCTGTCGATAGAGCTTGTATTCGCTGCGTACAACGTAGGCCGCGATGGTCTGGCTCGCCGGCACGTAGGCCGCCACTTCCAGCGAGGTTGAAGTGCCCCAGCCTTTCGCTGATTGGGCGGTATGGGTGAAGGACTTGTTCAGGTGTGCAGAAAAAATCACCGGTCGAGTAATCGGTGACCACTCGTACGCAAACTCAATACCCGTCGCCGCTATGAAGTCTACCGAGCTATCGCCTGCCTCGCCCTTGCGTGCCGTCCAGTTGAACGTTTTGCCCTGGAGCGTCGTATTGTGCCCAACGCCGACAGGTAGATAGCGGTCGCTTCTTTCCAGTCGATAGATGGGCGATTGATGCAGTTGCTCAAGTGGCGTCAGGTTGCTGTCTTTCACGACAAACCACGGCAACTCGCAAACGTGGGAAGACGCTTCGGTTTCTTCCAGGGCAAGCGGTGTGGGTGGTGCAGGCAGGGTGCTTTCCTGCACTGCCAGCTCCATGCGCAAGGCGTACGGCCTGGCGCCGAAAGAAGGCCGGGTCCAGCTGTCGGCGCCGTAAAAGGTGCCCGCTGCGATATAGGCTTCTGCGGGCTGGACGTCGGGGGTGTGGATGTCCCAGGCGCTGAAGTCTATGCGAGACCCGCTGCCCTTGTCGCTCCATATCGGGTTGCCGATATAGGCATCGACCACCAGGTCAGCCCGGACACAACGAATCGCATTCAGTGTCGGTTTGTCATAACCGATACAGCAGACCATCCCCATTGCCACATAGCCTTCGGGAGGCACGGGTTTCCATACGGAACACTCGGATCGAACCTTCTTTCCGGAGTTTTTCCAGACCAGATTAAAGTCCACCGGCGCTCGAAGCGCAGTGCCATTGACGCTGTCTGCTTCGCTGACCACCGCGACGAATTTTCGGTTATTGATCGTGCGATAGTCGCTGACGATCACGTCACCCAATGAAGAAAAACTGTTCAGCGCATCGGCCGTTGTGTTGGGGCGCCAAAAGGTGGCAGCTTTATCGACGCCTGAATCCTTGGCGCTCCAGAGCAGGTCAAACTCCGTGGTGAAGTTGATCAGCAGATCTTTGAATCGTATGGGTTGCATGGTTTGTCGTCCCAATTCTATTAAAAGTTGCAGGCCCCGGTATGGGTGGCCTGTGCGGCTGCGCTGCAACTATTGAATAAAACGGGAGGCGCCCAGCGGTAGCTATATAGAGCGCCCGGAACCCATCACGGGGTCAGCGATAGGTGCCGTCTTTGCCATGGCCAGCCATCGCGCGATTGCTGCGCAGGCTGATCATCAGCTTGATATCGATCCACTCGATGCCCTGGGCCTTGAGCTTGGGCAGCTCGCGTTCCAGTACCGCCAGCGTCTGTGGATAAGGGTGGCCGATCATCACCGCCGAACCCTGTTTGTGGGCCAGCTTGATCGCGGTTTGCAGTTGGGTGGTGATGGCCGCTTCAGTGCGCTCGTCATCGAGGAACACGTCCCGCGAGACGCTGGCCAAACCGATCTTCTGCGCTTCGGCAGCGGCCACGGTCTGGGCGCTGGTGCGGCTGTCGACGAAGAACTTGTGGCGCCGTTGCAATTCGCCCATCAACCACGCCATGGCCTCGGGCTGCGCTGTCATGCGGCTGCCCATGTGGTTGTTGATACCGGCGGTGTACGGCACGGCCTTGAAGGCGGCGTCCAGGCGTTTGCCGAGTTCTGCGATGGGCAACTCCGGGTGCCAGGCGAACGGGCCGGTGGCCGGGTCCATGGGCATGTGCAGGATCACGATCTTGCCGGCCTTGTGGGCTTCGCGGGCGAATTCGGCGGCGTGGGGTGTGTCGGGCATGATCGCCGTGGTCACAGGGCCAGGCAGGGCGAGCACGCGACGATCCCGGGGCAGATTTTGCCCGAGGTCGTCGATGATCAGGGTCAGGTAGGCTTTGTGTTCAGCGGGGGCAGTACTGGCGGGGTTGCCTTGGGCAACTCCCGCCAGACAGCACAGCAAAGCGATGATCAGGCCACGACGCATATCAACGGCTGCGCGTAATGCTCAGGCCCTTGAGCAGGCTCAGTGCCTGGGCCAACTGGTAATCGTCGTCCTGTGGCATCGGCTTGGCTTTGGAGCCGCTGCCGGTAGGCTGGTCGGCGCCGCCGTTGCCGTTGCCCAGGTGACCTTGCAGGTCGGCTTCCTTGTAGAACTCGCTGTCGGCCTCGTTGGTGATCTTGGCCTTGCGCACTTCGATGTCCGGCACGATGCCCTGGGCCTGGATCGAGCGACCATTTGGCGTGTAGTACAGCGCCGTGGTGATCTTCAAGGCGCGCTCGTTGTTCAGCGGCAGCACGGTTTGCACCGAGCCTTTGCCGAAGCTGGTGGTGCCCATCAGCACGCCGCGTTTCTGGTCTTGCAGGGCGCCGGCGACGATTTCCGAGGCCGAGGCGCTGCCGCCGTTGATCAGCACAACCATCGGCACGCCTTCGCTGAGGTCGTTGCCGGTGGCCGAGAAGCGCAGTTCGGAGTTGGCGATACGGCCCTTGGTGTAGACGATCAGGCCCTTGGTGATGAAGTGGTCGACCACTTCCACTGCCGCCTGCAACACGCCGCCCGGGTTGTTACGCAGGTCGAGCACGATGCCGCTGAGTTTCTTGCCGTTGTCTTTACGCAGCTTGGCCAGGGCCTTGGCCACTTCGTCGCCGGTCTTGACCTGGAACTGGGTGATGCGGATGTAACCGTAGCCCGACTCCAGCAACTGGCTCTTCACGCTCTTGACCGTGATGGTGGCGCGGGTCAGCGTCACGTCGAACGGTGTACCGCCGTCGCGCACCAGGGTCAGGGTAATTTTCTGGCCGATCTTGCCGCGCATCTTGTCGACGGCTTCGGTCATGGTCTGGCCGCGGGTCGGCTGGCCGTTGATCTTGACGATAAAGTCGCCGGCCTGGATGCCGGCCTTCGACGCCGGGGTGTCATCGATCGGCGAGACCACCTTGATGTTGCCGTCGTCGGCACCGACTTCGATGCCCAGGCCACCGAATTCACCGCTGGTGCTTTCCTGCAGCTCCGCGAAATCTTCCGGGCCGAGGTAAGCGGAGTGCGGGTCAAGGTTGCTGAGCATGCCCTTGATGGCATTTTCCAGCAGGGTCTTGTCGTCCACAGGTTCGACATAGGCAGCCTTGATCCGGTCCATGACCTCGGCAAAGGTGCGCAACTCGTCCAGCGGCAGCGGGGCCTTGGTGGTCGCGGCCGTGGCTGACTGGGCGGTCTGGTCGGCGAATGCCAAAGGCGCGCCGATCACCAGGGCGATCGTCAGGGCCAGCGATGTGAGGCGGGACAAATGCAGCATGTCGAACGAACTCCTAATGTAGATGCGACCCTTATCCTTGGGTGCGGCACCATTGTGCTGGGTCGCTCGGGCGGCCCTGCTGACGAATAGCGAAGTACAGCGCCGGAGTGTCCTGGCCACCACTGTTACCGACAGTGGAGATGGATTCACCGGCTTTTACAACATCACCTGCCGCTTTAAGCAAAGTTTGATTGTGGCCGTAAAGGCTCAAATAGCCATTACCGTGGTCAAGAATCACCAACAAACCTGCGCCACGCAGCCAATCGGCGAACACCACACGGCCGCCGTGAATGGCATGGACCTGGGTGCCGGCACCGGCACTGATCATCACACCGTCCCACTTGGCGCGGGTGTCATCGCCACGGGTTTCACCAAAGCGTGCCAGTAGTCGACCATCAACTGGCCATGGAAGTTTGCCTCGGGCCGAAGCAAAAGGTCCGCCGAAGGATTCGCCGGCGCTGGAAACCAGCGGGCCAGGGGCTGCGCGCGCCGGTTTACGCGGGGCCGGGGCGTCGGTGGTGGCGCTGGCGACTGCCTCGGCGGCCTCACGCTCGCGCTTTTTTTCGGCTTCCTGCTGGGCGATCAGCGCTTTTTGCCGCGCTTCTTCGGCCTCGCGGGCCTGGCGAGCCAGGGTTTCCTCGATGGTTTTCAGGACTTTGGCCAGGTCGGCCTGGTCTTGCTCGCGATTCTTGAGCTTCGTGTCGCGGGCCTTTACGTCGTCGTTCAGCTTGGCCAGCGCTTGCTGGCGCTCCTTGCGCACCTTGTCCAGCTCGTCGCGCTGGCTGTCGAGGGCGCTTTTCTGGTCGAGCAACTGCGACTGCTGGTTGGCGATCTCGGTTTCGACATTGGCCAACTGGCGCAGGGTCTCGTTGAAGCTTTTCAGTTGCTCCAGGCGGGCCTTGCTCAGGTAGTCGTAATAGGTAAGGGTGCGAGCGAATTTTTCCGGGTTCTGCTGGTTGAGCAGCAGCTTGAGGTATTCCTGGCGGCCGTTCTGGTAGGCGGCGCGGGCCTGGATCGCGATCAGGCGTTGCTGTTCAACGCGGGCGCTCTGGAGTTTTTTTTTCTCACCGTCGAGTCGCTCCAGTTCCGACTCGCTCTTCTTTAGTTCCTTTTGCAGCTCCTGGACCTGCTTCTCCAGCTTGCCCATCTCGGTTTCCGTGCCGCGCAGGTCTTTCTGCACACCGGATTTCTCTTCCTGGAGCTTGCCGAGCAGTTTCTTCAGCTCGGTAATGTCCTGACGCGTAGCGTCCAACTGTTGTTGGGTTTGTGCGCGCTCATCGGCAAACGCCGGTTGGAGCAGGCAGACAAGAGCGAGGGTAATCAAGGCGCGAAGCATAGAGGCGGGCGACACCAGGGAAAGGGACGGCCTAGTATGCCCGGCCCACGCTGCAAAAAAAACGCCCAATTCGGCAAGGCAGGCAAGTTAGGTGCCGAGTGGCGGCAGTATGGCAAAAGGACATCCCTGAAGCCGCCTCCGAACCTTGTGGGAGCTGGCTTGCCGGCGATGCAGGCACCTCGGTGTTTCAGATACACCAGGTTGATGCTATCGCAGGCAAGCCAGCTCCCACAGGATTACGTGGTGCTTCGGGGTCAGACCAGGATTGAGGTCCCGGTCATCTCTTTCGGCTTCTCCAGACCCATCAGCATCAACATGGTCGGTGCCACGTCGGCCAGCACGCCGCCGTCACGCACTTTCAGGTCGCGCTTGCCAACGTAGATGAACGGCACCGGCTCGGTGGTGTGGGCGGTGTGGGCCTGGCCGGTGGATTCGTCGGACATCTGCTCGCAGTTGCCGTGGTCGGCGGTGATCAGCGCTTCGCCGCCCACCTTGTCCAGGGCGTCGACGATGCGGCCCACGCACAGGTCCAGGCATTCCACGGCTTTCACCGCCGCTTCCAGGTTGCCGCTGTGGCCCACCATGTCGCCGTTGGCGTAGTTGACCACGATCACGTCATAACGCTGGTGCTCGATGGCGTCGACGATCTTGTCCGTGACTTCCGGGGCACTCATTTCCGGCTGCAGGTCGTAGGTGGCGACTTTTGGCGAGGGGATCAGGATGCGTTCTTCGCCCGGGAACGGTTCTTCACGACCGCCGGAGAAAAAGAAGGTCACGTGGGCGTATTTCTCGGTTTCGGCAATGCGCAGTTGGGTCTTGCCGTTTTTCGCCAGGTAATCCCCCAGCACGTTTTCCAGGCTGCCCGGGGCAAATGCAGACGGGGCCGGGATGTTGGCGGCGTATTGGGTCAGCATCACGAATTCGACTTTCGGCTGGCGGGCGCGCTGGAAGTCCTTGAAACCGTCATCGACAAACACATGGCTCAGCTCGCGGGCACGGTCGGCGCGGAAGTTCATGAACACCAGTGCGTCGCCGTCTTCGATCTTCACCGGCTCACCGATGGTGGTGGCCTTGACGAATTCGTCGCTCTCGCCACGGGCGTAGGCGGCTTCCAGGCCTTCCTGGGCGGTGGCGGCGTTGTATTCGGCCTGGCCGTCGGCGATCAGGTTGTAGGCCTGGGCCACGCGGTCCCAGCGGTTGTCACGGTCCATCGCGAAGTAACGGCCCACCAGGCTGGCGATGCGGCCTTTGCCGAGGGTCTTGAAGGTTTCGTCCAGCAGTTCGATGGAGGACTGGGCGCTTTTTGGCGGGGTGTCGCGGCCGTCGAGGAAGGCGTGCAGGTAGATCTTCTCGGCACCGCGCTTGAAGGCCAGTTCGGCCATGGCGATCAGGTGGTCCTGGTGGCTGTGGACGCCGCCGTCCGACAGCAGGCCCATGAAGTGCACCGCCTTGCCGGCCTTGACCGCTTTATCCACGGCCGCGCAGATGGTCGGGTTCTCGAAGAATTCGCCGTCGCGGATCGCTTTGGTCACGCGGGTGAAGTCTTGATATACCACTCGTCCGGCGCCGAGGTTCATGTGGCCGACCTCCGAGTTGCCCATCTGGCCGTCCGGCAGGCCAACATCCATGCCCGACCCGGAGATCAGGCCGTTCGGTACGGTAGCGCTCAGACGGTCCAGTACGGGCTTGCTGGCCGAGTACACAGCGTTGTCGTGGTGGCTTTCACTGTGTCCGAAGCCATCGAGAATTATCAGGACCAAAGGTTTAGGCGTAGTAGTCATAGATCCTCTCGCGGCGGTAATGAATGAAGGCAATTGAAAAGGGAGTGGCAGTTTAAAGCGAAGTTCCGACCACGTCACCGCTTTACGGGGGTTGGCCGACCATGACGGCTGTGTATACTTACCGCCATTTTAACGCCCTGGAACCTCCTTGATGGTTGATCACCTGATTGCATTTGCCACTACCCACTATTTGCTCGCTGGTGCGTTCGTCGTACTGCTGGCGCTGCTGATCGCTCACGAAATGAGCCGCGGTGGCCGCAGCCTCAGCACGTCGGAGTTGACCGCTCTGGTCAACAAGGATGAGGCCGTAGTGGTGGACATTCGTCCCGCCAAGGATTTCGCCGCCGGTCACATTGTTGGCGCGCTGAACATTCCCCAGGACAAACTGATTTCGCGTCTGGCCGAGCTGGAAAAGTACAAGGCCAAGACCATCATCCTGGTCGATGCCCAGGGTCAGCACTCCGGCACCCACGCCCGCGAGATGCTGAAAACCGGCTTCAACGCCGCCAAACTGTCGGGTGGTATCTCCAGCTGGCGTGGCGATAACCTGCCGCTGGTGAAGTGATATGAGCCAGGTTGTCGTTTATTCCAGCGATTATTGCCCTTATTGCATGCGGGCCAAGGCCTTGCTTGAGAAAAAGGGCATTGCCTTCGACGAGATCAAGGTTGATGGCAAGCCCCAGGTGCGCGCCGAGATGACCAGGAAAGCGGGACGCACTTCCGTGCCGCAGATCTGGATCGGTGACAAGCATGTCGGTGGATGCGATGACCTGTTCGCACTCGAGCGCGCCGGTAAACTGGATGCGCTGCTTCACGTCTGACTCACAACCCCTAAAAGACCCCAAGATCACGAAGGATCTGCGATGACTGACCAACAGAACACCGAAGCGGCAGCAGAAGAGGCTCAAGGCCCACAATTTTCCCTGCAGCGTATTTACGTACGCGACTTGTCGTTCGAAGCGCCAAAAAGCCCGGCCATCTTCCGTCAGGAATGGACCCCGAGCGTCGCGCTGGACCTGAACACCCGTCAAAAGGCCCTGGAAGGCGACTTCCACGAGGTCGTGCTGACCTTGTCGGTGACCGTCAAGAACGGCGAAGAAGTGGCCTTCATCGCTGAAGTGCAGCAGGCCGGTATCTTCCTGATCCAGGGCCTGGACGAAGCGTCCATGAGCCACACCCTGGGCGCGTTCTGCCCGAACATCCTGTTCCCGTATGCCCGTGAGACCCTGGACAGCCTGGTCACTCGTGGCTCGTTCCCGGCGCTGATGCTGGCTCCGGTGAACTTCGATGCCCTGTATGCGCAAGAGCTGCAGCGCATGCAACAGGAAGGTTCGCCAACGGTTCAATAATTTCGAACCTGACGCAGAACTAAATGTGGGAGCCGGTTTGTGTGGGAGCTGGCTTGCCTGCGATAGCATCACCGCGGTGTGACTGACACACCGAGGTGCTTGCATCGCGGGCAAGCCCGGCTCCCACACAAGCCCGCTCCCACATTTGTTATGTGCGTTACTTGAAACCGAGTTGCCGCCAACCTTCGTAAACGGCCACGGCCACGGTGTTGGACAGGTTCAAGCTGCGGCAGCCTTCGCGCATCGGCAGGCGCAGGCGGTGGCCGTCGGGCAGGGCGTCGAGCACGTCCGCCGGCAGGCCCCGGCTTTCCGGGCCGAACAGGAAGGCGTCGCCTTCGGCAAAGCTGGCATCATGGAACGGCCGCGAGCCCTTGGTGGTAAACGCGAACAACCGAGGGTGGTTCAGGCTTTCCAGGCAGCTGGCAAGGTCGGCGTGGCGTTGCAGAGTGGCGTACTCGTGGTAGTCCAGCCCGGCGCGGCGCAGGCGCTTGTCGTCCATGTCGAAGCCCAGCGGCTCGATCAAATGCAGGTGGCAGCCACTGTTGGCGCACAGCCTGATAACGTTGCCGGTATTCGGCGGAATTTCTGGTTGAAAAAGGATGACGTGAAACATGCACGGCTCCGAAGGCAAAGATGCGCTGCATTCTACCCCTGAAGAAGATCCCAGGCCGAAGCTTCTGCCACGGGTTTTAGGCTCGTTGGCGATTGTCGGCCTGATGGTGGGCCTGATGATCGGCCGGC
Source organism: Pseudomonas yamanorum (assembly GCF_013386765.1). Classification (GTDB taxonomy): domain Bacteria; phylum Pseudomonadota; class Gammaproteobacteria; order Pseudomonadales; family Pseudomonadaceae; genus Aquipseudomonas; species Aquipseudomonas yamanorum_A. The sequence goes on from NZ_JACARE010000003.1 coordinate 139,246, forward strand.
TGACCACCCCAGACCCGGTTGAGCTGCAGCAGGTAGAGCCCGCCGCTGATGGCCTGGTGGTGTGGTTCAACAGCGAACCCAAGCTGCACGGCGAGCATATCGACGGCACCGTGGCGCTGTTGTTCGATGCGCTGGGCAAGGCTCAGGGTGGGCAACTGAAGGTCAATGACAAGGATGTGAACTGGCGCGTGCGCAAGACCGATGGCGGCTTGCTGCTGAACCTGGTGGCGGCTCGGCCGTTGCGCGGGGAATGGTCGGGGGAGAAGGTCGAAGGACGCTGGCGGTTGGAGATCCATCTCCGGGAGGAATAAAAGAGGGAATCCCCGGCCTGCCTGTACCAAGGTTCCCAAAACGGGCTGGGGCTATGGGCGAGTTGCCTCATAAGCCCCGGGTGTAAAGAAGGGAGTTCCCGGCCTGCCTGTACCAGGGCTCCCAAAACGGGGTGAAGCCAAAGGCTTCGGTGTTAAAGAGGGAATCCCCGGCCTGCCTGTACCGAGGTTCCCGAAACGGGTGTGGGGCGCGACGCGATCCGCATCAAGCACCCCGGGTGTAAAGAGGGGATTCTCGGCCTGCCTGTACCAAGGTCCCCGAAACTGGGTAGTAACAGGGTTATTGCAGGGCGCGTGCCAGAATTGAAAAGTTGTGCCAAAAAATTTCTTCAGAAAGCGCAAAGCCCCGGAATACGGGGCTTTGGCGTTTTCAGCTTTTAATATTTATTTAACAAGGCATGTGTTTAAGGCGTTGGATGCGTGCGCGATGCCGGTTCGTGGTGCATTGAAGCGGTGCACGGTCGTTAGTCGGGTACAAAACAAATGTGGGAGCTGGCTTGCCTGCGATGGCGCTGTGTCAGTCGATACATTCAGTGACTGACACAGCGCCATCGCGGGCAAGCCCGGCTCCGACATTAGATCTTCAGTGGATCAGGGATTAGTGATCAGGCCTCATCACCTTCGTCATCATCCCCACCGTCGACCTTCATCCCCAGCTCCTTGATCTTGCGCGTCAGGGTATTGCGGCCCCAGCCCAGCAGCACGGCGGCGTCGCGACGACGACCGGCGGTATGCTTGAGGGCGGTTTCGATCATGATCCGCTCAAACGCCGGTACAGCGCTGTCCAGCAGGTTCGACTGGCCACGTGCCAAAGCCTGGTCGGCCCATTGGCGCAGCGCCTGCTCCCAGTTGGTCACCGGTGCCGAATCCTGAGGCAGGCTCAGCAGCTCCGGCGGCAGGTCGCTGATATGCACTTCGCGCCCCGAAGCCATCACCGTGATCCAGCGGCAGGTGTTCTCCAGCTGACGTACGTTGCCCGGCCATGGCAGGTTCTTCAGGTATTCCTCGGTCTCGCTTTTCAGCAGCTTCGGCTCGACGGCCAGCTCCTGGGCGGCGCGGCTGAGGAAGTGACGGGCCAGGGTCGGGATGTCTTCGCGGCGGTCCGACATCCGGGGAATGTGGATACGGATCACGTTCAAGCGGTGAAACAAGTCTTCACGGAATTTCCCGGCATGCACCAGGGTTTCCAGGTTTTGGTGGGTCGCCGCGATAATGCGAACGTCGACCTTGACCGGCGTGTGCCCGCCTACCCGATAAAACTCGCCATCTGCCAGCACCCGCAGCAAGCGCGTCTGGGTGTCGGCGGGCATGTCGCCGATTTCATCGAGGAACAGCGTGCCGCCATCGGCCTGTTCAAAACGGCCACGGCGCAGGTTGGCCGCACCGGTGAACGCGCCTTTTTCATGGCCGAACAGTTCCGACTCCATCAGATCCTTCGGAATCGCCGCCATGTTCAGCGCGATAAACGGCGACGCCGCCCGTGGGCTGTGACGGTGCAGGGCGTGGGCCACCAGCTCTTTACCGGTACCCGACTCGCCGTTGATCAGCACGGTGATGTTGGAATGGCTCAAACGCCCAATGGCACGAAACACTTCCTGCATCGCTGGCGCTTCGCCGATGATTTCCGGGGTACGGGTCAGGGCTGGCGGAGCTTCCTGGTTCTGCTGCTCCTGGGCGTGCTGGTTGGCGCGTTTTACCAGCGCCACCGCTTCGTCCACGTCGAACGGTTTTGGCAGGTATTCAAAGGCGCCGCCCTGATAGGACGCGACAGCGCTGTCCAGGTCCGAGTGCGCGGTCATGATGATCACCGGCAAGCGCGGGTGCTGCTCGCGAATCCGCGCCAGCAAGTCCAGGCCACTGGCGCCGGGCATGCGGATGTCGGAGATGATCACGTCGGGCTGCTGGCGAGCCAGGCGGCTCATCACCCCGTCGGCGCTGTCGAAGCTCTGGGTGGTCATGCCTTCCTGTTGCAAGGCTTTCTCCAGGACCCAGCGGATAGAACGGTCGTCATCGACGATCCAGACAGTTTCACTACGGCTCATGTCGATGGGGCTCCTTGTTCCAGTGGCAGAAAGATCGAGAACGTGGTGTGGCCGGGATGGCTCTCACACTCGATCAAACCCTGGTGCTGGCTGATGATGTTCTGGGTAATGGCCAAGCCGAGCCCGGTACCGTCCGGGCGGCCGCTGACCATTGGGAAAAAGATGGTTTCCTGCAGTTCGGCCGGGATGCCCGGGCCGTTGTCGATGATCTCGACCTTGGTCACCAGGCGATGGCGCACGTGGCCGATGGTGAACTGGCGCAGGGCGCGGGTGCGCAGGCTGATGCGGCCCAGGCGCAGTTCGTTCTGGCTGCTGATGGCCTGCATGGCGTTACGCACGATATTGAGCACCGCCTGGATCATCTGCTCGCGGTCGATCAATACGTCGGGGATGCTTGGGTCGTAGTCGCGCACCAAGGTGATGCAACCCTGGCTTTCGGCCTCCACCAGCTGGCAAACACGCTCCAAAACCTCGTGGACGTTGGTCATCGCCAGCGACGGCAGCTTGTTGGAGCCGAGCATGCGGTCTACCAGGTTACGCAGGCGGTCGGCTTCCTCGATGATGACGTTGGTGTAGTCCTTGAGGTTCTCGTCCGGCAGCTCGCGGGCCAGCAACTGTGCAGCGCCGCGAATCCCGCCCAGGGGGTTCTTGATCTCATGGGCCAGGCCGCGCACCAGCATCTTGCTGGTTTCCTGTTTGGACAGTTGCGCCTCTTCCTTGGTGATGCGCAGCAGGCGATCGCGAGGATGAACCTCCAGCAGCAGCAAGGTGGCGCCGTGGCTCAGGATCGGTGTGACCGCGTAATCCACGGTCAGGGTCTGGCCGGTGAGGGCGGTGAGCATCGCTTCGCGCTTGGTGAACGGGTGCGCTTGCTCCACGGCCTGGCGCAGCGAACTCAAGGCCTCGGCCGACTCGGTGAACAGTTCGCTGATGAATTGCCCATGGCTGCGCTGTCCGCTGATGGCCAGCAGCATCTCCGCCGCCGGGTTCATGTACTCAAGGCGCAGTTCGTCATTGAGCAGAATGGTCGCGGTGGTCAGGTTGTCGAGTAGCAGGCGGTGCAGTGCGTCGCTGATGGTCATTAGGACCTCTTTTGGAGCAAGGCGCGGGCTTGAGGCACACGCTGATACAAGGAAAATGCAAAAACCAAACCAAAGCTCCGAAAAGAAGCGTTAAAGCCCTGAAATGGGGGCTTAAGGCGCGAAACTGTGGCGTTCTGCCAGCTTGAGCGGGAAGTTTCGAACCAAAATGGGCTGGGCAAGTGGGAAGGGTGCAGCGTATCGCACCAATATAGTGCGATTTTGAAAAATCTGTTCAGGAACTCGTGTCACTGAAACCTGTGGGAGCTGGCTTGCCTGCGATAGCTGACTACCCGTTGGTATTTTGGTTGCTGACACACCGCTATCGCAGGCAAGCCAGCTCCCACACTTTTGATTGGGTACGCAGTTTTAGTTCTGGTAGACACACAACTCGGCAGTGGCGCGAATCATCGCCAGTTGGTGCAGCGGGTCGTTGGCTGGTGCGTGATTGGCCTGGGCCAGCCATTGCGGACACTGCGGGTTGCTGCGCTCCGGGGTGAAGTCCGCCAGTCGTTGCAGCAGGCGTTTTTGCAGCAGGTCCAGTTTTGGGCGAATCTGCCCGACCAAATCAGGGCGTGGGTCATTGGGCGCCTTGCCTTGCAACTGCCAATCGGACAGGTGAGCGTATTGCACCAATTTGTTTGCCTCGATCTGGGCCGAGAAAAACTGCTCGGCTTGCGCCGGTGCCAGTTTGTAGCTCGGCGCCTGGGCCACCACGCTGGCGATCACGTCCTGCTCTCGTGCACGGTCCTCGACGGGCTTGTGGCTGTCCCATTTGCTCAGGGCCACCTGGTCGGCGATCGCCAGGCGCTCGGCGATGCTGTCGAGCAGTGGGGCGAGGGTGGGTGGTGCTGCGAATACATTGGCGCTGACGAACAGCAAGGCGAACGCAAGTCGACGTTTCAACGGTGATCTCCTGTGGGAGCGGGCTTGCCCGCGAAGGTCGTTAACGATAACGCGTAAATATTGAAGAAATGCAGTGTCCTTGAGTTTTTCGCGGGCAAGCCCGCTCCCGCAGGGTTTTGCGGGCAAAAAAAAGACCTCCCGAAGGAGGCCTTTTTCATCACGCCACTAAGCGGCGCTACCGGATCAGCAGCTGTAGTACAGCTCGTATTCCAGTGGGTGTACGAAGGTGCGGACCTTGATTTCTTCTTCGCTTTTCAGGGCGATGTAGGCATCGATAAAGTCGTCGCTGAACACGCCGCCTTTGGTCAGGAACGCACGGCCCTTGTCCAGCTCTTCCAGGGCTTCTTTCAGGCTACCGCACACTTGTGGGATCTCTTTGGCCTCTTCAGGCGGCAGGTCGTACAAGTTTTTGTCGGCGGCGTCGCCAGGGTGGATCTTGTTCTGGATACCGTCCAGGCCGGCCATTACCAGGGCAGCGAAGGCCAGGTACGGGTTGGCTGCCGGATCCGGGAAGCGGGCTTCGATACGGCGAGCGCGAGGGCTGGACACGTAAGGAATACGGATCGAAGCGGAACGGTTGCGAGCCGAGTAGGCCAGCATTACCGGAGCTTCGAAACCTGGGACCAGACGCTTGTAGGAGTTGGTCGACGGGTTGGTGAAGCCGTTCAGGGCCTTACCGTGCTTGATGATACCGCCGATGAAGTACAGGGCAGTGTCGGACAGGCCGGCATAACCTTCGCCAGCGAAGGTGTTCTTGCCATCTTTGGCGATGGACAGGTGAACGTGCATACCCGAACCGTTATCGCCGTACAGAGGCTTAGGCATGAAGGTCGCGGTACGGCCGTAGGCATCAGCCACGTTGTGTACGCAGTACTTCAGGGTCTGAACTTCGTCAGCCTTGGCAACCAGGGTGTTGAACTTCACACCGATTTCGTTCTGGCCGGCAGTCGCCACTTCGTGGTGGTGAACTTCGATGACCAGGCCCATCTCTTCCATGGCGTTGCACATGGAGGTACGGATTTCGTGGTCGTGGTCGAACGGAGGAACCGGGAAGTAGCCGCCTTTGATACCTGGACGGTGGCCTTTGTTGCCGCCTTCCACGTCCTGGTCGGACATCCACGAACCTTGTTCGGAGAAGATTTTGAACATGGAGCCAGAGATGTCGGACTTGAACTTGACCGAATCAAAGATGAAGAATTCGGGTTCCGGACCTACGAATACGGTGTCACCGATACCGGTCGACTTCAGGTATTCCTCGGCACGCTTGGCGATCGCACGTGGGTCACGGTCGTAGCCTTGCATGGTCGAAGGCTCGATCACGTCGCAGACGATGATCAGCGTTGGGTCTTCGGTGAACGGGTCGAGTACGGCGGTGCTGTCGTCCGGCATCAGGATCATGTCGGAAGCTTCGATGCCTTTCCAGCCGGCAATGGAGGAGCCGTCGAACATTTTGCCTTCTTCGAAGAAGGCGTCATCCAGCGCGTCGCGAGCCGGCATGGTCACGTGGTGCTGAGTGCCTTTTGTGTCCGTGAAGCGCAGATCAATCCATTTGACGTCATGATCTTTGATGAGTTGAACCGACTTCGACATAGTGTCCTCCGGGTGGCTTCGGGCTGGGGTAGTGGAGTTAGCCCTTAGAATGTGGGTGATGCCGGCGCGAATACTCGACCAAGGCAACCTGCCTCACAAGAGAGCAAATTGCATGCCAGTGCCCCGACATGGGTTTTTTGCCACAAAAACGCCCCTATAAAGGTGCAATCCGCTGAAACGGAATAAATTGCGCACCGCAATGTAGCGCTTATTTTCGTTTATGACCCGTTTTGGTGCGCGAAAGGTCAGTTGCATATTAACTGGTTAAACCTTGAGCGATTTCCGCTATAATCCGCGCCCCCCTTTTTCGGCTGGGCCTGCGCGCGCTGTTTTCATGAAATTAATCGTTAAAGTCTTCCCCGAGATCACCATCAAGAGCCGACCGGTACGGATGCGTTTCATCCGTCAATTGGCCAAGAATATCCGTGCCGTGCTCCGCGATCTGGACCCGGCGGTGGTGGTGAACGGTGTGTGGGACAATCTCGAGCTGGAAACCCGCCTCACAGACCCCAAAGCCTTGAAGGACATGACCGAGCGCCTGAGCTGCGTGCCGGGCATCGCGCATTTCCTGCAGGTCGACGAGTACCCGCTGGGCGACTTCGACGACATCACCGAAAAGTGCAAGCAGCACTACGGCGATGTGCTGGCAGGCAAGGTGTTTTCGGTGCGCTGCAAACGCGCCGGCAAGCATCCGTTCAGCTCCATGGATGTCGAAAAATACGTCGGCAGCAAGCTGCGTCGCGAGTGCGGCGCCGCCGGAATTTCCCTGAAAGCGCCGCAAATTGAAGTGCGGATGGAAATTCGCGACCAACGGTTGTTTGTGATCCACAGCCAGCACGACAGCATCGGCGGCTACCCGCTGGGCGCCCTGGAACAGACCCTGGTATTGATGTCCGGCGGTTTCGATTCCACCGTGGCGGCCTACCAGATCATGCGCCGCGGGCTGATGAGCCACTTCTGCTTCTTTAACCTGGGCGGGCGTGCACACGAATTGGGCGTGATGGAAGTCGCGCATTACATCTGGAAGAAGTACGGCAGCTCGCAACGGGTGCTGTTTGTCAGCGTACCGTTCGAGGAAGTCCTGGGAGAAATTCTCGGGAAAGTCGATAACAGTCATATGGGCGTAGTATTGAAGCGTATGATGTTGCGCGCTGCGTCCCGAATCGCGGATCGGCTGGAAATCGACGCACTGGTCACCGGTGAAGCGATTTCCCAGGTGTCCAGCCAGACCCTGCCGAACCTGTCGTTGATCGACTCTGTGACCGAGAAGCTGGTATTGCGCCCGCTGATCGCCAGTCACAAGCAAGACATCATCGACCTGGCGACCCAGATCGGCACGGCGGATTTCGCCAAGCACATGCCGGAATATTGCGGGGTCATCTCGGTGAACCCCAAGACCCACGCCAAGCGCAACCGCGTGGAGTACGAAGAACAACAGTTCGACATGGCGGTTCTCGAGCGTGCGCTGGAGAACGCCAAACTGGTGCCGATCGATCGGGTTATCGACGAATTGGGCCAGGATTTGCAGATCGAAGAAGTCAGCGAGGCTCTGGCCGGTCAGATCATCATCGACATCCGTCACCCGGATGCCGCTGAAGACGAGCCGCTGGAAATCGCTGGCATCGACGTACAAACGCTGCCGTTCTATGCATTGAATGCGCGTTTCAAGGAACTGGATGACAGCCGTCAGTACCTGTTGTATTGCGACAAAGGCGTGATGAGTCGCCTGCATGCCCACCATTTGCTCAGTGAGGGGCATGCCAATGTGCGCGTTTATCGACCGAGCTAAGAGCCCGGGGCTGTTTGCCTGTGGCCTGCGTCACCGGCCCCCCGACTCTGCCGTCAAGCTGTAACGGCAAGGCCTGACTCTACTGTTAATCGCTGCCACGACCTGTCAGCACACCGAATCCTCTGATCGAGATACACAAGTGATCGAAAATCTACGCAACATCGCCATCATTGCTCACGTTGACCATGGTAAAACCACCCTGGTAGACAAACTCCTGCGTCAATCCGGCACCCTGGAGCGCAACGAGCTCAACGACGAGCGCGTGATGGACTCCAACGACCAGGAAAAAGAGCGCGGTATTACCATCCTGGCTAAAAACACCGCCATCAACTGGAACGGCTACCACATCAACATCGTGGATACCCCGGGCCACGCCGACTTCGGCGGCGAAGTAGAACGCGTAATGTCGATGGTTGACTCCGTTCTGCTGCTGGTTGACGCTCAAGACGGCCCTATGCCGCAAACCCGTTTCGTGACCAAGAAGGCTTTCGAAGCCGGCCTGCGTCCGATCGTGTGCATCAACAAGGTTGACCGTCCAGGCGCGCGTCCGGACTGGGTTCTGGACCAGATCTTCGACCTGTTCGACAACCTGGGTGCTACCGAAGAACAGCTGGATTTCCAGGTGATCTACGCCTCTGCCCTGAACGGTATTGCCGGTCTGGAACACACCGCCATGGCGGAAGACATGACCCCGCTGTACCAGGCAATCGTTGACCACGTTCCACCACCGAAGGTTGACCGTGAAGGCCCGTTCCAGATGCAAATCTCGGCACTGGACTACAACAGCTTCCTGGGTGTTATCGGCGTTGGCCGTATCGCTCGTGGTAGCGTCAAGCCGAACACCCCGGTTGTCGCCATCGGCGCCGACGGCAAGAAGCGCAACGGTCGTATCCTGAAGCTGATGGGTCACCACGGCCTGCACCGTATCGACGTTGAAGAAGCTTTCGCCGGCGACATCGTGTGCGTAAGCGGTATGGACTCGCTGTTCATCTCCGACACCCTGTGCCAGCCGGACACTGTCGAGGCGATGAAGCCTCTGACCGTTGACGAGCCAACCGTTTCCATGACCTTCCAGGTAAACGACTCGCCTTTCTGCGGTAAAGAAGGCAAGTTCGTGACTTCCCGTAACATCAAGGAACGTCTGGACAAAGAGCTGCTGTACAACGTTGCTCTGCGCGTTGAAGAAGGCGACTCCGCTGACAAGTTCAAGGTTTCCGGCCGTGGTGAGCTGCACCTCTCGGTACTGATCGAAACCATGCGTCGCGAAGGCTTCGAAATGGGCGTTGGTCGTCCGGAAGTGATCATCCGTACTGTTGACGGCGTGAAGCAGGAACCGTTTGAAAACGTGACCATCGACACCCCTGAAGAATCCCAGGGCAAGGTCATGGAAGAGATGGGCCTGCGTAAGGGCGACCTGACCAACATGGTGCCGGATGGCAAAGGCCGTGTGCGTCTGGAATACAACATCCCTGCTCGTGGTCTGATCGGTTTCCGTAACCAGTTCCTGACCCTGACCAACGGCGCTGGCATCCTGACCTCGATCTTCGATCGCTACGACACCATGAAGTCCGGCGACATGTCCGGCCGTCAGAACGGTGTTCTGGTATCGGTAGAAACCGGCAAGGCGCTGACCTACTCCCTGGAAACCCTCCAGGCGCGTGGCAAGCTGTTCGTTGAACACGGTCAAGAGATCTACAACGGTCAGATCGTTGGCCTGAACAGCCGTGACAACGACATGGGCGTCAACCCAACCAAAGGCAAGAAGCTCGACAACATGCGTGCTTCGGGTAAAGACGAAACCATCGCTCTGGTTCCACCTGTTCGCTTCACCCTGGAACAGGCCCTGGAATTCATCCAGGACGACGAGCTGTGCGAAGTCACGCCTAAGTCGATCCGCCTGCGTAAGAAGATCCTGGACGAAGGCGAGCGTACCCGCGCTGCCAAGAAAGCCAAGAACTGAGTTAACTCAGGCTGAATGAAAAACGCCCCCGGTCGAAAGGCCGGGGGCGTTTTTTTGTGCCTGCAGTTTTTGTGGTGACTGCGACGGCCTCATCGCGGGCAAGCCCGGCTCCCACATTTTGATAGATGAAACATTCAACTGTGGGAGCTGGCTTGCCTGCGATAGGGCCCTCAAGGCCCCCCCCAAAAATCCGGGTCAGAACTTGTCGAGGGTCTTGAACTTGGTCTCGCGCACCACTTCCTTCGGCTTGTACGCGCAATACCCCGGCCGCGGTCCGATTTTCGGGTGATTGCGGCAAGTATCCGGGCGCTTGTCATAAATAGTGCAGAAGCGGCTCTTACGATCCAGGTACAGGCAATCGTTGTTGCTCATGCGCTGCAGGGTAAAGATCTCGGATTTGGCGTTGAAGCGCTCGACGATACCTTCCTTCTGCAAGCGCTTGGCGATGTTCTTCGGCGGGTCGCCACGCTCGAACTCATCGACGATGCCGATACGGATCAGGTCCTTGATCTTCACCTCAACCGGCAGGGTGCAGCAGCTCGACACGCAGCCGCCACACATATGGCTTGAGTATTTCTGCCAGGTCTCGAGACGGTCGAGTTCCGCGGCGGCGATCAGTTGAGGCTTCATCAGGTTTCCAAGAGGGGTGTTATCCGGCGCGGGATCATACCGGAATTGGTGTTTTTTTGAACAATATCTTCCGGGTTTCAGCTCGAAGGCTGCGCCGAGCCACAAACGGGCACGGCCCCTGCATCAAATTCCCGCAAAGGTGAATGAGTTAAAAAACTGCCGAACCAGAGCGTCTACCGTCTGTCAGACCGTCTAGGCTCTAGCAACTCCTTCTATCTCGCCCGAGGTCGCATCGATGTCTCAGGAACCGCTTGTACGAGAAGCAGAGGTAGCCGCATTTCGCGATGCCGTCTTGACCAAACTTACCTATGCGGTGGGCAAGGACCCCGATCACGCCTTCGACCACGACTGGTTCGAAGCCATTGCACTGGCCGCCCGCGACCATATGGTCGACCACTGGATGGACCACACGCGGCACATCTACCGCAAGGGGCAGAAGCGGGTCTATTACCTCTCGCTGGAATTCCTGATCGGCCGTCTGCTTTACGACAGCCTGAGCAACCTCGGCTTGCTGGACGTGGCCCGCGAGGCCATGAGCGAGCTGGGTGTGGACATGGAGCGCATTCGCCTGCTGGAGCCCGACGCGGCCCTGGGCAACGGTGGCCTTGGCCGACTGGCAGCGTGCTTTATGGAAAGCATGTCGACCCTGGGCATTGCCGGCCACGGTTATGGCATTCGTTATGAGCACGGCCTGTTCCGTCAGGCGATTGTCGATGGCTGGCAGCAGGAGCAAACCGAACGCTGGCTGGATTTCGGCAACCCCTGGGAGTTCGAACGCGCCGAGGTGATCTACCCGATTGGCTTTGGCGGCGGCGTGGAAACCCTGCTGGATGCGTCCGGCAAGTCGATCCAGGTCTGGTCGCCGAATGAAACCGTGCGTGCGGTAGCCTACGACACCCCGGTGGTCGGCTGGCGTGGCGCCAGCGTCAACACCTTGCGCCTGTGGCGTGCCCGGGCCGTGGAAGACCTGCACCTGGAGCGCTTCAACGCCGGCGACCACCTGGGTGCCGTGGCCGAAGTGGCCCGTGCCGAAAGCATCTCTCGAGTGCTTTACCCGGCCGACAGCACCGAAGCGGGGCAGGAACTGCGCCTGCGCCAGGAATACTTCTTCGTTTCCGCCTCGCTGCAGGATCTGCTGCGCCGCCACAAGAACATGCACGGCTCGGTACTGAGCCTGGGCGAACACGCGGCCATCCAGCTCAACGACACGCACCCCTCGATCGCGGTGGCCGAGTTGATGCGCCAGTTGGTGGACCTGCACGACATCCCGTGGGATGCCGCCTGGGATGTCACCGTCGAAACCCTGTCGTACACCAACCACACCTTGCTTCCCGAGGCGTTGGAGACCTGGCCGGTGGGCTTGATGGAACGCATGCTGCCGCGGCACATGCAGATCATCTACCTGATCAACGCCCAACATATCGACTCGCTGCGGGCCAAGGGCATCCACGACTTCGACGTGCTGCGTGCGGTGTCGCTGATCGAGGAAGACAACGGCCGCCGCGTGCGCATGGGCAACCTGGCGTTCCTCGGTTCCCACAGCGTGAACGGCGTGTCCGGCCTGCACACCCAACTGATGCGCAGCACGGTGTTCTCCGAACTGCACAAGCTCTACCCGGACCGCATCAACAACAAAACCAACGGTATTACCTTCCGCCGCTGGCTGTACCAGGCCAACCCCAAACTCACCGCGATGCTGGTGGAGGCCCTGGGTCCGGACGTACTGGATAACCCCGAGCAACGCCTGGTGGACCTGGAACCGTTCGCCGAGAAGCAAGCCTTCCGCAAGGCCTTCGCTGAACAGCGCCTGCACAGCAAGCGGGCACTGGCCGACATCATTCACGAGCGCCTGGGGATTTCGGTCAACCCGGCGGCGATGTTCGATGTGCAGGTCAAGCGGATCCACGAGTACAAGCGCCAGCTGTTGAACCTGCTGCACACCGTCGCGCTGTACCAGGCGATCCGTGCCGAGCCGGGCACCGACTGGGTACCTCGGGTGAAGATCTTCGCCGGCAAGGCGGCGGCCAGCTATCACCAGGCCAAACTGATCATCAAGCTGACCAACGACATCGCCCGTACCGTCAACAACGACCCGACGGTGCGCGGGTTGCTCAAGGTGGTGTTCCTGCCCAACTACAACGTCAGCCTGGCGGAAAGCATCATTCCGGCGGCCGACCTGTCGGAGCAGATTTCCACTGCCGGTTTTGAAGCGTCGGGCACCAGCAACATGAAATTCGGCCTTAACGGTGCGCTCACCATCGGCACCATGGACGGCGCCAACGTGGAGATGCACGAGCGGGTGGGCGCCGACCACATGTTCATCTTCGGCCTCAGCGCCCAGCAGGTGGAAGCGCGCAAACACGCCGGTGAGTTCAATGCCGGGCCGGAAATCGCCGCGTCCCATCGCTTGAACGATGTGCTGCAAGCGATTCGTGGCGGGGTGTTCTCGCCGGATGATCCGGGCCGTTATGCCGGGTTGGTGGATTCGCTGATCGACTACGACCGCTTCCTGGTCTGTGCCGACTTCGATTCCTACTGGGATGCCCAGTCCCGGGTCGAGGCGCATTGGCACGATTCCAAGGAATGGTGGCGCTCGGCGGTACTCAATACTGCACGCATGGGCTGGTTCTCGTCGGACCGGACCATCCGCGAGTATGCGACCGAGATCTGGAAAGCGTTGGACTAGGCACCGCAGATCCCGCTGCTTTGTGTGGGAGCTGGCTTGCCTGCGATAGCATCACCCCGGTGTTACTGAGAAACCGCGGAGATTGCATCGCGGGCAAGCCCGCTCCCACATTTGGGTTGTGTCGATATACTAAGCCTCGGTTTGCCCGCTTCGGGCTGCTTAGGGATATCGACCATGCAATGGATTTTCATGCTGATTGGCCTGGTGCTCGGCTGGACACTCGACGAGTCGTTCAGTGATGCGGGCATTGGTGCGCTCCTCGGTTTGGGCATTGGCCAGGCGATCCGCCTGTCGATGCTCGCCTCGCGCACGGAGGAGCAAGGCCGTCAGTTGGAGTCTGCCCGCAACGCCCTGAAAGGGGTGGAGCAACGTCTGGCCTTGCTGGAAAGGCCGGCTGCCGTTGAAACCCCCGAACCTATCCTTGTCGAAGAGCCGCTGCCGGTAACGGCGTCGCCCGAACTCGTCTGGGAATTACCCGCCGAATTGGAACCTGCGTACGCAACGGTAGCGGCCGAGCCCAGCCAGCCATTGCCGGCTGACGTCTGGAGGGCCGAACCGAGCGACAGCATCCCTGAACAGCCCGCCGCGCCAGCGGTGCCCCGTGGCCCCAATCTCATCGAGCGCGCCATCAGTGGCGCACGCAACTGGCTGTTCGGTGGCAACACCGTTTTGCGGGTCGGAGTGGTGCTGTTGTTCCTCGGCCTGGCATTCCTGCTGCGTTATGCCACTGAAGGCATGGTGGTGCCGATCGAGCTGCGTTATGCGGGCGTTGCCGGCTGTGCGCTGGCCTTGCTGGGCCTGGGCTGGTGGCTGCGGCTGCGCAACAGCAACTACGGGTTGATGCTGCAAGGTACCGGCATCGCCGTGCTGTACCTGACGGTGTTCGCGGCCATGCGCCTGCACCCGCTGCTCGATCCCGGTGCCGCCCTCGGTCTGCTGGTGGCGGTCACGGTTTTTTCGGCGATCCTGGCCATTACCCAGGACGCCCTCGGCCTGGCCTGCGCCGCTGCCCTCGGCGGTTTTGCGGCGCCGATCCTCACGTCCACCGGCGCTGGCAACCATGTGGCGCTGTTCAGCTATTTCGCCCTGCTGAACGCGGGCATACTCGCCATCGCCTGGTTCAAGGCCTGGCGCCTGCTCAACCTGATCGGATTCGTCGGCACCTTCGGTATCGGCTTCGCCTGGGGTATGCGCTCCTACACACCCGAATTGTTGTGGAGCACCGAGCCGTTCCTGATTCTGTTCTTCCTGATGTACCTCTGCATCGGCCTGTTGTTCGCCCGGCGCAAATTGCTGGAGATGAGCGATGCGCCGCAGGATGACAGCCGTGGCGCGCTGCTGCGCTGGTCGGCGGCCAAGGGCGATTATGTCGACGGCAGCATGCTGTTCGGTCCGCCGGTGGTGGGCTTCGGGTTGCAGTTTGCGCTGGTGCAGCACCTGGAGTTTGCCGCTGCGTTCAGCGCGCTGGCCCTGGGCATTATCTACATGGGCCTGGCCCGTTTGCTGAGTGGCGGGCGCGCCTTGCTGCTGGCGGAAACCTGCCTGGCCCTGGGTGTGATCTTCGCCAGCCTGGCGATCCCACTGGGCCTCGACGCACGTTGGACCGCAGCGGCCTGGGCGGTGGAAGGCGCCGGGATCTTCTGGCTCGGCCTGCGTCAGCAGCGGCCTCTGGCGCGGGCGTTTGGCTTGCTGTTGCAAGTCGGCTCGGCGCTGGCGTTCCTCAGCGAGTTGCGGGTTGGCGAAACCAGCCTGTTGGATGGCGCACCGTTGGGGGCGTTGTTGCTGGGCGCGGCATTGCTGTTCAGTTTCTCTCAACTGCGCAAAGCCTCGGTTGAACAAGCGGCGAATTGGGAGCGTCGCGGCTTGCCAGTGTTGGCCAGTGTCGGCCTGGGTTTCTTGTACCTGCTTGCGCCGTTGCTGCTGTTGACCCAAGGCACCGCAATCAGTTGGGCTGTCGCGGGCCTTGCAACCTTGCTGGTGGGCCTGCGCATCGGCTCGCGTACGTTCCTCTTCACCGCGTTTGCCGTGCAACTGTTGGGTGGCGCGCTGTTCCTGCTGCGCCTGCAGGCGGGTGCTGATTCAAGCGCGGTGTTCAGTGCCGGCTGGAGCGGGTTGCTCACCGCTTCGCTGATAGGTCTGGCGTTGATCGGCGGCATGCTGCTGGCCGCGCGGGACAGCATGGTGCGCAGCGATGTGCGGTTGTTGCGTGGCTTGTCGGTAGTACTGCTGGCCGGGCTGGTGTTGATCAATCTGGCGGTGCTGTTCGTGCTGCCATGGGAGACCGCCAGCGGCGTGTGGGCGGCCAGTGGCTTGTTGATCATCTGGCTGAGCCTGTATCTGCAACAGCGCGTCAGTTTTGTCTTCGGGTTGTTGCTGCAGGTGATCGGCGGCGCTTCGTTCCTGATCGCGGTGCCGGACTTGCTCGGGCCGCTGACCAGCGAAGGCCTGCGTCCCCTGGGCCATAGCGGCTTCTGGACGCCGATGGTGCTTGGGCTGGCGGCGCTGGTCGGTGCCTGGCGTTTGCAGCGTCGGCCGCATGCGCCAGTGTTCGAGGCGTTGAGTCTGCAGCGCTTGTCCGACGTGCTGCTGGTGTGGGGCGCGGCCTGGTGGACGCTGGCGTTGGTCAGTGAAGTGCTACGTTTTGCGCCCTCGACGCTGCAAGGTACCTGGCTGTTGGCAGTGGCGGCGGTGAGTGTGGCGATCTGGGCGGTGTTGGCCCTGAGGCTGCAATGGGCGTCGCTGGGCTTGCTGTGCGCGTTGTTGATGCCGGCGGCCGGCGTGGTGTTGCTGGGCTCATGGGACTCGCGTTATCACCCGGCGGCAAATTTCGCCTGGCTGGCGTGGGCGGCGGTGTTTGCGGTGCACTTCGTTTCGCTGCGGCGCCTGGCCTTGGTCATCCCGGAAAAAGCCTTGGGCGCCGCCCATGTGCTCGGCTGCTGGATGCTGATTGGCGTGTTGGCGCTGGAGCTGCGCTACGGCCTGTTACTGCTGTCCGAGGAATACAACGCCTGGCGCTGGCTGGGCTGGGCGATTCTGCCAAGCCTGTACCTGGTGCTGGCCGCTGTGCCGCGCAATTGGCCATGGCCGGTGTCGGCGTACCCGCGCGAGTACCGGTTGTATGCCGCGTTGCCGTTGGCGGTGTTGATGCTTGGCTGGTTCTGGCTGGCAAATATCTTCAGCGACGGCACCGCCGAACCGCTGCCGTATGTGCCGCTGCTTAATCCGCTGGATATTGGATTGCTGTTCGCGCTGCTGGGTGTGTACCTGTGGTCCCGCAGCGCCGCACCCCAGCGTGGGCCACGCGCCGAACTGATCGCCCAGGCGGTCGCCGGTGTGTCGTTGTTCGCCTTCTTCACCGCCCTGGTGATGCGCACGGCTCACCATTGGGGTGGCGTGCCGTTCCATCTGGATGCGCTGCTGGAATCGATGCTGGTACAGGCCGGGCTGTCGATCGTCTGGACCCTGATTGCCCTGAGCCTGATGATCGGTGGCCATCTGCGTCATCGGCGCGAGGTGTGGCTGATCGGTGCCGTGTTGATCGCGGTGGTGGTCGCCAAATTGTTCTTCGTCGAACTGAGCAACCGCGGCGGGCTGGCGCGGATCGTATCGTTTATCGGTGTGGGCGGGCTGTTGCTGGTGGTGGGCTATTTCGCCCCGTTGCCGCCCAAGCGTCCCGAGCCGGTGGTTGAATCTGAAGGAGTGGCCTCTTGATGGGCAAGCTGAGTGTGGTGCTGTTGGGGTTGTGCACAACGTGTTCGGCCTGGGCCCAGGAAACCCCCGCCGACTTCACCACGCGGGTGCCGCTGACGGTCAGCGGCGAAGGCCCGTGGTACCGCCTGGAACTGCCGCTGGTGGTGCAGTTGAGCGCCCGTCAGGCTGACCTGAATGACGTGCGGGTGTTCAACGCCGCCGGCGAGCCCCAGGCTTACGCGCTGGCGCGGCAGTCGGCGCAAAGCACCGAAAGCCGCAGCCTGGCCAACGTGAAGTGGTTTCCACTGTACGCCGCGGCCGACTCCACTGAGACCGTGCCCAGCGTACGCGTGCAATCCACATCCACGGGCACGCTGGTGCAGGTGCAGCCGCCCAGCCAGTTGGAGGCCGGCGAAGAAGTCCTGCGCGGCTGGCTGCTCGATGCCAGTGCGATCAAGGCCCCGTTGCAGCAACTGATTCTCGACTGGACCAGCGAACGCGACGGCTTCCAGCGTTTCAGCATCGAAGCCAGCGACGACTTGCAGCACTGGCGCTCCTGGGGCGAAGGGCAGGTGGCGCGGCTATCGTTTGCCGACGAGCGCGTCGAGCAGCATGAAGTGAGTTTGCCGGGGCAATCGGCGCGTTATCTGCGCCTGCTGTGGAAAGGCCAGGCCGCACCGGCGCTGACGTCGGCGCAGTTGGAAAGCGTCAATGCCCATAGCTTGCCGTTGCCGCTGGTGTGGTCGCAGCCTTTGTCGGGCAGCCGTCTCAAGGCCGGCGAATACAGCTGGCAGTTGCCCAATGCGCTGAACGTCGAACGTTTGCGTATTGATTTGAGCCAACCCAACAGCCTCGCGCCAGTCACCTTGTCGGGTCGCCGGGAAAGCAATCAGGCCTGGCAGCCCTTGAGCAGCGGTTTGCTTTACCGGCTGACGCAGAATGGCCAGGATGTTCTGCAGAACGAATTGCAGTTGCCGGGCCAGGCCGTTGCTCAGCTCAAACTCGACGTGGACGAGCGCGGCGGCGGTCTCGGTGTGGAGGCACCGGCCTTGAGCTTTGCGGTTCGGGCCACGCAGTTGGTGTTCCTTGCGCGGGGCGAACCACCGTTCACTTTGGCGTTGGGCAACCCGTCGGTGAAGGGTGCGAACTTGCCGCTGTCGACGTTGATTCCGGATTACAGCGCCGAGCGCCTCGCGGGGCTTGGGCAGGCGAAAGTGGCGGGCGAGGCAGTGGTGACTTCGCCTGCGGTTGTGGCCACTGTTGATACCGGGCCGAACTGGAAAAAACTCGGTCTCTGGGCCGTGCTGCTGCTCGGTGTGGCGGCACTGGGGGCCATGGCCTACAGTTTGCTGCGCAAGCCGCCGGTGGCACGTTAAATAAAGTCCATGAACTCTATTGGGTTTAAATCCTCTCATATGAGGAAATACGCCCCGACTCGCGTTAAACTGCGCGGGTTTTTAGCCCCCTATTTCCGGAGCCTTCCATGTCCCGCGTTACCCTGAGTCGCTATTTGATCGAGCAGACCCGCAGCAACAACACGCCTGCCGATCTGCGCTTCCTTATCGAAGTGGTGGCGCGTGCTTGCAAGGAAATCAGCCACGCCGTCTCCAAAGGCGCGCTGGGTGGTGTCCTGGGCAGCATGGGCACTGAAAACGTACAAGGCGAAGTACAGAAGAAGCTCGACGTGATTTCCAACGAAATCCTGCTCGAAGCCAACGAATGGGGCGGTCACCTGGCCGGCATGGCGTCCGAAGAAATGGACAATGCCTACCAGATCCCGGGCAAATACCCGAAAGGCGCTTACCTGCTGGTATTCGACCCGTTGGACGGTTCTTCGAACATCGACATCAACGCACCGGTCGGCACCATCTTCTCGGTACTGCGTTGCCCGAACGAATACCTGAGCCAGAACGAAGCGCTGAATGAAAAGGCCTTCCTGCAGCCGGGCACCGAGCAGGTGGCTGCCGGTTACGCGATCTACGGCCCGCAGACCATGCTGGTGCTGACCCTGGGCGACGGCGTCAAGGGCTTCACCCTGGACCGTGAAATGGGCAGCTTCGTGTTGACCCACGAAGACATCTCCATTCCTGCGACTACCCAGGAATTCGCCATCAACATGTCCAACCAGCGTCACTGGGAAGCTCCGGTACAGCGCTACGTGAACGAGTTGATGGAAGGCGAGGAAGGCCCGTTGAAGAAGAACTTCAACATGCGTTGGGTGGCTGCGATGGTTGCCGACGTGCACCGCATCCTGACCCGTGGTGGCCTGTTCATGTACCCACGTGACAGCCGCGAGCCGTCCAAACCGGGCAAACTGCGCCTGATGTACGAAGCCAACCCGATGTCGTTCCTCGTGGAGCAGGCGGGCGGTGCGTCCACCGACGGCCACCAGCGCATCCTCGACATCCAGCCTGAAGGCCTGCACCAGCGCGTGGCGGTGTTCCTGGGTTCGAAGGAAGAAGTTGAGCGTGTGACCGGTTACCACAAGGCGTAAGTCTTTGCGGTAAGCAAAAAGCCTCGAATGCTTTCAGCAGTTCGGGGCTTTTTTGTTTATTGAATAAGGCTTTTCAGCAGTAACGCCTGAAAGCTTTTCCGTGTATCGGCAATGATATGGACGTAAACGGTTTTATCTTGGATCTCATAAATGATCCGATTCATCCCGCACACAGTCTGTCCGTAGCGGCCGAGATGGAGCTTTTCAAGTTCTTCGGGTATGGATCCGGCATAAGGCTGGGTTTCCAGGCGACGAAGAGCTTGCTTCAACGTGTCGTAGGTTTGTTGCCATGACGCTGCAGAGAACTGTCGGATCAGATAGGACTTAATTTCCTTGAGGTCGTTTTTGGCGGAGTGAAGGATTACAACGTTGAAACTCATTGTTCATCGTCCTTGTCCAGTTCCGCGAACACGTCCTCCATGTCTTGAAACTGGCCCAATTCAATTTGTCGGCTACCTAAGGCTAGAAGCTTCAACAGGGCCATGGTTTCTGCTTGTTCTTCAAAACTTTTCACGTCCATCACAACCAGCTTGGCCTCACCATTTTGGGTGATTACCAGTGGCTCACGGCTTTCAGTTAAATTTTTGACGATCTCTGCAGTGTGGCTTTTCAAGTAGCTGATGGGTTTGATCTGGGATGAGAGTTTCACGGGACGATCCTTTCTCGAAGATAGGACTGATTTTAGTCTTTATTTGGTCCTTCGTGACATTGCAGTGGTTTATTGCCGCTGTCATCCGACGAAACGCACCCATTTTTTAAGCCCGAATAAAGTCGCTGGATTGAAAAAAGAAATACCACCCCCCATCGGGAACCAGACACCCCTTTTCCCTTCTAAGCTTCTGGCAGACCCCCAAGCTGCTTCGTCTCTCCAGGAGTTTTTCCATGTCGTTACGCCGTCTCGCCCTGTTGTCGTTTTGCGTGCTTCTGGCCGCTTGCAGCAAGGTCACTCAAGAAAATTACGCAAAACTGTCGGCCGGCATGCCCAAGGCCGAGGTGGAGTCGTTGTTGGGCAAGCCGACTGATTGTTCTGGCGCGCTGGGTATGTCCAGTTGCACCTGGGGCGATAAAAACAGCTTTATCAGCGTGCAATACGCCGGTGACAAAGTACTGATTTTTTCCGGGCAAGGCCTGAAGTAAACCGGGGCGAAAGCCTGCGGGAGAAAAACAACATGATGCGTTTCGTTCTATACCTCTGCGCCAGCCTGTTTTTGGCGGGCTGCGCCAGCCATTCTGGCGATGATCTGCAACCCAAGACGGTTGGCAGCGTCAACCTCAAGCGTTACCAGGGCACCTGGTATGAGTTGGCCCGTTTGCCGATGTACTTCCAGCGCAATTGCGCGCAGTCCGAAGCCCGTTACACGCTGCTGCCCGATGGCAATATGTCGGTGTTCAACCGCTGCCTGACGCCGGAGTGGAAGTGGCAGGAAGCCAAGGGCACGGCCACGCCGCAAGTTGCCGGCAGGACCGACAAGCTCTGGGTGGAATTCAATAACTGGTTCACCGCGCTTCTGCCGGGCGTGACCAAGGGCGATTACTGGGTGTTGTACATCAGCGATGACTACAAGACCGCCATTGTCGGCAGCCCGAGCCGGCGCTATATGTGGTTGTTGTCCCGCACGCCGACAGTCAGTGCCGACACTCGCGAAGACCTGCTGAGCAGGGCGCGGCAACAGGGGTATGACACTACCCGGTTGATCTGGCGGACGTCGGACAAGCAGATGGCGAAGACTTCGCAGTAACTGAAGAGCGCTGCCATTCCAATGTGGGAGCTGGCTTGCCTGCGATAGCGGTGTTGGATTCACCACTGCTATCGCAGGCAAGCCAGCTCCCACATTTTGTTATGTGTCGTCTGTCAGCCCAACAAATCCCGCAAGACCTGGGTAAACGCCCGGCTGCTGTCTTCTTCGGCAGCGTGATGCCCGTCGCGAATTACCCACTGGCCGTTGACCAGCACATCGCGCACCTGACGATCCCCGCCGGCAAACAGCCAGCGATTGAGAATCCCGTCTTCGTTCGCCGTCGCCAGGTACGGATCGTTGCCATCCAGCACCAGCCAATCGGCACGCTTGCCGACTTCCAGGCGCCCGATCGGCTGCCCCAGTGCCTCGGCACCACCGTCCAGTGCGGCATCGAACAGCGTACGCCCGACCATCGGCTGATCGCTGCGATACAGCCGGTTACGCCGCTGGTCCCGCAGACGCTGCCCGTATTCCAGCCAACGCAATTCTTCCACCACGCTCAGTGATACGTGGCTGTCGGAACCAATCCCCATGCGCCCACCCTGGGCCAGGAAATCCACCGCCGGGAAAATCCCGTCGCCCAGGTTGGCTTCAGTGGTCAGGCACAGCCCGGCAATCGCCCGACTCTTGGCCATCAATGTCACTTCTTCCGGATTGGCGTGGGTGGCGTGTACCAGGCACCAGCGCTGATCCACTTCAACATGGTCATACAGCCATTGCAGCGGACGCTGGCCGCTCCAGGCCAGGCAGTCGTCGACTTCCTTTTGCTGCTCGGCGATATGGATATGCACCGGGCACGCCTTGTCGCTGGCGGCCAGTACTTCGCTGATCTGCTGTGGCGTGACCGCACGCAGCGAGTGGAAGCACAGGCCCAGTTGCTGCGCCGGTTGTGCGGCCAGGATCGGTTGCAGGCGTGATTGCAGGTTCAGGTAATTCTCGGCGCTGTTGATAAAGCGCCGCTGGCCTTCATTGGGTGCCTGGCCGCCGAAACCGGAATGGCTGTACAGCACCGGCAGCAAGGTCAGGCCGATGCCGCTGCTGGCGGCTGCCTGGCTGATTTGCCGCGACAGCTCCGCCGGGTCGGCATAGGGCTGGCCGTTGACGTCGTGGTGCACATAATGAAATTCGGCCACCGAGGTGTAGCCGGCCTTGAGCATCTCGATATACAGCTGGCGCGCGATGACCTGCAGTTGGTCGGGGCTGATCTTGCCGACCATCCGGTACATCAAGTCACGCCAGGTCCAGAAACTGTCGTTCGGGTTGCCGGCCACTTCCGCCAGCCCGGCCATTGCCCGCTGGAACGCGTGGGAATGCAGGTTCGGCATGCCCGCCAGCACCGGCCCCCTGAGCCGTTCGGCACCGTCTGCGCTGGCGTTGGGCTCAACCTTGGTCAGCAGGCCGTCGGCGCTGACTTCAAGACGTACATCATTGGCCCATCCATTAGGCAGCAGCGCGCGTTCGGCAAAGAAAGCGGACATGATTAAGGCACCCCGGTCGTGTGTTTATTTGTATATACATATACAGACGTTTGCCTGCTCGGTAAACTCCGGCAAGCTATGCTTCTTTTTCACCTGCAAGGATTCCCTGTGCCGACTCCGCCCGCCAAGTCTTCACTGGCTGCCCACATGGACGAAAGTCCGGCGCCCTTGTATGCCCGTGTCAAACAGATGATCAGCCAGCAGATTCTCAACGGCAACTGGCCGCCTCATTACCGCGTGCCGTCGGAAAGCGAACTGGTCAACCAGTTGGGCTTCAGCCGCATGACCATCAACCGCGCCCTGCGTGAGTTGACCGCCGAAGGCCTGCTGGTGCGCATGCAAGGCGTGGGCACGTTTGTCGCCGAGCCCAAGAGCCAGTCGGCGCTGTTTGAAGTGCACAACATTGCCGACGAGATCGCGTCCCGCGGCCATCGTCATACCTGCAAAGTCATTACCCTCGGTGAAGAAGCTGCCGGTTCCGAGCGCGCCGTCGCCCTGGAAATGCGCGAAGGCGGGCGGGTGTTCCACTCGTTGATCGTGCACTACGAAAACGACATCCCGGTGCAAATCGAAGACCGTTTCGTCAACGCCCTGGTAGCGCCGGAATACCTGCAGCAGGATTTCACCCAGCAAACGCCATATGCCTACCTCAACCAGGTGGCGCCGCTGACCGAAGGCGAGCACGTAGTTGAGGCGATCCTCGCCGACGCCGACGAATGCAAGCTGCTGCAAATCGAAACCAGCGAGCCATGCCTGCTGATTCGCCGCCGCACCTGGTCGGGCCGCCAGCCGGTGACCGCCGCGCGTTTGATCCACCCCGGTTCCCGTCATAGCCTGGAAGGACGTTTCAGTAAATGAGTTCGATGAAAGTCTGGCGCGCCGCCGATTACGTGCGCATGCCGTGGAAAAACGGCGGCGGCAGCACTGAAGAAATCACCCGTGATGCAGGCGAGGGCCTGGACGGTTTTGGCTGGCGCCTGTCGATCGCCGATATCGCCGAGTCGGGCGGGTTTTCTACCTTCGCCGGGTACCAGCGGATCATCACCGTGCTGCAAGGCTCGGGCATGGTGCTCACGGTGGATGGCGAGGAACAGCGCGGGTTGTTACCGCTGCAGCCGTTCCCGTTCAAGGGTGACAGCCAGGTGTCCTGCCGATTGATCGGCGGGCCGATCCGCGATTTCAACCTGATCTATTCACCGCAGCGCTATCAGGCGCGGTTGCAGTGGATGGACGGTACGCAGCGTTTCTTCAGCGCCGCGCACACCGTGCTGGTGTTCAGTGTGGCCGATGAAGTGAAGGTGCTCGGTGAGCGTCTGAGCCGTCACGACTGCCTGCAACTGGACGGTAACACCGGCCTGCTGGACGTCAGCGTCATGGGTCGTTGCTGCGTCATCGAACTGACTGCATGTGGTTAAAAATGTGGGAGCTGGCTTGCCTGCGATAGCGGTGTATCAGCAGCAGATGCATGGCTGACCAACCGCTATCGCAGGCAAGCCAGCTCCCACAGTTGATCTCCAGCGACGCTGGAAACTGTTTCCAGCCCCCGCACCAACTTGTTACCGAACGCCCCAGCATGGCGCAAAGCACTGCCTCGGTGACAAGTCTCCCGCGCTGTAAAAATCCCCTGTAAGAAAATTCATCAACCAGCGAAGCCTTATTTTCCAAGGCTTTCACCCTCATCCCGGAAAATTCTTCAAACCGTGCGCGCAAAGTTGGCCGCTTGATTGCATATGCTTGTATGTACAAGTAAAGATGTGTGCGTAAGAGTCCATGGACATCCTCTTCGCACCAATCATGTTCGCGCATTGATCGTTGAGGAATTTTTTGTGACCAAGCCTACCAAGTACCGTGACGTTGAAATCCGTGCCGCACGCGGCAATACGCTGACCGCCAAAAGCTGGCTGACTGAAGCGCCGCTGCGCATGCTGATGAACAACCTCGACCCACAGGTTGCCGAAAACCCGAAAGAACTGGTGGTGTACGGCGGCATCGGCCGTGCCGCGCGCAACTGGGAATGCTACGACCAGATCGTCGAAAGCCTGACCAACCTCAATGACGACGAAACCCTGCTGGTGCAATCCGGCAAGCCCGTCGGCGTGTTCAAGACCCACAGCAATGCCCCGCGCGTGCTGATCGCCAACTCCAACCTGGTGCCGCACTGGGCGAGCTGGGAACACTTCAACGAACTCGACGCCAAGGGCCTGGCCATGTACGGCCAGATGACCGCCGGCAGCTGGATCTACATCGGCAGCCAGGGCATCGTGCAGGGCACCTACGAAACCTTCGTCGAAGCCGGTCGCCAGCACTACAACGATGACCTCAAGGGCCGTTGGGTCCTGACCGCCGGCCTCGGCGGCATGGGCGGCGCCCAGCCATTGGCCGCGACCCTGGCCGGTGCCTGCTCGCTGAACATCGAATGCCAGCAGGTCAGCATCGACTTCCGCTTGAACAGCCGTTATGTCGACGAGCAAGCCACTGACCTCGACGACGCCCTGGCGCGCATCGCCAAATACACCAAGGAAGGCCGCGCGATTTCCATCGCCCTGCTGGGCAACGCTGCTGAAATCCTGCCGGAACTGGTCAAGCGCGGCGTGCGCCCGGACATGGTCACCGACCAGACCAGCGCCCACGACCCGCTCAACGGTTACCTGCCCGCCGGCTGGACCTGGGACGAATACCGCGCCCGCGCCAAGACCGAACCGGCCGCCGTGATCAAGGCTGCCAAACAGTCCATGGCCGTGCACGTCAAAGCCATGCTCGAGTTCCAGAAGCAAGGCATCCCGACCTTCGACTACGGCAACAACATCCGTCAGATGGCGCAGGAAGAAGGTGTGGAAAACGCCTTCGACTTCCCGGGTTTCGTACCGGCCTACATCCGTCCGTTGTTCTGCCGTGGCATCGGCCCGTTCCGTTGGGCTGCGCTGTCGGGCGACCCGCAAGACATCTACAAGACCGACGCCAAAGTCAAAGAGCTGATCCCGGACGACGCCCACCTGCATAACTGGCTGGACATGGCCCGCGAGCGCATCAGCTTCCAGGGCCTGCCGGCACGTATCTGCTGGGTTGGCCTGGGCCAGCGCGCCAAGCTGGGCCTGGCGTTCAACGAAATGGTGCGCAGCGGCGAGCTGTCGGCACCGGTCGTGATCGGCCGCGACCACCTCGACTCCGGCTCGGTGGCCAGCCCCAACCGTGAAACCGAGTCGATGCAGGACGGTTCCGACGCCGTGTCCGACTGGCCACTGCTCAACGCCTTGCTCAACACCGCCAGCGGCGCCACCTGGGTTTCGCTGCACCACGGCGGCGGTGTCGGCATGGGCTTCTCCCAGCACTCGGGCATGGTGATTGTCTGCGACGGTACCGACGAAGCCGCCGAGCGTATCGCTCGCGTGCTGCACAACGACCCGGCCACCGGGGTGATGCGTCATGCCGATGCGGGTTACCAGATCGCGATCGACTGCGCCAAAGAGCAGGGCCTGAACCTGCCGATGATCAAATAAAGACCGGCTCGGTTCCTGTGGGAGCCGGGCTTGCCCGCGATGCAGGCGACTCGGTTTGTCAGTAAGACCGAGGTGATGCCATCGCAGGCAAGCCAGCTCCCACAGAAGAGCAATCCGCATGCAGAACAATCCATCAGAGGTTGAACAACAATGGCTGTAAATGACGCTCGTGCAAGCAGCACCCCGTTGATCGAAAGGCGTTCGATCGACTACATCCCGGAAGCGGAAAGACACGGCCGTCTGTTAAGTCAGTTCACCCTGTGGTTGGGTGCCAACCTGCAAATCACCGCGATTGTCACCGGGGCCCTGGCCGTGGTGCTGGGCGGTGATGTGTTCTGGTCGTTGATCGGTCTGCTGATCGGTCAACTGCTGGGCGGCGGCGTCATGGCGCTGCATGCGGCGCAAGGCCCGCAACTGGGCTTGCCGCAGATGATCTCCAGCCGCGTGCAGTTTGGCGTGTATGGCGCGGTGATCCCGCTGGTGCTGGTGTGCCTGATGTACATCGGTTTTTCTGCCAGCGGCTCGTTGCTGGCGGGGCAGGCGGTGGCGCAGTTGCTCCATGTTGAGGACTGGGTGGGCATCGTGCTGTTCGCGGGGCTGATCATGGTGTTCACGATCTTCGGCTACCGGGTGATTCACGGCATTGGCCGGGTTGCCAGCGTGCTGGGTGTGGTGGCTTTCGTCTACCTGTTCTACAAGTTGCTGGCCGGTAACGACATCGGTGCGTTGCTGGGCAACAAGCATTTTTCTCTCAGCAGTTTCCTGCTGGCGATTTCCCTGTCGGCGTCCTGGCAGATCGCGTTTGGCCCCTATGTGGCGGACTACTCGCGTTACTTGCCGCGCAGCACCCAGGCTTCGAAAACCTTCTGGGCCGTGGGTCTCGGTTCGGTGATCGGTGCGCAGGCGTCGATGGTGTTCGGTGTGTTTGCAGCGGCCCTGGCCGGCTCGCAATTCGCTCACCACGAAGTGTCATTCATCGTCGGCCTGGGCGGCACCGGGATCGTCGCGGCGCTGCTGTATTTCAGCATCGCCTTCGGCAAGGTCACCGTCACCACCCTGAATGCCTACGGCAGCTTCATGTCGATCGCGACCATCATCAGTGGCTTCCGTGGCAGCCGGCATATCGGCAGTGGCACGCGCCTGTTGTACATCTTCGTGATGGTGTCGATTGCCGCTGCGCTGGCGTTGCTGGGCAAGGACTCGTTCCTCAAGGATTTCTCCGCGTTCATCCTGTTCCTGCTGGCGTTTTTCACGCCCTGGAGCGCGATCAACCTGGTGGATTTCTACTGCATCACCAAAGAGCGCTACGACATTCCGGCACTGTCCAACCCCGACGGCCGCTACGGTCGCTGGAACGTGATGGGCATCAGCATCTACGTGTTCGGCGTGCTGATCCAGATGCCGTTCATCTCCACGCATTTCTACACCGGACCACTGGTTGCCAGCCTCGGCGACACCGATATCTCCTGGATCATCGGCCTGGTGGTGCCGGCTGCGCTTTACTACTGGGCCGCCAAAAAGTGGCACAGCGCAATACCTGAACACCTGATCCTGCCGGTAGAGCAGGGCGCTGCACCAACGACAAACGGGCTGGTTGCACAGGCCTGATGGGACGTGGACAGGGCAGGATGCCTACTGACTGCCGTAATCCATTTCAAGATTGGGAGCGTCACAACAATGAAAATGAATAAGACCCTGCTGGCCACTTTGTTCTCTGCAGGCTTGCTGGCTTCTGCTGGCGCTCAGGCGGCGGGTTGGTGCGAATCCGGCAAACCGGTGAAATTCGCCGGCCTGAACTGGGAAAGCGGCATGTTGCTCACCGACATCCTGCAAACCGTGCTGGAAAAAGGCTACGACTGCAAAACCGATAGCCTGCCGGGCAACTCCATCACCATGGAGAACGCCCTGAGCAGCAACGACATCCAGGTGTTCGCCGAGGAGTGGGTTGGCCGCAGCGAAGTCTGGAACAAGGCCGAGAAGGCCGGCAAAGTCGTCGGTGTCGGCGCTCCGGTGGTAGGTGCGGTTGAAGGCTGGTACGTGCCGCGCTACGTGATCGAAGGCGATGCCAAGCGCAAGCTGGAACCCAAGGCGCCGGACCTGAAAAACATCGCCGACCTGGCCAAATACGCCTCGGTGTTCAAGGACCAGGAAGAACCGTCCAAGGGCCGCTTCTACAACTGCCCGGCCGGCTGGACCTGTGAGCTGGACAACAGCGAAATGCTGAAAAGCTATGGCCTGGAAAGCACCTACACCAACTTCCGTCCAGGCACCGGACCGGCGCTGGATGCGGCAGTGCTGTCGAGCTACAAGCGCGGCGAGCCGATCCTGTTCTACTACTGGTCGCCCACCCCGCTGATGGGCCAGGTGGACCTGGTCAAACTCGAAGAAAAGCCCGGTGTGGATAAAAGCGTGAGCATCAAGGTCGGTCTGTCCAAGACCTTCCACGAGCAAGCGCCGGAATTGGTGGCCGTGCTGGAAAAGGTCAACCTGCCTATCGACCTGCTGAACCAGAACCTGGGCCGCATGGCCAAAGAGCGAATTGAATCACCAAAACTGGCGAAAATTTTCCTCAAGGAACATCCTGAAGTCTGGCACGCATGGGTGAGCGACGACGCAGCCAAGAAAATCGACGCGGCCTTGTAGGTTGAGCGTTTCCGGTTGCCCTCGCAGGCAGCCGGAAGCCCGGCCACAATCCACTGGATCGAGAGCACACTATGTTTCCTGAGAGTTTTACGTTTTCCATCGCCGATTGGGTCAACAGTTGGGTTGATTCGCTGGTGACCAATTACGGTGATGTGTTCCGGCACATCTCCGACACCCTGTTGTGGGCCATCGTCAACCTGGAAGGCGTGCTGCGCGCGGCACCCTGGTGGTTGATGCTGGCGATTGTCGGCGGCATTGCCTGGCACGCCACGCGCAAGGTGGTCACTACGGCGGTGATCGTCGGCTTGCTGTTCCTGGTGGGCGCCGTTGGCCTGTGGGACAAGCTGATGCAAACCCTGGCGCTGATGATGGTGGCCACGGTGATCTCGGTGCTGATCGGCATTCCTTTGGGGATTCTGTCGGCCCGCAGCAACCGCCTGCGCTCGGTGTTGATGCCGCTGCTGGACATCATGCAAACCATGCCCAGTTTCGTGTACCTCATCCCGGTGTTGATGCTGTTTGGCCTGGGCAAGGTGCCGGCGATTTTCGCCACGGTGATCTACGCTGCGCCACCGCTGATTCGCCTGACCGACCTGGGCATTCGCCAGGTCGACGGTGAAGTCATGGAAGCGATCAACGCCTTCGGTGCCAACCGCTGGCAGCAACTGTTCGGCGTGCAACTGCCGCTGGCCCTGCCGAGCATCATGGCCGGGATCAACCAGACCACCATGATGGCCCTGTCGATGGTCGTGATCGCCTCGATGATCGGTGCCCGTGGCCTGGGTGAAGACGTACTCGTCGGCATCCAGACGCTTAACGTCGGGCGTGGCCTTGAAGCCGGCCTGGCGATCGTGATTCTCGCAGTGGTCATCGACCGCATTACCCAGGCCTATGGTCGTCCACGGCATGAGGCGAGCAAATGACTACCGTCAGCAAGATTGAAGTCAAAAACGTATTCAAGATCTTCGGCAACCGTTCCAAGGAAGCACTGGCGCTGATCGGCCAGGGCAAGACCAAGGACCAGGTGCTGGCCGACACCGGTTGCGTGGTGGGTGTGAACGACCTGTCCCTGAGCATCGGCACCGGCGAGATCTTCGTGATCATGGGCCTGTCGGGCTCCGGCAAGTCGACCCTGGTGCGCCACTTCAACCGCCTGATCGACCCCACCAGCGGCGCGATCCTGGTGGACGGCGAAGACATTCTGCAACTGGACATGGAAGCCCTGCGCCAATTCCGCCGGCACAAGATCAGCATGGTGTTCCAGAGCTTCGGCCTGCTGCCTCATAAGAGCGTGGTGGACAACGTGGCCTACGGCCTGAAAGTGCGCGGCGAAACCAAGCAAGTGTGCACCGAGCGTGCGCTGCACTGGATCGAAACCGTGGGCCTGAAGGGCTACGAAAACAAATACCCGCACCAGTTGTCCGGCGGCATGCGCCAACGGGTGGGCCTGGCTCGCGCCCTCGCGGCCGACACCGACATCATCCTGATGGACGAAGCGTTCAGCGCCCTCGACCCGCTGATCCGCGCCGAGATGCAGGACCAGTTGCTGGAACTGCAAAAGACCCTGCACAAGACCATCGTCTTCATCACCCACGACCTCGACGAGGCCGTGCGCATCGGCAACCGCATTGCGATCCTCAAGGACGGCAAGCTGATCCAGGTCGGCACGCCTCGGGAGATTTTGCATTCGCCGGCGGATGAGTATGTGGACCGGTTCGTTCAGCGGCGGGCTGCCGTGGTTTGACCGCGATTTGTGGTGAGTTGACTGGCGCTATCGCAGGCAAGCCAGCTCCCACATTTGAAATGCATTCCCCCTGTGGGAGCTGGCTTGCCTGCGATGAGGCCGGTGAAGCTGCACAAGAATTGGAGAAGGTACAAAGATGTCCCAGGCTGAAAAAATCATCATCGCCGACGCCCCGCTGCGCTGGCAGGACGTGGTCGCCGTGGCCCGCCACGGTGCTGTCCTCGAACTCTCGGGCCAGGCCTGGGCGCGAATCGACAATGCCCAGGCCATCGTCCAGCGCATCGTCACCAGCGGCGAGCGCGCCTATGGCGTCAACACCGGCCTGGGCGCCTTGTGCAACGTTTCGCTCAAGGGCGAGCAACTCAGCCGGCTGTCGCGCAACACCCTGCTCAGCCACGCCTGCGGCGTCGGCCCGGCGCTGAGCGACGAACAGACTCGCGCGATCATCTGCTGCGCCATCATCAACTACAGCCACGGCAAGTCCGGCCTGCATCCGCAAGTCGTGCACTCACTGCTGGCGCTGCTCAACCATGGCATCACGCCGCAGGTTCCGTCACAGGGCTCGGTGGGCTATTTGACCCACATGGCCCACATCAGCATCGCCTTGCTCGGTGTTGGCAATGTGAGCTACCGGGGCCGCATCGTCCCGGCGCACCAGGCCCTCGCCGAAGAAGGTTTGCAGGCGGTGGTGCTGGGTGCCAAAGACGGCCTGTGCCTGGTCAACGGCACGCCGTGCATGACCGGCCTCAGTTGCCTGGCCCTGGCCGATGCGCACCGTTTGCTGCAGTGGGCCGATGTGATCGGTGCCATGAGTTTTGAAGGCCAGCGCGGTCAGATCGACGCCTTCGACGAAGAGATCATCGCCCTCAAGCCGCACCCGGGCATGCAGCAAGTGGGCATCAACCTGCGGGCGTTGCTCGATGGCAGTGAAGTGATCGCCAGCAGCAAAGGCATTCGCACCCAGGACGCCCTGAGCATCCGTTCGATCCCCCAGGTGCACGGTGCTGCCCGCGATCAACTGGAGCACGCCACCCGGCAGATCGAAACCGAACTCAACGGCACCAGCGACAACCCGCTGGTGCTCGGCACGCCAGATAACTACCGCGTGGTCTCCCAGGCCAACCCGCACGGGCAGTCCGTGGCCCTGGCGGCCGACATGCTGGCCATCGCCATGGCCGAAATCGGCTCCATCGCCGAGCGCCGCCTGGACCGCCTGATCAACCCCCACGTCAGTGGCCTGCCGGCGTTCCTCGTGAGCAACCCCGGGGTCAACTCCGGGATGATGATCGTGCAGTACGTCGCCGCTTCGCTGTGCGGGCAAAACCGTCAGCTGGCGCAACCGGCGGTGCTCGACAACTTCGTCACCTCGGGCCTTCAGGAAGACCACCTGAGCATGGGCACCAACGCGGCGCTGAAGCTGCATTCGGTGCTGGAAAACGTCACCCAGATCCTCGCCATCGAGTACCTGCTGGCGGCCCAGGCGTTCGAGTTCCTCCAGGAACAACGCTTCGGCGCCGGCACCGATGCCGCCTGGCGTTTGCTGCGTGAGCATGTCCCGGCCTATGACCAGGACCGCTG
The DNA here is from genome assembly GCF_013386765.1 of Pseudomonas yamanorum. GTDB lineage: Bacteria > Pseudomonadota > Gammaproteobacteria > Pseudomonadales > Pseudomonadaceae > Aquipseudomonas > Aquipseudomonas yamanorum_A. Next base: position 171,120 of record NZ_JACARE010000003.1, read on the forward strand.
GCTGGCGCCAGACATCGCGGCCGCCGCCGCGTTGCTCAAGCACGCCGATTTACTGCAACGCACGCTACCGAATTTGCACTGATCTTTTCCCAACAATAACCAGCGTGCCAAGCCGACTGATCCTCTAAAAGAGCACAGCGGCGGATAACGGAAGCATCCGGAGCGACTGGTAGTTAACAACACTCTCAAAAGGAGCATGAATGTGACTGCGCTAAACCTGATTCCAGGCCAACTGAGCCTTGCCCAACTGCGAGCCATCTACCAGCAGCCGGTAACCCTCAGTCTGGATGACAGCGCCTCGGCCCAGATCGAAGCCAGTGTTGCCTGCGTGGAGCAGATTCTCGCCGAGAACCGCACCGCCTACGGCATCAACACCGGTTTCGGCCTGCTGGCCTCGACCCGCATCGCCAGCGAAGACCTGGAAAACCTCCAGCGTTCCCTGGTGCTGTCCCACGCCGCCGGCGTCGGTGAGCCCATCAGCGATGCGCTGGTGCGGCTGGTCATGGTGCTCAAGGTCAACAGCCTGAGCCGGGGTTTTTCCGGGATTCGCCGGCAGGTGATCGACGCGCTGATCGCCCTGATCAACGCCGAGGTTTACCCGCACATTCCGCTGAAAGGTTCGGTGGGGGCCTCCGGTGACCTGGCGCCGTTGGCCCACATGTCGCTGGTGCTGCTGGGCGAAGGCAAGGCCCGCTACAAGGGCGAATGGCTGGAAGCCACCGAAGCGCTGAAAGTCGCCGGCCTCACGCCGCTGACCTTGGCGGCCAAGGAAGGCCTGGCGCTGCTTAACGGCACTCAGGTTTCCACCGCTTACGCGCTGCGTGGCCTGTTTGAAGGCGAAGATTTGTTTGCCGGTGCGTTGGCTTGCGGTGCCCTGACGGTGGAAGCCGTGCTGGGTTCGCGCTCGCCGTTCGACGCGCGTATTCACGCGGCCCGTGGCCAGCGTGGCCAGATCGACTCCGCCGCCGCTTATCGCGCCCTGCTGGGCGAAAGCAGCGAAGTGTCCCAATCCCACGAGAACTGCGACAAGGTCCAGGACCCGTACTCCCTGCGCTGCCAGCCGCAAGTCATGGGCGCCTGCCTGACCCAGTTCCGTCAGGCGGCCGAAGTGCTGGTGGTAGAAGCCAACGCCGTATCGGATAACCCACTGGTGTTTGCGGCGGAAGGTGACGTGATTTCCGGCGGCAACTTCCACGCAGAACCGGTGGCCATGGCGGCGGACAACATGGCGCTGGCCATCGCGGAAATCGGCTCCCTGAGCGAACGCCGCATCTCGCTGATGATGGACAAGCACATGTCGCAACTGCCGCCGTTCCTGGTGGGCAATGGCGGTGTGAACTCCGGCTTCATGATCGCCCAGGTGACGGCAGCGGCATTGGCCAGCGAGAACAAGGCGCTGGCGCATCCCCATAGCGTCGACAGCCTGCCCACCTCGGCGAACCAGGAAGACCACGTGTCGATGGCTCCGGCTGCGGGCAAGCGCCTGTGGGAAATGGCCGAGAACACCCGTGGTGTGTTGGCGGTGGAATGGTTGGCGGCGTGCCAGGGCCTGGACCTGCGCGATGGCTTGAAGACTTCACCCGCGCTGGAAAAGGCACGCGGGATCCTGCGCAGCAAAGTCGCGTTTTATGAGAAGGACCGGTTCTTTGCGCCAGACATCAATGCCGCCAGTGAGCTGTTGGCAACGCGCTGCCTGAATGAGCTGGTGCCGGCGAAGTTGCTCCCGAGCCTGTAACAGCCACACCGATCCAGTGTGGGAGCTGTCGAGCCTTGGCGAGGCTGCGATGGCGCCGGCACAGGCAACATTTTCGTAGCCTGACCCACCGCTATCGCAGCCTCGCCAAGGCTCGACAGCTCCCACATTGATCTTCTGCAGATTCGAATTTTCTCAGGATAAAAATAATTAAGGACGAGAAATGCACCAGGAACAAGGTTTGAAACGCGGGCTCTCAGCCCGACATATTCGCTTCATGGCCCTCGGTTCCGCGATCGGTACCGGGCTGTTTTACGGCTCTGCCTCCGCCATCCAGATGGCCGGCCCCGCTGTACTGCTGGCCTACCTGATCGGTGGCGCCGCGGTGTTCATGGTGATGCGCGCCCTCGGCGAAATGGCCGTGCACAACCCGGTGTCCGGCTCCTTCGGCCAGTACGCCAGCACCTACCTGGGCCCGATGGCCGGCTTTATCCTCGGCTGGACCTACGCCTTTGAAATGATCATCGTCTGCCTCGCCGACGTGACCGCCTTCGGCATCTACATGGGCTTCTGGTTTCCCGAAGTCGCGCGCTGGGTCTGGGTGCTGGGCATCGTGTTGCTGATCGGCGGCCTGAACCTGTGCAACGTCAAAGTCTTTGGCGAAATGGAGTTCTGGCTGTCGCTGCTCAAGGTCGGCGCCATCGTCGCGATGATCCTTGGTGGCTTCGGCATCATGCTGTTCGGCATTCACTCGGCGGGCGACGCGCCGGCTACCGGCCTCAGTAACCTGTGGGCCCACGGCGGCTTCATGCCCAACGGCGTGGGCGGCTTGATTGCGTCCTTCGCGGTGGTGATGTTCGCCTTTGGCGGCATCGAAATCATCGGCATCACCGCCGGCGAAGCCAAGGACCCGCAGCGCGTGATTCCCAAGGCGATCAACGCGGTGCCGCTGCGTATCCTGCTGTTCTACGTGCTGACGTTGTTTGTGCTGATGGCGATCTACCCGTGGCCGCAGATCGGCAGCCAGGGCAGCCCGTTCGTGCAGATCTTCAGCAACCTGGGGATAGGCTCGGCAGCGACCATCCTCAATATCGTGGTGATCTCCGCCGCCGTCTCGGCCATCAACAGCGACATCTTCGGCGCCGGCCGCATGATGTACGGCCTGGCCCAGCAAGGTCAGGCGCCCAAGGGTTTTGCCCAGCTGTCGAAACAGGGCGTGCCGTGGATGACCGTGGTGGTGATGGGCGCTGCGTTGCTGGGCGGCGTGGTGCTCAACTACCTGATCCCGGAAAACGTGTTCCTGGTGATCGCCTCGATTGCGACCTTTGCCACTGTGTGGGTGTGGCTGATGATCCTGGTCACCCAGGTGGCGATGCGTCGCGCGATGACCAAGGAGCAGATCGCCGAGCTGAAATTCCCGGTGCCGTTCTGGCCCTATGCGCCAGCGGCCGCCATCGTGTTCATGCTGTTTATCTTCGGCGTGCTGGGTTACTTCCCGGACACCCAGGCCGCCCTAATGGTCGGCGCCGTGTGGATCGTCCTGCTGATCGTTGCCTACCTGCTGTGGGTCAAGCCCGCCGCCGGGCAAACGGCCAAGGTCCACTACGACCCGGCTTTGTCTCACCGATAACCTAACGCAGGTGTTGAATGAAAACGCTTTGGCAACACTGCCACGTTGCAACCATGGCCCAGGGCAACTACTCGATCATCGAGGATGCCGCCATCGTTACCTCGGGCACGCTCATCGAGTGGATCGGCCCGCGCGTCGATCTGCCGAAGGCGGACTACGCAACCACCCATGACCTGCAAGGTGCGTGGGTCACCCCCGGGCTGATCGACTGCCACACTCACACGGTGTTCGGTGGCAATCGCAGCGGCGAGTTCGAGCAGCGGCTGCAAGGCGTGAGCTACGCCGAGATCGCCGCCGCCGGTGGCGGTATTGCCAGCACCGTACGCGCCACGCGCGCGGCGTCCGAAGATGAGCTGTTTGCCAGCGGCCACAAGCGCCTGCGCAGTTTGCTGCGCGACGGTGTGACCACCGTCGAGATCAAGTCTGGCTACGGCCTGGACCTGGCCAGCGAGCGCAAGATCCTGCGGGTGATCCGTCGCCTCGGCGCCGAGTTGCCGGTCAGCGTGCGCAGCACCTGCCTGGCGGCCCATGCGTTGCCGCCGGAGTACGTGGACCGCGCCGACGCCTACATCGACCACATCTGCACCGAGATGCTGCCGGCACTGGCGGCGGAAGGCCTGGTGGATGCGGTCGACGCCTTCTGTGAATACCTGGCGTTTTCGCCGGAGCAGGTGGAGCGTGTGTTCATCGCCGCCCAGAAACTCGGCTTGCCGGTAAAACTGCACGCCGAACAGTTGTCGTCCCTGCACGGCTCCAGCCTGGCAGCGCGCTATCAGGCGTTGTCGGCGGACCATCTGGAATTCATGACCGAGGAAGACGCCATCGCCATGGCCGCTTCCGGCACCGTCGCGGTGTTGCTGCCGGGGGCGTTCTACTTCCTGCGGGAAACCCAGCTGCCGCCGATGGACGCCCTGCGCAAGCACGGCGTGAAGATCGCCATCGCCAGCGACCTCAACCCGGGCACCTCGCCGGCGTTGTCGGTGCGCCTGATGCTGAACATGGCCTGCACCCTGTTCCGCATGACCCCGGAAGAAGCCCTGGCCGGCGCCACGCAACACGCGGCCACCGCCCTGGGCCTGGGCGACAGCCACGGCTCGCTGGAAGTGGGCAAGGTCGCGGACTTTGTCGCCTGGCAGATCGATCGCCCTGCCGACCTGGCCTACTGGCTGGGTGGCGAGCTGGATAAACGCGTCGTGCGCCACGGCGCCGATGTCACCGTTTAAGGAGTACTGCTGTGGATAAGGTTCTGAACTTCAAACAAGGCCGTGTGCCGCTGCTGATCAGCATGCCCCACGCGGGCCTGCGCCTGACGCCGGCGGTGCAAGCCGGGTTGATCCCCGAGGCGCAAAGCCTGCCGGACACCGACTGGCACATCCCCACGCTGTATGACTTCGCCGAAGCACTGGGCGCCAGCACCCTGGCGGCCGAGTATTCGCGCTTTGTCATCGATCTGAACCGGCCATCAGACGACAAGCCGCTGTACGTCGGCGCCACCACCGGCCTGTACCCGGCGACGCTGTTTGACGGTGTGCCGCTGTTCCGCGAAGGCCTGGAACCGTCCAAGGCCGAACGCGCCACGTACCTGGAGCAGGTGTGGACGCCGTATCACCGCACCCTGCAAAACGAGCTGGCCCGGCTCAAGGCCGAGTTCGGCTATGCATTGTTGTTTGATGCGCACTCGATCCGCTCGATGATCCCGCACCTGTTCGAAGGCAAGCTGCCGGACTTCAACCTCGGCACTTTCAATGGCGCTGCCTGCGACCCGCAACTGGCCAGCCAGCTGGAAGCCATCTGCGCCGGGCATCCGCAGTACAGTCATGTGCTCAACGGGCGTTTCAAGGGCGGGCATATCACCCGGCACTACGGCAACCCGGCGGAGAACATCCACGCCGTGCAGCTGGAACTGGGGCAGTGCACGTACATGGAAGAGTTTGAGCCGTTCCGCTATCGCGCCGACCTGGCCGAACCGACTCGGGTGGTATTGAAGGAGTTGCTGGAAGCGTTCCTGGCCTGGGGGCAGAAGCACTATCGGTGATTGGTTACGCAACTGAGATAGCCATCGCGGGCAAGCCCGGCTCCCACCTTTTGAATTGCAAACACATTCAAACGTGGGAGCTGGCTTGCCTGCGAAGAGGCCCTCAACAGCAACACACCTCCCAAGTCGTCTGTGTGCAAATCCCTGTCGCCACAGTTCGCTTTTATCGAGGTCTCGCTGGGTAAGGTGTTGGGCACGGCGCGTCAGACGCCATCCCCACAATAAAAACTGCCGAGTGAGACCGCATCGATGAAAAGACTGTTCAACCGCTGTCTGTTGATTCTCACCGGCGCCGCACTGATCAGTGCGAATGCCATGGCCGCCGACCCGGCCTCCTGCAAGGTCGTACGCATGGGCGTGGTCAGCTGGACTGACGTGATCGCCACCAGCGGCATGGCCGACGTGCTGCTCAATGGCCTGGGCTATGACAGCAAGCAAACCAGCGCCGTGCAGCAAATCATCTTTGCCGGCATCCGTGACAAGCGCCTGGATATCTTCCTCGGCTACTGGAAACCGGCGATGGACAACAACATCGCGCCGTTCCTCGCGGCCAATCAGGTCAAGGTGTTCGATAAGCCGAGCCTGGCCGACGCCCAGGCCACCCTGGCAGTGCCGCAGTACGTCGCCGATGCCGGCCTGAAAACCTTTGCCGACATTGCCCGCTTCAAGGACAAGCTGGGCGGCAAGATTTACGGCATCGAGCCGGGCAGCGGCGCCAATACCGATATCCAGAAAATGATCGACAGCAACCGCTTCGGCCTCGGCGGCTTCAAGCTGGTGGCGTCCGGTGAAGCGGGCATGCTGGCCGCGGTGCAGCGGGCAGTGAGTCGCAAGGAGTTCGTGGTGTTCGTCGGCTGGACCCCGCACCCGATGAACATCAACATGAAAATGGCTTACCTCACCGGCAGTGAAGATGTGTTCGGTGCCAACGAGGGCATGGCCACGGTCTCCACGGTGACGGCGCCGGATTACGCCGAGCGTTGCCCCAACGTGACACGCCTGCTGGAAAACCTGACCTACACCGCGGCCCAGGAGAGCCAGTTGATGGTACCGATCATGGACCGTAAGACGCCGCAGGATGTGGCCAAACAGTGGTTGCGGGATAACCCCGAGGACCTGCAGCGCTGGCTGGCAGGTGTGACGACTTTGGATGGCAAAGACGGCGTGGCGGCGGTGCAGGCCAGCCTGAAACCCTGATGCGAACACGATAGATCAAACAACAGAGAGCCAATGTGGGAGCCGGGCTTGCCCGCGATGGCGGTGTATCAGTCGACGATGGCGTTGGTTGACACACCGCTATCGCAGGCAAGCCAGCTCCCACATTTGTCTTGTGGTGTGCTTTGAGTCTTCCTATCAGGACGATCACCTTCATGTCCCACTACCCGATTTCCGCGCCAATGTGCGCCTTCGTCGAAAAAACCGAATCCTTCACCAGCGATGACACATCGCTGGCTGGATTGCGCCAAGGCTATGACCGCATGTGCCAGGCATTCACCCCGGCGCGGCCGGAAGAGTTGCAGGTGTCAGACGGTTCCCTCGGTGGCGTGGGCATACGCATTTATCAACCCACGACACCCGAGCCCGATGCCGGCTGGCCATGCATCCTTTATATGCACGGTGGCGGCTGGGTGGTGGGTGGCCTGGATTCCCACGACTTTATCTGCTGGGAGCTGGCCGACGCTCTGCAGGTGCTGGTGATCGCCATTGATTATCGGCTGGCCCCCGAACATCCATTCCCGGCCGCCTTCGACGATTGCCGCGCGGTCTGGCGGGCGATTCAGGCGGGTGAAGCGCCTTGTCACATCAACCTTCAACGTCTGGTGGTGGCCGGTGACAGTGCGGGCGGTAACCTGGCGGCTGCCTTGTGCCTGGGCCTGCGGGATGACCATCAACCGCAGCCCCTGGCGCAAATCCTGATCTACCCCGGCCTGGGCGGCCCCGCCGACTTGCCGTCCCGCCGCGACTGCGTCGACGCGCCACTGCTCAGCACGGCCGACACCGAGTGTTACTTGGCGCTGTACCTGCGTGGGCCAGGCAAACCGTCGCCCTACGCCATGCCATTGCTGGCGGCGGATTTCAGCGGGCTGCCGCAGGCTTTGATCGCCGTCGCCCAGTTCGACCCGCTGCGGGACGACGGCATGCTCTACGCCGAGCGCCTGCAAGCGGCCGGGGTGGCGGCCACGCTGTATCCCGGCAAAGGCCTGATTCACGGCTGCCTGCGGGCCCGGGGCCAGGTCGCGGAGGTCGACCGGCTGTACGCTTATCTGCTGGATTACCTGCGTGGTGTTCTGCTGACACAGGTCTAAGTCCGTCAGGACATGCTCATTGCACAATTCGGGTTTATGATGCCAGACGGCAGAATAATAGACGTCCCCCCAGGGATGAACTCGACCCCTTACGGAGCGCGCAATGCAGACTTTGTACCCGCAGATCAAACCCTACGCCCGGCACGATCTGGCCGTCGATGAAACCCACGTCCTGTACGTCGACGAAAGCGGTTCCCCGGAAGGCTTGCCCGTTGTGTTCATCCACGGCGGCCCTGGCGCCGGGTGTGACGCCAATAGCCGCTGCTTTTTCGATCCGAATCTGTACCGAATTGTTACTTTTGATCAGCGCGGCTGCGGGCGCTCCACCCCGCGGGCCAGCCTGGAAAACAACACCACCTGGGACCTGGTGGCCGACCTTGAGCGGATTCGCGAGCACCTGGGTATCGAAAAATGGGTGCTGTTCGGCGGTTCCTGGGGCTCGACCCTGGCCCTGGCCTATGCGCAAACCCATCCAGAACGGGTACATGGTCTGATTGTGCGGGGCATTTTCCTGGCCCGCCCCCAGGACATTCAGTGGTTTTACCAGGCGGGCGCCAGCCGACTGTTCCCCGATTACTGGCAGGACTACCTCGCGCCCATCCCTGCGGAGGAGCGCCACGACCTGCTCAGCGCCTACCACAAGCGCCTGACCGGCAACGACCAGATCGCCCAGATGCACGCCGCCAAGGCCTGGTCCACGTGGGAAGGCCGTATGTTGGGCCTGTGCCCGAACCCGCAGTTGATCGAGCGTTTCTCCGAGCCCCAGCGCGCCCTGTCGATTGCCCGTATCGAATGCCACTACTTCACCAACAACTCGTTCCTTGAGCCAGACCAGCTGATCCGCGACATGCACAAGATCGCCCATCTGCCTGGCGTCATCGTGCATGGCCGCTACGATATGATCTGCCCGCTGGATAACGCCTGGGAACTGCACCAGGCGTGGCCCAACAGTGAGCTGCAGATTATCCGCGAGGCCGGCCATGCGGCTGCCGAACCCGGCATCGCCGATGCGCTGGTGCGTGCGGCGAGTGAAATGGCACGGCGCCTGCTTGATCTGCCGCCTGAAGAAGCATGAAGGGGCTTTTGCAACGGGTGCGCGGCGCCCGGGTCGAGGTAGAAGGGCAAGTAGTGGGGGCCATCGACCAGGGTTTGCTGGTGCTGGTGGCTGTCGAACCGTCAGATACTCAAGCCTGCGCCGACAAGCTCCTGCATAAGCTGCTTAACTATCGGGTGTTCAGCGACGACGAGGGCAAGATGAACCTGTCCTTGAAAGACATTGGCGGCGGGTTGCTGCTGGTGTCGCAGTTCACACTGGCGGCGGACACCAAGAGCGGCTTGCGTCCCAGCTTCTCCACGGCGGCACCGCCGGCGTTGGGCGAAGCACTTTTCGACTACCTGCTGTTACAAGCGCAACAATTGCATGGCACGGTAGCGGCGGGGCGTTTTGGCGCTGATATGCAGGTGCATTTGGTCAATGACGGGCCGGTCACCTTCCTGTTACAGACGTGAATGTACTGAAAACGACTTGTAATGCCCAAAAAACCGGGTTTTCGCTACAAATACTTCGCTGACCCTGATGCGTTGTCACGCGGGCTACTAGATAATCGCGCGCTACGGGGATCAGCGTAAATTGGTCCATTTTTGACTTAGGTAGAGACTTGTCCGATCGCCAGTGGGGAATCATTTAGCCCCATGGGAGTCGGAACAATGCTCGCCAACCTGGCATATAGATAGCTGGCCGTTGGTTTTTTGATCTGTTTTCGGCGAGGGTTGCTCGTGATTGTTAGTCCCTGTAATGCACCAAAATTGTCTGCCAAACGGTTACGAAACGCACTGGTAACGGGCTCTGCCCTGTTTTGCCTGTTCGGCGCGGGTCAACTGTGGGCATTCAGTCTGGATGATGTGTCGGCCAAGGCAAAAGAGCTGGCCGGGCAGAAATACGAAGCTCCGCGCAGCAATTTGCCGAACGAATTCCGCGAAATGAAATTCGCTGATTACCAGAAAATTCGTTTCCGCAACGAAAAAGCCGAGTGGGCCGATCAGAACACCCCGTTCAAGCTGTCCTTCTATCACCAGGGTATGCACTTTGATACACCGGTGAAAATCAACGAAGTCACCGCCGACAGCGTCCAGGAAATCAAGTACGACCCGTCCCGCTTCGATTTCGGCGACGTCAAGTTCGATCCCAAGTCCACCGAACAGCTGGGTTATGCCGGTTTCCGTGTGCTGTACCCGATCAACAAGGGCGACAAGCAAGACGAAATCATGACCATGCTCGGCGCCAGCTATTTCCGCGTCGTGGGTAAAGACCAGGTCTACGGCCTGTCTGCCCGCGGTATGGCGATCGACACTGCGTTGCCGTCCGGCGAAGAATTCCCGCGTTTCACCGAGTTCTGGATCGAGCGTCCAAAGCCGGGTGAGAAACAGCTGGTGATCTACGCCCTGCTGGATTCGCCACGGGCCACAGGCGCCTATCGCCTGATCCTGCGCCCTGGCACCGACACCATCGTCGACGTCAAATCCCAGATGTACCTGCGTGACAAGGTCACCAAGCTGGGCATCGCCCCGCTGACCAGCATGTTCCTGTTCGGTGCCAACCAGCCGTCCAAGGTCCTCAACTACCGTCGCGAGCTGCATGATTCCAGCGGCCTGTCGATCCATGCCGGCAACGGCGAGTGGATCTGGCGCCCACTGAACAACCCGAAACACCTGTCGGTCAGCAACTTCACCGTGGAAAACCCGCGTGGTTTCGGCCTGCTGCAACGCGGTCGCAACTTCAGCCACTACGAAGACCTCGACGACAACTACGACAAGCGCCCAAGCGCCTGGATCGAGCCTGATGGCGACTGGGGCAAGGGTTCCGTCGACCTGGTAGAGATTCCGACCGCCGATGAAACCAACGACAACATCGTTGCCTTCTGGAGCCCGGAAAAACTGCCGGAGCCAGGCAAGCCGCTGGACGTCGCCTACCGCCTGCACTGGACGTTGAAAGACGCCGAGTTCCATTCGCCTGAAAGCGCCTGGGTCAAGCAGACCCTGCGTTCCACCGGCGACGTCAAGCAATCCAACCTGATCCGCCAGCCAGACGGCAGCGTGGCTTACCTGGTGGACTTCGAGGGCCCGTCCCTGAAGAAACTCGCACCGGATGCACCGGTTCGCAGCCAGGTCAGCGTGGGCGACAACGCCGAAATCGTTGAAAACAGCGTGCGCTACAACCCGCACACCCAAGGCTGGCGCCTGACCCTGCGCATGAAGATCAAGGACGCAGGCAAGCCGACCGAAATGCGTGCTGCCCTGGTCCAGGATATCGTGACACCTGAGCCGGAGAAGGTTTCGACCCAAGTGCTTAAGGCCGACAAGGTTTTGGCCAAGCAACACGAGAAAGCGGCCAAGAAAGACGCCAAGGACAAGGACGCCAAGCAGCCGGAAGCGGCTGCCCCAGCCACACCGGAGCCGGCCAAGACAGAGCAAGTCCTGACCGAAACCTGGAGCTATCAGTTGCCTGCCGATGAGTAATTCCCAAGTCCAGCCAGAGACTCTTGCCGAGTACCTGGCGCATCTACCGATGACCGATGAGCAGCGCGCCGAACTGGCGGGCTGCGAGTCCTTCAGTGATTTGCACAAGCGCCTGTCGTCGTCCACGTTCGATGCGCCGGCCGACGCTGCCCAAACGTCGGTAGGTGCGCGGCTGACCCTCAACACCGCCGAAGAGCTGCAAGACGCCGAAATGCTGGCGCTCGATGCCAGCGGCCGGGTCTGCCTCAAGGCCACGCCGCCGATTCGTCGGACCAAGGTCGTGCCTGAGCCGTGGCGCACCAATATCCTGGTGCGTGGCTGGCGCCGCCTGACCGGTCGCACCAACCCTCCGGCACCGCCGAAGGATGAGCGCGTGTTGCCGGCTGCGCGCTGGCGCACCGTCGGTTCGATCCGTCGCTATATCCTGCTGGTGCTGATGCTCGGCCAGACGATCGTCGCAGGCTGGTACATGAAAGGCATCATGCCGTACCAGGGCTGGTCCTTCGTCGACTTTGACGAGATCCGCAACCAGACCCTGCTGCAAACCGCTACCCAGGTACTGCCTTACGCCCTGCAAACCAGCATCCTGGTACTGTTCGGGATTCTGTTCTGCTGGGTCTCGGCCGGTTTCTGGACCGCGCTGATGGGCTTCCTGGAACTGCTGACCGGTCACGATAAATACCGTATCTCCGGCAAAAGTGCCGGTGACGAGCCGATTCCGAAAGACGCCCGCACCGCGCTGGTAATGCCGATCTGCAACGAAGACGTGCCCCGGGTATTTGCCGGCCTGCGTGCGACGTTCGAATCGGTAGCCGCCACCGGTGACCTGGACCGTTTCGACTTCTTCGTCCTAAGCGACAGTAACGAGGCCGATATCTGCATCGCCGAGCAGCAAGCCTGGCTCGACGTGTGCCGCGACGCCGGTGGCTTCGGCAAGATCTTCTATCGCCGCCGTCGCCGTCGCGTCAAACGCAAGAGCGGCAACCTCGACGACTTCTGCCGTCGCTGGGGCGGTGACTACAAGTACATGGTGGTCCTCGACGCTGACAGCGTAATGAGCGGCGAATGCCTGACCAGCCTGGTACGCCTGATGGAAGCCACGCCGGATGCCGGGATTATCCAGACCGCGCCGCGTGCGTCGGGCATGGACACCCTGTATGCGCGCATGCAGCAGTTCGCCACCCGTGTGTACGGCCCGCTGTTTACCGCCGGCCTGCACTTCTGGCAGCTGGGTGAATCCCACTACTGGGGCCACAACGCGATCATCCGCATGAAGCCGTTTATCGAGCACTGCGCCCTGGCGCCGTTGCCGGGTAAAGGCGCGTTTGCCGGTGCGATCCTCTCTCACGACTTCGTTGAAGCGGCGCTGATGCGCCGTGCCGGCTGGGGCGTGTGGATTGCCTACGACTTGCCGGGCAGCTACGAAGAACTGCCGCCGAACCTGCTGGACGAACTCAAGCGTGACCGTCGCTGGTGCCACGGTAACCTGATGAACTTCCGCCTGTTCCTGGTAAAAGGCATGCACCCGGTGCACCGTGCGGTGTTCCTGACCGGCGTGATGTCATACCTGTCGGCGCCGTTGTGGTTCTTCTTCCTGGTGCTGTCGACGGCCTTGCTGGCGGTCAACACCCTGATGGAGCCGCAGTACTTCATGGCGCCACGCCAGTTGTACCCGCTGTGGCCGCAATGGCATCCGGACAAGGCGGTGGCGCTGTTCTCCACCACCATCGTGCTGCTGTTCCTGCCTAAACTGCTGAGCATCATCCTGATCTGGGCCAAGGGCGCGAAAGAGTTCGGCGGCAAGTTCAAGGTGACCTTGTCGATGCTGCTGGAGATGCTGTTCTCCATGTTGCTGGCGCCGGTGCGGATGATCTTCCACACCCGTTTCGTACTCGCCGCGTTCCTCGGCTGGGCTGCGACCTGGAACTCGCCACAGCGTGACGACGACTCCACGCCCTGGAGCGAGGCGGTCAAGCGCCACGGTCCGCAGACCTTGCTCGGCTTCTTCTGGGCACTGCTGGTGGTGTGGTTGAACCCAAGCTTCCTGTGGTGGCTGGTGCCGATCGTGGGTTCGCTGATGCTGTCGATTCCGGTGTCGGTGATTTCCAGCCGGGTCAAGCTGGGCCTCAAGTCCCGTGACGAGAGCCTGTTCCTGATCCCCGAGGAATACAATCCGCCCCAGGCGCTGTTGTCGACCGACAAATACACCCACGAAAACCGTTGGCATGCGCTGAACGACGGCTTTGTGCGGGCGGTGGTCGATCCTCAGCAAAACGCCCTGGCGTGTGCCCTCGCGACGTCCCGTCACGGGCAGGCGGAGCCGATCGAATGGCTGCGCGCCGAGCGTGTTCGTCATGCGCTGAAAGTCGGCCCTGCCGGCCTCAACAACGGCGAACGCCTGGCCTTGCTCAGCGACCCGGTCGCCCTGGCTCGTTTGCACGAGCAGGTCTGGAGCGAAGGTCACTCCGAATGGCTCAACGCCTGGCGGGCATCGGTCAAGGCTGATCCGCATGCGCCGTTGCTGCCATTGAAACCACTTTCGTCCCAGGCTCAACCGGCCTGATTCGGACGCCCCCGAGGTAGCGCCTCGGGGGCGTTTTTGGCAACCGTCCTACGTTGTTTTTCCCCTCTGTTCTTCCGCGCTAACTCCTTGTTATTTCGAAACAAAAGACCCTTCACCAAGGCGTATTGCCGTGCCTGTGAGTGGGTTAGCATCGCCCCCAAAATCTGACTCGAAGCCCCTGGTTTACGCGAACTTGTGCGTGGCTGGGAGTGGGAGTGTTTAACGGAACAGGGGCGTTTCATGATCAAAAGGTATTTATCGATGCTGTTGCTCGGCATCGTCACGTTTTCCTATGGTTACCTGGCGCATGCCGGGGCAATAGACGAAGCCGTTCGCCGCGGTGTGCTGAAAGTTGGCACCAACCCGGCCTACGTGCCCTTCGAGATGACCGACAAGAAAGGCCGCATCGTCGGCTTTGAAATTGACCTGCTGCGGGAGATGAGCAAGGCGCTGGGGGTGAAGCTGGAGTTGGTCTCAGTGCCCTATACCGACCTGATACCCGGCCTGCTGGCCAGCCGGTTCGACCTGATCGGTAGCGGCATGACGGTCACCCAGGAGCGCAACCTGACACTCAATTTCAGCGATTCCTTCATCATCGTCGGCCAGACCGTGCTGCTGCATCCGCGGCTGGCCGAGCAGGTCCACAGCATCGAAGACTTGAACGAAGCCGGCTACCGGATCGCGGCGGCCGAAGGCACCACGGGCGAGGCGGCGGCGAAGAGGTTTCTCGACGCTGCCCGGTTGCACAGTTTTCCGACCCCTGAAGAAGGGGTGCGCCAGGTGGTGGAGGGCAAGGCGGACGCCTTTATCCATGACGCGCCGTACAACCTGATCGCCATCACCAAGCCCCAGAACCGCACGCTGTTGGCGCTGGAACAACCCTTCACCTACGAGCCGTTGGCGTTCGGGGTGAAAAAGGGCGATTACGACAGCCTCAACTGGATCAATCATTTCCTCAATCAGGTGGCGCAGGACGGCACCTACGATCGGCTGCATGACAAGTGGTTCAAAGACACGGACTGGATGACGGAGGTGGGCTGGTAGTCATAACTGCTTACACATCAATCAATTGGCTGGCCTGTGCGTTGACATGTCTAGCGGCAGGGTTCCCTGCACCGTTGTGGGGCTTTTCTGTCATCCCTTGGCAACAAATCCCGGTGAAACCTTTGTACCGGGCGGGGAGTGAGTTAGGATCGCACCCCGAAATGGTGCAGCCCTTTTGCGCGCCGATCTCACCATAAAATGGGTTCAGGGGACTTGATGATGAAAAAGTATCTTTCGATGCTGCTGCTAGGCGTCACCGCACTGGTGGCGGTCAACGCGGCCCACGCCGGCGCCATCGATGATGCGGTCAAGCGCGGCACGTTGAAAGTCGGCATGGACCCGACCTACATGCCGTTCCAGATGACCAACAAGCGCGGTGAAATCATCGGCTTTGAAGTTGACATCCTCAAGGCCATGGCCAAGTCCATGGGCGTCAAGTTCGAGCCGATCTCCACCGGCTACGACGGCATCATCCCGGCCCTGCTGACCAACAAGTTCGACATGATCGGCAGCGGCATGACCCTGACCCAGGAACGCAACCTGCGCCTGAACTTCAGCGAACCGTTCATCGTGGTCGGCCAGACCCTGCTGATTCGCAAGGAGCTGGAAGGCACCATCAAGTCCTACAAAGACCTGAACGACGAGAAGTACCGCCTGACCTCCAAGCTCGGCACCACCGGCGAGATGGTGGCCAAGAAGCTGATCTCCAAGGCCAAGTACCACGGCTACGACAACGAGCAGGAAGCCGTGCTCGACGTGGTCAACGGCAAGGCCGACGCCTTTGTCTACGACGCGCCGTACAACGTGGTGGCGGTGAACAAGGTCGGCAATGGCAAGCTGGTATTCCTCGACCAGCCGTTCACCTTCGAGCCCCTGGCGTTCGGCCTGAAGAAGGGCGACTACGACAGCATCAACTTCATCAACAACTTCCTGCACCAGATCCGCAACGACGGCACCTACGATCGCATCCATGACAAGTGGTTCAAGAGCTCCGAGTGGCTCAAGGACATGGAATAACGCTTGGCTTGTGTGGCGAGGGAGCTTGCTCCCGCTGGAGTGCGTAGCGCTCCCGCCTTTTTTGGGGCTGCTACGCAGCCCAACGGGAGCAAGCTCCCTCGCCACATACGGGGTACATCCCGCCCCTGATGGATGTTAAATAATGAAACAGAAAAAAGCCCAATGGCCCTGGCACCTGCTGACGGTGCTGGTGCTGGTCGGCCTGGCCGGCGCGTTGTATTACGCCACCTCGCTGATGTCCTACGAATGGCGCTGGAACCGTGTTCCGCAGTACTTCGTCTACCAGGCAGAAGAGTCCCAGCGGGCGTCGGACATTTCCACCGTCAGCGAACTGGTGCGCAAGGGCGATGTAGCTGAAGTCACCCTGCGTAACGGTGAGGGCAACGAGCAGCACCTGACCGTAGCCGAGAACAGCCTGCAAGTGGCCAAGGACGATGACGTGGCCGAGGGCGATGTGATCGGCGTCACCCGGCATTGGGCCGCGGGCCCGTTGTTGTGGGGTTTGTGGACCACGTTGTGGCTATCGGTGGTGTCCGGGGTGCTGGGCCTGTTGATCGGCCTGGCGACCGGGTTGTGTCGCTTGTCGAATAACCCGACTTTGCGCGATCTGTCGACGATCTACGTCGAACTGGTACGCGGTACGCCGCTATTGGTGCAGATCTTCATTTTCTATTTCTTTATCGGCACGGTGCTCAACCTGTCCCGGGAATTCGCCGGGATCGCCGCGCTGTCGTTGTTTACCGGCGCCTATGTGGCCGAAATCATTCGTGCCGGCGTGCAGTCGATTGCCCGTGGCCAGAATGAAGCGGCACGTTCTTTGGGGCTCAGTGCCGGCCAGTCGATGCGCCATGTGGTGTTGCCGCAGGCCTTCAAGCGCGTGTTGCCGCCGCTGGCCGGGCAATTTATCAGCCTGGTGAAGGACACGTCCCTGGTGTCGGTGATCGCGATTACCGAACTGCTGAAAAGCGGCCGCGAGGTCATCACCACCTCGTTCTCGCCGTTTGAAATTCTGTTCTGCGTGGCAGGCCTGTACCTGCTGATCAACCTGCCGCTGTCGAAAATCGCCAGCCGGCTTGAGCGGAGGCTCGCGCAAAGTGATTGAAGTCCGCGATCTGGTAAAAGTCTTCGACACCCGTGGCCACGTAGTCCGCGCGGTGGATAACGTGACCACGCAGGTGGCCAAGGGTGAAGTGCTGGTGGTGATCGGCCCGTCCGGCTCCGGCAAGTCGACGTTCCTGCGTTGCCTAAACGGCCTGGAAGAGTTCGATTCCGGCTCGGTGAGCATTGACGGCCTGCAACTGGCAGACCCGAAAACCGACGTGAACGCTTATCGCCGGGAAGTCGGCATGGTGTTCCAGCACTTCAACCTGTTCCCTCACATGACCGTGCTGGAAAACCTCTGCCTGGCGCAAAAAGTCGTGCGCAAGCGCGGCAAGAAAGAGCGCGAGGCCAAGGCCCTGGCGCTCCTGGAAAAGGTCGGCATTGCGCAGAAAGCCAACGAATTTCCGTCGCGGCTTTCCGGTGGCCAGCAGCAGCGCGTGGCGATTGCCCGTGCGCTGGCGATGGAGCCCAAGGTGATGCTGTTTGACGAGCCTACCTCGGCGCTGGACCCGGAAATGGTCGGCGAAGTGCTGGACGTGATGAAGACCCTGGCCCTGGAAGGCATGACCATGGTCTGCGTTACCCATGAAATGGGTTTTGCCCGGGAAGTGGCCGATCGGGTGCTGTTCTTCGATCACGGCAAACTCCTGGAAGACGCCGCTCCGGCGCAATTCTTCGATTCGCCGAAGGACCCCCGGGCCCAAGCCTTCCTGCGTCAAGTTCTGTAAAACGCTTCTTGTGGTGAGGGAGCTTGCTGTGGCGAGGGAGCTTGCTCCCGCTGGGCTGCGTAGCGGCCCCAAAATCCTGGGAGCGCTGCGCACTCCA
>NZ_JACARE010000003.1:188854-388734 GCF_013386765.1 Pseudomonas yamanorum
AAGCTCCCTCGCCACAGCAAGCACCCTCCCCACAGTCGGCAGCGGGCTTCTTCAGACCTTGAACTTGCCCACCCACACCTGCAAATCCGCGCCCAGGCGCGCCAGTTCGACACTGGCCGCCGCCGTCTCCTGGCTCGCGGCCGAGGTCTGTTCCGACACATCCTTGACCTTCAGCACACTGCGGTTGATCTCCTCTGCCACTGCGGTCTGCTCTTCGGCAGCGGCGGCAATCTGTGGGTTCATCTCCTGGATAACCGACACGGTCCGGGTGATACCGGCCAAGGCGTCGCCTGCGCGACGGGTCAGTTGCACGCTGTTGTCGGTGAGGCTGCGGCTGCTGTCCATGATGTCCGCAACCTGCTGCGTACCTCGGTGCAGGCCGCTGATCAGTTCCTCGATTTCCTCGGCCGATTGCTGGGTACGTTGCGCCAGGCTGCGCACTTCATCGGCGACCACGGCAAACCCTCGGCCGGCCTCGCCGGCGCGGGCCGCTTCGATCGCTGCGTTGAGGGCCAGGAGATTGGTCTGCTCCGAGACTGACTTGATCACCTCCAGTACGCTGCCGATCTTCCGGCTCTCCTGTTGCAACCCTTGCATGGCCTGGCTTGAACGGAGCATCTCCTGAGCCAGCTGCTCAATCTGGGTAATGGCCTCGGCGACCACCTGATCACCCTGGCCCGCCTGTTGGTCTGCCTCGGCAGCGGCCAGTGAAGCTTGCTCGGCATGGCGCGCGACTTCCTGGGAGGTGGCGAGCATTTCGTTCATCGCAGTGGCCACCTGTTCCGTTTCCTGTTTCTGCCCATCGACCCCGGCGCGGGTCTGTTCGGTGACGGCAGACAGTTGTTCGGCGGCACTGGCGATCTGTTGGGCGCTGTCGCCGATGCCGCTGATCAAGCCCCGCAGGTTGAGGGTCATTTGCCCGATGCTGCGCTGCAACTGCCCCAGTTCATCCTGACGTGAGGTCTGGATGTCGTGGCTCAGGTCACCTTCGGCAATCCGGTTGGCCACGTGGAGGGCCTGGCGCAGCGGCGCGACGATCTGGCGGGCGATCAGCCAGGCGGCCACGATGCCGAGCAACAGCGCCAGCGCGCTGACGTTGAGCAGCAGGGTACGGGCGAGGCCGGCCTCCGTGTCACGTTTGGTGGTTTGGTCCTGGCTCAACAGGTCGCTTTGCTTGAGTAACTGATCCACCCATTGCTCAAGCTGGTTCTGGGTGGTTTCGGTGGTCACTTGGGCCTCCTTGAGGCGTGTCAGGTGAGTCCGAAAGCCGAGCAGTGCGGTTCTAAGGGCGCTGGCATCAACCGGTAGCGCGCTTACAGCCGCTTGAGCGCCATCCAGCGCCAGCAGCGCATCATTCAGGCCGTTGGCATAGGCGTCCAGTGACGCGGCGGCCCAAGCGGGGCTTTCGGCGCGGTCCTCGGCTTGCTCCATGGCCCGGCGCAATTGTTCTACGGCGTCGAGGGACTTTTCGTCGTCCTGATTGGGCAGGTTGCTGGACAGTTCAGAGAGGGTGTCACTGCTCTGGACTGAGCTGCGCTTGAGCTGTTCGCGGGCGTTCTCGCGTTGTTTGGTCAGCCCCTCCAGGCCGCTGAGGGCCGTTTTGAAGCTGGTGACAAAGCGTCGGCTTTCCTGCAACTGCTGCTGATTGATCAGGTCGGTAAATCGTGGGGAAAGATCCACCAGAAACTGGTCGATCTTGTCCATGTGCTGCTCGATCTTGGACAGGCTGGCGGGGTCGTTGAGCGTGCGATAGACAATGCGATCAGCACGCAGCTCTTCACCGACAACGGCTAATTGCGAGAGGGTCGTGAGCTTTTGTGAGCGATTGAGTGAGGCGTTCAAGGCTTGCCAGCCCGTTGCCGCGATGATGAGGCTGAGGCTAAGCACCAGGCCAAAGCCCAGGGCAAGTTTGACGCTGATGCTGATGTTTCCAAGCAGGCGGGTCAGTGGACGAAGCATGTGGACCTCCAACGAATAAAAGGAGCGTTTCGAGCGTCCGGCTGAAGAGGTCAGGAGGAGTTGAAACGCTACTTTTATTCGGCGCCAGGTGTGTAATCCACGACCTGAAAAGCGCGTAGGAAATTTCACAAGTTGTCGTGGCGGCGGCCCTGATGGCCGCCGCGCGCGGGTCAGACCTTGAAGCGGCCTACCAGGGTTTGCAGGTAAATCCCCAGCCGTGCCAGTTCAGCGCTGGAAGCGGCGGTTTCTTCGCTGGCTGCCGAGGTCTGCTCGGAAACATCCCGCACGTTAAGCACGCTGCGGTTGATCTCTTCAGCCACGGCGCTTTGTTGCTCGGCGGCGGTGGCGATCTGCTGGTTCATCGCCTGGATGGTCGAAACGGTGCGGGTGATGTTCTCCAGGGCGTTGCCGGCCCGGCGGGTCAGCTCGACGCTGCTGTCGGTGAGGTTGCGGCTGTTGTCCATGATGGTCGCCACTTGCTGGGTGCCACTTTGCAGGCCGACGATCAGCTCTTCGATTTCCTCGGTGGACTTCTGCGTGCGCTGGGCCAGGCTGCGCACTTCATCGGCGACCACCGCAAAACCGCGCCCGGCTTCACCGGCACGGGCGGCTTCAATCGCCGCGTTGAGGGCCAGCAGGTTGGTTTGCTGGGCCACGGACTTGATCACGTCCAGCACGCTGCCAATCTTGTCGCTCTCGCGCTTGAGATGGCCCATGGCTTCGGTGGAGTTGCCCACCTCGCTGGCCAGGCGCTCGATCTGGGCGATCGCCTCACCCACCACCTTGTCGCCTTCGCGGGCCTGCTGGTCGGCGGCTACGGCGGCCTCGGAGGCTTCTTCGGCGTTACGGGCAACTTCTTGCACGGTGGCGGCCATTTCATTCATGGCGGTGGCCACCTGGTCGGTCTCGACCTTCTGGCTGTTGACCCCGGCGCTGGTCTGCTCGGTGACGGCCGACAGTTGTTCGGCGGCGCTGGCGATCTGGGTGACGCCGTCGCTGATACCGCCGATCAGTTCCCGCAGGCCTACGGTCATGCTTTGCATGGACCGCTGCAGTTGGCCCAGCTCATCGCGGCGTTCGGAGATCAAATTGTGGCTGAGGTCACCGGCCGCTACCCGCTCGGCGACTTTGAGGGTCTGGCTCAGCGGGATAACAATCTGCCGGGTGATGGCCCAGGCGGCGAGTATGCCGAAGGCCAGTGCCAGGGCGGTGGCCAGTAGCAGCAGGTTCTTGGCGTGGGCGGTGTCGGTGTCACGCACCACGGTTTGCGAGAGGGTGAGTTTATTGCTGCGGTCGAGCAGGATATCGCCTTGCTCGGCCATGATTTTCGTCGCGGCAGCGGAAGCCACCTGGGAATCGCGGTACTGGCTGACGGCAGAGCGGTAGGCCTGCAGTGATACGCTGGCCTCCTGCAGGTTGGCCTGGTATTGCTCCGGCAACTGGCCGTTGAGGTCGGTGATTTTTTTCAGGGCGTTGTCGATGGCGTCCAGGGCTGGCTGTTCGGCTTCGACCTTGCCGCTGTAGGTGTAGCCACGCACCTGGAAGCGCGCCTGCTGGATCAGTTTGCTCAGGTCGACCACGCTGTTGAACAGGGTGACGCTGTCGCCTTGCAGCAGGGATTTTTCCACTTCGTTGGTTTTTGCCACGGCGTTGTCGGCGGTATCGCCCAGCTTGCTGCGGGCGCCTTCACGCTTGAGGCCGGCCTGGACCATGGTGCCAAAGGCTTTTTTGTATTGGCCCAGGGCGTCCTGTTGTTGCTCCACGAGGAGCTTGTCGTCGGGTTGCTCGATCAGCTCTGCGGCGGTTTTCAGGCCCGTGTCCAGTTGTGTGATCAAGTCGTTGACCGCGCCGGTGCCTTGTTCGCCACGGCGCATTTCGAAGTCCAGGCGCGCCAGGCGCAGGTCCTTGGTCAGCCCGTTGAGGCTGGAAATATAGCCCAGCTTGTCGCCGCGGCTGATCACGCCACTCAGGCCGGTCCAGCCGGTAAAGGTGATCAGCAGGGTCAGGATCAATACCAGGCCGAAGCCTATGCCCAGCTTACGGTTGACGCTTACATTCCCCAGTTTCTCGGCTAACCAACGATACATGCTGCGAACTCCCCTGGAACAAGGCTTGGACTTATTCAGAGGCTATCGGCAGGGACATTGGATTCTGTAGGCGGGATGGCGTTTGTGGTGAGGGAGCTTGTTGTGGTGAGGGGGCTTTAGTGGCGAGGGAGCTTGCTGTGGCGAGGGAGCTTGCTCCCGCTGGGCTGCGTAGCGGCCCCAAAATCCTGGGAGCGCTGCGCACTCCAGCGGGAGCAAGCTCCCTCGCCACAGCAAGCTCCCCCACCACAGCAAGCTCCCTCGCCACATTGGGATTTAGAAGAGTCTTGAGAGCAGCGCGGTAACAGCGGTTTCGACCCTCAGGATGCGAGCCCCCAGTTGCACTGGCTGCAACCCGGCCTTGGCCAGCAGATCCACTTCATAGGGAATCCAGCCGCCTTCCGGGCCGATCGCCAGCGTGACCGGCTCAGCCAGACCGCGAGGGCAGGGTGGATAGTCACCTGGGTGGCCGATCAGGCCGAGGGTGCCTTGCGCCAGGGCAGGCAGGCGGTCTTCGACGAACGGTTTGAAGCGCTTTTCGATCACGATCTCGGGCAGCACGGTGTCCCGGGATTGTTCCAGGCCAAGGATCAGTTGTTCGCGAATCGCTTCCGGCTCCAGGAAGGGCGTCTGCCAGAAGCTCTTTTCCACGCGGTAGCTGTTCACCAGCACCACCCGAGGCACACCCATGGAGGCCACGGTTTGCAGCACCCGGCGCAGCATCTTCGGGCGGGGCAGGGCCAGTAGCAGGGTCAGGGGCAGTTTGGCCGGCGGCGGCTGGTCGAAGGTCACTGCCAGTTCGGCTTCCTGAGACTCCAGGCGCAGCAACTGAGCATTGCCCATCAGCCCGCCAATGCGCCCGACCCGCAGGCTGTCGCCTACCGCGGCACGGTGGACTTCCTGCATATGCACCAGGCGCCGATCACGCAGCACCACCCGGTCGGCCGCGATAAAGTCGGCCTCCTCAAGCAGCAGCAGGTTCACGGCTGGGTCGCTGGCGGCTGGTCGTCGTCGGCGGGTTGGTCATCCGGGTGATCGCCGCGCTTGCTCACCAGGCTGCCAAACAGGATGCCAATCTCGAACAGCATCCACATCGGCACGGCCAGCAACGTCTGGGAAAAGATGTCTGGCGGCGTCAGGATCATGCCGACCACGAAGCAGCCGATGATCACGTACGGGCGGATCTTCTTCAGGTATTTGACGTCGACCACGCCGATCCACACCAGCAGCACCACGGCCACCGGGATTTCGAACGCTACGCCAAAGGCGAAGAACAGCGTCATCACGAAGTCGAGGTAGCTGGTGATGTCGGTCATCATCTCCACACCGGCCGGGGTGGCGGCGGCGAAGAACTTGAAGATCAGCGGGAACACCAGGAAGTACGCGAAGGCCATCCCGGTGTAGAACAGCAGGATGCTCGACACCAGCAGTGGCACGGCGATGCGTTTTTCATGCTTGTACAGGCCCGGCGCAATAAAGCCCCAGATCTGATGCAGGATCACCGGGATCGCCAGGAACAGCGAGACCATCATCGTCAGCTTCAACGGCGTGAGGAACGGCGACGACACGTCGGTGGCGATCATCGTCGCGCCGGCCGGCAAGTAATTGCGCAGCGGCGTGGAGACGAAAGTGTAGATCTGCTGGGTGAAGGCAAACAGTCCGGCAAAGATGATGAAGATCGCCGCGACACAGCGCAGCAGGCGGGTGCGCAACTCGGTGAGGTGCGAGACCAGTGGCATGTGCTGGTCGGTTTCCGGTTTATCAGCGCTCATGGGGCTCGCGGCGGCAATGTAGGGTCGTGGGGCGCGGGCGACACGGCAGGCGTCGGCGCGGGTTCGGTCGGGGTCACGGGCGCTGCGGGCGCAGGCTCGGCGGCGTGCACGGGGTCAGCGACCGGTGCAGGCGCGGGCGCGGCAGCCGGTGCAATCGAGTGCTCGGCCACAGGTTCAACCGGCTTGGGCGTTTCCTGTACCGGCGAGAGAATCTTCCGTGCCTCTTGCTCCAACGACAGAATGTGTTCGTTGTGCAGTTGCCGGCGAATCTCGTCGGCGCCGATTTCCCGTTCAACTTCCTGTTTGATGGCGTTGAAACTGCGTTTCAGGCGCCCGATCCACAGGCCGGCCGTGCGCGCGGCACCGGGCAGGCGTTCCGGCCCCAGTACCAGCAGGGCCACGAGGCCGACGAGCAGCAGTTCAGAGAAGCTGATACCAAACATTATTCAGTACTCACGAGTCTTTTTGGTTCTGCTCTTTGACGTGCTCGGCCTGTACGTCGAAGGTGCGACGTTCAGTGATCGGCTGAGTGGCCTGCGGGTGCACAGGCTGCGCCGGTGGCACCGGGTTGACGACCGGGTCGGCAGGCTTTTCGTCGTCGTTCATGGCCTTGCGAAAGCCCTTGATCGATTCACCGACGTCGGTGCCGAGGTTTTTCAGTTTCTTGGTGCCGAACACCAGCACAACGACCACAAGAATGACGATCCAGTGTTTCCAGTCAAAAATGCCCATGCTGCAATTCCTCTGTAAAAGTTGGTCAGGCGGACGGGCGCGAGGCCTTTTCGGCATGCCCGGACAAGCCGAAGCGACGGTCCAGTTCATCAAGCACTGCCTGTGGATGCTGCCCCAGTTGGGCGAGCATGACCAGACTGTGGAACCACAAGTCGGCAGTTTCGTAGATCACGTCGCTGCAGTCGCCGCTGATTTGCGCGTCCTTGGCAGCAATAATTGTCTCGACGGATTCTTCGCCGAGTTTTTCCAGAATCTTGTTCAGACCCTTGTGGTACAGGCTGGCGACATAAGAGCTGTCAGCGTCCGCGCCTTTGCGGTCTTCCAGCACCTGGGCCACACGGTTGAGGGTATCGCTCATGGTCAGTGTCCTGCCGAATAGATAGCGTGCGGATCTTTGAGTACGGGCTCGACGGTCTTCCACTCGCCGTTTTCAAACACGCGGTAGAAGCAGCTGTGACGGCCGGTGTGACAGGCGATGTCGCCAATCTGTTCGACCTTGAGGATCACCACATCGGCGTCGCAGTCGATGCGCATCTCATGCAGGGTTTGCACGTGCCCGGACTCTTCGCCCTTGCGCCACAGTTTGCCACGGGAACGTGACCAGTAAATGGCGCGGTTCTCGGCGGCGGTCAGGCTCAGGGCCTCGCGGTTCATCCAGGCCATCATCAGTACGCGCCCGGTCTTGTAGTCCTGGGCAATGGCCGGCACCAGGCCGTCACTGTCCCACTTGATCTCGTCCAGCCAGTCTTTCATTTTCGGCTCCGGCAATTTGCGACAGTGTATAACCGGATTGGCTATCGACGCACGATCAGATACACGCCCACGGCGACCATAATGCCAGCCGGCCAATGGCCCAGTTCATTCAGCGGACCGCCGGCGGCCAGTATCGTACCGCCCACCAGGTGCGCGGCGCCCAGCAGGCGCAGGAACCAGTCGTCCTTGCGCTTGTGCCACGGCGGCGCCGGGTCCTTGGCGTGGGGCTGGGA
The DNA here is from genome assembly GCF_013386765.1 of Pseudomonas yamanorum. Taxonomy (GTDB): domain Bacteria; phylum Pseudomonadota; class Gammaproteobacteria; order Pseudomonadales; family Pseudomonadaceae; genus Aquipseudomonas; species Aquipseudomonas yamanorum_A. Next base: position 196,388 of record NZ_JACARE010000003.1, read on the forward strand.
CATGCGCTCCAGCAGGTCGCGGGTCATGTTGGCCAGGTGCGGCAGTTGCTCGACCTGGCTTTGCAGGTTGCCCAGCAGGGTTTTCGGGCTGACACGGTCACGCATCCAGCGCTCGAGGAATGGCTGGGCGGTGTTCCACAGGTCGAGGTCCGGGTAGAGCTGGCGGCCCAGGCCTTCGATGTTCAGCAGGGTCTTTTGCAACAGCACCAACTGCGGCTGCACTTCCATATTGAAGCGCCGCGCGGTCTGGAACAGGCGCATCAGCACCTGGCCGAAGGAAATATCTTTTAACGGTTTTTCAAAGATCGGCTCGCACACGGTGCGGATCGCCGCTTCGAATTCGTTGAGTTTGGTTTCTGCCGGCACCCAGCCCGAATCGATGTGCAACTGCGCCACGCGGCGGTAGTCACGCTTGAAGAAAGCGAACAGGTTGCGCGCCAGGTAATCCTGGTCTTCCGGGGTCAGGCTGCCGACGATGCCGCAGTCGATCGCAATGTACTGCGGGCTCCACGGGTTTACGGTGCTGACGAAGATGTTGCCGGGGTGCATGTCGGCGTGGAAGAAGCTGTCGCGGAACACCTGGGTGAAGAAGATTTCCACGCCGCGCTCGGCGAGCATCTTCATGTCGGTGCGCTGGTCGGCCAGGGTCGCGAGGTCGGTGACCTGCACGCCATAGATGCGCTCCATCACCAGTACTTTCGGGCGGCACCAGTCCCAGTAGACTTGCGGCACATACAGCAACGGCGAGCCTTCGAAGTTGCGCTTGAGCTGGCTGGCGTTGGCCGCTTCACGCAACAGGTCGAGTTCGTCGTAGATGGTTTTTTCGTAGTCCAGCACCACGTCCACCGGGTGCAGCAGGCGTGCATCGGCCGAGAAACGCTCGGCAGCGCGGGCGAGGATGAACAGCCACGCCAGGTCCTGGCCGATGATCGGCTTGAGGCCCGGACGGATGACCTTCACCACCACTTCTTCGCCGCTTTTGAGCTGCGCGGCATGCACCTGGGCCACCGAGGCCGAGGCCAGCGGGGCGATGTCGAAGCGGCTGAACACTTCGCTGATTTTCTTGCCGAGCTGCTCTTCGATCAGCGTGACCGCCAGTTGCGAGTCGAACGGCGGGACGCGGTCCTGCAACAGCATCAGCTCGTCGGCGATGTCTTCGGGCAACAGGTCGCGGCGGGTGGAGAGGATCTGCCCGAACTTGATGAAGATCGGTCCCAGGTCCTGCAACGCCAGGCGCAGGCGGGCGCCACGGCTCAGGTCGAGGGTTTTGCGCGGGAACCAGCGCCACGGCAGCACATAGCGCACCGCCAGCAGAAACCACGGCAGCGGCAAGGCGAACAGCAGGTCATCGAGGCGGTAGCGGATTACGACGCGCTGGATACGAAACAAACGGCGGACGGCGAGCAGCTTCATGCGTTATCGCTTGAATCAAGGGAGCGGCTCAGGCGCTCGAAGCGCGCCTCAAGTCGTTCCAGGTCGAGTTTGGCCTGGTCGAGTTCGCGAAAGCGCGCTTCGGCTTCCCGTTGTCCGACCAAGGTGCGCGATTCTTCGCTCAGGTATTCGGCGAGGTTCTGGTTCAGGCTGGCGAAACCTTGCTGGTACCAGCGGGTGCGGCTGCGCAGGTGACCGCTGATCAGTTGCGTGGCCACCGGGCCGAGCCAGCGTGACAGCTCGTATTCCCAGTCCAGTTCCAGGTCTTGCAGCACGGCGGCCAGGTCCATCAGCACCGCGCTGTCGCCTGTGAGCGTAACGTCGGGGCCGTGGAGGATCGCCGTCTTGTCCCGGCTCATGGCCAGGCGCAGCAGGCTTGAGCCGGACGCACGCAGGGTGCAGTCGGCATCGGCGGCCCAGTGGGACGCCAGCAACAGGCCTTCATCGCTGGGCAGGATAAACAGCTGCAAGGCGGGGCTGGTGCAATCGACGGCGATGATCTTGCCGTTCAGGTGCGCCAGCCGCGCCAGGGCGGTGCTGTCCAGGCGCAAGACACGGTTGAGGCCGTGTTCAACGCTGGCGAGAAGGCCCGCGAACAACATCAGGGCTTGATGCCGCGGTGCAGGGCGACGATACCCGAGGTCATGTTGTGGTAGGTCACGCGGTCGAAACCGGCCTCTACCATCATCGACTTCAGGGTTTCCTGGTTGGGGTGCATGCGGATCGATTCGGCCAGGTAACGGTAGCTTTCGGCGTCATTGGTGATCAGCTTGCCCATCAACGGCATGAAGGCGAACGAGTAGGTGTCGTAGACCTTGGACATCAACGCGTTGGTCGGCTTGGAGAACTCCAGCACCAGCAGGCGACCGCCGGGCTTGAGTACGCGCAACATGGAGCGCAGCGCGTCTTCCTTGTGGGTCACGTTACGCAGGCCGAAGGCGATGGTCACGCAGTCGAAATGGTTGTCCGGGAACGGCAGCTTTTCAGCGTCGGCCTGGACGAACTCGATATTGCCCGCCACGCCTTTATCCAGCAGGCGATCACGACCGACCTTGAGCATCGAGCCGTTGATGTCGGCCAATACCACCTGGCCGGTGGGGCCCACCAGCTTGGAGAACTTGGCGGCCAGGTCGCCCGTACCGCCGGCGATATCCAGCACGCGGTTGCCGGTGCGTACGCCCGACAACTCGATGGTGAAGCGCTTCCACAGGCGGTGCATGCCGCCGGACAGCACGTCGTTCATCAAGTCGTACTTGGCGGCTACCGAGTGGAACACCTCGGCGACTTTTTCCGCTTTCTGGCTTTCCGGGACGTTCTTGAAGCCGAAGTGAGTGGTGGGTTCGGCATCGCTGCCTTTGCGCTGATCAGTCATATCGCTGTCACCAAAAGAGAATGGGGGCATTCTAATCCCCAAGGCATGCTTTGTCTTGGCAAGGCTGAAGGTAAGATAGGTGGCCACCGAGACCTTTTGCCGCATGGCGGGTCGACAAGTCTCTATAACGAGGAGTCATTCAAATGGCCCGTATACAGGTTGAACGTGCCCACACACTGGGCAAAGACGCTGCCCGAGAAAAAGCCGACAAGTTGGCGAGCAAACTCAAGGAGCAATATGGCCTGGAGTCTTCGTGGGCCGGCGACACACTGAACCTCAAGCGCTCGGGAGTTAAAGGTACCGTTAAAGTGGCTGAAGATTCCCTGCGCATCGAAGTGGAACTGGGCCTGTTGATGTCGGCCATGAGTGGCACCATCAAGTCCGAAATCGAGAAGGCACTGGATAAAGCCCTGGCCTGATTTTCGACCTTCTTAGGGTGCCGATTCTAATTTTTCTGCCTACTTTGTGCCCAAGCCCTCAACTTCTGTGGGCAGTTCCTCCCCCCTTTATGCGTGAGGTGCACCATGGCCAAAGTTATTTTGAAGAAAAAAATTGCTACCGGAACTAACACCCTGAGCGAGGTTAAAACCTATGCCCGCAAGATCTGGCTGGCCGGTTTGGGGGCTTACGCCAAGGTCGGCAGCGAGGGCGCCGAGTACTTCAAGGAACTCGTTAAGACTGGTCAACATGTTGAAAGTAAAGGCAAAAAAGTTGTGATTGAACAACTTGATGCTGCCAACAGTCAGATTGATCAAGTCAAGAGCGAAGTCTTCGGCGTCAAAGGTCGAGTCGAAGTGCAACTGGATAAAGTTGAAAGAGCTTTTGATAGTCGTGTTGGAAGTGCCTTGAATCGGATCGGCATTCCGTCTAAACATGACGTGGAGACACTCTCTGCTAAGCTCGATGAGCTGACGGCATTGCTCGAACGTGTCGCGCGTAAACACTAAGGAGACAACGGGATGGCTGTTAAAAAGACTACTGATAAAGAAGGCAGCTCGTGGATCGGGGAAGTTGAAAAATACTCCCGCAAGATCTGGCTGGCTGGTTTAGGCGTGTACTCGAAGGTGAGCAGTGACGGCGGCAAATACTTCGAGACTTTGGTTAAAGACGGCGAGAAGGCCGAGAAGTTGACCAAGAGCACAGTGGGTAAACAAGTCGATGCGGCAAAGGCTTCCGCCGGTTCTGCCAAATCACGTATCAGCGACAAGTGGGGCGAACTGGAAGGGGCTTTTGACAAGCGCCTGAACAGTGCCATTTCGCGACTGGGCGTGCCTAGCCGTACTGAAGTGAAAGCGCTGCACAGCAAGGTCGATACCTTGACCAAGCAAATCGAAAAACTCACCGGCCTTAAAGCTGCGCCAGTTGCGGCTAAAACGGCAGCGGCTAAACCGGCTGCCAAGCCTGCGGCTAAAACTGCAGCGGCCAAACCTGCTGCAAAAACCGCCGCCAAACCTCTGGTCAAGGCCGCCGCCAAACCGGCAGCCAAGCCAGCGGCCAAGGCGCCTGCCAAAGCTGCTGCAAAACCGGCAGCCAAGCCTGCGGCTAAAACCGCGGCGGCTAAACCGGCCGCCAAGCCTGCCGCTAAACCAGTGGCCGCTAAAGCAGCTGCAAAACCTGCGGCTAAACCCGCAGCCAAGCCGGCAGCAAAAGCAGCAGCCAAGCCAGCGGCTAAAACCGCTGCCGCCAAACCTGCTGCAGCGAAGCCTGCTGCCAAGCCAGCCGCTGCGAAACCTGCAGCCAAGCCGGTTGCTGCAAAGCCAGCTGCCAAGCCTGCTGCGGCAAAACCTGCAGCGGCCAAGCCAGCTGCAAAACCGGCCGCGGCCAAGAAGCCTGCCGTAGCCAAAAAACCAGCAGCGCCAAAGCCAGCGGTAGTGGCCAAGCCTGCAACTCCAGCGCCGGCGACCAACTCGGTCACTCCACCGACGCCTGCTGCTACCTCGACTGCAACGCCGGCAACCCCGGCGCCTACCAGTCAGTCCTGATTTTACGGGACACAAAAAAGCCCGGCCTGCGAAGGTCGGGCTTTTTTGTTTGTGATCCACTGTGGGAGCTGGCCTGCCTGCGATAGCGCAGGCTCAGTGAATACATTTGTAGCTGAGCCACCGCCATCGCAGGCAAGCCAGCTCCCACATTGATTGGGGTGTTTGTTAGTCCGAGTCGTCCAGGTAACGCAGCGCCAAACGCTCCGTCGCCAGCCTCGCCGGCATCAGCAAATGCGGGGCCACCAGCATCATGATCTGGTACACCACCACCCGTACCTCGCCCTCCCGGTCGATAATCCGCTGGTAGTCCAGGGAAAACAGCAGGGTCATGGTGATCTGCTCCACCAATTGCCCCAGCGCCTGGGTGTCACTGACCAATTGCCCGTCGGTCTTGAGCCGGGCCAGCAATGAGGCCAGCGTGCGCTTGAGCGCCGTCAGCAGGTTGCGAATACCCTTGGCCAGTTTCGGCAAGCGTCCCGCCAGGTTCGACAAGTCCTGGAACAGAAACCGATAGTGCGCCATGCGCTCCACGATCAGGTGCAAAAACAGCCAGTAATCCTCGGCCGCCAGCTGCGCGTCCTCGGGTGGGTCGAGCAACGGCGCCAACTCGGCCTGGAAGCGCTCGAACAGCCCGAGCACCAGCGGCTCCTTGCCATGGAAGTGGTAATAGAGATTGCCGGGGCTGATTCCCATTTCATTGGCCACCTCCATGGTCGACACGTTCGGCTCGCCCTTGTGGTTGAACAACTGCAAGGCACATTCAAGGATACGGTCGCGGGTCTTCATCCAGTCTTCTTAAAATCGTCGTTGGGCTCAGCGGACTCGCACATAGGTGCCTGGGGCCGCTTCCATCGGTGGGTAATTCTGGTTGCCCAGGGCGGTCAGGGTTTCGCGCTGCACGCCGGAGCGCTGCTGGATCCATGCCAGCCAGTTGGGCCACCAACTGCCTTCGACGTGATCGGCGTCGTAGTACCAGGCGCGGGGGTCGCTGCTCAGCTTGAGGTTCTCGACGTAGTTGGCCTTGGGGTTGCCCGGCGGGTTGAGGATGCTCTGGATATGCCCGCTGTTGGACAGGATGAAGCGCTTGTCGCCGCCCAACAGCTGGGTGGAGCGGTACACCGCATCCCACGGTGTGATGTGGTCGTTGATCCCGCCCACGCTGAAGCTGTCCACCGTGACCTTCTGCAAGTCGACGGGTGTGCCGCAGACTTCCAGGCCACCGGGATGGCTCAGCGGGTTGTGCTTGAAGAAGTCCAGCAGGTCGCCATGCAGCGCGGCGGGCAGGCGGGTGTTGTCGTTGTTCCAGTACAGGATGTCGAACGCCGGCGGCTCCTTGCCCAGCAGATAGTTGTTGATCCAGTAATTCCAGATCAGGTCATTGGGGCGCATCCAGGCGAACACCTTGGCCATGTCCCGGCCGTCGAGCACGCCTTGTTGGTAAGAGCGGCGCTTGGCGGCTTCCAGGGTCTGCTCGTCGGCGAACAGGGTGGCCGGGCTGTCTATCTGGCTGTCCAGCAGGCTCACCAGGTAGCTGGCGCTGGAAATGCGGCGTAACTGGCGCTTGGCCTGCAGATGGCCTTGCAGTGCGGCGATGGTCAAGCCTCCGGCACAGGCGCCCATCAGGTTGACCTCGCGAGCGCCGGTGATTGCCCGGCACACGTTCAGCGCTTCTTCCAGGGCGGCGACGTAGGTGGACAGGCCCCATTCCCGGTGGCGTACGTCCGGGTTGCGCCAGCTGACCATAAACACCTGCAGGCCGTTTTTCAGGGCGAACTGGACGAAGCTGTTGTTCGGGCTCAGGTCGAAAATGTAGTACTTGTTGATTTGCGGCGGCACCACCAGCAGCGGCTTGGCGTACTGTTTTTCGCTCATGGGCTTGTACTGGATCAGCTCCAGCAGCTCATTGCGAAACACCACCGAGCCGGGGGTGGTGGCGACGGTTTTGCCGACTTCGAAGGCCTGTTTGGTGACCTGGCGCGGCAGGCCGTTATTGTGCAGCAGGTCGTCGAACAGGTTGCTGACGCCACGCACCACACTGTTGCCGCCAGAGTTGAGCAGCTCCTTGATTGCCAGCGGATTGAGCAACGTGTTGGACGGCGACACTGCATCGTTGAGCAGGGCAAAGGCAAAGTGCGCCCTCGCCCGGTCGTCGGCGCTGAGGTTGCTGTCGTCGATCCAGTGACGGGTTTGTTTTTGCCAGCTCAAGTAGGCTTGCAGGCTGCGCCGGTAAAACGGGTTGAGCTGCCAGGTGGGGTCGGCGAAGCGGCTGTCCGCCGGGTTCGGCTCGTGCACCGTTTCCCCCAGCAACACGCGGCCCAATTGCCCGCCCAGCTTCAGGGCGTGACGGGCGGTGTGCACCGGGTTGCGCAGGCCGTGTGCGGCGACGCTGCGCAGGGTCGACAGCAGATCCCGGCCGCGCAGGCCGGTGATCGCACTTTCAATATTGATGAACGCGGCGGGTGTGGGCACCGGGTTCGATACGGGTCTTTCTCGCATGCGCCAACACTCCTTCGTCAAGCCATCAACAAGCACGCCAATTCAGAACCATAGTCGGTTCTGGCCAAGTTGCGCGGTGCGGTCGTCCTGACCGCCACCGTCTAAAGCGCGGGTTGCGGGTGAATCACCGCCCGCAGGCGTTCCTCCTGGAGAAACTTCATGATGATCGGCGCCACCGCCTCGGCCCGGGTAATCAGGAACAGATGACCGTCGTCGATGATGTGCAGTTGGGCGTTGGGAATGCGCCAGGCCAGCATGCGCATGTTGATCAGCGGGATCAGCGGGTCGTCATCGCCGGCCAGTACCAGGGTCGGCTGCTTGATCTTGTGCAGCCAGTGGATGCTGGTCCAGCCAAGCCCGGCGAACAGTTGCCAGTAGTAACCGAGCTTGCCCGCCGAACGCACTTTGCTGGCGTGTTCGGCGGCCAGTTTCGAATCCCGACGGAATGAGCCGCCGTAGATCATCGGCGCAATGCGCACCACGTGGGATGGCTGGATATAACGCCGGGGGCTGGCCATCAGCCACAAGACTTTGGGTTTGCCCGGCACCATGAAGGCACCGGCGGCGGTGGCGGCGAGGATCAGTTTCTTGCAGCGTTCCGGGTAGTCATAGGCAAACTGCTGCGCCAGTGCCCCGCCCCAGGAAACCCCCACGGCGTTGACCTGGCCATAGTCCAGGTAATCGAGCATGCGTGCGGTGAGTTTGGCCAGGCCAGGGAAGCGGTAAGGCCGGCTGGGGGTCGACGAGCCGCCGACTCCCGGCACATCAAAGGCAATCACTTCCAGGTCCGGGTCCAGGGCCTGGACGAACGGAAACACCAGCTCAAGGTTGGCGCCGATGCCGTTGAAAATCAGCAGCGGCGTCAAGTGAGGCTTGCCCGGGCGTACCGCCGTGCGGATGGCTTGGCCATCCAGGTCGATGGTACGGAAGATGAACGGTTGCGGCATGCTCGTACCCTGTGAAATGGCGCTATTTCCCTGCCGGAAAACGGTCAGTGTGGGAGCTGGCTTGCCTGCAATGCAGGCGCCGCGGTGTATCTGGCACACCGAGTTGATGCCATCGCAGGCAAGCCAGCTCCCACAGTTGATCCCGTTCCAGCCTACCTTTCGTGTACGTAAGTGCCCGGCGCCGCTTCAGCCGCTGCGTACGCTTTATTGCCCAGTGCTGTCGGCGCTTTCTTCAGCTTGCCCGACCGCTCCGCCTGCCACGCCTGCCAGTGCAGCCACCACGAATCGGTGTGCTTGGTGGCGTTCTCCTGCCAGTCGAGGGCCTTGCCCGGCATTGTGTCGCTGGTCTGGTAGCGCGACTTGGGGTTGCCCGGCGGGTTCAAAATGCTCTGGATATGCCCGCTGCTGGACAGCACAAACTCCACTTTGCCACCAAACAGCTGCGCCGATTTGTAGCAGGACTGCCACGGTGTGATGTGGTCGTTGGTGCCGGCCAGGGAATAGATATCGGCGGTGACCTGTTTCAGGTCGATCGGCGTGCCGCATACCTCCAGGGCATTGGCGCGCACCAGCGGGTTGTTCTTGAACAGTTCGATCAGGTCGCCATGGAATGCGGCCGGCAAGCGGGTGGTGTCGTTGTTCCAGAACAGGATGTCGAACACCGGCGGCTCGTTGCCCAGCAGGTAATTGTTGACCCAGTAATTCCAGATCAGGTCATTGGGGCGCATCCAGGCAAATACCTTGGCCATGTCGCGGCCTTCCAGCACGCCGGCCTGGTAGGAATGGCGCTTGGCCGCTTCCAGGGTCTGCTCGTCGACGAACAGCGCTACCTGGGTGTCCAGGGTGGTGTCCAGTACGCTCACCAGCAGAGTCAGGGCGTTGACCTTCTTCTCCCCCAGCGCCGCGTAGTGGCCCAGCAGTGCGGTGCAGGTAATACCGCCGGAGCAGGCGCCGAGCATGTTGATGTCTTTGCTGCCGGTGATTGCGCTCACCACATCGACCGCTTCTTTCAGCGCCTCGATGTAAGTCGACAGGCCCCATTCACGCTGGGCCTTGGTGGGATTGCGCCAGCTGACGATAAACGTCTGCTGGTGATTGCGCAGGCAGAAGCGCGCCAGGCTCTTGTCCGGGCACAGGTCGAACACATAGAACTTGTTGATCTGCGGCGGCACCACCAGCAGCGGGCGCTCATGCACCTGTTCGGTGATCGGCTTGTACTGGATCAGCTCCAGCACATCGTTGCGAAACACCACCGAGCCTTCGGTGGTGCCCAGGCTCTTGCCCACTTCAAAGGCGCCCATATTGACCTGGCTCGGCATGCCGCCGTTATGCACCATGTCTTTGGCGAGATGCGACAGGCCATCCAGCAGGCTCTTGCCGCCGGTTTCGAAGAAGCGTTTGACTGCCGCCGGGTTGGCCGCGCTGTTGGTGGGCGCCATGGCTTCGGTCATCAGGTTGATGACGAAGTGGCCGCGGCTGATGTCGTGTTCCGACAGGTTGCTGTCACCGATCCAGTCGTGCAGCTCCTTGCGCCACGCCAGATAAGTTTGCAGGTACCGTTTATAGAGCGGGTTCTGGGTCCACGCCGGGTCGTTGAAACGGCGGTCGTCGGCCTCGGGTGTCAGCTGTGATTTGCCGAACACCACGTTCTTCAATTCGACGCCAAAATGCGCGACGTGCTTGACGCTGTGCAACGGTTGTTTGATGGCCTGGGTCAGCACCATCCGAGCGGATGCCAGTAAATCCTTTTTCCGTAACGCGATGATCGGGTTCAGCCCCAGGGTGTTTTCCGAGGCCTGGCGTTTCAAGTCATCGTTGTTCTTGTTACTCATCTACGACGCTCCATTGTCCGACAGACGAGTACCGGGTACCGCTGTGTACCACTACTTGCCACACAGCACAGCCTGGTACTACTGCTCGGGTGACCGTTAATACCGCATCGTCAAATGCAGGGAACTTGCCAGTTCCATTGGTTACCCGAGTTTAATTTTTTTCGCAAGCGGGCCAATCGTTGGCCACGACAGAGGGGCATTCAAGCAGATGGAATTAGAAAATGCCCACTAATGAGCAAAAGGCCTGAGCTAGAGCATCAGCCGCACGACCGACTGGCTCGGGTCGCGGGTTTTTCCGGCGGCTTTCAGCTCGGCAAGATAATCCGCCCACAGCGCGTCCTGACGCACGGCAAGTTGATAGAGGTAGTCCCAGGTGAACAATCCGCTGTCATGACCGTCATCGAAGGTCAATTTCAGTGCGTATTGGCCGGCGGGTTCGATCTTGGTCAAGCCGACATTGAGCTTGCCGAATTGCAGGATCGGTTTGCCGTGGCCCTGGACTTCGGCGGAGGGGGAGTGCACCCGCAGGAATTCGGCGGGCAACTGATAGACCTCTTCGGGGCCGTAGGTGAGGCCCAGGGTCTTGGAGGCTTTGTGCAGGTTGATGGCGGTAGGCAGTTTGGTCATGACGGGATCCGAGCAGATCATGTAGGAGCCCGGCTTGCCGGCGATGGCGACCTTGAAATCGCCATCGCCGGCAAGCCGGGCTCCTACAGGGGGTTCACATGACCTACAGGATATAACGAGACAGATCTTCGTTCTGCGCCAATTCGCCCAGGTGGCTGTTGACGTAGTCGGCGTCGATCTTGATCGCCACACCATTCTGCGCGCCCGCCATGTCGCCGGCACTGAAGGACACTTCCTCCAGCAGGCGCTCAAGCAGGGTGTGCAGGCGGCGGGCGCCGATGTTCTCGGTCTTCTCGTTGACCTGCCAGGCAATCTCCGCCAGACGCTTGATACCATCCGGCAGGAACTCAATCCCCAGGCCTTCGGTTTTCAACAGCTCGCGGTATTGCTCGGTCAGCGACGCATGCGGCTCGCTGAGGATGCGTTCGAAATCGCCCGGCGTCAGCGCTTTCAGCTCCACCCGAATCGGCAGACGGCCTTGCAGTTCCGGCACCAGGTCGCTTGGCTTGCTCAGGTGGAACGCACCGGAAGCGATAAACAGGATGTGGTCAGTCTTGACCATGCCCAGCTTGGTGTTGACGGTGCAGCCTTCGATCAGCGGCAGCAGGTCGCGCTGCACACCTTCGCGAGACACGTCCACGCCGCCGGAATTGCCGCGTTTGGCGACCTTGTCGATCTCGTCGATAAACACGATGCCGTGCTGCTCGACCGCTTCCAGGGCCTTGGCCTTGAGTTCTTCCTCATTGACCAGGCGCCCGGCCTCTTCGTCGCGCACCAGTTTCAGCGCGTCCTTGACCTTGAGCTTGCGGCTTTTCTTCTTGCCCTTGCCCATGTTGGCGAACAGGTTCTGCAACTGGCTGGTCATTTCTTCCATGCCAGGCGGTGCGGAGATGTCGACGCCGGACACTTCGGCGACTTCGATCTCAATTTCCTTGTCGTCCAGCTGGCCTTCACGCAGGCGCTTGCGGAACAGCTGACGGGTATTGGAATCCGAGCTCGGCGCGGCGTCTTCGTTGAAGCCCATGCGTGCCGGTGGCAGCAGGGCGTCGAGGATGCGTTCTTCAGCGGCATCTTCGGCGCGATGGCTGACCTTGGTCATTTCCTGTTCGCGCAGCAGTTTCAGCGCCGCGTCGGCCAGGTCACGAATGATCGACTCGACGTCACGGCCTACGTAGCCCACTTCGGTGAACTTGGTGGCTTCGACCTTGATGAACGGCGCGTTGGCCAGCTTGGCCAGGCGTCGGGCGATCTCGGTTTTACCGACACCGGTCGGGCCGATCATCAGGATGTTCTTGGGGGTTACTTCAACGCGCAATTCTTCGGGCAGTTGCATCCGGCGCCAGCGGTTACGCAGGGCGATGGCAACGGCGCGCTTGGCATCGTCCTGGCCGATGATATGGCGATTGAGTTCATGGACGATTTCGCGGGGAGTCATGGACATAGTAATTGGCGGTCCTCAAGCGGGAATAAGCCTGGGGCTTATTCGGCGAGGTCCTGCTCCTCAATGGTGAAGTTGTGGTTGGTGAAGACACAGATGTCGCCGGCGATACCCAGGGCAGTCTCGACGATTTCCTTGGCCGACAGGTCGGTTTTCTTCAGCAGTGCGCTGGCTGCGGCCTGGGCATAGCCGCCGCCGGAACCCATGGCGATCAAGCCTTCTTCGGGTTCAACCACGTCGCCGTTGCCGGTGATGATCAGGGAGGCGTCTTTGTTGGCGACGGCCAGCATGGCTTCCAGGCGGCTGAGGGAGCGGTCGGTACGCCATTCTTTGGCGAGCTCGACGGCGGCACGGACCAAGTGGCCCTGGTGCTTCTCAAGTTGGCCTTCAAAGCGCTCGAACAGGGTAAAGGCGTCAGCGGTGGCGCCAGCGAAACCGGCGAGTACCTGGCCGTGGTACAGGCGACGGACTTTTTTCGCGTTGCCTTTCATCACGGTATTGCCAAGTGAAACCTGGCCGTCGCCGCCCATGACGACTTTGCCGTGGCGGCGAACTGAAACGATGGTGGTCAAGGGGAGAGTCTCCACGCTGCGGGGCGAAAATGCCCTGATGGAACTCATATGGGGGTGGCGGGGGGGATTTCAACTGTAGGACGGGAGGGCGGACGAGTGGTGCGAGTCCTGTAGGAGCTGGCTTGCGAGCGATGGCGGCCTCAAGAATCACACACAATTCAGAGGCCTCATCGCCGGCAAGCCGGCTCCTGCAGGGTTTCGGCGAGGCGCAATCAGCGGCTTTGGCGTTGTTGTAACAACAGGTTGCTAAACCCTGCGCCCGCCAGTTGCTTCTGCGCCACGGTCAGCTGTTCACGGTTGCTGAACGGCCCTACCAGCACGCGATACCAGGTCGCATCCTTAACCGTCCCGGACTCCACCGTCACCGCCTGCCCCAGCAGAATAATCTGCGCCCGCACGCGGTCCGCATCCGCCTGTTTCGGGAACGAGCCCGCCTGCAGGAAGAACTTGGTCACCGGCGCTGCCTTGGTGGTGGCAACCGGCGGCGGTGGCGGCGGGGTAATCCCGGCCAGTGCAGCCTGGGCCCGTGCGGTGTCGATTTTCGCCGCTTCCGCCGGGGTAACCGGTGTGGTCGGCACAGGCTGCGGCGTCGGCAAGGTTTTCTCCGGCACGGCGTCCGGCGGCACGATCACTTCCGATTCCGGCAGCAGCGTGTAGAAGTCGTACTTCGGCTTCACGGGCGCAGTCGGGCTAGGTGGCGTTTTGTTCGCCTCGGCCATTTTCGTAGCCTTCTGCTGCTCTTGCTTGACCCGTTTGACGTCATCGCCCTTGCCCGGGTCCAGTTTCATCAGGAACACCACAAAGGCGCCGACCGTCAGGCCGATCGCCAGCCACATCCAGCCCGGGATAGGTTTCTTCGCCGGTGCCTGGTAGCGGCTGGCGCCGCGCTTGGGTGCAGGTTTTTTCTTGGCAGCCAACTTACATACGCTCCAGAGTTTCCAGGCCCAACAGCTCCAGGCCTTGCTTGAGGGTCCGTCCTGCCAGTGCGGCGAGGCGCAGGCGGCTCTGCTTTTGGGCTTCGTCGTCTGCGGTCAGGATCGGGCAGTTCTCGTAGAAGCTGGAGAACAAACCGGCGACTTCGTACAAATAGGTGCAGAGGATATGCGGCGTGCCTTTTTCACCGACGCTGTTCAGCACTTCGCCGAATTGCGCCAGCTTGGCGGCCAGTTCCTGCTCGTGCGGTGCTTCAAGGTTGATCTGGCCTTCGACTTCGCTGAAGTCCTTGCCCAGCTTGCGGAACACGCCGGCGACCCGGGTGTAGGCATACAGCAGGTACGGGGCGGTGTTGCCTTCGAAGTTGAGCATCAGCTCGAAGTTGAAGCTGTAGTCGCTGGTGCGGTGCTTGGACAGGTCGGCGTATTTCACCGCGCCAATCCCCACCACGCGGGCGATGTTGCGCAGGTCAGCTTCGGCCAGCTCCGGGTTCTTTTCCTTAACCAGGTTGTAGGCGCGGTCCTGGGCTTCGTTCAGCAGGTCGATCAGCTTCACGGTGCCGCCGTCACGGGTCTTGAACGGGCGGCCATCGGCGCCGTTCATGGTGCCGAAGCCCATGTGCTCCATCTGCATCGGGTGGGTCACGAAACCGGCGCGGCGCGCCACTTCGAACACTTGCTGGAAGTGCAGGGCCTGGCGCTGGTCAACGAAGTACAGGGCGCGGTCGGCTTTCAGCACGCCGCTGCGGTAGCGCACGGCGGCCAGGTCGGTGGTGGCGTAGAGATAGCCGCCATCGGCCTTGACGATGATCACCGGCAGCGGGTCGCCGTCGGCGGTCTTGAATTCTTCGAGGAACACGCACTGGGCGCCGTTGCTCTCAACCAGCAGGCCCTTGGTCTTGAGGTCGTTGACCACGTTGATCAGGTCGTCGTTGTAGGCGCTTTCGCCCATCACGTCGGCCATCGTCAGTTTGACGTTGAGCAGCTCGTAGATTTCCTGGCAGTGGGACAGCGAGATCTCGCGGAAGCGGCCCCACAACTCCAGGCATTCGGCATCGCCGGCTTGCAGCTTGACCACCAGGCCACGGGCGCGGTCGGCGAATTCTTCGGATTCGTCGAAACGCTTCTTGGCGGCGCGGTAGAAGTTCTCCAGGTCCGACAGCTCATTGCTGGTAATCGGGTTTTCCTGCAGATAGGCCATCAACATGCCGAACTGGGTGCCCCAGTCGCCCACGTGGTTCTGGCGGATCACGTCGTCGCCGAGGAACTCCAGGACCCGCGCCACGCCGTCGCCGATGATGGTGGAGCGCAGGTGGCCCACGTGCATCTCTTTGGCCAGGTTCGGTGCCGACAGGTCGATTGCCACGCGCTGTGCCGGGCCGGCCTTGCGCACGCCGATTTTGGCGTCGGCCAGGGCCGCGTCCAGGCGCGAAGCCAGGGCCTGGGTGTTCTGGAAGAAGTTGATAAAGCCGGGGCCGGCGATTTCCGCCTTGGTGACCTGCGGGTCGGCCGGCAGCGCGGCGATGATTTTTTCCGCCAGGTCGCGCGGCTTCAGGCCGGCGGGCTTGGCCAGCATCATCGCGATGTTGCTGGCGAAGTCGCCGTGGGTCTTGTCGCGGGTATTTTCCACCTGGATCGCCGGCGTCAGGCCTTCAGGCAACACACCTTCGTTGACGAGTTGGGTGAGGGCTTGTTGGATCAGCTGGCGAATGGTGTCTTTCATCGTGTTCTCTTTCGACCGCAAGCGGTGGCGCGCGATGCGCAGGTGGAAAAACTGGGCATTATCCGTGGCGAGGGCGGGCTTGCCAACCTTCGCTGGACCTTGACGGACGATTAACCTGTGGCGAGGGAGCTTGCTGTGGCGAGGGAGCTTGCTCCCGCTGGAGTGCGTAGCGCTCCCGGCTTTTTTGGGGCTGCTACGCAGCCCAGCGGGAGCAAGCTCCCTCGCCACAGGGGTTTAGTACAAATCTACCGGGTCTACGTCCAGCGACCATCTCACCTGGCGACCGCTGGGCATTTGCTCCAGGGCAAGTAACCAGCTGCTTAATAAACGATGCAGCGGGGCGCGGGCGCTGGCTTGCAAGAGTAGCTGGGCGCGGTAACGCCCGGCGCGGCGCTCCATTGGTGCGGGTACCGGGCCGAGCAATTCGATGCCGGTCAGACCCAGTTCCCCCAGCAAACGTTCAGCCTCGCTGCACGCTTCATCCAGGAAACCTTCGGCCTGGCCCGGCTTGTGCGCCTCGGCCCGCAGCAGCGCCAGGTGCGCAAACGGCGGCAAACCGGCGGAGCGGCGTTCGCTCAGGGCTTGTTCGGCGAAGGCAAAGTAGCCTTGTTCTGTCAGTTGAATCAGCAACGGATGGTCGGCCAGGTGCGTCTGGATGATCACCTTGCCCGGCTCTTCGGCCCGCCCGGCACGGCCTGCGACCTGCACGATCAGCTGCGCCATGCGCTCGCTGGCGCGGAAATCCCCGGAGAACAACCCGCCGTCGGCATCCAGGATCGACACCAGGGTCACCCGTGGGAAGTGATGCCCTTTGGCAAGCATCTGCGTGCCCACCAGAATGCACGGCTGGCCTTTTTGGATGGTGGCAAACAGCTGATTCATCGCGTCCTTGCGCGAGGTACTGTCACGGTCGACCCGCAGCACCGGGTAATCCGGAAACAGAATGCCCAGCCGCTCTTCGGCGCGCTCGGTGCCGGCGCCCACTGGCCGCAAGTCGACTTTGCCGCACTGCGGGCAGTGACGCGGCACCCGTTCCACATGCCCACAGTGATGGCAGCGCAGCTCGCCGGAGCGCTGGTGCACGGTCATTCGGGCATCGCAGCGCTTGCACTCGGACATCCAGCCACAGTCATGGCACAGCAGCGTCGGCGCAAAACCCCGGCGGTTGAGGAACACCAGCACTTGCTGGCCTGCGGCGAGGGTCTGGCCGATGGCTTGTTGCATCGGACCGGAAATGCCGCTGTCCAGTGGACGACTTTTCACATCCAGGCGCAGGAAGCGTGGCTGCTTGGCACCGCCGGCACGCTCATTGAGGCGCAACAGGCCGTAGCGCCCGGTGTAGGCGTTGTGCAGGCTTTCCAGGGACGGCGTGGCCGAACCCAGCACAATCGGGATGTTTTCCTGGCGGGCGCGCACCAGCGCGAGGTCGCGGGCGTGGTAACGCAGGCCTTCCTGCTGTTTATAGGAGCCGTCGTGTTCTTCGTCGATGATGATCAGCCCGGGATTTTTCATCGGGGTGAACAGCGCCGAGCGCGTTCCAATAATAATGTCGGCCTCGCCATCCCGGGCGGCGAGCCAGGATTCCAGGCGCTCGCGGTCGTTGACCGCCGAGTGCACCAGGGCGATGCGCGCGTTGAAACGCTGTTCGAAACGCGCCAGGGTTTGCGGGCCGAGGTTGATCTCGGGGATCAGCACCAGTGCCTGTTTGCCGGCTTCGAGGGTTTCGCGGATCAACTGCAAATAGACTTCGGTCTTGCCGCTGCCGGTGACGCCCGCCAGCAGGAACGCGTGGAAGCTGTCGAAACCAGCGCGAATCGCCTCGTAGGCGGCGCGTTGTTCGGGGTTGAGCGGCAGTTCCGGTTGGGCCAGCCAGTGTTCGTGGCGCTCGCCGGGTGCGTGCTTGCGGATTTCTACCTGCACCAAGCCTTTGGCCAGCAGCAAGTCCAGGCTGTCCTTGCTCAGCATCAGCTTGCTTAGCAGTTGATGGGCGACGCCGTGGGGGTGCTGGGCGAGTGTGGCCAGAGCTTCACGCTGGCGCGGGGCGCGGGCGATGCGCGGGTCGTCCATGCGCGCGCCCGGCACCATCGACCAGAAACGCTCCTGGCGCGCCTCGGCCAGTTCGCCCTGGCGCAACAGCACCGGCAGCGCCCAGCTCAACGTATCGCCGAGGCTGTGCTGGTAATACTGCGAAGTCCACAGGCACAGCTTGAACAGCGCGGGCGGCAGCGGTGGCGTGCTGTCGAGGATCGCTACCGCGGGCTTGAGCTTCTCGGCGGGCACTTCGCTGTGGTCGGCGACTTCCACCAGGATGCCGATCATCTCCCGCCGGCCGAACGGCACCCGTACGCGCATGCCCGGCTGCAACTGCGACCGCAATACGCCGGCAGGTGCCCGGTAATCGAACAGGCGGCGCAGGGGCGAGGGCAGGGCGAGGCGCAAAATGGCGTCGGGCACGCGGGGGTTCTCATATGACGGGCGGCGAAGAAGGGCGCGAGCCTAGCAGACCAGCGGTGGATGTGGGAGCCGGGCTTGCCCGCGATAGTATCGACACGGTGCACCTGAGAGATCGCAGCGCCTGCATCGCGGGCAAGCCCGGCTCTCACAGGGCCTTGGTATGCCGCGCTTTTCTGATGAAAGGGGCCGTAGTGCTTCTTGCGCGTTTAAAAAGGTCTGGTAGAATCCGCGGCCTAATTACGTGCGGTATTCAACAATAGTGTTGATTGGCGGCACGCTAGCCTGAGGAATACACCATGAAAGCCGATATCCATCCAAACTATGTTGCCATCGACGTTACCTGCAGCTGCGGTAACAAGTTCGAAACCCGTTCGACTTTCGGCAAAGCTCTGCCAATCGACGTGTGCAACGAGTGCCACCCGTTCTACACCGGCAAGCAGAAGACTCTGGATGTTGGCGGCCGTGTTGATCGCTTCAAGACCCGCTTCGGTGCTTTCGGCGCTAAAGCTGCTCCTAAAGCCGAGTAAGGCTGGTCCGCTTGGATGGCCTGTATGGCTTGTCCTCGCTGATGAAAAAGGCGTCCCTTGCGGGCGCCTTTTTTGTGTCTGCGATTTGGCTGGCGCCCGCCCAGGCCGACGTGTTCTGCCCTGCGCTGTCGTCTCTTGCCACGTTCGAGGTGCAGCGGGTGGTGGATGGCGACACCGTGCGCCTGAAGGACGGCCGCAGCGTGCGCATGATCGGCGTCAATGCCCCGGAAACCGGCAAGCAGGGCCGCACTGACGAACCCTTCGCCGTGGCCGCCCGCGAGCGCCTGCAAAGCCTGGTGGATGCGAGCGGTGGGCGAGTGGGCGTGGTGCCGGGCCGGGAGAGCAAGGACCGTTACGGGCGCACCCTGGCGCATCTCTACGGCGCCAACGGCGCGAATCTGGAGGCGCAGTTGCTGGCCGAAGGCCTCGGCTTCCAGGTGGCGGTCGCACCGAATGTGGAGTTGGTTGCCTGTCAGCAGGCCGCCGAACGCAGCGCGCGTCAGGCCCGGCTGGGCTTGTGGCGCCAGTCACCGGTGGTAGAAGCGGCGAAAATCCAGCGCTCGGGCTTTGCCGTAATCGGCGGCCGGGTCAGCAAAATCGAGCGCAATCGGGGTGGAATCTGGATTGAGTTGCAGGATTCACTGGTATTACGCATTGCACCCAATCTGGTGGACCGGTTCGACAGTTCGCTGTTAAAGGGTTTGCAGGGCCAGTCCATCGAAGCCCGCGGCTGGGTGCTGGACCGCTCGCGACGCGGCGGCCTGAAAAATGGCCAGGCACGCTGGCTGTTGCCACTGACCGATCCCGGCATGCTTCAACCGGCACCATAAGAAAAAAATTGTAGACATTTTTTCGTACGATTGTGAACAGTTAAGCCCTTGTATCCCGTGGCTCTTGGCCAAAAGTCGTAGGGCAGGGCCCTTGACACCTGTGACTGCCCAGTCTTGTAGGGGCTTTGCGACACGAGTATCCTCGGCGGTCCGTCGACCAACAGTAAAAGCGGAATGCCGATATGTCTGATTTGAAAACTGCCGCTCTCGAATATCATGCCCATCCTCGTCCAGGAAAGCTGAGTGTAGAGCTCACCAAAGCCACTGCCACCGCCCGCGACCTGTCGCTGGCCTACAGCCCTGGCGTTGCCGAGCCCGTACGTGAAATCGCCCGCGATCCTGAACTGGCTTACAAGTACACCGGCAAAGGCAACCTGGTTGCAGTGATCTCTGATGGCACCGCGATCCTGGGCCTGGGTAACCTCGGCCCATTGGCTTCCAAGCCAGTCATGGAAGGTAAAGGCGTGCTGTTCAAGCGCTTCGCCGGCATTGACGTATTCGACATCGAAGTCGATTCCGAAAGCCCACAGGCTTTCATCGACATCGTAAAGCGCATCTCCATCACCTTCGGTGGCATCAACCTGGAAGACATCAAGGCACCTGAGTGCTTCGAGATCGAAAAGGCCCTGATCGAACAGTGCGACATCCCGGTTTTCCACGATGACCAGCACGGCACCGCAATCGTTACTGCGGCCGGCATGATCAACGCCCTGGAAATCGCTGGCAAAACCCTCGGCGAAGCCAAGATCGTTTGCCTGGGCGCCGGCGCTGCGGCCATCTCCTGCATGAAGTTGCTGGTGAGCATGGGTGCCAAGCTGGAAAACATCTACATGGTCGACAGCAAGGGCGTTGTGCAGTCCGAGCGTACCGACCTGAACCAGTACAAGGCGATGTTCGCGCATCCGTCCTCCAAGCGTACCCTGGCTGACGCCCTCGACGGTGCAGACGTGTTCGTTGGCCTGTCCGGCCCGAACCTGCTGAGCGCCGAAGGCCTCAAGTCCATGGCGGCCAACCCGATCGTGTTCGCATGCTCCAACCCGGACCCGGAGATCTCCCCGGAACTGGCCCACGCCACCCGTAACGACGTGATCATGGCCACCGGCCGTTCGGACTACCCGAACCAGGTCAACAACGTACTGGGCTTCCCGTTCATCTTCCGTGGTGCCCTGGACGTTCGCGCCAAGCGCATCAACGAAGAAATGAAAGTGGCTGCCGCCAACGCCCTGCGCGAACTGGCCAAGCTGCCGGTGCCTCAGGAAGTGTGCGACGCCTACGGCGGCATCAAGCTGGAATTCGGTCGTGAGTACATCATCCCGAAACCAATGGACAAGCGCCTGATCACCCTGATCTCCGATGCCGTGGCCAAAGCCGCCATCGAGACCGGTGTGGCCACCCTGCCGTATCCGAAGCACTACCCGCTGCAAAGCGTGGATGATGTGTTCAACGGCTAAGCCGTTGTAGCGCACCAACAAAAAGCCCCGGCTCTTGCGAGCCGGGGCTTTTTTGTGGCTGGTTAAAACATTGTTCCGAGTGTTGCATCGTCCCTGTGGGAGCCGGGCTTGCCCGCGATGGGGGCAGGACAGTCAATACACCTGTCATTGACCCGCCGCTATCGCGAGCAAGCCCGCTCCCACAGGGGATTTGCGTTAGAACAAGTCGATCGGTGCCGCCTCATCCGCTGGCAGCGGGCTGCCCGGTGCAACACCGTTGCCCAGCTCGTTGACCGATGGCGGCGTGTCTTCGCTCTTGAACAGTTCGAAGTACGCATTCGGCGTGCTCGGCGCTGCCGCACGACCGCTGACCGGGTCGATCCGCAGGCTGAGGATGCCTTCCGGCTCAGGCTGGGTATGCAGCGGCATATCCTTGAGCGCGGCACCCATGTAGCTCATCCAGATCGGCAGCGCGACGGTGCCGCCGAACTCCCGGCGCCCAAGGCTTTCCGGCTGGTCGTAACCGGTCCATACGGTGGTCACGTAGTCGGCGTTGTAGCCCGAGAACCACGCATCCTTGGATTCGTTGGTGGTACCGGTTTTACCGGCGATGTCAGCGCGGCCCAGGGCCAGCGCGCGGCGGCCGGTACCCTTCTTGATCACGTCTTCCAGGATGCTGTTGAGGATGTAGGTGGTACGGCCATCCACCACTCGCTCGGCCACGGCCGGTGCTTGTGGCGCGGCAGGTGCGCCGGCTGCCGGGGCTTCGCCTGGTGTCGGCTCGATGGTAATGCCGCCGTTGGTCGGTGCTGCCTGACCGTCAGTGGCTGCAACGCCATTGACCACATCGCCCGGTACCCGCGGCGGGTTGGCGGTGAACAGGGTTTCGCCGCTGCGGCTTTCGATCTTGTCGATCAGGTACGGCGTGATCTTGTAGCCGCCGTTGGCAAAGGTGCTCCAGCCGGTGGCGATTTCCATCGGCGTCAGCGTGGCGGTACCCAGGGCCAGGGACAGGTTGGGCGGCAGGTCCGATTTATTGAAGCCGAAGCGGGTTATGTAGTCGATGGTCTTGCCTACGCCCATCGCCTGCAGCAGGCGGATCGACACCAGGTTGCGCGACTTGTACAGCGCCTCACGCACGCGGATCGGGCCGAGGAAGGTGTTGGTGTCGTTCTTCGGACGCCAGACCTTGTCCAGGTACTCGTCGACAAACACGATCGGTGCATCGTTGACCAGGCTGGCGGCGGTGTAGCCGTTATCCAGGGCGGCGCTGTAGATGAACGGCTTGAAGCTTGAGCCCGGCTGGCGCTTGGCCTGGGTGGCGCGGTTGTAGTTGCTCTGCTCGAAGGCGAAGCCGCCGACCAAGGCGCGGATCGCGCCGTTCTGCGGGTCAAGCGACACCAGTGCGCCTTGGGCCACGGGCACCTGGCTGAATTTCAGGCTGTCGTCTTTCTGGCGTTGTACGCGGATCAGGTCACCGACCTGCGCCACGTCCGACGGCTGCTTGGGCATCGGGCCCATGCTGTTGGTGTTCAGGAATGGGCGAGCCCATTTCATGCTGTCCCACGACACATGTTCTTCGCCGGTGCGGGTCAGCACCTGCACGCCATCTTTCTTCACCTGGGTGACGATGGCGGGCTCAAGGCCGCTGATCGGGCGCTGTTTGCCCAGCTCGACGGTCCAGGCGCTGAGAGTCTTGCCCGGCAGGCGCGATTCAGGGCCGCGGTAGCCGTGGCGCTGGTCATAGGCGACGAGGCCGTCGTGCACCGACTTGTTGGCGATTTCCTGCAGGTTGCTCGGAATAGTCGTAGTTACGCGGAAACCTTCGGTGTACGCCTCACTGCCATAACGGCCGACCATCTCGGCCCGGGCCATTTCGGCGATGTACGGGGCATTCACTTCCGGCGTCGGCACGTGATAGCTGGCGTTCAACGGCTCGGCCACGGCACTTTCGTACGCCGCCTGGTCGATCTTGCCCAGCTTGTACATGCGGCCCAGGATCCAGTCGCGACGCTCTTTACTGCGCGCCGGGTTGGCCAGCGGGTTGAAGCGCGAAGGGGCTTTCGGCAGGCCGGCAATCATCGCCATCTGCGCCAGGCTGGCGTCACGAATCGACTTGCCATAGTAGACCTGGGAGGCCGCCTCGATGCCGTAGGCACGGTTGCCGAGGTAGATCTTGTTGACGTACAGCTCAAGGATTTCGTCCTTGGTCAGCTGACGTTCGATCTGCAGCGCCAGGAGGATTTCCGTGGCCTTGCGGGAAAAGCTGCGTTCGCTGGTGAGGAAGAAGTTCTTCGCCACCTGCATGGTGATGGTGCTGCCACCGGACTGAATGTGTCCGCTTTTTACCAACTGCGTGGCTGCCCGCACCAGGCTGCTTGGGTCGACGCCGTAGTGATTGGCGAAATTATCGTCTTCAGCCGACAGCAGTGCGTTGATGAAGTTGGGTGGAATGTCGGCGAAACGGATCGGGGTGCGGCGCATTTCGCCGAACTCCGCGATCAGTTTTTCATCGCTGCTGTAGACCCGCAAAGGAATCTGCAACTGGATACTTCTCAGGGCCTCTACGGAGGGCAAACCCGGACTAAGGTAGAGATAAGCCCCGCTGAGCACGAGCATCAGCCCGCAGACGATCGCGACAATGGAGTACCCGAAAAACTTCAGCAGACGAATCAAGGCTTTTGGATTTCCAAGGAAAAGAATGGGTTAGGCGTCGGGGCATGCACGGCAAGCGGTGGATCGACCCGGCCAGCAGATAAACGCGGGAAAAAACGCTGGGCATTAAAGCATTTTTCGGCTTCGGGCGTCATTCGCACCGCTCATACAAGCCGACCGAATGCATGAAGCCTGGCAACAATCAGTCCGTAAGACAGGGAAAGTTTTGGGGAGTTTTATGAGAAAGGGATTTTTCAGGCGAAAAGCCGATGCTGTCCTGGGCGTGGATATCAATGACGCCAGCGTCAGGGTAGTGCAGCTGGAGGCTTCAGTCAGCGGCTACAGCGTCCGGGCCTATGGCATGCAGCAGCTGCCGGCCCACGCGGTGGTCGACAGCAGCGTGGTGGACTTTGATGTTGTCGCGCAGGCGCTTTCCCGGGCGCTGGCACAGGCGCGTACATCACTCAGGCATGCGGCGGTGGCGGTGGCCGGGCCTTCGGTGATCACACGTGTACTTGAGATGGAGGCCGGGCTCGCCGAGGCTGAAATGGTGCGTCGAATCCATGAGGAGGCGGACCAGTACATTCCGTATCCGTTGCAGGATGTGGCTATCGACTTTCAGGTACAGGCTCCGTCCGCCCGAGACCCTAAACGAATCGACGTGCTGCTTGTCGCCTGCCTGAAGGAGCAGGTGGAGGCCCGTGAGGCGGTTTTGGCCCTGGCCGGGCTGGCGACGCGGATCGTGGATGTCGAAGCATTTGCATTGGACCGCGCGGGCAGGCAGGCTTCGGGCAGCATCACGCCGGGCCGTCGTGTCGATGGCGCGCAATGGGCCGTGGATGCCCAGGGGATGGGAGTGGCCTGCGGGTTGGCCCTGAGGAGTTTCGACTGATGACACGAATCAACCTGCTGCCGTGGCGCGCAGAACGGAATGAGCGGCGGCGCAAGTATTTCCTGGTGTTCTTGCTGGCGGCTGCGGCGGTGGCGCTGGCCGCCGTATGGCTGGCTGACCAGGTGATCGACCGCGCGATTGATCGGCAATTGGCCCGCAACAGCCAGATGAGCCAGGCTGTTACCGGGCTGGACTCCAGGATCAAGGCCATTGACGGGTTGCATGAGCAGCGCCAGCAGTTGATGGAGCGGATGAAGGTTGTGCAGGGTTTGCAGGACGACCGTTCGGCGAGCGCCCAGTTGCTGGACCAGTTGGCCCGAGCGGTGCCGGACGGTGTGCAGTTGCGTGAAGTGAGCGTTGACGGTGGTTCTGTTTCGATCAGCGGCACCGCCGAATCGAATCAGGACATTGCTCGGTTCATGCGGGATCTCGAGGCTGCCGACGACTTGCAGGCGCCCCGGCTTCAGCGGGTTCGAGGCGCGCAGGATGGCGACGATAATGGCTTTCAGCTGACGGTTCGCCATGGTGATTCGCCTGAGGTGCGCCAATGAGAGGGGCGTCAGGCCTGGCCAGGCTGACGGAACTCGACATCGCCCAACTCTACCGAAACGCCGCCAACTGGCCACTGCCTGGCAAGGCATTGCTGGGTGGCGCGCTTGTCTGCGTGCTGTGGGTTTTAGGCAATACCTTCTACCTGAGCGGAGCGCGGGAACAATTGCGCCGGCTGGAAGCGCAGGAAGTGGCGCTTGAGCGGCAGGTTGCGCTGAAAACCAGCCAGGCGTCTGGCCTGGAGTCTCAGGCTCGCGAACTCGAAACCATGCGAGGCAACTTCGCCAACCTGTTGCGGCAACTGTCTGCAGAGGCCGAAGTGCCTGGCCTGCTTGAGGACATCAGCCACCTGAGTGCCGCCAATGGCCTGGTGCTGGAGGCCATCGAACTTCTGGATGACCAACCTCAACACCTGTTTATCGAATCGCCCATGCAAATAGGCGTTACCGGGACCTTTCACGATCTGGCGGCGTTGATCAATGGCTTGGCCGGCCTGCCCAGGATAGTCACGGTGCATGACTTGGCGCTCAGTCATGTCGACCCTTCCGTGTTGCGCCTCAACCTGGTGGCCAAGACTTATCGCTACAACCCCCAGGCGGGTGATGATCTGCGGGAGTCATCGCAGGCGCCCACCGGAACCAGGCCGCAACAGCCAGTTGCCTACGATTTTGCCTCCCTGCGTGATCCGTTTCAGCCGCCCTCTGGCCAGTTTGTGAGGCCCGTCGGGCGACCGGCTGCCGGACCTGATCTCACCAGGCCCCGAGGCGTTCTCGAAGGCTTCGCCGTAGAGCAATTCGAGATGGTTGGGACCTTGTCCCTTGGTACCCAGACCTACGCCCTGTTGCGCGGGGCGTCGTCTATCCATCGCCTGGCAGTCGGCGATTACCTCGGCCCGGACCACGGGCGCATCACGGCGATTCATGACTCCCATGTCGAACTCGCCGAGCTTTTCCCTGATGGCCAGGGCGCCTGGCTGGAACGCTCGCAAACCCTGGCCCTGAACGTAAACTCATAACGGAAACAAACAATGAAAAGGACTTTTTCGTCCTTCGGTGTGGCGCTATGGATAGCGTTCACGGCACCGATGGTCATGGCTGTGCCCAATCGAATCGACCTGATCCACCTGCCGCCACCTGGCAATGTGCCCCTGAGCACTGAACGTTTGGTGTTTAGCGGCGAAAAGCTATCCCTCAACTTCCAGAACATCGAACTGCGTGCGGTGCTGCAGCAGATTGCCGACGTGGCGGGCCTTAACTTGGTGGCCAGCGATGAGGTGCAGGGTTCGATCACCCTGCGGCTCAAGGATGTGCCGTGGGATCAAGCCCTGGACCTGGTGTTGCAAACCAAGGGGCTGGGCAAGCGTATAACGGCCAACGTGTTGCTGGTCGCGCCGGCCGAAGAGTTGGCCGCTCGCGAGTTGCTGGTGCTGGAGTCGCGCAAGCAAATGACGGAGTTGGCGCCGCTGCGTCGCGAGCTGCTGCAAGTCAATTACGCCAAGGCGGCGGACCTGGCCAAGCTGTTCCAGTCTGCCGTGGGCCTGGAGGGCGCAACCGACGAGCGCGGCTCAGTGGCGGTGGATGACCGCACCAACAACATCATCGCCTACCAGACCCAGGAGCGCCTGGAGGAACTGCGCAGGATCGTGGCGCAACTGGATATTCCGGTGCGCCAGGTGATGATCGAGGCGCGGATTGTCGAGGCCAATGTGGATTACGACAAAAGCCTTGGCGTGCGCTGGGGCGGGCAGGCCAACCGCGGCAACTGGAGCGCTGGCGGGATCAGGAAGCCGCTGGCAGAGGGTGCTGAACTGCCCGAGACTGCGCCCAGCTCGCCGTTTGTCGATCTGGGTTCGATCAACGGCAGTGCCGGCCTGGGTGTCGCCTTTATCACCGATAACCTGCTGCTGGACCTGGAACTCACCGCCATGGAAAAAACCGGCAACGGGGAAATTGTCTCGCAGCCCAAGGTGGTCACCTCCGACAAGGAAACTGCGCGAATCCTCAAGGGCACCGAGATTCCCTACCAGGAGTCCAGTTCTACTGGCGCCACCTCGGTGTCATTCAAGGAGGCCTCGCTATCCCTGGAGGTGACCCCGCAAATCACCCCGGATGGCTGGGTGATCATGGAGGTCAAGGTCACCAAGGATGAGCCCGACTACCTCAACAAGCTCAACGACGTGCCGCCGATCAAGAAAAACGAGGTCAACGCCAAGGTGCTGGTCAAGGACGGCGAGACCATCGTGATTGGCGGGGTTTTCTCCAATACCCAAAGCAAAGTGGTAGATAAAGTGCCATTTTTGGGCGATGTGCCGTATCTTGGCCGCCTTTTCCGGCGGGATGTGGTTTCGGAGAAAAAATCCGAGCTGCTGGTATTCCTGACTCCGCGTATTATGAATAACCAGGCGATTGCTGTGAGTCGTTGATTCTGTGCGAAATTTGATTCTTGTTGGACCGATGGGGGCTGGAAAAAGCACCATCGGCCGTTTGCTGGCCAAAGAGCTGCGCCTGCCATTCAAAGATTCCGACAAGGAAATTGAATTGCGCACGGGCGCCAATATCCCGTGGATCTTCGATAAGGAAGGCGAACTGGGCTTTCGCGACCGCGAGCAGGCGATGATTGCCGAGCTGTGCGGCTGCGATGGCGTGGTATTGGCCACCGGCGGCGGCGCGGTGATGCGCGATGAGAACCGCCGGGCGCTGCATGCTGGCGGTCGCGTGGTTTATCTGCATGCCTCTGTCGAGCAGCAGGTGGGCCGCACCGCTCGCGATCGCAATCGCCCGTTGCTGCGCACCGCCGACCCGGCAAAAACCCTGCGGGACCTGCTGACGCTGCGCGACCCGCTTTATCGGGAAATCGCCGATCTGGTGGTGGAAACCGATGAGCGGCCGCCACGAATGGTCGTTCTCGACATTCTTGAGCGCCTGGCGCAGTTGCCACCCCGTTAAAGCCAGAGCCGAAATGCGCTATTCTCGGCGGCGCGTCATGACCGTCCGAGTTGTGGCGTAGAGCCATCAGGCGGCGTCAGATCCCGACGTTGCCGACAACGTTAATGTAGGGCGATACGCCTGCTTTCATCTTCAACGCGGGGACACATGCAGACACTTAAGGTCGATCTTGGCGAGCGCAGCTACCCGATCCACATTGGCGAAGGTTTGTTGGACCAGCCCGAGTTGCTCGCACCGCATATTGCCGGGCGGCAAGTGGCGATCATCTCCAACGAAACGGTCGCGCCGCTGTATCTTGAGCGTCTGAGCCGCAGCCTGGCGGCGTACTCGGTGATCTCGGTGGTGTTGCCCGACGGCGAGGCCTTCAAGACCTGGGAAACCCTGCAACTGATCTTTGATGGCCTGCTGACTGCCCGTCATGACCGACGTACCACTGTGGTGGCGCTGGGCGGCGGTGTGATCGGCGACATGGCCGGTTTTGCGGCCGCCTGTTACCAGCGCGGCGTCGACTTTATCCAGGTGCCGACCACGTTGCTGTCCCAGGTCGATTCGTCTGTGGGCGGCAAGACCGGCATCAACCATCCGCTGGGCAAGAACATGGTTGGCGCGTTCTATCAGCCGAATGTGGTGCTGATCGATACCGCGACCCTCAATACCCTGCCGCCTCGCGAGTTGTCCGCAGGCCTGGCGGAAGTCATCAAATACGGGCTGATCTGCGACGAGCCGTTCCTGACCTGGCTTGAAGAACACGTTGACGCCCTGCGCGCCCTGGACCAAGTGGCGCTGACCGAAGCGATTTCCCGCTCCTGCGCCGCCAAGGCGCTGGTGGTGAATGCCGACGAACGTGAGTCTGGTGTACGTGCCACCTTGAACCTCGGCCACACCTTCGGCCATGCGATCGAGACCCACATGGGCTATGGTGTGTGGTTGCATGGAGAGGCCGTAGCGGCTGGCACGGTGATGGCACTTG
This sequence comes from Pseudomonas yamanorum, assembly GCF_013386765.1. Classification (GTDB taxonomy): domain Bacteria; phylum Pseudomonadota; class Gammaproteobacteria; order Pseudomonadales; family Pseudomonadaceae; genus Aquipseudomonas; species Aquipseudomonas yamanorum_A. The sequence goes on from NZ_JACARE010000003.1 coordinate 224,992, forward strand.
AGATGTCGCAACGCCTGGGCTGGATCAGCGCCCAGGAGCGTGATCGCGGGATCCGCCTGTTCCAGCGCGCCGGGTTGCCGGTCATTCCTCCTGAGGAGATGACCGAGGCAGATTTTCTCGAACACATGGCAATAGACAAGAAAGTGATCGACGGTCGACTGCGACTGGTGCTGTTGCGCCGAATGGGCGAAGCGGTAGTGACCGACGATTATCCGAAAGAGATTTTACAGGCCACGCTGGGAGCGGATTACCGCGCCCTGGCCCAGCTTAAAGGTTAATAAGATCCCGATGACTAGTTTGCATGCCGACGAGGCGTTCCTCGGCCATTACCAGTTAAGCCACGACCCTTTTGCTCCACGGGTGCCTGGTTTCAAATTTTTCCCTGCGCAACGCAAGCCGGTGCTGGGGCAATTGCACCACCTGGCGCGCTACAGCCAGCTGTTGCTGGTGGTCACCGGCCCCTTGGGCAGTGGCAAGACCTTGCTGCGCCAGGCGCTGGTTGCCAGCACCAACAAGCAATCGGTACAGAGCGTGGTGGTTTCCGCCCGTGGTGCCGGTGATGCGGCAGGCGTGTTGCGCCAAGTCGCCCAGGCCCTGGACGTGTCCACTGCCGAGCCAAACGCAATCCTCAAGCAGGTGGTGCAACTGGGCCTCACCGGCCAGGAAGTCTACCTGCTGGTGGACGACGCCGAGCAGCTCGACGAATCCGCCCTGGAGGCCTTGCTGGCCCTGGCGGCCGGTACGCCTGAAGGCCGCCCGCATGTGTTCCTGTTTGGTGAGTCTTCGCTGATTGCCGAACTTGAGCAGATCAGCGGCGAGCAGGAGCTGTTCCACGTCATCGAACTGCAGCCATACGAAGAAGAAGAAACCCGCGAATACCTGGCCCAACGGCTGGAAGGCGCAGGGCAGGGCATCGAACTTTTCTCTGCTTCGCAGATCTCTGATATTCACGAAAGCTCCGACGGCTGGCCTGGCACCATCAACCAGGTTGCCCGGGATGCAATGATCGAAGCCATGATTGCCAGCCGCTCAGCGGTAAAGCGTCCAAAGATGGGGTTTACTATGCCTAAGAAGCACGTATTGGCAATTTCTGCCGTTGTCGTGGTCGCTGTCGCCGCCGCCTGGTTGATTCCAGGTCGCAGCAAGGCCCCGACCACCGCTGGCGCGCCAACCGAACAGGCGCAGTTGCCACTGGGCAAGCCAACACCGAACGTTGAATTTGCCAACTCCGGCCAGCCCACCAACTTGCCGATGGTCGGCCAGCCTGTGATGCGTGGTCCGTTGGCTGAAGCCGCTGGCGGTATCAGCGAAGGTGACGACGGCGTGCCGGTTGAAGGCTCCAGCGCCACGCCACCGACCGTCACCACTACTGCACCACCGGCTGGCGTGCCTGCGGGCCAGCCTGCTGCCAAGCCGGCACCTGCTCCGGCCCAGGTTGCAACCGCCAAGCCAGCTCCTGCTGCCAAGCCGGCAGCCCCGGCACCTGCGGCCAAACCGGCTCCAGCGGCCAAGCCTGCTGAAAAACCGGTGACCGTAGCCAAGGCCGGCGCTACCGGCAGCAGTTGGTACAGCAGCCAGCCTACCGGTAACTTCGTGGTACAGATCCTCGGCACCAGCTCTGAAGCCAACGCCCAGGCGTTCGTGAAAGAGCAGGGCGGCGAGTACCGTTATTTCAAGAAAGTACTCAACGGCAAGCCTCTCTACGTGATCACGTACGGCAACTTCTCCAGCCGTACCGCAGCGGAATCCGCTATCAAGGCCTTGCCAGCGAAGGTTCAGGCTGGTAAACCTTGGCCTCGCACTGTCGCCAGCGTTCAACAAGAACTGGCAACAACTCGCTGAAGATTCGGCGGCCTTACCCAGGCCGCCCTCTCGGCACCTCAAAAAAACAACACAGCGTGCAGCCCTGAAGGCCGCGCGCTTTGTGGTGTCTGCGTCACGTAGCTTTTGAGTCGTAGCGGTCAGAATTAAAAAAGTTTTGACTAGCACAGCATATCGCTTTAAACCTTTCATAAATGCGACATAGATTTGCGACATTTCGTCGCTAAATTTGTGAGCGTCTGTGTCGGTGTGTACAATGACCTCCCTTTTGCCCCCGCTAAGCCGGCGTACGTTCGGCGTGGAAGGTAACCGGTTGAATTGAAAAGAAATTTGCCTCGAAATAAGAGGCAGCCTGGTGAGAAAGTGTCTATGAAAGCAGGTCTGTACCAACCCGATGAATTCAAGGATAACTGCGGTTTCGGCCTGATAGCCCATATGCAGGGCGAGCCCAGTCATACCCTTTTGCAAACGGCCATCGAGGCCCTGACCTGCATGACCCACCGCGGTGGGATCAACGCCGACGGCAAGACCGGTGACGGTTGCGGCTTGCTGATTCAAAAGCCCGACCAGTTCCTGCGCGCTGTCGCCAAGGAGCATTTCGGCGCCGAGTTGCCCAAGCAATACGCCGTGGGCATGGTGTTCTTCAACCAGGACCCGGTAAAAGCCGAAGCCGCTCGCGAGAACATGAACCGCGAGATCCTGGCCGCCGGCCTGCAGCTCGTCGGCTGGCGCAAAGTGCCGATCGACACCAGCGTACTCGGCCGCCTGGCCCTGGAGCGCCTGCCGCAGATCGAACAAGTGTTCATCGCAGGCGACGGCCTGAGCGACCAGGACATGGCGATCAAGCTGTTTACGTCCCGTCGTCGCTCGTCCGTGGCCAACGCCGCCGACACCGACCACTACATCTGCAGCTTTTCCCACAAGACCATCATTTATAAAGGCCTGATGATGCCGGCGGACTTGACCGCCTTCTATCCAGACCTGAGCGATGAGCGCCTGCAAACCGCAATCTGCGTGTTCCACCAGCGCTTCTCCACCAACACCCTGCCGAAATGGCCGCTGGCCCAGCCATTCCGCTTCCTCGCCCACAACGGCGAGATCAACACCATCACCGGCAACCGCAACTGGGCCGTGGCCCGTCGCACCAAGTTCGCCAACGATCTGATGGACCTAGAAGAGCTCGGCCCACTGGTCAACCGCGTGGGTTCCGACTCCTCCAGCATGGACAACATGCTCGAGCTGATGGTCACCGGCGGCATCGACCTGTTCCGTGGCGTGCGCATGATCATTCCGCCAGCGTGGCAGAACGTCGAAACCATGGACCCGGATCTGCGTGCATTCTACGAGTACAACTCGATGCACATGGAACCGTGGGACGGCCCGGCCGGCGTGGTAATGACCGACGGTCGCTACGCGGTGTGCCTGCTCGACCGTAACGGCCTGCGCCCGGCGCGTTGGGTGACCACCACCAATGGCTTCATCACCCTGGCGTCGGAAATCGGCGTGTGGAACTACCAGCCGGAAGACGTGATCGCCAAGGGCCGCGTTGGCCCGGGCCAGATCCTCGCCGTGGACACCGAAACCGGCCAGATCCTCGACACCGATGCCATCGACAACCGCTTGAAGTCCCGTCACCCGTACAAGCAATGGCTGCGCAAGAACGCCCTGCGCATCCAGGCGACCATGGAAGACAACGACCACGGTTCGGCTTTCTACGACGTCGATCAGCTCAAGCAGTACATGAAGATGTACCAGGTCACCTTCGAAGAGCGTGACCAGGTGCTGCGTCCACTGGGCGAGCAAGGCTACGAGGCCGTCGGTTCCATGGGCGATGACACGCCAATGGCCGTGCTGTCCCAGCGCGTGCGTACGCCATACGACTATTTCCGCCAGCAGTTCGCCCAGGTGACCAACCCGCCGATCGACCCGCTGCGCGAAGCCATCGTGATGTCGCTGGAAGTGTGCCTCGGTGCCGAGCGCAACATCTTCCAGGAATCGCCAGAGCACGCTTCCCGCGTGATCCTCAGCTCGCCGGTCATTTCCCCGGCCAAGTGGCGTTCGTTGATGACCCTGGACCGCCCGGGCTTCGACCGGCAGATCATCGACCTGAACTACGACGAAAGCCTCGGCCTGGAAGCCGCTGTGCGTAACGTTGCCGATCAGGCTGAAGAAGCCGTGCGTGCCGGTCGTACCCAGATCGTCCTGACCGACCGCCATATCGCGCCGGGCAAGCTGCCGATCCACGCTTCCCTGGCCACCGGCGCGGTGCACCACCGCCTGACCGAAAAAGGCCTGCGTTGCGACTCCAACATCCTGGTTGAAACCGCCACCGCCCGCGACCCGCATCACTTTGCGGTGTTGATCGGCTTCGGTGCTTCGGCGGTGTATCCGTTCCTCGCGTACGAAGTACTCGGCGACCTGATCCGTACCGGTGAAGTGCTGGGCGACCTCTACGAGGTGTTCAAGAACTACCGTAAAGGCATCACCAAGGGCCTGCTGAAGATCCTGTCGAAGATGGGCATCTCCACCGTCACGTCCTACCGTGGTGCGCAGCTGTTCGAAGCCATCGGCCTGTCGGAAGAAGTCTGCGAGATGAGCTTCCGTGGTGTGCCGAGCCGCATCAAGGGCGCGCGTTTCGTCGACATCGAAGCCGAGCAGAAAGCCCTGGCAGCCGAAGCCTGGAGCGCGCGCAAGCCGATCCAGCAAGGTGGCCTGCTGAAGTTCGTCCACGGCGGCGAATACCACGCCTACAACCCGGACGTGGTCAGCACCCTGCAAGCCGCTGTGCAGCAGGGCGACTACGCCAAGTTCAAGGAATACACCGCGCTGGTGGATAACCGCCCGGTGTCGATGATCCGCGATTTGTTCAAGGTGAAAACCCTGGACACGCCGCTGGCCATCAGCGAGATCGAACCACTGGAATCGATCCTCAAGCGCTTCGACTCCGCCGGTATTTCCCTGGGCGCCTTGTCGCCTGAGGCTCACGAAGCCCTGGCCGAAGCCATGAACCGCCTGGGTGCGCGTTCCAACTCCGGCGAAGGCGGTGAAGACCCGGCGCGCTACGGCACCATCAAGAGCTCGAAAATCAAGCAGGTCGCCACTGGCCGCTTTGGTGTGACCCCGGAATACCTGGTCAACGCCGAAGTGCTGCAGATCAAGGTGGCCCAGGGCGCCAAGCCGGGTGAAGGCGGGCAACTGCCAGGCGGCAAGGTCAATGGCCTGATCGCCAAGCTGCGTTACGCAGTGCCGGGTGTGACCCTGATTTCGCCACCGCCGCACCACGACATCTACTCCATCGAGGATTTGTCGCAGCTGATTTTCGACCTCAAACAAGTCAACCCGCAGGCCCTGGTCTCGGTGAAACTGGTAGCAGAAGCCGGCGTGGGCACCATCGCCGCCGGTGTGGCCAAGGCCTATGCCGACCTGATCACCATCTCCGGCTACGACGGCGGCACCGGCGCTTCGCCGCTGACCTCCATCAAGTATGCCGGCGCACCGTGGGAACTGGGCCTGGCTGAAACTCACCAGACCCTGCGCGGCAACGACCTGCGCGGCAAGGTCCGGGTACAGACCGACGGCGGCCTGAAAACCGGCCTCGACGTGATCAAGGCTGCAATCCTCGGCGCTGAAAGCTTCGGCTTCGGCACCGCGCCAATGATCGCCCTGGGCTGCAAATACCTGCGCATCTGCCACCTGAACAACTGCGCCACCGGCGTGGCGACTCAGAACGAGAAGCTGCGCAAGGACCACTACATCGGTACCGTCGACATGGTGGTGAATTTCTTCACCTACGTCGCCGAAGAAACCCGTGAGTGGCTGGCCAAGCTGGGCGTGCGCTCCCTGGAAGAGCTGATCGGTCGTACCGACCTGCTGGACATCCTCGAAGGCCAGACCGCCAAGCAACAGCACCTGGACCTGACGCCGCTGTTGGGCAGCGATCACATCCCGGCCGACAAGCCACAGTTCTGCCAGGTTGACCGCAACCCGCCGTTCGACAAGGGCCTGCTGGCCGAGAAGATGGTCGACATGGCCAGCTCCTCGATCAACGACGCAAGTGGCGGCGAATTCGCCCTGGATATCTGCAACTGCGACCGTTCCATCGGCGCACGCATCTCCGGCGAAATCGCGCGCAAGCACGGCAACCAGGGCATGGCCAAGGCGCCGATCACCTTCCGCTTCAAGGGTACCGCTGGCCAGAGCTTCGGCGTGTGGAACGCCGGTGGCCTGAACATGTACCTCGAAGGTGATGCCAACGACTACGTGGGCAAGGGCATGACCGGCGGCAAGCTGGTGATCGTTCCGCCGGTAGGCAGCGTCTACAAGACTCAAGACAGTGCCATCATCGGCAACACCTGCCTGTACGGCGCAACCGGCGGCAAGCTGTTTGCAGCGGGCACGGCGGGTGAGCGTTTCGCAGTGCGTAACTCCGGTGCCCACACCGTGGTGGAAGGCACCGGCGATCACTGCTGCGAGTACATGACCGGTGGTTTTGTCGCGGTGCTGGGCAAGACCGGCTACAACTTCGGTTCGGGCATGACCGGCGGTTTCGCCTACGTGCTCGACCAGGACAACACCTTCGTCGACAAGGTGAACCACGAGTTGGTGGAGATCCAGCGGATCAGCGGCGAAGCGATGGAATCCTATCGCAACCACTTGCAGCATGTGCTGGACGAATATGTCGAGGAAACCAACAGCGAATGGGGTCGTAACCTCGCTGAAAACCTCGATGACTACCTGCGCCGTTTCTGGCTGGTCAAGCCCAAGGCTGCCAACCTGAAATCGTTGCTTTCCAGCATCCGTGCCAACCCGCAGTGATATGCGCCTGAAGAGTTTGATGAGGTTTTAACATGGCTGAACGTCTGAATAACGACTTCCAGTTCATCGATGTCGGGCGCAAAGATCCGAAGAAGAAACTGTTGCGTCAACGCAAGAAAGAGTTCGTGGAAATCTACGAACCCTTCAAACCCCAGCACTCGGCCGATCAGGCTCACCGCTGCCTGGGTTGCGGTAACCCGTATTGCGAATGGAAGTGCCCGGTGCACAACTTCATTCCCAACTGGCTCAAATTGGTGGCCGAGGGCAACATCCTCGCCGCCGCCGAGCTGTCGCACCAGACCAACACCTTGCCGGAAGTCTGCGGCCGGGTGTGCCCACAGGATCGTCTGTGCGAGGGTGCCTGCACCCTCAACGACGGCTTCGGCGCGGTGACCATCGGTTCGGTGGAGAAGTACATCACCGACACCGCGTTCGCCATGGGCTGGCGTCCGGACATGTCCAAGGTCAAGCCGACCGGCAAGCGCGTCGCGATCATCGGCGCGGGCCCGGCGGGCCTGGGCTGTGCCGATGTACTGGTGCGTGGTGGCGTGACCCCGGTGGTGTTCGACAAGAACCCGGAGATCGGTGGCCTGCTGACCTTCGGCATCCCCGAGTTCAAGCTGGAAAAAACCGTACTGAGCCATCGTCGCGAAGTCTTCACCGGCATGGGGATCGAGTTCCGTCTCAATACCGAAATCGGCAAGGACGTGACCATGGAGCAACTGCTCGAAGAATACGATGCCGTGTTCATGGGCATGGGCACCTACACCTACATGAAGGGCGGCTTTGCCGGTGAGGACCTGCCGGGCGTGTATGACGCGCTCGACTTCCTGATCGCCAACGTCAACCGCAACCTGGGCTTTGAAAAGTCGCCGGAAGACTTCGTCGACATGAAAGGCAAGAAGGTCGTGGTGCTGGGCGGTGGTGACACCGCGATGGACTGCAACCGCACGTCGATCCGCCAGGGTGCCAAATCGGTGACCTGTGCTTACCGTCGTGACGAAGCCAACATGCCGGGCTCGCGCAAAGAGGTGAAGAACGCCAAGGAAGAAGGCGTGAAGTTCCTCTACAACCGCCAGCCGATTGCCATTGTGGGCGAGGACCGTGTTGAAGGCGTGAAAGTGGTCGAGACCCGTCTCGGCGAACCGGACGCCCGTGGCCGTCGCAGCCCTGAGCCGATCCCGGGTTCCGAAGAGATCATCCCGGCAGACGCCGTGGTCATCGCCTTCGGCTTCCGCCCAAGCCCGGCATCGTGGTTCGAGCAGTTCGAAATCCAGACCGACAGCCAGGGCCGCGTTGTCGCCCCGGAACAAGGCCAGTACAAGCACCAGACCAGCAACCCGAAAATCTTCGCCGGTGGCGACATGGTTCGCGGTTCTGACCTGGTGGTAACCGCGATCTTCGAAGGGCGCAATGCTGCTGAAGGGATCCTGGATTACCTGCAAGTCTGACCCCAATCCCGGGTTGAAATGGGATCAAAATGTGGGAGCTGGCTTGCCTGCGATAGCGATGTTGAATTCACCACCGCCATCGCAGGCAAGCCAGCTCCCACACAAACCCCATTCCACATTGGGGTTTGTGATGCCAGTCATTGCGACAAATTGACCCGATAGACAAAAGGCACGGCTCTTGCCGTGCCTTTTGCGTCGCGCTCTGAGAAAATGCCCGCACTTTTTTTGCGGATGCCGACATGACTGCCCTCAAGAACGACCGTTTCCTTCGTGCCCTGCTCAAGCAACCCGTGGACGTCACCCCTGTGTGGATGATGCGCCAGGCCGGTCGCTACCTGCCGGAATACCGCGCCAGTCGCGCCCACGCCGGCGACTTCATGAGCCTGTGCATGAACCCGGAGTTCGCCTGCGAAGTCACGATGCAACCGCTGGACCGCTATCCACAGCTGGATGCGGCCATCCTCTTCTCCGATATCCTGACCATCCCCGACGCCATGGGCCAAGGCCTGTACTTCGAAACCGGCGAAGGCCCGCGCTTCAAGAAAGTCGTCAGCACCCTGGCCGACATCGAAGCCCTGCCGATCCCCGATCCTCACAAGGACCTGGGCTATGTGATGGACGCCGTCAGCACCATCCGCCGCGAGCTGAACGGCCGCGTGCCGCTGATCGGCTTCTCCGGCAGCCCGTGGACCCTGGCCACCTACATGGTCGAAGGCGGCTCGTCGAAAGACTTCCGCAAGACCAAGGCCATGCTCTACGACAACCCGCAAGCCATGCACCTGCTGCTGGACAAGCTGGCGCAGTCGGTCACCTCCTACCTCAACGGCCAGATCATGGCCGGCGCCCAGGCGGTGCAGATCTTCGACACCTGGGGCGGCAACCTGTCGGCGGCGGCGTACCAGGAATTCTCCCTGGCCTACATGCGCAAAATCGTCAGCGGCCTGATCCGCGAGCACGAGGGCCGCAAAGTGCCGGTCATCATGTTCACCAAGGGCGGTGGCCTGTGGCTGGAAAGCATCGCCGACGCCGGCGCTGACGCGCTGGGCCTGGACTGGACCTGCGACCTCGGCGAAGCCCGTCGCCGCGTAGGCAACAAGGTCGCGCTGCAAGGCAACATGGACCCGACCGTGCTGTACGCCAAGCCGGAAGCCATCCGCGCTGAAGTCGGGCGCATCCTCGCCAGCTACGGCAAAGGCAGCGGTCACGTGTTCAACCTTGGCCACGGCATCACCCCGGAAGTTGATCCGGAGCACGCAGGCGCGTTCCTGCGGGCAGTGCATGAGTTGTCGGCGCAGTATCACGAGTGATAACGCGGCAATGAAAAAGCCCGGCAGATGCCGGGCTTTTTTGTGGGTGATATTTTTTGCGAGAGCACCGGCAGTCGTATGGTGGTTGAAATGTCCGTAATGAAGGACATAATCGACGTATCAGTTAAAAATGTCCGTTATAGGTAACATTATGCTCATCGCGAATCCAACCGCTCTAGGCGAAAGAATACGCCAGTTGCGTCGCGCCAAGGACTATAGCCAGGAACAGCTTGCGACCAAGGCCAAGTGCAATCGCAAGACCATCATTGGCCTTGAGGCGGGCGAAAATGTAGCAATGTATTCGGTATTCCGGGTTATCGCGGCATTGGGAATGGCTTTGGAAGTGGTGGATAAACGCATCGACCTCAAATCCCTTGCCGACCTGGTAGAACATGATGAGTAGGGTCAAGTTGCTCAACGTGACGGCCCCACAAGGGCATTGCGGCGAATTGTCGAAAGGCTCGCAGTTCGCTTTTTCTTACGATTCTGCCGAGGCCGCGCGGGAAGTGTCATTGGTCATGCCCTATGACCCGACGCCGTCGGTCAGTAACGTGCTGCATCCGATTTTCGATATGAACGTGCCGGAAGGGTTTCTGGCCGATCAGATAAAACGGCGGATGGCCAAGCATATGCAGGTGGATGAAATGCGCCTGTTATCGGTCATCGGTGGTAATCAGATTGGGCGGCTCACCTACCAGAATCTCGCTGAGCCATCGGTAGCCGTTCGTGCACAGGTCGGACTCCATGAAATTCTCTCGGCAGATACTTCCCGAGGTATTTTTGAATTTCTGGTCGATACCTATTTCGAGTCAGGAATTTCGGGCGTGCAGCCCAAGGTGCTGGTGCCGGATCTGGACAAGCTGACCGGCAGCCGCAAAACCATGCTCAGCTCCGACCTTATCGTAAAGTCCGGTGCTGGCGAGTATGCCCACTTGGCACAGAATGAGTTCCTTTGCCTGGAGGCGGCCCGGATGGCAGGTCTGGAGACGCCTCCTTTCTGGCTTTCCGAAAGGGGTGATCTATTTGTCATGGAGCGTTTCGACCTGACCCCCAGCGGCAGGTTGGGCTTCGAAGACATGGCCGTTCTGCTGAGCCTCAACAAAGACCCGCATGACAATTACAAGTACTCCCAGAGCTATGAAACCCTTGCGGCGGTGATCAATGAAGTCTGCCGATATGGGGACCCGTTGCGCGAGCTTGAACGGTTTTTCTCTTCCGTCTGCCTGTCGGTCATGGTGCGTAACGGTGATGCTCACCTGAAAAATTTCGGGGTGACTTACACCCATCCAGAGGCTCGCGAAACGGTGCAACTGGCGCCGGTGTTCGATGTCACCACGACTACGGTGTATGAGAATTACAACCCGAAGTCAGGCCGCTCACTGGTTGACCGAACATTGGCAATCAAGATGAACAAGGTGAAGACCTATCCCGATCGCCAGCAACTGATTGAATTCGGGCGTAAGCACTGTGCTGTAGAAAAACCGGCGTTGATCATTGAGCAAGTTGCGCAGGCGATGTCGCAGGCGTTGGTCACGCATCAATCACGAATCGATGCGCAGCTTTTTTCAGCGATGCAGGCGGAATGGGATGCAGGGCGTGCCATGGCGCTTCATGATTCGGTGAGGCCTGGGATGAAACGAAAGCCTGTTGTGAAAAAGCCGCAGTGATGCGGCTCTTTTATGGGGCACGGCTTAACTAAGCCCTGGCTTCCTGCAACGGCGGCAACTTCGCCAGTTTCAACGCCACCAGCAACGCGACGATCAACAGCGCGACGATAAACCCGCCAATCCCGTTCCAGCCGGCGTAGTGCCAGAAGAAACCACCCGCGGTGCCCGCAATGCTCGATCCCACGTAATAGCTGAACAGGTACAGCGACGACGCCTGCCCCTTGGCTTTCAGTGCGCGGCGGCCGATCCAGCTGCTGGCCACGGAGTGGGCGCCGAAGAAGCCGAAGGTGAAGATCAGCATGCCGGGCACCACCAGCCACAGCGGGGTGAACAGTGTCAGGGCGATGCCGCCGAGCATCAGCACGATGGTGCCCCACAGCACGCGACGGCGGCCCAGGCGGTCGGCCAGGGAGCCGATTTTCGCCGAGCTGTAGATGCCCGAGAGGTACACCAGCGACAGCAAACCCACCACGGCCTGGCTCAAATCGTATGGGTCGGCCAGCAGGCGATAGCCGATGTAGTTGAACATCGTCACAAAGGCGCCCATCAGCAAGAAGGCTTCGAGGAACAGCCACGGCAGGCCGGCATCCTTGAAGTGCATGGTGAAGCCGTCGATCAGGCTGCGCGGGCGCAGGGTGCTGGCGCGGAAGTTGCGCGATTCGGGGAGGATTTTCCAGAACACCGTGGCCGCGATCAGCGCCAGGGCGCCGATGATCAGCATTGCGGTGTGCCAGCTGACGAAGTCGATCAAGACACCGATGATCAAGCGCCCGCTCATCCCCCCAATGGCGTTGCCGCCGATGTACAGGCCCATGGCCAGGCCGATGTGTTGCGGGTGGATCTCTTCGCTCAGGTAGGTCATGGCCACCGCTGCCAGGCCGCTGAGGGACAGGCCCACCAGTGCGCGCATCAGCAGGATGCCTTCCCAGCTCGGCATCAGGCCGCTGGCAATGGTGCACAGCGCGGCACAGAACAGCGCGGCCACCATCACCGGCTTTCGTCCCAGGGTGTCGGAAATCGGCCCGGTGATCAGCAGGCCAATGGCGAGCATGCCGGTAGCCACCGAGAGAATCAGGCTGCTTTGCGCGGCATTGATGGAAAATTCGTGGGACAGCGCCGGCATCATCGGCTGCACGCAGTAGAGCAGGGCGAAGGTGGCGAAACCACCGGAAAACAGCGCCAGCACCGTGCGCATGAACATCGGGGTGCCTTTTTCGATGAACTGCTCGTTGAGCTGTGCCACCACCTCATCGAGGGCGGTGGGCGGTACTTCTTGAGCGAGCGGAGCGACAGCAGATTTCACGCGGGACCTCGGGGAGGAAAAGGCTGCCAGGGCGGCAATGCAAAAAAGAATATAGCTCGCTAATGATTCTTTCCAATATATTGTTCGACCTGTTTAAGAGCTTTTACGACCTAATGAGGTTTTCATGGAATTGCGCCACCTGCGTTACTTCATCGCCGTGGCTGAAGAGCTGCACTTTGGCCGCGCCGCGCAGGTGCTGGGAATCTCCCAGCCGCCCCTGAGCCAGCAGATCCAGGCGCTGGAGCAGGAGATTGGCGCACGGCTGTTTGAGCGTACCAATCGTCGGGTCGAGCTGAGCGAAGCGGGCAGGCTGTTCCTGCAAGAGGCGCGTCTGGTGCTGGCGCAGGTGGACAAAGCGGCGGACGTGGCGCGTCGGGCGCAGTTGGGGGAATTGGGTGAGCTGAAGATTGGCTTCACGTCTTCCGCGCCGTTCAACTCCAGCATCCCACAGGCGATCTTCGCGTTTCGCCAGGCATTTGCGGCGGTGCATCTGAATCTGCAGGAGATGAGCAGTACGGAAGTCGCCGAGTCGCTGGTGGATGAGTCGATACAGGTGGGATTGATGCGGCCGTTGCCGTTGCCGGATTCCCTGAGCGTCGTGGAACTGATGCGCGAACCCTTGGTGGCGGTGCTGAATGCCGGGCATCCGTTGGTGGAAGGGAGCGAGCGCGGGCTGCACCTGGCGCAATTGGCCGAAGAGCCGTTTGTATTTTTCCCGCGCACTTATGGCAGCGGCTTGTATGCCCAGTTGCTGAACCTGGCACGGGATGCCGGCTTCAGCCCGCACTTTGCCCAGGAGGCAGGCGAGGCGATGACCATCATCGGCCTGGTGGCGGCGGGGTTGGGTGTTTCGGTGCTGCCGGCGTCGTATCAGCGGATCCGCATTGATGGCGTGGTTTACCGCACCTTGCTGGATCAGGAGGCGGTGACGGCGGTGTGGCTGGTGCAGCGCAAGGGCCAGCAAACGCCGATGGCGAAAGCGTTTGTTGAGCTGCTTGTGGCGAGTGGGCAGTAGGTCAAGCCATGGACGATGTAAATCCAGTGTGGGAGCTGTCGAGCTTTAGCGAGGCTGCGATAGCGGTAGGTCAGGCAACATCAATGTTGATAGTGCCGACGCCATCGCAGCCTCGCTAAAGCTCGACAGCTCCCACCTTTGATCTTCGCAAGGCAAGGCGCTTTGCCACCGATTGCCGGGTGCAGGTTTTCAGGCATACTGGCCGAGTTCCCGAAAGGGGCTTGTGAGACTCTGAGGATCCTGGGCAACCAGCCATCGCAGAGCCAGGCAGGAACCGGCGATGACAAGCCAACCTGTTTGTGAAGAGGGCGCCGAAAGGCGCCCTTTGTCGTTTCTGGTATTTCAGTTCTACTTCGAAGTCCCTGTCTGCTGGAACAACTGCGCCGCCGACCCGTTGTCACTCACACCATTGGTGCGCAGCGCCGCCAGAATGTCCCGGTCCAGCATGCTCACCCAACGGTTGTAGTTGCGGTGAATCTTGCCGTCCTTGTAGCCCAGGTCGCGGCTGTCGCGGTAGGTGATGGCGTAGCTGGTGGCCGTGTAGCGGATGTCGATTTCAGCGTGGTACTGGTTACGCACGTTGATCTCGGCCTGCACCAGTTGCGGGCTCAGGCGCTGCACCACCCATTCGCGTTTGTTCAGGGCAGCCACGATGGTCTGCTTCATTTTTTCTTCGTTGACCTGCGGGTTCGCCGGCAAGTCGTGCTGGGTGTTGAGCACCGGTTTGTTGGTGCAGCCAGCGGTGGTGAGCAGGGCCAAAGCAACCAGTGTTGCGCGTAGCAGGGAAGACATTCCATTTCTCCAGTCAGTAAAAAAACTTACGCCCAGCGGCGGAAAATCAGCGAAGTGTTGACGCCGCCAAAGGCAAAATTGTTGTTCATCACGTAGTCGCTGTGCAGCTCGCGGAATTCGCCTTGCAGGTAGTCCAGCTCGCCGCAGCGCGGGTCGATGTGGTCGAGGTTGAAGGTGTGCACGTATTGGTCGCGGTTCATCATTTCGATGCTGAACCATGACTCCAGCGCGCCGCACGCGCCCAGGGTATGCCCGAGGAAACTCTTCTGGGAGCTGATGGGCATGCGGCTGCCGAACAGGCTGCTGGTGGCCAGGGTTTCGGCGATGTCGCCCTGGTCGGTGGCAGTGCCATGCCCGTTCACATAGCCGATGGCGTCGGGCGCGAGCCCCGCGTCTTCCAGGGCCAGCTCCATGGCGCGGCGCATGGTTTTCTGTTCGGGGCGGGTGGTGTGCTGGCCGTCGGCGTTGCTGCCGAAGCCGACGATTTCGGCATGGATATACGCGCCACGGGCCAGTGCGTGTTCCAGCTCTTCGAGTACCAGCATGCCGCCACCTTCGCCGATCACCAGGCCGTCACGGCCACTGTCGTAGGGGCGCGGGCTGGTTTGCGGGGCGTCGTTTTTCAGGCTGGTGGCGTACAAGGCATCGAAGACCATGGCTTCGGTGGGGCATAGCTCCTCGGCGCCACCCGCCAGCATCAGCGGCAAGCGGCCAAACTTGATGGCTTCATAGGCGTAGCCGATGCCCTGGCTGCCACTGGTGCAGGCGCTGGACGTGGGGATCAGCCGGCCGGTGAGGCCAAAGAAGATGCTGATATTCGCCGCCGTGGTGTGGGGCATCATCCGCACGTAGGAGTTGGCGTTCAGCCCCTCGGCCACCGAGTTCAGCAGCATATTGCCGAAGGCCTTGATCTCGTCGGTGCTGCCGGTGGACGAGCCACAGGCCACGCCCATGCGCCCGTCCTTGATCGACTCGTCGCCCAGCAGACCGGCGTCTTTCAGCGCCTGTTCTGCTGCCCACACCGCCAGGCGGGAAACCCGGCCCATGCTGCGCAGTTGCTTGCGGGTCCAGTGGGCGGGTACCACGAAATCATCAATCGGCCCGGCCAGCCGCGTATTCAGTTCGGTGAAGCGATCCCACTCGTCCATGCGCCGGATACCGCTGCGGTTGGCGCGGAAGTTGGCGGCGATGGTTGCCCAATCGCTGCCCAGGGACGTAACGCCGGCCATGCCGGTGACCACCACGCGCTTCATCAGCACAGGCCTCCATTCACGGCCAGTACCTGGCGGGTGATGTAGCCGGCTTCCGCCGACATCAGGAAATTCACCGCCCCGGCGACTTCTTCGGGGGTGCCCATGCGCTGGGCCGGGATCATTTTCATCAGTTCTTCCACGGGCACGTTTTCATCCAGCATCGCGGTGTCGATCAGCCCGGGAGCCACGCAGTTGACGGTGATCTTGCGCTTGCCCAGCTCGATGGCCAGGGCCTTGGCGGCGCCGATCAAACCGGCCTTGGACGCGCTGTAGTTGACCTGGCCCCGGTTGCCGATCAGCCCGGACACCGACGTGATGCACACGATGCGTCCGGCGGCGCGACGACGAATCATCGGCATCATCACCGGGTGCAGCACGTTGTAGAACCCGTCGAGGTTGGTGCGCATCACCACGTCCCAGTCGTCTTCCGACAGCGCCGGGAACGCCCCGTCGCGGGTCAGCCCGGCGTTGAGCACCACGCCGTAATACGCGCCGTGTGCTTCCACATCCGCTTCAAGAATTTCCTTGCAACTGGCGCGATCCGCCACATCGAATTGCAACACTCGGGCCTTGCGACCCAGCGCTTCGATTTCGACCTGCACTGCATCCGCCTCGGCACGCCCGCTGCGGCAATGCAGCACGATGTCGTGCCCGGCCTGGGCCAGGCGCAACGCGATAGCGCGGCCGATGCCACGGCTGGAGCCGGTCACCAATACGGATTCAGTCATGGCGTGGTGTCCTTCGATTCATCTAAATAGTTGGCCGCCTGGGGCGGTCGAAATACGTTCAGGCGTGCACTCGCCTGGATACCGTCGCCGGTGAGGTGGCATTCGAACACACCCATGCCGTTGTCGTCTTCCAGGGAGCGCAGGCCGTGGATGGTCAGCTCGCTGCCGGCGGGAAAGTGCTCGACGTTGCACTCGAATTTGCGCGTGCCCAGCAGGAAGCCCAATTCCACGGCTTCGCCTTTCTGGCGTGCGCGGCAACCGGCGTAGGCGGCGACGCTTTGCGCCATCAGCTCAATCCCGACCCACGCGGGCAGGCTGCCGTCGGTGCGGTTGAAAAGACCGTCGGGCTTGACCGTCAGACGGGTGTGAATCTGTTCTTCATCAAAGCTCAGGACCTGATCGATCAGGATCATGTCACCGGCGTGGGGCAGCAGTTCGGCGAGCGGCCAGTCAATCATGGGGCGTCTCCGATAATCAGGCTGACGTTGTTGCCGCCGAAGGCAAACGAGTTGCTCATCAGGCAGCGTTTTTCCAGAGCATCGCCGGGCGACGCCCACTTCAATACGGGCAGTGCCGGGTCGGCCTGGCCATCCCAGACATGGGGCGGCACTCCACCTTCGGCGAGGCTCAGCCAGCAGAACGCCGCTTCCAGCGCACCGGCGGCACCCAGGGTGTGGCCGGTCATGGGTTTGGTCGATGAGCAGGCTACGCCGTCCGGGAACAGGGCCGCGACCGCCAGGGCTTCCATGGCGTCGTTGTGCTGTGTGGCGGTGCCGTGCAGGTTCAGGTAGCCGATCTGAGCAGGTGTCAATTTTGCGCTGGCCAGAGCCTTGCGCATCGCCTGCAACGCGCCCTTGCCGGTGGGTTCGGGGGCCGAAATATGGTGGGCGTCGCAACTGGCGCCACTGCCCAGCAGTGCGACCGGCGCCGGGGTTTTGCTCATCAGGAACAGCACGGCGGCTTCGCCGATATTGATGCCGTTGCGGTTCACCGAAAACGGGTTGCAGCGCTCTGCCGAGACCGCTTCCAGCGACGAAAAGCCATTGAGGGTCAGCTTGCACAGCGTGTCGACGCCACCGCAGATCACCGCATCGCACACCCCAAGGTCCAGCAGGCGCTGGGCACTCATCAGCGCCCGTGCGCTGGAGGTGCAGGCGGTGGAAATCACATAGGCCGGACCGCTCAGCTGCAGCCAGTCGGCGAGGAAATCGGCCGGGGCGCCGAGTTCCTGTTGCTGGTAGTCGTAGTCGCCGGGGAACTGCTTCTCCCGCAGGTAATGGGCGATACCGCGGCTGGCTTCATCGATGCCCGAGGTGCTGGTGCCGAGCACGATGCCGATACGCGATGCACCGAAGGTCTGGATCGCTTGGCGGATCTCGTCGTCAATCTGCAACGCTGCTTCCAGCAACAGCTGGTTATTGCGGCTGTGATGGGATTCCAGCCCGGCCGGGAGGGCCGCCAGTTCACCCTTCACGCCCGCCACCGGCAGCACCCGCTCCGGCACCCAGCCGCTTTCGGCGCGCATGCCGGAGCAGTCGCCGGCAAACAGGCTGCGGCTGACTTCGCGCTTGTCGCGGCCCAGGGCGCAGATCACGCCGAGGGCATTGAGGTAGGCGGTCATCGGGCGGCCTCAAGGGGCGAGATGCGGTAGCTCAGGTGTTGCCCCATCACGTCCACGCGAAACACCAGGGAGGAGTGATAGGTGATCTTCCAGTGGGACGGCAGGGTACGGGTCAGGTCCATTTCCTGGGTGCCGGGGTACAGCGCCGACACTTCATCCGCCGAAGTCAGGGCAAACAGCAGCGCGGCAAACAGCTCCCGGGCCTGGGGATTGGGCGGCAGCAGGCCGTCGGCCTGCCAGGCACCATTGACCAGCTTCTGGCGGGCCTGGGGAATGCCCAGCGGGTCCATCATTGACCAGCGAATCCCGCCGCCTTCGCGCTGCATCACCAGCAACCAGTCCTGGCGCTGGCCGCCCTGTTCACGCTGCACGTGCAGTTGCAGCGGCAGGCTCAGCACCGGGTTTTTCGACGGCAACGGCGGCTGGCTGGCGCAGGCGCTCAGCAGCAACAGGCAGCCGATCAACAGCATTCGGATCATGTTTCAGGGCTCGCTAAAGGTTTGCGGGCGACCACGTTGACCAGGGTTTCTTCGCGCTGGCCGGCCGGCGGCGGCTGGCGCAGGCCCCAGCGTTCAAGCAGGCCGAAATCGGTGGCGCGGCTCCACCACAGGTACGGGTACGAGACGTTCTGCGGGCCGAACTCGAAGCCCTGCTCGCGGATCATCTCAAGGTACTCTTCTGCGCTTTTCTGCACATGCATCGGGTGACGGAACAGCCAGCGGATTACCCACGTGTCGATATAGGCTTCGGTGGATTCGGCGAACAGCAAATAGCCGCCCGGCTTGAGCACCCGGTAGAACTCCTTCAGGGCGCGATGTTGTTCCACCAGGTGATGGAAGGTCTGGTGACAGAACAGCACATCGACACTGGCGTCGGGCACATCGAGGGTCGCGCAATCGCTGCCGATCAACTCGATGGATAATCCCTGGCGCGCGGCTTCTGCTCGGCTCAGGTCGAGGCTGTGGGGGTCAGCGTCCAGGCCGATCAGGCGCTCGGGGGCGAACACCTGCTGCAGGTACTGGAACGATTTACCCTGTCCGCAGCCGGCGTCCAGCAGCACCGGGGCGACCGGCAGCGGGTCGCTGAACAGGCTGCGCAGGTCGTTGATTGCCACGCGCAGCACATGGTGCTGCCAGGTGTGGCTGCGCAGGAACCAGAAGCCGAATTTGGTTTCTTCGACGTAGTTCTTACTTAAATACTGGCTGCTCATATTTTCTTCCTTGTCCCTGACGGGGCGGCCCACGGTGCCAGCATGAAGCTGAATGCCAGCCCCAAACTCACCGATAGCCCAAAATTACTCACCGCCGGCGTGCTGGAAATGGCCAGCAGGCCGAACGATAGCCAAGTAGTCACGGCGGCCAGCAGTGTGCCCAACAGGCTCACGGCGGCGCCGCCAATTTGTTCACGCATCAGGATCGCGTAGTCGACGCTGATGGCGGTCACCAGCAGCAGGCCGAACAGGCTGAACAACGTCAGTGGCTGCCCCAGCCAACCGAGGCTGGCCAGGCTGCACAGCGCTGCCAGCAGCGGCAGGGCGACGATGCGCAAGGCACCGCCGAAGCCGAACGGCAGGATCAGCAACAGCACGATCAACACGCACGACATCAATTTCAATTCGGCCGCGCTGATCTGCGTGGCGGCAAACACCTGGTTCAAGTCGCCGAGGCGGTCCACCAACTGCACGCCGGGCAGATCCAGGGCCTGCACCCGTAGCAAGGCCGGGTTGTTCAAGCCTTGCAGGCTCACCATTGCGGCCACGCCGCCGTCGACATTCCCCAGCCACAGCGTGCGCCACGGCTCGGCCAGCGGGCCGACCAGTGCTGCATCGATGTCTTCGGTGGGGAGGGCCTGCAACTGGGCCAGCTCGGCTTGCAGTGCGGTGGCGGGCACGCCGAGGTCGAACAATGGCTGCCAGTACTGCGGCAGCTGGTTCAGGGCTTCGCGCAGTTGCTGTTGCTCGGCGGGCGCATTGACCAACTGGTTGAGCGCCAGGTAACCCTGGAGCTTATCCATGTTCACCAACTGATCCAGGCGCTGGCCCAGCGCGGCCTGGCGTTCCAGCAACTGTTGTTGATTGTCTGCCCGCACCAGGAAGAACTGGCTGGTGGGCTGAAACCCGGTAATCCGCGCAACCGCCTGGGCTTCCTGCAGCAACTGCGGCGGTGCACCGATCCATTGGCGGATATCGTTCTTGCTGTTCAGGTGCCACAGGCCGCCGGCGCAAAACACCAGTACCAGTACCAACAGCACCGGACTCGGCAGGCGCTTGAGCAGCGACTCACGCACGCTCAGCAGGACCTCGGCAATGCGCAGCGGCCATTGCGCCGGACGCAGGTCGACGCCCTTGAGCAAGGCCGGCAACAGGCACACGGCCGACAGGTAAGCACCCACCAGGCCCGCCGCCGAGAACACCGCGATTTGCGTCAGCGCCGGGAAGGGCGTCCACGCCAGGGCCAGGTAACCGATGCAACTGGTGGCCAGGCTCAGGCTCAGGCCCGGCAAGGTCAGGCGCAAGGCCGGCCAGCTGCGCCACGGGCTCATGCTCCAGCTCTTGGACAGGTAATGCAGCGGGTAATCCACCGCCACGCCGATCAGGCTCGAACCCAGCACCAGGGTGATCACATGCATATGCCCGAACAGCGCCACACACGCCACCGCGCCAAACAGCATGCCCACCAGCACCGGCACGAACGCCAGCAACACCCGCCAGCGCCGGAACGCCAGCAGCAACAGCAACAGAATCCCGACCGTCGCACCGCCGCCAACCCAGGTGATCTCCCGCGTGGCCTGCTGCTGCCCATTGGCCGCGTACAACAGGCCGCTGGCAGCGAGCAATTGCGCGCCTTGCTGGTCGGCCTGCTCGCGGCTGGCCTTGAGTAATTCGGCCACTTGCAGCGGCAGTTTCATGTCGAACGCATTGCCGGTGGTGCGCGCCCGCAGCAGCACCCAGCTTTTGCCGTCGGCATCGGCAATCAATGCGCCGCTGCCGATATCCAGTTGCACCGAGCCGTGTTGCGGTTGGCTGTTCTGGATGCGCCCGGTGAGGCCCAGCCAATCGTCCTGGCTTGGCACCAGGCTAAAGCCGGTGAACGGGTCGAACAGCGCCTGGACCCGCTGCTGGATAAACGCCTGGGGCTCGTCGATCAACTGCTCGCGGTCCTTGGCCGAGAGCATCGCCAGCCGGCCTTGCAGCAACTGCTGACGCAGGGCCGGGAGGTCGGCTTGGAGGTTCCACTGGACCTTTTCAAACAGGCCGCTGGCTTGCCAGCGCTCGCCCAATTGCTGGGCCATGGCCACGGCTTTTTGCCGGTCGGCATGCCCCACCAGCACCAGCATTTCGCGGTTCAGCGGTTCCTGCATGCGCTGTTCGGCGCGCAGCTCCAGCGCGTCCGGCGCGGTGCCGGGCACCAGTTCCATCAGGTTCGCCGACAGCGGCGCGCCATGGCGCCATTGCCAACCCGCCAGGGCCAACACGGCCACCAGCAGGATAAGAAACAGGCGCGGCAACCAGCGTTCACTCGGCAAAGTCGTGTTGCTCCGCGTCGCTCAATGGCTGGTTGCTGGTGCTGTCCTGCATCCGCAATACAGTGCTGTCGCCCTGGGTTTCCAGCAGCTCGATCTTCTGCACCAGTTCGCCGCCGTCGATATTGATCTGGGTGAAGACCTGTTTGAGCAGCAGCGAACGCGGGATCAACGTGAGTTTCCACTGGCTGGCTTCGCCTTGCAGCTGCAGTTCGAAGTCACGCTGCAAACCACTGCTGTCGCCCTGCAACACTGCGAGGAACAAACGGTTCTGCTCGGCACCGGCGCTCTTGTTCGGCAGCAGTTGCCAGCCGCTGGCGTCACGCCGGGCGATGCCGGTGGCGCTGATGCGGTAGTCCTGTTGCAGCGGGGTTTTCAGCAGCCACAGCAGGCCGTGGTCCTTGGCCAGGACGAAAGTGCCTTTGCTGACCAGCGGTTGCGGCAGGGCGCGCAGGTGTTTTTCCTGGATGAAGTTGCCGTGGATTACTGACGGTTTTGCCAGCTGATCGCTGAGTTGTTGCAGGTCGAAGGCGTGGGCCAGACTTGGAATACTCAACAACAGCATTAACGCGGTCCTTGTAGGAGCGAGCTTGCTCGCGAAGAACCTGAGGGCGCCGAGAAGTGTCAGGCGTCTCGCGTTATCGTTGACGACCATCGCGGGCAAGCCCGCTCCCACAGGGTGGTGTGTCATGACAGTGCCCTCTCGACTGCGTCGACAAATACTTTCGGCGAGGCCAGCTGCATCTCGCGGCTGGCAATTTCCACCGCCACTTGCACGGTGCTGGCGCGGGTCAGGCGCTCGCCGGTGGCCTTGTCGCTGATCAGGTAATTGACCTTCAAGCGGTTTTCCCACTCCACCAGGCTGGCGCGCACGTTGATGGTCTGGCCGAAGGTCGCGCCGCGCACATACCGCAGTTGCATATCGATCACCGGCCAGGCGTAGCCCGACTCCAGCATCGTGGTGTAGTTGTGGCCGAGCTTGTCCAGCAAGGCGCAGCGGGCGACTTCCAGGTACTTCACGTAGTGCCCGTGCCACACCACGTTCATGGTGTCGATATCGAAAAACGGCACGAGGATTTCAGTGTCGCAATGCAACACGCCCTGGCTACGCATGCAGCCTCCAGTGTTGCTCGGCGATGCGCTTGAGGCACAGGCGCAGTTCGCCTTCCAGTGCGCGGTCTTCGATCACCGGCGGGAAGTCCTTTGCGAGCTCAATGTGCATGGCGGCCAGCGCCGGCGGCAGCGGGCGGGCGTCTTGCGCCTGGGCCCGCAGCCACACGCCCTGGTTGGCGGCCAGCAAGGTGGCGGCGGCGACTTGTTCGGTCAGCTCCAGCACGCGAATCGCGTCGCGGGCGGCGATGGTGCCCATGCTCACCTTGTCCTGGTTGTGGCACTCGGTGGAGCGCGAGAACACGCTGGCCGGCATGGTGTTTTTCAGCGCTTCGGCGGTCCAGGCGCTGGTGCCGATCTGCACGGCCTTGAAGCCGTGGTTGATCATCGCCCGCTCGGCCGGCGCACCGGACAGATTGCTCGGCAGGCCGTGGTTGTAGCGCACGTCCACCAGCAGGGCGAGTTGGCGGTCCAGCAGGTCGGCGACGTTGGCCACCAGGGTCTTGAGGCTGTCCATGGCGAACGCGATGTGGCCGCCGTAGAAGTGGCCGCCGTGCAGCACACGCTCTTCTTCGGCGTCGATGATCGGGTTGTCGTTGGCGCTGTTGAGTTCGATCTCGATGAACGAGCGCAGCCAGTTCAGGCTGTCGGCCAACACGCCCAAAACGTGGGGCGCGCAACGCAGCGAGTAACGGTCTTGCAGGCGGTGCAGCGGCGCGGTCGGGGCATCAATCGCGAGGTCCTTGCGCAGCCAGGCGGCGACTTGCATCTGCCCCGGGTGTGGCTTGGCGGCGAACAGGCGCTCGTCGAAGTGCTCCGGGTTGCCTTGCAGCGCCACCACGTTCAGCGCGGTGATGCGCGTGGCCAGTTGCAGCAGGTAATCGGCGCGGGCGAAGGCCAGGCAGGCGAGGCCGGTCATCACGGCGGTGCCGTTCATCAGCGCCAGGGCTTCTTTCGGGCGCAGCACCAGCGGGTCCCAACCCAGTTCGCGGTGCACGTCGGCGGCCTGGCGGCGTTCGCCTCGGAACATCACTTCGCGTTCACCGGACAAGGTCGCAGCCACGTAGGACAGCGGCGTCAAATCACCGCTGGCGCCCACCGAGCCTTCTTCAGGAATCAGCGGCAGCACGTCGAACTCAAGGAATGCATGCAGGCGCTCCAGCAACTCCACGCGCACCCCGGAAACGCCGTGGCACAGCGACTGCAACCGCGCCGCCAGCACGGCGCGGGTGGCTTGCTCGTCCAGCAACTTGCCCAGGCCACAGCCGTGGAAGGTGTAGAGGTGGCGAGGCAACGCTTCGACGTGCTCCAGCGGCACCGCCACCACGCATGAGTCGCCGTAGCCGGTGGTCACGCCGTAGATCACGCCTTCCTTGTCCAGCAACGAATCGAGGAACTGCGCGCCCTTGGCGATACGCTGGAGATACGCGGCATCGGCTTGCAATTGAGTCGGCGCCTGACGGTTGGCCAGGGCCAGCACGTCTTCGATGCGCAAAGGGAGTTCGCCGAAGGTTACCGGCTCAAGATGCGTCGTCATCGGTCTTCCAGAAAGGGTAAAAGTTGAACCATTGTCGGGGCGCTTCCAGGCAGAACTGGCCCAGGCGCTCGGCGTAGCGGGCGGTCCATTGGGCGATCACCTGCTGGCGGTCGCTGCGTTTCCATTCGATCAGTTGGGCGAACGGCTCGATGATCAGGCGGTAGCGGCCTTGATGCTTCAAGCACATCAGCAGGTTGACCGGGCATTTCAGCAGGCCGGCCAGCAGCCACGGGCCTTGGGGAAAGGCGGCGTCATGGCCGAGGAAGTCCACCCGCACCGTGCGCCCGCCATGCAGCGGCACGCGGTCGCCGGCAATCGCCAGCCACTCGCCGGCGTCCAGGCGCTGGCTGAGCATCATCATTACCGCAGGGTCGAGTTCGCTGACCTGGATCAGGCGCAGATTGGTTGCCCCGGCTTCGCCCAGGATGCGGTTGAAACGTTCGGCATGCTTGGTGTGCACCAGCACGTTCATCGTGACCTTTTCCCCCAGTTCGGCGAGGGCGCGGCACACTTCAAGATTGCCCAGGTGCGCGCCCACCAGCATCTGCCCGCGTTCGCTACGCAGCTGGCCGCGCAGTTGGGCCGGGTCGATGATTTCGATCTGTTCCAGGCGCAGCTTGCCGTTCCATACGTCGAGCTTGTCCAGCAAGGCGTCGGCGAACGCCATGAACTGGCCGAAGACCCGCCGGTGGGTGGGGCGCAGGTCATCGCGCTGGCCCCAGTCGGCCAGGCGTTGCTGGTATTGCCAGGCGCTTTGGCGGGCCGTGCGGCCGAACAGGAAGAAGTACAAAACGATGCCGTACAGCAGCGGGCTCAGCAACCGGCGCCCGAGGACTTTGGCGGCGAAGGCGGTGAATTTCATCAGCCAGAAGCTGCCGCGCTCTTCGCGGTCGGCCCAGTGCCGGGTGTCCTGGGTCATGCCTGCCACCGGCGCCAGAGGATCATTGGCGCGCGCACCAACATGCCGAAGAACAGCCGGGTGTGCATCGAGGAAATCAGCGCGTTGTCGTGCACCAGGCGAAAGTGCGACAGGCCATCGGCGGGGTAATGCACCTGGGTCGGCAGCCAGCGCATTGGCTGGTTGCGCCACGACAGGCGCACCAGAATGTCGGAGTCGAAATCCATGCGCTTGCCGATGTTGGCCGAGTCCATCAGTGCCAATACCGGCGGCAAGGGATACACGCGAAAGCCACACATGGAATCGCGGATTTGCAGCGACAAGGTGTTGATCCACACCCACACGTGGGTCAGGTAGCGCGCGTAAAGGCGGCCCTTGGGCACGCTGTCGTCGTATTCCGGGTAGCCGCAGATCACCGCATTGGGGTGAGTGCGCGAGGCGTCGAGGAAGGTCCCGACTTCCCGCAGGTCGTGCTGGCCGTCGGCGTCCACTTGCAGGGCGTGGGTGAAGCCCAGGCGCGCGGCTTCGCGAAAGCCGGCCATCACGGCGGCGCCCTTGCCCTGATTGGCGGGCAGGGTCAGCAGCGAGACGTTGTCGAGGGTTGCCAGTTGCGCCAGCACGGCGGCGCAGGCGGGGCTGCTGCCGTCGTCCACCAGCAGGCACGGCAGGCCGCCGTCGAGCACGGTGCGCACCACGGCGGGCACGGCGGCTTCGTGGTTGTAGACCGGGATCAGGGCGCAGGGGTTATGCATAACAGATACCCTGTTGGCAGAAACGCTTTTTGTGGCGAGGGAGCTTGCTCCCGCTGGGCTGCGAAGCGGCCCCAATACAGGCGACCGAGATTTGCCTGATAAACCACAGTGGCTGGGTTGGGAGTGCTGCGCACTCCAGCGGGAGCAAGCTCCCTCGCCACAGGGAGCGGATTTGCCACAGAAGGTTATTCACTCGCCAGCTCCAAAAGAATGCGCCCACTGGAGCAGGCCGCCGTCTCATTGCGGTAGGCGAAGTACAGCTTGCCGCGCTCCTGATCAAAGCGCAGGTGCAGTTCGATCCGGTCATCCGGACGCACCAGTTGCTGGAACTTGAGCACTTCCATCCCGGCGAATTGGCCCGGCAGCTTGAGCAGTTGCTGGCCCAGGCTCAGCGCCCAATCCACTTGCACCACACCCGGCAGCACCGGGGTTTGCGGGAAGTGGCCGCTGAAGTAGGCGAGGTCCGGCGGGATCGCCAGTTGCAGGGTCCATTCACCGTTGGCTTCGACTTGCTCCAGCACTTCCGGCGCTTTCGGGCGGGGTGCCAGCAGCAGGGCTTCGACCTCGGCCTGGGGCAGCTTGCCTTGGCTGTTCAACGGCAATTGGCGCAACAGGCGCCAGCGGCGGGGCAGGGCCAGGGCTTCGCAGTGTTGGCTCAAGTGCTGGCGCAGGGCTTGGGTGACGGTGCGCCGGCCCTGGTTGCGCAGGGCATGCAAACCGTCGCTGCTGAGCACCACGAGGGCACCGAGGGACGCGCGGTTTTCCTGCACCACGCCAAGGCGGGTTTCGGCGACCCAGGCGTGGTCTGCCAGCGCTTGTTCGAGCATTGGCAGGGAGATGCGTTTTTCTTCCAGCTTGACGATGCGGTCCAGGCGGCCCAGCAATTCGAAGCGGCCGTCGGCGTGGATGTTCGCGGCGTCGGCGGTGTGTTCGATATGCCCGGCAGGCAGGTACGGCGAGGCAATGCGCAAGGCGCCGTCGGCGTCCTGGCTCAGGTGCACATCGGCAAACGGCTGCCACGGTTGTTCGCCCTGGCGCCAGGCGATGCCGCCGGTTTCCGAGCTGCCGAGGATTTCCGTCGGCCATTGCTGCAAGCGTTGATGCAGGCTGGTGGCGGCTTCAAGGGGCAGCGCGCCGCCGGAGGAGAACACCCGTTTGACCGGTATAAGCGCCGGCCAGTCGAGGTTGTCGCCCATGCGCTTGAGCAGCGCCGGGCTGGCAACCCAGGCGAACTGCGCATGCTCGCGGCTGGCGCGCTGCAGGTCCTCGGGGAATGCCAGTTGGCGGCGCACAAAGGTGCGCCCGGCACACAACGGCCACAGCACCCGGAACAGCAAGCCATAGATATGTTGGGTGGCGACGCTGCCGATGATGCAGGCCTCGCCCAGGTCGGCGCCCCACAGGGTTTCCAGGGCCTGGACCTCATTGGCGATCTGGCGCAGGGTTTTGTCGATGCGCTTGGGTTCGCCGCTGGAGCCGGAGGTGCACAGGCTCAGGCAGGTGGCGTCGAGGTCCAGGGCAGCGGCGCTCAATGGCGCTTGATAGAGCGCGTCCAGGTCGCCGGCCTCGGTCAGCCAGGCGTCGACGGCGTCGTCCCAGCGCTGGCGGGTCTGGGGTTGCAGGTCGGCGGGCAACAACACGCTGACTCCGGCGCGCCACGCACCCAGCAGGGCGATCGCCAGCAAGCCGGCATCTTCCAGGTGCACGGCCAGGCGCTGGATGCCCCGGGCTTGCAAGCCGGCGGCCAGGCTCAGGCACTTCTCCCACAGTTGTGGGTGATCCAGGGCAGGTTCGGTGGTGACCCAACGCTGACCTACAGGCTCAAGCAGCAAGTGCTCAAGATTCAACCAATTCATACGCGGCCTCGAACCCTTTGTCGTACCAGCCATTCCACGGCAAACAACAGCCCCATCAGCCCGTAGGCGATCATGCCGTTGTACAACGTCCACCAGCTCAGCGGCGCCCACAAGGTGAGGGCGGCGGCGAGCAGGCCGTTACACAGAAAAAACACACTCCACACCACGGTGACCTGGCGCGTGTACACCACCGCTTTCTCGGGCAATTGCGGCTCGGTCATGCGGGCCAGGCGCTCGACCATCGGCGGCCCGTATTTCAGGCTCAGGCCGAACAGCGCCAACATGAACGCGCTGACCAGGCTCGGGTACCAGCGCAGCATCTGCGGGTTGTCGAACCAGGCGAGCATCAGGCAAAAGACGATGATCGCTGCGGCCATCCAGCGACTGCCCGGGCGCCTGGCGCCGGTCAGGGCGCGCAACAGCCACAGGCTGCCCAGCAGCAGGCCGAATTGCCACGGTGCAAAATGCTCCGTGCCGTAATACACCGCAAAAGGGTACAGCAGCCCCGCCAGCAACAGGCCAAGGCCGATCAGCCGGCTCATGCGGCCGGTTGAACCAGACGGTAGACCGCCTCGACCACGTCGTTGACCGTACGCACGGCCTTGAACTCTTCGGCGGCGATTTTCTTGCCGGTCTGGCGCTTGATGTGGTCGATCAGGTCCACTGCGTCAATGCTGTCGATTTCCAGGTCCTGGTACAGGTTGGCGTCGAGCGTGACGCGTTCAGGTTCCAGTTCAAACAGTTCCACCAGGGCGTCGCGCAAGGTGTTGAAAATATCGTCACGAGTTTGCATGGTACGGTCTCAAGCTGCCTGTCGGGCCGTGACGAACGCCGCGAGGCTGGCCACGTTGGTGAAGTGATTGCGGGTGTCCTTGGCGTCGGCATCGATCTTGATGCCGTACTTTTTCTGGATTGCCAGGCCCAATTCCAGGGCGTCGACTGAATCCAGGCCAAGGCCTTCGCCGAACAGGGTTTGCTCGTTGCCGATGTCGCTCTCGCTGATGTCTTCCAGGCCCAGGGCCTCGATGATCAGCGTTTTTATGTCGTGCTCAAGGCGGTGTTGGTCGCTCATCTTCGGCGAGCTCCTTAATAAAATACTGGTGCAGGTAATCGTTGAGCTTGCGTGATGCCTGGGGCGCAGGGCCCTGTGCGGCAAACGCCTGTGGTTCTATATCGGCACCCACGCGCAAACTGAAGTGAAAACGGCGATTGGGGATGCGATACCAGGGTTCGGCCTTGGTCAGGGTGGTGGGGCTGACCCTGATCACCACCGGAGTAATGATGCTCGCACCTCGCAAGGCAATGGCGGCGGCGCCGCGATGAAAGGTCGGTGCCTGGCCCGGCGAAGTGCGGGTGCCCTCCGGGAAAATGATCAGGGTCTGGCCGTCCCGCAGGGCGTCGGCGGCCGCGTCGAGCATGTCGGCGCTGCCGTCGTTGCTGATGTAGCCGGCGTCGCGCACCGGCCCACGGGTGAACGGGTTCTGCCACAGGCTCTGTTTGACCACGCAGTTGGTCTGGCGCATCAGGGCGATCAGGAACACCACGTCCACCAGCGACGGGTGGTTGGCGATGATCATCTGGCCGGGACGGCCGAGCTTTTCGGCGCCTTCGACGCTGTAGGTCAGAATGCCCAGGCGCGTCATCATGCGGATAAACAGCCAGAACAGACAACTGATGGTGTGGCGGGCGCGCCGCTGATGCCGTTTGGCATCTCCCGGCAGGCAACTGAGCAGCGGAAACACCAGCACGCGCAAGCACAGGCCGCCGATGCCAAACAGGGCGAAGGCGGCAGCGGTGGCGAACAGGCGCCAGTAGTAGGCCTGCCGAGGCTTTTCGGTCAGGGCTTGCGTTGCCAGTTCCATACTCGGTTCTTCCAGGCATGTTGGCAGGCGCCCTGTTCGTTCAGCAGGGTGCGCAGCAGGTTCAGGGCGTGGGGCCACTGGGCTTTGGTGGTGGGTTGGACAGCGGCCGTATTCAGTTCCAGCTGCCACTCGTCGCCCGGCGTCAGCAACAGGCCGAGGGCGTAAGGGAAGGGCACGTCGTCGATCCAGCGGGCGTAGGTTTCGGGCGGCTGCTCCTCGGTAATGATCAGCAACACAGCCGGTGCGCCTTCATTGAGTAGGGCGGCAGCTTCGAGCATGCCGTGCTCCAGGCCATCACCGGCGGCGGCGAGGGCGGTCATTTCGCTGGTTTCATTGCGCAGGATCGACCACAGGCCAATCACCGCGTTGTGCACCGACAGGCTGAACTGGGTCGGCGACAGCGGCTCGTCGTTGGCTAGGTCGCTGAGAATATCGAGGGTGCGCGGGGTTTCGCCGTGACGGGAAACGAACACCAATGGCAGCTGTTGCAGGCCTTCGGCCAGTGGCCAGCCCACGCTGAAGGCCATGCGCGCCAGGCGGCTCAGGCGCCGGCGCTGCATGGCCGGCAGGAACGACACATCGGGGGCAGCGTCGCTGCTGGCGAGCAACGTCGGCTGCCGGCACCAGGCGCGCCAGTCGTCCGCGCTTTCGAGCCCTGGGGCCCAGGCGCGCCATTGGGCGATGTTGAAATTGATCACTGAGAAGTTATCCCGCCCCTGCGGGCATCCTTGTGCGGCTGTTGGCCCCGGATACGGGGACAGGGAGCAATGGCCGAGTGGGGCGCATTATCCCGGTGCCGTGGGGTTCTAGCAAACTTTGGTAAAGAATTGTTCACGAGTGATTACAAATTGGTTGTAAAGAATTACAGATTGTCCGTCATGCAGGTGGGGCAGCAGGTGTCAGGCAATTCCTGCTTTGTCGGACGGACGGGAAATTGTTGTGCGAGATAGAGCCTCTGATGCTGTAGTACAGGAACAAACGAGGTAGCTAACCAGCGCTTTTGCCCTCTACACTCGGTCATTCATTGATACACGGAGGTTTTTCCATGCGGCGCGTGGTGTTCAACCAAAAAGGCGGAGTTGGCAAGTCCAGCATCGCCTGCAACCTGGCGGCGGTCAGCGCCAGCGAAGGCTATCGAACCCTGTTGGTGGACCTCGATGCCCAAGCCAACTCAACCCAGTACCTCACCGGCCTGACCGGCGATGATATCCCTATGGGCATCGCCGATTTCTTCAAGCAAACCCTGTCTTCAGGGCCGTTTTCGAAGAAAAACCAGGTGGATATCTACGAAACCCCGTTCGACAACCTGCACGTCATCACCGCCACGGCGGAACTGGCGGACCTGCAGCCCAAGCTCGAGGCCAAGCACAAGATCAACAAGCTGCGAAAGCTGCTGGATGAATTGAGCGAGGACTACGACCGGATTTACCTGGATACGCCGCCGGCGTTGAATTTTTATGCGGTTTCGGCGCTGATTGCCGCTGATCGCGTGTTGATCCCGTTCGATTGCGACAGCTTCTCCCGCCAGGCGCTGTATGGCCTGCTGGCAGAGATTGAAGAATTGAAGGAAGACCACAACGAAGGGCTGGAAGTGGAAGGGATTGTGGTCAACCAGTTCCAGGCCCGGGCGAGCCTGCCGCAGCAGATGCTGGATGAATTGATTGCCGAAGGCTTGCCGGTGTTGCCGGTGTACCTGACCAGCTCGGTGCGCATGCGTGAATCGCACCAGGCCAACATGCCGCTGATCCACCTGGACCCACGGCACAAGCTGACACAGCAGTTTGTGGAGTTGCATAACCTGCTGGAAAACGCGTGATTTAGCAGGCAACACAAAACCCGTGTGGGAGCCTGCTTGTGTGGGAGCCGGGCTTGCCCGCGATGCAGTCAACTCGGTTTGTCAGTTACACCGAGGTGATGCTATCGCAGGCAAGCCAGCTCCCACATTGGGTCTTTGTTCCTACAGGAAAATCGTCGTCTTGCGCCGTTGCCTACAGTTACGCCAGAATCCGCCGGCTTGTGCGTCTGGATGGGCGTCTCTAAGGTTGCCCGGTCGCTGAATTCTCAGTGATCGGGTTTAGTAGCCCGAGTGTTTGTCGTTAAGTGCATGAGCTACATCTTTCAGACGTTTAGTCTGTGCTTGATGGTGGCTGTGCGTAGGGCGTCTTCGGGCGCGCCGGCTTCGACATTTCCCGGTCTACTAACCTGCGTACAGCTGCCACCCTAATTCGTTTAGTAGCGATCAGATGGCGGCTCCAATCAGGAATGTCGACCATGTTTAAAGCTACTCCAAATCCCCCGTCGTACCTTTTTACAGTCAGCCCCGGCCAAACCACCGAAACCCTGATCCTCAACACCTACGAAACCTTCTCCTCAGTCACCACCCTCTTGCTCGACCTTTCCGACGATCTCACCGGCAAGCAGCGCGATGTCGCGTTGGCCATTCATCAATTGAGCGAATTGGGCGTATTGCTGATGGGGCAAGTGATGGACCGGGGCGTCCCGCTACCTCAAACGCCCTGACTGCGCAGCCAGCTCATCAACTGCGGCAACGGAAACGCCCCGCTCTGACGCGCCACTTCCCGGCCATTCTTGAACAGGATCAGGCTGGGAATCGAGCGAATGCCCAACTGAGCGGATAACTGCTGATTGGCCTCGCTATCGAGCTTGGCCAACCGGCATTTCCCGGCCAACTGCCCGGCGGCCTGCTCAAACACCGGCGCAAACGACTTGCACGGCCCGCACCATTCGGCCCACACATCCACCAGCAACGGCAGGTCGCCCTTGATCTGGCTGGCGTAGTCGCTCTGTTTCAGCTCAAAGGGTTTGCTCAGCAGCACTGGCTGCTTGCAGCGCCCGCATTTAGGCGCATCGCCCAGGCGTTCGTTGGGGATGCGGTTAAGACCGTTGCAGTGGGGGCAGGGGATGACGAGAGAGTCGGACATGGTGGGCTCCGTGAAAGTGGCCAATGGATTCTATTTGGAGCCGGCGGCGTGGTTTATCAAGCAATAACTGAAAGAGGATTAAATATGAGCGAAGTTGTCAGACAAGCGATTGAGCATTGGCCATACGTCTCACCACTCTTGCGTAAACCCCAAACCGAGGTCGACTACGACGCCTTGGTTCTGGCGCTCGATGAATTGCTCGATGTTGTTGGAGAAGACGAGGCTCATCCGTTAATGAGCCTGCTCAACATCATTGCTGAGTGGATTGAAGCCTATGACCTTGGGCGCTGGCCAAGGCCCGGCAGTATCGTGCAATAGATTTCAGGACGAACAACTAATCTCCAAATGCTTCCCCCAGTCCGGCGGCCGCTGGGCGTATTGTTCCATCCCCGGCTGCTCTTCAAACGGCTTGGTCAGCACTTCATGCAGCCGGCGCACTTCGCTGTAATCCCCAAGCTCAGCCGCCTGGATAGCGTTCTGCGCCAGGTAATTGCGCAGGATATAAAGCGGGTTCACCCCATGCATCCGCTCACGCCGCTGCTCTTCTGTGCCGCTGGCTTCGCGCTCCACACGGGCCTTGTACAGATCCGCCCACTCATCAAATCCCTTGAGGTCGACAAAGTCGTCGCGCAGTCGCGCCACAGCCAGCGCGGCTGATTCATCCCCCAGTCGGCGGAAGAACAGGGTGTAGTCGACGCCGCTGTTCTGCATCAGTTGCAGCAGGCGCTCCACCAGTTTTTGATCATCATCTTCAGCGGTGGTGAGACCCAATCGGCGGCGCATCAGGTCCAGGTAGTGCGCCTGGAACAACGGCAGATACAACCCGAGCGTTTCTCGCAACGCTTCAACGCTGATAAATGGCGTCAACGCCTGCGCCAACGCGCTCAAATTCCACTGCCCGATCGGCACCTGATTACTGAAGGAATAACGCCCTTCATGATCCGAGTGGTTGCAGATGAACTGCGCGTCAAAGTCATCCAGGAACGCAAACGGCCCAAAGTCGAAGGTGATGCCGAGGATCGACATGTTGTCGGTATTCATCACGCCGTGGCAGAACCCATAGGCCTGCCATTTGGCGATCAGCTCGGCATTGCGCTCGACGATTTCGCGGAACATCGCCAGGTACGGCTCGGGCTGTTCCATGCACTCCGGGAAGTGCAACGACAACACGTGCTCCGCCAGCTCCTTCTGCAGCTCGGGTTTCTTGGTGTAGTAGAAATATTCGAAATGCCCAAAGCGCACATGGCTGTGGGCCAGGCGCAGCACCATGGCGGCCCGCTCCTGTTTCTCGCGCCACACCGGGGTGTCAGAGCCGATCACGCACAGCGCCCGACTGCTGGGAATACCCAGCGCATGCAACGCTTCCGACGCCAGAAACTCCCGAATCGACGAGCGCAGCACCGCGCGCCCATCGCCCATGCGCGAGTACGGGGTTTGCCCGGCACCCTTGAGGTGCAGGTCCCAATGCTCGCCTGCCTGGTTATATACCTCGCCCAGCAACAGCCCGCGGCCGTCGCCCAGTTGCGGGTTGTAGGAACCAAACTGATGCCCGGAATAGATCATCGCCCGCGGCTCGGCCTCGGCCCACAGCTTGTGCCCGCCAAACAGCTCGGCGAATACCGGCGTTTCGGCCACGGCAGGGTCGAGATCCAGCAACGCCATGGCCGCCTCGCTCGCCACCACCAGACGCGGTTCGTCGATGGGCTCGGGCAGCACATGGGTTGAGAAGCCGTCGCCCAGGCGGGCGAAGCGGTTGTCGAAGGTCAGTTCGTCGAGGGCTTTCAACGGCCATCTCCTGAGCAGAATGTCCGACCATTCTGCTGGGGATAACGCGTTTAGTCGAGTTTGGCGGGCGGCGGCTCGGGCAGGTCCTGGTCCTGGGCGGGCGGCAGGATGGTCCGGTTTTCTTCCTCTACCGGCACCAGCTTGTATTCCTGGCCATGCAGGTTTTTCAGGTAAACCTCCATCTGCCGGAACGAGATGTTGATGTGGTGGTTCTTGAACTCGCGGTTGATGAAGCGGTTGACCTCATCGATCACCGGGTTGCGGTCGCCAAGATCCCGCACATGCATGCGCAGTTCGTGGTCGAGGGTGCTTTCACCGAAGTTGAGGAAGTACACGTGGGGCGCCGGGTCCTTCAACACGCGCGGGTTTTCGGCGGCGGCCTTGAGCAGTAATTCCTTCACCAGGTCCAGGTCCGAGCCGTAGTCCACGCCCAGTTTCAGGGTGACCCGGGTGATTGTGTCGGTCAGCGACCAGTTGATCAGTTGCCCGGTGATGAACGTTTTGTTCGGGACAATGATGTCTTTGCGGTCGAAGTCGGTGATGGTGGTGGCGCGGATGCGGATCTTGCTCACCGTGCCCGACAGGTTGCCGATGGTGATGGTGTCGCCGATTCGTACCGGACGCTCGAACAGGATCATGATGCCGGAGATGAAGTTGGCGAAGATCTCCTGCATACCAAAGCCCAGCCCCACCGACAGCGCGGCCACCAGCCATTGCAACTTGTCCCAGCTCACGCCGAGGGTCGACAGGGTGGAGACAAAGCCCACGCCGGCAATCACGTAGGACAGCAACGTGGTGGTGGCGTAGGCGCTGCCCTGGGCCAGGTCGAGCTTGGACAGCACCAACACTTCCAGCAGGCCGGGCAGGTTGCGCGCCAGGGCGAAGGTGATGCCGACGATGATCAAGGCGCCGAGCAAGTCGCCGATGCTGATGGGCACCATGCTGATATTGGCGCCGGTGCCGCTGGTGTATTCGTAGAGGGTGACGTTGTCCAGGTAGGAAAACACCGAGATCAAGTCAGACCACACCCAGTACAGCGCGGCGATAAAGCCACCGAGCAAGGCCAGGCGAATCAGTCGCATCGACTGCTCGTTGACCTGTTCGATGTCCAGGGTCGGCTCTTCGATCACCGCTTCGCCATCACCCGCTTCCTTGGCCGCCTGGCGTTTGGCCAGGGCCCGCGCGTAGGCCAGGCGCCGTGCGGCAACCCCCAGGCCTCGCACGAAGGTGGCTTCGATCACCAGCCAGAACATCAGCAGGTACAGGGTGTTGATCAACCGGTCGCTGAGTTTCAGGGCGGTGTAGTAGTAGCCAAAACACACGGCAATAAACAGCGCGACCGGCAGTGCGGTAAACACCAGGCCGACGGCTTTGCGGAACAGCGAGGCTTTTTCGTGGGTCGGGCTATTGAGCAGCAGGCGCCCGAGCAACCAGGCCATCAAGGCGTAGCAGGTCAGTACCACGCCAATACCCAGCACGTCGTCTGCCAGTGCTGCCGGCTGGTGCTCGGCGATGGCTACCACGGCCACCAATGCCAGCACCACCAGCCCGAGCTTGCGCACCCAGCCCTGGAGGAATTCGACCTGGGGCTTTTCCCAGCGGAAATGCAGCTCTGCCACGCCGCCGGGCGCAAGGATTCGGTAGGCGGTGTAGAACACCAGCCACGCTTGGGCAATCTGTAGCAGGGCCGCGCCGAGGTTGGCATTTTGCCCGCGGGCATCGATCTGCAGCGCATAGCCGCACAGCGCCAGGCCCAGCGCCACCGGCATCGCCAGCGCGATATTCACCAGGATCGCCACCGGCGTATGCCACTGGCTGTCGCGCTTGAAGTGGCCAATGTCCATGTGGATTTTTTTCAGCCGGGCATACAGGGCGCTGCGGCGCCACAGCAGTGCACCAATCAACAGCAGCAGGGGCAGGAACAGCAGCGGGCGCTGGGTCAGGCCGTCATACAGTTCGCTGACGCTGGACGCCCACGGCAGGGTGGTGACCTGTTTGCTCAGGTGCGCCGGTACGGTTTCCAGCCATTCGGTGTCCAGCGGCTTGTTGCTGGGAATCCAGAACATCTGCTCGTCGAGGGTCGCCCGCAGGGTGGTGGCGGTGCTCAGCAGTTGCTTCTGGTTCAGTTGCAGGGTGATGGATTCGTTGAGCAGTGCGCTCAGTTCCCGGCTCAGGCGCTCCAGCAGGTCGCTGCGGGTGATCGCCAGTTCCAGCAGGGTGCGCCGCAGTTGTGGCGTCACCTGGTCGGCCGGCTGGTTGGCCAGCAGGCTGTCGACGTAGGTACTCGGGGTGCTGATCAGTTCGCGCTGTTGGTTGACCTCGAACTGGTACAGGCGAATGTTGGCGATGTCGTCCGCCAGGTCGCGGTCGACGGTCAGGCGCGGCAAGGCCTGCTTCTGTTTGTAGAGGATCTTGGACAGCAACAGGCTGCCCTTGAGTACGTTGATCTGCTCGTCCAGGGCCGAGTCGCTTTGGGTCACGCTGTCCAGTTGCTGCTTGGTCTGCAGGTTTTTCTGGGTCAGTTCGTTGAGCCGGTCGGTGCTTTTGAGCAGGTAGTCGGACAGTTTCAGGTTGGCCGCGCTTTCCGTGGCCAGCAGGCTGCTGCCACCGGCCTTTTGGGCTTCGATGGATTGCTGGGTCACGGTTTCCTGGGATTGGGCCAGGCGCTTCTGGTTGATCAGGGTTTGCAGGTCCTGGATTTCCTGCTCAAGGCGGGCGGTTTTTTCCAGCACCAGGTCGTGCTGGCTGTTGCCAAGGTCTTGCAGCTGGCTGTTGCCGGCCAGTTCCTGGCGACGCAAGGGAATCAGCGCGTTGAGGGCGGCCAACTCGGCGTTCAGCTGGTTGCGCTGGTCACCGCTGAGGGTCTTGCCGTTGTCTTTGCCGGCCTTGAGGGTCGCGCTGATCTGCTGGATACGCGTCTGGCTGCTGCTGATTTCGGTTTGGGCGCGCTCGGGGCGGGTCTGCGCCGCGATGGTCAGGCTGTTGGCGTCGGCCAGTTCCTTTTGCAGGTCGCCTTGCTGGGTGGTGCGCTGCACCAGCAGTTGCTCAAGTTGCGGCACCGGTAACGTAGCGTAGCGCTGGGCGACCGGAATTACCTTGGTGGCCTTGAGCCGGACCAGTTCGCGCTGGTTGTCGACGGTCTGGCGCGGCGCGTCTTCGAGCTGGCGCTTGAGGTCCACCAGACGCTGCTGATAGTCCTGCTGGTTGCCGAGGAAGGTGAGGGTCTGCTGCAGGATGGATTGCAGCGCCTTCATGTCGGCGTCGGGCAGCTTGCGGTCCGGCAGCTTGTCCAGGGTTTGCTGGACGGAGTCGATGCTGGGCGGGTCGGCCGCGTGTACGGTGCCGACGCAGAGGGTCAGGCCTAGCAGGGCAGTGGCTAAAAAGGTGCGCAGGATTGTCATAGAGACCGGTCAAGCAAGGTGATAAATAGGGGGCGTCCTGACATCGACTGGCGCGCCGTCGCCCCGCAGTTTAGAGGAAGAGTCCGGGACCCGGGCGACTTCCTTCGGGGAATCTGACGCCGACTTTGCCGATCTTGTTCCCGTCCATGACCGCGACGGTCCAGATGGTGTTGTTCCATTCCACCTGGTCGCCGACCACGGGCGCACCGCCGACTTTCTGGGTGATGAAGCGGCTCAGCGGCATGTCGGGGTCGATGCCCTCGAGCTTGAGCCCGTACAGCGCCGAAACCGCGCCCAGCTGGGCGTCGCCTTCCAGTACGAAGTCGCCGAAGAAGCGCAGGTCGAGGCCCCGTTGCGGTGCCTGGCTGAACAGTTTGCCGAGGGCCGGCAGGTTGTGTTCATGGCCGATCACGCACAGCAGATCGTCGACTTCCAGCACCGTACTGCCCGACGGATGGAGCAATTGCTGGCCACGAAACAGCGCAGCGATCCGCGTGCCTTCGGGCATTTTCAGTTCGCGAAGGGCCGCACCGATGCACCATTTTTCGGCACCCAGGCGATAGACGAACAGCTCCCACTCGCTGGTGACGTGCACTTCCAGGGCCGCCCGGGAAATCGGCGCAGGCTCGGGCGGTACCGTCACTTTCAACAATTTGGCGACCCACGGCAGGCTCGTGCCCTGTACCAGCAACGACACCAGCACGATAAAGAACGCCAGGTTGAAGTACAGCTGGGCGTGGGGCAGGCCGGCCATCAGCGGGAACACCGCCAGGATGATCGGTACCGCGCCGCGCAGGCCGACCCAGGCGATAAAGGCTTTCTCTCGACCATGGAAGGCCTTGAACGGCAGCAGGCCGACGATCACCGACAGCGGCCGTGCGAAGAGAATCATCCACAGCGCCAGGCCCAGGGCCGGCAGCGCAATGGGCAGCAGGTCATGGGGCGTGACCAGCAGGCCCAGCACCAGGAACATGCCGATCTGTGCCAGCCAGGCCATGCCGTCGAGCATATGCAAGATGCCATGACGGCTGCGCACCGGGCGGTTGCCGATCACCAGGCCGCACAGGTACACGGCGAGGAAGCCGCTGCCGTGCAAGGCGTTGGTCAGGGCAAACACGAACAGGCCGCCGGAAATCACCAGGATCGGGTACAGGCCGTTGGCCAGGTTGATCCGGTTGACCATTTGCAGCATCAACCAGCCACCACCCAGGCCGATGATGCCGCCGATACCGAATTCGCGGATCAGGTGCGTCAGCAGGCTCCAGTGCAGGCCGGTCTGGCCGCTGGCGAGCATGTCGATCAGGGTGACGGTGAGGAACACCGCCATCGGGTCGTTACTGCCGGATTCGATTTCCAGGCTGGCGGTGACCCGTTCGTTCAGGCCTTTGCCGCCCAGCAGCGAGAACACGGCGGCGGCGTCCGTGGAGCCGACGATGGCGCCGATCAGCAGGCCTTGAATGATGTTGAGGTTGAACAGCCAGGCGGCTGCCATGCCGGTGAGACCGGTGGTGATCAGCACCCCGACCGTCGCCAGGGACAACGCGGGCCAGAGCGCCACGCGGAAACTGGCTACCCGTGTTCGCAGGCCGCCATCGAGCAGGATCACGGCCAGGGCGAGGTTGCCCACGAGGTAGGCGGTAGGGTAGTTATCGAAGATGATGCCGCCGCCGTCGACGCCGGCGATCATGCCCACGGCCAGGATGATCACCAGGATCGGGATCCCCAGGCGGGACGAAAGAGAACTCACCAGAATGCTCGCACCTACCAGCAACGCGCCGATCAAGAACAGGCTGTTGATGGTCGTCGCATTCAAAGGCAGTACTCCATGAGCAGGAAAGACGAGGCGCAAACTGACCATGCAGTCTGCGTGCCAGCGATTCTAACCTGTTGAATTGCTGTGCTGTCAAAAAAGGTGTTGGGGATGTACGCAGGTCAAATGTGGGAGCTGGCTTGCCTGCGATCGCGGTGTGTCAGTCACTGGAGATCGTGACTGTCAGATTGCTATCGCAGGCAAGCCAGCTCCCACAAGGGATCACCGGTGTCAGTTAAAGCCTGAACCGCCCCACCATCCCGTTCAAATCCACCGCCAGGCGCGACAGCTCACTGCTCGCCGCGCTCGTCTGGCTGGCCCCGGTCGCCGATTGCACCGACAAATCGCGGATATTCACCAGGTTGCGATCCACTTCCCGCGCCACCTGCGCCTGCTCTTCAGCGGCGCTGGCGATCACCAGGTTGCGCTCGTTGATTTCAACGATGGCGGTATTGATGGTATCCAGCGACATCCCCGCGCCCTTGGCGATGTTCAGCGTCGATTCTGCACGCTCGGTGCTGTTGCGCATCGAATCCACCGCATGCTCGGTACCGGCCTGAATGCTGCCGATCATCCGTTCGATCTCGCTGGTGGACTGCTGGGTGCGATGGGCCAGGGCCCGCACTTCATCCGCCACCACCGCAAAACCACGCCCGGCTTCACCGGCGCGCGCCGCTTCAATCGCCGCGTTCAGGGCCAGCAGGTTGGTCTGGTCGGCCAGGCCGCGAATCACATCCAGCACCTTGCCGATGTCCCGGGATTCTTCCGCCAGGTTGCCGATCAGGGTGGCAGTGGCTTGCACGTCGCTGCTCATGCGTTCGATGGCGCTGACGGTTTCCTGCACCAGATCACGGCCATCGCCCGCAGACGAAGTGGCGTTTTTCGAGGCTTCGGAGGTGCTGACCGCGTTGCGGGCCACTTCTTCAACCGCGCTGGTCATCTCGTTCACCGCCGTGGCGGCCTGTTCGATTTCGTTGTTTTGCTGGGTCAGGCCGCGGGCGCTTTCGTCGGTCACGGCGTTCAGCTCTTCCGCAGCGGAAGCCAGTTGGGTGGCCGAGCCGGAAATGCGCTGCAAGGTGTCCTTCAGCTTGTCCTGCATCTTGGCCATTGCCAGCAGCAGCCGGCCGGCTTCGTCGTTGCCTTCCACCTTGATCGGGCGGGTGAGGTTGCCTTCGGCGATTTCCTCGGCGGCGTCCAGGGCCTGGGCGATCGGCTGGGTGATGCTGCGGGTCAGCAGCCAGGCGAACAGCATGGTCAGCGCAGTGGCCAGGATCAGCAGGATCACCACCAGCTCAAAGGCCATGTCGTACTGGTCGGCGGCTTGCTGGTTGGTGGCCAGGGCCATCTTGTTGTTGATGTCCAGCAGGCGGTTCAAGACGGCGTTGACCTGATCCGAGTTGCTCAGCAACTCGGTGTTCAGCAGCGTGCGCAGTTCTTCCACCTGATTGGCCCGGGACAGGCTCTTCATGCGCTCTTCGATCTGATGGTACTGGGCCAGCAGGCGCACATATTCATCGTAGGCAGCACGTTCTTCGCTGCTATCGATGAGTTTTTCGTAGATGCCCTGCGCGGTGCGGATCTGCTGGTTGCGCACGTCAAACGACTCAAGGGTCTTTTGCTGGACGTCGGGCTCGCGGTTGGTCAGCAAGCGATAGGACAGCACCCGCAGGCGCAGGGTCAGCTGGGTGAACTCATCCAGGGCACGAATGCTCGGCACGCTGCTCAGGGTGATGTCTTGCGTCGCCGCGCGAATCTTGCTCATCTGGTTCAACGCGAACACGCCGAGAAACAACATCAGCGCGC
This sequence comes from Pseudomonas yamanorum, assembly GCF_013386765.1. Taxonomy (GTDB): domain Bacteria; phylum Pseudomonadota; class Gammaproteobacteria; order Pseudomonadales; family Pseudomonadaceae; genus Aquipseudomonas; species Aquipseudomonas yamanorum_A. The sequence continues at coordinate 266,043 of NZ_JACARE010000003.1, forward strand.
CAATCAACGCGAAGCCGAGGAAGGCTCGCGGCGCGATATTCATATTACGAAGAGACATGCTGTGATCCTGGGGAGAAGCGCGATCCATGCGGGGTTTGGGCGGGGTGTCCATGACCTATCGGTCATACGACTAAAGTCTTGAGGAGGTGCGCGCTTTTGTCGCAGATTTGGACGGGCCGACGGGATTCAGGAACCAGATGCCATAAATGCAGTCACTAAGGCTCGAAAGCGTGGCCTGCCCTGTAAAATCAAGGCCCCGCGCCGGGGATAACCCTGGCATCCGAGGTGAATTTTCTTTATCGTCACCGCCCTTTGAAAAAGCCCGAGAAATCAAAATGTTAGAAGCATCCCTCAGCCAACTGGAACAACTGGTCAGCGACCTGGTACAGCAGAACCAGGATCTGCTGGGCACCAACGAATCCCTCAAGGCCGAACTGGCTCGCGCCAAGGATGAAAACGACAGTTTGCAGCTGAACCTGATGGAACAGGAAGAAAAGCAGGGCGCCACCGCTGCCCGTATCCAGGCGTTGGTTGAGCGTGTGAGCGCAGGTCCTGTCAGCGCATGAATGAAGGGATAAAGGTCGTTTCGATTCTCGGTGAGGATTACTCGATCAAGGCGCCGGAGGGGGAAGACAACACCCTGATGAGCGCCGTGACGATGCTCAAGGCATCCCTGGCCACCACCAAGAAAAAGTACCCGACGCTGATCGGTGACAAGCTATTGGTGCTGGCGGCGCTGAACCTGTGCGCCGAGCAGATCGAAATGCAAAAGCACCACCAGCAGGAACTCGACCGTTACCAAGAGCAAGTCAGCGCCACGGTCGAGGTGATTTCCAAGGCGATTGGAACGCCTTAGAACCACTCATCCTGCATCCCCAGGCACGTGTCATCGCGTGCCTCGAGAATCGCCAGTTCATGATGGCAGCCCGGTATTTCCCACGTCAGGAAGTACCGGGCGGCCTGGAGCTTGCCCTTATAGAAGGCGACATCGGCAGCATTGCCTTTGGCCAGCCCTTCCTCGGCGCGAATCGCCTGTTCCAGCCAGCGCCAGCCAATCACCGTATGCCCGAACACTTTCAGGTACAGCGCCGAATTCGCCAGGCTGCTGTTTACCTTGCCCTGGGCGAGATCCGTCAGCAGGCCGAGGGTGACGCTTTGCAGGCGTGCCACCAACTGTTCCAGCGGTTCCCGCAAGGCGGTCAGCGACGGGTAGGCCTGTGCCCGCGCGCCGGTCTCGGCGATCAGGCGAATCAGTTGCTTCAAGCCCGCGCCGCCGTTCTGCGCCAGCTTGCGTCCCAATAGATCCAGCGACTGAATGCCGTGGGTGCCTTCATGGATCGGGTTCAGGCGGTTGTCGCGGTAATACTGTTCCACCGGGTATTCGCGGGTGTAGCCGTGGCCGCCGAGTATCTGGATCGCCAGTTCGTTGGCCTTCAGGCAAAATTCCGACGGCCAGGATTTGACGATGGGCGTCAGCAGATCCAGCAGTTCGTGGGCCTGTTTGCGCTCGGTTTCGGTGGTGAGCGTCGTGGTGTCATCGAACAGTCGCGCGGCATACAGACCGAGGTCGAAGGCGCCTTCCACGTAGGCTTTTTGCGTCAACAGCATGCGCTTGATATCGGCGTGCTGGATGATCGCCACCGGTGCGGTGTTTGGGTCCTTGCTGTCGGGCAGGCGGCCTTGGGGGCGTTCGCGGGCGTACTCCAGGGAATACAGGTAGCCAGCGTAACCGAGCATCACCGCGCCCATGCCGACGCCGATCCGCGCCTCGTTCATCATCTGGAACATACAGCTCAGGCCCTGGTGCGGCTTGCCCACCAGATAGCCGACGCAGTCGCCGTTATCGCCGAAGTTCAGCGCAGTCGACGTGGTACCGCGCCAGCCCATCTTGTGAAACAGCCCGGCCAGCAGCACATCGTTGCGTTTGCCCAGGCTGCCGTCGTCGTTGACCAGGAATTTGGGCACGATAAACAGCGAAATGCCCTTCACCCCGGCGGGCGCGTCCGGCAGCTTGGCCAGCACCATGTGCACGATGTTCTCCGACAGCGGGTGATCGCCGCCGGAGATGAAGATCTTGTTGCCCTTGAGGCGATAGCTGCCGTCAGCTGCCGGCTCTGCGCGGGTGCGAATATCCGACAGCGATGAACCGGCATGGGGCTCGGTCAGCGCCATGGTGCCGAAGAAGCGGCCTTCGATCATCGGTTGCAGGAAGCGTTGCTTCTGCTCCTCGGTGCCGAAGCTCTCGATCAGGTTGGCGGCGCCCATGGTCAGGAACGGGTAGGAGGTGGACGCAGCGTTGGCCGACTGGAAGTGCGCGAAACAGGCCTGGGAGAGCAGGGTCGGCAGTTGCATGCCACCGGCTTCGAAGCTGCGGGCGGCGTTGAGGAAGCCGGCTTCGAGGAAGGCATCCACGGCCGGTTTCACTTCAGGAATCAGAATCGCCTGACCGTTCTCGTAGCGTGGTTCGTTCTCGTCACCCTTGCGGTTATGCGGGGCGAAAAATTTCTCGGCAATGCTGCGGGCGGTGCCGATGGCGGCGTCGAAGGTTTCGCGGTTGTGTTCGGCAAACCGCTCGCGCTGGGTCAGGCCCTCGGCATCGAGGACTTCGTACAGCTCGAAAGCCAGATTGCGGGAACTGAGCAGCGTCTCGGACATGGCGGCTTACCTGTTTGGGAATGGGCCTGAGTCTAAGTGCGCAAATAGAGGCTGGATAGCAAGATTGATCTGGGTGATGGAGGGGCAAAACAACAGCGGTGAGTTGCAAACACGGTCAGTGTGGGAGCTTTTGTGGGAGCCGGGCTTGCCCGCGATGCAGGCACCTCGATGTGTCAGATACACCGAGGTGATGCCATCGCAGGCAAGCCAGCTCCCACATAAGCCAGCTCCCACATTTCGACCGCGTTTTGTCAGTTAGCCGATGGTCATCAGGCTGGCGTTACCGCCCGCCGCCGCAGTGTTGACGCTCAGCGCGCGCTCGATCACCAGGCGCTCCAGGGCAATCCCGGTTTCGCCCGAAGACAAGCCGTGAACCCCGACGATCGCCCCGCCACGCTTGGCCACTTGCTGGCAAACCCCGCGCAGTTGGTCGGAATCGCCGTGATGCAGTACGGCATCAAACACGGTTTCATCCTTGGTCCAGTCAGCCACTCGCGTGATCTTCGCCTGAATATCCTTCGGCAGGCGTGCGAACACGGCCTTGGTCAATTCAGTTTCCGGCCATACCGCCGAGCTGCCGACTGCCAGCACGGCGGCCAGTTGCGTCAGCAGGTCGCCTTCCACTTCCGCCAGGCACAACACGTGCTCGCGGGGCAGGATGGCGTAGCTGTTGCGCTCGCCGGTCGGGCCGGCCAGTTGGCGGGTGATACCGCTTTGGGATTGCGCGGCGAACTGTACGCACAGGGCGCTCAAGTCGCTGAGCTTGTTGCTGTCGGCCCAGGTTTGCAGGGCGGTCAGCGGCTTGCTCATGGCATCCCGCAGGCGTACATCCGGTGCGGCCAGAGCATCACCGCGAACGAAGGATTGCTCGATGGCATCCGTAGGACGTGTCGACAGCAGGCGGTACAGGTACAGCGGGCCGCCCGCTTTAGGGCCGGTACCCGACAGGCCTTCGCCGCCGAACGGCTGCACGCCGACCACGGCACCCACGATGTTGCGGTTCACGTAGACGTTACCGGCATGGACGTTGTCGATCACCTTGGCGATGGTCTCGTCGATACGGGTGTGCACGCCCAGGGTCAGGCCATAGCCGGAGGCATTGATCTGGCCGATAAGCTGGTCGATCTCTTTACGCTTGTAGCGCACCACGTGCAGCACCGGGCCGAAGATCTCCCGCTGCAACTCGTCGAAGCTTTCCAGTTCGATCAGGGTTGGCATCACGAATGTGCCGCGCTTGACCTCTTCGCTGTCGGCAATGGCCACCTGGTAAACGTTGCGGCCTTTGTCGCGCATGGCCTGGATGTGTTTCTCGATGCCAGCCTTGGCTTCGGCGTCGATCACCGGGCCGATATCCACCGACAGGCGTTCCGGGTTACCGAGGCGGCACTCAGCCATGGCCCCTTTCAGCATTTCGATCACGCGATCAGCGGAATCTTCCTGCAAGCACAGTACGCGCAGGGCCGAGCAGCGTTGGCCGGCGCTGTCGAAGGCCGAGGACACCACGTCGATGACCACTTGTTCGGTCAGCGCCGAGGAGTCGACGATCATCGCGTTCTGGCCACCGGTTTCGGCGATCAGCGGGATCGGACGACCCTGTGCATCCAGGCGACCGGCGACGTTGCGTTGCAGCAGGCGCGCCACTTCGGTGGAGCCGGTGAACATCACGCCCTTGACGCGATCATCGCCCACCAGGCGGGCACCGACGGTTTCGCCCTGGCCCGGCAGCAGTTGCAGCACGCCTTCCGGAATCCCGGCTTCCAGCAGCAGGCGCACGGCTTGTGCGGCCACCAATGGGGTTTGCTCGGCCGGCTTGGCCAGTACCGGGTTACCGGCGGCCAGTGCAGCGGCAACCTGGCCACTGAAGATCGCCAGCGGGAAGTTCCACGGGCTGATGCACACCACCGGGCCCAATGGGCGGTGGGCGTCGTTGGTGAAGTCGTTGCGGGCCTGCACTGCGTAGTAACGCAGGAAGTCCACGGCTTCACGCACTTCGGCGATGGCGTTGGCGAAGGTCTTTCCGGCTTCGCGGGCCAGCAGGCCCATCAGTGGCTGGATCTCGCCTTCCATCAAATCAGCGGCACGTTCCAGGATCGCGGCGCGCTCGGCGGGCGGGGTGGCCTGCCAGATGGGCGCGGCGTTCAAGGCGCACTGGATAGCGTTGTCGACGTCTTCGACGGTGGCTTCCTGTACGTGGCCGACCACGTCACGCAGGTCGGACGGGTTCAGCACCGGCACCGCGGCTTCATTGCTGGAAGCGCAACCGAGCATCGGCGCGGCTTTCCAGCTGTTGTGGGCGGTAGCCAGCAGGGCGCAGGACAGCGACGCCAAACGGTGTTCGTTGGCCAGGTCGATACCGGCGGAGTTGGCGCGCTCGGCACCATACAGGTCACGGGGCAGCGGGATACGCGGGTGCGGCAGGCCGAAGCCGCCTTCCAGCGTCGCCATCTGCTCGATGCTGGCCACTGGATCGGCCACCAGCTCCTGGATCGAGATGGATTGGTCGGCGATACGGTTGACGAACGAGGTGTTGGCGCCGTTTTCCAGCAGGCGACGCACCAGGTAGGCCAGCAATGTTTCGTGGGTACCGACCGGTGCGTACACGCGGCACGGACGGTTCAACTTGCCTTCGGAGACCTTGCCTACAACCTGCTCGTAGAGTGGTTCACCCATGCCGTGCAGGCATTGGAACTCGTACTGGCCGGGGTAATAGTTCTGACCGGCAATATGGTAGATCGCCGACAGCGTATGGGCGTTGTGGGTGGCGAACTGCGGGTAAATAACTTCCGGTACCGAGAGCAGCTTGCGTGCGCAGGCAATGTAGGAAACGTCGGTGTACACCTTGCGGGTGTACACCGGGTAGCCTTCCAGGCCTTCGACCTGGGCGCGCTTGATTTCGCTGTCCCAGTACGCGCCTTTCACCAGGCGGATCATCAGGCGATGGCGGCTGCGGCGCGCCAGGTCGATCACGTAGTCGATCACATACGGGCAACGCTTCTGGTAAGCCTGGATCACGAAGCCGATGCCGTTCCAGCCGGTCAGTTGCGGCTCGAAGCACAGGCGTTCCAGCAGGTCGAGGGACAGCTCCAGGCGGTCGGCTTCTTCGGCGTCGATGTTCAGACCGATGTCGTATTGCTTGGCCAGCAGCGTCAGGGACAGCAGGCGCGGGTACAGCTCGTCCATCACGCGCTCGTACTGCGCACGGCTGTAACGCGGGTGCAGGGCCGAAAGCTTGATGGAGATGCCCGGGCCTTCATAAATCCCACGGCCGTGGGACGCTTTGCCGATCGAGTGGATGGCTTGTTCGTACGAGGCTAGGTACTTCTGGGCATCGTGTTCGGTGAGTGCGGCTTCACCGAGCATGTCGTAGGAATAGCGGAAGCCCTTGGCTTCGAACTTGCTCGCGTTGGCCAGGGCTTCGGCGATGGTTTCACCGGTGACGAACTGCTCGCCCATCAGGCGCATGGCCATGTCGACGCCCTTGCGGATCATCGGCTCGCCGCTCTTGCCGATGATGCGGCTCAGGGACGAGGTCAGGCCGGCTTCGTTGTGGGTGGCGACCAGTTTGCCGGTCAGCAGCAGGCCCCAGGTGGCGGCGTTGACGAACAGCGACGGGCTGTTGCCCAAGTGTGGGTGCCAGTTGCCGGTGCTGATCTTGTCGCGGATCAGCGCGTCGCGGGTACCCTTGTCCGGGATGCGCAGCAGCGCTTCGGCGAGGCACATCAGCGCTACGCCTTCCTGGGACGAAAGAGAGAATTCTTGCAGCAAGCCCTGGACGATGCCTGCACGGCCGCCGGCGCTTTTCTGATTGCGCAGTTTTTCGGCGATCGAAGACGCGAGCTTGTTGGTGGCTTCGGCCATTGCCGCCGGCAGGCGAGCCTGCTCGATCAGCATCGGTACCACTTCCGGCTCCGGGCGGCGGTAAGCGGCGGTGATCGAGGCACGCAGCACGGATTGCGGCAGGATGCTCTCGGCAAACTCCAGGAAGCACTGGTGGGCGTGGTCGGTCTGGACCTCACCGGCTTCTTCTGCGTCCTTGCTGGCCAAGCCGTTGAGCTCGGCCAGGGTTGCACCACCCTCGAGTTTCTCCAGGTAATTGAAAATCGCCTGCTTGATCAGCCAGTGCGGCGTGCGATCAATGGAGGTCGCGGCCGCCTTCAGGCGCTCGCGGGTCGGGTCGTCAAGTTTGACCCCAAGGGTGGTCGTAGCCATCTTTTTATCCTCATGGGTGCCACTACCGCGTGGCATCAGCTGGCGGCAAGATTAGCTTTGCGCCGAGAGAGGTGCAACCGGGTGCAACCCTTTTTATCCATGATTTTTTTGATGCTGATCGGGAAAAATTATCACCGCAGCCGAATCGGCTGCGCCTTGGTGCAATTGGTTCTGACTTTGGCTGTGCTTGCTCCGAAAAGGAGCAAAAACACGGTGTTTTCTTAAAAAAACATCAAGGTGCAACTTATTCTCAAGAAACTGGTTGCACCTTATTTACTTTGTTGAATAGCATTCGCGCCCAAGGTGCAACCTCTTACGGACGGTTCATCGGCTGATGGCTTTCCTGGGGAAACGTCAGTCATAAATGCGCGGCGCCAGGCTTCGTCTATCCACTTGCGAGTGGGTGGCCTTCCTGACAGACCGCCGCTACATAAAAACAAAGCCAGGGCGTAACTCAATGAGCGTAAGTAATCCTACCTTGATCACATTTGTGATCTATATCGCTGCCATGGTGCTGATCGGCTTCATGGCCTATCGCTCCACCAATAACCTTTCCGACTACATTCTGGGCGGTCGCAGCCTCGGCAGCGTGGTCACCGCGCTCTCGGCCGGCGCCTCGGACATGAGCGGCTGGTTGCTGATGGGCTTGCCCGGCGCGATCTACATGTCTGGCCTGTCGGAAAGCTGGATCGCCATCGGCCTGATCGTTGGTGCCTACCTGAACTGGCTGTTTGTAGCCGGTCGCCTGCGGGTGCAGACCGAGCACAACGGCGACGCCCTGACGCTGCCGGATTACTTCTCCAGCCGTTTCGAAGATAAAAGCGGCCTGCTGCGGATCATCTCTGCAGTGGTGATCCTGGTGTTCTTCACCATTTACTGCGCTTCCGGCATCGTGGCCGGCGCCCGCCTGTTTGAAAGCACCTTCGGCATGTCCTACGAGACCGCGCTGTGGGCCGGTGCTGCCGCGACGATTGCCTACACCTTTGTCGGTGGTTTCCTGGCGGTGAGCTGGACAGACACCGTACAAGCCACGCTGATGATCTTCGCCCTGCTGCTGACTCCGATCATCGTGCTGCTGGCCACCGGTGGCGTCGATACCACCTTCCTGGCGATCGAAGCGCAGAACCCTGACAACTTCAACATGCTGAAAAACACCACCTTCATCGGCATCATTTCGCTGATGGGCTGGGGCCTGGGTTACTTCGGCCAGCCGCACATCCTCGCGCGTTTCATGGCGGCGGATTCGGTGAAGTCGATCGCCAATGCGCGTCGTATCTCCATGACCTGGATGATCCTGTGCCTGGGCGGCACCGTGGCGGTGGGCTTCTTCGGTATTGCCTACTTCTCGGCGCACCCGGAAGTCGCCGGCCCCGTGACCGAGAACCACGAGCGTGTGTTCATCGAACTGGCCAAGCTGCTGTTCAACCCGTGGATTGCCGGTGTGCTGCTGTCGGCCATCCTGGCGGCGGTAATGAGCACCCTGAGCTGCCAGTTGCTGGTGTGCTCCAGCGCCCTGACCGAAGACTTCTACAAAACCTTCCTGCGCAAAAACGCCTCCCAGGTTGAACTGGTATGGGTCGGTCGTGCCATGGTGCTGCTGGTGGCGCTGATCGCCATCGCCATGGCCGCCAACCCGGAAAACCGCGTACTGGGCCTGGTGAGCTACGCGTGGGCCGGTTTTGGTGCTGCGTTCGGTCCTGTAGTGCTGATCTCCGTCCTGTGGAAAGGCATGACGCGCAATGGCGCGCTGGCCGGCATCCTGGTGGGCGCGATCACGGTGATTGTGTGGAAGCACTTCAGCCTGCTGGGTCTGTACGAAATCATCCCGGGCTTTATCTTCGCGAGCCTGGCGATCTACTTCGTGAGCAAGCTGGGCGCGCCGACGGCTGGCATGGTTCAGCGGTTTGATGCCGCCGAGGCGGATTACAACCTCAACAAGTAATCGGCGGGGGCTTGAATGCCCGCTGAACTGAAAACGGCCCGCATCTTTTGGATGACGGGCCGTTTTTTTTGAAAGGCTTAAAGGCCGCAGTTTTTTACAGCGTAAGGTAATAGCAAAAGTAGAAGATTGCCGCAGCTGTTATCCACATCAGTCCGAAAATAGCAGTGCAGTGCAGTAGGTATTTCAGGCCTTTCGGAAAGTCTTGTACCTGCTGTAAATCGATGATGCCGCGTCTTGCATTTCGTTTGGTAAACACGAGTGCCGCATAGACTGCACCTAGTCTTAGCATTCTGCCTCGCGGCGAGCTTCCCCAAAAGCCACTATGGAACTCGACAAGGCGACACTTGTTGAGATGGCTTTCCATTACCTCAAGCTTTCGGTAAGCCAGGTACATTCCGAACATGCCGTAAGCAATCATGAGAAATGAGGAGCCTATAAGCACCAGATCTTTCAAGGGGTACTGGAGGGCGTGGTCAATGTTCATACAATAGATCCCCGATTTTTTCGCCGGCAATCCCAAGCAGATTTCCTCCGGCAGCGCCCCCAACACCACCCGCTATCAATAGGCAGCCTAATGACCCAGGGCCAGTTGTGGGCGCCAATACGAGAAAGCACAACCCGGAACCCGCGGCACCACCTAGAAAACCACCTGCTACCCCGCCCGCCAACTTCTCCACCTCCACATATCTCGCTTTCCTGCATTGCTCTTCTCTCCCTGTAGAGCAAGCCTCCTTGATTTCCAGCTCCGACGCCGTAGTGCTCAGCGCAATCCCCAGCGGTGTTCCATTTTTCAGCAGCTTGGCCGTCTTCGACACCCGCGCAAGCGTTTCGGAATACCTGTTGATTTCCCCGGTGTGCAGATAACTTCGGGTGGATATCCCGAGCATTTTCTTGATCGAACCCTCATTGCGCAACCGGGTGCCGTAACGCGCAAAGCCTTGCATTTGCGCCTCCAGCTTGGCGAACAGGGTTCGGCGCCGCGCCAGGAAATCGTCCCGCACGGCACCGCCGCCCTGGCGCAGGGACTGTTTGTACAGTGCATCAATTTCTTCGAGCGTTTTGCCAATGTCCTGCAAATTATGCGGTCCTTTCCGATGGAGATGGCACCGCAATTTAAGGGCTCACCTGGGGGATGTGAGCGTTGAATGTGAGGCGTTTTTTATACTTTGGGAAAAGGGCTACAAACTACCGTCTGCTATCTGACAGTAGTTTGTGAAAGAGCATCCACCGGCGTCGATTTCGTAGTCTTTCAGCCGTGATCAGCATCCGGCTGATTAAGAAAAATCAGCACACCCAGGATCGCCATATAAAACTTGAACGCGGCTTCCTGGCCGTTCCACTGATGGGATTGCCACATCAGGAACCATTCGCCGCCGATCACCATGAAGCCGAAAAACCACACCACAAACCCGAGGGTCAGACCCGTGACTGCGCCTTTCTTGGCGCGGTTGAACTCGGCGCCGGTGGCACGGCGAGCCCGCCACAAGGCCAGCGCGCCTCGTGCCAGCAACACTGCCGTCAGTGCCTCACCCGCAATGATCAGCCAATACGCAGCGTGCCACAGCCACGGGGTGGTGATGGACCGATACATCGCGGCGTTGCCCGGGAAGGTGGTGTCCATGCTCAGCACATGTTTGACGAAGGCGAAGTTGGAGCCGTAGTCGGTGATGTTGCTGAAGGCGACGAGTGTGGCGAAGGCTGCCAGGGCCAGGGTCAGGACGATTTTTGCGTAACGGGTGGCCATGTTTTTTCCATTGTCATGGGGCGATGGGGATGAATACGCTAGCACGCTGGTGGTAGGGCTTCGACGCCTGATACATGAAGATTAAAGCGCCTGGGATGTAGGGATTTACTGATTTGCCTGCGGCGCGCTCAGCTTGGCAAAAAGCTGGTGCAGAATCGCTCGCCCACTACTCGCAGAGAAACACCGGATGTTCGCTCCTGCCAATCAAAGTGCTTTCACCCTGACCCTCGACGGTATGCCCAGTGATCTCAAGGTTTATGAGTTCAAGGGCAACGAAGCCATCAGCCAGCCTTTTCGCTTTGACCTGGACCTGGTCAGCGAGCAGCCAGACCTTGACCTTGAGAGCCTCCTGCATCGGCAGGCCTTCCTGGGCTTTGATGCCCAGGGGCACGGCGTTCACGGCCAGGTCTACCGCGTTGCCCAAGGCGATTCCGGCCGGCGCCTGACGCGCTACCAGATCAGCCTGGTGCCACGCCTGGCCTACCTGCAACACAGCAGTCATCAACGTATTTTCCAGCACCAGAGCGTGCCGCAGATCATCAGGCAGGTGCTGGAGGGGCAGGGTATCCAGGGCGATGCATTCGAATTCAGGCTGGGCGCTGAGTATCCCGAGCGCGAGTACTGCGTGCAGTTCGGCGAAAGCGATCTGGGGTTTATCCAGCGGCTGTGTGCCGAATTGGGGATTCACTACCATTTCCAGCACAGCCCCGACGGGCACCTGTTGGTGTTTGGCGATGACCAGGCGGTGTTCAGCCAGGGCGAGCAGCCGACGGAGTATGCGCCTGGCTCAGGGATGGTCGCCGATACCCCCGTGATCAAGCGCTTTTCAGTGCGCCTGGAAACCCGGACAACGGGTGTGAACCTGCGGGATTATGACTTTCGCAAACCGCGCTTGCAGCTGGAAAGCGAAGTGCTCGGTGAACAGCTCCCGTCCCTGGAAAATCACGATTACCCCGGGCATTTCACTGACCGTCCCCATGGCAAACACCTGGCGCAACGGGCCCTTGAGCGGCACCGCGGCGACTATCGCCAGGCCCATGGCAGTGGTGATCAGCCGGCGTTGGTCAGTGGTCAGTTCTTCAAGCTGGCAGCGCATCCACGGGAGGAGTGGAATGATCTGTGGCTGGTGACGCAGATCACTCATACCGGCAGCCAGCCGCAGGTGCTCGAAGAGTCTGTGGGCGATGGAGCCGCCCAGGGCTACAGCAACACCTTCGTCGCCACGCCGTGGGACACGGTGTTTCGCCCCGGGCTACCGCCGCCACGCACGCCGATATCCGGTTACCAGAATGCGCTGGTCACCGGGCCCGTCGACAGTGAAATTCATTGTGATGAGTACGGCCGGGTCAAGGTGCAACTGGCCTGGGATCGCGCTGGCGCAAACAACGAACACTCCAGCTGCTGGCTGCGGGTGGCCAGTGGCTGGGCCCATGAGCATTACGGCGCGGTGTTGATCCCGAGGGTGGGCATGGAAGTGCTGGTGGGCTTCGTCGACGGCGACGCCGACACGCCGCTGGTGGTCGGTTGCCTCGCCAACGCGGCGACGCCGGTGCCGCTGGACCTGCCGGCGGACAAGACCCGCAGCATCTTCCGTAGCCAGACCAGTCCCGGCGGCGGTGGCTATAACGAGTTGCGCATCGAGGACCGCAAGGGCGCCGAGGAAATCTACCTGCGGGCCCAGCGCAACTGGACCCAACACGTACTCCACGACCAGCACGTGCAGGTCGACAATCAACGCAGTGTGATCATCAAAGGTCTCGACCGTCACGAGCTTCAGGGCGAAGAGCAGCGCACCGTTCACGGTAACCGCCTGACTGAACTCAAGCAGGACGATCACCTGATGATCGCCGGCTCGCAGCAGGTGCGTGCCGGGCTGACCATTCAAATCGGCGCGGGGCAAAGCATTGTTATCGATGCGGGCGCCAGCGCGACCCTCCAGGCTGGTGGGCAGTGGATCAATGTGTCGGCGGGCGGGATTTTCAGCAGCGTTCCGATCCAGCTGGGCGGGGCGCCAGCACCGGCGGGAGCACCGCTGATGCCAGGGTTACAGGAACAACTGCTGGCGGTAATTCCTGCACCACTGAGTGCCGTGCAGGTGTTCAGCCTGAAACGCGGTGCGCCCTTTTGTGAGGAGTGCGAGCGCTGCCGGAATGGCGCGTGCAATACGTCTCTGCATCGCAGTGCATCGTTGGCTGGAGGTGCACCATGAATTCTCCCGGGCTCTGGCTTGAGTCTGCGCCGTTGCAGGCGGGTGAGCAGTTGTTTGCGGTGTTGGGCAATGCCAGTGACTGCAAGCCGCTCGAGGCCTGGCGTCGTACCGATGGGCGGGCACTCAGTCCAATCTGGGCGGGTACCGAGTATGCAGCGTGGGATGAGGTGATGCCCTGCGTTGCAGTAGTTGCCGTTGATAGTGCTTTTCTGGAATGGGCCGCTGAATGCGAAGGTACCGACTGGGGTTGGCTGGCCGTGTCGTCCTGTTCTCTGCAAACCGTTGCCGAGCATTTGCGCAGCCTGACCAAGGTGCTGTTGCCGGATGGGCAGACGGTGTTTTTTCGCTTTTGGGATGGAGCCTACACGCTGCCTGTTTTGCAGGCGCTAGGGCCTGGGGCGCGGGAGTTGCTCCCTGTATTCAGTCGCTACTGGATCAATGGTCACCCGCATGAGGTCGCGATCTCGACGGCGGGAGCGGCAAAGCCCAGCCCGTGGTGGAAAGTGCCGCCGCAGGTTCTCCAACACCTGAGTGACCAATCGAGCGTCACGCTGGTAGACAACCTGCTGCAATGGCTGGAAGAACAGCGCCCGGACCTGCACAGCGCCTTTGCGCCGGCGACCTTGAAACACAAGGTCGCTCACTTTGCGCGCGGGCCGGATGTCAGCCATCAGGCGTTGGCTGCGTGGCTGGCCTCAGAGTTGGGTTGAAGCCAGGGACTGCTGCAGGTCCTCGATCAGGTCTTCAATGGCTTCGATGCCCACCGACAGGCGAATCATTTCCGGCTTCACTCCGGCCTTTGCCTGTTCCTGTTCATTCATCTGGCGATGGGTGGTAGATGCCGGATGGCAGGCCAGGGATTTGGCATCGCCGATGTTCACCAGGCGCTTGAAGATTTGCAGTGAGTCGTAGAACCGCACGCCGGCCTCGTAACCGCCCTTCAGGCCGAACGAAAGAATCGCCGACGGTTTGCCCTGCATGTATTTCTGCGCCAGATGATGGTGCGGGTGATCCGGCAGGCCGGCATAGCTGACCCATTCCACCTGTTCGTGGTCTTGCAGGAAATGCGCGATCTTCAGCGCGTTCTCGGTATGGCGCTCCATGCGCAAGGCCAGGGTTTCCAAACCTTGCAGCAGCAGGAATGCATTCATCGGCGCCAGGGCCGCGCCGGTGTTGCGCAGGGGTACAGTGCGGGCTCGGGCGATAAACGCGGCGGGGCCGAATTTCTCGGTGTAGACCACGCCGTGATAGGCCGGCTCGGGCTGGTTGAGACTGGGGAATTTCTCCGGGTACTGCGTCCAGGGAAAGGTGCCGCTGTCGACGATTACGCCACCCAGCGAGTTGCCATGCCCGCCCACGTATTTGGTCACCGAGTGCACGACGATGTCGGCGCCGAACTGGATCGGTTTGCACAGGATCGGCGTGGCCACCGTGTTATCCACCATCAGCGGCACGCCGCGGGCGTGGGCGACATCGGCCAGGGCTTCGATGTCGATGATATTGCCCGCCGGGTTGCCGATACTTTCGCAGTACACCAGCTTGGTGTTGTCATCGATCAGTTCGGCGATGGCTTCGGCGCAGTCGTCACGGGCGAAACGCACGTCGACGCCAAAGCTCGGCAGCAAGTGGGCGAACAGGGTGTAGGTGCCGCCGTACAGCTGCGGCGTGGTCACGATGTTGTCGCCGGCGCGGGTCAGGGTCTGGATCGCATAGTGGATCGCCGCGCTGCCGGCCGACACGGCCAGGGCCGCGATGCCGCCTTCCAGCGCCGCGATGCGTTGCTCCAGCACGTCGTTGGTGGGGTTCATGATGCGGGTGTAGATATTGCCGGGCACGTCCAGGTTGAACAGATCGGCACCGTGCTGGGCGTTATCGAATTCGAAGGCGACGTTCTGGTAGATCGGCACGGCGACGGCCTTGGTGGTGGGGTCCGACTTGAAGCCGTGGTGCAGGGCGATGGTGGCGTCTTTCATGAGTTTTTATGACCTCCATGGATAATTGCTGGCCACAATAAATCCGCTTCTGTGCCGGCAATTAGACTATTTTTGGCACAGCTCCTGCGTTTGCGGCATAAGCACCACCTGACGCGCAGCCCTGCACCTTTGCCTGCGTAAAAGGTAAACTTCGCCCCCTGCGCAGGAGCAACCATGAATTATCGTCACGCCTTTCACGCCGGCAACCACGCCGATGTCTTCAAACACCTGACCTTGACCCGCCTCATCGCCCTGATGTCGCGCAAGGAACAGCCGTTTGCCTATCTCGATACCCACGCCGGCATTGGTCTGTACGACCTGCAGGGCGACCAGGCGAACCGCACCGGTGAGTACCTGGAAGGCATCGCACGCCTGTGGGGCCAGGCTGACCTGCCACCGCTGACCGCCGATTACATGCGTGTGCTGCACGAGATGAACCCGGATGGCGAGTTGCGCTACTACCCCGGCTCACCAGAGCTGGCGCGGCGCCTGACACGACCTCAGGACCGTGTGCTGCTCAACGAGAAACACCCGGAAGACGGCCTGCTGCTCAAGGACAACATGAAGGGCGACCGTCGGGTGAAAGTCCACCTCGGCGAAGGCTGGCATGTGCCACGGGCGCTGCTGCCGGTGCCGGAAAAACGCGCGCTGATGCTGATTGATCCGCCGTTCGAAAAGCTTGATGAGATGCAGCGCTGCGCCGCTTCCCTCAAGGAAGCCGTGAGCCGGATGCGCCAGACAGTGGCCGCGATCTGGTACCCGGTGAAAGACCAGCGCATGCTGCGCCGCTTCTACCAGGACCTGGCTGGCACCGGTGCGCCGAAGCTGCTGCGGGTGGAATTGCTGGTGCATCCGCTGGACACGCCCAACACCCTGACCGGCTCGGGCCTGGCGATTGCCAATCCGCCGTGGGGGTTGGAGGAGGAGTTGCGTGAGCTGTTGCCGTGGTTGTCCAAGCAGCTTGGGCAAACCCAGGGTGGGTGGCAGATGGATTGGCTGATCGCTGAATAGTTGTATCGTTTGCTGGATCGCTATCGCGGGCAAGCCCGGCTCCCACATTGGAACGCATTCCAATGTGGGAGCCGGGCTTGCCCGCGATGCTTTTGGCGTCAGATCGGACAGGTCACGCCTGTGCCGCCGATCCCGCAATAACCCTGGGGATTCTTCGCCAGGTACTGCTGGTGGTACGCCTCGGCGAAGTACACCGTCGGCGCTTCTTCGATTTCCGTGGTGATGGTGCCCAGGCCCGCCTTGGTCAGTTCATTCTGATACGCCTGTGCACTGGCCTTCGCCGCCTCCAGGTGCTCCGGCTTGACCGCGTAGATCACCGAGCGGTACTGGCTGCCGATGTCATTGCCCTGGCGCATGCCCTGGGTCGGGTTGTGCAGTTCCCAGAACATTTTCAGCAGCTCTTCGTAGCTGATCTTGTCCTGGTCAAACACCACCAACACCACTTCGCTGTGGCCGGTCAGGCCCGAGCACACTTCTTCGTACGTCGGGTTCGGCGTGTAGCCGCCGGCATAACCCACTACCGTGCTGACCACGCCGTCACGCTGCCAGAAACGACGCTCTGCGCCCCAGAAGCAACCCAGGCCAAAGATCGCAAACTCTACGTTGTCGACAAACGGGCCCAGCAGCGGGTTGCCATTGACGAAGTGCGTCTCGGGCAGCGACATCGGGGTTTCACGGCCAGGCAAAGCTTGTTCTTGAGTAGGAAGCACGTTTTTGTTCACCAGAATTTCCGAGCGCAAGACCATCATCAGTCCTCTCAGTCAGATTGAGTTACAGATAAGAATTCAGACTGCCAGTGTGCCCGAGTGTTACCGCGCTGTCAGGCGATTGGCCCGCGAGGATAACGTTTAAGCATCTTCAACAACTCGGAGCCCGGGATTGGCCGGTCGAACAGGTAGCCCTGGCCGACGTCGCAACGGTGGCGGCGCAGGAACGCCAGCTGCTCGGCGGTCTCGATGCCTTCGGCCACGACCTTGAGCTTGAGGTTGTGGGCCATCGCGATCACCGCCGAGGTGATTTCCATGTCGTCCTGGTTGTCCGGGATTTCATGAATGAAGCTGCGATCGATCTTGATGATGTCGATCGGGAATTTCTTCAGGTAGCTCAGCGACGAGTAACCGGTGCCGAAGTCGTCCATGGCCAGGGTCAGGCCAAAACTCTTCAACTGGTCCAGTTGCAGGCGTGTGTCTTCGGTGGCTTCCAGCAGCAGGCCTTCGGTCAGCTCCAGTTCCAGCAGGTTGGCCGGCAACCGTTCTTCCTTGAGGATTGCGGCAATCGAGGCCACCAGGTCCGGGTCGGAAAACTGCTTGGGCGACAGGTTGATCGCCACCTGCAGGTTGCCCATGCCGGCAGACGTTAGCTGTCGGCTCATGCGGCAGGCCTGGCGGGCGATCCATTTGCCGATGGGGATGATCAGCCCGGTCTCTTCAGCCACGCTGATGAATTGATCGGGGCGGATCATGCCCTTTTCCGGATGGTTCCAGCGCAACAGCGCTTCCATGCCCAGCAGGCGGCCGCTGCGCAGGCACAGCTTGGGCTGGTAGAACACGTCCAGCTCGTTCTGGGTCAGGGCGCGGCGCAGGTTGTTTTCCACGAACAGCTTGTAGCTGGCTTCGGCGTTCAGTGCTTCGGTAAACACCTGAACCTGGTGTTTGCCGTTGGCCTTGGCCTTGTGCAGCGCCAGGCCTGCGTTGCGCATCAGGGTTTGCGGGTCGCGGCCATGCAGCGGCGCGCAGGCCAGGCCCACGGAGCCGGTGACGCTGATCAACTGGTTGTCGACGAACATCGGCTTGTCGAGGGTGGCCAGCAACTGGCTGGCGACCTGCTGGCCGCTCTCAAGGTCGGTATCGTCCAGCAGCACGGCAAATTCGTTACTGGCAAACCGCGCCAGGCTGCCGCTGGCAGTCAGGCTGTTGCGCAGGCGCCGTGCCAGGCTGATCAGCAGCTTGTCACCGGTCTGGTGGCCAAGGCTGTCGTTGATCCGCTTGAAGTTGTCGATGTCTACCAGCAGCAGGCTGATGGGGCTGTCGCTGTCCCGGGCAAAGCGTTCGTCGAGGTTGCGGATGAACGCCGGGCGGTTGCCCAGGTTGGTCAGGTTGTCGGTGTAGGCCAGGCGCTCGATGCGCTGCTGGGCCAGCTTGGTCTGGGTGATGTCTTCGTAGATGCCGATGTAGTGCGTCAGCTCGCGGTTATCGCCATACACCTTGGAGATCGACAACTGGCCCCAGTAGGGTTCGAGGTTCTTGCGCCGGCTCTTGAACTCGCCTTGCCAGCTGTTGCTCTTGGCCAGGCTTGAAGGTGCATCGAACAGCAACTCGCTGAGGTTCTCCAGCGCCGGCAGTTCCGACAGCAGGTGGCCGTGGACTTCTTCGGTGCTGTACTGGGTGATCGCGGTAAAGCTGGGGTTGACGTACTCCACCACGCCGTCGCAATTGACCAGCAGGAATGCGTTGGCACTTTGCTCCACCGCCCGCTGGAACAAATGCAGGGCGCTGGTGGCGGTGCGGCGGTTGTGGTTGTTGATCACCTGGGCGAACTGGTCGGCCAGTTCTCCGGCAAAGGCGATCTCGTCGGACTGCCAGGCGCGGGTGCTGCCGCTTTGCTCCAGGCACAGGACGCCGACCACATTGCCGTCGACGCGGATACTGGCGTCGAGCATGGCGTGGACGTCCCGCGGGCGCAGGCTCTCGGCCATCTCGCGGGTGCGCGGGTCGCGCATGGCGTTGGTGGCGTCGATGGCACGGCTGGTTTGCAGGGCCTCCAGATAGTCCGGGAAGCTGCTCGCATCGATCGGTTCAGGCAAGTGGTGTTGCTGATCGTCGCGGTGGTAGGCGGAAATCGGTACCAGATGCTGGTTTTCGAGGTTCCAGATGCTGGCGCAGTCGATCTGGTAGATATCGCAGGCACTGCGGGTTATCAGCTCGGCGGCTTCGCGCAGTGAGTTATTGGTGCTGTAGCGCTGGCGGGCCAGCAGCAGGATCAGCTCCTGCTGGGCGCGCACCCGCTCAAGGTGTTGCAGTTGTTCCTGCTGGGCACGCTGGTTGAGCTCAAGGGCGATCTGCAGGCGGCTGTTCTGGCTTTCGAGATCCGCCGCCGGGGCCAGCGGCATATCACTGAACAGGCCGTCGACCACCATCAGGTAGCCGCGCAGCAGGTGGCGATTGTGTTGCTTGTAGGCCTCGCCCAGTTCCAGCAGGCTCAAGGGGCCGTCATTGGTGTGCAGGGTGTAGCGCACCAGGTAATGCGGGCTGATGGTCAGCTGTTCCTGGATCGCGTCATGCAACTGATAGCGCGCCTGGGGCTCCATCAGGCTGGCGTAGGGCGAGCCGATCAGGGCGCACAATTCCACGGCGGGCAGGCCGAATTGGCGTTCGCAGTTGGGGTCGAGGTACAGCAGGGCCCAGCTTGCCTCATTAAGCCGCTCGAAACGCAGCATACCGAGGCGCGAAGGCACCGGTAATTGCGTCACTACCTCGGCCGCCGTACGGGCGACATCGGGTTGGCTTTTCATGGGGAAACTCGCTTGGAAAAATGCGCATCGCGCCGGGCTCACGCCCTCTTTACTGTTGCCTGCGGCAAGGTTGCATCATGCAGCACGGGCTGACAAGAGAGGATGAAGGCTAAGTGCTATAAGTAGGTTATCGGCCAGCGGGCGGTTTTCTGCAACCGGGGTGATGGGCGGTGTACAAGCTCAATTTCCGTGTCCAACTTTTGTGCGAAAAGCAGGCAAAAAAAGCCCCGCCAATTGGCGGGGTTGAGGTACGAGCGTGGCGCTCGGAAATCGGTAAAACCAGGTCTTCTGCACGGGCAGAAGACCTGTTGAGGCTTAAAGCAGGATGGTGCGGATGTCGTTCAGCAACTGGCTCAGGCGCTGAGTGAAGCGTGCAGCCGCGGCGCCATTGATCACACGGTGATCGTAGGACAACGACAGTGGCAGCATCAGCTTCGGCTGGAACGCTTTACCGTCCCACACAGGCTGGATGGTGGCCTTGGAAACACCGAGGATCGCCACTTCCGGCGCGTTGACGATTGGCGTGAAGCCAGTGCCGCCAATGTGCCCGAGGCTGGAGATGGTGAAGCACGCGCCCTGCATGTCGTCCGGGGTGAGCTTCTTGTCACGGGCCTTGGCAGCCAGTGCGGCAGCCTCAGCGGCAAGCTGCAGCAGGCTCTTCTGGTCGACGTTCTTGATGACCGGTACCAGCAGGCCATCCGGCGTGTCGACGGCAAAGCCGATGTGCACGTACTTCTTGCGAATGATCGCCTTGCCGCTAGGCGCCAGCGAGCTGTTGAAGTCCGGCAGTTCCTTGAGCAAGTGCGCGCAAGCCTTGAGCAGCAGTGGCAGCACGGTCAGCTTCACGCCAGCCTTCTCGGCCACGGCTTTCTGCGCAACGCGGAAAGCTTCCAGGTCGGTAATGTCGGCCTGGTCGAACTGAGTCACGTGCGGGATGTTCAGCCAGCTGGCGTGCAGGCCGGCCGCGCCGATTTGCATCAGGCGGGTCATCGGCACTTCTTCGATTTCGCCGAAGCGGCTGAAGTCGACGGTGCGGATCGGCGGAATGCCCGAGCCACCGGTAGCAGCGCCGGCAGCCGGAGCTTCCTTGGCCTTCTGCATCATGGATTTGACGTAAACCTGCACGTCTTCCTTCAGCACGCGACCGTGAGGACCGCTGGCAGTGACCGCGCTCAGCTCGACGCCGAATTCACGTGCCAGTTGGCGCACGGCAGGGCCGGCATGAACCTTGGCACCGCTTGGCGCAGGTGCAGCCGCCGGAGCCGGTGCGGCCTCGGCTTTTGCAGCAGGTGCAGGCGCAGCGGCAGGTGCAGCTTCAGCCTTGGCGGCCGGAGCAGCGGCGGCTGGAGCGGCAGCAGCAGGAGCCGCAGCGCCCGCTACTTTCAGCTTGAGGATGAAGTCACCAGTACCGACTTCGTCTTCCAGCTTCACGGCAATGCTTTCCACCACACCGGCAGCCGGCGAAGGGATTTCCATGGAGGCCTTGTCGGACTCCAGGGTGATCAGCGACTGGTCGGCTTCGACGGTGTCGCCGACCTTAACCAGCAGCTCGATGATCTTGGCCTTGCCCGACGAACCGATGTCCGGAACATGAATGTCCTGGACGGTAGCGGCAGCAGCAGGTGCAGCAGCCGGGGCCGCAGGGGCCTCGGCAGCAGCGGCAGGCTTTTCAGCGGCAGCCGGGGCAGCAGCAGGAGCGGCCGCCGCAGGGGCCGCATCAGCGGCACCTTCGATTTCCAGCTCAAGCAGTTCGTCGCCTTCTTTCAGGCGGTCGCCCAGCTTCACTTTCAGGCTTTTGACCACGCCGGCCTTGGGAGCAGGGATTTCCATGCTCGCCTTGTCCGATTCCAGGGTCAGGATGCTCTGGTCGGCTTCGACGGTGTCGCCGACCTTCACAAACAGTTCAATTACTTCACCTTCACCGCTGCCGATGTCAGGTACGCGAATGAGTTCGCTCACAGAAAGTCTCCTCAGCAGTCCAGTGGGTTGCGTTTTTCCGGGTTGATCCCGAACTTGACGATAGCGTCTGCTACCACCTTAGGTTCGATTTCACCACGGTCAGCCAAGGCTTCCAGGGCTGCCAACACCACGAAGTGACGGTCGACTTCGAAGAAGTGACGCAGCTTCTTGCGGCTGTCACTACGGCCGAAACCGTCGGTGCCCAGGACTTTGAATTCCTTGGACGGTACCCACTGACGAATTTGTTCAGCAAACAGTTTCATGTAGTCGGTAGAGGCGATCACCGGACCTTTACGGCCAGCCAGGCACTCTTCAACGTAGGTGCGCGCAGGCTTCTGGCCCGGGTGCAGGCGGTTGCTGCGCTCTACGGCCAGGCCGTCGCGACGCAGTTCGTTGAAGCTGGTAACGCTCCATACGTCAGCGCCGACGTTGAACTCTTCACGCAGGATTTTCGCAGCTTCACGCACTTCGCGCAGGATGGTGCCGGAGCCCATCAGTTGCACGTGGTGAGCGGCTTCCTTGGTGTCTTCTTCGAGCAGGTACATGCCCTTGATGATGCCTTCCTCGACACCGGCCGGCATGGCTGGCTGCTGGTAGGACTCGTTCATCACGGTGATGTAGTAGAAAACGTCCTGCTGCTCTTCGGTCATCTTCTTCATGCCGTCCTGGATGATCACCGCCAGCTCATAGCCGTAGGTTGGATCAAAGGTGCGGCAGTTCGGGATGGTGCCGGCCAGGATGTGGCTGTGACCATCTTCGTGTTGCAGGCCTTCGCCGTTCAGCGTGGTCCGGCCGGCGGTGCCGCCGATCAGGAAGCCACGGGTACGGCTGTCGCCAGCGGCCCAGGCGAGGTCGCCGATACGCTGGAAGCCGAACATCGAGTAGAAGATGTAGAACGGCAGCATTGGCTGGTTGTGGCTGGAGTACGAAGTACCGGCAGCGATGAAGGAGCTCATGGCGCCCGCTTCGTTGATGCCTTCTTCGAGGATCTGGCCCTTCTTGTCTTCCTTGTAGAACATCACCTGGTCTTTATCGACTGGCTCGTAGAGCTGGCCGACGGAGGAGTAGATGCCCAACTGACGGAACATGCCTTCCATACCGAAGGTACGGGCTTCGTCCGGGATGATCGGCACGATACGCGAGCCGATTTCCTTGTCCTTGACCAGCTGCGCGAGGATCCGCACGAAGGCCATGGTGGTGGAGATTTCACGGTCGCCCGAGCCGTCCAGGATAGCCTTGAGGGTATCCAGTGGCGGTGTAGGAATGTCGAAAGACTTGGCGCGGCGCTGTGGCACGAAACCGCCCAGTGCAGTGCGACGCTCGCTGAGGTAGCGGGCTTCGGCGCTGTTTGGCTCCGGCTTGAAGAACGGCAGGTTCTCCAGCTCTTCGTCCTTGACCGGGATGTCGAAGCGGTCGCGGAACAACTTCAGGCTGTCGACATCGACTTTCTTGGTGTTGTGCGCCGTGTTTTTCGCTTCGCCGGCACCGGTGCCATAACCCTTGATGGTCTTGGCCAGGATGACGGTAGGTTGTTCTTTGTGGTTGACCGCTTCGTGGTACGCCGCGTAGACCTTGTACGGGTCGTGGCCGCCACGGTTGAGTTTCCAGATCTCGTCGTCGGACAGGTCTGCAACCATTGCCTTGAGTTCAGGCGTGTTGAAGAAGTGTTCACGTACGAACGCGCCGTCTTTGGCTTTGTAGTTCTGGTACTCGCCGTCGATGACTTCGTCCATGCGACGTTGCAGGATACCGTCGACGTCCTTGGCCAGCAGTGGGTCCCAGAAACGGCCCCAGATGACTTTGGTCACGTTCCACTGAGCACCGCGGAACACACCTTCGAGTTCCTGGATGATCTTGCCGTTGCCGCGAACCGGGCCGTCGAGGCGCTGCAGGTTGCAGTTGATGACGAAGATCAGGTTGTCCAGCTTCTCGCGGCCAGCCAGGGAGATGGCGCCCAGGGATTCCGGCTCGTCGCACTCGCCGTCGCCCAGGAAGCACCAGACTTTCTGCTTGCCTTCAGGGATGAAGCCACGGGCTTCCAGGTACTTCATGAAGCGTGCCTGGTAGATCGCCTGGATCGGGCCAAGGCCCATGGATACCGTCGGGAACTGCCAGAAATCAGGCATCAGCCAAGGGTGCGGATAGGACGAGAGGCCCTGGCCGTCGACTTCCTGGCGGAAGTTGTTCATTTGTTCTTCGGTGATGCGGCCTTCCATGAACGCACGGGCGTAGACGCCTGGCGAGGTGTGGCCCTGGAAGTAGATCAGGTCGCCGCCGTGTTCTTCGGTCGGGGCCTGGAAGAAGTAGTTGAAGCCGATGTCATACAGGGTTGCGCTGGAAGCGAAGCTGGAGATGTGACCGCCCAGGTCAGAATCTTTCAAGTTCGTGCGCATTACCATCGCCATGGCGTTCCAGCGTACCAGCGAGCGAATGCGGCGTTCCATGAACAGGTCGCCAGGCATGCGTGCTTCGTGGGTAACGGGGATGGTGTTGCGGTACGGCGTGGTGATGGCGTAGGGCAATTGCGAACCGCTGCGGGTTGCGAGTTCGCCCATACGGGTCATCAGGTAGTGCGCACGGTCTTCGCCTTCTTTGTCGAGAACCGATTCCAGGGCGTCCAGCCATTCCTGGGTTTCGACGGGATCGAGGTCTTGCATGGCTTGCTCCAGGGCGGAAAGGCTACCAGAATCGGTTGCCTGAAGTTTGCGACTGGCCTTGTGGGCAGACGACATAAATTCTTGGATGGCCGAAGGTTGCTTCGGCGTCCTGTAGTTTTACTACAAATCGTCGGCCATTTCAGCCTTTCGAATGTATATACGAGTAGTAAAACTACACAAGACTGAGCGGATTGCTCGGTCTAGCTGGCGAGCATAATCGTTATTGTTGGTCATTTGCGAACAAGAAAAGGTGAAATCTTGATGTTGCCTGCCAAAATAAATTTAATTTCAGCTATTTATAACCTTTGTTCGACAGTCCTTCACCGAGTGTGGTTCTTGCGTTCACAGCAACAAGCCATTTACGCGCCGATCAAGGATAGACCATGAGCCTTCCAGTGCAGGCCGAATTGCCGGCCATCCTGCTTCCATTTGCCAAGCGGGCCGAGCAGTCATTTCGTGACGCCGTGGCCGGATTGGACGGCGATAATGGCCTTTCTGCGTGGACGCCGCAACGTTGGGCTGACTTTGCCCGTGTGTGCGCCGCCAGTGATTTCGTCATTGAACAGAGTGTTCGTGACCCTTTGATGTTGTTGGAGCTGGTGGCCTGGGGCGAACTGGACCGCAGCTTTGCCCCTGGTGAGCTGTGCGGCCAGATTGCGGCTGCCGTGCAACAAGCCGAAACAGAAGACGAACTGGGCCGCGTTCTGCGCCGCCAGCGCACCCGCCAGCAAGTGCGGATCATCTGGCGCGACCTGACCCGACAGGCGGACCTGGTGCAAACCTGCCGCGACCTCTCGGACATGGCCGACGCCAGCATCGACCAGGCATACCAGTGGCTGTACCAGCGCCACTGCGTCCTGTTCGGCACGCCCACCGGCCGTCGCAGCGGCGAGCCGCAGCACATGGTCATCCTCGGCATGGGCAAGCTCGGCGCCGTGGAGTTGAACCTGTCGTCCGATATCGACCTGATCTTCGCCTACCCCGAAGGTGGCGACACCGTGGGCGTCAAGCGCTCGCTGGATAACCAGGAGTTTTTCATCCGCCTTGGTCAAAAACTGATCAAGGCCCTGGACCCGATGACCGTCGACGGCTTTGTATTTCGCGTCGACATGCGCCTGCGGCCCTACGGTTCAGCCGGGGCGCTGGTGCTCAGCTTCAACGCGCTGGAGCAGTACTACCAGGATCAGGGCCGCGACTGGGAACGCTACGCGATGATCAAGGCGCGGGTGGTGGCCGGTGACCAGGTGGCCGGCGCGCAATTGCTCGACATGCTCCGACCATTTGTCTACCGGCGTTACCTGGATTTCTCCGCCATCGAAGCGCTGCGCACCATGAAGCAGCTGATCCAGCAGGAAGTGCGGCGCAAGGGCATGGCCGAGAACATCAAGCTGGGCTCGGGCGGCATCCGCGAAGTCGAATTTATCGCCCAGGCGTTCCAGCTGATCCACGGTGGCCGCGACCTGAGCCTGCAACAGCGGCCGCTGCTAAAAGTGCTGGGCACGCTGGAAGGCCAGGGCTACCTGCCGCCGGCGGTGATCGCCGAGCTGCGCGATGGCTATGAATTCCTGCGCTACACCGAGCACGCGATCCAGGCGATTGCCGATCGCCAGACCCAAATGCTCCCGGACGGCACCGAAGACCAGGCGCGGATTGCCTTCATGATGGGCTTCCCGGACTGGACCGCGTTCCATGAGCGCCTGATGTACTGGCGTGGCCGGGTGGACTGGCATTTCCGTCAGGTGATCGCCGACCCGGACGAAGAAGAGGGCGAAGAAAGCGAGTTGGTGGTGGGCGGTGAGTGGTTGCCCCTGTGGGAAGAGTCCCAGGACGAAGAGGCCGCTTGCCGGCAGTTGCAGGAAGGTGGTTTTACCGAAGCGCCCAAAGCCTTGAAAGCCTTGGCTGGCCTGCGCAGCAGCCCGCAATTGCGCGCCATGCAGAGATTGGGGCGCGAGCGTCTGGATGCGTTTATTCCGCGCCTGCTGGCCCAGGCCGTCGAGCACGCCAATCCGGACCTGGTGCTTGAACGGGTATTGCCGCTGGTAGAGGCCGTGGCCCGACGTTCTGCGTATCTGGTACTGCTGACGGAAAACCCGGACGCCTTGCGTCGCCTGCTGACCCTGTGCGCCGCCAGTCCGTGGATTGCCGAGCAGATCACCCGCTTCCCGCTGCTGCTGGACGAATTGCTCAACGAAGGTCGCCTGTTCAAGCCGCCATTGGCACCGGAACTGGCCGCCGAGTTGCGCGAGCGCCTGACACGCATCCCCGAGGATGACCTTGAGCAGCAGATGGAAGCCCTGCGTCACTTCAAGCTGGCCCACCGCCTGCGGGTGGCCGCCTCGGAAATCGCCGGCAGCCTGCCGCTGATGAAAGTCAGCGACTACCTGACCTGGCTCGCCGAAGCCATCCTCGAGCAAGTGCTGGCCCTGGCCTGGCGCCAGACCGTCGCGCGCCACGGATCGCCACAGCGGGTGGACGGCACCTTGTGCGATCCTGGCTTCATCATTGTCGGTTATGGGAAAGTCGGCGGCATCGAATTGGGGCATGGTTCGGACCTGGACCTGGTGTTCATCCACGACGGTGACCCGCAAGCCGAAACCGATGGCGCCAAGCCGATCGACGGTGCGCAGTTCTTTACCCGGTTGGGCCAGCGGATCATTCACTTGCTGACCACCCAGACCAACTCCGGGCAGCTGTATGAAGTGGACATGCGCCTGCGGCCGTCGGGCGCCTCCGGTTTGCTGGTGAGTTCCCTGGGGGCGTTTGCGCGCTACCAGGAAAACGAAGCCTGGACCTGGGAACACCAGGCGCTGGTGCGTGCGCGGGTGCTGGTGGGCAGCCAGGATGTCGGTCGTGCATTTGAGCAAGTGCGGGCCCAAGTACTGGGCCGCCCACAGGACCTGGACAAGCTGCGCCAGGAGGTCAGCGAGATGCGCGCGAAGATGCGCGACAACCTCGGCACCAAGTCCACCGCGGCGGGAACGGCGGCGAATGCCTTCGAA
The DNA here is from genome assembly GCF_013386765.1 of Pseudomonas yamanorum. GTDB lineage: Bacteria > Pseudomonadota > Gammaproteobacteria > Pseudomonadales > Pseudomonadaceae > Aquipseudomonas > Aquipseudomonas yamanorum_A. The sequence continues at coordinate 292,912 of NZ_JACARE010000003.1, forward strand.
CCCACGGTGGCGTTCGACCTCAAGCAGGACGCCGGAGGTATCGTCGATATTGAATTTATGGTGCAATACGCGGCTTTGGCGTGGTCTGCGCAACATCCATCGTTGCTGCGCTACACCGACAATATCCGCATTCTGGAAGGCCTGGAGCAGGTCGGGTTGATGCCCGCCGCCGATGCCCATTTGTTGCGCGAGGTGTATAAAGCCTACCGTTCCGCCGCTCACCGCCAAGCCTTGCAGAACGAGGCCGGTACGGTGGCCGGGGACCAGTTCGCTGACGAGCGGCGTCAGGTGCAGCGAATCTGGCATGAACTGGGGTTAAGCTGAAACACTATATATAAGGCGGGGAGGCATGAGCCTCCCCGTATCGTTTGTGGAAACTACATGAATATTCTGATCGTTGGGCCCAGCTGGGTCGGTGACATGGTGATGGCGCAGACACTGTTCCAGTGCCTCAAACAACGCCATCCCGACTGCCAAATCGACGTGCTCGCCCCCGAGTGGAGCCGGCCGATTCTTGAGCGCATGCCCCAAGTGCGCCAGGCCTTGAGCTTTCCGCTCGGCCACGGCGCACTGGAGCTGGCGACCCGCCGACGCATCGGCAAGTCCCTGGCCGGCCAGTACGATCAGGCGATCCTGCTGCCTAACTCGATGAAGTCGGCACTGGTGCCGTTTTTCGCCGGTATCCCCAAGCGCACCGGCTGGCGTGGCGAGTTTCGCTATGGCCTGCTCAACGACGTGCGCAAGCTCGACAAGGCCCGCTACCCGCTGATGATCGAGCGCTTCATGGCCCTGGCGTACGCGCCGGGTGCCGAGTTGCCGACGCCTTATCCGCGCCCGAGCCTGCAAATCGACCCGGTTACCCGCGACGCTGCCCTGGCCAAGTTCGGCCTGGAGCTGGACCGTCCGGTGTTGGCGCTGTGCCCTGGCGCCGAGTTTGGCGAGTCCAAGCGCTGGCCGTCGGAGCATTACGCTAAAGTCGCTGAGATGAAGATCCGCGAGGGCTGGCAAGTCTGGCTGTTCGGCTCGAAAAACGATCATTCGGTGGGCGAGGATATTCGCCAGCGCCTGATCCCGGGCCTGCGCGAAGAGGCGGTCAATCTGAGTGGCGACACGTCCCTGGCCGAGGCCATCGACCTGCTGTCCTGCGCCGACTCGGTGGTGTCCAACGACTCCGGCCTGATGCACGTGGCCGCGGCGCTGAACCGCCCGCTGGTGGCGGTGTACGGCTCCACGTCGCCAGGGTTTACCCCGCCGTTGGCCGACCAGGTGGAAGTGGTGCGCCTGGGCCTGGATTGCAGCCCGTGTTTCGACCGCACCTGCCGCTTCGGCCACTACAACTGCCTGCGCCAGTTGCTGCCGCAACCCGTCAGCGATGCGTTGCAGCGGTTGCAGGGCACTGTGGTCGAGGTCCGTTAAGTTGCGGGTACTGGTAATCAAGACCTCATCCCTGGGCGATGTGATTCATGCCTTGCCGGCCTTGACCGACGCGGCGCGGGCGATCCCGGGCATCCGGTTTGACTGGGTGGTGGAAGAAGGCTTCGCCGAGATTCCCACCTGGCATCCGGCGGTGGACAAGGTGATCCCGGTGGCGATCCGCCGCTGGCGCAAGAACCTCTGGCAGACCTTCAAGAGTGGCGAATGGCGGCGCTTCAAAAAGAGCGTGCAGTCGACCAAATACGACTTGGTGATCGACGCCCAGGGCCTGCTGAAAAGTGCCTGGCTGACCCGCTACGTGCGTGCTCCGGTGGCCGGCTTCGACAAACAGTCGGCTCGTGAGCCATTGGCGGCGCATTTCTATTCCCGGCGATTGGCCGTGGCCCGCGGGCAGCATGCAGTGGAGCGCTTGCGCCAACTGTTTGCCGTGGCCCTCGGTTACGACTTGCCAAAAGGCCTGGGCGACTACGGCCTCAGCGTCGAAAAACTGCTGGGCCTGCCGCCGAAAAAACCGTTTGTACTGCTGCTGCACGGCACCACCTGGGACACCAAGCACTGGCCGGAAGCCTACTGGCGCGATCTGGCCGAGCGCATGGACCGCTTTGGCGTGGATGTGAAGTTGCCGTGGGGCAACGCTGCCGAAAAGGCCCGGGCCGAACGCCTGGCCCAAGGCCTGAAAAACGCCGAAGTGCTACCCAAGCTGAACCTGGCGGGCGTCGCCCGTGTACTGGCGAGTGCCAAGGCGTGTGTCGCGGTGGACACCGGCCTCGGCCACCTCGCCGCCGCGCTGGATGTGCCGACGATTTCCCTGTTCGGCCCCACCAATCCCGGCCTGACCGGCGCCTACGGCAAGGCGCAGATTCACCTGGCCAGCGACTTCCCGTGTGCGCCGTGCCTGCAAAAGAAATGCACCTATCAACCGACCGCTGAAGACCAGCGCCGGTTTGATCTCAAGCGCGAGTGGCCACTGTGCTTCACTCGCCTGAACCCTGAGCGTGTCGCAACGCGATTAAGCACGTTGTTATTGGCTGAGGAACACTGATGCAACTGGCTTTTGTCCTCTACAAATACTTCCCCTTTGGCGGCCTGCAGCGCGACTTCATGCGTATTGCCCTGGAGTGTCAGCAGCGCGGCCACCAGATTCGCGTCTACACGCTGATCTGGGAGGGCGATGTTCCGCCAGGCTTTGAAGTGCTGGTGGCGCCGGTCAAGGCGCTGGTCAACCATCGGCGCAATGAAAAGCTCTACGCCTGGATCCAGGCCGACCTGGCCAAGCGGCCGGTTGACCGCGTGGTGGGTTTCAACAAGATGCCGGGGCTGGACGTGTACTTCGCCGCCGACGGTGTGTTCGAAGACAAGGCACAGACCCTGCGCAACCCGATGTATCGCTGGTTCGGCCGGTACAAGCACTTCGCCGAATACGAGCGTGCAGTGTTCGACAAAGACGCCAGGACGCAAATCATGGTGCTTTCCGAGCACCAGCAGCGGCTGTTCACCCAGTATTACGGCACCCAGGCCGAGCGTTTTCATTTGCTGCCGCCAGGTATCGCCCGCGACCGCCGCGCGCCGCCCAACGCTGCCGAGATCCGTGCCGAGTTTCGTCGCGAATTCGGCCTGGCCGACGATGATTTGCTGCTGGTCCAGATCGGCTCGGGCTTTAAGACCAAGGGCGTCGATCGCAGCCTCAAGGCCGTGGCCGCGCTGCCGTCGAATCTGAAGAAACGCGCCCGGCTATTTGTAATCGGGCAGGACGACCCCAAAGTATTCCAGTTGCAGAGTGCTGCGTTGGGCCTGGGCGACCAGGTGCAGTTCTTCAAGGGCCGCAGCGATATCCCGCGTTTTCTGCTGGGCGCCGACCTGTTGATCCACCCCGCATACAATGAGGCGGCCGGCATGGTGCTGATCGAAGCGGTGGTCGCCGGCCTCCCGGTGCTGGTGAGCAAGGTCTGCGGCTACGCGTTTTACATCGACAAGGCCCAAAGTGGCCGGGTGTTGGACGAACCGTTCGAGCAGGCCCAGCTCAACCAGTACCTGGTGGAGATGCTCGACGATCCACAAGCGCGCGCGGCCTGGAGCCGCAATGGTCTGGCCTTCGCTGAGACGGCCGACCTCTATAGCATGCCGCAGTACGCTGCGGACCTGATTCTGGCGGAGCCAAACCGATGAAGTTGATTCTTGCCGAACCGTTCAAGACCCTGTGGGCCGGACGCGATGCGTTCGCCGAAGTCGAGAAGCTGGACGGCCAGGTGTTTCGTGAGCTGGCCGCGCGCCGTACCCTGCGTACGGAAGTGGACGGCCGCCATTATTTTGTGAAGATCCACCGGGGAATCGGCTGGGGTGAAATCCTCAAGAACCTGATCACGGCCAAGTTGCCCGTATTGGGCGCGGGCCAGGAGTGGGATGCGATCCAGCGTCTGCAGGAGCTCGGCGTGCCCACCATGACCGGCGTGGCCTTCGGTGAAAAAGGCAGCAACCCGGCCGATCAGCACTCGTTCATCGTCACGCAAGAGTTGGCGCCCATTGTCAGCCTTGAAGACCTGACCATGGACTGGGTCAAGCAGCCGCCCGTGCCGGCGATTCGGCACGCCCTTACCGTTGAACTTGCGCGCACCCTGGGCACGATGCATCGGGGTGGCGTGAACCATCGTGATTGCTACCTGTGCCACTTCCTGTTGCACACCGACCAACCGGTCACCGTGCACAACATCAAGCTTTCGGTGATCGACCTGCACCGTGCCCAGGTGCGTTCGAAGATTCCACGGCGCTGGCGTGACAAGGACCTGGCGGGGCTTTACTACTCCGCCCTGGAGATTGGTTTGACCCGGCGCGACAAACTGCGGTTTCTCAAGGCCTACTTCCAGCAACCTTTGCGCCAGATCCTGGGTGAGCAAAGCGCGCTGCTGGCGGCGCTGGAACGCATGGCTGCCAAGCTTTACGCACGCAAGCAACGATACGGGGATGCGCTCTGATGGCGGGTTGGAACCTGGAACCTGCCTACGCCGCCCTGGCGGATGACTTTGGTAGCCTGGAGGCGGTGTTCGCCTTGCAAGGCGAGCGGCTGACCCGTGATCCGTTGTCCGAAGTGATTCGCGTGGAGCGCGGCGGGGTCAATTATTACGTCAAGCGTTACGTCGGGGCGGGCAAGGGTTTGCGCCGCTACCTGGGCAAGCCACGGGTCAAGTCCGAATGGCAGAACCTCAAGCGTTTCGCCAAGTGGGGCATTCCCACCGCCGACGTGATTGCCTGGGGCCTGGAGCGTAAAGGCCTGGCTTATCACCGTGGCGCGATGATCACCCGCGAACTGCCGAAGACCGAAGACCTGTCGGCATTGGCCGAGCGCAAAGACCCGCGACTCTCTGACCCGGTGTGGGTCAACAACATCAGTCGCCAGCTCGCGGAATACACGCGGACCATGCACGACCACCGGTTTACCCACAACGATTTGAAGTGGCGCAACTTGTTGGTGGACGACCAGCAAACCCTGTACCTGATCGATTGCCCCAATGGCGATTTCTGGCGCGGGTTCTGGCTCAAATACCGCATCACCAAGGACCTGGCCTGCCTGGACAAGGTGGCCAAGTATCACCTGTCGGCCACCCAGCGCCTGCGTTTCTACATGCAGTACCGTCAGCGCAAACACCTGGGCGCGTCGGACAAACAGCGAATTCGCCACGTGGTGAAGTTTTTCGAGGGGCGAGAATGAGTGATTTCCTGGCGGCCGAAGATCGGGCATTGCTTGAGCGCAACGGCCTCGACACGTTTGACGCGCTGTGGGCCAAGCAACTGGATGCAGTGGACGAGCCCAACACCAGTCGCGGCGGCTGGAGCAGCGTGTTTCGCCTCGAACTCGAAGGCCAGGGTTACTACCTCAAGCGTCAGAGCAACTACCTGACGCGCACCCTGCACCGGCCGTTTGGCGAGCCAAGTTTTGCCCGTGAGTTTCGTAACATCAGCCGCTATCGGCAGTTGGGCATTCCGGCGTTGCAGGCGGCGTTTTTCGGCGAGCGCAAAGTGGCGGGCGAGCATCGGGCGATGTTGCTGACCCGGGCGCTGGATGGCTGGAATGATCTGGATTCGTTGCTGGAGCAATGGCCTGAATTGAGCGAGGCGCAGCAGCGGGCGATCCTGCTGGCCTGCGGTCAATTGGCGCGCCGTCTGCACAGCGTGGGCCAGGTGCATGGCTGTTTTTATCCCAAGCATATTTTCCTGCAGGCCAGCGGCGATGGTTATGCGGCGCAGTTGATCGACCTGGAGAAAACCCGCCCGCTGTTGTTCGGCTGGCGTGACCGGGTCAAGGACCTGGAGCCGCTGTTGCGCCGTGCGCCGCAGTGGTCGCACGATCAGGTTCGCCAGTTATTGGCGGCGTATCTGGCTCAGCCTGAGGACAGTGCGCTGGTTGCAACGTGGCACCAACGGCTGGCGGCCCGGCGCAGTCACAAGGAGAACCGCTGATGCGTTTGTCCGAGCTGAAAAAAGCCGGCCGCACACCCAGCCTGCCCTTGAGCATCGAGCTGGCGGATGCCGCCGGGCCTGGGCAGTTGCAACTGCTCAACCTGCTGCGGGTATTGCCGGGCCAGCGCTATGTCGGCGCAGCCGTATGGCGCGGCCGCCCGGTGCTGGCCAAACTGCTGGTGGGCAGCAAGGCAGCGCGGCATTTTCAGCGTGAACTCAAGGGCGTGCGGTTGTTGGCCGAGCAAGGCCTGACCACACCGCTATTGCTGGCCGATGGTCTGCAGGAAGGCGAGGGCGGTTGGCTGCTGTTCGAGTTTCTGGAGGGCGCCGACAGCCTGGCCGATGCCTGGCACGCCGTTGAAGGCTTGCCGCCGTTGGCCGACGAGCAACAGGCGGTGCTCGCCGAGGCGCTGGGTGCGATTGCGCAAATGCACGCCAAGGGCCTGTGGCAGGAAGACCTGCACCTGGACAACCTGCTGCGCCAGGATGGAAAACTGTATTTGATCGACGGTGCCGGGATCTGCGTCGAAGAGGCGGGCAAGCCGCTGTCCCGCAACCGGGTGCTGGAAAACCTCGGGGTGTTTTTCGCGCAGTTGCCGAAAAATATCGAGCCGTTTACCGAGGAGTTGCTGGTGTATTACCTGCTGAGCAATGGCGAACACGCGCTGCCGCTGGAAGCGTTGCAGAAGCAGGTGCGCAAAGTCAGCACCTGGCGCTTGAAAGACTACCTGAACAAGGTTGGCCGCGAGTGCACGCTGTTCAGCGTGGTGCGCGGGCCGTTTGCCCTGCGCGCGATTCGCCGCGAGGAAGAAGCGGCGATGCTGCCAGTGCTGGACCGGGCCGATGCGCTGCTCGACCAGGGCCACCTGTATAAGACCGGCGGGGCGGCCAGCGTTGCCAAGGTCGACATTGCCGGTCGGCCGCTGGTGATCAAACGCTACAACATCAAGGGTTTCGCCCATTGGCTCAAGCGCTTCTGGCGGCCGAGCCGGGCCTGGCATTCCTGGCGCGAAGGCAATCGCCTGGCGTTCCTCGGTATCGCCACGCCCAAGCCGCTGGCGTTGCTGGAAAAGCGTTTCCTGTGGCTGCGCAGCCGGGCTTACTTGGTGACCGAGTACCTGCCGGGGCCGGACATCATTGAGCGGTTTGCGCCGTATGTTGAAAGTGGCGAGGCGCCTGAGGCTGAGTTGGTTGCCCTTGATTACCTGTTCGCCGAGCTGATCCGCGAGCGCATCAGTCATGGGGATTTCAAGGGGCATAACCTGTTCTGGCATGAGGATCGCTGGGCGCTGATTGACCTGGATTCGATGTGTCAGCATGGCTCCCTGGGCAGCTTCGCCCCGGCCTATGCCAGGGATCGGGCGCGGTTTATGCGTAACTGGCCCGAGAGCAGCGCGTTGTATCGGGTGATTGATCAGCGGTTGCCGAAAGAAGTGGGTTAGAGGTTTTAGGGCCGCTGCGCGGCCCAGCGGGAGCAAGCTCCCTCGCCACAAGTCCGGTGTCGGTTGCTAAAAGGTGTACTCGGCGCCTGCGCCTGCGTACCACGAGCGTCCTGGCGCCGCTTCGTAATAGCGGCCGTTGCCGTCCCCGACAATCACCGATCCTACGTACTGGCGATCCAGCAGGTTGTCCAGGCGCAGGGTTTGGTGGAACGTCCAGTGCTCCACCTTCTGTTCAAACCGTGCGCGCCAGTTGAAGACGCTGTAGCCCGGCGCGGCGTGTTGCTGGTTGGTGTCTTCGACGTAGACCTTGCTGCGGTACATGCCTTCCACGGCGGTGCTGACCCAGTCCCGGGGTTTCCAGTTGAGTTCGGCAAACAACGTGGTTTGCGGCACCCCGGGGAGGTAGTTGCCTTTGTCCACGGGTTTGCCGCCGCCCACGAAATCGCTGTCGTAGGTGGCTTGCAGGCGGGTGTAGGCGATGTTGGTGCTCCACTGTTCGCTGAGCTGGCTTTCGATGCCCAACTCGAAGCCACGGCGCAGGGTGCGGCCGGCGTTCTGGTAAGTGGTACGGCCGCCGCTGGATTGTTGCACCACTAACTCATCGTCCGTGGTGATTTGGAACAGTGCGGCATTGACGCGAGTGTCTTGGCCAATCCGTGCTTTCAGGCCAATCTCATATTGCTTGCTGATCGACGGCTTGAGCGCGAAGTTGAAGCCATTCGCGGTGCTGGAGTAGGCCGACTCTGCCTGGGTAGGTGTCTCGAAACCTTTGCCAGCGCTGACATAGCCATGCAGGTCGGGGGTGAAGGCGTACATTACGCTGACCGACGGCGTGTTCTTCTGGTAAGTCTTGCTACCGCTGTCGTTGCCATCGCTCAGGAAGTGGTCGTCCACGTCCATTTTCATGGTGCTGTGGCGTAGCCCTGCTTGCAGCGTCCAGTCGCCCAGCAGCCAGTTGGCCTGGACGAACGGATCTAGGCTGGTGGCTGTATCGATTTCGTCACGTCCCAAGGCACCTTTCACGCCGTGTTCGCCGTTTAGGGTGTTGGAATAGCCTTGGCGATCATCCTGGCTTCGGTCGTAATCCAGGCCGGTGATCAACGTCAGGTCGCCGGGTGCGCTGGTTATGGGCTGAAGCCAGTGGGCCGAGCCGCCATAAAACTTGCGATCAAACGCTACAACCCCTCCGCGGGCGTTGGCCGGGTTGGGGTTGCCGTTGGCAAACTTGTCAGGAATCGACAGATACTGAATCACGCTGCGGCGTCCGGTATAGGCATTCACCTGCAGCGTCGCATCACCAAAATACCGCTCGTAGTTCATCCCCAGTTGCTGGTGGTCGATGCTTTTCCGAGTGTTGTACAGCTCGGCGGCGCTGCTCACCGAGCGCGGATCCGCCTTGTATGCATCCCACGCCTGCCCGAGCGGATCCTGCGTGCCGTTCTGCTCCAGGCTGCTGTAGATCAGCGCGAGCTTGCTGTCGTCATCCGGCTCGAAATTCAGCTTGGCGAAGGTCTGGTCGCGGCGCGCACTGCTATGGTCGCGATAGCCGTCGGTGTCCATGCGCGAGGCGTCGAGCACGAAGCCTGCGCCGTTTGCCGCACCTTCGGCGGTCAGGTGGTTTTTGCTCAGGCCGTCACTGCCCACCAGCGTCTCGGCGCCGATGCGCGGCGGGCCTTCGCCGTTGCGGGAAAACATCTGGATCACGCCGCCCGCATTGCTGCCATACAGCGTGGCGGCCGGGCCGCGCAGGACTTCGATGCGCTCGGCGGTGTCGAGGTTGAACGTGGCGGCCTGGCCCTGGCCATCCGGGGTGCTGGCGGGGATGCCGTCGGCGATGAGCTTGATGCCGCGTACCCCAAACGCCGAGCGGGCGCCGAAGCCGCGGGATGAAATCTGCAAGTCCTGGGCGTAGTTCTGGCGATTTTGCACCACCAGGCCAGGAACGCGAGACAGGGCTTCCGAGGCGTTGATGCCCAGCTGGCCGTCGCTGATCTGCTCACGGCTGATGCTGTCCACCGAGTAAGGCAGGTCAAACGACGGGCTGGCGCTGCGCGAGCCGGTGACCACGCTCGGGTCGAGGACCAGCGGCGCTTCGTCGGCCTGGGCGCTATGACACAGCCCCAAAAGACCGGGAAGCAGCAGCGCGAAACGAGTAGGGGCAACAGCTTTCATGAGTAAACCAACATCCATAGAGCACGCAAAAGCGCGCGAGTTTAACGATTCAGCCGCTCTTTGCCGAATACTCTTCCTGCCGTCTGCCGCTGCCACGTCATACGCAACCCTGGGTTAAGCTGTCTGGCTGCTGCCAAAAGGAATTGCTCATGAATCCTACAAAGAATCTTCTACTCGCCGCTATGGTCCTTTCGATCACCGGGTGCGGCACCATCAATACGGTGTTTCGCCCGGACGCTGTCGCCAGCCAGAACCTCAAGGAATCGCGCAGTTATTGTGAAAATGTGCCGCGTATCTACAGCGGGGTGATCTACGGTTTTTGCACATTGAACGGCGCCCCCGACACCACCAAAGAGCACACGCGCGATGCCTCCGGCTCCTTGCCGATCTTCGCCGCCGAGCTCCTGGCCTCCGGCTTGCTGGACACCCTCGTGCTGCCCTACACCGTCTACCGCCAGAACAAGGACGGCAGCATCGAGATTTTCCGCTAGGCCTGCAGTGACAACCGGTCGCCACAATCCCTAGATCATCCCGCGCCGTGTTTACGCTATAATCCCGCCCTTTAGCTGTTTCTCGCCCAGGCGGGGAGCACACTTTTTTCAGGCGTGACGCGCCTGCATGCAGACTAAAAGAGGCTAGACCCCTGTGGCATTGACGATTCTTGGCCTGTCCGGCGCCCTTAGCCATGATCCTTCCGCAGCCTTGTATATCGACGGCAAGCTGATTGCGGCCGCCGAAGAAGAGCGCTTCGTACGCGACAAACATGCAAAGAACCGCATGCCCTACGAGTCGGCGAAGTTCTGCCTGGAACAAGCCGGTATCAAGCCTTCCGACGTTGATGTGGTGGCGATCCCGTTCGCCCCCATCAGCCTGTTCGGTGAAGCCCGCTGGCACTATGCCAAGCGATACTGGTACGCCCCGGACCGCGCCCTCGACGCGATCCTGATGGGCAACCGTCGCTACAAGCGCTATCGCAACAAGATCGTCTGGTGCCTGGAGCAACTGGGCTTCGATCCAAAGAAAATCAAGATCGAACCGGTTGAACACCACTTGGCCCACGCCTCCAGTGCCTATCACTGCTCGGGCTTCCAGGAGAAGACCGCGATCCTTGGGATCGACGGCAAGGGCGAGTACGCCACCACCTTCTTCGGCTACGGCGAAAACGGCAAGATCCACAAGATCAAGGAATTCTACGATCCGGACTCCCTGGGCGGCCTGTATGGCGCGATCACCGAGTTCCTCGGTTTCGAGATGCTCGACGGTGAGTTCAAGGTCATGGGCATGGCGCCGTATGGCGATGCCAGCAAGTACGATTTCTCGCGCCTGGCCTCCTTTGAGAACGGCGAGCTCGTGATCAACACCGACTACGCCAACGTCATCGGCCTGCGCCGCTACAAAGAGAAGGGCAAGGGCTTTTACTTCTCGCCGAAACTGATCGAGTGGCTGGGGCCCAAGCGCGAAGGCGACATCGCCGACGAGCCTTACATCCACTACGCGGCCAGCATGCAGGCGCTGTTCGAGAAGCTGGCGTTGCAGATGATCGACCACTACCTGGGCGACATCCTCAAAGACACCGGCAAGCTGGCCTTCGCCGGCGGCTGTGCGCTGAACGTCAAGCTGAACCAGAAGATCATTGCCCGTGACGACGTCAAGGAGCTGTTCGTGCAGCCGGCGTCCGGCGATGCCGGCACCGCGGTCGGTGCGGCAGCCTATGTGTCCCACGCCCGTGGTGTACCGGTAGAGAAGATGGAACACGTCTATCTCGGCCCGTCCTACAGCAACGAAGACGTGATTGCCGCGTGCGCCAAGCACCCGAGCAAGCCGGTGTGGCGCCAGATCGAAAACACCCCGAAGCGCATCGCCAAGATCATGGTCGACGGCAACCCGGTGGCCTGGTTCCAGGGCCGCATGGAGTTTGGCCCACGTGCCTTGGGCGGTCGTTCGATCATCGGTTGCCCGAGCGCCACCGGCGTGGCTGACCGGATCAACCACCAGATCAAGTTCCGCGAGCGCTGGAGGCCTTTCTGCCCGTCGATGCTCGACACCGTTGCGCCACAGATGATCAAGGTCGATCACCCGGCGCCGTTCATGACCTTCACCTTTGAAGTGTCGGAAGAGTGGAAAACCCGCGTGCCGGAAGTGGTCCATGAAGACGGCACCTCACGTGCCCAGGTGCTCAAGCGCGAGTACAACCCGCGCTACTACGACATGATGAAAGAGCTGGAAGTGCTGACCGGCAACGGCGTGTCGCTGAACACCTCGCTCAACCGCCGTGGCGAAGCGATGATCTGCTCGCCGACCGATGCGCTGAACATGTTCTTCGGTTCCGACCTGCAGTACCTGATCATGGAAGACATCCTCGTGGTCAAGGACGGCGTAGACCCCTATGACGCTGTGGTTTAAATGCTGAACCGCTTCCAGGGCTGGCGTGAACGTGGCTGGACGCCTGTCGAGGCCGAGGTTTACGTCCAGGCCTGGCAGCGTTTTGGCGGCAGCGTGGCGACTCATCCGCAGATCGTCGAGCGGCTGGCGCACCTGGCGCAGATTCCCGTGCGTTACCTGGGCTGGGAGCAGGATGGCGAGCTCAAAGGCGCGATTGCCACCTGGGGGCGCGACCTGGCCCTGTCCAAGGACGTGCTCAAGCGCAAAGGCAAAAAAGGCCTGTTCGATTTGGGTAACGCCGAAATCATCCTGCCGATTGCCGCCGATGCACAGTTGCCGTTGCGCCACCGCGCGCGGTACCTGTCGGCGCTGAATGAGGGGCGCGTAAGCACCCTCAAGCCCCAGGCCGAGCAGTTGGCCATGGCGCGCACTCCGGAAGAACTGTCGAAGAAGTTTCGCTACAACCAGCGCCGTGAATTGCGCTTGCTGGAAGAGGCGGGCGGCGTGGTGCGGGCGGTCAGCGAGTTTTCCAGCCATGAACTGGCGGCGATTTACTGCGACCTGTTCCAGCGGCGCTGGGGTTTCCCGGCGGCGGGCGCCGAGCGTCTGGCCGAAGTGTTGGAGCTGCTCAAGGAGTTCCTGTTCGGCTCGGTGCTGTTTCTCAATGACGCCGCGATTGCCGTGCAACTGGTGTATCAGGTGCAGGCACCGGAGTGGGTCAGTGCCGAGTACGTCAACGGCGGCGTCGACCCTGAAACCAAGGCATTCAGTCCTGGCAGCGTGCTGAGTTTCCTGAATACCCAAAGTGCCTGGGAGCAAGCGCGGGCCAGCGACAAGCCCCTGCGTTTCTCTTTCGGGCGTTCCGACCGTGAATACAAGGAGCGCTGGTGCAACCCGGTGCCGGTGTTCAGCGTATGAGCCGCAAGCAGCAATTGCTCAAGCAGCATCGACGCAACAAGCGTATTGCGCTGTTGGTTGGCCTGTTGCTGCTGGTGGCTGTCGGTGTGCTGGTGGCCTGGTGGTTGCCGCTGGTGCTGGCGGTGGTGATGTGGGCCGCCCATGAAGCCTGGTTTGCCGATCACCTGTTCTACTCGTCTAAAGACGACTATGAGTACGCGTTTCCCGAGGGGAGCGCGTGCGCGGGCCTGCGTCTCGAATCGGGGCGGCTGGTGATGGATACGCCCTTGGCTGACGATGAAACCCTGATCGTCGGGGTTGAGCTCAAAAGCTCCTGGTTCGGACGTTTTCTCGATCCGGCGGTGGACGTGTTGGGTCTGGATGCGCCGGACCGGCAAGTCTTCGAGCGTGGCGTCGCAGGTCGGCGTTACCTCAACCTGACCGGTGCGGGCGAAGCACTGGCCGGCGGCAAGCTGCGTTTGCGCGGGCGTTTCTGCCGGATCAAGGGGCAGCCGACACTGTGGCGGTTCCGCCAGCCGGATTACCGTCGCCAGCGGGTGATGGTGATCGCCCCCCATGCCGACGATGCCGAACTGGCCGCCTTCAGCCTTTACAGCCAGGCCGATGAGAGCTGGATCGTCACCCTCACGGCGGGCGAAATCGAAGCCGATCACTATCTACAGATGGGCCTGCCCAAGGCCGATGCCGCACGGCTAAAAGGCCGCTTGCGTGCCTGGGACAGCGTTACCGTGCCTCGTTGGGCGGGCGTTCCCGAGGCGCAGTGCGTGCAGTTGGGTTACTTCTGCATGCAGCTGCCGGCCATGCAGGCCGCGCCGGACCAGCCCCAGGCGTCCCGGGAAGCACAACTGGACGATACGCGGCTGTTTCGCCAGTTCAACGCCCTGGCCTTACCCGGGGATGTAGACGGCGCCCCGACCTGGAGCAACCTGATTGCAGACCTGCGGGCGTTGCTGCTCAAGGCGCGCCCGCAGGTGATCGTGTTGCCGACGCCGCTGCTGGACCCGCACCCGGATCACATCTGCGCGCACGCTGCGATCATCGAAGCCCTGCAAGGCCTGGAATGGCAGCCGGGCACATTGCTCGGCTATGCCAACCACCTGCATGATAATGATCGTTGGCCCATGGGCGATTCGGGCGCGGGCGTGGCCTTGCCGCCGCGTTTTGATGCCACGCCGCAGCTTGTGCCTTGCAGCCTGCGGTTGACGCTGGGCCAGCAGCAGGACAAGGCCATGGCCCTGGGCATGATGCACGACTTGCAGCCGAGGGCGCCGTTCAAGCGCCGCGTGCGCAGGTGGTTGCAGCAATTACTGGCGGGCCGCAGTCCATCGCCTTACGGAGAGAATGAGTTCTTCCGCAAGGCGGTACGCCGTCATGAGTTGCTCTGGGTGTTGAAGCAGGATTGAGACCTTATTGAAGGCAGGTGTGCAGCGCCTGCCGCCCCTTTTTCGCCGGGCTGCGTGCCCGCAGCCAGATTGCAGCATGGAGAGTTATGAAGCCTCGTTTCAAGGTTTTACAGTTACAGCCGGACTACAACGTCAAGACCCACGACTTCGCCGACCTCGGCGAGCAGATCGTCAAGGCCTTGCCGGCTGAACGTTTCGAGGTCACATCCGGGTTTCTCAGCGGCCGTCCGCTGCCCGGCCAGCCCCTGAGCGTGGCTGAACACTCCCATTACTTCGAGCTGCCGGAAAAATCCCTCAAGGGCATTCGTTTCGGCGCCATGTGGCAGATCTACAAGTTTTGCCGCGAGCAGAAATTCGACGTGGTCATCTGTAACCGCTTCAAGTCGGTGAACATGATGCTGTCCCTCAACCGTTGGCTGAAGATCCCCCTGTGCATCGGCATTTCCCACGGTTTTGGCGAGTACGCCCGTGGCTACCGCCGGCGCCAGACGCAGAAGTGGGTCAGCCCGGCGTGGCGGTTTGTCGGGGTCTCGGAGGCGGTCAAGGATTACCTGGTGGACCTCAACTGCGGTTTTACCCGTGAAAACACCACCTTCGTCACCAACGCCATCGACATTCCACAGGCCGAAGCCTTGCAGTTGCCTCGCGATGAAGCGCGGCAGGTGCTCGGCTTGCCGCTGGATGCACGGATGATCGGTGCCCTGGGCCGACTGGTGCCGATCAAGGGTCACACCCATTTGCTGCAGGCTTTCGCCACCCTCAAGGACAAATACCCGCAGGCCCAGGTGGGGATCATCGGTTCCGGCCGCGCCGAAGCGGACCTGCGTGCCGATATCGAGCGCCTGGGTCTGACCGGCCGCGCACACCTGCTGGGCTTTCGTGAAGATGGCATGAAGTACGTGCGCGCTTTTGACATCTGGACCATGCCATCGCTGTTCGAAGGCCTGGGTCTGGCGCTGCTGGAAGGCATGAGCGGCCATCTGCCGGTCATTGCCTCCAATGGCCCTGCGATGTTGCCGTTGGTGCAAGGGGCGGGCGGCCTGTCCCATGATCCGGGCAATGTCGAGCAGTTGGCGGCGGCGCTGGATACGTACCTGGCACTGAGCGACGAACAGTTGCGTGCCAAGGGCGAACAAGTGTTCCGCTACCTGGAAGAAAACCACACCCTGGACGAGTTCCGGCGCAAGTATTTGAACCTGATCGAAACCGGTCTGCGTGAAGTAGGTAGAGCATGAGTCTGCAGCAACCCCTGGTCACTGTGATCATTGCGTCTTACAACCACGGCCCGTACATCGAGCAGAGCATCCTCAGTGTGCTCGGCCAGACCTACCCCAACATTGAGTTGCTGGTGGTGGACGACGGCTCCAAGGATGACAGTGTGGAGCGCATCCAGCGCTTGCAGGCTGAACACGGGTTTGATTTCCAGGTCCAGCAGAACCAGGGCCTGACCAACACCCTCAACGGTGCCATCGCCCGCGCCAAAGGCAGCCTGATCGCGCCATTTGGCTCCGATGACATCATGCTGCCCGAGCGTATCGCTACGCAGGTTGCCTACATGGAAGGCAAGCCGAAGATGGGAATCTGTGCCGGCAATATCGAATTGATTGATGGTGACGGCAAACCGTATCCGGAGAAGAAACAACGCCGCGACTTGCCGTTTCGCAGCCTGGATTTCGATGATCTGTTCCTGGATCGCAAGCCCTTTCCTCCGGCGCCGACCCTTATGATCCGCCGGCAGGCGCTGGAAGAGGTCGGGGGTTTCGATCCGCTGATTCCGTTGGAAGACTTGCTCATCGAATTGAAGATCACCCACGCCGGTTACACCATCGACGTGTTGAATGTGGTCATGGCGCGCTATCGCCAGCACGCGACCAACACCTACAAGAATCATCGCTACATGATCCAGAACATCCTCAAGACCTACGGGTTGTTCAGCGATCATCCTGCCTACGATCAGGTTCGCTATAACTTCCTGAACTCGATGTTCCTCAAGACCGCCGACCGTGACCGCCCGCTGGCGCGGGAGATTCTCAAGCAGATTCCCTTGAAGTTCTGGGGTCGCAAGACCTTGCGTGGGTTGGTGCGCCTGTACCTGGCGCCGCAGCGCAGTTCGTAAGGCTTCGGCCTGGCCATTGCGTAAACCGCAATGGCCAGACGGCTCAAGCTATCACTTTGCCGGGCTTGCTACCGGCGCCGCCGGACGATTGAGCTTGAGCACCTGCTCACGGATCTTCGCCGTGGCGCTTGGCGAGGCCACCGAGGCATAGCCCTTGGCCAATTGCTCGAAATGGGTTTCGAACAGCCAATTACGGTCTTGTGGATAACGTTGCATGTGCCGCAGGTTGCGCTGGCGCAGGGCGTTGCGCAGGGGCGATGGGTAGATGCGCATGTCTGCCACGTCAATCAAGCCGAACTCGCCATCATCCATTAACAGTACGTTGCCCAGGTGCAGTGAGCGAAAGTACACGCCGCGATCATGGAGTTGGGCCATGAACCCGCCGAACCGCTCAATCAGCGATTCCCGCAGGCTACTGTCCAGGCTTTGCAGGGCTTGGCGCAGGGTCAGGCCGGGCAGTGGCTGATAACGTACGGCGCTGCTCGCATCCTGTAACTGGTAGAGATTGAGGATGATTGGCGATGGAACGCCCAAGGCTCGCAGTTGCTCGCTGTTGCTGGCGAAACGCTCCGAATAGGGGTTGAAGCTGCCTGAGGTATACCAGCGACGTGGGCGGAACAGCTTGAGGAAGCTCCCGTCTTCCAGGCGCAGGACCTTTGGGCCCAGGCCATCGGCTTCAATCACGTAAGCATTGGTGCACAACTGCTCGAAATCTTGACGCTTCAGGCGTTGAACGGGCATGCGCAGCAGGCTGCGGCGACGCTGGGCGATGCTCAGTCCGGCGATCAGTGCCAGCGGGATCCATAGCAGAAACCAGTGCTCTTTTGGCCGCGAGAGAATTCCACCGCCTTCGGTCAGGCCGGCACCGATGCCATAGGCCAGCAGGGAAGAGGCCAGGATAAACAACGGCTGTGCCCGTTCCTTGAGGCTTTTGTACAGGCCCCAGCCGAGCATGAAGATCCACGGGATGAAGCCGATGATGCCAACGTAATAGATCACACCCAGGGCAAAACTGTGGGGTTCGCGAAGTTGATTGCCGTCGGCAAGCGTCAGGTACAACTCTGAGTCGTAGCTGTGGCCGATCCAGGGGTGCTGGGCGATACGCTCAAGTGACATGCCCCAGAGTTCGAAACGGAAGGAGCTGCCACGATTGGTGATCAGTTCGGGATAGAACAGCAACAGTGCCGCAGCTCCCAGCACCATACAGCCGATCAGCAGGGCCGAGCGACGATTGCGGCTGGTGAAACTCATCCAGAGCACGGCGAGGACCAGTGCAACCATTGGTGTTCTCGAACCGGTGGCCAGCACCGCGGCGGCCATGATTGCCAGCGCTGGAACGCTGAACCAGAGCACGTGGGGACGCTTGGTGGTCATGCATACGTACAGCCAGTAAACGCAGAAGAATCCGAATACGTGAGAACTGAGTAGCGGGTTATCGAGGGCTCCGCGCCCGCCGATCATTCGCGCTCCCTGCGAGAAGAAGGGAGCAAAAGCCACCAGGCTGCAGGCACTGGAAACCAGCGCAATCAGTGCAGCGCAGAAGAAGATCGGTTTGAACAGCTCATTGCGGTAATGCAGCAGCAGCCCGCAGCCTGCAAACAACATGAAGGTATGCAGTGGTCGTCGATACAAGTCGGCGTCGATGCTGTGTTCCGGGCTCCACAGCATGCTGGTCAGTGCCCAGCCTGAAAATACCAGGAATGCGATCGCCAGGGGCTCGCGCAGCACCTGCTTGAATTCCGCCGGGCGCAGGCACAGCAACAACAGGGTCGGCGCGCTGAACAGCACGTAGTAGAACTTGTGCAGGACATTTCGATTGGTGACAAAAAACAGCGAACTCAGGAGCAACAGCAAGCCTATGGGCAGAATCCACAAACAGAGGAAGTCGAAAACGCGATTTGAGCCATATGTAAGGCGCTTGGAGTGCATACAGAAAAGCCGTTCCAGAATAAAGAAAGCCGAGCATACTAAAGTAGTGGCTATATAATGTCGCCCGTTGGATCCAACGGCCGCGCGGTTGTGCCGCGTGCAAGTACAACAGAGAAGCTGTGCTAAAGTCAGCCTCCTTTTTCAAAACCGCCGCGTGATATGACCGACTCCAGTCCGAGCGCAAGCCCTTCGAGCTTGAAAATATACTTCCGCCTGCTCAGCTACGTTAAGCCCTATGCCGGCTTGTTCGCGCTGAGTATCGTCGGCTTTCTGATTTTCGCCTCGACCCAGCCGATGCTGGGGTACATCCTCAAGTACTTTGTCGACGGCCTGTCCAACCCTGAAGCGGTGCTGTTCCCTACGGTACCTTTCCTGCGTGACCTGCAACTGCTGCAGGCCGTGCCGCTGCTGATCATCCTGATCGCCGCCTGGCAGGGCCTGGGCTCGTTCCTGGGCAACTATCTGCTGGCCAAGGTTTCCCTGGGCCTGGTCCACGACCTGCGGGTGCAGTTGTTCAACAACCTGCTGACCCTGCCGAACCGCTACTTCGACAATCACAACTCCGGGCACCTGATTTCTCGTATCACCTTCAACGTGACCATGGTCACCGGTGCGGCGACCGATGCCATCAAGGTAGTGATTCGCGAAGGCATGACGGTGATCTTCCTGTTCGCCTCGCTGCTGTTCATGAACTGGCGGCTGACCCTGGTGATGATCGCCATCCTGCCGTTGATTGCCGTGATGGTCCGCACCGCGAGCAAGAAATTCCGCAAGCAGAGCAAGAAGATCCAGGTCGCCATGGGTGATGTCACCCACGTTGCCTCGGAAACCATCCAGGGCTACCGCGTGGTGCGCAGCTTCGGCGGCGAGGTGTATGAGCAGAAGCGTTTCCTCAAGGCCAGCCTGAGCAACACCAACAAGCAACTGCGCATGACCCGCACCGGCGCGATCTACACGCCGGCGCTGCAACTGGTGATCTACAGCGCCATGGCGGTGCTGATGTTCCTGGTGCTGTACCTGCGTGGTGATGCCTCGGCGGGTGACATGGTGGCCTACATCACCCTGGCCGGCCTGCTGCCCAAGCCGATTCGCCAGCTCTCTGAAGTCAGCTCGACCATCCAGAAAGGCGTGGCCGGTGCCGAAAGCATTTTCGAGCAACTGGACGAAGACGTTGAAATCGATCGCGGCACCATCGAGCGCGACAAGGTCAGTGGCCGCCTGGAAGTGCGCAACCTGAACTTCACCTACCCGGGTACCGAGCGCCACGTGCTCAAGGACATTACCTTTACCGCAGAACCTGGGCAGATGGTTGCCCTGGTGGGGCGTTCGGGCAGCGGCAAGTCCACCCTGGCCAGCCTGATCCCGCGTTTCTACCACCACGAGAGCGGCGAGATTCTGCTCGATGGCGTAGAGATCGAAGACTATCGCCTGCTCAACCTGCGCCGACATATCGCCCAGGTGACCCAGCACGTGACCCTGTTCAGCGACACCGTGACCAACAACATCGCCTACGGTGACCTGGCCGGCGCACCGCGGGCCGATGTCGAGGCGGCGGCGGCCGATGCCTATGCCAAGGACTTCATCGACCAACTGCCCAAAGGCTTCGATACCCAGGTCGGCGAAAACGGTGTGCTGCTTTCCGGCGGCCAACGCCAGCGCCTGGCAATTGCCCGTGCCTTGCTCAAGAACGCGCCTTTGCTGATCCTCGACGAGGCCACCTCGGCGCTGGACACCGAGTCGGAGCGCCATATCCAGGCGGCCCTCGACAAAGTCATGCAAGGCCGTACGACCCTGGTGATTGCCCACCGCCTGTCGACCATCGAGAAAGCCGACCTGATCCTGGTGATGGACGATGGCCGGATTGTCGAGCGCGGTACCCACGGCGAACTGCTGGCGCAAAACGGTTATTACGCCCGCCTGCATGCCATGGGCCTGGACGAGCCGGTCCCGGCCGACATCACCTGACCTGTAGGAGCCGGCTTGCCGGCGATGGCCTCACCGCGGTTGCACTGAAAAACCGCAGTGACCGCATCGCCGGCAAGCCGGCTCCTACATTGCACAAGCCTTTGACAACCCTGTGGTAATATCGCGCCCCTGTTCATTTTGTATGTGGGTTGCTCCATGAAGTTGTCCATGCCGCGATTCGATCAAGCCCCTGTCTTGGTGGTCGGCGATGTCATGCTCGACCGTTACTGGCATGGCGGTACCTCACGGATTTCCCCTGAGGCACCGGTACCGGTAGTCAAGGTCGAGCAAATCGAAGACCGTCCAGGTGGCGCTGCCAACGTTGCCCTCAATATTGCCGCCCTCGGCGCCCCGGCCTCCCTGGTGGGTGTGACCGGCGACGACGAAGCCGCCGACAGCCTGGCCAACAGCCTGCGCGGTGCGGGTGTGCGTGCGCTGTTTCAGCGCATCCCGCATCAGCCGACCATCGTCAAGCTGCGGGTGATGAGTCGTCACCAGCAACTGCTGCGTATCGATTTTGAAGAACCCTTCGCCACCGATGCCCTGGCCCTCAGTGCCCAGGTCGATGAGTTGCTCGAAGGCATCAAGGTGCTGGTACTGTCCGACTACGGCAAAGGCGCCTTGAGAAATCACCAGATGCTGATCCAGGCCGCCAAGGCCCGTGGCATTCCGGTGCTGGCGGATCCCAAGGGCAAGGACTTCTCGATTTATCGGGGCGCCAGCCTGATCACGCCGAACCTCAGCGAATTTGAAGCCATCGTCGGCGGCTGTGTCGATGAGCACGAACTGGTGACCAAGGGCGCCAAGCTCATGGCTGACCTCGACCTCGGCGCCTTGCTGGTGACCCGTGGTGAACACGGCATGACCTTGTTGCGTCCCGATCAGCCAGCCATGCACCTGCCCGCGCGTGCCCGTGAAGTGTTTGACGTGACCGGTGCCGGCGACACGGTGATTTCCACCCTGGCCGCCTCCATTGCCGCCGGTGAAGAGCTGCCCCACGCGGTGGCCCTGGCCAATCTTGCGGCGGGCATTGTGGTTGGCAAGTTGGGTACGGCCGCCATCAGCGCACCTGAGCTGCGCCGCGCGATCCAGCGGTCCGAAGGTTCGGAGCGCGGCGTGCTGAGTCTTGAACAATTGCTGCTGGCGATTGACGATGCCCGCGCCCATAACGAGAGCATTGTCTTCACCAATGGCTGCTTCGATATTCTCCACGCCGGCCACGTGACCTACCTGGAACAGGCGCGGGCCCAGGGCGATCGTTTGATCGTGGCGGTCAACGATGATGCGTCGGTCAGTCGCTTGAAAGGGCCGGGCCGTCCGATCAACAGTGTCGACCGTCGCATGGCGGTGCTGGCGGGTCTGGGCGCGGTGGACTGGGTGATCAGCTTTGCCGAGGCGACCCCGGAAAACCTGCTGGCCCAGGTCAAGCCGGACGTGTTGGTCAAGGGTGGGGATTATTCGGTCGACCAGGTGGTGGGTGCCGATATCGTCAGTGCCTATGGCGGCAAGGTCAAAGTGTTGGGGTTGGTGGAAAACAGCTCGACCACGGCGATTGTGGAAAAGATCCGCAGCAACTGAGGCAAAAACCAACTGTGGGAGCTGGCTTGCCTGCGATAGCCTCAACTCGGTATCACTGATACACCGAGGCGGCTGCATCGCAGGCAAGCCAGCTCCCACATTGTTGGGTGGTGCTTGTGGCTCCGGTTACTGCTTTGCCTTCTTCTTCGGCACGATCCTGCGCAAGATCTGCCGCGCCTTACCGGTCAACCGCTTCAGTTTCGACTCTTTCTCGGGCGCGCTCAGCCCCTGTTGCCGCAGCCAATCCTTCCACCGGATCCGCTCGTCGCGCACGATCCAGCCTTCCTGCTGGGCAAAGCTCTCTGCCAGGTACAACCCTCGCGTACTCGCCGGATACAGCTGATCCTTTTTCAAGGTGTACAGCTCCGCACACGGCTGCCCGTCTTTCAGCGGCATCAGGTACAGGTCCGGACGCTGACGGTCCAGGCGTGCCACCAGTTGATCACCCTCCAGGCGCTCATCCACATGAAACAGACTCAGGGACTTGGCCTCCTTGGGGACTTCCAGGCGCAAGTCATAAATCAGTTGCAGCGAAGCCGTTGGCAGATGCACGTAGGCCCGGGGTCGCTCAATCAATTGCATGGTGGCGCAGCGTACCGGGCGGGCCGCTCCGGACAACGGCGAAAGACGAAACGGCAATGCTTCGCGGTAGTGCAGGGCAGATGAGTAGGGGGCCGGTAGCCAAGTGTCGTTGAAGCGCCCGCCCAGCCAGCCTTCCGGGGTTTCCAGCAGGCATTCCTCGGCGATTTCCTGGATGGCGGTGTGCAGTGGCAGGTTCAGTTCGTGGGCCGGCACATACCCGGAGATCAGCTTGAGCACCACATCGCCGCGGTCTTGCCGGCGCTGGCGCACCAGCACCCAGTAATCGCGATTTTGCCAGTGCAGGGTCAGGCGCACCGAGACGCCCAGGTTGGCCAACTCCAGCACAAAACGCTCAGTGTCTTTCACTTCCACCGGCTTGCGCCGCTGCAGGGTCTGGGCGAAGTTGAGCGGCATGCCGACGCTCTGGTAACTCAAGCCTTCGGGCGTGGCTTCGACATGCAGCGGCAGTGTTTTAAAGTTACTCGGGTTTTTTCTAATGAGCGTTCGCGCCATGTCGGCTCCTTCTTGCGTCGGGGTCGGCCGCGTCGGCGGCATCAGAGTTGGCGAATGACCTTGGCAGCGGTCGCTACGTTGTGAGCGAGGTGCAGCGGATTAATGGTCCCGACAATAGCACTGGCGACGCCAGTTTGCGCAAACAACAACGTGAAACTCGCGTGAATTGGATCCACTCCTGATTCCAGGCAGACATGGCCACTGGCTAGCGCCTTTTTCACCAGGATGCCTTTGCCGTGGGCGGCCGCATAATCAATGACGGCTTTTTCGGCCTGTTCGTTCAGATTGTAGGTGACCATGGCGCAATCGCCCTGTTCCAGAGCCTTTACGCCGCCCTCGACGGTTTTTCCGGAGAAACCGAAACCGCGAATCTTGCCCTCGCGCTTGAGGTCCGCCAGGGTCTGGTAAACCTCGCAATCATTGAGGATATGCAGGTCGTTGCCGTCAGAGTGCACCAGCACCAGGTCGATAAAATCCGTTTCCAGTCGTTTCAGGCTGCGTTCGACGGACAGCCGGGTATGGGCCGCGCTGAAATCATGGTGGGACACGCCTTCGGTAAATTCTTCGCCCACCTTGCTGACAATCACCCAGTCCTGGCGCTGGCCGCGCAACAGTGGGCCGAGGCGTTCTTCGCTGCGGCCGTAGGCGGGCGCGGTATCGATCAGGTTGATGCCCAACTGGCGGGCCTGGCGCAGCAGCATCCGCGCCGCATCGTCATCAGGAATCTGGAAGCCACTGGGGTATTTCACCCCTTGGTCGCGGCCCAGCTTGACGGTGCCCAGGCCCAGCGGCGAGACCAGCAGGCCGGTGCTGCCCAGCGGGCGGTGGAGGTCGTGCAGGGTCGGCAGGCTCATGGTAGCAGTTGCTCCCAGGCGGGTTGGGCGATAGCGGGTTTCGGCAGTTCGGGCAGTTTTTCGTGGGGGCCTGGCTTGATGCCGTCACGCTCCAGCGCATGGATCACCCGGTCGGTGAAGTCCGGCGCCAGTGCCAACTTGGTCGGCCAGCCCACCAGCAGGCGGTCCTGTTCGGCAAGGAAGGCGTTGTCCGGGCGTGTCAGCCCCGACTGCAGCGGCTCGGCGCGGTCGACGCGCAGGGTGGCCCACTGGGTCTGGCTCATGTCGATCCAGGGCAGCAGCTGTGCCAGTTCTTTTTGGGCGGTGGCGATCTGTTGCTCCGGAGTACGGGCCACCCCTTCGGCCTCGGCGATATCGCCGCCCAGGTACCACACCCAATTGCCATCGGCCGCCGGGTGCGTGGTCACGGTGATGCGCGGCTTGGTGCCGCCACCCAGGCAATGAGCGTACAGCGGCTTCAGGCCGGGGCCCTTGGCAATGATCATGTGCAGCGGCCGGCGTTGCATGGCGGGCTGGGTCTGGCCCAGGGCGCTGAGCAGGTCGGCAGTACCGCCACCGGCGCTGAGGACGATGCGTTGGGCGCGGATCTCGCGGCCATCGACCTTCAGGCCGACCAGTGTGCCGTCTTCCAGCAACGGTTCGATATGCTCACCGGCCAGCAGGCCGTCGCCAGCGAGTTGCGCCAGGCGTTCGATCAGGCTCGGGACGTCGATCACCAACTCGGCCAGGCGATAGACCTTGCCCTTGAAGCGACGGTCTTGCAGGGCCGGCGGCAGGTCGTCGCCCTTTACCTGGTCGACGCGGCCACGCACGGCCTTGCTGGCGAAGAAACTGGTGAGATTGCCGGCGAGGGTTCCCGGCGACCACAAGTAGTGGGCTTCGGACAGCAGGCGCACGCCGGAGAGATCCAGCTCACCGTTGCCCGCCAGGGCTTCGCGCCAGCGACGGGGCATGTCGGCGATGGCTTCCGAGGCGCCGGTGAGGGCGCCGTGCAGCGCGTATTTCGCACCGCCATGGATGATCCCCTGGGACTTCACGCTTTGCCCGCCACCGAGGGTGGCGCTTTCCACCAGCACCGTGGAAAAACCCTGGCGACGCAGGCGCGCATTGAGCCAGAGGCCGGCAACCCCGGCGCCGACAATCAGAACGTCGGTGGAAATAACGGATGGCATGCAGCGACCTCAGTGTTCAAGACAGGCTGCGCAGTATACAGACTCATGTCATGCACACTGTAGGCGCTGTCGAGTGAAACGAGGCTGCGAATCTCAGCTTCACTTGAGTCTGGCGTGAACGATCAGTGGCCGGCGGTTTTCGAGAACAACTGAATCACCACCACCCCCAGCACAATCAGGCCCATCCCCAGCATCGCCGGGACATCCAGTTTCTGCCCGTAGATAAACAGCGCGGCGATGCTGACCATCACGATGCCCATCCCGGCCCACACCGCATACGCGACGCCCACCGGCACGGTGCGCACCACCAGTGTGAGCATCCAGAAGGCCACGCCATAGCCGACGATCACCAGCAGCAGCGGGATCGGCGTGCTGAAACCCTTGATCGCTTTCATGGAAACGGTGGCGATCACTTCCGAGCAAATGGCAATGGCCAGGTAATAGTAGGCGGCGTTCATGGGGTATTCCTCGGAGTTGGGGTTCAACTGTAGGAGCGAGCTTGCTCGCGAAAATCGTCAACGATAACGCAGCGCATCTGGTTTAACGCGGCGCTCTCTGGTTTTTCGCGAGCAAGCTCGCTCCTGCAAAGGTCGGCATTCTAGCGACTTGCCAGATGCGGTAAAGTCATTACCTATCCGAATTTAAGATGGGTTGAACCATGAGCGTGCAATGGAGCCTTGAGCAGATGCGTCTGTTTGTCAGCGTCGCCGAGCAGCGTTCGTTTTCGGCGGTGGCGCGGGACCAGCGCCGGGCGCAGTCGGCAGTCAGCAATGGGATTGCCCTGTTGGAGGCGGACCTGGGTGTGTGCCTGTTTGATCGCAGCAGCGGCCGGCAGCCCCGCTTGACCGAGGCAGGCACCGCGTTGCTTGAAGAGGCGCGGGAAGTCTTGCGTCAGTGCGAGCGCCTGAATGGCCGTGCCTTGTCGTTGATGCGGGGGGAAGAAGCCCGCCTGCGCCTGGCCCAGGATGAGGCCATGCTCTATCAGCCGGTGCTCGATAGCCTCGAATCGCTGGCGGGAAAATTTCCCAGCCTGGAGGTGCAGTTGTCCAGCGCCGCCCAAGGCGATGTAGCGCGCAAACTGGTGGAGCGCAAGGCCGATCTGGGCCTGCTGTTCTACCACGATCAAATCCCCGAAGCCTTGGAGCGCCGGGTGCTGGGCAGTGTGGAGATGGTGACCGTGTGCGGCATCGGTCATCCCATGGCCAGGGAAAAGTTCGTGGATTGCCAGCGCCTGGCACAGTTTCGCCAGTTGCTGATGGCGACCCAGACCAGCGTGTATCCCGGGAGTGAGGCCGCCAGCCCGCAAGTGTGGCGTGCTGATAGCTTCTACGTGCTGGCCGAATGGCTGGCGCGCGGCCTGGGTTGGGCCTGGTTGCCACGGCATGTGGTGCAGTACCCGGCCTATCAGAACCAGATGGTCGAACTGAACAGCGAATGGACCCCGCCGGCTCTGGTGGTGGAACTGGTGTGGCGTCGCGATGAGCCCCTCGGCCCGGCCGCGCGTTTCCTCGCCGAACGTTTTGCCGAGTGCTTGCAGGCGATCGACTGAAAAAGCCGATAAACTCCGCCGCCATGAATAGAACTCTCTACAGCTGTCTGTTTTACCTGGCGCTGCCGTTGGTGGCTTTACGTCTGTGGCTGCGGGCCCGCAAGGCGCCGGCTTACGCCAAGCGCGTGGGTGAGCGCTTTTCCTGGGGCTTGCCGGTGATGCAACCCGGCGGAATCTGGGTGCATGCGGTATCGGTGGGCGAAAGCATCGCCGCCGCGCCGATGATTCGCGGGCTGCTGGAACGTTATCCACAGCTGCCGATCACGGTCACCTGCATGACGCCCACCGGTTCCGAGCGCATCCAGGCGCTGTTCGCCAACGAGCCGCGCATCCAGCATTGCTACCTGCCGTACGATTTGCCCTGTGCAGCCAAGCGTTTTCTTGATCGTGTGCAGCCGAAACTGGCGGTGATCATGGAAACTGAACTGTGGCCCAATCATATTCACCAGTGCGCCAAACGCGGGATTCCTGTGGCATTGGCTAACGCACGGCTGTCGGCGCGTTCGGCCAAGGGCTACGGGCGTTTCGCCAAGCTGACCGCGCCGATGCTGGCGGAAATGAGCCTGTTTGCCGTCCAGACCGAAACCGAGGCCGAGCGTTTTCGCAGCCTGGGTGCACGGCCCGAGACGGTCGAGGTCACCGGCTCGATCAAGTTCGACCTGACCATCGACCCGCAACTTTTGGAGCGCGCTGCCGCCTTGCGTGAGCAATGGCACGCCAGCGAACGCCCGGTGTGGATCGCCGCCAGTACCCACGAAGGCGAAGATGAAGTGGTACTCGCCGCCCATCGCCAATTGCTCGCCAGCTACCCCAATGCCTTGCTGATCCTGGTGCCGCGGCATCAGGAGCGCTTCAACCCGATGTTCGAGTTGTGCCAGCAACAGGGTTTCGCTACGGTGCGCCGCTCCAACGGCGAGGCAGTGACCGCGCAAACCTCGGTGTTGCTGGGGGACACCATGGGCGAGTTACTGTTTTTGTATGCGTTGGCCGATAGCGCGTTTGTCGGCGGAAGCCTGGTGGCCACCGGCGGGCATAACCCGCTGGAGCCGGCGGCCTTGGCCAAGCCGGTTATCTGTGGGCCCCACGTGTTCAACTTCCTTGAAATCAGCGCGATGATGCGCGACGCCGGCGCGTTGCAGGAAGTGGACGATGCCGAAGGTTTGGCGGTGGCGGTGCAGCGCTTGTTCGAGCTGCCGCAGGACGCGCAGAAGATGGGGCAGGCGGGGCTGGCGGTGATGCGCGCCAATCAGGGCGCGTTGAAGCGTTTGCTGGATGGGTTGGGCAGACTGCTCAACCACTGACAACACACATCAAATGTGGGAGCTGGCTTGCCTGCGATACAGACGCCTCGGTACATCAGTCAAACCGAGGTGATGCAATCGCAGGCAAGCCAGCTCCCACATGGTTTATGTGTTGTCTTCAGTAACCCGGGTTAGCCTTCAACTGCGCCGCGGCCGCCTTGGCCAGGTCCGGCGGCAGGAAGTCCTTGTCCGGGTTGTAGTCGGCCTTCAGGTACCGCGCCAGATCCTGCAGATCCCCCGGGTTCAACGTCCCGGCGGCCTGCTTCAAACGCAGGTTGTCGAGGATGTAGTCGTAGCGGCTGTTGTTGTAGTTGCGCACCGAGGTGTACAGCTGGCGCTGGGCGTCCAGCACATCGACGATATTGCGCGTACCCACCTGGTAACCGATTTCCGTGGCTTCCACTGCGCTCTGGTTGGAGATGATCGACTGGCGGCGCGCCTGTACCTGCTCCACGTCGGTGTTGACCGCGCGGTGCAGGTTGCGGGTGTTTTCCACTACCTGGCGACGCAGGCCTTCGCGTTGCTGCTCGGTCTGGCCCAGGCGGGAATAGGATTCGCGCACTTGCGAGCTGGTGAGGCCGCCGCTGTACAGCGGGATCCTCAACTGCAAGCCTATGGTGCGTTGTGACACATCACCGTGATACGGCTGGCCAAAGGCACTCGGGTTGCTGAAACCCAGGGCGTCGTTGTCACCTTTTTCGTACTGTGCCACCGCATCCAGGGTCGGCGCGTGGCCGGCCTTGCGTTGCTTGAGGGTTTCTTCGGCGGCGGTGACGGCGTAGTTGCTGGCCAGCAGGTTGAGGTTCTGGCGGCCGGCGGTTTCGACCCAGGCCTTGGCGTCGTTCGGCGTCGGTGGCAGCACCGGCAATGTGTGGACGATGCCCTGGATCGAGTTGTACTGGCGGTTCGTCAGGGTGATCAGCGCTTCGAAGGCGTCGTCCACCTGGCGCTGGGCCAGGATCCGGTTGGCCCGTGCGGTGTCGTAGCTGGCCTGGGATTGCAGCACGTCGGTCTTGTCCGACAGGCCGACGTCAAAGCGTTCGTTGGACTGGTCCAGTTGACGTTTGAACGCGGCTTCTTCGGCCTTGGTGGACGCCAGGTTGTCCTGGGCCCGCAGCACGGCGAAGTAGTTTTCGGCGCTTTGCAGGATCAGGTTCTGTTCAGTGGCCGAGAGTTGCAGCGCAGCTTGTTCGTTGACCGCTTCGGCGGCTTGCAACTGGAACCAGCGATCGGCACGGAACAGCGGCTGGCTCAGGGTCGCGCGCCAGGAATGGGCGTCGCGGTCGACCGTGGCGGCGGGCTGGTCCAGCTGGGTGCGCACGTTGTTGATGTCGGCACCGGCCGACAGGTTCGGCAGCAAACCGGCGCGGGCCTGGGGCACCACTTCTTTCTGCGCACCGTATTGGGCGCGGGCGGCAGCCAGGTCGGCGTTGTTGTCCACCGCTTCCTGGTAGACGCTGACCAGGTCGGTTTTGGTCGTCAGGGGCGCTTCAGCTGCCCAGACCAGTCCGTTGGTCGCACAAGACACGGCAAGAGCCAGTGAAAGTTTGCGCAGCATGAGGCGATCCCTAGATTAAATATTACGGCGATAATTTGGAGCCCAAGGCTAAGGCGGCCCATTCCTGGCGTCAAGACCTTGAACAGTCATCGAGTGTAGTGGCGCTATCACGGCACAACAATCCTGTAATTACGCCATTCATCACGATGAATGCACCGCCATTGGCAATTTGCCTGCTCCATGGTCTAGACTGGCCGCGTTCTTGTCGGGGTGCCTTGTTGGAAGGCTGAGATCGGTAAATACCGGATCCCGTTGAACCTGATCAGGTTAACGCCTGCGTAGGGAACAAGATTTCTCGTCCCCCGGCGAGTCCTCTTGTGCTTCGTCCGGGATGTTGTTCGACAATCGAACAGCTCTTGTGCGCCAAGCACAGCACTGGTTTCAGTGCGTCCATCCGTCACAGGTTCGCTCCGACAAAAATCCACCGCCTGGATAGTTGGAGAGCCCGTGATGACTACAAAACTAAAAAACACCGTGCATTTAAGTGAATCGGCCAAGGTCGACTCCGGTTCCGTGCAGCCGTTTACCCGCTCGCAGAAAATCTATGTGCAAGGCACCCGCCCGGACATTCGTGTGCCGATGCGTGAAGTCAGCCTCGACGTGACCCCCACCGACTTCGGCGGCGAAATCAACGCGCCCGTGGTGGTCTACGACACCTCCGGCCCGTACACCGACCCGAATGTGATCATCGACGTGCGCAAAGGCCTGGGCGATGTGCGCTCGCCATGGATCGAATCCCGTGGCGACACCGAGCGCCTGTCGGGCTTGAGCTCGCATTTCGGCCAACAACGCCTGAGCGATGCCGAGCTGACCGCGCTGCGTTTCGCCCACGTGAAAAACCCGCGCCGCGCGAAGGCCGGGGCCAACGTCACCCAAATGCACTACGCCCGTAAAGGCATCATCACCGCCGAGATGGAATACGTCGCCATCCGCGAAAACATGAAGCTGGAAGAGGCCCGTGCCGCCGGCCTGCTGGACCAGCAGCATGCCGGCCACAGCTTCGGCGCCAGCGTGCCGAAAATCATCACTCCGGAATTCGTGCGCGAAGAAATCGCCCGCGGCCGCGCGATCATCCCGGCCAACATCAACCACACTGAACTGGAACCGATGATCATCGGCCGTAACTTCCTGGTGAAGATCAACGGCAACATCGGCAACAGCGCCCTGGGTTCGTCCATCGAAGAAGAAGTGGCGAAACTCACGTGGGGCATTCGCTGGGGTTCGGACACGGTGATGGACCTGTCCACCGGCAAGCACATCCACGAAACCCGCGAGTGGATCATCCGCAACTCGCCGGTGCCGATCGGTACCGTGCCGATCTATCAGGCCCTGGAAAAAGTCGGCGGCGCCGCTGAAGACCTGACGTGGGAGCTGTTCCGCGACACCCTGATCGAACAGGCCGAGCAGGGCGTCGACTACTTCACCATCCACGCCGGCGTGCTGCTGCGCTATGTGCCGCTGACCGCCAAGCGTGTCACCGGCATCGTGTCCCGTGGCGGTTCGATCATGGCCAAGTGGTGCCTGGCGCACCACAAAGAGAACTTCACTTACACCCATTTCGACGAAATCTGCGAAATCATGAAGGCCTACGACGTCAGCTTCTCCCTGGGAGATGGCCTGCGCCCGGGTTCGATTGCCGACGCCAACGATGCTGCGCAATTCGGTGAGCTGGAAACCCTCGGCGAACTGACCAAAATCGCCTGGAAGCACGACGTGCAGACCATGATCGAAGGCCCGGGCCACGTGCCGATGCAGTTGATCAAGGAGAACATGGACAAGCAGCTGGAGTGCTGTGACGAGGCGCCGTTCTACACCCTCGGCCCGCTGACCACTGACATTGCGCCGGGCTACGACCACATTACTTCCGGTATTGGCGCGGCAATGATCGGCTGGTTCGGTTGCGCGATGCTCTGCTACGTCACGCCGAAGGAGCACTTGGGCCTGCCGAACAAGGATGACGTGAAGACCGGGATCATCACCTACAAGATCGCGGCGCATGCGGCGGACTTGGCCAAGGGGCATCCGGGAGCACAGATTCGCGACAACGCGTTGAGCAAGGCGCGCTTCGAATTCCGCTGGGAAGACCAGTTCAACCTGGGCCTGGACCCGGACACGGCGCGTTCGTACCACGATGAAACCTTGCCGAAGGATTCGGCCAAGGTCGCGCATTTCTGTTCGATGTGCGGGCCCAAATTCTGCTCGATGAAAATCACCCAGGAGGTACGTGAGTACGCGGCCAACCAGCGCATTGAAGCGGTGGATGTGGACGTGGCCAAGGGACTGGCGGAGCAGGCGGAGCGGTTCAAGCAGGAAGGCAGCCAGCTGTACAAAAAGGTCTGAATCAGAACCTGTGGCGAGGGAGCTTGCTCCCGCTGGAGTGCGCAGCGCTCCCAGAATCTGGATCGGTGTTTTAACTGACACTCATCAGTTGCAGGTTTTGGGGCGGCTTCGCCGCCCAGCGGGAGCAAGCTCCCTCGCCACAGGGGGCGTTCCTGATTCAAATAATAGTGTCCCTCTGAGATAACACCCTTGAGCATTCAACCCAGCACCTATTCCCCAGACATCGCGGTGCCCAGCGACAAACGCGTCTTCGGCGCCCGCGATCTCTTTTCCCTGTGGTTCTCCCTGGGCATCGGCCTGATGGTCCTGCAAACCGGCGCGCTGTTGGCGCCGGGCCTGGGCCTCTCCGGCTCCTTGCTGGCGATCTTCCTCGGCACCCTGGTGGGCGTGCTGTTGCTGGCCGCCGTCGGCGTGATCGGCAGCGACACCGGCCTGTCTTCCATGGCTGCCCTGAAACTCAGCCTCGGCACCCAGGGCGCCAGTGTGCCGGCGCTGTTGAACCTGCTGCAGCTGATCGGCTGGGGCTCGTTCGAAATCATCGTGATGCGCGACGCCGCCAGCCTGTTGGGCACCCGCGCGTTCAGCGAAGGCAGCCTGCTGGCCAGCCCGCTGTTCTGGACCCTGGTATTCGGTGCCCTCGCGACCTTGCTCGCCGTCAGCGGCCCGCTGACCTTTGTGCGGCAGATCCTGCGCAAGTGGGGCATCTGGCTGTTGCTGGCCGCTTGCCTGTGGCTGACCTGGAACCTGTTTGCCAAGGCCGACCTGGCCGCACTCTGGGCCCAGGCCGGTGACGGTTCGATGCCATTTGCGGTGGGTTTTGATATCGCCATCGCCATGCCGTTGTCCTGGCTGCCGCTGATTGCCGACTACTCTCGCTTCGGCAAACGCGCCCAAAGCGTGTTCGGCGGCACTGCGCTGGGCTTCTTTATCGGTAACTTCTGGCTGATGAGCCTGGGCGTGGCCTACACCCTGGCGTTTGCGCCGAGCGGTGAAGTGAACGCATTGCTGTTGGCATTGGCCGGGGCTGGCCTGGGGATTCCTCTGTTGCTGATCCTGCTGGATGAATCAGAAAACGCCTTCGCCGATATTCACTCGGCGGCCGTGTCCAGCGGGATTCTGTTGCGCTTGAAGGTCGAGCACCTGGCGTTGGCCATCGGCGTTATCTGCACGCTGATTGCCTGCTTCGCACCGTTGGCGCAGTACCAGAACTTCCTGTTGCTGATCGGCTCGGTGTTCGCGCCGCTGTTCGGCGTGGTGCTGGTGGATCACTTCATCCTGCGCCGCCGTGGCCATGGGGTTGCCGCCAAGCTGCGCTGGCCGGCACTGTTGGCCTGGCTTGGCGGGATCAGCACCTATCACCTGCTGGCGAATCTGTACCCGGACGTCGGTGCGACCCTGCCGGCGCTGGTGCTGGCAGGGCTGTTGCACTTCATCCTGGGCCGGGCCTTCAGTGGCGTGCGGGCACCAGCTCAGGCTTGATCACGCCGGTCAGGCGCGCATAGGGGATGGTCATTTCGATCAGCCCCAATGCGTACGGGGCGATGGTGGTGACGTTGTACTTGAGCACCACGCCATTGCTGGTCAGCGCCACATTCGGGGTTTTCTGGAACGGCCAGTTCTTCACGAACTCCGGGTCGCGGTCCATCTGCGAGTTGATCAGCCAGTTGTTGTGGGCGACTTTCGCGGTCTTCCAGAACGCATCCTCCTGGCCCGGCAGCAGCATGTCGGTCAGGCTCAGCTCTTTATGCAGCACGCGTGAATAGTTGATGAAGCCGCGGCCCGGCTCGCCGTGGGCGGTGCCGGTGTCCAGGTAGCTGGAGACTTCGACGATCACCAGTCCGTCATGCTGCTCACGTACCTTGGCCTGCAAGTACATGCTGTTGCGGTCAGGCGACTCACGCAGGAACTGGTCGCGGTAGGCGCTCAGCGTGGCGGGCATAGCCTGGCCTGGCGAGGTGCGGGCCATCTGCAACAGACGCTTTTCGACGATCTGGTCCAATTGCGGCTCGGACGGGAAGTGCACCGTGTCGATATTGACCAGCGGGCAATCCGGGCTGCTGCAGCCGGGCTTGATCTGCTCCGAGGCGTCGGCGGTGGTGTCCAGCGGCTTGAGATAGCTCGGTTGGAACAGGCTCTGGCAAGCACCCAGGGTCAAGGCGATACAGGCCACGGAGGCGATTTTTAAAAGCGACATGTGTGTCCTTCATAAATCGAGGAAAGGTGAAAATGTGGAGCTTCGACTCCCGACAGGGCAGTCAGTTCGCCACTAAGCTGATTAGAGTGAGTTTGACGCCCGCCGTCTATCCCGGCAACCGGAAAGGGGCTGCATCAAGGGGCGCGAGCGCGTTAGGATGGCGCGATGTCGAGGCCGCCTCGACACCGCAAGGCAATAAACGAGGGTTGATATGACGGACACAGCGAAATCGACGCCGAGCAAGATCGAAATTGTTCAGCGCGACAATGCCTACACGGGCTTCTACAAATTGGATCGGCTGCAATTGCGGCACGAGAAGTTTGATGGCGGGATGAGCCGTGAGCTCAATCGCGAAGTCTTTGTTCGGCATGACGCCGTGTGCGTGCTGCCCTACGACCCGCAGCGCGATGAAGTGGTGCTGATCGAGCAGTTTCGCGTAGGCGCCATGGGCCGTACCGACAACCCGTGGCTGATCGAAATGGTCGCCGGCCTGATCGATAAAGATGAGCAACCCGAGGAGGTTGCACACCGCGAAGCCGAAGAGGAAGCTGGCCTTACATTCTCCGCACTCTGGCCGATCACCAAGTACTTTCCTTCGCCGGGTGGCAGCACTGAATTTGTCCACTTGTACCTGGGGCGTTGCGAAAGCGCCGGGGCCGGTGGCGTCCATGGACTGGAAGAGGAAGCCGAAGATATCCGCGTCAGCGTCTGGGCCTTTGAAGACGCCCTGCAAGCGGTACGTGACGGTAAAATTTCCAACGCAGCGAGCATTATTGCCCTGCAATGGCTTGCGCTTAATCGCGCGGAAGTGAGGGGGTTATGGCAGTAAAGGCACGGGAGCGATATCGGGTTGACCTGATCGGGCTGCAAGCAGCCTGCGAGGCCAACTATGCACGGCTGATGCGGCTGCTGCCAGACATGCGCCACACCCCCGAGGCGCGGCGCATCGCCGTCACCCACGGGGACCAGATGCTCGGCGTGCTGACCCTGGAAGTGATCGTGAACTGCCCGTACACCACCACCCTGCGGGTGCGCCAGGAACACAGCCTGCCTTGGCTGCCGGTGCCGCAGCTGGAAGTGCAGGTGTACCACGACGCGCGCATGGCCGAAGTGATCAGCGCCGAACATGCACGACGCTTTCGCAGCATCTATCCTTATCCCAATGTGTTCATGCACCAGCCCGATGAGAAAGCACAGCTCAATGTGTTCCTCGGCGAATGGTTGAGCCACTGCCTGGCCCTGGGCCACGAGTTCGAAGTCGTTCGATAGATGTGAACTGTGTCCGCTTCACGGGTTTCCTCTTTGTGTCCTGCCCCAGCATAATCGCCTCAAATGTCCATTCCTGTGATCACGCCCTGGGAGAACGCCTTGCCGAGCGTATCCGCCTTGAATCCTGACGCTTCGGCGTTGCTGGTGCAGTTGTCCGACAGCCACCTGTTTGCCGAGGCGGACGGCGGGCTGCTGGGCATGAATACCCGCGACAGCCTGCAGCGGGTCATCGAAACGGTGCTGGCGCAGCAGCCGCAGATTGACCTGGTGCTGGCCACCGGGGATTTGTCCCAGGACGGCACGCTTGCGTCCTATCAGGCGTTTCGCGACATGAGCCGGCAGATCGAGGCGCCGGCGCGCTGGATTCCGGGGAACCACGATGAGCCGCAGGTGATGCAGCAAGCGGCAATCAACAGTGCCTTGCTGGAGCCGGTGGTGGACGTGGGTAACTGGCGCGTTACCTTGCTGGACTCGGCGGTGCCGGGCTCGGTGCCGGGTTACTTGCAGGACCAGCAACTGCAACTGCTGGCACAATCGTTGAGCGAAGCGCCGACTCGTCATCATCTGGTGTGTTTCCACCATCATCCGGTGTCCATCGGTTGCGCCTGGATGGAACCCATCGGCCTGCGCAACCCCGAGGCGTTGTTTGCGGTGCTGGATCGGTTCCCGCAGGTGCGCGCGGTGCTCTGGGGCCATGTGCATCAGGAAATCGACCGCGAACGCAACGGCGTGCGCCTGCTGGCGTCGCCGTCTACCTGCATCCAGTTCGCTCCGGGCAGCGAGGACTTCAAGGTGAGCGAGCAGGCGCCCGGTTACCGCTGGCTGCGCCTGCATGCCGACGGACGGTTGGAGACCGGCGTCGAAAGGGTCGAAGGCTTTGCTTTCCAGGTGGATTACGGTAGCAACGGCTACTGAAATTTCCCTGTAAACTGCGCCTCTTTGGCTGACCCACAGAGGACCCGGAATGTCCGCATCGATCTTGTATATCCACGGTTTCAACAGCGCGCCGGCCTCCAACAAGGCCAGCCAACTGATCACCGTGATGGACAGCCTCGGTCTGGCCGACCAACTGCGCGTGCCGGCCCTGCATCACCACCCCCGCGAGGCGATCCCCCAGTTGGAGGCGGCTATCCGTGACCTCGGAAGGCCACTGCTGGTAGGCAGCTCACTCGGCGGCTACTATGCAACCCATCTTGCCGAACGCCATGGCCTCAACGCCTTGCTGGTCAACCCGGCGGTCAGCCCTCATCGGATGTTCGACGGTTACCTGGGCACCCAGAAGAACCTCTACACCGATGAGACCTGGGAATTGACCCACGACCATGTCGCGGCCCTGGCCGAGCTGGAAGTGCCGGCGCCCCAGGACGGCCAGCGTTATCAGGTGTGGTTGCAGACCGGCGATGAAACACTGGATTATCGGCTCGCCCAGCAGTATTACCGGGCCTGTGCCTTGCGCATCCAGGCCGGTGGCGATCATGGTTACCAGGGCTTCGCGCAACAGTTACCGGCGCTGTTGAGTTTTGCCGGCATTGGCGCAGATCAGTACCAATCCTTCGATTTCACCGCATTGTGAAACCGCAGGTTACTTTTTAATCGAACGACTCACGACGAGACCCCATGGCCACTCCCAGCGCTAGCTCTTATAACGCCGACGCCATCGAAGTCCTCTCGGGCCTCGACCCGGTGCGCAAACGCCCCGGCATGTACACCGACACCAGTCGGCCGAACCACCTTGCCCAGGAAGTCATCGACAACAGCGTCGACGAAGCCTTGGCCGGGCACGCCAAGTCGGTACAAGTCATCCTTCACGCCGACCATTCCCTGGAAGTGTCCGACGATGGTCGCGGCATGCCGGTGGACATTCACCCGGAAGAGGGTGTGTCGGGCGTCGAGCTGATCCTTACCAAGCTGCACGCCGGTGGCAAGTTCTCCAACAAGAACTACCAGTTCTCCGGTGGCTTGCACGGTGTGGGTATTTCCGTGGTCAACGCCTTGTCGAACCACGTGCGGGTCAAGGTCAAGCGCGACGGCAACGAGTACCAGATGACCTTCGCCGATGGCTACAAAGCCACCGATCTGGAAGTGATCGGCACCGTCGGCAAGCGCAACACCGGCACCAGCGTGTACTTCGCGCCGGACCCGAAATACTTCGACTCACCCAAATTTTCCATCAGCCGCCTCAAGCACGTGCTCAAGGCAAAGGCCGTTTTGTGCCCGGGCCTGCTGGTCAGCTTTGAAGACAAAGGCACCGGCGAAAAGGTCGAGTGGCACTACGAAGACGGCCTGCGCTCCTACCTGGAAGACTCCGTCAGCGACTTCGAACGCCTGCCCAACGAGCCGTTCTGCGGCAGCCTGGCCGGTAATAAAGAAGCTGTGGATTGGGCCTTGCTGTGGCTGCCGGAAGGCGGCGACAGCGTTCAGGAAAGCTACGTCAACCTGATCCCGACCGCCCAGGGCGGCACCCACGTCAACGGGTTGCGCCAGGGCCTGCTGGACGCCATGCGCGAATTCTGCGAATACCGCAGCCTGCTGCCGCGTGGTGTGAAGCTGGCGCCGGAAGACGTCTGGGAGCGGATCGCGTTCGTCCTGTCGATGAAAATGCAGGAGCCGCAATTCTCCGGCCAGACCAAGGAACGCCTGTCGTCCCGCGAGGCCGCCGCGTTTGTTTCCGGTGTGGTCAAGGACGCGTTCAGCCTGTGGCTCAACGAACACCCTGAGTTGGGCCTGGCCCTGGCGGAGCTGGCAATCAACAACGCCGGCCGCCGCCTGAAGGCCAGCAAGAAAGTCGAGCGCAAGCGCATCACCCAGGGCCCGGCACTCCCGGGCAAGCTGGCGGACTGCGCCGGGCAAGACCCGATGCGTTCCGAACTGTTCCTGGTGGAAGGTGATTCCGCCGGCGGTTCCGCCAAGCAAGCGCGGGACAAGGAATTCCAGGCGATCCTGCCGCTGCGCGGCAAGATCCTCAACACCTGGGAAGTCGACGGCAGCGAAGTGCTGGCCAGCCAGGAAGTGCACAACATCGCCGTGGCCATCGGTGTCGACCCGGGCGCGGCGGACATGAGCCAGCTGCGCTACGGCAAGATCTGCATCCTCGCCGACGCCGACTCCGACGGCTTGCACATCGCGACCTTGCTTTGCGCGCTGTTCGTCCAGCATTTCCGTCCGTTGGTGGATGCCGGTCACGTCTACGTCGCCATGCCGCCGCTGTACCGCATCGACTTGGGCAAAGAGATTTTCTACGCCCTGGACGAAGCCGAGCGCGATGGCATTCTCGACCGCCTGGTGGCCGAGAAGAAACGCGGCAAGCCTCAGGTCACCCGATTCAAAGGCCTGGGTGAGATGAACCCGCCGCAACTGCGGGAAACCACCATGGACCCGAATACCCGGCGCCTGGTGCAATTGACCCTGGAAGATTTCGCCGCCACGTCGGAAATGATGGATATGTTGCTGGCGAAGAAACGTGCGCCGGATCGCAAGAACTGGCTGGAGTCCAAGGGCAACCTGGCCGAGGTTCTGGGCTGATGCGCAGCGGTTTCGCCCTGGCGATTCTGTTGTTGAGCGGGTTGGCGGCCACCCAGGTGGTCGCAGCGCCTGCGGCTGAGCTGAAGTTGTTGTCGGAACACCCGGTGGAAGGCATGCGCGGCGGTAACCTGTCGGGCCTGGCCTTGTGCGGTAAAGACTTGTGGACGGTGTCCGACCGCGACGACGACCAGATCTACCGGCTGGATATCAGTGCCGATACCTGGCAGGCCGAAACGGTGAAGATCAATGTGCCGCCGGTGCCGGAGTCCGGGTTGCCCTTTGGTTTGCGTTCGCGCACCAAGGCAGCTTCGTTGATTCGGGGTGGTGACCTGGATTTTGAAGGCATCAGCTGCGATGCCGCGGGTAACCGCTACATCGTCAGTGAAGCCCACGCGGCGGTGCTGCAGGTGCCGGTGGCCGGTGAGCCTGAGTGGCTGAAGATCGCCCCGGGCATGGTTCGTGAAGCGCGGGCCAGTGGCTTGTTGCTGCACTTCAATGCGTTGTTTGAAGGCCTGGCGGTGAACCCCGAGGGCAATCAGATCTGGTTGGCCGCCGAGCGTGAGCGGCGTGGGTTGATTTCCATCAAGCGCCCGCAAACCCTCTGGGATTGTGACGGCCCTTGCGTATTGTTGAGCGAGGCGGGCACCGAGATGCAGCCGGCACAGATGCCCAAGGCCAAGGCAGTTTCGCGGAATTTCTCTGACGTTGCGCTGTTCGAGGGCAAGCTGTTTACCCTCGAAAGCAGCCAGTTCCAGTTGTGCCGTCGTGACACCGTGACGGCGAAGGTCGAGCAATGCTGGTCCTACGCCGATGAAATGCTGGCGCCGCAACGCCAATACAATCAGCCCTACGGCCTGGCCGAAGCGTTGGTGGTGGATAGCGAGGGTGCCTGGATTGGCCTGGATAACAACTTCGGCGCACGCGCCGATGGCGAAAAGCGGCCGGTGGTCTATCGTTTCGCCGCCCCTGCGGGTGGCTGGAGCGCCAAGCCATGAGTGCGCAGGCGCCCGGCAAGCGCGCCGGACGAGTGTTGATGTTCGTGGCATGGGGCGCCGGCTTGTTTTTGGCAACACGGTTTTTTGGGCAGTGGGAAAAGCATCAGGAAAATCCCAATGCCGTGGTGACCTCGGAGCAGCACGAGGGTTATGTCGAAGTAAAACTGCTGGGCAACGGCCAAGGGCATTTTGTGGCTACTGGCCAGATCAACGGCCGGCCGGTGGAGTTCATGCTCGACACCGGAGCCACCGACGTGGCGGTTCCGGCCGAATTGGCCGACCGTCTCGGGCTTAAGCGCGGCATGCCGGTTGGCGTGAGCACTGCCAACGGGCGAACCCAAGGTTTTCGGACCGAACTGGGCCGCCTGCAACTGGGCGATATCGTCCTGCAGGACGTGCGTGCCCTGGTGGTGCCGGGGCTGGGCGATGACCAGGTATTGCTGGGCATGAGTGCATTGAAACAACTTGAATTTACCCAGCGCAGCGGCACCTTGCTGCTGCGCCAGACCAAACAATGATGAGGCCCGCATGAGTGACATCCTTGCAGACAGCTTAGACGGCGTTGAACGCCGGTCGCTGGCTGACTTCACCGAAAATGCCTACCTCAACTACTCCATGTACGTGATCATGGACCGTGCCTTGCCGCATATCGGCGACGGCCTGAAGCCCGTACAGCGGCGCATTATCTATGCGATGAGTGAGTTGGGCCTGGACGCTGACTCCAAGCACAAGAAGTCGGCGCGTACCGTCGGTGACGTGCTCGGCAAGTTCCACCCCCACGGCGACTCGGCGTGCTACGAAGCCATGGTGCTGATGGCCCAGCCGTTCAGCTACCGCTACACGCTGGTGGACGGCCAGGGTAACTGGGGTGCGCCGGATGATCCCAAGTCCTTCGCGGCCATGCGTTACACCGAAGCACGCCTGTCGCGGTATTCGGAAGTGCTGCTCAGCGAACTCGGCCAGGGTACGGCCAACTGGGGCCCGAACTTCGACGGCACCCTCGACGAACCGCTGGTGTTGCCGGCACGTTTGCCGAACATCCTGCTCAATGGCACCACCGGCATCGCCGTGGGCATGGCCACTGACGTACCGCCTCACAACCTGCGGGAAGTAGCCACCGCGTGCGTGCGTTTGCTGGACGAGCCGAAGGCGACCGTGGAGCAGCTCTGCGAGCACATCCAGGGTCCGGACTACCCGACCGAAGCGGAAATCATCACGCCTCGCGCCGACCTGCTGAAAATCTACCAGACCGGTAAAGGCTCGGTGCGCATGCGCGCCGTGTACCACATCGAAGACGGCGACATCATTGTCACCGCGCTGCCGCATCAGGTGTCCGGCGCCAAGGTGCTGGAGCAGATCGCCGCGCTGATGCAGGCCAAGCCGTCGAAGTTGCCGCAAGTGGCCGACCTGCGTGACGAGTCCGACCACGAAAACCCATGCCGCATCGTGATCATCCCGACCAACAGCCGGGTCGACCATGAAGTGCTGATGCAGCACTTGTTCGCCAGCACCGAGCTGGAATCCAGCTACCGGGTCAACATCAATATCATTGGCCTGGACGGCAAGCCGCAGTTGAAGAACCTGCGGGCATTGCTGGTGGAATGGCTGGAGTTCCGGGTACAGACCGTGCGTCGTCGCCTGCAATTCCGCTTGGACAAGGTCGAGCGCCGCCTGCACCTGTTGGACGGCTTGCTGATTGCCTACCTCAACCTGGATGAAGTGATCCATATCATCCGGACCGCCGAGCACCCGAAGGCCGAGCTGATCGCGCGCTTCGAGCTCAGCGAAATCCAGGCCGACTACATCCTCGACACCCGTCTGCGTCAGTTGGCGCGCCTGGAAGAAATGAAGCTGCGTGACGAACAAGACGCGCTGCTCAAGGAGCAAGCCAAGCTCCAGGCCCTGCTGGGCAGCGAGGCCAAGCTGAAGAAGCTGGTACGCACCGAGCTGATCAAGGACGCCGAAACCTATGGCGACGACCGCCGCTCGCCAATCGTCGAGCGCGCCGAAGCCAAGGCCCTGACCGAAACCGAGCTGCTGCCCAACGAGAAAATTACCGTCGTTCTGTCGGAAAAGGGTTGGGTTCGCTCAGCCAAAGGGCATGATATTGACGCCACTGGCTTGTCGTACAAGGCCGGCGATGGTTTCAAAACCTCCGCGGCCGGGCGCTCCAACCAGTTTGCGGTATTTATCGACTCCACCGGTCGCAGCTATTCGGTACCGGCGCACACCTTGCCGTCAGCACGGGGGCAGGGCGAGCCGTTGACCGGGCGCCTGACACCGCCGCCGGGAGCGAATTTTGAATGCGTGCTGCTGCCGGACGATGATTCGCTGTACGTCATCGCCTCCGATGCCGGCTACGGGTTCGTGGTCAAGGGTGAAGACCTGCAGGCCAAGAACAAGGCGGGCAAGGCGTTGCTGAGCCTGCCGAACAACGCCAAGGTGATCCTGCCGCGTACGGTGGAAGACCGTGAAGGCAATTGGCTTGCATCGGTGACCACTGAAGGTCGCCTGTTGGTGTTCAAGATCAGTGACTTGCCGCAGTTGGGCAAAGGCAAGGGCAACAAGATTATTGGTATTCCCGGGGAGCGGGTGGCCAGTCGCGAAGAGTACGTGACCGACATCGCAGTGATCCCGGAAGGCTCGACCCTGGTGCTGCAGGCCGGCAAGCGCACGTTGTCGCTGCGCCCTGACGACCTCGAGCACTACAAGGGTGAGCGGGGTCGTCGCGGCAACAAACTGCCGCGCGGCTTCCAGCGAGTGGACGCATTATTGGTGGAAACGCCCGTTTAACGCGATATAGAGCGCCCGATCTACGATTTAACCCGTAGATCGACGCTTTCGCGCTGGAGTCACGGCGCATATTCACGGATGATATGGCCTTTCCAGCGCCGGCGTGGCTGAGCGCGTACAGGTTATTTTTGAGTATTACATTGTGGTTCGCCTTGTGGCAGCCACCTGGATGGGATGATGACTGCTCCGCGCCTTCCTTTAATTTTGTTGCTCGCTGGTCTTTTGGGCCTGGCGGGTTGCAGCACACATCAACCTGTGTCGCTGTATCAGCTGGACAGTGGAAGTCCGGCTCAGCCTGCACAAAGTGCCGGCATGGCCGTATTGCTCGGCCCGGTGGTAGTGGCCGACTACCTGCAACGCGAAACCCTGCTGCAACGTCAGAACGACGGCAGCCTGCAAGGTTCCACAGATGGTCGCTGGGCCGGTAGCCTGTCGTCCGACATCAATCAGTTGATGTTGCGCCAGGTGGCTGGCCATCTGGACAGCCAGCGTGTGGTATTGGCGCCGGCACCGACGGGTTTCACCCCGGACGTGCAGGTTTTGCTGACCATCACGCGGCTGGACTCGGGTGTGTCCCAGCCGGCGATCCTGGATGCACAGTGGCGGTTGATCGACCGTCGCGGCCAGGTGCGGGATAACCGCATCGTGCATTTG
The DNA here is from genome assembly GCF_013386765.1 of Pseudomonas yamanorum. Lineage (GTDB taxonomy): Bacteria > Pseudomonadota > Gammaproteobacteria > Pseudomonadales > Pseudomonadaceae > Aquipseudomonas > Aquipseudomonas yamanorum_A. Next base: position 335,999 of record NZ_JACARE010000003.1, read on the forward strand.
CAGGAAGAACACTCCGGCACCACGGCGTCCCAGGTTCAGGCCCAGGGCGTCCTGTTGCAGAACCTGGCACAGCAGTTGTCCGTGGCCCTCAAGCCATTGGCCAATCAGCCGGCGGTTGCAGAGGCGCCACGCAAACAGGCGCCGGCGCAGGCTAAGCCGGCAGCTCCGGAGAAGCCGAAGATGCCGATGGCCGTGCCGATTCGTACCGACATGGAAGTGTTCAGGTTCTGACCTGACACACCCACGAAAAGGCCCACTGCAGGAGCGAGCTTGCTCGCGAAAAACACAAGAGCGACACGTTTTCTCAGTAAGCCTGCGTAATCGTTGACGATCTTCGCGAGCAAGCTCGCTCCTACAGAGAGCCATAAAAAAGCCCGCCAATGAGTGATCATTGGCGGGCTTTTTATTGGCTCAAGGTTAGTTCTTTGCCCGCGTCTCATGCATCCGCGCCAGTTGGCGCTCAAGCATCGACGGGTAAGGCTCCATCAACCGCTCCACACAGCACGCACCTTCAGGGCTGGCAATCGGGCGGATGCGCGCACGCTGGCGGATCAGTACGTCGTCACTGATCTTGCGCTCCACCAGCAGCAGGTTGCGGCTGTGTTGCGACAAGGCCAGGGCGTCCTGGGCGATCTCGGTCAGCAGCAGATCAATCTGGCTCATGCCATACAGGTCGTCGCCCACCGTCAGGCCCAATTGCAGCTGCAGGGTGATGCCGCTGTCAGCCACTTCGATCTGCAGCGCATGGCCGAGGGCCCGCAGCAGTTCACCGCAGCAGATGGCGTTGGTCAGGTAGTCTTCACCGCTGTCTTCGCTGTGGAACAGCATCAGCGTGCTGCCGTCATTCAGGGTGTGCAGCTCGCTCTGATACAGCGAAGCCGCCTGGTCGAGGCAATCACGATAACGTTCCAGCAACTCGGTCAGGCGTGCCCGTGGCAGGCGGCGCAGTTGATCCTGCGCGCCCAACTGCACGGCCAATACGGCGCTGTGCTGGGGCTGGGTATTTCGCACCGGAGCCGGTTGCGGCGCAACGGCGGTGGTTGGCGCTGAATTGTCGCGAAGGTCGGCGAACGGGTCTTCTTCCTCCAGTTCGTCTTCTTCTGCCTTTATCACATGACGGGCAGCCGGCTTGAGGCCTGCCACCGGTGCTGACTCGTCGAAGCTCGGGTCGCGCAGGTTGCGTACTTCAAACTCGGGTTCGTCGTCTTCGTAATCGGTATCGTCGAACTCGGGCTCGGGTTCAACCTCGGGCACCACAGGCTCCGGCGCGAAGCTGGTGTGCAATTGGCGGGCGAGGTCGCCAATTTCGTCCTGGCGGTCGGTGGCCGGGGTATGTTCGTCGATATCCCGCAGCCAGATGCGCAGTTGCATCAGGGGCGTGGAGATATGCCGACCCAGCCGCAGGCTCAAGGCCAGAGACAGTGCCAGCAGGATCGCGCTCAGGATGCCCATGCTTTGCAGGCTGATGGTCATCGGCTGCTGGAACTGTTGCATGTCCAGGCTGATGCGCAGTTGGCCGGCCTTCACGTCCTGAAACGTGATATTGCTCTGGTACAGGCCTTCGGCTTCACCCAGCAGGCCGTTTTTCGGGCGTTGCCCGGCTTCGGCCATGATCCGGTTGTCCACGCTATAAATAGCGGCGTGGGCCACCAGCGGGTTCTTGGTCAGGTTGTTGAGCAGCACGTTGAGGCTGAGGATGTCATTGGACACCAACAACTCAGTCGCCGAGGTGGCGGTCTGGGTGGTCAGGCTCTCGCCCAAGGCGTCGGCTTGCTCGTGCATGGCCTGTTTGAACTGCAAACCCATCACGCAGGCGTAGATGACCAGGGCCAGGGCGACCAGGATCACGTTATGGCTGGCGATGCGTAATGCGATCGGTACACGGCGGTGGCGCAGTGCCCGGAAGATCAGCAGGAAGAAGTTATCGGTTTTTACTGGCGTGGGCCGGTTCACTTAAGCTCGGCTCTTTAGTCCGTGAAGTTGAGGCGCAGTATAGCGACAGGCCCAAGACCGGCAAAGCGCTGGCTGTGCCCGATGGTCACTGAAAGTGGGTAGAATGCGGTTTTTTTCCAGCTCGGGGGTGCGCTTTGCGCGAAATTGTCCTGATTAACATCACCGGTGAGGACCGTCCGGGTCTCACCGCCGCCATAACCGGTGTTCTGGCCCAGGGTGGTGTGAACATTCTCGACATCGGCCAGGCGGTGATTCACGACACGCTGTCGTTCGGCATCCTGGTGGAAATCCCAAGCACCGAGCAGGCGTCGTCCGTGCTCAAGGACATCCTGTTTACGGCGTATAAGCTGGATCAGCAGGTGCGTTTCACCCCGGTGTCCGAAGAGGACTACCAGAACTGGGTCGCCGGCCAGGGCAAGAAACGCCATATCGTGACGCTGTTGACCCGCAAGGTGACGGCGGAACAATTGCAGCGTGTCAGTTCGATTACCGCCCAGTACGGTTTGAATATCGACCATATTGACCGTCTGTCGGGTCGTATGCCGCTGGACACTCCGGCGGACAAAGGCAAGGGCTGCATCGAGTTCTCCGTGCGCGGCGAACCGGCGGACCCACAGGCTTTACGTGCTGAATTCCTGAGTGTTGCCCAGGAGCTGAATGTCGATATCGCCTTCCAGGAGGATTCGCTGTTCCGTCGCAATCGCCGCCTGGCGGTGTTCGACATGGACTCGACGCTGATCGAAGCCGAAGTCATCGATGAATTGGCCAAGGCTGCCGGCGTGGGTGAGCAAGTCTCGGAAATCACCGAGCGGGCCATGGCCGGCGAGCTGGATTTCCGTGCCAGCTTCAAGGAACGCCTGGCCTTGCTCAAAGGCCTGGATGTAAGCGTGCTGGACTCCATCGGCGCCTCCCTGCGCCTGACCGAAGGCGCCGAGACCCTGTTCGCCGAACTCAAGCGCCTGGGCTACAAGACTGCGATCCTGTCGGGCGGCTTCACTTACTTCGCCAAGCAATTGCAGGCCAAGCTGGGCATCGACTATGTGTTCGCCAACGAGCTGGAAGTGGTGGACGGCAAGGTGACAGGCGTGGCGGTAGAGCCGATTGTCGACGCTCAGCGTAAAGCTGATCTGCTGCGGGAATTGGCACACAAGGAAGGGTTGCGTCTGGAGCAGACCATTGCGGTCGGCGACGGGGCGAATGACTTGCCAATGCTGGCGATTGCCGGGTTGGGTGTGGCGTTCCGCGCCAAGCCGCTGGTCAAGCAATCGGCCAAACAGGCGATTTCAACCTTGGGGCTGGATGGCGTGTTGTACCTGCTGGGCTTCCGCGACCGCGACGGTCAGCTCTAATACACACACTTTGTAGGAGCCGGCTTGCCGGCGATGGCGTCCTCAGGATCGCATCGCCGGCAAGCCAGCTCCTACAGAGGTCGTAGTCAGGCTTTCGGCAGTGCGATGCCCTGGCCCATCTGCACCGGCGTGCCCGCCAGCAGTTCTTCCGACCATTTCACCTGGTCCGGCCCAAACAGCACGATGGCTGTCGAACCCAGCTTGAAGCGCCCCATTTCCGCACCTTTTTCCAGGTGGATCGGGCCACGGGCAGCTTCGTCGTAACGGAAGGTTTTCAGCTCGCGCTTCGGCGGCGTTACCAGGCCAGCCCATACCGTCTCGATCGACGCCACGATCATCGCGCCCACCAGTACCACGGCCATCGGGCCGCGTTCGGTGTCGAAAATGCAGGCAACACGCTCGTTACGTGCAAACAGCTCCGGCACGTTTTCGGCGGTGGTCTGGTTCACCGAGAAGATGCGGCCTGGGATGTAGACCATTTCCCGCAGGGTGCCGGCCAGTGGCATGTGCACCCGGTGGTAGTCCTTTGGTGACAGGTAGATGGTGGCGAAATCGCCGCCCATGAACGGCGCAGCCACCGCCGAATCACCGCCGAGCAATTCCAGTACGCTGAAGCTGTGGCCCTTGGCCTGGAACACCCGGCCGTGCTCAATCGGGCCCAACTGGCTGACGGCACCATCGGCCGGGCTCAATACGGCGCCTGGGGTTTGGTCCAGTGGCCGGGCACCGTCTTTCAGCGCGCGGGTGAAGAAGGCGTTGAAGTGCTCGTAAGCCGTCAGGTCTTCAACCAGGGCCTGGGACATGTCCACTTGATAACGCTTGGCGAACCACGCGGTGAACGCATTCTTGAACCAGCGCACGCGGCATTCGGCAATGCAGCCGGCCAGCCGCGACAGCAGGTGGTGGGGCAGCAAGTACTGGCTGAGGATGAACAACTGCTTTTTCATTAACTGTCCTTAAACCTTAAATCTCGACGGGGGTGTCGGGGTGGTTGCCCCATTCGCCCCAGGAACCGGCATAACCTTTGACTCGCGGATAACCGAGCGCCTTGGCCACCAGGTAGGTGAAGCCAGAACGGTGGTGAGTCTGGCAGTGGGTGATGATTTCTTTGTCGCGGGTCAGCCCGAGGTCTTCGAGGATCTGCGGCATGTCGCGGCGAATGCGCAGTTGGCGTGCCTTGTCCATGCCGGCGGTCCATTCGAAGTTCACCGCGCCCGGGATGTGTCCACCCTTGGCCGCGAGGACTTTCTCCCCGGAGTATTCCAGCGGGCCGCGGGCGTCCCAGATGCCGAGGTCGGCAGCGCCGAGGCGGCTTTGCAGGTACTCGCGGGTAGCAGTGGGTTCTTCATGCAGTGTCAGGCTGGCCGGGCCGCCGGCGCTGGCCGGGACCTCAGTGGATACGGGGTGTTGTTCTTCCAGCCACGCCAGCAGGCCGCCGTCGAGGTAGTGGTATTTCTTGTGGCCGATCACATCGAGCATCCAGATGAATCGGCCGGCCCAGCCACCGCCTTCGTCGTCGTACACCACGTAGGTGGCATCCGGGGTATGGCCCAGTTCGCCGAACAGCTTTTCAAGATCGGCTTTGTTCGGTAGCAGGCCCGGCGCCGGTGCCTGTCCCAGTTGGGTGCGCTTGGGGTCGACGAAACGTGCGCCGGGGATATGCCCTTCGGCGTAACGCGCGGCGCTGGTGAGGTCCACCAGAATCAGATGTTCGGCATCGAGGCGACCGAGCAGGTCACTGGCCTCGATGACCAGCGGCAAGCCAGAGAAGTCAGGCATGTGAGGTCTCCTGGGCATAAAAGTTGGGCGCTAAAGGAGGGCGATTGTAGCGCAAGCATCAGGCGCTGCGGTTGGTAAAGCTGTGCAGGGCTTTTTCGATGCATTGGGCGGTTTTGCCGAAAGCCTGCACGGTGGTTTCCGAGAGCGGCCCGCCGCCCTGGTCGGCCACCATCAGCATCACCACCCGGCCGTTGCAACTCAGGGAGCGCAGCAGCAGGTGCTCGCCCTTGAACAGGCGGCGCAGTTCCGGCGGCAGCAATGCCGAGAACTGGGCGTGGTTGTCGGGGTTGAGGCGCACCTGGGCGGACTTGGCCAGCAGGCGTTGCAGCAGGGTGCTTTGCGCCACGTCGAGGCTCATGTGGTCGGCGTCCTTCGGCAGGCCGTCGACTTGATGCACCCGCAGGGTGCTCAGGGTTTTGTCTGCCATCAGCAGCATCACCCGCTGCATGCCACAGGCCACCAGGGCTTCCTTGGCGCAGGTGGTCAGGTGCATGGCGTTGGCAAAGCGGTTTGGCTCTACGAGCAATTCGGTACAGCGCTTGCGCCAGATCGCCAAGGCTTCGGCAGTGGGCGGCGGTGCCGGCAGCAAGCCGTGGTGAACGCGTTGTACGTCCCATGGCCAGATCAACGACAGCGCCGGGTGCCAGAGATCGCGCATCAGGGTCGTGCGGGCACTGATCGCCGCGTGTTGGTGAGACTGTTGTTGCACCTCGGCCAACGGTTGTTGCAGGTAAAGCGCAGTCAGGTATTGCCAGCGCTGGGTGTGTGGGCAGGTCCACGATTCCTGCGCCGCCAGCGCCAGCCCATTGGCGAGCAACACGGTATTGGCCGGCTGGTTCAGCCAGCGGCGCAGGTTGGGGTCGGCATCCAGCAACTGCTGTTGGCGCAAGGGCTCGTCTTCACGGGCAATGTGCAGCGCCTTGACCAGCAGGCGTTGCTCCGTGAGCAGCAACGTATAACCCTGGGACACCCAGATCGGCAGGCGCCAAGCCTCGGTCAATCCCAGGCACAGGTCCAGCAGGCGCACGCCGAACACTTCCTGCTCGACGGTGCGTGCCGATTCGCCTTTGTGGATCACCCGCAGTTCCCACTCTTCCAGCAGCTTGGGATAGGCAATCGCCATCGGCCACAGCGGCGAAAGGAACAGCAGGCTGCCCCAGTGAATGTCTTGCCACAAGCGCGCCAGGCGGCTGGCAAACAGGCCGCTGGCTTGTTGCGAAGCGTGCTGGCTGATCATCTGCAACTGGCGCAGGGCCAAGGGGATTTCACCAAGTGGCACCGAAGGCAGGCGAGCCAGCAGTTCCTCGGTGCGTTTGAGGCCGAGGCGATTGATCGCCACTTCAAGATTTTCCGCCGGCTCTGCGAGGCTGCCGTGGGCCTGGTTGTTGGCCTCGCGCATCACGCTGAGCACCAGCGCCGGACTGTTCTGCATCAGCTCTGCAATATCCCGCAACGAACTGCGGTTGTCGCCGATGGCCTTGCACACGCGGTCGTGGCTGGCCTGCGGAACAGGCAATAGCACGGCGTCCAGGCGCTTTATCCAGGCGGCCAGCGAATTGGGTTTTTGAGTTGGGACTGTCGTTTCGTTTGCCATGATTGGGGCGCGATCATCACTTGCGGTCAACACGCCCGGGACGGGCCGAACTGTTTTTTCGCCTTAACGCGCTATAGTCTGGCGCAGATTTGCCGATAAGTAGAACAAGAGTTTTCAACTCTTGCGAATATGACCCTGAACCCGACGGCGCAAGTACTCATCCCCTATGGCTAAAATTATCGGCATCATCGTCGTCATCGCGAGCGTGCTCGGCGGATACGTCCTTTCCCACGGCAAGATTGCGGCGCTGATCCAGCCCTTCGAAGTGCTGATTATCGGCGGTGCGGCGTTCGGCGCATTCCTGCAAGCCAACCCTGGCTACATGACCATGCACGTGATCAAGAAGTCGCTGGGCATGTTCAGCTCGCGCTTCTCCCACACCTTCTACCTGGAAGTGTTGGGGCTGATCTACGAGATCCTCAACAAGAGCCGCCGTGAAGGCATGATGGCCATCGAAGGCGACATTGAAGACGCCGCGGCGAGCCCGATTTTCGCCAAGTACCCGGCGGTACTCAAAGACGAGCGCATGACCGCCTACATCTGCGATTACCTGCGCATCATGTCGTCCGGCAACATGGCGCCCCATGAGCTGGAAGGCTTGTTCGACATGGAGCTGTTCAGCCTCAAGGAAGAGCTGGAGCACCCGTCCCACGCCGTGACCGGCATCGCCGACGGCATGCCCGGCTTTGGTATTGTTGCCGCGGTTCTCGGGATCGTGGTGACCATGGCCTCCCTCGGTGAAGGCGACCAGAAGGCCATCGGCATGCACGTAGGTGCGGCACTGGTGGGTACTTTCTTCGGTATTCTCGCGGCCTATGGTTTCTTCGGCCCGCTGGCCACTTCCCTGGCCCACGATGCCAAGGAAGAAGTGAATTTGTACGAAGCGATCAAGGCCTGCCTGGTAGCGTCGGCTTCCGGCATGCCGCCATCGCTGGCAGTGGAGTTCGGGCGCAAGGTTCTGTATCCGAAGCACCGTCCAAGCTTCGCTGAGCTGGAACAAGCGGTTCGCGGTCGCTAAGCCATGGAAAACAACCAGCCGATCATCATCAAGCGCGTCAAGCGCTTCGCTGCGGGACACCATGGCGGCGCCTGGAAAATCGCCTTCGCCGACTTTGCGACGGCGATGATGGCGTTCTTCCTGGTGCTGTGGCTGATGTCCACCGCCACGCCGGAACAGAAGATCGCCATTGCCGGTTACTTCAAGGACCCCATCGGTTTCTCCGAGAGCGGTACGCCTTTTGTGATCGACCTCGGTGGCTCGCCGCAACTGGCGCCCGAGCGCACCATCAACCCGGAAATCAAGACCGATTCGCCCCAGGAAAAAATTCCGATCGAGCGCGATACCGTCGAGGCCATGGCTGACCAGGTCGAGCAGGAACGCCTGGAGCTGCTACTGCAAGAACTGCAAACCAAGGTTGAGGAAAACCCGCAACTGCTGAAGTTCAAGGATCAGATTTCCTTCGAGATTACCCCGGATGGGTTGCGCATCCAGATCACCGACGCTGCCAACCGGCCGATGTTCGACTCTGGCAGTGCGCGGTTGAAGCCGTACTTTGAAGACATCCTGCTGGCCATGGCCGACACCATCAAGGCGGTGCCGAACAAGATCAGCATCAGCGGCCACACCGACGCCAAACCGTATGCGGGCCAGGGCGACTTCGGCAACTGGGAACTCTCGGCCAACCGCGCCAATGCCGCGCGTCGTGCACTGGTCGCGGGCAGCTATCCCGACCCGCAAGTGGCGCGAGTGGTGGGGTTTGCTTCCTCGCAGCTGTTTGATCCCAAGGATCCGTTCAACCCGATCAACCGGCGCATCGATATCGTCGTGCTGACCAAAAAGGCCCAGCGTGCGATTGAAGGTGACCAACCGACGCCGCCGCCGGCACCGACCCAGGGTGAAGGGGCGCCGGGCGAAGTGCCGGTGGACCCGAACGCACTGCCACCGGGGCAGGAGCCGTTGCCGGCTCATGAGCTACGGCAGAAGCTGAACCTGTTTGATGATGGCGGGGTGAAGGATCCGACTCAGCCAGCCACTGGCTCGTAAGCCGGATACAAAAAGGCCGCGATGATCGCGGCCTTTTTGTATCTGCCCCATCCTGTAGGAGCGAGCTTGCTCGCGAAGGACGTTAACGATGGCGCGTGCCATCTGAATGTACGCGGCGTCCTCAAGCTTTTCGCGAGCAAGTTCGCTCCTACACGTTAATAGCTGGTCTCGGGCAAGCTGGCGATGATCGAGCGATAGCTGTTCATCCGCTGCTGCTGCACACGGCCGTCTTCCAGGGCCTTGAGCAGGGCGCAACCCGGCTCGCGGTCGTGTTTGCAATCGCGGAAGCGGCAGGTGCCGATCAAGTCGTTGAACTCGATGAAGCCCGCTTCAACGTCGGCACGGCTGACGTGGCCCAGGCCGAATTCACGAATCCCCGGGGAGTCGATCAGTTCACCGCCGCCCGGGAAGTGGAACAACCGCGCGGTGGTGGTGGTGTGGGTGCCCTGGCCGGACAGCTCCGACAATGGACCCACGCGGGTTTCAACTTCCGGCAACAGGCTGTTGACCAGGGACGACTTGCCCACGCCCGACTGGCCGACGAACACGCTGATGCGCCCGTCCAGTTCGGTCTGCAACTGTTCCATGCCATTGCCGTGATGCGCCGAGACTTCCAGCACCGGGTAGCCGAGGGTGCGGTACACCGCCAGCAGCGCATTGAGCGCAGGGGCGTTCTGCTCGTCGATCAGGTCGAACTTGTTCAGCAGCAACAGCGGGCGAATGCCGGCGTGCTCGGCCGCTACCAGGTAGCGGTCGATCAGGTTGGCGTGGGGCTCGGGCAGTGGCGCGAAGACGATGACGATCATGTCGACGTTGGCCGCCACTGGCTTGAGCTGGCCACGGCTGTCGGGGCGGCGCAGTTCGGTGGTGCGCGGCAACTGGGCGACGATCACGCCGATGCCCTGGTTGCCGGCACGCCACACTACCTGGTCGCCGGTCACCAGCGCAGGCAGGTTGGCGCGCAAGTGGCAACGGAACACCTGGCCTGCGATATCGCCTTCGGTGGCCTCGACTTCGACCTGCACACCAAAGTGCGCGATCACCAGGCCGGTTTGCTCGGGGCCAAGGTCGCCGCCCTCAAGCGCTTCCACGGCGGAGGATTCACGTTTGGCGGCGCGGGCAGCGCGTTCACCCTGAATCTTTTCGATGCGCCAGTTTTGGCGACGGTTGAGCTGGCGTTTGGCCATTGGTGTTCCGTGTCGATAATGCAAAGGTTAGGTAAAACGGTCGCGAGTCTAGCACGCCCTGCCTGCTAAACTGCGCAGCTACGCCAAGGTGCCAAGGAACCACGACATGCAAAACCCACAGAATCTGATTTGGATCGATCTGGAAATGACCGGTCTGAACCCTGACACCGACGTCATCATCGAGATGGCCACCATTGTCACCGACAGCAATCTCAACACCTTGGCCGAAGGTCCGGTGATCGCCATCCACCACAGCGACGCGGTGCTGGCCACCATGGACGAGTGGAACACCCGCACCCACGGCAACTCGGGCCTGACCCAGCGTGTGCGTGACAGCCGCGTGAGCATGGCCGAGGCGGAAGCTGAGACCATCGCCTTCCTGGAAAAGTGGGTGCCCAAGGGCAAGTCGCCGATCTGCGGCAACAGCATCTGCCAGGACCGCCGCTTTCTTTATACCCACATGAAGGCGCTCGAAAGCTACTTCCACTACCGCAACCTGGACGTGTCGACCCTGAAGGAACTGGCCGCGCGCTGGGCGCCGGAAGTCAAAGACAGCTTCCACAAGGGCAGCACTCACCTGGCGCTGGATGATATTCGCGAGTCGATTGCCGAGCTGCAGCATTACCGCAAGCATTTCATCAAGTTCTGACTCGCGGCGTAGTGAGGAGCTGTTGTGGCGAGGGAGCTTGCTCCCGCTGGGCTGCGAAGCGGCCCTGAAAAATGGGCCTGCTGCGCCGTCCAACGGGAGCAAGCTCCCTCGCCACATCAGCAAGAGCTTTAAGCTCTCAAGCGCTCGCCCCCTTTTGGTGCCATCACCAAATGATTAGACTGCGCGCCTCTTTGCAAGGATCGCCATCATGCTGCTGATGCTCTACCTCATCGCCATCACCGCCGAAGCCATGACCGGCGCCTTGTCCGCCGGGCGGCGCGGCATGGACTGGTTCGGTGTGGTGCTGATCGCCTGTGTGACGGCGCTGGGCGGTGGTTCGGTGCGTGACGTGTTGCTCGGCCACTACCCGCTGACCTGGGTCAAACACCCGGAATACCTGGTGCTGACCTCCATTGCGGCCTTGGTGACGATCTTTATCGCGCCGCTGATGCGCCATCTGCGCTCGCTGTTCCTGGCGCTGGACGCCGTGGGCCTGGTGGCCTTCACCCTGATCGGCTGCATGACAGCCCTGGAAATGGGCCATGGTATGCTGGTGGCATCGGTCAGCGGTGTGATCACCGGAGTCTTCGGCGGCATCCTGCGGGACATCTTCTGCAACGACATTCCGCTGATCTTCCGCCGCGAGCTGTACGCCAGCGTGTCGTTCCTCGCCGCCTGGTTCTACATGCTGTGCCTCTACCTTGAGCTGCCCAGCGAGCAATCCATCCTGTTGACGTTGTTCAGCGGCTTTCTATTGCGCCTGTTGGCGATCCGCTTTCACTGGGAAATGCCCAAGTTCGTCTACAACGACGACGTGCACTGACGCTCGGCGTGCTGGTTCAGCGCCCACTCCACATGCTCGCGCACCAGTTCCGACGGGTATTCCCGTCGCGCCTTCAATGCTTCCAGCACCGGAATGCTTGACGGCGCGTTGCCCAGGCCCACCGCCAGGTTGCGCAGCCAGCGCTCATAGCCGGCGCGGCGCAGGGGCGAACCTTCGGTGTTGCTGAGGAATTTGTCCTCGTCCCACATGAACAGCTCGGCCAGTTCTGCGTTATCCAGGTTGTGCCGTGGCTTGAAATCGCCTTCGCCGGTAGGCCGTGCGAAACGATTCCACGGGCAAACGATCTGACAGTCATCGCAGCCGAATACCCGATTGCCGATCAGGGGGCGCAGCTCCTCCGGGATCGCGCTTTTCAGCTCGATGGTCAGGTAGGAAATGCAGCGTCGGGCGTCCAGTACGTAAGGCCCGACGAAGGCGTTGGTAGGGCAGATGTCCAGGCAGGCGGTGCAACGGCCACAGTGTTCGGTGGTGTGAGGTGGATCGACCGGCAACGGCAGGTCGACAAACAGCTCGCTCAGGAAGAAGTAGCTGCCTGCCTTGCGATTGAGCACCAGGGTGTTCTTGCCGATCCAGCCGAGCCCGGCCTGTTCGGCGATGGCTTTTTCCAGCACCGGGGCGCTGTCGACAAAGGCGCGAAAGCCGAAAGGGCCGATCTGTGCCTGGATGCGGTCGGCCAGTTGCTGCACGCGCTTGCGGATCAGCTTGTGGTAGTCGCGGCCCAGGGCGTAGCGGGAGATGTAGGCTTTTTCGGGCTTGGCCAGCAGTTGGGCCATTTGGGTGTCGCCGGGCAGGTAGTCCATGCGCAGGGACACCACGCGCAAGGTGCCAGGCACCAGTTCTTCAGGGTGTGAGCGCTTGCTGCCGTGGGCGCCCATGTAGTCCATTTCGCCGTGGTAGCCGGCCTCGAGCCAGCTTTGCAGGTGCTGCTCATGCTCGGCGAGGTCCAGGCCGCTGATGCCCACTTGTTGAAAACCCAGCTCACGGCCCCAGTCTTTGATCGATTGGGCGAGGGCGGGCAGGTCGTAGGTAATAGCAGGCATGAACAAGAGAAACCGCAGGTTAGATGCGTATAATTCTGCCAGACATCGGAGCTTGAAGACGCATGCCGCAGACAAAACACGAAATACCCGACGTTCAGCACCTGTTGCCCGGCCAATTGCCGCAACTCGCTGCGCGTTCCCCGGACGCCCATAAAGGCCAGTTCGGCCATGTATTGCTGATCGGCGGCGACCGGGGTTTCGGCGGCGCCGCCCTGCTCAGCACCGAAAGCGCCTTGCGCAGCGGTGCCGGGCTGGTTTCCCTGGCGACCCGCAGCGAGCACGTCGGCGCGGCGCTGGCGCGGTTGCCGGAAGTGATGACGGTGGGCGTGCACTCGGCCAATCAGTTGATGGGCCTGTTGGAAAAGATTTCCGTGATCGTCATTGGCCCGGGCCTGGGCGAGGCTTCTTGGGGTAAAAGCCTGCTGTCGGTGGCGGCCAACGCCAAACAGCCGCAAGTCTGGGACGCCGATGCCTTGAACTTGCTGTCGACGGGCAGCGTCAGCCTGCCGGCCAATTGCGTGATCACGCCGCATCCTGGCGAAGCGGCTCGTTTGATGGGGATTTCGACAGCCGAGGTTCAGGCCGATCGCCTTAACGTGGCGCGCGCATTGAGTCAGAAATTCAACGCGGTAACGATCCTGAAGGGCGCGGGCAGTTTGATCGCCAGCCCCGACGGTCGCGTTGCCCGCTGTGATCAGGGCCATCCGGCCATGGCAACCGCTGGCCTGGGCGACGTATTGGCCGGTCTTGTGGGTGCTTTACTGGCCCAAGGCATGCCGACATTCGACGCCGCCTGCCTGGCCGTCTGGTTGCATGCCACGGCCGGTGATCGCCAAGGCACCTATGGTCGCGGGCTGGCCGCCAGTGACTTGATCCCCGCCATTCGTCAGTTGCTGGAGGAGCAATCGCCGTGTCTGAAGTAATCCTTTTCCTGGCCGATGAAGATGCCATGGTCGCGTTCGGCAGCCGTATTGCCCAGGTCACAAAAGGCTCGGGCCTGGTCTTCCTGGAAGGCGATCTCGGCGCCGGGAAAACCACCTTGTCCCGGGGCATCATTCGCGGGTTGGGCCATACGGGTGCGGTAAAGAGTCCTACGTTTACCCTGGTGGAGCCCTACGAGATTGGCACAGTGCGCGCCTTCCATTTCGATTTATATCGGCTGGTGGATCCGGAAGAGTTGGAATACATGGGCATCCGCGATTACTTCGATGAAGACGCGTTGTGCCTGATCGAGTGGCCAGATAAAGGCACAGGCTTTTTGCCAAAGCCGGACCTGACCATTACCATTACCCCGCATAAGCATGGACGTCAGCTGAAGTTGTTGTCCCAGAGCGCGCGCGGCGAGTCGTGGTGCGCCGCCTTGGCATTGGAATTCAAATAATTGATGGGGTTAGGTATGCGCTTTCGCGCGTTGGTTACTGTCGTAGGGGTGTTGCTTGCGGCAATGACTTTCAATGCACTGGCGGCCTCACAGGTGAAAAGCGTTCGCCTGTGGCGGGCGCCGGATAACACGCGACTGGTATTCGACCTGTCTGGCCCGGTCCAGCACAGCGTCTTCACCCTCACGGCGCCTGATCGCCTGGTGATTGATATCAACGGTGCAACCCTGGCCGCGCCGTTGAAAGTCGCCATGGCCAATACCCCGATTACCGCGATGCGCTCGGCCCAGCGTACGCCGACCGATCTGCGGGTGGTCATCGACCTGAAAAAGGCCGTGACCCCGAAAAGCTTCGTCCTGGCCCCCAACGCACAATATGGCAACCGGCTGGTGGTCGACCTGTTCGACAACGCCGCCGATGCTGCGCCGCCGCCTGCGCCAACCCCAAGCGTCGCGACGGTGCCTGCGGTGCCGGTCTCCCAATCGCAACCCCAGGTCAAGTTGCCGCCACCGCCGCCTGCTCCGGCGGGCAAGCGCGACATCATCGTGGTGATCGATGCCGGCCACGGCGGCGAAGACCCAGGCGCCTCCGGTTCTCGCGGCCAGCACGAAAAAGACGTGGTACTGGCCATCGCCCGCGAGCTGCAACGCCAGATCAATGGCATGAAGGGTTATCGCGCCGAGCTGACCCGTACCGGCGACTACTTCATCCCGCTGCGTGGCCGTACCGAAATCGCCCGCAAGAAGGGCGCCGACCTGTTCGTCTCGATCCACGCCGACGCTGCGCCTTCGGCTGCTGCGTTTGGTGCCTCGGTGTTTGCCCTGTCGGATCGCGGCGCCACGTCCGAGACGGCCCGTTGGCTGGCGGACAGTGAAAACCGTTCCGACTTGATCGGCGGGGCCGGCAACGTGTCCCTCGATGACAAGGACAAGATGCTCGCCGGTGTATTGCTCGACCTGTCGATGACGGCCTCGCTGACCTCCAGCCTGAACGTCGGGCAGAAAGTCCTGAGCAACATTGGCCGCGTCACCTCGCTGCACAAGCAACGTGTGGAGCAGGCCGGGTTCATGGTGCTCAAGTCGCCGGACATTCCATCGATCCTGGTGGAAACCGGGTTCATCTCCAACTCCAACGAAGCCTCGAAACTGGCCTCGGCCAGCCACCAGCAGGCGCTGGCGCGCTCCATCAGCGCCGGTGTTCGCCAGTTCTTCCAGCAGAACCCGCCGCCAGGCACTTATATCGCCTGGCTGCGTGACTCCGGGAAAATCGCCCAGGGCCCGCGCGACCATCGCGTGCAGCCGGGCGACACCCTGGCGATGCTGGCGGTGCGTTTCCAGGTGTCTGCGGCGACCTTGCGCAGCGCCAACAACCTGAAGACCGATGAACTGAAGGTCGGCCAGGTGTTGACCATCCCGGGCACTGAACTGGCGGCGCAATAATGAGCGAATCTGTCTTGAGCAACACCTCGCGCATTGAGCTGCTCAGCCCGCGCCTGGCTAACCAGATCGCGGCGGGTGAGGTGGTCGAGCGGCCGGCTTCGGTGATCAAGGAATTGCTGGAAAACAGCATCGACTCCGGCGCCAAGCGTATTGATGTCGACGTCGAGCAGGGCGGCGTCAAGCTGCTGCGGGTGCGCGACGACGGCAGCGGTATCTCTTCCGACGACCTGCCGCTGGCCCTGGCCCGTCACGCCACCAGCAAGATTCGCGACCTGGAAGACCTTGAGCGGGTGATGAGCCTCGGGTTTCGTGGTGAGGCCCTGGCTTCCATCAGTTCCGTGGCCCGTCTGACCCTGACTTCCCGCACGCGCGACGCCGACCAGGCCTGGCAGGTGGAAACCGAAGGCCGCGACATGGCGCCCCGGGTCCAGCCGGCTGCGCATCCGGTAGGCACCTCGGTGGAAGTGCGCGACCTGTTCTTCAACACTCCGGCCCGGCGTAAATTCCTCAAGGCCGAGAAAACCGAATTCGATCACCTGCAGGAAGTCATCAAGCGCCTGGCGTTGGCGCGGTTCGATGTGGCTTTCCATTTGCGCCACAACGGCAAGACCATCCTCAGCCTGCACGAGGCCCATGATGATGCGGCCCGCGCACGGCGTGTCTCGGCCATCTGCGGCGGCGGGTTCCTGGAGCAGGCGCTGCCGATCGAGATCGAGCGCAATGGCTTGCGCCTGTGGGGCTGGGTGGGGTTGCCGACCTTTTCCCGCAGCCAGGCTGACTTGCAGTACTTCTTTGTAAATGGCCGGGCGGTGCGCGACAAACTGGTGGCCCACGCGGTGCGCCAGGCGTATCGCGACGTGTTGTTCAACGGGCGGCATCCGACGTTTGTGCTGTTTTTCGAGGTCGACCCGTCGGTGGTGGACGTTAACGTGCACCCGACCAAGCACGAAGTGCGCTTCCGTGACGGGCGCATGGTTCACGATTTCCTCTACGGCACCTTGCACCGCGCCTTGGGCGATGTGCGTCCGGATGATCAGCTGGGTGCTCCGATTGTCACGGCCATTGTCCGTCCTACGGGGCCGGAAGCCGGTGAATTCGGGCCCCAGGGCGAAATGAGCCTGGCGGCCAACCTGCTGCAATCGCCGCAAGCCCAGCCGAGCTATACCGCGCCCGGCTCGGGGGCTGGCGCCGGTTATCAATACCAGTACACGCCGCGCCCGCAGTCGGCGGTGCCGGTGGCCGAGGCCCAGGCGGCCTACCGCGAGTTTTTTGCGCCGCTGCCGGGTGCCGAGTCGGGTGCTGCGGCCTTGCCGGAAGGCCAGGGCGACGTGCCGCCGTTGGGTTACGCATTGGCCCAGCTAAAAGGTATCTACATCCTTGCGGAAAACGCCCATGGCCTGGTGCTGGTGGACATGCACGCCGCTCACGAGCGGATCATGTACGAGCGCCTGAAGATCGCCATGGCCAGCGAAGGCCTCAGCGGCCAGCCGCTGCTGGTGCCGGAATCCCTGGCGGTGAGCCAGCGCGAGGCGGATTGTGCCGAAGAGCACGTCAGCGTGTTCCAGAAACTCGGCTTTGAACTGCAGCGCCTGGGCCCGGAAACCCTGGCTATCCGGCAGATTCCCGCTTTGCTCAAACAGGCCGAGGCCAACCGGCTGGTGGCCGACGTGCTGGCGGACCTGATGGAATATGGCACCAGCGACCGGATCCAGGCGCACATCAACGAACTGCTCGGCACCATGGCCTGCCATGGCGCTATCCGCGCCAACCGCCGCCTGGCCTTGCCGGAAATGAACGGCCTGCTGCGGGACATGGAAAACACCGAGCGCAGCGGCCAGTGCAACCATGGCCGGCCGACCTGGACCCAAATGGGCCTGGACGACCTGGACAAACTGTTCTTGCGCGGCCGTTGATGAGTGCCTTGCCCCCCGCCATCTTCCTGATGGGCCCGACGGCCGCCGGCAAGACCGACCTGGCTATCGAGCTGACCAAGGTCTTGCCGTGCGAGCTGATCAGTGTCGACTCTGCACTGGTTTACCGGGACATGGACATCGGCACCGCCAAACCTTCAAAAGAGCTGTTGGCCCAGTATCCGCACCGGTTGATCGACATTATCGATCCCAGCGAGAGCTATTCGGCGGCGGATTTTCGCACCGATGCCCTGGCGGCCATGGCCGATATCACTGCGCGGGGCAAGATTCCGCTGCTGGTGGGCGGCACGATGCTCTACTACAAGGCTTTGCAGGAAGGCCTGGCCGACATGCCGCCGGCCGACCCGCAAGTGCGCGCCGAACTTGAAGAAGAGGCTGCACGCCTTGGCTGGCAAGCCTTGCACGACCAGTTGCGCGCCGTGGATCCAGTTTCCGCGGCGCGGATTCATCCCAATGACCCCCAGCGCCTGACACGGGCCCTGGAAGTCTGGCGGGTCAGTGGCCAGACCATGACTGAACACAGGCTGAAACAAACTGCGCAAAGTACTGAAGCAGGCGCTTCGGGACAGTCACAATTGCCCTATACTGTGGCGAATCTGGCCATCGCTCCGACGGATCGCCAGGTGCTGCATGAACGAATTGCACAAAGATTCACAATTATGTTGGAACAGGGGTTTGTGGACGAGGTCGTAGCACTGCGTTCAAGAGGTGACCTGCATCCCGGGCTGCCTTCGATACGTGCTGTAGGCTACCGCCAAGTCTGGGATCATCTGGATGGCAAGCTGACGTCAGCCGAAATGCAGGAGCGCGGCATCATTGCCACGCGCCAATTGGCGAAGCGCCAGTTCACATGGCTGCGCAGCTGGACTGATTTGCACTGGCTGGACAGTCTGGATTGCGACAATCTGTCACGCGCCTTGAAATACTTGGGAACGGTCTCCATATTGAGCTGAGTCCTTGCAATTGCCGTCTATCCTTGGGGGTGTGACGGCCATGAGCTATCTATTTTCCGATTTTTTATTATTGATCCTTAAAGGAGTGCGGCACATGTCAAAAGGGCATTCGCTACAAGACCCTTACTTGAATACTTTACGTAAAGAGAAAGTTGGGGTTTCCATCTATCTGGTCAACGGTATCAAGCTGCAAGGTACGATCGAGTCGTTCGACCAGTTCGTGATCCTGCTGAAAAACACCGTAAGCCAAATGGTTTACAAGCACGCTATCTCGACTGTAGTGCCGGTTCGTCCAATTCGTCTGCCTAGCGCAACCGAAGAACAGGGTGACGCCGAGCCTGCACCGGGTAACGCCTGATAGGAGTCTCCTTTGTTCTTTGAGCGCCACGGTGGTGGTGAGCGAGTGATCCTCGTTCACTTGGATGGACAGGACCCTGAGGCGCGCGAAGATCCGCAGGAGTTTCAGGAGTTGGCAAATTCGGCCGGCGCCGAGACCGTCGCGTTTTTTAACGTGCCGCGTCATCGGCCAACCGCCAAATTCCTGATTGGCAGCGGTAAGGTCCAGGAGCTGCACGACCTGGTTCATGCCGAGAAGGCCGATCTGGTGATTTTCAATCACATCCTCACGCCCAGTCAGGAACGTAACCTCGAACGTGTATTCGAGTGTCGCGTGATCGACCGCACGGGTCTGATTCTCGATATTTTCGCCCAGCGCGCCCGTACCCATGAAGGCAAGCTCCAGGTAGAACTGGCCCAGCTTGACCACATGAGCACCCGGCTGGTTCGTGGCTGGACTCACCTTGAACGTCAGGGTGGTGGTATCGGCATGCGCGGCCCGGGTGAAACCCAGCTGGAAACCGACCGGCGTTTGCTGCGGGTGCGCCTGCGACAGATCAAGGGCCGCCTGGAAAAGGTGCGCAGCCAGCGCGAACAGTCGCGCCGTGGCCGCATGCGGGCGGATATCCCTACCGTTTCCCTGGTGGGCTATACCAACGCCGGCAAATCCACGCTGTTCAATAACGTGACGAAATCGGACGTGTACGCGGCCGACCAACTGTTTGCGACTCTCGACCCGACCTTGCGCCGTCTGGAACTGGACGACCTGGGGCCGATTGTCCTGGCCGATACCGTGGGTTTCATTCGTCACTTGCCCCACAAGCTGGTCGAGGCATTTCGGTCTACGCTCGAAGAGTCGAGCAATTCCGACCTGCTGTTGCACGTGATCGATGCGGCCGAACCGGATCGCATGTTGCAGATTGAGCAGGTGATGGTGGTGCTGGGCGAGATTGGTGCCCAGGACTTGCCGATCCTCGAGGTCTATAACAAACTCGATTTGCTTGAAGGCGTTGAGCCACAAATCCAGCGCGACGAGAACGGCAAGCCCCAGCGGGTCTGGCTGTCGGCGCGTGATGGCAGTGGCCTGGAATTGCTCGAACAAGCCATTGCCGAGTTGTTGGGCAGCGATTTGTTTGTCGGCACCTTGCGCTTGCCTCAGCGTTTTGCTCGACTGCGTGCACAGTTTTTCGAGCTGGGCGCGGTACAGAAAGAAGAACACGACGAAGAAGGCGTCAGCTTGCTGGCCGTTCGATTGCCGCGCTCGGAGCTGAATCGGCTGGTCAGCCGTGAAGGCGTTGTGCCGACGGAGTTCATCGAACAACACACTTTGCAATAAAAGCCTGAGAAAGCGGTTGTGCCGCTGTGACAGGCATTCTGTAGCATTGGTCGGCGCGCCGTGGGTGCGTCTTTGCTTTATCAGATGGAGAGCGCTATGGCTTGGAATGAGCCGGGTGGCAACTCGAATAATCAGGATCCTTGGGGTGGTAAACGCCGCAATAATGGCGACCGCAAGGGGCCACCAGATCTCGACGAGGCCTTCCGAAAGCTGCAGGAAAGCCTGAATGGGTTGTTCGGTGGTGGAAAAAAACGTGGTGGTGGTGACGAAGGCGGTCGTTCGGGCAAGGGCGGTGGTTACGGCCTGCTCGGCATCGGCCTTGTCGTGCTGGCGGCCGTCTGGCTGTACAGCGCCGTCTATGTCGTGGACGAGCAGGAGCAAGCCGTGGTGCTGCGCTTCGGCAAGTACTACGAGACCGTCGGCCCGGGCCTGAACATCTACTTCCCGCCGATCGACAAGAAGTACATGGAGAACGTCACGCGCGAGCGTGCCTACACCAAGCAGGGCCAGATGCTGACCGAAGACGAGAACATCGTCGAAGTGCCGCTGACCGTGCAGTACAAGATCAGCAACCTGCAGGACTTCGTGCTGAACGTCGATCAGCCGGAAATCAGCCTGCAACATGCGACCGAAAGCGCCCTGCGCCACGTGGTGGGTTCCACCGCCATGGACCAGGTGCTGACCGAAGGTCGTGAATTGATGGCCAGTGAAATCAAGGAGCGCCTGCAACGGTTCCTCGACACGTATCGCACCGGTATCACCGTGACCCAGGTCAACGTACAGAGCGCAGCCGCACCGCGTGAAGTACAGGAAGCCTTCGATGACGTGATCCGCGCCCGTGAAGACGAGCAGCGTTCGCGCAACCAGGCTGAAACCTACGCCAACGGCGTCGTGCCGGAAGCTCGTGGTCAGGCCCAGCGCATCCTTGAAGATGCCAACGGTTACCGCGACGAAGTGGTCTCCCGCGCCAAGGGTGAGGCAGACCGCTTCACCAAGCTGGTGGCCGAGTACCGCAAGGCACCGGAAGTCACCCGTGAGCGTCTGTACCTGGACACCATGCAGGAAGTCTTCAGCAACACCAGCAAGGTTCTCGTGACCGGCAGCAAGGGCGGGCAGAACAATCTGCTGTACCTGCCGCTGGACAAGATGATCGAAGGTGGTCGTAGCAGCACCAACGCACCGGCTACCGGTTCCAATGCCGCTGCCAATGAAGCGAGCGCCCGTGCGGCCGCTGACTTGCTGCAACAGCAAACACGTACCAGGGAGAGTCGTTGATGAGCAATAAATCGCTGACCGCCCTGATTGTGGGCGTCGTCGTGGTCATCGCTGCCTGGAACTGCTTCTATATCGTGTCTCAGACCGAGCGCGCGGTGTTGCTGCAATTCGGTCGCGTGGTCCAGGCGGATGTCCAGCCGGGCCTGCATGTGAAAGTCCCCTACGTCAACCAGGTGCGCAAGTTCGACGGCCGCCTGATGACCCTGGATGCACCGACACAACGCTTCCTGACCCTGGAAAAGAAAGCTGTAATGGTTGACGCCTACGCCAAGTGGCGCGTCAAGGACGCCGAGCGCTTCTACACCGCGACCTCCGGCCTCAAGCAGATTGCTGACGAGCGTTTGTCGCGCCGTCTGGAATCGGGCCTGCGTGACCAGTTTGGTAAGCGCACCCTGCACGAGGTGGTATCCGGGGAGCGTGACGCGCTGATGGCTGACATCACGCGTTCGTTGAACGCGATGGCGGAGAAAGAGCTGGGCATCGAAGTGATCGATGTTCGGGTCAAGGCCATCGACCTTCCGAAGGAAGTGAACCGCAGCGTGTTCGAGCGTATGAGCACCGAGCGTGAGCGCGAGGCTCGTGAGCACCGCGCCAAGGGTAACGAACTGGCAGAAGGGATCCGTGCGGATGCCGACCGTCAGCGTCGCGTACTGTTGGCTGAAGCCTATCGCGAGTCTGAAGAGGCCCGTGGTGATGGTGATGCTCAAGCCGCGTCGATCTACGCCAAGGCGTATGGCCAGGACCAGGAGTTCTACGCGTTCTACCGTAGCCTGCGTGCCTACCGTGAAAGCTTCGCGAACAAAACCGACGTCATGGTGCTGGACCCAAGTAGCGATTTCTTCCGCTACCTGGAAAAGTCCAAGTAACCCGCATGTAGTCTGAGAATCACTCCGTCGGGCGGCTAAAATGCCGGGCGGGGTGATCCTTTCAGAAAACGGGTGTATGATGCGGCAGCCGGGAAATTCCCGGCTTTTTTGCGTCTGCATGTTTGATTGTGGTTGTGCGCTGCAGGCGCCACAGGTTTTTCGAGGAAAGTGCCCGACGAGGCCGATTGTTGGTCGTTCGTCACGTCGCTCTTGCGCGTGGTTTATGCAGGGGCCGGGTATTTTCTGCTTCACTCAAGGCTCGCCCGAGGGCTGGCCGCCCGGATCATAGGGGAATGGCGTAATGGCAACGGTAGACCGCTGGCTGCTGCCAGATGGCATCGAAGAAGTACTGCCACCAGAAGCTGCGCGCATTGAAATCGCGCGCCGCCAGGTGTTGGATCTGTTCCAGAGCTGGGGTTACGAGTTTGTCGTGACCCCCCATATCGAGTACCTGGAATCCCTGCTGACCGGCGCGGGCCAGGACCTGGATCTGCGCACTTTCAAGGTCATCGACCCGCAATCGGGCCGGCAAATGGGCTTTCGTGCCGACATCACGCCGCAAGTCGCGCGCATTGATGCGCACACCCTGCGTCGCGAAGGGCCAAGCCGCCTGTGCTACGCCGGCAGCGTGCTGCATGCTCAGCCGCGTGCCTTGTCGTCTTCCCGTAGCCCGATCCAGTTGGGCGCCGAGTTGTACGGCGATGCCAGCCCGAGCAGCGACGTTGAAGTCATCAGCCTGATGCTGGCAATGCTGCAACTGGCCGATGTGCCGGATGTGCACATGGACCTCGGGCATGTTGGCATCTACCGCGGCCTGGCTCGTGCGGCCGGCTTGTCGGGTGAAGTGGAACAACAGTTGTTCGATGCCCTGCAACGCAAGGCCATCGATGAAGTGATCGCCCTGACGGCGGGCGTGCCTGCCGACCTGGCCGGCATGCTGCGTGCGCTGGTAGACCTCTGCGGCGGCCGTGAAGTACTGACCGCCGCCCGTGATCTTCTGGCAAATGCGCCGGCTGACGTATTGGCAGCCCTGGACGACGTGCTGGCGATTGCCGAGCAGTTGTCGGCGCGGTTCCCGCAGTTGCCGTTGTATTTCGATTTGGGTGAGTTGCGCGGCTACCACTACCACACCGGTGTGGTGTTCGCGGTGTTTGTCCCGGGTGTTGGCCAAGCCATCGCCCAGGGCGGTCGTTATGACGACATCGGCGCTGACTTCGGTCGCGCCCGTCCGGCGACCGGTTTTTCTACCGATTTGAAAACCCTGGTGACCCTGGGGCGTGCTGAGGTCGAGCTGCCGTCTGGCGGTATCTGGATGCCCGACAGTACGGACGCAGCACTCTGGCAGCAGGTTTGCCAGTTGCGCAGTGAGGGTCAACGTGTGGTCCAGGCCTTGCCTGGGCAGCCATTGGCCGCCGCCCGTGATGCGGACTGCGACCGGCAATTGATTCAGCAGAACGGGCTTTGGCAAGTTTCGCCACTGGCTTCTTGAGTTTTCCTGCCGGCCGCTGCCGGCACCAAGTTTGCGCGAATGAGGACAAGTGTTATGGGTAAGAATGTCGTAGTCCTGGGCACCCAATGGGGTGATGAGGGCAAAGGCAAGATCGTTGATCTGCTGACCGAACATGCTGCCGCCGTAGTGCGCTACCAAGGTGGCCACAACGCTGGCCACACCCTGGTCATCGATGGCGAAAAAACCGTCTTGCACCTGATCCCGTCGGGTGTACTGCGCGAAGGCGTGCAGTGCCTGATCGGAAACGGCGTGGTGGTTGCACCTGACGCCCTGCTGCGCGAGATCACCAAGCTGGAAGAGAAAGGCGTGCCAGTGCGTGAGCGCCTGCGTATCAGCCCGTCCTGCCCGCTGATCCTGTCCTTCCACGTTGCGCTGGACCAGGCCCGTGAAAAGGCCCGTGGCGAGCTGAAGATCGGTACTACCGGTCGCGGCATTGGCCCGGCTTATGAAGACAAGGTTGCACGTCGTGGCCTGCGTGTGGGCGACCTGCTCAACATGCCGCGCTTTGAAGACAAGCTGCGTGAACTGGTGGATTACCACAACTTCATGCTGGTGGGTTACTACAAAGAGCCTGCCATCGAGTTTGAAAAGACCCTGGCCGAGTGCAAGGAATACGCTGAGCTGCTCAAGCCGCTGATGCTCGACGTCACGGCCGAGCTGCACGACCTGCGTCGCGCTGGCAAAGACATCATGTTCGAAGGCGCCCAGGGTTCGTTGCTGGACATCGACCACGGTACCTACCCGTACGTGACCAGCTCCAACACCACCGCTGGCGGCGTTGCCACCGGTTCGGGTGTTGGCCCGATGTTCCTGGACTACATCCTGGGCATCACCAAGGCGTACACCACGCGTGTAGGTTCGGGCCCGTTCCCGACTGAGCTGTTCGACGATGTCGGTGCCCACCTGGCCAAGCAAGGTCACGAGTTCGGCGCCACTACCGGCCGTGCCCGTCGTTGCGGCTGGTTCGACGCCGTTATCCTGCGTCGCGCTATCGATGTGAACAGCATCTCGGGCATCTGCCTGACCAAGCTGGACGTACTCGACGGCCTGGAAACCATCAACATCTGCGTCGGCTACAAAGATGCGCAAGGCAAGGATGTTGCTCCGACTGACGCTGACAGCTACGTAGGCCTGCAGCCTGTGTACGAAGAAGTGCCGGGCTGGACCGAGTCGACCGTGGGTGCCAAGACCCTGGAAGAACTGCCGGCCAACGCTCGTGCTTACATCAAGCGCGTTGAAGAGCTGATCGGCGCACCGATCGACATTATTTCGACGGGCCCGGACCGCAACGAGACCATCGTTCTGCGTCACCCGTTCGCTTAATAAGCTGTTGATGTAAAAAGCAAAGGGCTCCTTCGGGAGCCCTTTGTCGTTCCCGCCTGCTAAGCGGCACGACCCTTGCTATGGTTCTTTCTTTCGCGGTGCTATCAAATTAATGGCACCCGTGGTGGAGGGATTCCCAGTGTCTGCCGTTCTCTCATTGTTACAAAGCCGGCTGTTGCGGCCGGTGTTCGTTACCCTAGGTATCGCTCTTTTGGTGCAAGTACTGGTGGCCGTCGCCCTGACGCGAAGCACCGTCACTGCATTGGAAGCGGATTTGGGCAATCGCCTGGGCGTCGACAGCCAGAAACTGTCCGGCGAGCTGGCGCAAGCCGGAAAGGAAGTGACATCCAGCCTGGACAGTTTGTCGTCCAGTACGCGCCAGCGGCTCACCAGTGGTTTGTCTTCACGTTTGCAGGAAGAGCAAAAGCAACTGCGTGCGACCCTGGAAAAAGACCTGCAGGACTCTGCCAGTGACATGGCGCAACTGCTCGCCTCGGTGGCGCCACGCGCCATGTGGGACAGTGATGTACCGACGCTGTCGGAGTTTGCCCGCAGAGCCCAGCGTAATCCCAACGTGTTGTTCGTGGTGTATGACGACGCGGCTGGCGAGCATCTGACCCGTTACCTCAACCGTGAAAACCCGATCAACCAGGCGCTGCTGGAGAAGGGCAAGGGCGATCGAGCCCTGGATAAAGTGTTGGACGCGGCGAAAAATGATCCCTCGGTGTTCTACGTCGAAGCGTCCATCAGCCCCAACGGCGTAGAGATCGGCAAGGTCCGCATGGGGGTTTCGACCGCCGCGGTAGAAGCTGACCTGGCCGCGCTGGATAAGCGGTTTGCTGCACTGATCGCCAGCGGTGACCAGTTGGTGGGCGACAGTCTTAAAGGTGCTGCTGCTGACAGCGCTGCGGCCATGGGTGCGCGTTTGCAGTCGGCGCAAGCCACCGCGACCCAAATGACCGCCAATACCACCAGTGCGGTGCAAGAGGCCGCGGGCACGCTGCGCTGGCGCATCGGTATGGGCCTGGCGGTGGTAGGCTTTGGCGTGCTGTTGCTGATTGCCGTGGTGCTCGGGCGTCGGGTAGTCAATCGCCTGAAGCTGCTGATTGCCGCGATGGACGATCTGGCGGCGGGCGAGGGCGACCTGACCAAGCGCGTGCAGATCAACAGCCAGGATGAAATCGGTGACATGGCCTCGGCGGTCAATCGCTTTGTGGATAAGTTGCAACCGATCGTGCGTGAGGCGGGGGATGTGGCCCAGCGTACCGGCGTGGAAATCGGCGCGATGACCCTGCGCAACGCCGGTGCCGATGCGGCTGCCGGTTTGCAGCGTGATGAGGTTGCCGAAAGTCTTCGGGCGCTGTCGCAAATGGCGGATGAGGCCCAGGCGGAAAGCCATGCGATGCAGGCGGCCTTGCAGCAGGTGGTGGATATCCGCCAGGCGACCGACGAAAACTCGCGTACTTCTGCCGAAGTGGGCAGCCTGATTGAGGCGTTGGCCGGGCAGGTGCAGGCCGGGTCCAAGGTGATCGAGCGCCTGGCTCAGCAGAGCGAGCAGATTGAGGTGGTATTGACAGTGATCCATGGGATTGCCGAGCAAACCAATCTATTGGCGCTCAACGCGGCGATCGAGGCGGCGCGAGCCGGTGAGACCGGTCGCGGATTTGCCGTGGTGGCGGACGAGGTGCGTGCCCTTGCCAGTAAAACCCAGAGTTCTACCGGCGACATCCAGGCCCATA
Source organism: Pseudomonas yamanorum (assembly GCF_013386765.1). Taxonomy (GTDB): domain Bacteria; phylum Pseudomonadota; class Gammaproteobacteria; order Pseudomonadales; family Pseudomonadaceae; genus Aquipseudomonas; species Aquipseudomonas yamanorum_A. Next base: position 362,525 of record NZ_JACARE010000003.1, read on the forward strand.
TCGTGGCGTTGCAGCAAGGTGCCCGAGAGGCGGTGGAGACCATCGGCAAGGCCGGGCGCCAGGCCAGTGAAGGTTTGCTGGTGTTGCGCGACAGCGTGCGCCTGCAACAGTCGGTACAGGCTTCGGTGGAGCAGGTGCATGCCGCGATTGGCCTGGCGACGCGTGCGGCTGAGCATCAGGCGCAAGGTGCGCATGCGGTGCGTGGACGGGTGGAAATCATCCATGCCCAGGCTGAGCGGGCCGCTCAGGCGGTGGTGGAGACTACCGCCAGTGGCAAGGTGCTGGATGGGCTGGCGGCGCAGTTGAAGGCGAGCCTGGGGCAATTTCGGGCTTGATGTTGTCTGGTTGGGCCTCATCGCAGGCAAGCCAGCTCCCACATTTGACCGCATTCCAAAGTTGGAACTCGGTCGAGTGTGGGAGCTGGCTTGCCTGCGATGGCGACTTCAGCGGCTCAGATACATCCGTGTCGTAAGCAGATACACCGGCAGTCCCGACACCAGAATCAACAATGCCGCATAAGGCGCCGCTGCCGCGAATTCCACATTCGAGGTATGCGCCCATACGGCAGTCGCCAAGGTATTCAGCCCGGTCGGACTGAGCAGTAACGTCGCCGTCAATTCCTTCATCGCATCCAGAAACACCAGCGCGAACGCCGCCCCCAATGCCGGGAAAATAATCGGCAACGTCACCCGACAAAACGCACTGAACGACGACGCTCCCAGCGTTCGCGCCGCCTCTTCCAGCTGCGGTGCCGCTTTGTTCAGCGCCGTGCGAATCGGCGCCTGGGCCAGCGGCAAAAACAGCAACGCATACGCGATCAGCAACAACGCCGAGGTCTGATACAGCGCCGGCACGTAATGCAGGGCGAAATACACCAGCGTCAGCGCAATCACCAGGCCGGGCAGGGCGTGCAGCAAGTACGGCAGGCGTTCGGCCCACAGCGCGAGCTGGCCCTTGTAGCGCACCACCAGCAAGCCCACCGGCACGGCAAACAACAGGCAAAGCGCTGCGCCGCCCAGGGACAGCGCCAGGGAAGACAGCAGCGCCTCGCTGATCTCGGCGACCGGAAATGCTGCCGAGCTGCCCACGGCCAGCCAATAGCCGAGCATGCCCAATGGAATGCCGCTGCCAATGATCGCCAGGAGCAAGCAATACAGTTGTCCCAGCGACGTACATTTACCCAGTCGAACCTGTTCGGCATGCCTTGCCGCGCCCTGGCCGGTGCGCACATGCCGGCCGTTGCCGCGTACCCGCAGCTCCAGCCAGAGCAGCGTCAGGCACATCACCAGCAGCACCGCCGAGAGCATCGCCGCATTGGCGTTGCTGAACTCCAGCTCGAATTGCTGATAGATCGCGGTGGTAAAAGTCTGCAGGCCAATGATCGACAGCGCGCCAAACTCCACCAGCATGTGCAGGGCAATCAACAGTGCGCCGGCCAGCAGTGAGGGCCACAGCAAGGGCAGCGTGATGCGAAAGAACACGCCCCAGCGATTCAGTCCCAGGGTGCGGGCCGATTCTTCCAGGGACGGATCAAGATTGCGCAGAGTCGCCGCCACCGGCAGGAACACCAGCGGGTATTTGGACAGGGTCATCACCAGGATCGCTCCGCCCAACCCTTCAAAGTTGGCGCTCAGCGAAACCCAGGTAAAGCTGCTGACAAATGCTGGCACCGCAAAAGGCAGGCACAGAACCACTCCCCAGATACGCCGCCCCGGCAAATTGCTGCGTTCCAGCAGCCAGGCCAGCGACAGGCCGATCACGCCGCACGCCACGGTCACGCCGACCATCAGCGCCAGGGTGTTGCGCAGCAGTCCGAACACATAAGGTCGCCACAGCAAGTGCACGGCCTCGGCCCAGCCTGCTTGCCAGGCCTTGAGGCCGACATACGCCAGCGGCAGCAGGCTCAGGCCTACCAGCAGCAGGACGGGCAGCAATAACCAGATCGAAGGGCGTTTGCGTCTCGGCGTAAAACCCCCGCGCAGGGCGGGGGCGGGGAGCGATGGGTTCATCAGTTCAAGCCAACGTCACGTTCCAGTTCCAGGGCTTCTTCGGCGTTGCCCAGGTCGGCCGGGGTGACTTTCGGCGGTTGCAGCTCGCTGAAAGGCTTGAGGCCACGGTTGGATTGCATGCCTTTGCGCAGCGGGTATTCAGCGGAGGTGTTGGTGATTACCCGCTGGCCTTCTTCGCTGGCCATGAAGGCCAGCAGTTGCTGGGCTTCTTTTGGATGCTTGCTGGATTTCAGCGCAGCCGCGGCAGATACGGTGATCAGGCCGCCCGCATCACCGTTGGTGAAGTAGTGCAGTTGCGAATCCAGGTTGGTTTTTTCTTTCTTCAGGGCGAACCAGTAGTAGTTGTTCACCAGTACCGTAGCGACTTCGCCGTTTTCCACGGCTTTGAGCGCAACCATGTTGTTGCTGTAGACCTTGCCGAACGCTCGCAGGCCGGTCAGCCATTCTTCAGCCGCTTCGCGCCCGTGCAGCTTGATGATCGCGACAGCCTGTTCCTGGAACGCGCCGCTGGTGGGTACGAAACCGACCTTGCCTTGCCACTCGGGACCGGCGAAATCCAGTACCGACTTGGGCAGGTCTTTCTCGGCGATCAGTTTCGGGTTGAAAGCCACGACGCGGGTACGTGCGGTCACGCCCATCCAGGCGCCGTTGGCGGCCACGTACTCCTTGGGCAGAACGTCGAGGGTGCTGGCGTCGATGGTTGCCAGCAGGCCTTGCTCGCCGAGCTTATTCAGCGGCGGCGATTCTTCGGTGTAGATCACGTCGGCAGGGGAGCGGTCGCCTTCTTCCACGACCTGGCTGGCCAGCTGGTTGCTGCTGCCCTTGCGCACATTGACGTGGATGCCGGTCTTGGCTTCGAAGGCCTTGGCAAGTTCATCGCCGACCTCCTTGTGTTGGCCGTTGTACAAGGTCAGTGCAACCTTGTCGGCAGAATAGGCAGCGGGCGAGAGCAGGGTCAGGCCGAGCAGAGTGATGGTCAGGCCACGCAGAAGGGATGTCTTGAGACGGGTATCGCGGATCATCATCCGGGGTTTTCCTCACTTGAGTGCAACAAATCCTTACAAGGATAAACGATAAAACTTCTCAAGTGCGGACGAGGGGGAAATCACCGGGAAGGTTTTCAAACCCCGGAAACGAAAAAACCCGCTTTCGCGGGTTTGATCTGAATTTGGTGCCCAGGAGAAGACTCGAACTTCCACGACCTTGCGATCACCAGCACCTGAAGCTGGCGTGTCTACCAATTTCACCACCTGGGCATTATCAACAACGCTTGCGCTGTTGATGGAGCGAACTATACGGAGGGCTTTTTGATCTGTAAACCCCTGATTCAAAAATATAAATCAAGATTCTTGTTAAAAATCAAAGGCCTGAAACGCAAAAACCCGCTTTCGCGGGTTTTTGGAGACTCGAGGAAGAACCTTGAGTTTGAAATTGGTGCCCAGGAGAAGACTCGAACTTCCACGACCTTGCGATCACCAGCACCTGAAGCTGGCGTGTCTACCAATTTCACCACCTGGGCAGCATCAACAACGTTGCCGTCGTCGATGGCGCGCACTATACGGACCGCTTTTTGCGCTGTAAAGCCCCGTTATCAAAAAAGCCTGGAAAATTTCGCGGGCGGTCGCGCAAGGTGCATTCCAAGGGCTACAAAGTGCTTTTACGGGCTTGTTGACACCTGAAATTTCCCGTTTCAATACGCGTATGCCAAACTAACCCGCATATAGACAAGGTGAAAACTCTCTAATGGCCGATTGGCAGTCCCTCGATCCCGAGGCCGCTCGTGAAGCGGAAAAATATGAAAACCCTATTCCTAGCCGCGAACTGATCCTGGCGCATCTCGCCGATCGGGGTTCGCCTGCTAGCCGCGAGCAGCTGGTTGAAGAATTCGGTCTGACCACCGAAGACCAACTCGAAGCCCTGCGTCGCCGCCTGCGCGCCATGGAGCGCGATGCCCAGTTGATCTACACCCGCCGTGGCACATACGCCCCTGTGGACAAGCTCGACCTGATCCTCGGCCGCATCGCCGGCCACCGTGACGGTTTCGGCTTCCTGATCCCGGACGATGGCAGCGACGACCTGTTCATGAGCCCGGCGCAAATGCGCCTGGTGTTCGATGGCGACCGTGCACTGGCGCGCGTTTCCGGCCTCGACCGTCGCGGTCGCCGTGAAGGTGTGATCGTCGAAGTGGTATCCCGTGCCCACGAGTCCATCGTCGGCCGTTACTTCGAAGAAGGCGGCATCGGCTTTGTCGTGCCGGATAACCCGAAGGTCCAGCAGGAAGTGCTGATCACCCCGGGCCGTAATGGCGCCGCCAAGGTCGGTCAGTTCGTCGAGGTGAAAATCACCCACTGGCCAACTGCGCGCTTCCAGCCACAGGGCGATATCGTTGAAGTGGTCGGCAACTACATGGCGCCGGGCATGGAAATCGATGTTGCGCTGCGCACCTACGATATCCCTCACGTCTGGCCTGAGGCGGTGCTGAAAGAAGCCGCCAAGCTCAAGCCGGAAGTGGAAGAAAAAGACAAAGAGAAACGCATCGACCTGCGTCATCTGCCGTTCGTCACCATTGACGGCGAAGATGCCCGCGACTTCGACGATGCGGTCTACTGCGAAGCCAAGCCCGGCAAACTGCGCCTGTTCTCCGGCGGCTGGAAGTTGTTCGTCGCGATTGCCGACGTGTCCAGCTACGTGAAGATCGGCTCGGCCCTGGACAACGAAGCCCAGGTGCGCGGCAACTCGGTGTACTTCCCTGAGCGCGTAATCCCGATGCTGCCTGAGCAGCTGTCCAACGGCCTGTGCTCCCTGAACCCGAAAGTCGACCGTTTGGCCATGGTGTGCGAGATGACCATCTCGAAAACCGGCGAAATGACTGACTACCAGTTCTACGAAGCGGTGATCCACTCCCAGGCCCGCCTGACCTACAACAAGGTCAGCACCATCCTGGAGCAGCCGAAAACCAGCGAAGCCAAAGCCTTGCGCGGTGAGTACGGCCATGTCGTGCCGCACCTCAAGCAGCTCTATGCGCTGTACAAGGTGCTGCTGGACGCTCGTCACGTGCGTGGCGCGATCGACTTCGAAACCCAGGAAACCCGGATTGTCTTCGGTTCCGAGCGCAAGATCGCCGCGATCACCCCGACCACGCGCAACGATGCTCACAAGCTGATCGAGGAATGCATGCTGGCCGCCAACGTGGCCACCGCAGAATTCCTGAAGAAGCACGAGATTCCAGCGTTGTACCGGGTGCACGACGGCCCGCCGCCGGAGCGTCTGGAGAAGCTGCGCGCGTTCCTCGGTGAGCTCGGCCTGTCCCTGCACAAAGGCAAGGACGGCCCGACGCCGAAGGACTATCAGGCACTGTTGGCCAGCATCAAGGACCGTCCGGATTACCACGTGATCCAGACCGTGATGCTGCGCTCCCTGAGCCAGGCGGTGTACAGCGCTGATAACCAGGGCCACTTCGGCCTGAATTACGAGGCGTACACCCACTTCACCTCGCCGATTCGCCGTTACCCGGACTTGCTCACGCACCGGGCGATCCGCAGCGTGATCCATTCCAAGCAGAACACCCTGCACGTCAAGCGCGCCGGTGCCATGACCATTCCGAAGGCACGGATCTATCCGTACGACGAAGCGGCCCTGGAACAGTTGGGCGAGCAGTGCTCCATGAGCGAGCGCCGTGCCGACGAAGCCACCCGCGACGTAGTGAACTGGCTCAAGTGCGAGTTCATGAAGGATCGCGTTGGCGAATCGTTCCCGGGTGTGATCACCGCCGTGACCGGTTTTGGCCTGTTCGTCGAACTGACCGACATCTACGTCGAGGGCCTGGTGCACGTCACCGCCTTGCCGGGTGACTACTACCACTTCGACCCTGTGCATCACCGCCTGGCGGGCGAGCGCACCGGTCGCAGCTTCCGTTTGGGCGATACCGTGGAAGTGCAGGTCATGCGCGTCGACCTCGACGAGCGCAAGATCGACTTCGGCATGCCGGACAAGCCAGCCGAACCGACTGGTCGTAAAAAACGTGGCAGCGAAACTGCAGCCCCGGCCTCCAAAGGCAAAGGTGCTCCTGCGAAAGCAGTGGTCGCCGAGCCTGCGCCAGCCAAGGCGCCGCGTCGTTCGTCTGCCAAGGACAAGGCCCCTGAAGCCTACCGCCCAAGCGACGCTGCGGCGAAAAACGCCGAGCTGCGCAAGAGCCGCGAGTTGAAGCAGCAGTTGCTCAACGAAGCCAAAAGCGGTGGTAAAGCGGCGTCTGGGGGAAAGTCCCGCGAGGCGGAAAAACCGTCGAGCAAGCCGAGTAAACACCGTAAAGGCCCGCCAAAAGCGGGTTCGGCCCCCGCCAAAAGCGGCGGGTCGCGCAAACCTAAGGCCAAGTCATGAGTCTGGAAAAAATCTACGGCGTACACGCCGTAGAAGCATTGCTGCGTCACCACCCGAAACGCGTCAAACAGGTGTGGTTGGCGGAAGGCCGTAGCGAGCCGCGCGTTCAAGCGCTGGTGGAGCTGGCGAACCAAAACAAGGTTGCCATCGGCCAGGCCGAACGTCGCGAAATGGACGTTTGGGTCGAAGGTGTTCACCAAGGCGTGGTCGCGGACGTAAGCCCGAGCCAGGTCTGGGGTGAAGCAATGCTCGACGAGCTGCTCGATCGCACCGAAGGCGCACCGCTGTTGCTGGTGCTCGACGGCGTGACCGACCCGCACAACCTCGGCGCCTGCCTGCGTTCTGCCGATGCTGCCGGTGCGCTGGCGGTGATCGTGCCTAAAGACAAGTCGGCAACCCTGACGCCTGTGGTGCGTAAAGTCGCCTGCGGCGCGGCGGAAGTGATTCCGCTGGTGGCCGTGACCAACCTGGCGCGTACCCTGGAGAAACTCCAGCAACGCGGCCTGTGGATCGTGGGTACGGCGGGGGAGGCCGAGGTCAGCATTTATGACCAGGACCTCACCGGCCCGACCATCCTGATCATGGGTGCCGAAGGCAAGGGCATGCGTCGCCTGACGCGCGAGCATTGCGACTACCTGGTGCACCTGCCGATGGCCGGTAGCGTCAGCAGCCTCAACGTTTCAGTCGCAACGGGCGTCTGCCTGTTCGAAGCCCGGCGCCAGCGTGGCGCCAAGGCCAAAGCTAAAAAGTAAGACTTGAGATCGACGCAAGACCCTGTGGGAGCCGGGCTTGCCCGCGATGACGGTGTGTCAGCCAGCAGAGATGTTGCCTGTGCCATTGTCATCGCAGGCAAGCCAGCTCCCACATTTGTTTTTGTGGGGTGGGGTGACTGTTCAAATAATCACCAATCACCTTGCGCCCTTTCTCCCCCTTCTCTACAATTGCGCCCCTTGCCTTCATGGCAGGCACGCATGTGCCTCCCTTCGGCAAGATCCATAAGTGTCATTCACTCCTTGTCTGACCGTTTTTGAGCGGCAGGCTACAACCCGTAAGGAGCATTCATGCGTCATTACGAAATCATCTTTTTGGTCCACCCGGATCAAAGCGAGCAAGTCGGCGGCATGGTAGAGCGTTACACCAAGCTGATCGAAGAAGACGGCGGCAAAATCCACCGTCTGGAAGATTGGGGCCGTCGTCAACTGGCCTACGCAATCAACAATGTTCACAAGGCTCACTACGTGATGCTGAACGTTGAGTGCACTGGCAAGGCCCTGGCCGAGCTGGAAGACAACTTCCGCTACAACGATGCTGTGATCCGTAACCTGGTCATCCGTCGCGAAGAAGCCGTTACCGGCCAATCCGAGATGCTCAAGGCTGAAGAAAACCGCAGTGAGCGCCGTGAGCGTCGCGACCGTCCTGAGCACGAAGGCGCTGAAAGCGCTGATAGTGATGACAGCGACAACAGCGATAACGCTGACGAGTAATCCACGGACCTTTTAAGGAGCCTATCAAATGGCACGTTTCTTCCGTCGTCGTAAATTCTGCCGCTTCACCGCTGAAGACGTGAAGGAGATCGATTACAAAGATCTCAACACTCTGAAAGCCTACGTATCCGAGACCGGCAAAATTGTTCCAAGCCGCATCACCGGTACCAAAGCTCGTTATCAGCGTCAGCTGGCCACCGCTATCAAGCGCGCCCGCTTCCTGGCCCTGCTGGCCTACACCGACAGCCACGGCCGCTGAGACCGGGCAGTCGACAAGTAGTAAGGGATTGAATGCATGCGCGCCTTAGCTGAGTTCATCATGCGCGGTCGTGTGCAGGCCACTCTGGTAGTGGCTGGATGTGCAGCATTGCCGTTGTTGTATTGGTTGGGTGCTGCCGCAGGTTGCCTTGTGCTGCTGCGGCGCGGTTTGAAGGACGCCCTTGGCGTTCTTGCCCTGGGAATACTGCCGGCCTTGGTCTGGTGGTTGAAATTCGATGATCCACGGGTACTTCTGGTACTGCTCGGTTCATCGACCCTTGCGTTGGTTTTACGCGCAAGTGAGTCCTGGGTCCGTACGCTGCTGGTCAGCGTGGCATTGGGGTTGGTGTATTCACTGGCGCTTGGCGCGGCTTTCCGCCCGCAAATCGAGGCGCTGGCGCAGGAGATCATAAAGATCCTGCCGCTGGCCCTCGGGGATCTCTACCAGCAGTTATCGGTAGAGGAGCGAGCGCGTCTCGCGTCAGTGATTGCACCGATGCTTACCGGCCTGATTGCGGCCTTGTTGCAGATCGTCAGCGTGCTGAGCCTGATTCTTGGGCGTTACTGGCAGGCGTTGTTGTATAACCCGGGCGGTTTTGGTCGCGAGTTTCGCAGTATCAGAATCCCCGCAGGACCCGCGATGTTGCTGCTGGCGTTCATGGTGGTCGGGCCGACGTTTGGCCTGGCGCTGTTGGTGCCGTTGTGCAGCGTACCGCTGGTATTCGCCGGCCTGTCCCTGATTCATGGGCTGGTGGCGCAAAAGCGACTGGGCAGATTCTGGCTGGTGGGGTTGTACGTGACGCTGTTGCTGTTCATGCAGCTGATCTATCCGTTACTCGTGGTCTTGGCCATTGTCGACGGCCTGATTGATTTTCGCGGTCGTCTGGCGCCGAAAGACGCCGATAACGCGAACGGTGAAGGTTAAAAGTTAGAGGATTTTCACATGCAACTGATCCTTCTGGAAAAAGTCGCCAACCTGGGCAACCTGGGCGACAAAGTGAACGTTAAGGCCGGCTACGGTCGTAACTACCTGCTGCCATACGGCAAAGCCACCGCTGCAACCGCTGCCAACCTGGCTGCGTTTGAAGAGCGTCGTGCTGAGCTGGAAAAAGCAGCAGCAGACAAAAAAGCTTCGGCCGAAACTCGCGCTGCCCAACTGGCTGAGCTGGAAGTGACTATCACTGCCACCGCCGGTGACGAAGGCAAGCTGTTCGGTTCGATCGGCACCCACGACATCGCTGATGCACTGACCGCCTCCGGCGTTGAAGTGCAGAAGAGCGAAGTTCGTCTGCCGAACGGCACCATCCGCAACGTAGGCGAATTCGACGTAGCCGTGCACCTGCACGCTGAAGTTGAAGCCACCGTACGCGTTGTTGTGGTAGCAGCTTAAGCAGCACCTAACTGACTGGCACCACGCGTGTCAGCCGGTTAACATCGGGCACGATCCTGTTTACAGGTCGTGCCTTTTGTTTTTCTGTAGCCCCTGATTCTCCAACTATTCCAAGTGGCCATGAACGATATCTCCGCTCCTGAGCAATATGACCTGCAAACCGCTGCCCTGAAGGTGCCGCCACATTCCATCGAGGCCGAACAGGCCGTGCTCGGTGGCTTGATGCTGGACAACAACGCCTGGGAACGCGTGCTGGATCAAGTCTCGGACGGCGATTTCTACCGTCATGACCACCGCCTGATCTTCCGCGCCATTGCCAAGTTGGCCGACCAGAACTCACCGATCGACGTGGTGACCCTGGCCGAGCAATTGGACAAGGAAGGCCAGACGTCCCAAGTGGGCGGCCTCGGTTACCTGGGTGAACTGGCGAAAAACACGCCATCGGTCGCCAACATCAAGGCCTATGCGCAGATCGTCCGTGCGCGGGCCACGTTGCGCCAGTTGATCGGCATCGCCACCGAGATTGCCGACAGCGCCTTCAACCCCGAAGGCCGCACCGCTGAAGAGATTCTCGACGAAGCCGAACGCCAGATCTTCCAGATCGCCGAGGCCCGGCCGAAAACCGGCGGCCCGGTCAGCGTCAACGACCTGTTGACCAAGGCCATCGACCGTATCGATACCCTGTTCAACACCGACAACGCCATCACCGGCCTGTCCACCGGCTACACCGACCTGGATGGCATGACCAGCGGCCTGCAGCCGTCTGACCTGATCATCGTCGCCGGCCGTCCGTCCATGGGTAAAACCACCTTTGCGATGAACCTGGTGGAAAACGCCGTGTTGCGCAGCGACAAGGCGGTACTGGTGTACTCCCTCGAGATGCCAGGTGAATCGCTGATCATGCGTATGTTGTCGTCCCTGGGCCGCATCGACCAGACCAAGGTGCGTGCCGGTCGCCTGGAAGACGACGATTGGCCGCGCCTGACCTCGGCGGTCAACCTGCTCAATGACCGCAAGCTGTTCATCGATGACACCGCGGGCATCAGCCCGTCGGAAATGCGTGCACGTACCCGGCGCCTGGTGCGTGAACACGGCGACATCGCCCTGATCATGATCGACTACCTGCAACTGATGCAGATCCCGGGCTCCAGCGGCGACAGCCGGACCAACGAGATTTCCGAGATTTCCCGCTCGTTGAAAGCCCTGGCCAAGGAATTCAACTGCCCGGTGGTTGCCCTGTCGCAGCTCAACCGCTCCCTGGAGCAACGTCCCAACAAGCGCCCGATCAACTCCGACTTGCGGGAATCCGGAGCGATCGAGCAGGATGCGGACGTGATCATGTTCGTTTACCGGGACGAGGTGTATCACCCGGAAACCGAGCATAAAGGCATCGCCGAAATCATTATCGGCAAGCAGCGTAACGGGCCCATCGGCACCACGCGCCTGGCGTTTATCGGTAAATACACCCGTTTCGAAAACCTGGCGCCGGGCAGCTATAACTTCGACGACGAGTAAAAGCGCTGCCCACCAATTCCGACTGCAAAGGTCGGAATTGGTCAAATTTTGTGCTATATTCCGCGCCCGCGATTTTTCATCTCAACACCGGTCACCGTCATGCAAACAGCCAAGCCGTTATTTGACTATCCCAAGTACTGGGCCGAATGTTTCGGTCCTGCGCCATTCCTGCCGATGAGCAGGGAGGAGATGGATCAGCTTGGCTGGGATTCATGCGACATCATCATCGTCACCGGTGACGCGTACGTGGACCATCCGTCGTTCGGCATGGCAATCATCGGCCGGCTGCTGGAGTCCCAGGGCTTTCGCGTCGGGATCATTGCCCAGCCCAACTGGCAGTCCAAAGACGACTTCATGAAGCTCGGCGAGCCGAACCTGTTCTTCGGCGTCGCGGCCGGCAACATGGACTCGATGATCAACCGCTACACCGCCGACAAGAAAATCCGTTCCGATGACGCCTACACCCCAGGTGGCATGGCCGGCAAACGTCCGGACCGCGCGAGCCTGGTGTACAGCCAGCGTTGCAAGGAAGCCTACAAGCATGTGCCGATCGTACTCGGCGGCATCGAAGCGTCCCTGCGCCGCATTGCCCACTACGACTACTGGCAAGACCGTGTACGCAACTCGATCCTGATCGACGCCTGCGCCGACATCCTGCTGTACGGCAACGCCGAGCGGGCCATCGTCGAAGTTGCCCAGCGCCTGTCGTGGGGCCACAAGATCGAAGACATCACCGACGTGCGCGGCACCGCGTTCATTCGCCGTGACACGCCTGAGGGCTGGTACGAGGTGGACTCCACCCGTATCGACCGTCCGGGCAAGATCGACAAGATCATCAACCCGTACGTGAATACCCAGGACACCCAGGCCTGCGCCATCGAGCAGGAAAAGGGCCCGGTGGAAGACCCGGAAGAAGCCAAGGTCGTCCAGATCCTGGCGAGCCCACGCATGACCCGCGACAAGACGGTTATCCGTCTGCCGTCCGTGGAAAAGGTCCGTGGCGACTCGGTGCTCTACGCCCACGCCAACCGCGTGTTGCACCTGGAAACCAACCCGGGCAACGCCCGCGCCCTGGTGCAGAAGCATGGTGAAGTGGACGTGTGGTTCAACCCGCCGCCCATTCCGATGACTACCGAAGAAATGGACTACGTGTTCGGCATGCCTTACGCCCGTGTCCCGCACCCGGCGTACGGCAAGGAAAAGATCCCGGCCTACGACATGATCCGTTTCTCGGTGAACATCATGCGTGGCTGCTTCGGCGGCTGCACCTTCTGCTCGATTACCGAGCACGAAGGCCGGATCATCCAGAACCGCTCCGAAGAGTCGATCATTCGCGAAATCGAAGAGATCCGCGACAAGGTGCCCGGCTTCACCGGCGTCATCTCCGACCTCGGCGGCCCGACCGCGAACATGTACCGCATCGCGTGCAAGAGCCCGGAAATCGAATCTGCGTGCCGCAAGCCGTCCTGCGTGTTCCCGGGCATCTGTCCGAACCTGAACACCGACCACTCGTCGCTGATCCAGCTGTACCGCAGCGCCCGTGCATTGCCGGGCGTGAAGAAGATCCTGATCGCTTCCGGCCTGCGCTACGACCTCGCGGTCGAGTCGCCTGAATACGTCAAAGAGCTGGTGACCCACCACGTCGGTGGTTACCTGAAGATCGCCCCGGAACACACCGAGGAAGGTCCGCTCAACCAGATGATGAAACCGGGCATTGGCAGCTATGACAAGTTCAAGCGCATGTTCGAGAAGTACACCAAGGAAGCGGGCAAGGAGCAGTACCTGATTCCTTACTTCATCGCCGCCCACCCGGGCACCACCGATGAAGACATGATGAACCTGGCCCTGTGGCTCAAGGGCAACGGCTTCCGCGCCGACCAGGTGCAGGCGTTCTACCCGTCGCCAATGGCCACCGCCACCGCGATGTACCACTCGGGCAAGAACCCGCTGCGCAAGGTCACCTACAAGAGCGACGCGGTGACCATCGTCAAGAGCGAAGAACAGCGCCGTCTGCACAAGGCCTTCCTGCGCTACCACGACCCGAAAGGCTGGCCGATGCTGCGTGAAGCATTGACCCGCATGGGCCGTGGCGACTTGATCGGGCCGGGTAAGGAGCAACTGATTCCGTTGCACCAGCCGTCCACCGACAGCTACCAGAGCGCCCGTCGCAAGAACTCGACGCCGGCTGGCAGCCACAAGGTCGCGAAGGAAACCACCACCAAAATCCTCACCCAGCACACCGGCTTGCCGCCGCGTGGCAGTGACGGCAGCAACCCGTGGGACAAGCGCGAGCAAGCCAAGGCCGCGGCCATGGCGCGCAACAAGCAGGCCGCCAAGGAACGCACTGACGCGGCCAAGGGCAAAGGCAAGAAGCCAGCCCGCAAGCCGGTGGTGCCGCGTTGATCGCAGCCTGAATCGCAAAACGCCAGCCTCGTGCTGGCGTTTTGCTTTCTAGCGGGTGGGTAGCCTGTTTGTTAAGGTGGCGCCCATCAAATCGCCATCGCGGGCAAGCCCGGCTCCCACAGGAGAATGCATTCCACATGTGGGAGCCGGGCTTGCCCGCGATGAGGCCAGTCAGGTCACCATCACTTTCAAGGAAGAACGCCCCCATGAGCAGCCCCCTGCTTGGCATTGGCATGGACTCCAACCGCTCCCAGTTCATGGCCCGCCAGCGCATCGAAAGCCAGATCAACCTGCCGCGCCTGTTTGCCGCCATCGACGCCGACCCCGGCATCGTAGGTGCAGGTGTGGTGTATATCGATGCTGACTTCAATGTCGTCACCCTGCGCGAATTCCAACCCATCTGCAGCATTGCGCCCAAGCGCGTGATCCTGCGTGAAGCGCAGAGGTACATTGCACCTGCGCAGTTCGCCCAGCAGGTGCAGGACAACCCGCGCGAGTCGCGACTGGTGGGTGAAGCGATCAACACCACGCTGTCGTGTGCCGGTGCTGTCATCGGCTGGGTAGTGGTGCTCAGCGGCTCCGTTGCGATCCCGTTTTCAGCGGGTGCCAGTACGGTGATTGCCGCGCTCGGCTACACCGCTGCGGCAGCCAGTACCGTGCAGTGTTTTGCCGGCGGCTATCGCACCGTCAACGAAATAAGAAATCCGTCGCGCAACGACCAGCTCGACGGCGAGGAGTGGTACCAATACACCATGATCGCGCTGGACGCTGCGTCGTTGGTCGGCGTCGGCGCTTCTTCACTGACCACCCTCAAGCTGGTCAGGCTGAACAAGGCGACAACCGGCAAAAGTCTGCGGGAGGTGCTCAAGGGCCTGAATCGGCAGGAGCGCGCCAAACTGACCAAGGAGTTGCTGAGCATCAATGACCCGCGCCTGACTTCGAAGATGCTCAAGTTGCGACAGTTATCCGGTGAGTTGCCCAAGCGCTTCACGCCCACTCAGCTCAAGCACGCAACGGTCACGCAAATACAGGACGCGCTGGGTGCCTCCATTGGCTTCACTGGCAGTGCGCTCTCAGGCAACGTTCGAACCCTTGCCGTGGGCCTGTATGAGGAGATCGAGCAATGAACGAAGTACCGAGCATTCGCGGTTTTCTATCCCGGTACTTTCCGGTCTTCATGGGGGCGATATTTGCCGCAGTGTTTTCCCTGGTGTTTGCGGTGCCTTTGTTTTTTGACAGCTATTTTCAGGACCTTCCCTTGGCGGATAACGCCAGGTACTCCTTTTTCGGCGGAATCGCCCTGACGTTGGTCATCGTGCACTGCAACTTCATGATCGCCCGCGGACGTCCGCAATGGGTGTGGCCGCTGGTGGGGTTGCTGGGTGTTTGTTTTGTGTGTGTGCTGCCCACGATCGGGTATCGGCCGCATCCGTTCATTTATGGCATGAGCGTGCTTTTACCCTTGCTGGCGCTGCTGGTGCTCAACAGCAAGCGCCACCGCGAAATGCGCCAGAAACTGCTGGAAGTCCGCCACCTGCGCGAAGCCGTGATCGCCAGGCACAAAGCCCGTTGATTGGGTAGATTCACCACCCGCCCTCACACGCCCGCCACAAATATGTGCAACCCTCGCACCACGACGGCGGCCATCGCGCCGTTTTGGTGCTGTACTGCACCGGGTCCCACGATAAAGCGCAATGACGGCCGCTCTGGCATAAGTCTTGCGCGCTTTGTTTCCATGCCCTGGCTCGCAGGAGGCCGCCGTGTCGATTCATGTCGCGTTGCACCACGTTACGCATTACCGCTACGACCGCGCGGTCGAACTCGGCCCACAGATTGTCCGTCTGCGTCCGGCGGCCCATAGCCGCACGCGGATTTTGTCCTACGCGCTGAAAGTGCTGCCGGAGCAGCACTTCATCAATTGGCAGCAAGACCCACAGGGCAACTACCTGGCGCGCCTGGTGTTCCCGGAAAAGACCGACGAGTTGCGCATCGAAGTCGACCTGGTCGCCGAGATGGCGGTGTTCAATCCGTTCGACTTTTTCCTTGAGCCCTACGCCGAGAAAATCCCCTTCAGCTACGCCGCCGATGAGCAGCGCGAGCTGGCGCCGTACCTGGAAACCTTGCCGTTGACCCCGCGGTTCGCCGCCTATCTGGCGGGTATCGACCGCACACCGTTGCCGGCCGTGGATTTCCTGGTGGGGCTCAATCAGCGTCTGGCGGCGGATATCGGCTACCTGATCCGTATGGAGCCGGGCGTGCAAACCCCGGAATTCACCCTCGAAAATGCCTCCGGCTCTTGCCGCGACTCGGCGTGGCTGCTGGTGCAGCTGCTGCGTAACCTGGGGCTGGCGGCGCGGTTTGTGTCCGGCTATCTGATCCAGTTGACCGCCGACGTCAAAGCCCTGGACGGCCCGTCCGGCACCGAAGTGGACTTCACCGACCTGCACGCCTGGTGTGAAGTGTATTTGCCCGGCGCCGGCTGGATTGGCCTCGACGCCACCTCCGGCTTGTTCGCCGGTGAAGGCCATATTCCGTTGGCCTGTAGTCCTGATCCTTCTTCCGCTGCGCCCATCAGTGGCTTGGTGGAGCCTTGCGAGTGCGAATTTACCCACGAGATGTCCGTAGAGCGGATTTGGGAAGCCCCACGGGTTACCAAGCCCTACACCGAAGAGCAGTGGCTGGCGATCCAGGCCCTGGGCCGGCAGATTGATGGCGACCTGCTCAAGGACGACGTGCGCCTGACCATGGGCGGCGAACCGACCTTCGTTTCCATCGACGACCCCGACGGCGCCGAATGGAACACCGCCGCCCTCGGTCCGGACAAACGCCGTCTGTCTGCCGAACTGTTCCAGCGTATGCGCAAGCACTACGCGCCCAAGGGCCTGGTGCATTTCGGCCAGGGCAAGTGGTACCCGGGTGAGCAACTGCCGCGTTGGTCCCTCAACTGCTACTGGCGCCGCGACGGGGTGCCGATCTGGCACAACAGCGCGCTGATCGCCGATGAGCAGGAAAGCTACGGCGCCGATGGCGTGATGGCCGGGCGTTTTCTGGCGAGCGTCGCCGAGCGCCTGAAACTGCCTGCGCATTTTGTATTCCCGGCCTACGAAGACAATTTCTATTACCTGTGGCGCGAAGGCGCCTTGCCGCAAAACGTCAGTGCCGAAGATCCGCGCCTGGATGACAAGCTTGAGCGCGAACGCCTGCGCAAAGTCTTCAGCCAGGGCCTGGATAAAGTCATCGGCCAGGTGCTGCCGCTGGCGCGTACGGCGGCCAATGACCGCTGGCAGAGCGGCCGCTGGTACCTGCGGGACAACCATTGCCGCCTGGTGCCGGGCGATTCGCCCTTGGGTTATCGCCTGCCCCTGGCCTCGCAGCCGTGGGTGACGGCGGCGGATTATCCGTTCGTGCACCCCACTGATCCCAATCAGGACCTGGCAGACCTGCCGAGCAGCTCACAACTGCAAAGCCATGGCGAGGCAGCCGCGAGCCAGGACCGTATCCCGAAGATCGACGAATCCGCCGACTGGCTGACCCGCACCGCCCTGTGCGCCGAAGCGCGGGAAGGCCGGCTGTACCTGTTCATGCCGCCGCTGGAGCGGGTCGAGGATTACCTGGAGTTGGTGGCGGCCATCGAAGCCACTGCGCAAGAACTGCATTGCCCGGTACTGCTGGAAGGCTACGAGCCACCGAGCGATCCGCGCCTGAGCAACTTCCGGGTGACGCCGGACCCGGGCGTGATCGAGGTCAACGTGCAGCCGTCCGCCACCTGGGACGAACTGGTAGAGCGCACCGAGTTTCTCTATGAAGAAGCCCGGCAAACCCGCCTCACCACCGAAAAATTCATGATCGACGGCCGCCACACTGGCACCGGCGGCGGTAACCACTTTGTGCTCGGCGGCGCGACGCCCAAGGATTCGCCGTTCCTGCGGCGCCCCGATCTGCTGCGCAGCCTGATCAGCTACTGGCATAACCACCCGTCTTTGTCCTACCTGTTTTCCGGCCTGTTCATCGGCCCGACGTCCCAGGCGCCACGGGTCGACGAAGCGCGCAACGATGCGTTGTACGAACTGGAAGTTGCCTTCGCCCAGATGCCCGAAGTAGGCGAAGAGTGCCCGCCGTGGTTGGTGGACCGCCTGCTGCGCAACCTGCTGATCGACGTCACCGGCAACACCCACCGCGCCGAGTTCTGCATCGACAAGCTCTACTCGCCGGACGGCGCCACCGGACGCCTGGGCCTGCTGGAGCTGCGGGCGTTTGAAATGCCGCCCCACGCACGCATGAGCCTGACCCAGCAACTGTTGCTGCGGGCACTGGTCGCGCGTTTCTGGCGTGAACCCTATGCGCCGCCGAAGCTGGCGCGCTGGGGCACGGAACTGCACGACCGCTTCCTGCTGCCGCACTTTATCGAGCAGGATTTTGCCGACGTGATCGTCGAGTTGAACGCTGCCGGTTACCCGCTGCGGGCCGAATGGTTTGCCGCGCACCTGGAATTCCGGTTTCCCAAGGTCGGCGACTACGCCGTCAGTGGTATCGAACTGGAGCTGCGCCAGGCCCTGGAACCCTGGCATGTGCTGGGCGAGGAGGGCGCGGTGGGCGGCACGGTGCGTTATGTGGATTCGTCCCTGGAGCGCTTGCAGGTCAAGTTGAGCGGCCTGCCGCCCCAGCGTTACCTGCTGACCTGCAACGGCATTCCGGTGCCGCTGCAACCCACCGGGCGGGTCGGCGAGTTTGTTGCCGGTGTGCGCTATCGCGCCTGGCAACCGGCCAACTGTTTGCAGCCGACCATCCCGGTGCATGCGCCGCTGGTATTTGATCTTTTGGACACGTGGATGCAGCGCTCGCTGGGTGGTTGCCAGTACCATGTCGCCCATCCTGGCGGGCGTAATTACGACAGCCTGCCGGTGAATGCCAACGAAGCTGAAAGCCGGCGGATGGCGCGGTTTTTCCGCCTGGGACACAGCCCCGGGAAACTGCCGGTGCCGAGTGTGGTGATCAATGATGAACTGCCAATGACCCTGGATTTGCGGCGCTTTGCAAAAAAAACAGAGGATTGAATGTACATAATCCCGAAAGCGACAAATCCCTAATGTGGGAGCTGGCTTGCCTGCGATAGCATCACCTCGGTACACCAGATGCACCGAGGTGCCTGCATCGCGGGCAAGCCCGGCTCCTACATACTGACTTCCCTTGCCTCTGCCGAGCGTTCCATGCCCGACTTGCTCGACCGTTACCCGCTGACCGCGGGCACTTATCACGAACTGCTGGACGACAGTGGCGCGGTTCGTGCCCATTGGCAGCGCCTGCTCGATCACCTGCAACGCAGCACTCCGGCGCAACTGGCCCAGCGCCAGGCCTTGCTGACCCGGCAGATCCAGGAAAACGGCGTGACCTACAACGTCTACGCCGACCCCAAGGGCGCCGATCGCCCGTGGGAGCTGGACCTGTTGCCCCACGTGCTGGCCGCCGATGAGTGGAAGCAACTCTCCGCCGGCATCGCCCAGCGCGCACGCCTGCTGAATGCGGTCCTGGCCGACCTCTACGGCCCGCAACGGTTGATCGCCGAAGGTTTGCTGCCGGCAGAGCTGGTGTTCGGCCATAACAATTTTCTCTGGCCGTGCCAGGGCATCCAGCCGCCCGACGGCGCGTTTCTGCACTTGTACGCCGTGGACCTGGCGCGCACGCCGGATGGCCGCTGGTGGGTCACTGCCGACCGTACCCAGGCCCCGTCCGGCGCCGGTTATGCCCTGGAAAACCGCACCATCGTGTCCCGTGCTTTCCCGGACCTGTACCGCGACTTGCAGGTGCAGCACCTCACCGGTTTCTTCCGCACCTTGCAGGAAACCCTGGCCCGCCAGGCACCGAGCGATGACCAGCCGCCGCTGATCGTGCTGCTGACCCCGGGCCGATTCAACGAAAGCTATTTCGAGCACCTGTACCTTGCCCGTCAGCTCGGCTACCCGCTGGTGGAAGGTGGCGACCTGACCGTGCGCGACGCCACGGTGTACCTCAAGACCCTCAGTGGCCTGCGCCGGGTACACGCGATCATGCGCCGCCTGGACGATGACTTCTGCGACCCGCTGGAGCTACGCACCGACTCGGCCCTGGGCGTGCCCGGCCTGCTGGACGCGGTGCGACAAGGCAACGTGCTGGTGGCCAATGCCTTGGGCAGCGGCGTGCTGGAATCCCCCGGCCTGCTGGGCTTTTTGCCGAAGATCAATCAATTCCTGTTTGGCGAAGAATTGATCCTGCCGTCCATCGCCACCTGGTGGTGCGGTGAGCCGCCGGTGCTGGCCGAAGCCCTGGAAAAGCTCCCGGAGCTGCTGATCAAACCGGCGTTCCCGTCGCAAAGTTTCAACCCGGTATTTGGCCGCGATTTGAACGATGAGCAGCGCCAGGCCCTGGCCGAACGCATGCAGGCGCGACCTTACGCCTACGTCGCCCAGGAACTCGCGCAACTGTCCCAGGCGCCGGTCTGGCACACGGTGGACGATCACCTGCAACACCGCGCCATCGGCATGCGCGTGTACGCCGTGGCCAGCGCTGACGGTTACCGGGTACTGCCCGGCGGCCTGACCCGCGTGGCCGCCGAAGCCGATGCCGAAGTGGTGTCAATGCAGCGCGGCGGCGCGAGCAAGGACACCTGGGTGCTCGGCGAGCGCGCCCACGGCGTCGAACAGTGGCGTGCCCAGCGAGCCATTGGCGCCCACGACCTGGTGCGACGTGACCCGTACCTGCCGTCGCGGGTGGTGGAGAACCTGTTCTGGTTTGGCCGCTATTGCGAGCGCTGTGATGACAGTGCGCGCTGGTTGCGGATCGTCCTTGCCCGCTATGTCGACGGAGATGACCCGCTGGCGCTGCAGGCAGCGGTTGAGCTGGGTGAGAACCTGCGACTGTTGCCGGAGGAGGGCGAATTGCCTGAGCGGCTTCAGGCGGCGTTGCTCGGGGATGACTGGCCGTCGAGCCTGCGGGCCAACTTGCAGCGTTTGCAGTGGGCGGCGTCCCAGGTGCGCGGCAAGTTGTCCCGGGAAAACTGGCAGGCGCTGGTGGAATTGCAGCGCGAAGCCCTGGAGTTGGAAAGCGAAGAGCCGGACTTCGGCGAACTGCTCGACTTCCTCAACCGGCTGGTGATGTCCCTCGCGGCGCTGTCGGGCTTTGCCCTCGACGACATGACGCGCGACGAAGGCTGGCGCTTCCTGATGATGGGCCGGCGCATCGAGCGTCTGCAGTTTCTCAGCAGCAGCCTCGCGGCCTTCCTGCGGGGCGTGGCGGTGTTCGATCAGGCCGGGCTGGAGTGGTTGCTGGAGCTGGGCAACAGCAGCATCACCTATCGCTCGCGTTACCTCGCGGTGCCGCAATTGATCCCGGTGCTGGACCTGTTGCTGCTGGATGAGCAAAACCCCCACGCGGTGCTGTTCCAGCTGAAACTGGTGAGCCGCACCCTGCGTCGCCTGAATGACGATTTCGGCGTACCTCGGGAAACCGGGCTGGCGCCGTTGGTGGAGCGCCTGGCGCGCTTTGACCTGGGCTGCCTGGAGAACCCGCTGTTCGGTGAGTCCAGCGTGCGTGCCGCATTGGATGGCCTGGCCGACCTGCTGCAAGCGGTGGCTGACGAAAGCGGGCAAGTCTCCGACCGCCTGGCCTTGCGCCATTTTGCCCATGTGGATGATGTCAGCCAGCAAACGGTGTCTGTGTGATGAGTGCCCGCTACCAGATTTTCCACGATACCCATTACCACTACGACAGCCCGGTGTCCCTGGCCCAGCAGCTGGCGCACCTGTGGCCGCGGCCGTGTGCCTGGCAGCGCTGCAGCTCGCAGCAACTGGAGATCAGCCCCGAGCCGACCTCGCGCCGGGATGAGCTGGACGTGTTTGGCAACCCGATCACCCGGCTGGCGTTCGAGCGGCCCCATGATGAACTGCTGGTGAATGCCGGGCTGACTGTGGAAGTGCTGGCGCGGCCGGCACTGGACTTCAACCTGTCGCCGGCCTGGGACCAGACACGCAACGGCCTGACCTACAGCAGCCAGCCGTTGTCGGCCGAGGTGATCGAGGCCTGTCGCTATCGCTTCGAATCGCCCTACGTGCATCTGAAGAAAAGCTTCGTCGAGTTCTCTGAAGACTGTTTCCCGGCCGGTCGCCCGTTGCTGTTGGGCGTGCAGGCGCTGATGCAAAAGATCTTCAGCGAGTTCACCTTCGATGCCGAAGCCACCCAAGTCGCCACGCCGCTGGTGGAAGTGCTGGAGCGCCGGCGTGGCGTGTGCCAGGACTTCGCCCACCTGATGCTCGCGTGCCTGCGCTCCCGGGGCCTGGCGGCGCGGTATATCAGCGGTTACCTGCTGACCCAGCCACCGCCTGGCCAGCCACGGCTGATCGGCGCGGATGCATCCCACGCGTGGGTGTCGGTGTTTTGCCCGGTGTCGGGTTGGGTGGATTTTGATCCGACCAACAATGTGCAGCCGGCACTGGAACACATCACCCTGGCCTGGGGCCGGGATTTTTCTGATGTTTCGCCGTTGCGGGGGGTGATTCTGGGGGGAGGGAGCCATGACCCGGAAGTGCGGGTGACGGTGATGCCGCTGGAATAGCGCAGATCCACTGTAGGAGCCGGCTTGCCGGCGATGGCGGCCTTGAGATCTCTGGTGATCATTCGGCCCGATCGCCGGCAAGCCGGCTCCTACATAAATCCAGTGGTTCTCAGGCGTCCGGCGCCTGATCTTTCGGTGCTTCGGTTTCGTCTGTAGCCACTGTACCTTCAGCATCCGGGTTCAGTGCACCGGCTTCTTCGTCGGCTGCAAGTTTCTTGCGCTGCAGCTTTTCCTCTTTCTTCTGCTCTTTGGCCAAGTCTCTCTGACGTTTGGCGAAGGAGTAATTAGGTTTTGCCATGGGCGATCCTCTGGGGTCGAAGGTGAGGTTGAGCGGCGCGTATTCTGCCTTTAATCGCGTCCCAAGGGTTAATCGGGTTTTTGGTCTACCCATTTGGGCAGGACCAGCGGTTGCCAGGCATCCAGTACGTCAAGCAGCTCAGCCGGCGATTCGCTCATTTGCAGCATGGCACGATGCGGTGCGCGGACGAAACCTTCGCCGACGATATGATCGAGAAAATCGGTCAACTTGCGGTAAAAACCGTTCACTTCGAGCAAACCCAGCGGTTTGCCGTGGTAGCCGAGTTGGCCCCAGGTCCAGACTTCGAACAGTTCTTCCAGGGTGCCCAGGCCGCCCGGCAGTGCAATGAACGCGTCGCTCAGCTCGGCCATGCGCGCCTTGCGAGCGTGCATGCCGTCGACCACTTCCAGGCGGGTCAGGCCTTTGTGACCGATTTCCAGGACTTTCAGGCTTTCGGGAATAATCCCGATCACCTCGCCACCGGCTTCCAGGGCCGCATCCGCGACGATACCCATCAGGCCCACGGCGCCGCCGCCATATACCAGGGTGAGCTTGCGCTCGGCCAGGGCGCGCCCAAGGGCCACGGCCGCTTCACGGTAGGCCGGGTTGGTGCCGCTGCTGGCACCGCAAAACACACAGACAGACTTCAAAGACATACCTGACTCCACTCAGTTGTGGCTAAAGAGTAAAGGCTGGCTTGCGTCTCTCAAAGGATTAAACCTCGCGTTGAGGTGTTTCGTACGTGCCGCTGGCACCACAGGCGTAGGCGGCAAGCAGGCTGCGGAACAGGCTATTGAGGTGCATGGCTCGGACTCCAGGAGGAAGATGAGCCGATCATAGGCTGGCCTCGGGACTTTGGCCGGTAGATTGTGTCGATGAGTCTGATAGCCTAAAGTTGTATACAATCTGTTGATACAGATCATATGAAGTCCTGCCTGACTCAGGCACCCTTGTCGCAATATGCGTTTTTTAAACCCTGCCCTGGAGATTCACATGTTTGCCAAACTCGTTGCTGTTTCCCTGCTGACTCTGGCTAGCGGCCAGTTGCTTGCTGCAGAGTGCAAGGTCACTGTCGACTCCACTGACCAGATGTCCTTCAACACCAAGGCCGTCGAAATCGACAAGAGCTGCAAGACGTTCACCGTTGAGTTGACCCACTCCGGCAGCTTGCCGAAAAACGTCATGGGCCATAACTGGGTGCTGAGTTCCACCGCCGACATGCCTGGCATCGCCAGCGACGGCATGGCTGCCGGTATCGACAAGAACTACCTGAAAGACGGCGACACCCGCATCATCGCCCACACCAAGATCATCGGTGCCGGCGAGAAAGACTCCGTGACCTTCGACGTGTCGAAGCTGGCGGCAGGTACTGATTACTCGTTCTTCTGCTCGTTCCCAGGCCACATCTCGATGATGAAAGGCACTGTGACCCTGAAGTAATCATTCTTCAGGCAAAAAAAAGCGCCCTTCGGGGCGCTTTTTTTTGAGCTGTAGGCAAGCTGCTTTTGTGGCGGGGGAGCTTGCTCCCGCTGGGCTGCGGAGCAGCCCCAATAAGGTCACCGCGTAGCATCAGAAAAAGCGGTAAGCAGGTTTCGGGGGGGCGCTTCGCGCCCCAGCGGGAGCAAGCTCCCTCGCCACAGCAAGCTCCCTCGCTACAGCAAGCTCCTTCACCACAGTAAGCCCTTTTGCCAGAATGAGCTGCTACGTCAGCTCAGGGCGCAAACGGCATCACCCGCTTGTGCTCGGTCTTGCGATAGGTCTCGCAAATGATCCGGAACGCTTCCTCGCGTACCGGCTCGCCGTGCAGGAAGGCATCGATCTCGGCATAGGTCACGCCGTGGGACGCCTCGTCCGGTTTGCCTGGCGACAGGTCTTCGAGGTCGGCCGTCGGGATCTTCTCTACCAGTGACTCTGGTGCACCAAAGTGCCGAGCAATTGCACGCACCTGGTTTTTCACCAGCCCGCTCAACGGCGCCAGGTCGCAGGCGCCATCACCGAACTTGGTGAAAAAGCCCATCACCGCTTCCGCCGCATGGTCGGTACCGATCACCAGCCCACCGGCCGCGCCGGCGATGGTGTACTGCGCCACCATGCGCATGCGCGCCTTGGTGTTGCCCAGCACGAAGTCCCGGGAGACCGCCGCCTTGCCTTCAAACGCCGCCACTTCATTGGCCAGGGATTTCACCGCCGGGCCGATGTTTACGGTGTGACGCTCGTCGGGCTCGATAAAGTCTACGGACGCCTGGGCGTCGTGTTCGTCGAACTGGGTCTCGTAGGGCAGGCGCACCGCGATAAAGCGGTAGGCCTCGTCACCCTTGGCGGCCCGCAACTCTTCCATCGCACGCTGGGCCAGCAGGCCGGCGGTCAGGGAATCGACGCCGCCGCTGATGCCCAGCACCAACGTCTTGAGGCCTGAATTGAGCAGGCAATCCTGGATAAAGGTAACGCGCCGGGCGACCTCCGCCTCAAGGGCGGCCTGGTCCTTGAACGGCGGCTGGACCTTGAGCTGTTCAGCAATCTCGCGCTGTACGGCTTGCATGATTCACTCCTTGCTGGGTAGGGCAGGTACTTTGAAAACGTGGCGCAAATAGGCGACGAAATTCGGATCGGTGCAGTGGGTCTTGCCCGCTTCATCAGAAATCTTCGCGACGGGCTGGCCATTACAGGCAGTCATTTTAAGCACGATGCTCATCGGTTCCACACCTGGAATATCACAGGTCAGGTTGGTGCCGATGCCGAAGCTCACATTGATCCGACCCCGCAACGCGCGGAAAATCTCCAGCGCCTTGGGCAGTGACAGGCTGTCGGAGAACACCAGGGTCTTGCTCATCGGCTCGATCCCCAGCTTGTGGTAGTGGGCGATGGCCTTTTCGGCCCATTGCACCGGGTCACCGGAGTCGTGGCGCAGGCCGTCGAACAGCTTGGCGAAGTACAGGTCGAAATCGCCGAGGAACGCGTCGGTGGTGATGCAATCGGTCAGGGCGATGCCCAGCAGGCCACGGTATTCGCGTACCCAGCAGTCGAGGGCGGCGATCTGGCTGTCGATCAGCCGCGGGCCCAGTTGCTGGTGGGCCATGATCCATTCGTGGGCCATGGTGCCCAGGGGCTTCATGTCCAGCTCGCGGGCCAGGTGCACGTTGCTGGTACCGACAAAACGCCCGGGGAAGTCGTGCTTGAGCACGTTCACCACTTCTTCCTGCACGCGGTAGGAGAAGCGCCGGCGGGTGCCGAAATCCGCCACCTGCAATTCGGACAGTTCTTCGACGCTGGCGTTGGCGGTCAACCAGTCGAACTTGCGATACAGCTGCTCGCGGGCCTGTTCGAGGATCACGCTCTGGTAGCGATAGCGGTTACGCACTTCGCTGACGATCGCGAGCATCGGCACTTCAAACAGGATCACATGCAGCCATGGCCCGCGCAGGCGGATAAACAGCTCGCCGTTTTCGATGCCGGTGTGCACGTAGCGCAGGTTGAAGCGAAACAGCCCGAGGAAGCGCAGGAAATCCGGCTTCATGAAGCTGATGCGTTCCAGGAAGCCCAGTTGGTCGGGGCTCAGGCTCAACTCGGCCAGGCGCTCGATCTGGTAGCGGATCTCCGCCAGATACGGGCGCAGGTCTTCACTGTTACGGCAACGAAACTCCCATTCAACTTCCACGTTCGGGTAGTTGTGCAGCACCGCCTGCATCATGGTCAGCTTGTAGAAGTCGGTGTCGAGCAGGTTCTGCACGATGCGATCGGCAAACACACTCTCGCTCATAACGGGAATCTCCAGACGGGTCGGCGATGGGCGCCGACCTTTACGCACAATTAAGGAATGGTGCTAGTGGCGCATAGACCTGTGCTGTTTTGCCAGCAGTTTTTTCGGTGGGACCACTGACGCCATCGCAGGCAA
>NZ_JACARE010000003.1:388765-548991 GCF_013386765.1 Pseudomonas yamanorum
GCAGGCAAAGAAAATCAAACAGGCTCGACTTGCTCCATCATCCACTTCACAAAATCCCGCACCTTGGGCACTTCCGCCGAGTGCTCGGGGTAGGCGAGGTAATACGCATCCTGGCTCGGCATCGCGTGCTGCCAGGGGATCACCAGCTTGCCCTCGGCCAATTCCTCCTCCACCAGGAAGCGTGGCAACAGCGCCACACCACAGCCGACCTGGGCGGCACGGATGCACATATAAAAGGTCTCGAAGCGCGGCCCGTGGTAGCTGTGTTCGGTGTGATAACCCTGGGCGGCGAACCAGTCGTGCCAGCCTTGCGGGCGCGAAGCGTTTTGCAGCAGCACCAGTTCGCTGAGTTGCGTGGGGTCGGTAAAGGGTTGCGCGGGCAGGCTGTCGGGCGAGCACACGGGCACCAGTTCTTCGCTGAACAGTTTCAGGCTTTCGGTGCCGGGCCGTGAGCCCTGGCCAAAGTAGAACGCCAGGTCAGCCTTGCCTTGCAGCAACTCGTCGGGCTCCTGTTCGTTGCACAGGTCCAGGTGAATCTGCGGATGGCGCAGCCGCCAGCCCTTGAGGCGTGGCACCAGCCAGCGGGCGCCGAAGGTGTAGGGCGTGGACACCCGCAGCACTTCGGTCTCGCCGCCGTAGGAGCGCAGGTAGTGAGTAGACATCTCCACCTGGGTGAGAATCTTGCGCACTTCCACCAGGTACAGGTCGCCCGCCGGGGTCATCTGCAAGCGGCGGCGCACCCGGCGAAACAGCAGGTGCTGCAGCAGTTCTTCCAGCTGCGCGACCTGTTTGCTGACGGCGCTCTGGGTGAGGTTCAGCTCCTCGGCGGCGCGGGTAAAACTCAGGTGGCGGGTGACCGCTTCGAAACACTGCAAGGCGGTGATCGAGGGCAAATGTCTTTTATTGAGCACGGCACGCCTCTTTTTGTTCTTAGCATGAATAAACGGAATGATATCTCGCCTAATCGTCGTTTGTTGGCAAGTCTTGGGCCAGCTACAAATAAGGTCTGGATCGTCGCGGGAACTGGCGGCGCATATTTTGTATTTGTAGCTTGAAGGAGTGACCCATGGTTGCCGCATTGCTTGATCGTCTCGGGGTAAACCCGGCGCTGTACCAGTCGGGCAAACAGCCCGTGCATTCGCCCATTGATGGCAGCCGGATTGCCAGCGTGCACTGGGAAGGCGCTGCCGAGGTGGAGCAGCAGGTCAGTCGCGCCGAGCATGCATTCGACGCCTGGCGCAAGGTGCCGGCACCCCGTCGTGGTGAGCTGGTGCGCCAGTTCGGCGACGTGTTGCGTGAATACAAGGCCGACCTCGGCGAGCTGGTGTCGTGGGAAGCCGGCAAGATCACCCAGGAAGGTTTGGGTGAAGTGCAGGAAATGATCGACATCTGCGACTTCGCCGTCGGCCTGTCGCGCCAACTGTATGGCTTGACCATCGCCTCCGAGCGCCCAGGCCATCACATGCGTGAAACCTGGCACCCGCTGGGCGTAGTTGGTGTGATCAGCGCCTTTAACTTCCCGGTGGCCGTGTGGGCGTGGAACACCGCGCTGGCGCTGGTATGCGGCAACGCGGTGATCTGGAAACCCTCGGAAAAGACCCCGCTCACCGCCTTGGCCTGCCAGGCGTTGTTCGAGCGCGTGCTGAAGAAATTCGACGGCGCCCCCGAGTACCTGAGCCAAGTGATCATCGGTGGTCGTGACGCCGGTGCCGCACTGGTGGATGACCCACGTGTCGCGCTGATCAGCGCCACCGGCAGCACCCGCATGGGCCGCGAAGTGGCGCCGAAAGTCGCCGCGCGTTTTGCCCGCAGCATTCTCGAACTGGGCGGCAACAACGCCATGATCCTCGGCCCAAGCGCCGACCTGGACATGGCCGTGCGCGCCATCCTGTTCAGCGCCGTCGGTACCGCCGGCCAGCGCTGCACCAGCCTGCGCCGGTTGATCGCCCATGAGTCGGTGAAAGAAGAAATCGTCACCCGCCTCAAGGCTGCTTACTCCAAGGTGCGCATCGGCCACCCGCTGGAAGGCAACCTGATCGGCCCGCTGATCGACAAACACAGCTTCGACAACATGCAGGACGCCCTGGAACAGGCCTTGAGCGAAGGCGGCCGGGTGTTTGGCGGCAAGCGTCAACTGGAAGATAAATTCCCCAATGCCTACTACGTGTCGCCGGCCATCGTGGAAATGCCGGAGCAGAGTGACGTGGTGTGCACCGAAACCTTCGCCCCGATCCTGTACGTGGTGGGCTATACCGATTTCGCCGAAGCGCTGCGCCTGAACAACGCCGTGCCTCAAGGCCTGTCGTCGTGCATCTTCACCACCGACGTGCGTGAAGCCGAGCAGTTCATGTCGGCCGTGGGCAGCGACTGCGGGATCGCCAACGTCAACATCGGCCCGAGCGGCGCGGAGATTGGTGGCGCGTTTGGCGGTGAGAAAGAGACCGGCGGCGGGCGTGAGTCGGGTTCGGATGCATGGCGCGGGTACATGCGTCGCCAGACCAATACCGTGAACTACTCGCTGGAACTGCCGCTGGCCCAGGGCATTACCTTCGACTGAGTCTCTGCTCATGTAGGAGCTGGCTTGCCTGCGATACGCATAACTCGGTACATCAGTTACACCGAGTTGATGCTATCGCAGGCAAGCCAGCTCCTACATTTGATCGGGTTCGCACATCAAAAATAGTGGTTTGTTAGGTCTCATCGGAGTCTGGCAATGGCATTACGCGAAGCATGTTTGTGGGAACAACTCACCCCTGGCCGGCCGGATCGTGCCGCGCTCAAGGGCGAGGTCAACGTGGATGTGTGCGTGATCGGTGCCGGTATCACCGGTTTGTCGGCGGCCATTCACTTGCTGGAACAAGGTAAAAGCGTCGTCGTACTCGAAGCCCATCGCACCGGCCACGGTGGTTCGGGGCGCAACGTGGGCCTGGTCAACGCCGGGATGTGGATTCCTCCGGACGAGATCGAAGCCGGTTTCGGCGAAGCGGTAGGCAGCCAGCTTAACCGCATGCTCGGCGCGGCACCGTCCCTGGTGTTCAGCCTGATCGACAAATACAACATCGACTGCCAACTGCGCCGCGAGGGCACCTTGCACATGGCGCACAACGCCCGTGGCGAGGCGGATCTGCGCAGTCGTGAAGAACAATGGAAGCGTCGCGGCGCCCCGGTGGAGCTGTTGACCGGCGCGGCCTGCGAGCAAGCCACCGGTACCAAAAAGATCGCCGCCGCCTTGCTGGATCGGCGTGCGGGTACCCTGAACCCGATGGCCTACACCAGCGGCTTGGCCAATGCCGCCGTCGGGTTGGGCGGGCAACTGTTCGACCATTCCCCGGTCACCCAACTGGAGCGCCAGGGCCAACGCTGGTCTGTGCAAACTGCCCAGGGCTCGGTGCAGGCCGAACAAGTGGTGATCGCCTCCAACGCCTACACCGAGGGCGAGTGGACCGAGCTGCGCCGCAACTTTTTCCCCGGCTATTACTACCAGGTGGCGTCGGCCCCGCTGACCGACGACGCCGCGCAACAAATCCTCCCCGGCGGCCAGGGCTCCTGGGACACCCGCCAGGTTCTCAGCAGCATCCGCCGCGATGCCGAAGGCCGGCTGTTGCTCGGCAGCCTGGGCAATGGCAACCAGAAACCCGCGTGGTTCCTCAAGGCCTGGGCCGATCGGGTGCAGCAGCACTACTTCCCGTACCTCAAGCCGGTGCAGTGGGAATGCACCTGGACCGGCTGCATCGCCTTCACCCCGGACCACCTGATGCGCCTGTTCGAACCGGCGCCGGGGCTGGTGGCGGTCACCGGTTACAACGGGCGTGGGGTGACGACCGGCAGTGTGGTGGGCAAAGCCTTTGCCGATTACCTGTGTCACCAGGATCCACAGGCGTTGCCGATTCCGTTCGCACCGATGCAGCCCTTGGCCGGTGTCGGCCTGCGCAGCTGTTTGTATGAGGCGGGATTCTCGCTGTATCACGCGGGCCAATGCCTGCGGATCGTGATCTGATCAACGAAATACCGCTCAGAAGCCTGCATTTTCTTAGCCGGCTACTAATCTGTATTGGTGCGAGTCGTAGCAGTAACGCACTGTAAATGTGCACTTCCGTTACGCACGCTGTTACAGGTTCAAGGGTGGCCCTTTAATGGCCGGGTTGCAGTGCTTGATCAGTCGGGTTGCACTTTATGGATCCAATGGTTGCACCCGGCTGAGATAGACGGTTGCACGTCCAATCAAAAGGCCCCCAAAAACCTGCAATAACAATGACACCGTGTCTTTTTGAATAATAAAAACGTAATGGCACGCCGCTTGCTCTGGGCTTTCGCTGAAAGTTTTTGAAGTGAAGCTGCAGTGCCAATTCAACAAAAACCTCGGAGCACCACTCATGTCCCAGACGTTTTACAAGAAAGGTTTTGTAGCCCTCGCAGTTGCTGCTGCGCTGGGTGTTTCTGCGTTTGCTCAAGCTGATGTGAAGATTGGCGTAGCGGGGCCGATGACCGGCGCCAACGCGGCATTTGGTGAGCAGTACATGAAGGGTGCCCAGGCGGCAGCCGATGTCATCAACAAGGCTGGCGGCATCAACGGCGAGCAGATCAAGCTGGTGGCCGGCGACGACGCCTGCGAACCCAAGCAAGCGGTGGCCGTGGCCAACCGTCTGGCAGACCAGGACAAAGTGATCGGCGTGGTCGGGCACTTCTGCTCGTCCAACACTATCCCTGCCTCCGAGGTGTATGCCGATGCGAACATCATCATGATCACCCCGGGCTCCACCAACCCACAGGTCACCGAGCGCGGCCTGTCGGCGGTGTTCCGTATGTGTGGTCGTGACGACCAGCAGGGCATCGTGGCTGGCGACTACATCGTCGACGTGCTCAAGGGCAAGAAAGTCGCGGTTATCAACGACAAGGACACCTACGGCAAAGGGTTGGCTGACGCCACCGCTGCGCAGTTGACCAAGCGCGGCGTGAAGCCGGTGCTGGAAGAAGGCCTGACCCGTGGCGAGAAAGACTTCAGCGCCCTGGTCACCAAGATCCGCTCCACCGGTGCTGACGTCGTGTACTTCGGCGGCCTGCACCCGGAAGCCGGTCCACTGGTTCGCCAGATTCGTGAAGCGGGCCTCAAAGACGTCAAGTTCATGTCCGATGACGGTGTGGTCACCGATGAACTGGTAGCAACCGCCGGCGGTGCACAGTACGTGAACGGCGTGTACATGACCTTCGGCGCCGACCCGCGCCTGCTGCCAGACAGCAAGACCGTCGTGGAAGAGTTCCGCAAAAATGGTACCGAGCCTGAGGGCTACACCCTGTACGCCTACGCTTCGATCCAGGCCCTGGCCGCTGGCTTCAATGGCGCCAAGTCCAACAAGGGTGAAGACGCGGCCAAGTGGCTCAAAGCCCACCCGGTCAAAACCGTCATGGGCGAGAAGAATTGGGACGCCAAGGGCGACCTGAAAGTCTCCGACTATGTGGTTTACCAGTGGGACAAGGACGGCAAGTATCACCAGCTGGAAAAGCAGAAGTAATAGTTAGCGCGATCGGTTAGACGCCACTTGACCCTGTGGGAGCCGGGCTTTTGTGGGAGCTGGCTTGCCTGCGATAGCGTCACCTCGGTTTGACTGACATTGCGAGGTGTCTGCATCGCGGGCAAGCCCGACTCCCACACAAGCCAGCTCCCACACGGGGACTTGGTTGCCAGCCCTTTTGTGTCTGTCTTTTCCTCCTAGAAGATCCGCACACCCACAGGTGTGCAGGCTCTCACTGCGTGAGATTGCGTTATGGATGGTATTTTCCTGCAGCAACTGGTCAATGGGCTGACCCTCGGGTCGGTCTATGGCTTGATCGCCATCGGCTACACAATGGTCTATGGCATCATTGGCATGATCAACTTCGCCCATGGCGAGGTTTATATGATTTCCGCTTACCTCGCGGCGATCAGTCTGGCACTGCTGGCTTACTTCGGCATCGAATCCTTCCCGCTGCTCATCCTTGGCACCCTGATTTTCACCGTCGTCGTTACCGGCGTTTACGGCTGGGTCATCGAGCGTGTCGCCTACAAACCGCTGCGCAACTCCACCCGACTGGCACCGCTGATCAGCGCCATCGGTATCTCGCTGATCCTGCAGAACTACGCGCAGATCGCCCAGGGCGCCAAGCAACAAGGCATCCCGACGCTGCTGGCAGGCGCCTGGAGGGTCGATATCGGCACCGGGTTCGTGCAACTGACCTACACCAAGGTGTTTATCCTGGTGGCCGCGTTCGTCGGCATGGGCCTGCTGACCTACATCATCAAGTACACCAAGCTCGGCCGCATGTGCCGCGCAACCCAGCAAGACCGCAAAATGGCGTCGATCCTCGGTATCAATACCGACCGGGTCATCTCCTACGTATTCGTGATCGGTGCCGCCATGGCCGCGCTGGCCGGTGTGCTGATCACCCTGAACTACGGCACGTTCGACTTCTATGCCGGCTTCATCATCGGCATCAAGGCATTTACCGCAGCGGTACTCGGCGGCATCGGTTCCCTGCCTGGGGCCATGCTGGGCGGGATCATCCTGGGTATTTCCGAGTCGCTGTTCTCGGGGTTGATCAACTCTGACTACAAAGACGTGTTCAGTTTCTCCCTGCTGGTGGTGATCCTGATTTTCCGTCCCCAGGGCCTGCTCGGTCGCCCACTCGTGGCGAAGGTATAACTATGTCTGCTGCCTACTCTATCGATATCAAGAAAAGTGTCGTCGATGCGGTACTCGCCGGGCTGATTTCGCTGATCGTGTTCGGTCCGATCGTCGGCGTGGTCCTCGACGGCTACAGCTTCAACCTGGAACCGGCGCGTGTCGGCATCCTGGTGGCCATTGTGATGGTCGGCCGGTTTGCCATGAGCCTGTTCCTGCAAACCCCCAGGGGCCTGCGGATTCTCCAGGGTTTTGAAAGCACCGGCTCCGGTGTGCATGTACTCAAGCCGGACTACAAATCGCGCCTGCGCTGGATCATCCCGGCGTTGATCGTGATTGCCATCGTGTTCCCGTTCTTCGCCAACAAATACCTGCTGACCGTGGTGATCCTCGGGCTGATCTACGTGTTGCTGGGCCTGGGCCTGAACATCGTGGTGGGCCTGGCCGGGCTGCTCGACCTGGGCTACGTGGCGTTCTACGCCATCGGTGCCTACGGCCTGGCGCTGGGTTATCAATACCTCGGTCTGGGCTTCTGGTCGGTACTGCCGTTGGCGGCCATCTGTGCCGCGTTGGCGGGGTGCATACTCGGGTTCCCGGTGCTGCGAATGCACGGCGATTACCTGGCGATCGTGACCCTGGGCTTCGGTGAAATCATCCGCCTGGTGCTGAACAACTGGCTGTCGTTTACCGGTGGCCCGAACGGCATGCCGGTGCCGTCGCCCACGTTTTTCGGCCTGGAGTTTGTGCGCAAGGCGAAGGATGGCGGGGTGCCGTTCCACGAGTTCTTCGGCATCGACTACAACCCCAACATCAAATTCCTGTTTATCTACATCGTGCTGTTCCTGGTGGTGCTGCTGGTGCTGTACATCAAGCACCGCCTGACTCGCATGCCGGTGGGCCGCGCTTGGGAAGCCTTGCGCGAAGATGAAATCGCCTGCCGTTCCATGGGCCTCAACCACGTGCTGGTGAAGCTCTCGGCGTTCACCATCGGCGCGTCCACTGCCGGTTTGGCCGGGGTGTTTTTCGCCAGCTACCAGGGCTTCGTCAACCCGTCGTCGTTCACCTTCTTCGAGTCGGCGCTGATCCTCGCCATCGTGGTGTTGGGCGGCATGGGCTCCACCGTCGGCGTGGTGATTGCCGCGTTCGTGTTGACCGTGGCGCCGGAACTGCTGCGCAGCTTCTCTGAATACCGCGTGCTGCTGTTCGGCGTGTTGATGGTGGTGATGATGATCTGGCGACCGCGCGGGCTGATCCGCATCAGCCGTACCGGTGTAGTCCCACGTAAAGGAGTGGCGCCATGAGCAAGGAAGTCGTCCTCTCCGTGGAACACCTGATGATGCACTTCGGTGGCATCAAGGCCTTGAGCGATGTGAGCCTCAAGGTCGAACGCAACTCGATCTTCGCCCTGATCGGCCCCAACGGCGCCGGCAAGACCACGGTGTTTAACTGCCTGACCGGTTTTTACAAAGCCTCCGGCGGCAAGATCGAACTCAATGTGCGCGGCAAGCAGACCAACGTGATCCAGCTGCTCGGCGAGCGCTTCAAGGCCACCGACTTTGTCTCACCGAAAAGCTTCTTCAGCCGGGTGTTCTACAAAATGTTCGGTGGCACTCACCTGGTGAACCGTGCCGGTTTGGCGCGCACCTTCCAGAACATTCGCCTGTTCAAGGAAATGTCGGTGGTGGAGAACCTGCTGGTGGCTCAGCACATGTGGGTCAACCGCAACATGCTCGCGGGCATCCTCAACACCAAGGGCTACCGCAAGGCTGAAAGCGACGCCCTCGACCATGCGTTCTACTGGCTGGAAGTGGTGGACCTGGTGGACTGCGCCAACCGCCTGGCCGGCGAACTGTCCTACGGCCAGCAACGCCGCCTGGAAATCGCCCGCGCCATGTGCACCCGGCCGCAGATCATCTGCCTCGACGAGCCGGCTGCCGGCCTCAACCCCCAGGAAACCGAAGCCCTCAGCGCGATGATTCGCCTGCTGCGGGATGAACACGACCTCACGGTGGTGCTGATCGAGCACGACATGGGCATGGTGATGAGTATTTCCGACCACATCGTGGTGCTGGACCACGGCAACGTGATTGCCGAGGGCGGCCCTGAAGCAATCCGCAATGACCCTAAAGTGATCGCGGCTTACCTGGGCGCTGATGAAGAGGAACTGGTATGAGTGAGCCAATCCTCGAACTGAAAGACCTGGACGTGTTCTACGGCCCGATCCAGGCGCTTAAAAAAGTCTCGCTGCACATCAACGAAGGCGAAACCGTGAGCCTGATCGGCTCCAACGGCGCGGGTAAATCCACGCTGCTGATGTCGATCTTCGGCCAGCCACGGGCCGAGTCGGGGCAGATCATCTACCGCGGCGTCGACATTACCCACAAGTCGTCCCACTACATCGCCTCCAACGGCATTGCGCAGTCGCCGGAAGGGCGGCGGGTGTTCCCCGACATGACCGTCGAGGAAAACCTGCTGATGGGCACCATCCCGATTGGCGACAAGTTTGCCACCGAGGACATGCAGCGCATGTTCGAACTGTTCCCGCGGCTCAAGGAGCGGCGTAACCAGCGGGCGATGACCATGTCCGGTGGTGAGCAGCAGATGCTCGCCATCGCCCGTGCGCTGATGAGCCGGCCCAAGCTGTTGCTGCTGGACGAGCCGAGCCTGGGGTTGGCGCCGATTGTGGTGAAGCAGATTTTTTCCACACTGCGGGAGCTGGCGTCCACCGGCATGACCATCTTTCTGGTGGAGCAGAACGCCAACCATGCGTTGCGCTTGTCGGACCGGGCGTACGTGATGGTCAACGGCGAGATCCGCCTCACAGGCACCGGCAAGGAGCTGCTGGTGAATGAGGAAGTGCGTAACGCCTACCTCGGCGGGCATTAAGCCTGGCGCATAACCCTCCTGTGGGAGCCGGGCTTGCCCGCGATAGCATCACCTCGGTTTGCCTGAATGACCGAGGTGTCTGCATCGCAGGCAAGCCAGCTCCCACATTTTTTTGCGTCGCCTGCAGGCTTTCCCAAAATTGTGGACAACAAATCCGGGCACCTGCCAAAGCGCGACATATAGCCGCCGCAAATCCCTGTTTTGTCACAGTTTTGACTTGTCCCCAACCACTGTGGAACCGGCTGTGGGTAACGTGGGAGTAGCTGGCTGGAGGCCTTTGTTTTCGCGGCTTGCAGCGTGGTGGTTGTTTTTTGATCAGCGGTTTTTTCGCGGCCGTCCGCGGGGTTTGTCAACCTGTTTAAAGACACAGGTATATGACCGGAATATGTCACTCCACCCTGTGGATAAGTCTGTGACTAAACTCTGGAAAGAGTGCCGCAGAGGCCGGAATGACTGGCCTGGAGCCATCGTCCTGGTTGCACCGTTTTGAACCGGGCTACATACGGCTGGGCCAAGGTCAAGCAAAAAACTTTTTGAATCGCGCTGGAAGCCTTGTATACCGCGGCTTTCAGCTTTTGCACTTGCCCCCAAAGACTGTGGACGGGGCTGTGGATAACGTGCGCGCACATGGCTGCATGCCACGGCCTGTGTGGGTTTCGAGTGATTGGTTGAATTTTGTACAACATGAGAGGCGTTCACCTCTGTCCACAGCGTGTATCAGTTGCCGCCAGCCCGCGGGCCGGGCATTCTGCTGGCTGATTTTTTACCTCGTAGCCCTGCAAGGAGAACACCATGTCCAATACGCTGTTTATTACTGGCGCGACCTCGGGTTTTGGCGAAGCCTGTGCCCGGCGTTTTGCCGAAGCCGGTTGGAAACTGGTGCTCACCGGCCGCCGCGCAGAGCGTTTGAACGCCCTGTGCGCCGAGCTTTCCAAGCAGACCGAAGTGCACGGCCTAGTGGTGGACGTACGTGACCGCAAGGCCATGGAAGAGGCGATCGCCAACCTGCCGCCATCCTTCAGCACCCTGCGCGGCCTGATCAACAACGCCGGCCTGGCGGTGGGTACCGACCCGGCGCCCAAGTGCAGCCTCGACGATTGGGAAACCATGGTCGACACCAACATCAAGGGCCTGCTGACCACCACCAGCCTGCTGTTGCCGCGCCTGATCGCCCATGGCCGTGGCGCTGGCATCATCAACCTCGGTTCCATCGCCGGCAGCTACCCGTACCCGGGCAGCCACGTGTATGGCGGCACCAAGGCCTTCGTCAAACAGTTCTCGCTGAACCTGCGCTGTGATTTGCAAGGCACGGGCGTGCGGGTGACTAACATCGAGCCGGGCCTGTGTGAAAGCGAGTTCTCCCTGGTGCGCTTTGCCGGTGACCAGGCGCGTTATGACGCGACCTACGCCGGTGCCGAGCCGATCCAGCCGCAGGATATTGCGGACACGATCTTCTGGGTGCTGAACACCCCGGCGCACGTGAACATCAACCGCCTGGAGCTGATGCCGGTGAGCCAGACCTGGGCCGGGTTTGCGATTGAGCGTGGTGCCAAGGGCTAAGCACACCGAGCTTTTGTGGCGAGGGAGCTTGCTCCCGCCGGGCTGCGAAGCGGCCCCAAAAAAGCCAGGGCCGCTCCGCGCCCCAGCGGGAGCAAGCTCCCTCGCCACAGGTTTGTTGTCAGCCTGGAAAATGCGGCAAATCGGCCAAAACAGGACATAAGGTACACTCCACTCCGGAAAACCCCGCCGCGCTCTGCGGTTTCAAGGTTTTGACAGGAGGATATGTGAGTAACCGAGGTGAGCAGTCGCTGCTCAAACAATCGACGATTCTGATGTTCGCGGTCGCGATCGCCGGGATTGTCACGGGTGTGGTGTCGGGCGCCCAATCGATTTTATTCGACGGCTTTTTCTCGCTGATCGCCACCGCCATCAAGGTGTTGATGCTGATCACGGCCAAGCTGATCGCCAAGAAAAGCAACGAGCGTTTCCAGTTCGGTTATTGGCACCTGGAACCCATGGTGCTGCTGATCGAAGGCAGCTTTTTGCTGTTGATCGCCATCTATGCGTTTCTCAACGGCGTGTTCGGCATTATCAATGGCGGGCGCGATATCGAGTTGGGCCTGGTGATCATCTACGCGGCGGTGTTTACCGTTGTCGAGTTCGCCTATTTCTTCTACGTACGCTACCGCAATCGCACGCTCAAATCGTCGCTGATCCAGTTTGACAACATCAGCTGGCTGGTGGACGCCATGCTGTCGGTGGGGCTGCTGGTGAGCTTCCTGGCTGCGCTGTTGCTCAAGTCCCAGGGCTATGGGCAGTGGGCGGTGTATGTCGACCCGCTGATCCTGATCCTGCTGGCGCTGAGCATGCTGGCGCCGGCCTTCAAGATCCTGCGCCCGGCGCTGCGGGATGTGCTGGGGATCGTGCCGGACCAACTGGACGGCAAAGTGCGCGAAGTGATGGAGGCTGCGGTGGCCAGGCATGGTTTCGACGACTACGTGTCCTACGTGCAGAAGCACGGGCGGGCGCGGTTTATCGAGATTCATGTGGTACTGCCGGCGGATTACCCGGTGGATAACGTCGCCACCCTGGACGGGCTGCGCGAAGAGATATCCACAGGGCTGGGCAAGCCAGACGCGGCGCGCTGGCTGACGATCAGTTTTACCGGGGATCGCAAATGGATTGCGTAAGGCCCAGGTAGCACGTGGCCAAGTGGTAAGGCGTGGTCGACGGCATGTCCCGTCGGCTGACTTGCCCCTTGGCATCCAGGCATTCATTCCAGCCTTTGTCGTGCAGGAACCGCTGTTGCAGCGCCAGCAATTGGCGTTGCAGCACGGCTTCGCTGTTGGGCCGCAAGGTCAGCGCCCGCAGGTATTCGGCCTGGGCCCAGATACGCTGGGTGCCGTCGCGTACGCTGCCGTCCAGGGCCAGCATGCCGCTGACCGCGCCTGTCGCGTTATCCACACCCTTCTGCTCGGCATAGCTGAACGCTTTGTTCAGCGATGTGTGCAGCGGTGTGCCACGCAACAGGTCTGAAGATTCCAGCAGGAAGAACCATTCGAACTGGTGCCCCGGCTCAAACCAGTTATCCACAGCGCCCAGGGGTTTCTCCATCATCACGCCGTGCTGGCGGTCGATGAAGCGCTTCTGCATGGCGTTGGCCAGGTCCAGCAAGGCGTCTTGCGTCACGGCGTCTTCACGCACGGCCAGGGTGGCGAGGAAGCCTTCGGCGAGGTGCATCAGCGGGTTTTGCAGGGGGCCGGATTTGAGCGACGACCAGTTACGTTCCAGCACCGCTTCGTACAGGCCGTCGCCGGTGGCGAAGCGTTCGGCGACCACTTCCAGGGCGGCATCGAGCACCGATTCCACCAGCGGCTCACGCACCTTGGCCCAATAGTGGGCGCAGGCGAAGATGATGAAGGCGTGGGTGTAGAGGTCTTTGCGTTTATCCAGCGGCTTGCCGTGGGCGTCGATGCTGTAGAACCAGCCGCCGTGCTCGGCGTCGTGGAAGTGCCGTTGCAGGGAGCGGAACAGCGCGGCGGCGCGCTCTTCGGCAAAGGCTGCGCCGGGCTCGCCGATCAGGCTGGCGAACAGGTACAACTGCCGGGCACAGGCCATGGCGCGATAGCGTTGCGGGGGCAAAGGCCGATGGTCGGCGTCCAGGGCTTCATAAGGCAGCGCCAGGTCGGCATTCCAGCCCGGGCCTTGCCAGAGCGGCACGATCAGGTCGTGGAAGTGCGTCAACACGGCGGTCAATTGAGGCTTGAGGGCGGAGCTTGGAGCGATGGGCATCGGCTGGCGTCGTCACGGCAGGGGTGTTTGCGCGACATGGTATCAGGCTTGAGGTAGGTGGTGGCTGTGAGTCCGTCATCGCGGGCAAGCCCGGCTCCCACAGGAGTACTCAGTCAACTGTGGGAGTCGGGCTTGCCCGCGATGAGGCCATTAGAAACCCCGTAAATCTCAGGCAGCGAGCAACCAGACCCCAGTCGCCGCCGAAGCCGCCCCGGCCACCCGTACCAACGGCGCTGCCGCCGCCGGCAGGAAACGCACCACGGCATAACCCGCCGCATGCAGAACCGCCGTTGCAGCCACAAACCCTGCGGCATACGCCCAAGGGCTGGACATGTCCGGCAGCTCCAGACCATGAGCCACGCCATGGAACAGTGCAAACAGCGCCGTCGCCGCCACCGCCACAAACAACGGCGGCCGTACCGCCAGCGCCACCGCCAGGCCCAGCGCGAGTACCGACGCGGCAATCCCGCTTTCCAGCGCTGGCAATGCCAGGCCTTCAAAGCCCAGCATCCCACCGATCAGCATGGTGCCGACAAAGGTGCACGGCAGCGCCCAGCGCGCCGCACCTTTCTGTTGGGCGGCCCACAAGCCCACGGCGAGCATCGCCAGCAGATGGTCAATACCGCCCAGCGGGTGACTGATACCGGCCACCAGGCCGTTGTCGCCATGCCCGGGGTGGGCGAAGGCGAGGGCGGGGGTGAGCAGCAAGGCTGCGGCGGCGAGAAGTGTGTTGAGGCGCATGGACAGGCTCCTTGTTCAGGTTGATCAGGCTGCAGTCAGCAGGCCCTGGCGTTCAATGAAGGCGACGATTTCTTCCAGGCCGACGCCGGTTTTCTGATTGCTGAAGACAAAGGGCTTACCGCCGCGCATGCGCTGGGTGTCGCTGTTCATCAGCTCCAGGGACGCGCCCACCAGCGGCGCCAGGTCGATCTTGTTGATCACCAGCAGGTCGGATTTGCAGATCCCCGGGCCACCCTTGCGCGGCAGCTTGTCGCCAGCCGACACATCGATCACGTAGATGGTCAGGTCCGACAGTTCCGGGCTGAAGGTGGCCGACAGGTTGTCGCCGCCGGATTCCACCAGGATCAGGTCCAGGCCGGGAAAGCGCCGGTTCAACTGGTCCACGGCTTCAAGGTTGATCGAAGCGTCTTCGCGAATCGCGGTGTGGGGGCAGCCGCCGGTTTCCACGCCGATGATGCGCTCGGGCGCCAGGGCCTGGTTGCGCACCAGGAAGTCGGCGTCTTCGCGGGTGTAGATATCGTTGGTGACCACCGCCAGGTTGTAGCGGTCGCGCAGGGCCAGGCACAGGGCCAGGGTCAGGGCGGTCTTGCCGGAGCCGACCGGGCCGCCGATGCCGACGCGCAGGGGTTGTGTGTTCATGTGATTCTCCAAAATAAGGGGCCCTAAGAACGGAACAGGCGGCTGTACTGGCGCTCATGGGCCATACACGCCAGGGACAGGCCAAACGCGGCGCTGCCGTAGTGATTGGGGTCGAGTTGGCTGGCGCCCTGCTGGGCTTGTTGCAACAGCGGCAGCAGTTCACTGGTCAGGCGCTGGGCGGCTTGCTGGCCCA
This sequence comes from Pseudomonas yamanorum, assembly GCF_013386765.1. Lineage (GTDB taxonomy): Bacteria > Pseudomonadota > Gammaproteobacteria > Pseudomonadales > Pseudomonadaceae > Aquipseudomonas > Aquipseudomonas yamanorum_A. Next base: position 403,673 of record NZ_JACARE010000003.1, read on the forward strand.
GGGGCAAGGTCTTCATCAGCACCGCCAGCTGGTTTTCCAGCCAGCTCCACAGCCAGGCGGCCAGGGCGTCGTCGGGGCTGATCTGCCAGGCGCGGGCGGCCAGGGCCCAGCCGAGTGCGAGATGCGGTTCGCCGCGTTGCGCCAGAAAATCCCGAGCGGCGGCGTCCAGCTCCGGCAAGCCGTTGAGCAGTTGCGCCAGGGAATAGCCCATCTGCCGACTTTCCTGATACAGCTCGCGGGTTTCGCGGCTGGCGCGGTGTTCTTCGCACAACTGCGCGAGGCGCGGCCAGTCTTCTTCTGCGCCAGCCTTGCAGTGGGCGAGCAGCAGCGGCGCCTCAAAGCGCGCCAGGTTGAGCAATAATTGATCACTGATCCAGCGCCCGGCACTCGCCGGGTCGGTCACGCGGGCTTGCTCCACGGCCATTTCCAGGCCCTGTGAATAGCTGTAGCCACCAATCGGCAACTGCGGACTGGCCAGACGCAACAGCGCCCAGGCTGGGTTCATGGACGAACGCCGAACTGGTGCAGCTTGGGCGGGTAGTTGAAGTCTTCGTCGCCATGACGGGAGTGATGATGGCCGCCGCCATAGGCGCCGTGTTCCGGCTGGAACGGCGCTGAAAGGGTTTCAGTGGTGGCGCCCAATTGATCCAGCATGGCCTTGAGCACGTAGTCATCGAGCAGGCGCAGCCAGCCGTCACCCACTTGCAGGGCCACGTGGCGGTTGCCTAGGTGATAGGCGGCGCGGGTCAGTTCAAAGGCGTTGCCGCAGGTGACGTGCAGCAGTTGTTCAGGGCGGGCGCACACGCGTACGACGCGTCCGTCTTCAGCCTGTAGGAATTCACCATCGTGCAGCGGCGGCTGGCCGCGCTCCAGAAACAGGCCGACGTCTTCTCCTTCGGCACTGAAACAGCGCAGGCGGCTTTTGCTGCGGGCTTCGAAATTCAGCAGCAACTCGGCGGCCCAGACGGGTTCGGGGGCGATTCGGCGGTGGATCACCAGCATCAGAAAGCTTCCAGCTATGAGCGATAAGCAAGCTAGAGCAAGGGTCTTGCCAACCACGCGGGGAGTGGGAATTCCCTGTAGGCAGGCGGCGTGTGCCACCTCATGGCGCAGGAAATTATTCCAAAATGTTTCATTTTGGTGCGTGAATGGATTTATAGCACCGGATTCGGGCGCTCAGCGTTGAATTCCATTGCTCGCTGCATGAAATTTCTTTCATCTTTTGCGAGTTTTGGTTTCTTAGGACTTTCCCTACGCACTTGCAGGATTTGCCGTGCGTCGAGTTACGCGCTGTTTCATTAGGATTCCGCTCCGTATTTAATCCACAGCGGTTTCCACCATGTTCAAGTCATTTCTCTGTTTATTGATTGTCAGCCTGTCGCTGGCGATTTCATCCGCCTCGGCCAATCTCCAGCGTGCCCCGTCCTTCGCACCATCGTCTTCTATCGACAACGTGATCGAACGCGCCCATTCACTGCTGGGCACGCCTTACAAGCTGGGCGGCACCTCGGTGAGGCAGGGCTTCGATTGCAGCAGCTTCCTGGTTTACCTGTTCAAGACCGAAGCCAACATCCATCTGCCTCGCACCACGACGGCGATGCACCGGTCAACGGCGGCCACGGTCAAGCGCGATGCATTGAAACCGGGGGATGCGGTGTTTTTCCGGGGGAATGGGCGCGGGCAGGTCAGCCACGTCGGGCTCTATATAGGTGAGGGGAAATTCATTCACTCGCCACGCACGGGCAAGAGTGTGCGCATCGATTCGCTCGCCAACAGTTATTGGAGCAGGAACTACACCACGGCCAAGCGTTTCCACTGACGGCTTATTCGGTGCTGCCCAGGCCTTGCCAGTGTTTGAGGCCGATAAAGATAAAGCGCAGTTGCTGAGTGATCTTGGCTTGAGGCGTGAGGTGCGGCGGCAAGGCTTCTGCCGGTGGGTCGATGATGTCGGGCAAGGTGGCGAACACGCTCTTGACGATCAGGTCGGCCATCACGTGCAAACCGTCGGCATCCAGGTGCTGGAGCTTGGGCATCAAGGTCAGATCGGCGGCGAGGTCGCTGGCGATGTCTTCGCGCAAGGCGCCGATGGCCTGGCGAACGGCAAGGCTGCCACCGTATTGCTCACGGGCCAGGAACAGGAATTGCGAACGGTTGGCGGTGACCACATCGAGGAAAATTCGCACCGAGGCGTCGATGATGCCGCCCATCACGAATTCGTTGTGGCGCACCAGGCGGATCGTCGCGCGAAAGGTCTGGCCGACTTCACTGACCAAGACCAGGCCCAACTGATCCATATCGGCAAAGTGACGGTAGAAACCGGTGGGCACAATGCCGGCGGTCTTGGCCACTTCACGCAGGCTCAGGCTGCCAAACCCACGGCCACACTCCATCAGATGGCGGGCTGCGTCCATCAGGGCGAGTCGGGTCTGTTGCTTCTGTTCGGCACGGGGCAGCATTGGCAGGCGGGCTTTGTGGACAAGGACAGCGACGCACTCTAGCAAATCAGCTTTGCCAGCGTCGAACTTCAAAAGGGAGAAGGGCGTTGCGGTTCACACAAAGTCAAAGCCCGATCGGGTGATCGGGCTTTTTTCCAGGGCCAGCACGGGCTTAGCTCTGTGCTTGATGCAGTTCTTGCAGACGGTCAGCACCGCCTTCCACTACGCCGTCAGCATAAGCGCGTTTGTTGGCACGGCTCGAACCGTCTTCAACCAGACCTTTCTGTTCCAGGCGATCACGGCCACCTTCGGCAACAGCGTTGCGTTCCATCAGGCGATCAGCGCCACCTTCAACCAGGCCTTTCTGTTCCAGACGATCACGGCCACCTTCAGCAACGCCTTCGGTGTAAGCGCGTTTGTTGGCTTGTTCCGAACCGTTTTCAGTGATGCTGCCGTTGTAGTCGGTGTTGTTCTTGTCCGAAGCACCGCTGCGGGCCAGGGTCTGGCTTACGTGGGATGCATCGGCTTTCACTTGTGGGGTGGCCTGTTCAGCAGCTGGCAGGGCAAATGCGCTGGTGGCCAGGACGGAAAGTACAAAGCTTGCGAGTAATTGGCGTTTCATGATGGGTTGCTCCTTGGGAGGGCGATAAATTGGGTACAGGGCTAATGCTACTCTTGATAAGTCGATATAAAAGTTCATAAACACAATGGTAATAATCAACAGAATTGATTGTTCCCTGCGAGGGCTCTATCTCGCACGTCTCAAGCCCGCGGTTTTGCACCGTGGTGGGTATTTTCGACACGATCGTGGGTAACAACGGTGCGTCGTTGATGATTGAAGCTGTCCGGTTGATCAGAAAAATCTGTTTTTACGGCTAATTCATCGATGGGGTTAAACCCCCGCGCCGTTTGTCAGTCGTAGCCATATAAGCTGTAGTCAAAACGTGCGCCCCAAGGCGCCCGCTCAGTCGTAACCTGGAGTCCTGTGCAATGACGCGCACTCGTAAAATTCTCGCCTGGAGCTGCGCCAGCTTCGTTTTGTTAATCGCCATCGTGGTGTTGGTGCTGGTGTTCTTCGACTGGAACCGGATCAAGCCGCCGCTCAACGCCAAGGTCTCCGAAGAGCTGCATCGCGACTTTGCTATCAACGGCAACCTGGCCGTGGTGTGGCAGCGCGAGCCTGATGAAGGCGGCTGGCGCGCCTGGATTCCGTGGCCCCATGTGATTGCCGAAGACCTGACCCTGGGCAACCCCGACTGGTCGAAAACCCCGCAGATGGTCACCCTCAAGCGCGTGGAACTGCGTATCTCGCCCCTGGCGTTGCTGGCCCAGCGCGTGGTGATCCCGCGTATCGACCTCACCGAACCGAGCGCGCAATTGCAGCGCCTGGCCGATGGTCGCGCCAACTGGACCTTCAAGTTCGACCCCAAGGACCCCAACGCCGAACCGTCCAACTGGGTGGTGGATATCGGCGCCATCGGCTTCGACAAGGGCCACGTGACCCTCGACGACCAAACCCTCAAGACCCAGCTCGACGTGGTGATCGACCTGCTGGGCAAGCCGATTCCTTTCGGCGAGATCGTCGGTGATGCCGACGCCAAAAAGGCCTTGGAAAAAGGCTCGGCGCCGCAGGATTACGCGTTCGGCCTCAAGGTCAAAGGCCAGTACCACGGCCAGAAACTCGATGGCACCGGCAAGATCGGTGGCCTGCTGGCGCTGCAGGACGCGGCCAAGCCGTTCCCGCTGCAAGCCCAGGCCAGGATCGGCGACACCAGCATCGCCCTGGCCGGCACCCTGACCGATCCGATGAACCTCGGCGCCCTCGACCTGCGCCTCAAACTCTCCGGCAGCAGCCTGGGCAACCTGTACCCGCTGACCGGCGTGACCTTGCCGGATTCGCCGGCCTATTCCACCGACGGCCACCTGATCGCCAAGCTGCATGAGGCCAGCGGTGCGTCGTTCCAGTATGAAAACTTCAACGGCAAGATCGGCAACAGCGATATCCACGGCAACCTGGGCTATGTCGCCAGCCAACCCCGGCCCAAGCTCACGGGTGCGTTGGTCTCCAACCAATTGTTGATGACTGACCTGGCGCCATTGATTGGTGCCGACTCCAACGCCAAACAAAAGGCCCGTGGCGGCGAAAGCAAGCAACCGGCAACCAAGGTGCTGCCGGTGGAAGAGTTCCGCACCGAGCGCTGGCGCGATATGGATGCCGACGTTGAATTCACCGGCAAGCGCATCGTCCACAGTGCTGATTTGCCGTTCACCGACCTCTATACCCACCTGGTGCTCAACGACGGCCAGTTGAGCCTGGAGCCCCTGCGTTTCGGCGTGGCCGGCGGCAAGCTCGACGCGCAGATCCGCCTCAACGGGCGCATCACGCCGATGGAAGGCCAGGCGAAACTTACCGCTCGCAACTTCAAGCTCAAGCAGTTGTTCCCGACCTTCGAGCCGATGAAGACCAGCTTTGGTGAACTCAACGGCGACGCGGACATTTCCGGGCGCGGCAACTCTGTCGCAGCCTTGCTCGGCACCTCGAATGGCGATCTGAAGATGTTGATCAACGACGGCGCCATCAGCCGCAGCCTGATGGAAATCGCCGGGCTCAACGTGGGCAACTACGTGGTCGGCCGCCTGTTTGGCGACAAGGAAGTGAAGATCAACTGCGCGGCCGCCGACTTCGGTATCAAGTCCGGCCTGGCGACGACTCGCCTGTTTGTGTTCGATACCGAGAACGCCATCATCTACATCGATGGCACGGCGAACATGGCCAGCGAACAGTTGGACCTGACCATCACGCCGGAGTCCAAGGGCTTCCGCCTGTTTTCCCTGCGCTCGCCGCTGTACGTCAATGGGCCGTTTATCAAGCCCAATGCGGGGGTAAAGGCCGTGCCGTTGATGTTGCGTGGCGCGGGCATGGTTGCGCTTGGCGTGATTGCCGGACCGGCGGCGGGCCTGCTGGCGCTGGTGGCACCGAGCGGCGACGAGCCGAACCAGTGTGCGCCGTTGCTGCAACAGATGAAGGAAGGCAAGGCACCGAAGACGGTGAAAGGCTAACTGGAGAAGCCGGGACCAAAAAATGTGGGAGCTGGCTTGCCTGCGATGCAGGCACCTCGGTATTTCAGTTGCACCGAGGTGATGCTATCGCGGGCAAGCCCGCTCCCACATGAGTTTTGCGGTGTTAGTTAGAGGTCCTGCAGAATATCCGCCATGTCATCGGCGTGTTCTTCTTCCTGGGCCAGGATGTCTTCGAAGATCCGGCGAGTGGTCGGGTCTTTGTCGCCGATGTACTGGATGATCTCGCGGTAGCTGTCCACCGCGATGCGCTCGGCCACCAGGTCTTCGTAGACCATTTCCTTCAGGGTGTTGCCGGCCACGTACTGCGCGTGGGAGTTCTTCGACAGCAGGTCGGGGTTGAACTCCGGCTCGCCGCCCAACTGCACGATGCGCTCGGCCAGCTTGTCGGCGTGTTCGGCTTCCTGGGTGGCGTGCTCAAGGAATTCCTCGGCGGCGACATGGGCCTTGACGCCATTGGCCATGAAATAGTGGCGCTTGTAGCGCAGCACGCACACCAGTTCGGTGGCCAGGGATTCGTTGAGCAGGCGCAGGATTTCCTGGCGGTCGGCATCATAGCCTTCGGTTACGGCACCGTTTTCGACGTTCTTGCGGGCGCGGTCACGTAAGGTGGCTACGTCAGACAAATGTGAGTCAGTCATCTCGTTCTCCTGGTACTAATCCGGTTTTGCGCCACGCTCTGCCGGCGTGATCGCTCCAAGTTGTGAGTCCCAGGCAACGCAAAAAGTTTTATCGGATTTTACAACGCGTGCCCCGACAGGCGTGCTTCCTCCTGCAACCACGCAAAAAACGCCCGGACCGGCGGGTGCCGTTCACGGCCTGGAACGCACAGGGCCGTGTAGCCGGCGCCGTCGACGCGGATCTGCGGCCGATAGGGCACCAGCAAGCCGCTGGCGACGCTTTCCGAGACCAGGATATTGCTCGCCAACACCAGGCCCTGGCCGGCGATGGCGGCTTGCAGAGCATAGTGCTCTTCGTCGTATTCCCGCAGTGGCGAGGCCGATTGCAGCCAGTCTTCCCCGGCCTTTTTGCACCAGGCCTGCCAGCCCAGGGCGTAGAGCTTGGAGTTGTGCCAGCGCACGCTGATCAGGGTCGGGGTGCGCTCATCGGCCAGGGCGACCTGTTCGGGCGAGCCGTACACCGCAAAACACTCATCGAACAGGCACAGACCGTGGAGGTTCGCGTAGTCGTCGATGCTGTAGCGGATTACCAGGTCGACGCTGGCGTCTTGCTGCAAGTCCACGACCGCGCAGTTGGTGTCCAGGCGCAAGTTGATAGCCGGATGGGCGGCGTAGAAACGTCCCAGTCGCGGCACCAGCCACAAGGCGGCGAACGCGGGCGTGGTAGACAGCGTGAGATGGCCGGCGCTGCGCTGCGGGCGGAGGGTGTCGACGCTTTGCGCTACGTCCAGCAAGGCTCCGTGCAGGCTGTGGAACAATCGCTCGCCACACTCTGTCAGGCGGACCTGACGCGGCAGGCGCTCGAACAGCGGCACGCCGAGCCAGGTTTCCAGGGAGCGAATCTGATGGGACACGGCCGTCGGCGTCACCGACAGCTCCTGGGCGGCGGCCTTGAAGCTCAACAGGCGCGAGGCCGATTCAAAGGTGCGCAGGGCGGTCAGGGGCAGCGAGGCAAACATGTAAGGCTCCATGGATGAATTGATCTCATCCAAAGCAACTATTGCTCATTTGTGAGGCAAGCTGCGCATCTCTAGATTTGTTTGCAGCAGAGGCAGCCATTCAGGTTGCCTGAGTCTAGCGCGTGAAGGTCTACAGATGAAAAAAATGCTTGCGATCCATTCCAGTCCCCGTGGTGAGCGTTCCCATTCCCGGCGCCTGGCCGAGGTCTTTCTCGCTGCGTGGCACACCGCGAACCCCGACGCGTACCTGACCCGCCGCGAAGTCGGCCGTGCCTCGATTCCCCATGTCAGCGAAGCGTTCATTGCCGCCAGCTTCCACCCCGAGCCGCAGTCGATGCCGTTGTCCATGCACGCCGATTTGCAGCTGAGCAATGAGCTGGTAGCCGAGTTGATCGAACATGAGCTGCTGGTGATTTCCGTGCCGATGTACAACTTCGGGATTCCCAGCGGCCTCAAGGCCTGGATCGACCAGGTCGTGCGCATGGGCCACACCGTGGACATCACCCAGGACAGCCAGGGCATCGCCCAGTACCAGCCGTTACTGCTGGGCAAAAAGGCCCTGATCATCACCAGTCGCGGCGGGAGTGGCTTTGGCCCGGGCGGTGAAAACGAGGCGATGAACCATGCCGATCCGCACCTGCGAACGGCGTTGGGGTTTATCGGCATCACCGACGTCACGGTGATTGCGGCCGAGGGCGAGGAGTCTGATCCGCAGGTGTTCCGCCGTTCCTGTGACGCCGTTGAGGGCCAATTGCGCGATCTGGCCGGGAGCTTCTGACGTGTCCTGGTTCTTCCTGTTGATCGCGGCCGGGTTCGAAGTGACGTTCGCCATGAGCATGAAGTACGCCGAGGGGTTCACCCGCCTGTGGCCATCGTTGATCACGGTCATCGCGGCGGTGGGCGGAATTTATTTCCTGACCCTGGCCATGCGTGAGCTGCCGGTGAGTGTTGCCTACCCGATCTGGACGGCCATCGGCTCATTGGGCACGGTCTTTCTCGGCTTTATGTTTTTGGGGGAGAGCCTGACGCTGGTCAAGCTGGTGTCGGTGGGGCTGATCGTCGCCGGTGTGGTGGGGCTTAAGTAGCGTCATGGCAACCGGCAGGCCGGGTTATCGTTCATCGCAGCAAGCCAGCTCCCACACTGGACCGAGTTGTCCGGCTAAATGCCGATCAAATGTGGGAGCTGGCTTGCCTGCGATGGCGTCAGATCAGGCAACACTGACCTTGCTGCGAACCGGCGTCGTCCAGCGCTCCGACAAAATCACCCCGCCCAACGTCAGCAAGCCACCCACCAGGTGATACATCGCCAACTGCTCCTTCAGCACCACCGCGGCAATCAGTGCGGTGATCAATGGCAGCAGGTTGAAAAACAGCGTGGTGCGGCTCGGGCCCAGGGTTTTCACCGAATGCATCCATGCCAACGGCGCAAGCATCGAGGCCAGCAGGCAGGCATACAGCACCAGCGGGATATTCGACCAGCCAAGGCCGGCCTTGTCGGAGAACAGGAACAGTGGAAACAGCACCACCACCGCCACCAGTATCTGCAAATACAGCAACACCAGCGGCGGCAATCGCAGCTGCCATTTTTTCAGCAGGGTGCTGTAGACCGCGTAGGCGAGGGTGGCCACCAGCATCATCGCGTCACCCAGGTTCAGCCCGTGTTGCAGCAGGGCGCTGAGGCTGCCGGCGGAAACCACCACCACCACGCCGGCGAACGACAGCACGGCACCGGTGAGGGCACCAAAGGTCAGGCGCTGGCCGAGGCTGATGATGGCGGCGGTGAGGGCCATCAGCGGCATCAGCGAGAGGATGATGCCCATGTTGGTGGCCGAGGTCAGGTTCGCGGCGTAATACGCCAGGCTCTGATACACCGCCATGCCCAGCACGCCGAGGATGAAAATCTTGCCCAAATTAGGGCGGATCAGCGGCCAGTTGGCGATGACCGGCTTGAGCATGAACGGGGTAAACAGCAACCCCGCCAGCAGCCAGCGATAAAAGCCGATCTCGGCGGGAAAAATCGTCCCCACCGCGAGCTTGTTGACCACGGTATTGCCGGCCCAGATAAAAATGGCCAGTAACGGATAAGCGTATTGCATGGAAAGGAACCCGTTGCGTCTATGAAGGCCAATTATCCTTTGTCTGGATCGAAGCCTATACTTCGATCCAGCCATCCGACCTTTGTATCCAGACAATATGCTCAAGAAGTACATCAACCTTCCCGATTTCGACCAATTGCCGTCCCCGGTGTACTTCCGATATTCGGAGTTCGAGGCCGACACCCACGCCAGCGCCCACCAGCATGCATGGGGCTCTTTGGACTACTCGGCCCGTGGCGTGATGCGCTTTGAAGTAGCGGGCAGCCGCTTCATGTCGCCACCGCAATACGCGGTGTGGATCCCGCCGAACACCCAGCACAGCTCCTACAACGCCCAGGCGATTGTCTATCGCTCGGTGTACCTGGCGCCCGCGCTGTGCGAGCACTTGCCGGCGCAGCCGTGCACCCTGAGCGTCAGCGATATCCTCAAGGCGATCCTCAGTGACTTCGCCGAGCGCGACGTGAATATTCCCGAGAATGAAGCCGATGTGCGCCTGGCCCAGGTGCTGGTCGACCAGCTCCGGCAGGCCCCGGTGCATGATTGTTTCCTGCCGTATGCCAGCCATCCCGGGCTGCTCGGCGTGCTGGAGGGCATGCAGGCCGATCCCGGCGATAACCGCGCGCTGGCCCAGTGGGCGGAACAGGCACATGTCAGCGAGCGCACCCTGGCCCGGCAATTCGTACGCGAACTGGGAATGAGTTTCGGTGAATGGCGCCAACGCCTGCGTTTTCTTGTGGCCATCGAAGCGCTGGACAGCTCGCGCAGCGTCCAGGAAGTGGCGTTTGACCTGGGCTACAGCACCGCCTCGGCGTTCATCGCCATGTTTCAACGCCAGGCGGGCTGCACTCCGGAGCAGTACCGTCGGACGAATATCCGCAGCAGGTGAACGTGTAACAGGGTTTGACTACACTGCTGGAGAGGCCGTGCCCCTCGGCACGGTAACAGGGAGAAAACTCCATGAAGATGCTGCGTATTCCGCTGTTGATGATGGGCTTGCTGTTGTGTTCTCAAGGCTTTGCCGCGACTGCCGCACAGACGGCTCAGCAACAAAAAATGACCTCGTGCAACGCCGAAGCCAAGACCAGTGGCAAGACCGGTGATGATCGCAAGGCATTCATGAAAACGTGCCTGTCGGCCGCCCCGGCCGCCAACGACGCCAAGACCCTCACCCCACAGCAGCAGAAGATGAAAGACTGCAACGCCACGGCGAAAACCCAGGCGCTGACCGGCGATGCGCGTAAAACCTTTATGAGCACCTGCCTGAAGAAATAATGCACAAACCTGTGGGCGCTGGCCTGCCTGCGATCGCGATCTGACAGTCGATGCCTCTGCTGACTGACCCACCGCCATCGCAGGCAAGCCAGCTCCCACATTGGACCGCGTTTAGACTTCTCGCTTGATTTCCCCAAGGCTGGCAGACTGCCCATCCTTTAACGCCGTTCGTTTTGAGGCTGTATGCCAACGTTTTCTCAGCGTCACGTGTTGTTGTTGGTCAGTTGCGTGCTTATTTTTGGCGGGCTGCTGCTGGTTTTGCCGTTGAAGTTGCTGCCGAGCCTGCTGGCCGGGCTGCTGGTGTATGAGCTGGTCAACATGCTCACCCCGCAGTTGCAGCGCTTGATCGAAGGCCGGCGTGCGCGCTGGTTGGCAGTGGCGTTGCTGGGGACCTTGATCGTCAGCATCCTGACCCTGATTTTTGCCGGGGCCATCAGCTTCCTGCTCCACGAAGCGGAAAACCCTGGGGCTTCCCTCGATAAATTCATGGGCGTGGTCGACCGTGCCCGCGGCCAACTGCCGCCGTTCCTTGACGCCTACCTGCCGGCCAGTGCTGCCGAGTTCCGCGTGGCCATTGGCGAATGGCTGAGCAAACACCTCAGCGAACTGCAACTGGTGGGCAAAGACGCCGCGCACATGTTCGTGACCCTGCTGATCGGCATGGTGCTGGGCGCGATCATCGCCCTGCAACGCGTGCCGGACCTCACCAAGCGCAAACCCCTGGCGGCTGCCCTGTTTGATCGCCTGCACCTGCTGGTCCAGGCCTTTCGCAACATCGTCTTCGCCCAGATCAAGATCGCCGCGCTGAATACTGCGTTCACCGCGATCTTCCTCGCGGTGGTGCTGCCGCTGTGCGGGATCCACCTGCCGCTGACCAAGACCCTGATCGTGCTGACGTTCCTGCTGGGCCTGCTGCCGGTGATCGGCAACCTGATGTCCAACACCTTGATCACCATCGTGGCCTTGTCGCTGTCGATCTGGGTGGCGGTGGCGGCGTTGGGTTACCTGATCGTGATCCACAAGGTCGAGTATTTCCTCAACGCGCGGATTGTCGGCGGGCAGATCAGTGCCAAGTCGTGGGAATTGTTGTTGGCGATGCTGGTGTTCGAAGCCGCCTTCGGCCTGCCGGGCGTGGTGGCGGGGCCGATTTATTACGCGTACTTGAAGAGTGAGTTGAAGCTGGCGGGGATGGTGTAGCGATCCGCTTTTTGTGGCGAGGGAGCTTGCTCCCGTTGGACTGCGTAGCAGGCCCAGTTTTTAGGGGCGCTTCGCACCCCAGCGGGAGCAAGCTCCCTCGCCACACAAGCCGTGTAATCAGTAGCCGTAGCGCTTGCTGGCCTCAATCGCCAGGCCACTGCCAATACTGCCAAAGATATTGCCTTCCACATGCTGCGCATTCGGCAGCATCGCCGAGATGCTGTGGCGCAGGGCCGGAATCCCGCTGGAACCCCCGGTAAAGAACACCGTGTCCACCTGGGCCACGTCCACCGAGGCATCGTTGAGCAACTGGGTCACGCTGTTGCGCACGCGCTCCAGCAGGCCGTCGATGGCCGATTCGAACAACGCCCGGCTCAATTCCACGCTCAACCCCGGCTCAACCCGGTCCAGCAGCACATGGCGGCTGTCCTGTTGGGTCAGCTGGATCTTGGTTTCTTCCACTTCCATCGCCAGCCAGTGCCCGGCGCGCTGTTCGATCAGGTTGAACAGGCGGTCGATGCCGCCGGTGTCCTCGATGTCGTAGCGCATGCTGCCCAATGCCAGCTTGGATTTTTGCGAGTACACCGAGTTGATGGTGTGCCAGGTCGCCAGGTTCATGTGGTGGCTGGTGGGCATGTAGGCGCCGCTCTTCATGCGGCTGCCGTAGCCGAACAGCGGCATCATGCCGGCCAGGGAGAGTTGCTTGTCGAAGTCGGTCCCGCCGATGTGCACGCCGCCGGTGGCGAGGATGTCGTCGTGGCGGTTGTCGATCTGGCGACGCTCGGGCGACAGGCGCACCAGGGAGAAGTCGGAGGTACCACCGCCGATGTCGACGATCAGCACCAGCTCTTCTTTCTCGATGGTGGACTCGTAGTCGAACGCCGCGGCGATCGGCTCGTACTGGAACGAGATGTCCTTGAAGCCGATTTTGCGGGCCACGTCCACCAGGGTGTTTTCGGCTTCCTGGTCGGCCATCGGGTCGTCATCGACGAAGAACACCGGGCGGCCCAGCACCACTTCGTCGAACTCACGCCCGGCGGTGGTCTCTGCGCGGCTCTTGAGCTGGCCGATAAACAGCGCCAGCAGGTCGGTGAACGGCATCGCCGTGCCCAATACGCTGGTGTCGTGCTTGATCAGCTTGGAACCCAGCAGGCTCTTGAGGGAGCGCATCAGCCGGCCTTCGTAGTTTTCCAGGTACTCGTGCAGGGCCAGGCGGCCGTACACCGGGCGGCGCTCTTCGAAGTTGAAGAACACCACCGACGGCAGCGTGATCTTGTCGTCCTCCAGCGCGATAAGCGTTTCCATGCCGGGACGAATCCAGCCGACGGTGGAGTTGGACGTGCCGAAGTCGATACCGCAGGCACGGGCTGGGGATGGGTTTTTCATGTCAATCGGGTTCCGGTTGAAAAACGGCCGCGCAGTGTATGCCACCCGCGTGCAGATGCGTAGGCCGACTATCCGCTAAATACAGCACACTTGTTACCTTGAAAGCCCGGTGTTTGCCCCCAAATCCCCTCCATACGGTTGGTGGCTGCAGGATTCTGCCCGCAGCGCCGATAAACTTCTGACGCACCCTTCGGTCACAAGATTGAGATCGGTCAATCCAGACGCCGCAAACAGGCGCATGCTGTGACGCTGGCAGTGCGATATCGATAACGGACGGTGAAACCCCCGATGGACTTCAAAGACTATTACAAGATTCTCGGCGTCGAGCCGACTGCCGACGACAAGACGATCAAGGCCGCCTATCGCAAGCTGGCGCGCAAATATCACCCCGACGTGAGCAAGGAAAAGGACGCTGAAGCCAAGTTCAAGGACGCGTCCGAAGCCTATGAAGCGTTGAAAAGCGCCGACAAGCGCGCCGAATACGACGATTTGCGCAAATACGGCCAGCATGGCCAGCCGTTCCAGGGCCCGCCAGGCTGGCAGAGCCGTGGCGGCTACGGCGGCGGTGGCCAGGACACCGGCGACTTCTCGGACTTCTTCAGCTCGATCTTCGGTTCCCGCGGCAACGGTTTTGGTGGCGCCCAGGGCCGCAGTGCCGGGCGTCGAGGGCAAGATGTGGAAATGGAACTGCCGGTCTTCCTCGAAGAGACCCTGTCCAACGAGTCCAAGCAGGTCAACTTCCAGGTGCCGCAGTACAACGCGGCCGGCCAGCACGTCAGCAACACCACCAAGAGCCTGAACGTGAAGATCCCGGCCGGTGTGACCGACGGCGAGCGCATCCGCCTCAAGGGCCAGGGCGCGCCGGGGATTGGCGGTGGGGCCGCAGGTGATCTGTACTTGATCATCAAGTTCGCGCCGCACCCCAAATTCGATGTGGAAGGCGAAGACCTGATCATCACCCTGCCGCTGGCCCCGTGGGAGCTCGCGCTGGGTACCGAGGTGGCGGTGCCGACCCTCACTGGCAAGATCAACCTCAAGGTGCCCGCCGGCAGCCAGAACGGCCAGCGCATGCGCGCCAAGGGCCACGGCTTGTTGAACAAGGCCGGGCAGCGCGGTTACCTGTTTGTGCAGCTCAAGGCGGTGATGCCGAAAAACACCGACGACGAGGTCAAGGCGTTGTGGCAGGAACTGGCACAAAAAGCCGCCTTCGATCCAAGAGAATCATGGAGTAGCTAACGATGAGCAGTCCCCGTTTGGTTCAAGTGAACATGGCAGAATTCTGTGAGGCCACCGATCTGTCGGTGGCCTACGTGATCGAAATCGTCGAGCACGGCATTGTTGAACCGGTGGGGACGAGTCCGGAGTCCTGGCGTTTCACCGATTACGAACTGGCCCTGGCCAAGCGTGCGTCGGCGCTGCAAAAGGACCTGGAGCTGGAATGGGAAGGCGTCGCCCTGGCGCTGGACCTGCTGGAAGAAGTGCAGCAACTGCGGGCCGAAAACCAGATGCTCAAGCAGCGGTTGGGGCGCCTCGTCGTCGAGTAAGCGCTGCCCGCTACCTGCCCGCTACCTGTCCGCTACATAGTTACGCCCGGCCCTGGAAGGTGGGTGATTAAGGTAATCACCTTTCTCCTCTTCCAAGGAAGGTGTGTATGCCAACCTCTCAAACGCCCGTTTCCGGCGTTCAGCGCCGTCACTACGAACACATCAAGGCTGCCATTCCCCAGAGCCTGATCCACGCCGCCCCGGAACACCCGATCAAGCGTTATGAAACCTTTGACCCGTTCGAGCAGGAGCTGACGCGCCGGCTGAAAAACTGGCCCAAACCGGGCCTCGGTCGCCCAACCATGGTCGAGCCCACGGAGCATCAGCAATTCTTCGCCCGATTCGTGGCGTTGACCGACCAGATCCTGTGGGCCACCAGACTATCCAGCCAAGGGGGGCCGGAACGGTGCTCAAGGGCATTGGGCTTGCAACCCTCATTCAACGTGCAGAGCGCGCGAGCATGACATCACGGCAAGGAAGCACTCCGGACCTGTCCCTGTCCAATCAGGACTTTATTACCCATGCAGTGCCCGAGTGGCTGATCAAGGCATTTGCCCGACAGCGTCTGGAGAAGCAGGTGAATGCGTTTGATCAGTTGCCTTGGTTCCAGGGCCTGACATCCGAGCAACGCCAGACCCTGAAACGCTACACCCGCACCAGCCTGCAATCGCAGCAAGCGGTGGATGGCCGCATGGCCAACGTGCCGGCGGTCGAGGCGTTTGCCAAACCGCTACTGGTCAAGGCGCTCAAGGATCGTTTCAAGGTTGAACTGGATGTCGACGACACCTTTATCAAGCTGGAAAAGTCCGTGAAATTGGGGGTGTTTGACCTCAAGGTCGGGGAGTTCAATGTGTTGAACGTCTCGCTCCTGCACGCGGCCTTGCACAACTTCGAAGCGGACGAAGGCGGCGCGGACTTCTATGACGAGGCGTCCCAATTCGTCACCAAGGACGGTGCGCCGGTCAGTAGCTCGTTGACTATCGAGCAGTTCATCAACTTGTGCCGCAGCCTGGATATTGGCGCGCAGTACCAGGCCTACCTCAAGGACAACCTGGGGACCGAGGAGGCGCACGTCGACACCGTCCTGCGCGAGGCCATCATCACCAGCCAGAAGGATGCGATGAAAGCGGCGGCCTACATGGCCCTGGTCAAGAAAGACATCGAGGCGGATGACTACGCCATGGTGCTGCAGGTCATTAACGGCGAACGCAACCCTACGCTGCGCGGCAAGCCGGTGTGGTTTTCTTCGCTCAGTGTCATGGGGCTCAAGCTCAAGGGCTGCGTGTCGTTCGAGCTCACCGAAAAATACCGCTACGGCGAAGTCTCCATTGTCTACGTGCCCCATGATCCCGAGCATCCGTTCAAGCGTTACAACCGCTTTGATGACTTGAAGAAAGAACTCACCCGCCAATTGCTGTCGACGGACCCGGCCCAGGTCACGGCGGCGACGGGCCCGCAACCCACGCGTTATCAGCGGTTTTTCAGCCAGTTTGTCGACGCCGCCAAGCACCCGTATTACTTCAGTCGGTTTACCCGGGCCGAGTCGAACGCCACTTCAATGCTCAGCACCGTCGTGAAGTCGCCGGTGTTCCAGAGCGTCTTCGACGTGACGAACCCGCTCGCGTCGATGCTGCTCAAGCCTCAGGAATGGCCGCCGGAAAAAACGGCCACACGCCAAACCGATGCGGGGGCTGAACTGCAGCCGATGGTCGTCGCCCGGCATGGGCTGTGGTCGGCCAATGTCGACCTGTGGACTGACTTGTATGAGAGCGGGCGCGACAAGATCATTACCGATGCGCGTCACCAGGCCGTGCCCACCGCCGATGTGGATGCGCGGGTTCGCGCACAGAAACTTGCGCACTGGCTGGAAGGCGGATTTGCGGCGGTTGGCCTGCTGTCGATGTTCGTGCCGGTGCTGGGCGAAGTGATGATGGCGGTGATGGTCGAGCAACTGCTGTACGAGACGTTCGAAGGGGTGATGGAGTGGGAACAGGGTGACCGCGAGGCCGCTCGGCAGCACCTGATCGACGTGGCACAGAACCTGGCCATGCTGGGGCTGATGGCCGGGGTCGGCAAGGGCCTGGCGAAATTGCCCAAGGTTGAGACGCCGCCGTTGATCGACGAACTTCAGCCTGTCAAGTTGCCCAACGGCGAGCAACGCCTGTGGAAACCGGACCTTGTGCCCTATCGCAGCGACGTGAAGCTTCCCGCCGAGTCAGTGCCCGATGAGCTGGGCCTGCATCGCCATGACGGCCAGCACATTCTGCCCCTCGACGGCGGCAACCATGTGGTGGAACAAAACCCGGTCAGTGGCGAGTATCAAATTCCCCATCCAACCCGTGCCGATGGCTACGCGGTGCCCCTGGAACACAACGGAGCGGGTATCTGGACCCATGGCGCTGAAGACCCGCTGACCTGGGACGGCCCGACCCTGATGCAGCGCCTGGGGTATCGCGCCCAGGCCCTGAGCGATGCCCAGCTTGAGCGCGTGCGCACGGCCTGTGGTGCCGACTACGACACCTTGCGCCGCCAGTATGTCGAGCAGGATCGGCCGTCGGCGCAGCTCAGCGACACCCTCAGCCGTTTTCGTATCGAGCATGACCTTGAAACCTTCGCGCAGCAGATCGCCAGTGATGATCCCCGAGTCTTCGCCCAGGCGGACCTGGGCTTGCAGTTCAAAATCATGCGCAGCCAGGGCCTGTTGCCGCAGAAGCCGGCCTGGCGGGTGTTGGACAGCCGGATGAAGGTTATCTGGGAAGACCCGCCCGGGCCGCAAGGAAGCTCCCAGCGCGTCACGTTTGTGGTCAGTGAAGACACCCGTACTCAGGGCTCGTTGCTGGAGAGCATGCTGGTTCTGTTCAAGGCCAACCGAGTGGACATGAGCAGCGTGCCCGGGACCTCGCAGATGAGCGTGGCCGAGAGGGCCCGCGCGTGGCGCAAAGAGATCGCAGCCGATGCGCAGCACAACCGGCTGACGCTTTTTGAATCCCTCTACGATGCGCAGAATACGGCCGCCGACCCCTTGATCGGGCGGGTCAAGGCGCGCTACCGGCACCTGCCGGACGCCGTGGTGGAGCAACTGCTGGAACACGCCACCGAGGCGGAACTGGAAGCCCTCGGCCGCCCCGGTGAACTGCCGCCACGGATCGATCAGTGGGCGCAGTGGTGCCAGCAGGAGCTGCGCCTGACCCGGGCCTATGAAGGGCTGCACCTGGATATTTCCGCCGGTGTCGACAGCGAACGGCTGGCGTTGCGCAGCCTTGAAACCCTGCCCGGCTGGCCGGCGCAGGCGCGGTTTGAATTGCGAGAAGGCGGGCCACAGGGCCGGCTGCTGGACAGCATCGGCGACGCGCAGTCGCCAGTGCGGGGCGTGTTGTCGGTCAACGATGGCTCCGGCTTTGCCCAGGACGGTGCCGGCAGCCTGTATTGCGCGGTGCTGTCCTACCTGTCGCCCGAGGAACGGCAGGCCCTGGGTTTCACCTTGCGCGATGGCCTGCGGATGAAACAGGCCGTGGAACAGGCGCCGTTGCCACGGGATGACTTGCGGTCGGTGTTGCATGAACAGCGGGTGCTCAAGCCTGATCTTGCGCCCGGTTCGCGGCTGATCGGTGGCATGCCCCTGCGTCAGCAACTGGCAAGCCTGTTGCGCACACCACGCGGTCGGATCATCAAGTTGTACCCCGACTTTACCGAGGGTGAAGCCGATGCATTTCTGCAAAACCTGGGCGGCTCTCCCCGTAATGAATTGAGCCGGCTGGAGGGCGAGTTTGCGACCTTGAAACAGGAGTTGTCGGCCTGGGTGCAAGAGCCGGCCTCACAACCTGGCGACCACCGCTGGAAGATCGCGGAAAGACAGGCCATCGCCCTCAAGCTCCAGCGCTGCTGGCAGCGTCGCAGTGGTACGACACTGAACCTGCAATTGGCGAGAGAGTTGCCCCCGTTGAACGCAAGCTTCAACCATATTGAGGAACTGGTCCTTGATGGTTCGACCTTTAAGGATCGCGCCGGTGGGTTCCTCAAGAGGTTTACCCGGCTCAAGCGCCTGCGTATCAAGGTCGCGTTTTTTAGCCGTATTCCCGAGGCGGTTGCCGACATGAAAGAGTTGGCTCACCTGGACTTGAGTGACTGCCTGATTCCCATGAGTGCAAGGGATATCGCCCTGCTGGAGGGGTTGAGTACGCTGCAAACCCTGAACCTGCAGCGAAATGTGTTGATGGGGCGCGTGCTGGATTTCAGCGGGCTGCGCCAATTGCAGAGTCTCAACCTGAGTGACACCGGCATCAGCCAGTGGCCCACTGGGCTTGTGGAACAACCGAACCTGCAACTGGTGGATCTGCGCAACAACCAATTGCGGGAAGTGCCGCCCGCCATCCTCAATCCCGCGCCTGAACAACTGGAGGCGCAAGCCCGCATCAATCGCGTGACCCTGCTGCAAGGAAATCCGTTTTCCTTGGACGGCTATCAGCAGCTCAAGGCGTATTCGCAACGGCTGACAGATACGCGGCCGGAGCTATTGGTGGGCGGGCAGCCCGGCGCCTTTGAGGTACTGGACCCGCTGGCCACCCGGGTTCGCGATCTGTACCCCGAGTTCGACGATGAGCAGGTGCAAGCCTTCCTGCAACCGCTGGAGCAGGCGGAGGCGGAGGCGAAATTGGCAGCCCTGGAGCAAGAGTACGAGCGGTTGAACAGCCAGCTGTCGTCTTGGGCATTCTCCGGAGTGGGCGAGTCGCAAAGATACAGGGCGCTTCGACGGGTAGTACAAGCGGACGCTGCCCAAGAGCATCGGTACCAGGCGATGGGTCGCATCCTGCGCTGCTGGCGGCGCGAGACCGCACAACAACTGGCTAGCGACGGCACTCCGATCGGCCTGGAACTTAACCTGAGCGAACTGCGGTTACCGAGCCTGCCGGACCTGGATGCCGACTTCAGCCATGTGGGTTCGTTGAAGTTGAGGAAAATGGAGCTGAGCAGTTCGCCGGACGGTTTTCTGACGCGATTTCGGCACGTGCGCTGGCTGGACATGGCGGGCAACCAATTGACACGGCTGCCCCAGGCACTGGAGCACATGAACGGCCTGACCCGCCTGAATCTAAGCTTCAACCGCATTCGATTGACCGCTGAAACCGCACGAGTGTTGTCCGAGCGAACCACCCTCAGAGTTTTGTCGCTGCAGAATAATCCCCTGGGCATGGCGCCGGATTTCAGCGCAATCACCGGTATGCGTGGACTCGCTCTCGGCAATACGCAACTTGAGGCGTGGCCGGTGGGTTTGTTTGAGCAACCGTCGCTCGATTGGGTTGTGCTGGACAACAATCGGATCACCACCATTCCCGACAGCGTGGTGGCACCCTCGGCTGAAAACCTGGAGCGGATCGCACGGACCAATAACGTAACAAGCCTCGCCAACAACCCACTGTCCGAGGCAACCCAGCAACGGCTGAATGATTACTGGGATCGCCTTGAGCGAGAGCATCCTGACCTGGCACGTAACCGGGCTGAATCGGGTTTCAGGTTTTATTCCGTGGGCGCCGGCGTGCCGACTCGACCGAACCCTCAGGTTTCTATGCAAATCCTGCGCTGGACTGTCGACCTGCCAGCGGACCAACTGGCGACGCGCGAGGCGCAATGGTCAGCATTGGCCAGGCATGAGAAAGCTGACGGGTTCTTTAACCTGCTCGCGGGCCTGGAAAACGCCGGCGCTGGCGAAGAAGATCTGCAGCAGCGGGTGTGGGCGGTCATCGATACGATTACCCAGGACAGTGTCAAGTCTGAAGCATTGCGCGAGCAAATGTTCGAATGGGCGGGACGCCCGGCGTGTTGTGACCGTGCGTCCTTGTCGTTCAGCAATCTGGAGATCATGTCGCTGGTCTACCGGGCCGAGTCCCAGGCAGAGCAGGGGCAGCAGGCGGCGCAGCTGTTGAAGTTGGCACGTGGGCTGTTCCGCCTGGATGAAGTGGAGAAAATGGCCCTGACGGATATCGAGCGTCGGACGGCGGCGATCCGCAGCACGCCGGGGCTGACGCTTCTGGAACAAGATGCCCGCATTGCCCTGCTGGAAGAAGTCGAAATCCGCCTGGCTTACCGCTACGGCCTCAAGGACCGCCTCAAGCTGCCGGCGGCGCCCAGCCAGGCCAGGTTCATCCAGCTGGGGCAAGTCACTGCGCCGATGCTCAATCAGGCGTACGACGCGGTCATTGCCCTGGACAACTCCCCGGCGGAATTTCAAGCATTGCTGGCGCGGGACTTCTGGAAAGACTATGTGACCAACACCTACCGCCCGCAGTTCGAGGCGAAGCGCAAACCGTTTGATGTGCATCAGGCCAGCCTGCATGATCGCTCTTCATCGGGCGAACTGTCGGGCAGCGCTTATACCGAGCAGGCCGATACGCTGGCAGCGCAGTGGCAGATAGAAGAGTCCGAGTTGATCGAGACGTTGAGCCGAGAGCTGCTGGAAAAGCATCCGCTCTAAGTACACCTGCGTCAGGTGTCGTTCATTGCCGGTGAGCATTTTGATTCACCTACATATCTAGGGACGTTCAGGCAGCGCAATTCGATAGGTTGGATTCTTTACAGCCCGTCATGGATGGCCCGATATGTCAGAACAACCCATTAACCCCACCCCCGAAGGCACGTTCAACGTTGACCTTCGGGGTGTGCATTACGACTTTCTCAAAAACCGCGTCCCAGCCTGGTTTCTCGGGGCCTTGAACCGGCGCCAGGAAGAACTCGCCAACCACCAGATGGAACTGCCCAACTGGTACCTGAACGCCACCCATCAGCAAAAGGCTGACCTGGCTGACAGCCATACCCGTTATCGCGAGGCCCTGAACCAGGTCGAGAACACCCTGGGCGAGATCAGGGACGTAAAGGCGTTTGCCGAGCAGCCGCTTAAAGACGCCATCAAGCAACGCTTCAACCTGGATCTGGACGTCAACAACGTCTATTTCGCCAGCAAGTATGAGGTTAACGCTCGCGGCGATCTGGGCGGTGCGTTTGTCTTCGACCAGCACCGTGGCCCGTCGCAACGCTTTGAGTACCGGGGTATTTCCCTGCTGGAGGCGGCCCTGGCCAATTTCGTTCCCGACGAAGAAAAAGCCAGTGAGTGTGCAGATTGCCAGGTCATCACAACCTGGAGCGCGTATGACGGCGAAATCATCCCGAGCCCCGAGGCGATCAAAGGTGCCGCCCTGGCCATAAACCCCCATGAGTTTGCCCAGCTGTGCCGCACTCTGGACTTGGGCGGTTTGTATCAGAAGCACCTCAAGGCGATTGTCCAACCCACGGATAACAGCCAGCGCGCCGCTCTGGAAACTCAATTGCGAGAGCATCAGCGACAACTGTTGGCGCTGAGCGCCGAGGTGGCGATGCACCAGCCCGAATGGGGGATCAGCGCCGACGGCTATCGCATGATCCAACAGGTCATCACTGACCCGGGCAAGGCCACTCTCGATGGCAAACCCGTGACGTTTGCCGCGCTGAAGGTGTTCGGCAGCGTGCTGGTGGGGCCCTTGCTGATTGGCCCCGCGCGTCTCGACTCTGACAGGGTCGAGCGGCTGCTGGTACACATTCCCCATGACCCACAGCAACCGCTCAAGGAGTATGCGTCCAGTAGCGAGTTCATGGCCGACCTCAGAACCCGCTTGCACGGTGTGTCGTACCGGCGCTTTTTCAGCCGGTTCGTGCCCCAGGGCGACCAGGGCAGGTTTTTCCGGCAATTCAACCTGCTGTACAAACCCGCCAATGGTAACGGCGTGGCGGGTGATTACCCCTTGGCGGCAACGCCCAAGCGATTGCCCATAGAGGAGACGGGCATCAACGGCAACCTGTGGGAACAACTGCGTAAGGCGCAGGTGCGCAAGATTCTGGCCGATGCCCGCGCCGTCGCGGTGCCCACCGGGGATGAAGACCAAAAGGCACGGATCGCGCGACTGGAGGGCTACGTGGATGCGGTGATCAGCGTGTTCAATCTCGCCGCTTTTGTCGTGCCGGGGCTGGGCCCGGTCATGCTGCTCGTGGGTGCGACGCAGATGTGCTTTGAAGTGTATGAAGGCATCGAAGCCTATGAGCGAGGCGATGTGAAAACGATGTGGGCACACTTTTCCAGCGTTGCTCTCAATGTCGCGATGCTGGGCGTCGGGGCCAAGGTGTTGCCGAGTATCAACACAGCGGGAATGGTCGACAATCTGAGGCCCGTCACCCTGGCGTCGGGCAAGCAGCTGCTGTGGAACCCTGACCTGTCGCCTTACAAGGTGCCCATTGAGTTGGGCGCCGATGCAACGCCGGATGAGTTGGGGCTTTACCAGCACAACGGCCAGACCATCCTGGCCCTCGATGGCGATTATTTCCGTGTCGTACAGGACGCTGAAACAGGGCAGCATCATATTCGCCACCCCACCCGAGCCGATGCTTATCAACCGCAGCTTGGGCATAACCATGCCGGTGTCTGGAGCCACGAGGTGGACGCGCCGCTGACCTGGGACCGTCAGACTTTGATCAGGCGCCTGGGGCTTGAACAGACGCCGCTTAGTCCCGAGCGGCTGGAGCAAGCCCGCGCCGCCAGCGGTGTGGAGGATGACGTGTTGCGTCAGGCGGTTGTCGAGCATGAGCCGGTGCCCCTGATGCTCAACGACACCCTCGAGCGCTTCAAGGCCCATCAAGCCTTGACGACCTTTGTCGAGCAAATGAGCAGCGCTGAACCTGCCGAGTACGCCAAGGCCGATCCGGCGCTGCAACTGCAGATTATGCAGCGACACGGCATGTTGCCCACAGACGTGGCGTTGCGGGTCCTGGCCAGTCACGGCAGGGTGCTCTGGCAGAGTGAGGCGCTGGCGTCCTGGCCCACGCGAGTGGTCGTACTCACGGACGAGCAACTGATTCGGGGGCAGTTACTTGAGCAAGTATTGAACACGTTGCAGGGCATTGATCCGCAGCTCAAGGACGTCCCGGGCAGTGCGTTGGACGCGCAGGCGGTACGGGCGGGTAAATTACGTCAGCACATCGCCGACACCGTCGATACGTTCAAAAGCGCGTTGATTGAAGAGCGTTACAAGGCATTGACTGCCTCCGTCGATCCCGACGTGCAGAGGGTGATGGCCAGCCACCCCATGCTGCCGACGTCAGTGGCTGAGCAGTTACTCAGCGGGTTGACGGTCGAAGCGCAGCAGGCGTTTCACGACACCGGCTTGTTGCCACCTCCGCGCATCGAGCAAGCGAAGTGGTATGAGCAGGAAGTGCGGGTGTCGCGTGCCTATGAGGGGCTTCACCTGGACACGCCGGGCAATCTGGACAGCCTGCGCCTGGCCTTGCATAGCGTGGAAACGTTGCCTGGATGGCCGCAAGGAACGCGGATGGAACTGCGCCAATATTCGGCCACGGGGCCGCTGCTGGATGCGATCGGTTCCCCCAACGCGGTGCAGGTCAAGACGCTGGTCCTGAGGGAAGACGGTTTGTTTGAGGCGCCCATGCCCGGGGACGTTTACGCCGCTGCCTGGGATGCCTTGTCTGTCGCGCAGCGTCAGGCCTTGGCGATGACCGACGCACGCCAGTTAAAGCAGGCCGTTACAGCTTCCCCCTTGCCTCGCGAACAGTTGCGTGCTGTGTTGCTGGCCAATCCTGTGCGTAAACCGGCCTACGACCCCTCCATGCGTCTGTTGGGCGGTAGCGGTATTCGAAAGATGGTCGCCGACGTTTTCAGCTCTTCGCGGGCCAGGGCGAAAACCCGGGCCCGGGTACTGTATCCGACCTTAAACGAGGCAGAACTCACCCACTTTATTGCTTCACTGGCGCCCGACCCGCACGCCAGGTTGACGGCGCTGGAACTCGAATACAAAACCCTCCAACGTGACCTGCAGGTCTGGGTGCGAGCCAATGCCCCGAAAAATCCGGTGACTGCGTATGACCGTGCAGGAGGTTGGGCGCGCGGTTTTGCCGATAGGATCGAAAGCTGCTGGCGCCGCAAGACCGACACCCTCTCGTTGCACGCAGGTCCTGAGCAGGAGTTACCGGTGCTGAATGCAGATTTCAGCCATGTTCGGGCGCTTGAGCTGTATGGCATCAAGTGGTCCGATACGGCTCAAGCATTTATCAAGCGTTTCACCCACGTCAAAGAGCTGGGCATTATCAGCGTGGGGCTCACCGAGCTGCCTGATGTGATCGGCGAAATGAACAACCTGACCTTGTTGAATCTGCGCTCCAACCGCATCCGCTTGACCCCGCAAAGCGCCGCAACACTGGGCGCCTTGGGCAACCTTGAAGAACTCGACCTGTCGGGTAATGCGCTGGGCCTGACCCCGGACTTCAGTGGCATGAACCGCTTGAAGAAGCTGAGGTTGAGCAACACGCAACTGGCTCAGTGGCCGACGGGGTTGCAACATCAGACGGGCCTGCAGCTCCTCGACTTGCGTTACAACCAACTAAGGGAAGCGCCCTCCTCACACCTCAACCCGCTGGACGATCAGTTGGAAGCGATGGCCAGGATCAACAACGTGACCTTGCTTCACGGTAATCAATTTCCCTCCGATTATTGGATGAAGTTTGACCGTTACTGGAAACGCCTGGACCTGGTGCGGCCCGAGTTGATGAACGCCGAGCATCTCGACGCGTTTGACAGCCCCAACCCCAGGCTTGAAAGGTTTCGGCGCATCTATCCGAAGAAAACCATTGCGCAACTCAAGCGGTTTATCTGGGGGGCGTCAGAAGACGACCTGCTCAAGATCGAACGGGAATTTGACACGCTGGAAAGACAGCTGAACGCCTGGGCGTTTTCGGGGGGCGGTACGAATCAGCATTACGTTCTCACCTCGGAGCGGGGCCTCAACTTCTCGGCCGCCGACGACAGGTTCATGGCGCGGCAACGGATCCTCCAGTGCTGGCGCAAGGAAGGCCAGCAGGTGAGCGCCTTCGACGGTACACCGATCGGCTATGAATTGGACCTCAGTGGCCTGAGTCTGCCCAGCCTGCCGGATCTGGATGTCGATTTCAGCCATGTGGGCTCGCTCAAACTGAAAAACATGGGCCTGAATGCTTCGCCGGAAGGGTTTCTCACGCGATTCCGACAGGTGCGCTGGCTGGATATGTCGAACAACCGACTCTTGGCATTGCCGCTGGCGCTGGGCGAAATGAATGGCCTCACTCGTTTGACCTTGAACGGCAACCAGATCCGGCTGACCCCGACAGCCGTCGGCATCCTGTCTGGGCGCATCACCCTCAGGGCCTTGTGGCTGTATAACAACCCGCTGGGCCTGGCACCGGACTTCAGCCTGCTGACTGACATACGTACGGTGGACCTGAGAAATACCGGCATTGATACGTGGCCTGCCGGGCTGACCGAGCACACGGGGATTAACGAGATATACCTGAACAATAACCAGATCACGACGATCCCGGATGCGGTCATCGCCCCGTCAGAGGCGAACCTGGGCCGCATGGCCCAGGTGAATAACGTGACCGACGTGAGCAATAACCCTTTGTCGGTGGCCACTGTGCAACAGGTGAGCGCCTACCGTGCCCGCCTTGAACAGGCCCGGCTGGCGACTCCGGATAACCCCAGCCGCCTGGTCGCCACGGCACTGAATAGTTCGACCAGAGCGCCAGTGGGCACGGCTTCGCAAAACCCGTTCCAGCGCTGGGTCCTTGGGTTGCCCGGGGAGCAAGTCACGCTGCGCCGCGCCCAATGGCGTGTATTGCAGGAGCAGGAAGGCGCGGCACCTTTCTTCGAGATTCTGCAGCGCCTGGACCTGACGAAGGCCGACAGCAGCGACCTGCGGCGCCGAGTCTGGGAGGTGATCGACAGCATCAGCGAAAACACCCCCGAGTCCCAACGCCTGCGCAAGGAACTGTTCGACCTGGCCGGCGAGCCGGGTTGCTGCGACCGTGCTGCGTATTCGTTCAGTAACCTGGAGGTCAGGACCCTGCTCTACAAGGCCCGGACGCAGGCCATGGATCAGACCCTGGGCACACAGTTGTCCGAGTTGTCCAAGGGGCTGTTGCGTTTGCATGAGGTCGACAAGATCGCGGCGGCGGACATCCAGCGCAGCGAAGCCATCGTCAACGACCCTGCCGTGTCCACGGCCGATAAACTGCCCCATAGGCAGCGTTTGGCAGAGGAGGTGGAAATCCGTCTGGCCTATCGCTACGGCCTCAAGGACCGCCTGCAATTACCGGGGCAGCCACAGCACGTCACGTTCATCGGCATGGCGGGGGTCACGCCCACGATGCTGGACGGTGCCTATGCCAAGGTGATCGCGTTGGATAACTCCGCCGAAGAGTTTCAGGCGCTGCTGTCTCGGGAATTCTGGCAAGACTATGTCACCCGGAAATACCGCTCGCAGTTCGATGCCCAAGGCGAGCCTTACCAGCAACAGTTGGCCGCGCTGCATGAAAAACAGCAGGCCCAGGAACTGTCGGCGACCGTCTACAAAGAGAAAGCCGATGACCTGCATGCGCAACTGGCAATCAAGGAGGGCGAACTGATCGGCAGGCTGACCCGCCAGGAAATCGCCGAAATGCGGCTCCCCCGGGAACCCCTTGAGGCGCTGGTTGAAGCCGACGCGGTGCCGGGTTTGCAGCTTTCACAGGCGCGTGCCATTGAGTTCAACAAGGCACGGTATTTTATTGCAAGCATGCCGGACGCGGGCGACGGTCAGCATTATCTGTTGTGGGTGCAGAACCCGAATAACCCCTACGAACTGGTCAGCAGCGGCATTGTCGCCAAGCCGGAGGTGGCGGGAGGCTGGACGCGCAGAGGCTTGGCGGGCGGCGGGTCTGACAGTGAATTTGAGGAGGCCGTGGAATCCATGGCGGCGGCGCCCTATACGTCAGACGAACTTCGCACCATGAGGCAGCAAATTCACTTTACGGTCAGGCAACACCCGCCGGGGACTTACGTACGTGCCAACAACGGCAAGTACCCGTTGAGAGATCTCCAGGGCAGGCCGGTGCGTATTCGCAAGCTGGAGAGAAGCATCACCCTGGAGTCCGGTACTCACTACACCTCAGAGCCCATCAAGCCTTACATCAAGTTTGAAGGATATGAGGGCGTCGGCGCGCTGTATGAAGAAAAACTGCAGGTGCGCGCGTTCATTGAGCAGGATATGCAGGTGCCGCAAGAAAAGTCCCTGATAGGACAAAACATGGTCGTTGCCAACCGGCGTATCGCCAAAGGCGAAATAGTCGGTGTGTATGGCGGGACCATTCTTCCCACAGGAATTTTCGGGTCCGAAGGGCACACCTACACCATGCGTGTCGGCGACAGGCCGACCCTCAAGATAGACGTGCTCACCAGTGAGCCGATCTTCCTGTCGGGAGACAACATCCTTTCCAGAATAAACACGGTTCTGGAATATGACGCGGATGGCAAGCCGCTACGCCAGGCTGCCCAGGGCTATAACGTGGAAGCCGTGTCCTTCGAGATTGAGGCGGACCTGATGCTGGGAGTGGGCGAGAGCGCCACACCAAAAAGAAAGGACTACACCCTGCCAGTGGTATTTGCGACGCAAGATATTCCAGCGGGGGCAGAACTGCGCATGAATTACCAATACTCCGACGAGATGATAAAAACGTTGTTCACGTAATATTTTTCACATCGGGAGGCTTGATGCCGCGGTGCGTTCCTCCTGGACACGTGCGTCTTCAGGAGGGACGTGGAGGCACGGAAAGGGGCGTCCAATCCGCGTGAGCTGCTCTGATCGAGCCCTGCTATATAGTTATCACATGCTTCAAAAAACCACTGCATAAGATGGCAACCTTACTCATTACGAGGTTGTCATCCCATGCCGGATCTCACGGTTACCACCCCACCAACCCTCCCGCCCGGAGATAAAGGGCAACATTACACGTTGATCAAACAGGCGATTCCGACCTGCCTCATCAACAGCTCGCCACCGCGTCGCCGGGCCCTCAAAGAAACCTCGCCAGATATTCCTGCTTGGTATGCCGCTGCTTCCCAGGCGCAGAAGGATCAGCTCAGCACGCTGCTGGACGCCCGTTGTGTTTCGCAGAACAAACTGGAGAAATACTTCAGCAGCATCCAACTGCTGCAAGCGTTTGCCCAGCCATTGCTGGAGGCGAAATTAAAAGCGTCCGGCCATGTACTGGACGTCAATCAAACCTGGCTACGCCTGTATTTCCCGGTCGAAAACGCTTTTGGTGCAAAGACCGGCGGTTTCAAGGTCAAGACGTTTTCGTTGCTCAAAGCCGCGCTCTGCAACTTTGAGGCGCGCGAGGCCGAGGAGGATTTTTTCGACAGCGCCTCGGGGTTTATCACGGCACCGAATGAGCAGGGCCATTTCGAGCGCCACACCACAACCCTGGAAATCCATACCTTCGCACAACTGTGCCGTGAGCTGGATCTGGGCGATCAATATCTGACTTACCTGCGGCCAATGTTGCACCATCCCGACGGCCGCAAGCCCTATGTCCGCTATCAGATAGACGCCTTCAAGGTGGCGGCTCACCTGGCGCTGATCAAGGGCGATATCGGCCACAGCGATTACGCGCTGTTGCAGCGCGTGGAAACGGGAGAAAAGCGCATCATGCTCGACGGCAAACGGGTCCGGTACCGCCGCCTCAGCCTGATGAACCTGGCCTTGCGTGAATGCTTGATCATCGCTCCCTGTCGCCAGCCTCGTCTTCCGTGCTGGGTTATTGTCTACATCCCCGATGACCCCGACCATCCCATCAAGCGTTATGAGTCATTCGAGGAATTCAGCAAGGAGCTGACCGATCGCTTGACGGCGAGTGCCAGTAGGACCGCCGACCGCTCCAACGGCTGGACAGCCACGCAGTATCAGCAATTTTTCGCAAGGTTCGTAGCCGACGCGGATCGTGCGTACTACTACCGCAGGCTGACGGAACTGGTGGTGGACGCTCCTCCCCAGCCGTTCGGGGAGCAGTGGTTGCGTTCGGAGTGGGGGCGGTTACTGACGGCGCCGTCTTTTTCCACTGAACCCTCCTATGACGAGCCGCAGCCGTCTGTGCGCGTTTCTGCGACCGACCCCGAATTCAATATCCAGGCCTACGAGCTCAACGGTCTTGTGACGAGCGTGGACCTTTGGGTTTATCGCTATGCCAGCTTGCGCGGGCAGATGCTGGCGGATGCCCGAAACCAGGCGGTGAGCACTGCGGAGGCTGACGAGGCCTCGCGTTCACGGCGAGCGGCGCATTACTTGAGTATCGGCCTGTTTGCCTTGAACCTGGTGGGGATGGCCGTGCCGCCGTTGGGCGTGGTGATGACTGCCGTGACGGCCGGCCAACTGCTCTACGAGATCGTTGAAGGCGTCACCGAACTGAGCCAAGGTGACCGCGAGGCCGGTTGGTCGCACATCACCGATGTGCTGGAAAACCTGGCGTTGCTGGTGGTGCAGGGAGCGGCGCTGCACTTTACGGTCTCGCCTTTCATCGAGCAGCTCAAGGCGGTGACCTTGCCCAGCGGCAAGACCCGCCTATGGAAACCGGACCTGTCAGCCTACGAGCACACCTCGCCGCTACCTGGAACCGCCACGTCTGATGAGCGGGGGTTGCACACCTTCAATGGTAAAACCCTGCTGCTCTTGGAAGGCCGGCGGTATGCGTTGCAGAAAGACCCAGTGCTTGACCGGTACAGCATCACCCATCCCACCCGGTCAGACGCCTACCAACCGAAACTGACGGAAAATGGCGCTGGCCTCTGGAATCATGAGGCAGAGAGCCCGCACAGTTGGGAGGGCGTGAAGCTGATGCGGCGTTTGGGGCCGATGACGGAGGGTTTGAGCGATACCCAGTTGCAGCAGGTTCGACACGTGGCGGATGTGAGCGAGGATGTGCTGCGCCGCGTGCACGTGGAGGGCGAGCCGGTACCGGCCATTTTGCTCGACACGCTGCGCCAGTTCAGGGCCTACCACGATGCTGAACAGGTAGCGCAAGGCATCCGGGCCAACCTGCTCCCCGACGCCTTATGCAGTTACTCGGCCTCTCTTGCAGTGGAAATGCCGAGGTGGCCGAAGGCCAAGGCCATTGAGGCGTTTGTGGCGACGACCCTGGAGGGCGACTCGGTCAAATACGGTAACCAGAGTGCCAGCAGAGCCGAGACCTTGAGGGTCAGCCGTGATGACTTGGTGAACGGCCTATTGCCCAGGCGTATTGTCGAGTTTCTGGATGAACGCGAGCTGGAGGACTTGATAGAGATCTATCCCCCAAAAGACCCGCAGGCGCGCATTGATGCATTGCGCGATCAGCTGGAAAACCATGCCAAAGGCGCCAAGGTGCGCTTGATGCGCAGTATCTACGAGACGCAGCGGCCAAAGGTCGATAGTCCTGTCGCCTTGATTCAACGCGATTTCTCGAGCCTGCCTGGCCTGATGGCGCAAGAGCTGCTGGCAGACGTCCCGCCGAAGCAGTTACAGAAAATGGTCGACAGCCGACGTATTCCGCTGGAGTTGGCTGAAAATGCCAGGGTGATGCAGCGCCGGTTTCGCCTTGCGCTGGCCTATGAGGGGTTGTACCTGGAAGCCATGGCGGGTCCTGACACTGAAGCCCTGGTGCTCAACACCTTACCGGCGTTGCCGGGTTGGTCGGATAACCTGCGCCTGGAAATACGCGAGGCAGGCGTTGAGGGGGTGTTGCGGGCCAGCCTTGGTCCGAAGAACGCGACAGATCGCAAAATACTGGTACGGGTGGGTGATGGGCGCTATCAGGCTTTTGACGGCCGCGGTCAGCAATTACATGGCATCAATGGTCTCTATGGCACGTTGCAACACGCGTTGCCCGATGCTCATCGCAACAGGATCGGTCTGCCCCATGTTGGTCAGGGGGAGGAGTTGAAAGTGTTGGTGATTCAACATGCGATCCCCCGTGAACAGTTGGCTGGCAGCTTGGGTATGCAACCGGCAAGACGGACATCTTTTCGGCCGTGGCAGACCTTCCCTGATGGCCGTCGCGGGTATCCGTTGAGTGGGCGCGGGGGGAATCAATGGGATCAGATCACGCAGGAGCGGGTTCGTAAGCTTTACCCGCATATGGCGCGTGACGAAATGCTCACAATGATCCAGGAGCGGGGCGCCGTTGATCTCACGTGGCTCAAGGCGTTAGAGGATGAGTACAAAACCATGCAATCCACATTGATGAGGTGGATGAGCACACATAAGGAAGGTGTGGAGCGTTTTGGCGCAGAGGACCGCAAGGTGCTTAGCGCCAGACGCAGGATTTATGACACGCTGATTGATGCCTGGAAACGAGTCGGCCCAGGGCACCTCGATGCCCATGGTCGCTATCTGGGGCAGAAAATAGAATGGCACGAAGTGGAGCTGGGTCAGCAGTTGCAAGCGTTGCCTGCGTTAACGGCAAACTTCGATCATGTCACCTACGTCGGGTTGTATGACGTGGATGTGACGGATGCGGACATCGTGCCGTTCCTTGCAAACTTTCGGGGGCTACGTCGATTGAATGTGGAGGCCTGCGAGCTGACTCAACTGCCGGCGGCCATCGAGCAGATGCCACACCTGAGGCGGCTGTCGCTGGGGGGCAACCACATTGTCTTGACGTCTGAAGATGTCCTGCGGCTGAAGGGCTGTGTTCAGTTGAGAGAGTTGGCCCTGAGCATTAACCCGCTTGGCTTGTCACCCGATGTCAGCCGGATGCCCCTGTTGCGCAGACTTTTACTGAATGACACAGGCCTGCAGGAATGGCCCACCGGCGTGTTCCGCGTGCCCCGGCCAGCGGATTTCATCCTGGATATGCAGAACAACCCTCTATCTCGGGTTCCCGAATTTGCGCCCGGCTCCGATAAGGCGCTGATTGTGGCGCGAACCTTCCTCTCCCGCGACGGGTTGGAGCCTGATCAGCTTGCACGGTTCAAGTCGTACATTGAGGCTGCCGGGCGGGATCCGGATCGCCGTATGCCTGCCAGAGGGAGTCTTGACAGTGACCTGTGGAAAACCGGTTATTCGGATGAGGAGTGGCCTTCCAGGCAGCTGTTATGGGAAATGCTTGAGGGAGCGTTTGGCTCGGAAGGTTTTTTCGACGTAATCAGAGCAGTCAGGAATTCCGGCGATGCGCTGGCGCCAGGCGGTCGATGGTTGCCGGAACTGACCGCCAAAGTCTGGCGCATGCTGGAGGCCATGGGTGAAGACGTGTTGCTGCGAGAAGAGTTGTTCTTGATGGCAAGAGACACCACGGCCTGCGTTGATGCTGGCGCACAGTTGTTCAATTCGATGGGGGTTGTGGTACTGCTGCGGTCAGCCTATTTCAGCGAGGATGTGGCCTCAGTGCGCCGGGCTGTGTTCAAACTCGCCCGGGGCAAGTGGCGGTTGGATGAGCTGGGGCGCGTTGCTCATGATCGCGTGGCGCGGCTGCTGGAGCAGGGAGTCAAATTTCCGGAGTATGACGAACAGGGCCAGCGCGTTCAGCATGAAGACGCTCACGGAGAGCCCATCGACGACATCGATGAGGTCGAGATCTATTTGGCGTATACCGTCCCGTTGGCGACCCGGCTGGATTTACCGTGGCAATCCAGGACCATGATGTTTCGCGAGGACTACGTGACCCCGTCGATGGTCGATTCGGCGTTCGAACGCGTAAAAGCGCTCGATCAAGGGGAACAGCTGCGTACCCACTTGCTTGAACAGCCAATGTGGACTGACTTCCTGCAGCGTGCCCATCACGCTGAGTACGCAGTGTTTGCCGAAAAATTCGACGCGTTGATCGATTACCAGGCTGCGCAGAAAAAGTGGGCCGGTGATGCGGGCCTGAGCGAGAGTGCAAGGCAGGCCTTGCGCCAGACTATCGGCCAGGCGGCGCAACGCCTGGGCCGCTCTGGCGCTGACAGTGAGCCTGGGCGGCTAATGTCCGACTCGGAATATCGCGACGCATTCGACCGCATCAATGCCGAGCTGATAACCCTGAACCAGAGGTTGACCGACCAGGCGATCAGTGAAGTTGCCTAGAACAGAAAGTAACGCTGGGCCATCGGCAAAACCTCCGCAGGCTCACACCACAGCAATACACCGTCGGCCTTGACCTGGTATGTCTGCGGATCCACCTCGATATCCGGCAGGTAATCGTTGTGGATCAGGTCGGTTTTCTGCACGCTGCGGCACCCCTTGACCACCGCAATCTGCTTCTTCAATCCCAATTGCTCGGGCAACCCCGCCGCCAATGCCGCCTGGCTGATAAACGTCAGGCTGGTGGCGTGCAGCGAGCTGCCGAAGCTGGCAAACATCGGGCGGTAATGCACCGGCTGCGGCGTTGGGATCGAGGCGTTGGCATCGCCCATCAGGCTTGAGGCAATCGCGCCGCCCTTGAGGATCAAGGTCGGCTTGATCCCGAAAAACGCCGGGCGCCATAGCACCAGATCCGCCCATTTGCCCACTTCGATGGAGCCCACTTCATGGCTGATGCCGTGGGTGATCGCCGGGTTGATGGTGTACTTGGCGATGTAGCGCTTGGCGCGGAAGTTGTCGTTGCCTGCGCCGTCTCCCGGCAGCGGGCCGCGCTGTTTTTTCATCTTGTCGGCGGTCTGCCAGGTGCGGGTGATCACTTCGCCGACGCGGCCCATGGCCTGGCTGTCGGAGCTGATCATCGAGAACGCGCCGAGGTCGTGCAGGATGTCTTCGGCGGCGATCGTCTCACGGCGGATGCGGCTTTCGGCGAAGGCCACGTCTTCGGCAATGCTCGGGTCCAGGTGATGGCAGACCATCAACATGTCCAGGTGTTCGTCGATGGTGTTGCGGGTAAACGGCCGGGTCGGGTTGGTGGAGCTGGGCAGCACATTGGGCAAGCCGCAGGCCTTGATGATGTCGGGTGCGTGACCGCCACCGGCACCTTCGGTGTGGTAGGTGTGGATGGTGCGGCCCTTGAACGCGGCGAGGGTGGTTTCGACAAAGCCGGATTCGTTGAGGGTGTCGCTGTGGATCGCCACCTGCACGTCGTACTCGTCGGCCACGCTCAGGCAGTTGTCGATGGTCGCCGGGGTGGTACCCCAGTCTTCGTGGAGCTTGAGGCCGATGGCGCCGGCCTTGACCTGTTCGATCAACGGCTCCGGCAAACTCGCGTTGCCCTTGCCGGTGAAGCCGATGTTCATCGGGAACGAGTCGGAGGCCTGGAGCATGCGTGCCAAATGCCACGGGCCCGAGGTGCAGGTGGTGGCGTTGGTGCCGGTGGCCGGCCCGGTGCCGCCGCCGATCATGGTGGTGACGCCACTGGTCAGTGCTTCTTCGATTTGCTGCGGACAAATGAAGTGGATGTGGGTGTCGATACCGCCGGCGGTGAGGATCATGCCTTCACCGGCGATCACCTCGGTGCTGGCGCCGACGCAGATGGTCACGCCGGGCTGGATGTCCGGGTTGCCGGCTTTGCCGATGGCAAAGATGCGACCGTTTTTCAGGCCGACGTCGGCCTTGACGATGCCCCAGTGATCGATGATCAGCGCGTTGGTGATCAGGGTGTCGACCACTTCATGGGCGAGCAGTTGGCTCTGGCCCTGGCCATCGCGAATCACTTTGCCGCCGCCGAATTTGACTTCTTCGCCGTAGACGGTGAAGTCCTGTTCGACTTCGACGAACAGCTCGGTGTCGGCCAGGCGGACCTTGTCACCGACGGTGGGGCCGTACATGTCGGCGTAGGCTTGTCTGGAAATCTTCATGTGCATGCCTTGAGATTCAGGAAAGTTTGAAATCGTTCGCTTCGTTCTCTATCGCGGGCAAACCCGCTCCCACATTTGGAACGCATTCCCCTGTGGGAGCTGGCTTGCCTGCGATGAGGCCCGAGCAGACACCAGAAAAACTACAGGTCGCCCATGATCCGTCCGGCAAACCCGAACACCCGGCGCTTGCCGCTCAGCTCCACCAGTTCCACTTCGCGACTCTGCCCCGGCTCAAAGCGCACGGCCGTGCCCGCCGGGATATTCAGGCGCATGCCACGGCTGGCGGCACGGTCGAAGGTCAACGCGTCGTTGGTCTCGAAAAAATGGTAATGGGAGCCGACCTGAATCGGCCGGTCGCCGCTGTTGGCCACGCTCAGGGTAGCGGTACGCCGGCCCACGTTGAGTTCGATGTCGCCAGGCTGGATCTGAAATTCGCCAGGAATCATGCAGGTTGTCCCAGGGTCTTGAAGTAGATGGCGGTCGGGGTGTAGCGCCCGTCCGGGCTTTGGCAGTAGTTGGGCAGTTCACCGATCTTGGTGTAGCGCAGCGACTGGTAGAAGGCTTCGGCGCCGGAGCCGGCTTCGGTGTCCAGGTACAACAGCCCGCGCTTGTATTGGCGGGCGCTCAGTTCCAGCGCGGCCATCAGCTGTTGGCCGAGGCCTCGGCGCCGGGCCTCGCTGTGCACCAGCAGCTTTTGCACTTCGGCACGGTTCAGGCCGTTGGCCTTCAGGCACAGCGCCAACTGCACGCTGGCCACCACCACTTCATCGCGCACCACCACCCACAGCAGCAGGCTGCCGTCCTCGATACTCGCCTGCACGCCGCTGAGGTAACTGCGGGCCTGGGTTTCGTCGAAGTCGGCCATGAAGCCTACCGAAGCGCCGTGCTTTACGGCGTCCAGCAACAGCTCAACCAGGCCCTGGCGGTAATGGGCAAAACTCTCGGCATTGACTCGACGCAGTTGGGCGTTCATCGGTGTCACTCCTTGGGCGGTTCGGCGCCAGGGTTGAGTGTCAGTTGCATGAAGGTCAGGTCCAGCCAGCGGCCGAACTTGGTGCCGACCTGGGGCATCTGCCCGGTGGTGACAAAACCCAGGCGCTCATGCAGGCGGATCGAGGCCTGGTTGCCGCTCTCGATGGCGGCAACCATCACGTGTTTGTCGCAGGTTTTCGCCCGCTCGATCAGTGCCTGCATCAACTGCGGGCCGAGGCCTTTGCCGCGCTGGTCGCTGCGCACGTACACCGAATGTTCGACGGTGTGGCGAAAGCCCTCGAAGGGCCGCCAGTCGCCGAACGAGGCATAGCCGATGACCTGCTCATCCTCGACCGCCACCAGGATCGGGTAAAACTGCGCCTGGCGCGCGCTGAACCAGGCCTGGCGGTTGCCCAGGTCCACCGGCTGTTCGTTCCAGATCGCCGTAGTGTTGAGCACTGCGTCGTTGTAGATATCGCGAATCCCTGGCAAATCGGCGTGCAGCGCATCACGAATCAAAAAGGACATGGCCGGGCCTCAGGCGATAGGTTGGTGGACGGTGACCAGCTTGGTGCCGTCGGGAAAGGTCGCTTCCACCTGGATGTCCGGGATCATTTCCGGGATGCCTTCCATCACTTGTTCGCGGCTGAGGAGGGTGGTGCCGAAGTGCATCAACTCGGCGACCGTGCGGCCATCGCGGGCGCCTTCCATCAGTGCGGCGGAGATGTAGGCGATGGTTTCCGGGTAGTTGAGTTTCACACCGCGCGCCAGGCGCCGCTCGGCCACCAGGCCGGCGGTGAAGATCAGCAGTTTGTCTTTTTCCCGTGGGGTCAGGTCCATGGTTCAGGTGCTCCAGATTCTGGGTGAGACGGCTTCACGGCCCAGCACGGCCGGGCGCAGCAGCCGCCATAAATCAATCAGCCAGCCCCGTGCCTGCAGCGCTTCACTGGCCAGGCAGCGGGCCACCAGCAAGCCGGGCAATTGGGTCAGGTCGCCGCGTACCGCGTGGGGCAGGGAGCGGCATTGTTCGAGTAATTCACTGTCGATTTCACCGGTCACCAGCAAGGTCGCGAACACCGGTTGCCCATCCAGCCCGATGGGCGAGTCGAGCAAACCGTCGGCGCCCACAATGCGCTGGCGCTCATGCCAAATCAACTGGCCGTCGCGGCGAATATCCAGGTGCGACTGGAAGTGCCCGAGGTCGAAACGCTCACCGCTGGCGGGGCGTCCGAGGGCGACCACGTCCCAGTAAAACAGCCGGGCATCGCCTTGCAGGTCGATGCGGGTGGTGAGTTCGGCCTGGGCGGCGCTGAACACGATGGTCTCCTGCGGCAGCCACTCCAGGGTGGCGCCCGCCTCAACCGTCAGCTCCAGTGTTTGAAAGGCCGGGCCATTGGCGCGGTACCACTTGGCTGCGCCGGGGCTGGTCAGTTGTGCCCAGGCACCTTCGGCGACATGGGCCGTGATGTCGAGGCGGTCACCGCCGGCAATCCCGCCCGGCGGGTGCACGATGATGTGTTGGCACACCTCGGGGCCTTCGGCGTACAGGTGCTTTTGCACCCGCAGCGGGCCGAGGTGGCGACGCATCACCGGGCGCGTGGTGTCGCCGAAACGCGCGTAGCCGAGTTCCAGCTCGGCGTGCCAGCTGGGGGTGAACAGCGCGGTGGGGGCAGGTAGAGTCATGGTCAGTGCTTATCGTTAGGACGCTACAGATTAGATCGTAACGAGCCCGCGCACACCCTCGCTTTCCATATTTTCTCCACGCCCCTGCTGGACGATTTCGCCCCGGGACATCACCAGGTATTGGTCGGCCAGTTCGGCGGCAAAATCGTAGAACTGCTCCACCAGCAGAATCGCCATGTCGCCCCGCGCTGCGAGTTTTTTGATCACCGCGCCGATCTCCTTGATCACCGACGGCTGGATGCCTTCGGTGGGCTCGTCGAGAATCAACAGGCGCGGGCGGCTGGCCAGGGCCCGTCCGATAGCCAGTTGCTGTTGCTGGCCGCCGGACAAGTCGCCGCCACGGCGTTGCTTCATTTGCAGCAGCACCGGGAACAGTTCGTAGATGAAGGCTGGCACTTCCCTGGCCTCGGCGCCGGGAAAGCGCGAGAGGCCCATCAGCAGGTTTTCTTCCACGGTCAGCCGGCCAAAAATCTCCCGGCCTTGAGGCACGTAGGCAATACCGGCGTGCACCCGCTGGTGCGGCTTGAAGCCGGTAATGGCCTTGCCTTCCCAGTTCACCGCACCTTCCTTGGCCGGCAGCAAACCCATCAGGCACTTGAGCAAGGTGGTCTTGCCCACGCCGTTGCGGCCCAGCAGGCAGGTGACTTCGCCGACTTTTACCTCAAAGGAAAGCCCGCGCAGGATGTGGCTACCGCCGTAGTACTGGTGCAGCTTGTCGACTTGCAGCATGTTCAAAATCTCCTCAATTCCTTGTGGGAGCTGGCTTGCCTGCGATACAGGCGACGCGGTGTATCAGTGGCACCGTGTCGAGGCCATCGCAGGCAAGCCAGCTCCCACATAAAGCATCAGCGACCTAGGTAAACCTCGATCACCCGCTCATTTTCCTGCACCTGTGCAAGCGACCCTTCGGCCAGCACGCTGCCCTGGTGCAGCACCGTGACGTGGTCGGCAATCGAGCCGACAAAGCCCATGTCGTGCTCCACCACCATCAGCGAGTGCTTGCCCGCCAGGCGCTTGAACAGCTCGGCGGTGAATTCGGTTTCGGCGTCGGTCATGCCCGCCACCGGTTCGTCCAGCAGCAACAGTTGCGGGTCTTGCATCAGCAGCATGCCGATTTCCAGGAACTGCTTCTGGCCGTGGGACAGCAAGCCGGCGGGGCGATTGACCGAAGCGGTGAGACGGATAGTGTCGAGGACTTCGCTGATGCGGTCTTTCTGCTCCCCGCTCAGGCGCGCCCGCAGGCTGGCCCACACCGACTTGTCGGTGTTCTGCGCCAGCTCGAGGTTTTCGAACACGCTCAGGGCTTCGAACACCGTGGGCTTCTGGAACTTGCGCCCGATGCCGGCCTGGGCGATCTGTACTTCGCTCATGCTGGTCAGGTCCAGGGTTTCGCCGAACCAGGCCTTGCCGTGGCTGGGCCGGGTCTTGCCGGTGATCACGTCCATCAGCGTGGTCTTGCCCGCGCCGTTGGGGCCGATGATGCAGCGCAGTTCGCCGACGCCGATGTACAGGTTCAGGTCGTTCAAGGCCTTGAAGCCGTCGAAGCTGACGCTGATGTCTTCCAGGGTCAGGATGGTGCCGTGACGGGTGTTCAGGCCCTTGCCGGCCGACTGGCCGAGGCCGATGGCATCACGGGCGCTGCCCTGGTCTTTGTTCGGTTCCAGAATGGGTTCGAGCATGAATTCCGCCGTCGCTGTGATTCTCATTGGTCGCCCCTTTTCTTCAGCAGGCCGATCACACCCTTGGGCAGATACAGGGTGACGATGATGAACAGCGCACCGAGGAAGAACAGCCAATACTCAGGAAACGCCACGGTGAACCAGCTCTTCATGCCGTTGACCACGCCGGCGCCCAGCAGCGGGCCGATCAGTGTTCCGCGACCACCGAGGGCCACCCACACGGCAGCTTCGATGGAGTTGGTCGGCGACATTTCGCTGGGGTTGATGATGCCCACCTGCGGCACATACAACGCACCCGCCAGGCCGCACAACACCGCGCTCAACACCCACACAAACAGCTTGAAGCCGCGTGGATCGTAGCCGCAGAACATCAGGCGGTTTTCCGCATCCCGCAGCGCGGTCAGTACCCGGCCGAACTTGCTCTGGGCCAGGCGCCAGCCGATGTACAGGCTCGCCACCAACAGCACCACGGTGGCCACAAACAGCGCCGCCCGCGTGCCCGGTTCGGTGATGCCGAACCCGAGGATGCTGCGGAAATTGGTAAAGCCGTTGTTGCCGCCAAACCCGGTCTCGTTGCGGAAGAACAACAGCATCCCGGCAAACGTCAGGGCCTGGGTCATGATCGAGAAATACACGCCCTTGATCCGCGAGCGGAAGGCGAAGAACCCGAACACCAGCGCCAGCAAGCCCGGCGCCAACACCACCAGGCACATCGCCCAGAGGAAGTGGCTGGTGCCGGTCCAGTACCACGGCAATTCGGTCCACGACAAAAAGGTCATGAATGCCGGCAGCTCATCGCCGGACGCCTGGCGCATCAGGTACATGCCCATGGCATAACCGCCCAGCGCGAAAAACAGGCCGTGGCCGAGGGACAACATCCCGGCATAACCCCACACCAGATCCAACGCCAGGGCGACGATGGCGTAGCACAGGATCTTGCCCACCAGCGTCAGCGTGTAGGCGGAAACGTGCAGCGGGTTTTCCGGTGACAGCAGCGAGAACAACGGCAGCGCCAGCAGCAGGATCAGCACCACTGCACCGACCGCGACGGTCACCTTGGGGCCGGCCTTTTGCGCGGCCGTGAGCATCAATGGCTGGTTCATCAGTCGATCACCCGTCCTTTCAGTGCGAAGAGTCCTTGCGGGCGTTTCTGGATGAACAGAATGA
Source organism: Pseudomonas yamanorum (assembly GCF_013386765.1). Classification (GTDB taxonomy): domain Bacteria; phylum Pseudomonadota; class Gammaproteobacteria; order Pseudomonadales; family Pseudomonadaceae; genus Aquipseudomonas; species Aquipseudomonas yamanorum_A. The sequence goes on from NZ_JACARE010000003.1 coordinate 444,435, forward strand.
TCAGCGCGAGGATCAGGATCTTGCCGAGCACGGCACCGATCTGGGGTTCGAGAATCTTGTTGGCTATCCCCAGGCCGAAGGCGGCCATGACACTGCCGGCCAACTGGCCGACGCCACCGAGCACCACCACCAGGAACGAGTCGATGATGTAGCTCTGGCCGAGGTCCGGGCCGACGTTGCCGATCTGGCTCAAGGCAACGCCGCCGAGGCCGGCGATGCCGGAACCGAGGCCGAAGGCAAGCATGTCCACGCGCCCGGTGGGCACGCCGCAGCAGGCGGCCATGTTGCGGTTCTGGGTCACGGCCCGCACGTTGAGGCCCAGGCGGGTCTTGTTCAGCAGCAGCCAGGTCAGCACCACCACGCACAGCGCGAAGGCGATGATCACGATGCGGTTGTACGGCAGCACCAGGTTGGGCAGCACCTGGATCCCGCCGGACAGCCACTCGGGGTTGGCCACTTCAACGTTCTGCGCACCGAACACCAGACGCACCAGCTGGATCAGCATCAGGCTGATGCCCCAGGTGGCGAGCAGGGTTTCCAGCGGGCGGCCGTACAGGTGACGGATCACCGTGCGCTCCAGGGCCATGCCGATGGCGGCGGTGACAAAAAACGCCACCGGCAGCGCGACCAGCGGGTAGAACTCGATGGCCTGGGGCACGTAGCGCTGCATCAGCAACTGCACCACATAAGTGGAGTAGGCGCCGAGCATCAGCATCTCGCCGTGGGCCATGTTGATCACCCCGAGCAGGCCGAAGGTGATCGCCAGGCCGAGCGCGGCCAGCAGCAGGATCGAACCCAGGGACATGCCACTGAAGGCCTGGCCGAGGATCTCGCCCACCATCAGTTTGCGCTTGACCTGGGCCAGGCTGGTTTCGGCGGCGGTGTGCACGGCGGCGTCGGCTTCGACGCCGGGGGCGAGCAGGGCCTCAAGGCGGGTGCGGGCCAGCGGGTCGCCGGTGCCTCCGAGCAAACGCACGGCGGCCAGGCGCACGGCCGGGTCGGCGTCCACCAGTTGCAGGTTGGCCAGGGCGAGGCTCAGGGCCACATGCACGTCGTCGTTGGTTTCGCCGGCGAGTTGCTGGTCGAGGAATTTCAGCTGCGCAGGTGTGGCGCTTTTTTGCAGGGTTTGCGCGGCGCCAAGGCGCACCTTGGGGTCGGCGGCGAGCAGTTGCTGGCTGGCTTGCACGTTGTCGATCAGGCCGCGCAGGCGATTGTTCAGGCGTACGGTCTTGGTTTCGCCGTTGACCGTGATCTGACCTTGTTGCAGGGCGTCCACCAGCTCGATGCGCGCCGGGTCGGGCTGGGCGGCCCAGTCCTGGAGCAGCTTGGCTTGTTGCATCGGGTTGGCGGCAAGGAAGTCTTCGGCGTCGCTGGCGTGTGCGGCGAGGGGCAGCAACAGCAGGGCGGCGAGGATGAAGCGGTGGAGGGCAGTGGGCATATTCTTGGGCCTTGCTCGAACAAATGTGGGAGCTGGCTTGCCTGCGATAGCGGTGCATCAGACCTATCGAGGTGTCCGCATCGCAGGCAAGCCAGCTCCCACAGGGTTTGTGTCGGCTCTCAGGTGCCGACACCCCTTGGTTCAGTTGCTCTTGACGGCGTAATCCGGCTTCTTGTCATTGCCAGGGATGTACGGGCTCCACGGCTGCGCACGAATCGGCTCCTGGGTCTGCCACACCACCGAGAACTGCCCGTCGGCCTGGATCTCACCGATCATCACCGGCTTGTGCAGGTGGTGGTTGGTCTTGTCCATGGTCAGGGTGAAACCGGACGGCGCGGCGAAGGTCTGCCCGGCCATGGCTTCACGCACTTTGTCGACGTCGGTGGACTTGGCTTTCTCCACCGCCTGCGCCCACATATGGATGCCCACGTAGGTGGCTTCCATCGGATCGTTGGTCACGGCTTTGTCCGCGCCTGGCAGGTTGTGGGCCTTGGCATAGGCCTTCCAGTCGGCGACGAATTTCTTGTTCACCGGGTTCTCCACCGACTGGAAGTAGTTCCAGGCGGCGAGGTTGCCCACCAGCGGCTTGGTGTCGATGCCGCGCAGTTCTTCTTCGCCCACGGAGAAGGCGACTACCGGTACGTCGGTAGCCTTCAGGCCCTGGTTCGCCAGCTCTTTGTAGAACGGCACATTGGAGTCGCCGTTCACGGTGGAGATCACTGCAGTCTTGCCACCGGCGGAGAATTTTTTGATGTTGGCCACGATGGTCTGGTAGTCGCTGTGGCCGAACGGGGTGTAGACCTCTTCGATGTCTTTATCCGCTACGCCTTTGGAGTGCAGGAACGAACGCAGAATCTTGTTGGTGGTGCGCGGGTACACGTAGTCGGTGCCCAGCAGGAAGAAGCGCTTGGCGCCGCCGCCTTCTTCGCTCATCAGGTATTCCACCGCCGGGATCGCCTGCTGGTTCGGCGCCGCACCGGTATAGAACACGTTGGGCGACATCTCTTCGCCTTCGTATTGCACCGGGTAGAACAGCAAACCGTTGAGTTCTTCGAACACCGGCAACACCGATTTACGCGACACCGAGGTCCAGCAACCGAACACCACGGCGACCTTGTCCTGGGTCAGCAACTGGCGGCCCTTTTCGGCGAACAGCGGCCAGTTGGAGGCCGGGTCGACCACCACCGGTTCGAGCATCTTGCCGTTCACACCGCCCTTGGCGTTGATCTCGTCGATGGTCATCAGCGCCATGTCTTTGAGCGAGGTCTCGGAGATTGCCATGGTCCCGGACAGCGAGTGCAGGATGCCGACCTTGATGGTCTCGGCGGCCTGCACGGTCCAGGTCATGCCCATGGCGGCAATGGATGCCGAGAGAGTGAAAGCCTTGATCAAGCTGCGACGCTTCATGGTGCGATCTCCAGAACTCAATGTTGTTGTAAGGGCAGATGCTGGAGACATTGCAAGGGGTGTGCCTAGTCGGTTGCAGGTATGTATTCGCCGTTTTTGCCCGATGCGGCCCGGCGGTGGCGCACCACAAAAAGGCAGTGTCTGGTGGTGGTGCGTGACGCTGCTCCGGAACGGGGCGCGCAACGTCGCTTGAGGCAAATCGTTAACTACCTACCGCTTGAGTCGGGTTACCGGTGGCGAAAATGGCCCACGACAACACCGATCCAGCGTTTTTAAAGGGAGTTCGCATGGCCATCAGATTATCGCGGGAACAACGCGCCGCCGGCTCAAACAGGGGCGCTGCCCGACTGCCGGCACTGAGCGACGCATTTGTGCATGAGGCGGATGCGGCTTATTGGGCACACAATAAAATTGGCGGACGCCGCGAACGAGAATACGGCGGCGTAATTGTGCGCGGGCCGACAGGGCTGTACCGCGCCACCGAACCACTGCCTGGCGACGACATGCAGTTCAATTTGCTCAAAGTACTCGCGCTTGGCGACGATGGGTATTACCAGCAGCCCAAGGGCTACACGTGCGTCGCGAGCTACCATTCACACCCGGCGCAACATGAGCGAATCGGGCAACGAAACCCGAGTTTTGATGCCCGAATGGTGAAGGCTTTCCTCGGATTTTTTTCGGGGTCGGACTTTTCTCACGATGTCGATGATCGACTGTTTTTCCAGGCGGCCTATCTCTCGGGGCCGGACGGCTCGCTGATTCGTTACGCGCCGAGTGGCTCGCCGCAAGAGCGCAGTTTTGCGTTGTGGCTGCGGGCGGGAAAGCCGGCGGGGAATAAGGTCGGGGTCTATGGTCCGTTCAGCGAGTTGGTGAAAAAAATCTCCACGCTGGGAGAACTCAGCCTGATCGTACCCACCGATTTGTGGGGTGGTTCGATGGGCGTCGTGCCGGCCGATTGGGTGGTGTTCGAACCCTTCACATCAACAGCCGTTACGAGCCAACCGCTGTACACATCGATTTGTGAGCGGGCGGAGGACGCAATCAAGGCCGCGCAAGCTGAGTCCGTTATCATCCCGGAGGGCCGCACATTCGGTTTTTTGCTCAAACACCGCAACGGCGAACACTACGTGGCAACTTTCCCCAGGGCCGAAAGCACGCCGTTGTTCTCTCCAAAGGGCACATTCCCGCACAAAGGCGATTACGAATGGGCGTTGCCTGCCAACTATGCCCTTGAAGCCATCTACTTCCGTTCGTCGCCTTCGCCCACCGAGACCAGCGCGCGGGAGCCCTGGTTGTATTCCACTTTTATTAAACCGGCCGAGCTGCTCGCAGCTATCTCTCAGGAAAGAGCTACCCGGATAAACCAGGAAACGAGCCGTGGGTTGCAGCTGTATGCGCTGGTCCCGGACGGCGCGCTGCTCAAACTCAAGGTGCCCGCTGTCAGTGCTGCCGGTGACCTGGCCCGGCAGAGTCCCGACGGTGTACTCGATGATAATGGGGCCGAGGCTGAGCTGGTGGCTGGCACGTTGACACCGCGTGATTACGTGCGCCGGGTGCTTGCCGTCACTGAGTTATCGGTGGTGTGGCGTGGTGCGCTGTGGCGCGATGTGGGCCCGGTGGACACGCGTTCGCCATTGCTTGCCGCGTTCCCCAACGCGACCTGGAACGGTCATTTCCGCACCGCCCGTGATGCGGCGGTGTATGCCCATCTACAAATCGGCTCGCGGCGTGGCCGTTACTACGGTGGCTATATTCTCAAGAGTGAAGATGGGCGTTTTGTCGCAACGATCCCCCAGGAAAGTGCGAGCAACCCCTTTGACGGCACGCTGTTCTTCCCCTTGGGCGATCGCGGGCCGCTGATTCCGCAGGTGGGCTATGAGGTGCATGGGCGTTACGGTTCCCACCCGGCCTTGTCGATGGTCGACCCTGCGTGGGTCGAGGCGCGTGGCTGGACGCGCGAAGCGGCGATGATCAATTTGCAGGTGTTTTCCCCCGAGGAAACCGCCTCGATCATCGCTTCACAGCGCCCTGCCTATTTGTCGGCGGGGCAAGACTGCCTGCTGGCCTATACGCCGGGCGGCCCATCCTGGACAGGGCCGTTCGCCGATCCCTCGCTGACGCCTGCCCAGTGGGTCGTACGATTGGCGGCAAGCGGCGATCTGCGCGTGATAGAAGGCAATGCGTTATGGGGCCCACGGGCGAAGATTGGCAGTGACTGGATGCCCCATGCCACCTACTCTCAGCCTCTCGGCCCGCCCGAGTACGTCACCTACGGCGCCCTGTTCGGCACTGCCGATGCCGCCGCACGTAACCTGCATGCCCGCGTGCATGGGAGTAACCGGACAACCCAGGACTGTTTTGCGTTTGTCCTCAAGCACAAGGACCGGGAGCAATACATCGCCACCGAGGTGGTGTGTGTGGAGGGGGCCAATACGTTATTCAAACTCAATAGCCTGTTTGCCGTCGATGGCGCCTCGGGCTTCCGGTTTCCTGAGGGGTTTGTATTGCATGCGTTGTTTCGCTCGCAGCACTGGCAACCCACGGGGCTGAGTACGAGCAGTGCGTGGTTGACGACTTACTTTGTGATGCCGATGGTGCTGTATGTCGCGGTGTACGATTCCGAACGCAGGGGGCGCCAATACAACAAGGGCACAAACCTGCCGGTGTATTTATCGACCCTGGACGGTGCGCTGCTCTGTTACTTGCCCGCGCCAATCGTTATCGGACAGGGCGGGCTGGTGGAAGCCGAATTTACGCAGGCTACTGCATTGCTGGCTTCGGGTCAGAAGACGTCGTTGGATTTTGTCCGCGAGTGGGCTAAACGTGGCCAGCTTCGCGTGGTGCGCACCAGCCAGTGCTGGGACAAGTTGGGCGTGGTGGGTGAAACCTGGTCGGGCTACGAGAACCTGGTGCGACGGCGATTGAGTCCTTCCTTCGCCAACCCCGATGACGCGATACGTCATGTCGCGGCGCAGGTGGGGCCGAGGCTGCGGCGTACCTATGGGGGCGTGGTCCTCAGGCTGGTCAATGGGCTGTTCGCGGCCACCGAGCCGCTGGTGGTGCCGCCCCGGGGGTTCACCACCGACTGGATTTACCCGAACCCAAGCATTTCGATGGGCCTGTACCCGCCCGGCAGTACCGTCGTAGCACGTTACTCCTCGCTGGTGGAACGGGAGGTGCCCATCCTGCTGTCGGCTTCCCAGAAAACCCTCTACACCTCCATGATCCCCAGTGCGGTACTGGCGAACCTGCTGTTTCATGAGGCGCATATCGGCAGCGAATATGTGTTTGGGCCCAACGGTTCGATACTCAGCTACGGAGCGTCCCAGTCTGCCGCGGAGTTGGCCCTAAAACGCGCTCTGGCCGCGCGTAACCTGGTGAGAGGCGACCTTGCCGACAACCAGATTGAGCAGGACATTCGCGAAGGGCGCCTGCTGCCGTCGGACTTTGTCACTCAAGTTGCCAAGGCCGGCACCCTGCGTGTGGTTGAGGACAGCCCGATGTGGGGGCCGGCCAGGACGCTCAAGGGCACGTTTGTTCCCTCCGTCCTGCGACCTGGTCCATTGTCGATCCGAGCCACGAGCGCGGACCCACGCTATAGCCCGATATTTACCCAGGCATTTGACGCGGTGCGGCACGTTCACTTGCAGTACCGCGCCGATACACAGGTGAAGTTTGGCTATGTGTTCAAGTCACAGAAAAAACCGCTGTACATGGCCACCATGCCACTGGTGCGGGAAAACTACGCCCATCTTGCGCAGGTGTTCATCGATGGCCTCTTACCCCAAGGTTTCAGGCTGGAAGGGTTTTACTTGTGCGCTCACGATGAGCCATTCACCGAACCTGGCGATGAGATGGTGTATAGCTTCTTCAGCCCGCAGGACATTGCCAATGCCCTGAACTTCCTCAAGACATCCGGCAATGGACGTATCTCTCCTTTGTACCTGATGTGTGCCGACGGCGCGTTGCTCAGCTATCAGTTGACGGCGCAGAAAGCGGTATTTGGCTTGATGAATAAGGCGCGTAGCGCACGAACCCGCTTGCTGGAGGGTTCCCTGAGTGGGCGTGACTACATCCTCGACCTGGCGACCAAGGGGGAGCTGTATATCCGTGTGACAAGCCGCATCTGGGGCAAGAAGCAACGCGTGACGGAGCGATGGCATCCCCAGTTACCGCCCGACAGCGCCATCAGCGATCCGCACTTTCATTCGTTTTGTGGCCCGCTGTTCGGTCATATCGATGACGCGGCCCGGTCGGCGCTGAGCCGGGTGGGGGCATTCGCCGCAAAAGAGTACATAGGCGCAGTAATGGCGCCGCCCGAGACAGCCGGCTATGTGGCGTTGGACCCGGTGGAAGACGCTGACTGGGGCATTGGCAGCCCGAACAGCCTGGATTTGTTGTTCTGGTCCGATAAGCAGGGTTTCTATGTGCTTCCCACGCATTTGCTATCCACGTACAGCATCGTGGCGATACACGCGTTCTACAAAACGATTGCCTCGACGGTGAGCCGTGAGCCCATTGACCAGGACCTGCTGCAGAGCTTTGTCTCCACGCATGACCTGCGGCGCTATGTGGAGGTGCTGCAGCGCAATTTGCCGCAGGCCCAAAGTTGCTACCTGAGCTGCCGGGGCGGCGCGTTGCTCAAGTACGTGCCCAGTTTCTCCACCCAGGAAACCGCACTGCTGCAACCCAGCTTACCGCCCACCCCCAGCAAGTTAGTGAGTCAACTGAGAAGAGTCGGCCAACTCTCAGTGCTGGACACTGACGCGTTCTGGACACACCAGGGTGCCCTCGGTGAAGAGTGGCAAGTCGAGGACGTGCAGCACCAACCGGAGGATCAGGACGTGCTTGAGCACGATGAGCTCTGACGGTGCGTCTGGGCAATTGTCCAGCGCAGCGGCCTGAAGGCAAGGCGTCAGCGCTTGCGCATCAGCCCGATAAAAAACAGCCCGCCGATGGCCGCCGTGGCCACGCCGATGGGCAGGTCTTCAGGCGCGATCATTGTGCGGGCAGCCACATCGACCCATACCAGAAACACACTGCCCAGCAGCACGCACACCGGCAATAACCGCCGGTGTTCAGCGCCCACAAGACGCCGGGCAATGTGCGGCACCATCAGCCCGACAAAGCCGATGGAGCCGCTGATGGACACCAGCACGCCCGTCATCAGCGAGGCGATCAGGAACACCTTCAAGCGCACATTGCGCGCGTTCAGGCCCAGGGTCACGGCGGTCTGCTCACCGGCCATCAGCGCGTTCAACGGACGCGCCATGCCCAGCAGCAACACCAGCCCCAGCAACACCGTAGCGAAGGGAATTGCCAGCAACTCCCAACGCGCCAGACCGAGGCCGCCGAGCATCCAGAACATCACCGCCGATGCCGCGCGGTGGTCGCCCATGAACAGCAGCAAGTTAGCCACCGCCATCATCACGAACGACACCGCCACGCCACACAGCAGCAGTCGGTCACTCTCCAGCCGACCGTTGCGACTGGCCACTGCCAGCACCACGATCATGCTCAGCAACGCACCGATGAACGCCGCGATGGGCAGGGTCAGCAAGCCGATCACTTCACCCACATGCAGCACCACGATCACCGCGCCGAGGGTGGCGCCGGAGGTCACGCCGAGCAGGTGCGGGTCGGCCAGCGGGTTGCGGGTGACGGCCTGCAACACCGCCCCGATCAACGCCAGCCCGGCGCCCACCAGGGCGCCGAGCAACATGCGCGGCACTCGGATCAGCCACACGATATGTTCCTGCCCCGCGCTCCAGTCCACCTCGCCCATACCGAAGGCTTTATGCAGCAAAATCCGCCACACCACGTCCACCGGCACCCGCGCCGAGCCGAACCCCAGCGAGACCACGCACGAGATCAGCAACAACGCGCCAAGGGCACTCAGCAGCAGGGCATAGCGACGGGTGATCATTCGCCGTGGAACCCCTTGGCCAGGGTTTCAACCGCCAGCACGTTGTCGATGCCCGGTGTGGCCTGCACGTAGGGAATCACAATAAAGCGCTGGTTCTTGATGGCGTCCACCGATTGCAGCGCCGGGTTGTTCAGCAGGAACTGCTCTTTTTGGTCCGCGGTGATTTCGCTGTAGTCGACGATCACGATGACCTGCGGGTTGCGCTCCACCACGGTTTCCCAATTGACGCGGGTCCAGCTGGCGTCCACATCGTCGAGGATATTGCGCCCGCCGGCGGCGTCGATCAGCGCTTGGGGCATGCCCAGGCGGCCGGAGGTCATGGCGCGGTCTTCACCGCTGTCGTAGAGGAACACGCGAGGTTTTTCGGCGGGCAGGGTTTTCTGTACCTCGGCCACTTGCCCCTGCATCTGTGCGATCAGGGCATTGGCGCGGTCCTGCACATCGAAGATCTTGCCCAGGTTGCGCAGGTCGTTATAGGTGTCTTCCAGCGTGGCGGCCGGGCGCTTCATCACGAAGGCGCAGGACTCGGTCAGCTCATAGACGTTGATGCCCAAGGGTTGCAGGGTTTGCGGGGTGAGGTCGCCACCGACGCGCATGCCGTAGTCCCAGCCGGCGAAGAAGAAGTCGACGTTGGCATTCAGCAGGGTTTCCACCGACGGGTATTTGCTCGCAAGCTCCGGCAGGCCGTCGAGGATCTGCGCCATTTGCGGGGTCACCGACTTCCAGCCGGTGACCCCGCTGTAGCCGGCCATGTGCGACTTGAGGCCGAGGGCGAGCATCATCTGGGTCATGTTGATGTCATGGCTGACCGCGTGCTTGGGTGCCTCGGCGAAGGTCACTTCGCGGTTGCAGCTCTGGATTTTCAGCGGGTAACGGGTCGCTTCGGCGAACGCCTGGGAAGTGCCGAGCAACAAAGCGAGAGACAGCAGGGAGCGCAGGATCATGGTTGGGTTATCCAGGTGATTCGGGGGTAGCCGGACAAGGGGTGGGTGTCGATCAATGCTTCAACGCCGAACACTTCGCGCAGCAGTTCGGCGGTCAGCACTTCATGAGGTGTGCCGCTGGCGACGATGCGCCCGTGGTTGATCACGTACAGGCGATCACAGAACGCGGCGGCCAGGTTCAGGTCGTGGATGCTCGCCAGGGTGCCGATGTTCAGGCGCTTGACCAGTTGCAGCAACTGCAGCTGATAGCGTGGGTCGAGGTGGTTGGTCGGCTCGTCGAGGATCAGCAATTGCGGTTGCTGGGCCAGGGCGCGGGCGAGGATCACCCGTTGCTTCTCACCGCCCGACAGGGTGGCGAAGGCATGGTCTTCAAAGCCCAGCAGGCCGACGTTTTCGAGGGCCTGGCGGATCAGGTCCTGGTCTTCAACCGTGTCGCTGTCGAACAGGCCCTTGTGAGGTGTGCGGCCCATGGCGACCACTTCATCCACCCGCAGGCCGAACGCATCGGGAAACTCCTGGAGCACCACGGCGATACGCTGCGCGCACCACTTCGAGGATTGCTTCCACACGTTCTGGTGTTCCAGCAGCACCTCGCCCTCGGCCGGTTTGCTGAACCGATAGGCACAGCGCAGCAGGCTGGTCTTGCCGCTGCCGTTGGGGCCGATCAGGCCGACAAACTCACCGGCGCTCACGTGCAGGCTGGCGTCACGCAGTTGGAACTGGTGATGACAGTGCTCGTGGCCTGGCGGGGTCCAGGCGAGGTCGGTGAGGTTGAGTGAGGTCATCTTTACTCTCAGGTTCGATACGGGCCCCTGTGGGAGCTGGCAAGCCAGCTCCCACACTGGATTTTCGTTGCTTTAGAAGGTGTAGTCCGCTGTCACGAAGAACGAGCGCGGCTCGCCAAGGATCCATTGCTGGCCGTTATTGTATTGGCTGACGGCGTAGGTGCGGTCGAACAGGTTATTCAATTGCAGGCCCAATGTCGTGTTGCGCATGGCTTTCCATGACACGCTGGCGTCGACCACGGTGTAGCTTGGCACTTCGCTGGTGTTGGCGGTGTCGGCATAACGCGCGTCAACGTAGCGCACACCGGCACCGGCACGCACGTCGTCAGTGATCGCCTTGCTCAGCCACAGGTTGGCGGTGCGGCGCGGTACATCGGTGGGGCGGTTGCCGTCGCGGGACACAGCCTGGCCGTTGACCACTTCGGAGAAGTCGTCGTACTGCGCCCGCACGATGGCCGCGTTGGCTTGCAGTTGCCAGGCGTTGGGCAGTTGCAGGTCAAGGCTGGCTTCCAGGCCGTTGGAGGATTGTTGGCCGACTTGTTCCTTGAGGTCGGTGCCTGGCACATCGGTCAGTAGTTTTTTCTTGATGATGTGGTAGGCCGCCAGGGTCCATTCACCACGAGAATCCCAGAAGGCCTGCTTGATGCCGATTTCAGTCTGCTTGGCGGTCGACAGGCCGAACTGTTGCTGGCTCGGGCTCAGCGTGATCAGGCTGCCGACGCCATCGGTGCTGGTGGCGTACTGGCCGTAGACCGAGGTGTCCGGGGTGATCGCGTAGACCAGGCCGGCTTTCCAGTTGTTGCCGGTGAAGGTCTTGTTGGAGTCGCTGTTGTTCTGTGTCAGGTCTTCACGATCGATGTGCAGATAGTCGCGGCGCACGCCGGTGATCAGCGACAGTTTGTCGGTCAGTTGCAGGCGGTTTTCGGCGAACGCGGCAAGCTGTTTGGTGGTGCTGACGGACTGTGGAATGAACGGACTGGCGCTTTCAAACGGCTGCGGTACCGGATGCAGAATGTCCACCGGTTGGCCGTCGCTCAGGTCGTTGAACGGCGAGTTGCTGGCCAGGCGGAAGCGAATGCGGTTGTACTCGACGCCTGTCACGGTCTGGCTGTCGAGGCCGAACAACGTGTGCTTGAAGGTAAAGGTCTGGCGGTCGCCGACCTGTTCCTGGTTGTGCTTGATGCCCAGGTAGCTCTGGCGCACCAGGCCGCCGTCGACAAAGTTGTAGCTCTCGGCGTTCTGCCAGCGGCGCTGGTTTTTCAGGTAGGACAGTTCGTTGGTGGCGGTGACGTTGTCGTTGATCTGCCACTCGCTGGTCAGGCGCGTCCACTGGTCGTTGTAATGCTGGATATCGTTGCTGACGTTGTAGTTCTTGTCCCGCAGGCCCTTGTGCAACTGGCCGTTGATCAGTGGCGTGCCGTAATCGTTTTGCGGGGTCTGGTCGCCGTAGTCGGTGGCCAGGGTGAAGCTCAGGTTGTCGGCTGCCTGCCAGCGCAGGGCACCGCTGACGAAGTCGCTTGCGGACTCGCCACGGTCGATAAAACCATTGCTGCGCAGGCGGTTGATGTTCAGGCGATAGCTCAGGGTATCGGTCAGCGAGCCGCCGCTGTCCAGGGCTTGCTGCTGGCGATCATAAGAACCGTAGCCCAGGCGGATATGGTTTTCGATCTCGCCCTCGAAAGGTTTCTTCGGGATGGTGTTGATCACTGCGCCGGTGGCACCCTGGCCATACATCACCGAGGCCGGACCGCGCAGTACATCCACGCGCTCCACGGACCAGGTGTCGACCGGGAAAGTGGACGTGCCCGCGCCATCGAACATGCGGGCGCCGTCGTAGAGTTGCAGTACCGAACTCTGGCCGGTGAAACCGCGGGCCGACAATGAGGTGCCGCCGTCGCCAGGTGTGCCGGTGCGGCTGATGCCGGTGGCCCGGGAAATGGCGTCCTGCACCGTGGCGTCGCCCCGTGCGCGGATCTGTTCGCCGGTCTGGCTCTCAACGCTGCCCGGAGTTTGCAGGGCTGTGAGGTTCAGGCGCGAACCAGCCGTGGTCGGGGTGTTCAGGTCGACGCGTTCATCGTCCACCGCAGGCGCGGTGACGGGGCTGGCTGGGAGAGTCAGAGCCTGGGCGCTGTTATGCAGGGCGAGCAGGCACAGGCCGGACGCAAGGTACTTGTTCATCGGACGATAAATCGCTTCTTCGAGGCGGTACTTGCCGCAGGGCGCGGCAAGCCGGGAATATACAGCAAGTGTTATACTATAACACTTGCCATGGCGTGGGTGAAAGCCCGCGCAAGACTACCTAACGCCTCTATACAGGGCATCTCGCCTGTTTCATGCCGAACCTGAGGCAGATTCACGTTGTGCAAAAAGGCGTGAAAGCACCAGGCGGTCCAGTGCCCAGACCACGATCAGCGAGGCGCCCACCAGCGGAAAGACAATCGCCAGCCCGAGCATGATCGCCATCGCGGTTTTCCACTTCGGCAAGTCATGGCGCAACGGCGGAACCCCCAGGCCGCCCTGGGGCCGGCGCTTCCACCAGATCACCAGGCCGCTGACGGCACTGAGCAAAATCATCAGGCAAATCAGCAGCACGATGATCTGATTGACCACGCCGAACATCTTGCCCTCATGCAGCATCACGCCGGATTCGGTGACCCGCGCCACGGTGTTGTAGTGCTCCCAACGCACATCGGCCAGGACCTTGCCGGTATATTGGTCCACATGCAGGGTGGCGTCGTTGCGCGGGTCGTTGGCGAACACCGCGATGGTGAACACGCCTTCGGCGGTGGTGGGGAAGGTGATGCTGTAGCCGGGCTCGACGTTGCGCGAGCGCGCCAGGTCCGTGACGTGTTGCAGGCTGATGGTGGGTGCTGCCGGGCCTTTGGTCATGCCGCCATGCTTCATGTGCTCGGCGTGGTCGCCGGACATCGGCATTGGTGTGTTTTCCATGGCCCACGGCACGGTCTGCTGGCTTGCCGTATTGAGGATGCGGGCCTGCTGGTCGGACTGCGGGACGTTGTTCCACATCGCCGCCGGAAATTTATTCCACAGCTCGGCGTATTGCTTGCCCCAGAAGCCGGTCCAGGTCATGCCGCTGAGCAGCATCACCAGCAGAAAGGCCGCACCCCAGAAACCTGCGACCGCATGCAAATCGCGCCAGAACAAGCGACCGCGACTGCCCATTCGTGGCCACAGAATGCCCGCCGCCGACTTGCCCCGCGGCCACCACAAATACAGGCCAGAAATCACCAGCATCACGCCCCAGCCGGCGGCGAGTTCCACCAGGCGATCGCCGACGGTGCCGATCATCAACTCGCCGTGCAGCGCACGGGCGATGGCCTGCAGATTTTTCTTGGCGTCCTGTTCGCCGAGGACGGTGCCGCGATAGGGGTCGACGAATACGCTCACCTCGTGCCCGTCGTTTTGCATGACGAATTGCGCGCTGCTGGTGGCGTCGGCCGGCGGCAGGTACTTGCTGATCTTGCCTTGTGGGTAGGCGGCCTGGGCGCGTTGCAGTTGCTCGTCGGCACTCAGCGTGTGCTCGGCGCTTTGCACGGTCAGCAGGTGGCCGTACATCAGCGGGTCGAGCTGGGGCTTGAACAGATAGATGATGCCGGTCAGGGCCAGCAGCACCATGAACGGTGCGACAAACAGCCCGGCGTAGAAATGCCAGCGCCAGGCCAGGTTGTAGAAGGAAATCTTCGGTGGGTTCATCAGGGTGTGCTCCGCAAAGGCTTGGGTTTTTTGTGTTATCGAGGACGCCATCGCGGGCAAGCCCGCTCCCACAGGGGAATGCAGTTCAACTGTGGGAGCGGGCTTGCCTGCGATGCTCTTAGAAGCTCATGTCCACCTTGGTCCAGAGCGTGCGCCCCGGTTCCTTGATTGCTTGGGGGTCATTGGCCGGGTAGCCGAACCCGGCGTTGCCGGCCAGGTTCAGGTGCTCGGCGTACGCCTTGCCGAACAGGTTGTCGACGCCGGTGCTGACCTTGAAATTCTTATTGATGCGATACGCCGCGTTCAACGAGAACACGCCAAACCCCGAGCTCTTGTCGAAGTCCTTGCCGACTACGTTGCCCTTGTTCTGGTCGATGCGGTTTTGCGCCGCGACCACCCGCCACAAGGCGCCGGCGCTCCAGTCGTCCTGGCTGTAGGTGAGCCCGAAACGCGCATCCAGCGGCGGAATCTGTGGCAGCGGCTTGCCGTCGCTGCTGTTCTTGCCCCAGGCGTAGGCGAAGGTGGCATCGGCCTTCCAGTTGGCGGTCAGCTTGTACGCTGCGCCCAGTTCACCGCCCATGATTCGCGCATCCACATTGCGCGCCTGGGAGGTGGTGCCCATCATTCCCGGTTGGTAGTCGAACAGGATGAAGTCCCGCACCTGGCCGACGTAGCCCGAGGCCCAGGCGTCGAGGTCGGCGGATTTGTATTGCAGGCCGAAATCCAGCTGGGTGGTTTTTTCGGGCTTCACGCCGTCGAAGGCATTCACAGACCCCACCGCGCCGGTGTTCGGCGAAAACAGCTCCCAGTAGTCCGGGAAACGCTCTGAGTGGCCCAGGCCCGCGTACACGGTGGTCGGGCTGTCGGCCAGGTCGTGCTCATAGCGCACGAAGCCCGACGGCAGCGTGTCGGCGCGGGATTTATCGGCGGTAGGGTTGGGGCTGCTCATCATCCCTGAGTCGATGGTTTGCCGGAAATCCTTGGCCGAAGCACGGTCCACACGGGCGCCGGTGATCAGGCGGTCGCGGTCGGCGGCGTACCAGGTCAGCTCGCCGAACACGCCGTAGTTGTGGAAGTTGGCGTCCTTGCTGCGGGGCAGGTCCTTGTAGGTGTCGACGCCCATGGCGCTGCGTTCGCGGTGCTCGTTGGTTTGCGCATCGATGCCGCCGATCAACTGCACATCGGCCCAGCGCCAGGTGGCCTTGATGCGTGCGCCAAGGGTGCGGCGGTCGACGTTGGCCGCCATGGGGCCGGCCATCATCCCGGTGCCCGACGGGACGCGCAGGGTGTAGTTGTCCATCACGTGGTCGGCGTAGTTGTAGTAGACCTGCGCCTCGACCTTGTCCAGCACCTCGCCGATGTTCGACTTCTCGAAGCGCAGCCCGAGGCTTTCCCGCAGAAACTGCGAGCCGTCCATGCCGCGCCCGGCATAACGCGCCTCGCCGTCGCCACGGCCGGCGGTGAGTTCCAGCAGCGTGTCGGCGTCCGGGGTCCAGCCCACGGCTACGTCGCCATTCCACTTGTCGTAGCGCGAGGCGACGGTGTCGTTGTTGCCGTCCTTGTAGTCATCGGCGTGGGCCTGGTTGCCGATCACTCGCACATAACCCAATGGCCCGCCGGCTGCCGCGTCGACGACTTTATCGAAGCGCCCGTTGGAGCCTGCCAGGATGCTGGCGTTGACCCGTGTACCCAAGGTGCCGAACTGCTCGGGCTCGCGCTCGAACAGAATCGTGCCGGCGGAAGCGCCCGGGCCCCAGAGTACGGTTTGTGGGCCTTTGATCACGGTCAGCTTGTCGTAGGTTTCCGGCGAGATGTAGGAGGTGGGTGCGTCCATCCGGCCGGGGCAGGCACCGAGCATCATGCTGCCGTTGGTGAGGATATTCAGGCGCGAGCCGAACATGCCGCGCAGTACCGGGTCGCCATTGGTGCCGCCGTTGCGCACCAGGGCAAAGCCGGGGATGGTCTTGAGGTAGTCGCCGCCATCGCTGGCGGGCACCGGTTGGCGCGGGTCTTTCGGGTTGGTGACGATCGTCAGTGGCGAGCTGGGGGCGATCGCGGTGATCACCGTCGGGCTCAGTTCAGTGTCAGCCTGATCGGCGTGGGCCTGTGGAACCAGCAGCGCGCCGCACAGAACGGCGAAGACGGGAGTGCATCCCAAACGGGTGTCAGCAGAAAACCTGGACATGAAAAATTCCATCAATCAGTCGTAAACAACACGGCCAGCAGCCTGCGGCTGTCTTTTTGAAAGTCGGCCGGTGTGAAGTAACGGTGTGAAGTGCTTACGCGATGATGGGTGGCGCGCGGCTGCGGGCGCCGGGGAACACGGTTTGCCGGGCATGGCCCAGGCGTGGGGCGGGGGTGAGGGCGTTGGCGGGCGGTGGGCTGCCGAGGGTGACAAACGACACGCTGCCAGGCAGCGCCGGGCAACTGAAAAGCAGGCTGCAATAGCCGCACTTTTCCCACAGCACGTGGTGTTCGTCGGGGGCCTTTTGAGGTTTTGCGTCGCCATGGCAGCTCGGCATGTCCATGGACATTGCCATCGACATACCGGCGTGATGATCCATCGGCATCGCTTGGGAAATCAGCGGACCGATAAAGATCATCAGCATGGCGAACAGGCTGATCCAGCTGCCGCGCATAAGGCTCATCGGCTTACGGCGGTGTGCGGGCAACCTGGCGCGTGGGGCGCCCATCAAGGTTTATCTACTGGGCGTGCATGTGCTCGTGGCCGGCCATGGGCGGTTGCTTCTGCACCGACACTTCCACCTTCACGGGGCCGGCCTTCTCGAAATTCAGGGTCAGCGGGAAATGCTGGCCGTCGCGCAATACGCTGCGGTCCTTCAGGTCCAGCAGCATCACGTGGTAGGCCATGGGGGCGAACGTCAGGTCACCTTTGGCCGGCACCGCGACGCTGGTCACCTGTTGCATCTTCATCAGGTCGCCCTGCATCACATGCTCATGCAGCTCGGCCTTGGCGGCCACGGGCGTGTCGACGCTGAGCAGGCGGTCCGCATGCTCGCCCTGGTTATGAATCACGAAATACGCCGCGACGGTCGGCGCGTTGGGCGGCAGCTCCTGGGACCAGGGTTCGCTGACCACCAGCTCGCCGACCTTGAAGACTTCGGCATTGGCAGCAGCACACACCGGCAGCAACAACGCAGCCAGAAGCAGGGAAGATTTGAGCATGGCAGTTCTCCAGAACGGTTCTAAACGCAGTTCACTTGCGAAGAAATCAGACCGTTGGAGAGGCGCGGGGGTTAAGGCTCGGCCATTGCTGGCGCGGGGTAGGGGATTGCAATGACGGCGGCGGGAGGTCTTGCACCGCGTCGAATCGTGCGAAATACAGTGTTGGCGAATGCCCTGGCAGCGCCACCAACGGCGCCGACCCCGAGCAGCACCAGCAATGTTGCATGGTGGAGTGATCGTCCTGCTGCGGCGCCGGAATCTCCAGCTTGCCCAGGGCAATGGCCGTCAGCTTGTTGGCATTGGAGGAGCAGAAACTGCCCCATAGCAATTGCTTGACCGGGTCATCCGCCTGCTGCATCGCACCCGCCAGCGGCATAGCAAACGCATTGAACAGCACTGCAAGGCAGGCTATCCAGGCAATTGCAAAGCGTTGACGGGCCATGGCGGACAATCCGTAGGGTTAAGCGATCAGGTGGGTATTTAGCCTGATCGGGGGGGATAAGTAAAAAGGGACGGTGTGGTTTGGTGTCGCAGTGCTATCAACCAACCGTGGCGTGCAGCTTCAGGCCGAGGGCTTTCATGACCTTCATGATAGTCGCGAACTCGGGATTGCCAGTGCTGGAGAGGGCTTTATATAAACTTTCGCGTCCGAGGCCGGCGTCGCGGGCTACTTGAGTCATGCCTTGGGCGCGGGCGATGTTGTTGAGGGCTGAACGAATAAGCAGTCCGTTACCGGTATCCTCTTCGAAGCACGCTTCAAGATACTCGGCCATATCTTCAGGAGTCTTGAGGTGCTCCGCTATGTCGAAGTCTGTAAATTCAGTCATGGCTTACTCCTTTTTTTCAAAGTCTTCTGCAATTTGCTTAGCGCGCTGGATATCGCGTTTCTGCGTTGATTTATCACCGCCTATCAACAACAGGTAAACCACCTCCTCTCTACGAGTGAAATAAACCCGGTATCCAGGGCCGTAGTGGATGCGCATTTCCGAAACGCCATTTCCTACTGTTTCACAGTCTCCGAAGTTGCCTGATTGTGCGTTATCCAACCTTGCCAGTACGCGTGCACGGGCCGGTTTATTGTTTAACGAATCAAGCCACTCCAGGAAATGCTTGGATTTCTTGAAGTGAATCATCTTTGATCGTATTCCTTGGGATACAGAATGGCAAGTCAAGCTGCGCTGCAAAAGCAGTGCATCCCCATCGCAGACTCTGGTGCAAAACTGCGAGAGGGGAGCTTAGGGCGAGGGCTTTTGGCTGAACCAGCCGGCTGGTTCGGAGGGGGTTGTAAGGCGAATCGGTTTTTAAAGCGGGGTTGTCAAAAGGATGTCGATGATTGAGGCATTTTCCTACGAGGTCATTGCACCTTGCGATACAGGCGACTCGGTCTTCCTGCTGACTCGAGGTGATGCTATCGCAGGCAAGCCAGCTCCCACAGTTTGGATTGTGTTCGATTCGAATGTGGAGGCCCTCCACAGAAATTTCCGACAGCGATTGGCGGTTGTCCTTGGGAAACTCAATCTCTAGTCTCCGTACACCGCTGCAAAATCAGCGGTCGGGCGTCGCGGCCCGGATTTCTTCAGACGCAAAAGCGTCATCGTGTCCTTTCAGTTGGCGCTTTTTTATCGTCTACTGTGCGGCGCTATGGTGGCTGTGCGCGGGATACCTTCGGGTATGCCGGTGTTCTGGAGAGCCGGTCCGCGAACCTGCGTACAGCTGCCACCCCCATCGCATCGCGGCGATCAGTGGTAGCTCCTTTGCACTTCTCCGGAGCTTCACAATGATTAAACCTACCCCAAATCCCCCTTTTCGGCTGTTCACCGTAACCGACGGAATCAGCACCGAAGACTTGCTGGTCAACCTCATCGAAACACTTGCCTCGGCCAACGCGCTGAGTTGCGACTTGGCGTTTAGCCTGGAAGGATCGAAGCGAGAGGAGTTGTTGGGCGTTGCTCAGTTGATCGAACTGGCGGAGTTGCTGGCTGATCGGGTGCACGATGCTGCCGAACAGGCGGC
The DNA here is from genome assembly GCF_013386765.1 of Pseudomonas yamanorum. Classification (GTDB taxonomy): domain Bacteria; phylum Pseudomonadota; class Gammaproteobacteria; order Pseudomonadales; family Pseudomonadaceae; genus Aquipseudomonas; species Aquipseudomonas yamanorum_A. The sequence continues at coordinate 463,848 of NZ_JACARE010000003.1, forward strand.
CGCCACGCGGAGCTGACAGCGCGACGCAGGTTAGTGTGGGAGCTGGCTTGCCCGCGATGGCATCGCTGCGGTGTATCTGAACGACCGCGTCGTCTGTATCGCAGGCAAGCCAGCTCCCACCTTTGTTTCGTGTTGCGTCATACAGACTGGAATGCTTCCAGTACCGAGTTGACTGTCGTGAACTCCATATCCACCCCCGCCAACACCGGCCGCCTCAACACCAACACCGGCACCCCACGCTCCCTTGCCACTTCCAGCTTCGGCTCCGTAGCCGTGCTGCCGCTGTTCTTGCTGATCAGCACATCAATCTGCCGCCGCTCAAACAACGCCCGCTCGTCCTCGATCAAAAACGGCCCACGGGCGCCAATCACTTCGCAGCGTTCATTGCCGGGGTACACATCCAGTGCGCGCAACGTCCAGAACTGCTCGGAGGGGATTTCGTCGAGGTGCTGCAACGGCTCGCGGCCCAGCGTGAACAGCGGTCGCTTGAAGGGCTTGAGGGCTTCGATCAACTGCGCCCAGTCACTGACTTCGCGCCAGTCGTCACCGGCCTGTGGCTGCCATGCCGGGCGGCGCAGGGCCCAGCAGGCAACGTCGCACAAACCGGCGGCGCGGGCTGCATTGGCGCTGATCTGTGCGGCATATGGATGAGTCGCGTCCAGCACCAGCTCGATACCTTCATCGCGAATGAACTGCGCCAAGCCTTCAGCGCCGCCATAGCCGCCGACGCGCACCTGGCACCTAAGGTCGGTCGGAACGCGGCCAACGCCCGCCAGGCTGTAGATATGCTCGGGCCCCAGTGTGCGGGCAATGGCCAGGGCTTCCGTCACGCCGCCCAGCAGCAGGATGCGTTTCATAGCGGCTTGGTCACTTCGAGCAAAGTGATCGGCAGCGCCTGGCGCCAGGTATCAAAGCCCCCCAGCGGCTGGGCCTGGGCCACGTGAATGCGGGTCAGCTCGCCGCCGTGTTGTTCGCGCCAGGCCATCAGGGTCATTTCGCTTTGCAGGGTCACGGCGTTGGCCACCAGCCGGCCGCCGGGGCGCAGCTGTTGCCAGCAGGTGTCGAGCACGCCGTCACGGGTTACGCCGCCGCCGATGAAGATTGCGTCCGGCGCTTCGAGGCCTGCGAGGGCGTGGGGCGCAGTGCCGCGAATCAGTTGCAGGCCGGGGACGCCCAGGGCATCACGGTTGTGCTCGATCAGCAGTTGCCGGCCTTCATCGGCCTCGATGGCCAGGGCCCGGCAGCTGGGGTGGGCACGCATCCATTCGATCCCGATGGAGCCGCTGCCCGCGCCCACATCCCACAGCAGTTCGCCGGGCATTGGCGCGAGGCGGGCGAGGGTCATGGCGCGTACGTCACGCTTGGTCAACTGGCCGTCGTGCTTGAACGCCGAATCCGGCAACCCCGCCAGGCGTGACAGGCGCGGTGAGTTGGCGTCAGCCACGCAGTCGATGGCCACCAGATTCAATGCAGCAATCGGCTCGCCCTGCCAGTCCTGGGCGATACCGTCGACGCGCCGCTCATCCGGCCCACCCAGGTGTTCAAACACACTCAGGCGACTTGCGCCAAACCCACGCTCGGCCAACTGCGCTGCAATCGCTGCCGGGCTCTGGTCGTCATTACTCAGCACCAGCAAGCGTATGCCGGTGGCCAGGTGCGCATTCAGCGCCGCCAACGGCCGGGCAACCACCGACAGTGTCACCACGTCCTGCAACGGCCAGCCCAAACGCGCCGCCGCCAAAGACACCGAAGAGGGCGCCGGCAGAATCAGCAGCTCATCGGCGGGCAGCTGCCGCGCCAGGCTTGCGCCCACGCCATAGAACATCGGATCGCCGCTGGCCAGCACGCACACCGCCTCACCACGGCGCGCCAGCACCGGCTCCAGGGAAAACGGGCTGGGCCACAACTGGCGTTCGCCGCGAATGCACAGGGGCAACAAGTCCAGCTGGCGTTGGCCGCCAACTATGCGAGAGGCGCTCAACAGAGCGTGCCGGGCGTTTCTGCCCAGGCCCTTGAAGCCGTCTTCACCGATGCCTACTACCGTCAGCCAGGGCGACATATGAATTCCTTGAACGACATCCGACGGGCAGGCTTTTCATGCCGCCGGACAAAGCAGGCATAATACCGCGCCTTTACCCGTGAACCGGTAGCCCTGTGAAACCAACACCATCGTCCAATACCTTGCGCCCCTCGGCCTGTCCGGGGTTGCTGCGTATTGTCCAGGCGTTGGATGGCGGGATTTGCCGGATCAAACTGGCCGGTGGTTCGATCCGCGCCGGGCAGGCGTTTGCCGTGGCCGACGCGGCCCAGGCCTATGCCGGCGGGGTGATCGAGGCGACCAACCGCGCCAACCTGCAAATCCGCGGAATCGGCGCCGAACAGGACGCATTGATCGCGGCCTTGCTGGCCGCCGACCTGGGCCCCAGAAGCGCCGCCGGGGACGATGTGCGCAACCTGATGCTCAGCCCCAGCGCCGGTATCGACCGCGACATGCTGTTCGACACCCGGCCGTTGGCGGACGAGATCCTCGTCACCCTGGAAACCCACCCGCGCTTTCATGAGTTGTCGGCCAAGTTCGCCGTGCAACTGGACGGTGGTGAAGCCCTGGCGATGCTTGAGCATCACCACGACCTGTGGCTGTCGGCCTTCGACGCCAATGGCCAGACGCTGTTGGCGTTCGGCCTGGCAGGTTGCCCGGCGCAGGACGCGCCCTTGGCGGCCGTGCCTTTGGCGCAAGGGCATGCATTGGTGGTGGCGGTTCTGGAACGCTTCCTTGCACTGGCCCGGCCTGAACAAAACCGCATGCGGCACCTGCTGGCCGAAACGTCTGTGGATAACTTCCTGGGGCAAATAAGCCTGCCGTTGCAGCCTGTCGACGGCTTCTCGCGCCGCGCAAACCCTGCGCCGCTGCACCTGGGAAGTTATCCACAGCACCAAAAAAACCGGGTCTACGTTGCCGGCGTCGCACCCTTGGGCCGCCTCGATTCGGCGATGCTCAGGGGCGCCGCGCAACTGGCCGTCGACCATGGCGACGCCACCCTGCGTGTCACGCCCTGGCAAGGCCTGCTGCTGCCCAATATCCGGGACGCGGCGGCTGTGACCGAACGCCTCGAACAGCTTGGCTTTCTGTGTTCTGTGGACCAACCCCTGGCGCGCCTGATCGCCTGCACCGGTTCCAGCGGCTGCGCCAAAGGCCTTTGCGACACCAAGGCCGACGCCTTGCACCTGGCCACGCTTGCCCCCGGCCACAACGTGCACCTGTCCGGCTGCCCGCGTTCCTGCGCTGCCGCACACACCGCGCCGGTCACCTTGCTGGCGGTGAGCCCCGGCCACTACGACCTCTATTTTCGCGACGCAGGCCTGCCCGGTTTCGGCCGCCTGCACGCGCGCACTCTTTCCATTGAAGCGGCGGGCGCCGTGTTGCGCGCCCACCCACGGAGCAACACCGATGATTGATTACATCCGCGACGGTCAGGAGATCTATCGCAACTCCTTCGCGATCATTCGCGCAGAAGCCAAGCTTGATCGCATTCCTGCCGACCTGGAAAAACTCGCCGTGCGGGTGATTCATGCCTGCGGCATGGTCGACGCCATCGACGGCCTGCAATTTTCCGAGGGCGCGGGCAAGGCCGGGCGCGAAGCCCTGGCCGCCGGCGCGCCGATTCTGTGTGATGCGCGGATGGTCTCCGAAGGCGTAACCCGCACCCGCCTGCCGGCCAACAATCAGGTGATCTGTACCCTGCGCGATGACAGCGTGCCGGAGTTGGCCCGCGAGCTGGGCAACACCCGTTCCGCCGCCGCCCTGGAGCTGTGGCGCCCGCACCTGGAAGGCAGTGTGGTGGTGATCGGCAATGCCCCGACCGCCTTGTTCTACCTGCTGGAAATGCTCGACGCCGGTGCGCCAAAACCCGCGTTGATCCTCGGTTTCCCGGTGGGTTTTGTCGGCGCCGCCGAATCCAAGGCGATGCTGGCTGCAGACAGCCGTGGCGTACCGTTCGTGATCATGCAGGGCCGCCTGGGCGGCAGTGCGATGGCCGCCGCCGCGGTGAACGCCTTGGCCACGGAGGTCGAATAATGCTGGCACGCGGACGTTTGATTGGCCTGGGCGTAGGCCCCGGTGACCCGGAACTTATCACCCTCAAGGCCCTGCGCCTGTTGCGCGAATCGCCGGTGGTGGCGTACTTCGTGGCCAAGGGCAAGAAGGGCAACGCCTTCGGCATCATCGAAGACCATCTGGTGCCACAGCAGACCCTGATGCCGCTGGTGTACCCGGTGACCACCGAAGTGTTGCCGGCGCCGCTGTCCTACGAGCAAGTGATCAGCGACTTCTACGACACCGCCAGTGTCGACGTTGCCGCGCACCTGGATGCCGGGCGCGATGTGGCGGTGATCTGCGAAGGCGACCCGTTCTTCTACGGCTCCTATATGTATCTGCACGACCGCCTGGCCGAGCGCTACGAAGCCCAGGTGATCCCGGGCGTGTGCTCGATGCTCGGTGGCGCCTCGGTGCTGGGCGCGCCGTTGGTGTATCGCAACCAGAGCCTGTCGGTGCTCTCCGGCGTGTTGCCCCACGACGAACTCAAGCGTCGCCTGGCGGATGCCGATGCGGCGGTGATCATGAAGCTGGGGCGCAACTTCACCAAGGTGCGCCAGGTATTGGAAGAACTGGGCCTGGCGAGCCGGGCGTTGTACGTCGAGCGTGCGACCATGGCCAATCAGAAAATCGTCGCCCTGAACGAAGTCGATCCAACGTCCTCGCCATATTTCTCGCTGATCATCGTTCCTGGTGAAAGGTGGCAAGGCTGATGACGAGTCCCGCGATTGTCATCCTCGGGCAGGGCAGCCTCGCCACGGCCCGGGCTATCCAGCAGGTGTATCCCGACGCGCTGATCCACGGCCTGGCCGGGCGGGTCGAGGGCGCAGACCAGTCCTACACCGAGTTCGGCGCAACCCTGCGCCAGTTGTATCAACAGGGCACGTCGATCATTGCGTTGTGCGCCGCCGGAATTGTGATCCGCACCCTGGCGCCGCTGCTGTTGGAGAAAGGCGTCGAGCCTGCCGTGCTGGCAGTCGCCGAAGACGGCAGCGCGGTAGTGCCGCTGCTCGGTGGCCTCGGCGGTGTGAACGTAATGGCGCGTGAAATCGCTGCTGCGTTGGGCGTTGCCGCTGCGATCACCACCAGTGGCGAGCTGCGTTTCGGCACCTGCCTGCTCAACCCTCCCAGCGGTTATCAGCTCGCAGATCTGGAGCTGGGCAAGCGCTTTGTGTCGGACTTGCTGGCGGGCGAATCGGTGCGCATCGAAGGTGCTGCGCCGTGGCTGGATCAGGCCAATTTGCCCCAGGATCAGCAGGCGCGACTGGCGATCCACGTGGGCAGCGCCGAGCGCACGCCTGCGGCGAATGAACTGCTGATTTATCCGAAGAACGTGTTGGTCACCTGCCAGCCAGGGCCGCAATTGGCCTCGCGCATTCGTGCGGCGTTGCAGGATGCAGGGCTCGCCGTGCAGTCACTGGCGTGCCTGCTGGCGGCTGAAACGGAGATGGCTGATTCGTCATTGCACGAAGCTTCAGTCGAGTTGGACGTACCGTTGCGCTTTGCCGATTTGGCGACCCAGGCCGACATCGCGATCACGGTCGCCGATGCCCCTCTGAACCTGTCCCTGATCGGTCGTCCCCGTGGACGCCTGGCGGTCATCGGCCTGGGCCCCGGCGCTGCCGAGCTGATGGTGCCGGCGGTAAAGGCCGAACTGGCCCGCTGCACCGACGTGCTGGGCTACGAAACCTACGTGCGCATGGCCGGGCCATTCCGCCCGGACCAGATCCAGCATTGCACCGACAATCGCGAAGAAATGCAGCGCGCCCGTCACGCCTTTGAACTGGCGGCGCAAGGGCGTTCGGTGGTGGTGGTGTCCTCGGGTGACCCGGGCGTATTCGCCATGGCCGCTGCGGTGATCGAAGCCTTGCACGAATCCAGCGACCCGGCCTGGCATCAGGTCGACCTGGAAATTTTGCCGGGCGTATCGGCATCCCTCGCGACGGCGGCCCAGGCGGGGGCACCGCTGGGGCATGACTTCTGCGTGATATCGCTGTCGGACAACCTCAAGCCCTGGGCGATCATCGAGAAGCGCCTGGACCTGGCGTCCCAGGCCGACCTGGCGCTGGCGTTCTACAACCCGATTTCCCGTGCGCGGCCGTGGCAGTTGGGGCGCGCCCTGGAGATCGTCGCGCAGCACCGCGCGGCCGAGACGCCGGTGGTGTTGGGCCGTGATATCGGTCGCCCGGGGCAGACCCTGCGCGTCACCACGCTGGGGCAACTGACCCCGGAGCAGGTGGACATGCGCACCATGGTGCTCATCGGCTCGTCCACCACCTGCGTATTCCCCCGCGCCGGTGGCGGTGAGTGGGTGTACACGCCACGTTGGTACGGCGAGAAACCGGCCTCCTGAAACACGGTGGCCCCGCAATGGGGCCACCTTGAAAAAGCCATCAGGTGATGGAAGAAAGGTCTGCTTGCCGAGCCGTTCTGGCGCCAGGTCGAGTCTTACCTTTCTCTACGGGCCGAAGAAAAACACCGCATCTTTTCACCGCACAGGTTCATCCCCCGTGTTTGCTCAGCGTCGCCGCGAGCGCTGATTTTTCCTGCGTGCAGCAGCGCGTCCTGTCGTCAATTTCCTGTAGCTCAAGATCTCCGGCAACTCGACTAGTGTTGGCGTTAAGCCCCATGTTGGGGGTTATGGAGAAATGGCTATGGAGCGAAATAACAGACGGATCAACAGCGCAAAAAGGAGGAGGCTGATTTCCGCTTACCGGCTTCCGGGGGCGTCCAGCCTGTCGTCCGGGTCGAGCCCGCCGATAAAGGCTGACGATGATGGTTTGAACGCGGCGGTGGTGAACAACAGCGTCATGTCGTTTGTGGACGGCATGACCAACCTCAACAAGGAGTACACCCGCAAGAGCTATTTGCTGGCGAGCAGCTACGTCAGCGATGTGTTGCGCATCGCCCGGGGAAGCGAGGCCTGGTACGACGAATTCATCAAGGTGATGACCAGCCTTGGCTGGATCCCGGTGAGGAGCAGTTTTGAGCGGGTGTACACGACCCGCAAAGGGCTGTCGGTGCAGTTGGCGGCGCTGAACCTGGTAGCGGCCACGGTGGCTTCGACGTTCCTGTCGGGGCCGCTGATCAGTGCGCTGCCCAAGCTGGTGGGGGATGCGGTGGAAGCCTTGAAGCAGCTTCCGGCCTCGTTCGAGTTGTTCAAACGCAATACCACCACCCGCGACGGTGGTGATTTCGGCTTGGCGTCCTGTTCGGAAACGGCCGGAGAGGTCTCGATGGTGTTGGTGACTTACAGTTCCCACGGGGTCAGCAAGCAGTTGGGCATACCGTTTCTGGAGTGGGACAGTGCCTCCGTTGAAGCCTTCAGTGGCCGCACGTGCCTGGTGCTGAACAGCTCGGTGGTCAACGAAGCCACGATTCAACTGCTGCGGGACAGCGCAGGGGACAAGGTCCGCCTGGCTATCGCCAAATACAGGATTTGAGCGTTACGGCACCAGGTAACCGCGTACACCGGTAAAGATGATTTGCGCGGCCAGGGCACACACAAACAGCCCCATCAACCGGCTGACAATCTGCAAGCCCTGGTCGCCGAGGATGCGTTCGATACGGTTGGACAGGTACAGCACCACGCCCACCGTGAGGCTGGCCAGGGCGATGCTGAGGATGGCGGTGATCTTGTCGTCCCAGTGCGGCTGGCTGACGCCCATCACCAGCAGCGCACCGATGGTGCCGGGGCCGACGGTCAGGGGAATGGTCAGCGGCACGATGGTCACGTCCTGCTGCACGTTGTCGGTCTGCACCGCCGACTTGCCTTGGGCCATGCCCAGGGCCGAGATAAACAGCACACTGCCGGCGCCGATGCGGAAGGCGTCGACGGTGATGCCGAACACACTGAAAATCACCCGGCCGAACAGGTAGAGCAACACGCTCGATACCAGGGTGGCGAGGGCGACTTTCCAGGCCAGGCGCCGCCGCTCTTTGCTGGAGTAGCCGCGGGTCAGGCTGATAAAGCAGGAGAGCACGAAGAAGGGGCTGTAGAGCACCAGCATCTTCAGGTAAACGCTGAATAACACATGGAGCATGGGCGCGGCTCGCGGCGGGGACGTGTGGGGAGTCTATCAGGCGCCACGGAACAAATGTGGGAGCTGGCTTGCCTGCGATGGCGGTGTGTCAGGCATCCATGTTTGTGGCTGATACACCGCCATCGCAGGCAAGCCAGCTCCCACAGGGAGATCCTGTTTCAGGTCAGGTAGGGGCGTGTTCCGGCCGTTGTGCCCGCTGCGCCACCCAATACTCCACCAGCTCGCGCAATTGCGACAGCTCCACCGGCTTGGCCATGTGCCCGTCCATCCCGGCCTGGCGTGCACGCTCTTTATGTTCCGACAGAATGTGCGCCGTCAGCGCCACGATCGGCGTACGAATGCGCTGGTTGCTGACTTCCCACGCCCGCAGTTGCTGGGTGGCGGAGAAGCCGTCGAGGATCGGCATTTCACAGTCCATCAACACCAGGTCGTAGCGTTGGGCCTTCATCGCTTGCAGGGCTTCTTCGCCGTTGCTCGCGGTGTCGGGCTGCAGGTTGAGCTTGCCGAGCATGCCGCGAATCACCTTGGTGGAGATGCTGTTGTCTTCCGCCACCAGGATCCGGAAATCACTCGGCACCGTCACCGGGATGGGCGCGCTGATCGCGGGCTGGCGAGGCTGCACGGTGCCTTTGCTGCGCTGGGTCAACTCGTCGGCAAGCGTGGTCTTGAGGGTATAGCCGGCCACGGGTTTGGCGAGGATGCGTTTGATCCCGCAGTTGCGCGCGATGATCTTGCTCGGCGCGTTGCTGATGCCGGTGAGCATGATCAGCAATATGTCGTGGTTCAGGCTCGGGTCTTCCTTGATCTTCGCCGCCAGTTGCATGCCGGTCATGCCGGGCATGTTCTGGTCCAGCAGCACCACGTCGAAATAGTCCCGCAGGTGCGCCTTGGTGCGCAGCAGCGCCAGGGCTTCCTTGCCCGAAGGCACGGCGCTGACGTTCAGGCCCCAGGCCGTGCATTGCTGCACCAGCACTTTGCGGCAGGTGTCGTTGTCGTCCACCACCAGCACGCGAGCGCCCTGGAGCGGGCCGTCGAGGTCGGAGGTCGGATGCTCCAGGCGTTCCGGGTCCAGCGGCAAGGTCAGCCACAAGGTGCTGCCCTGTTGGCTGCCGCTCTTGATGCCGAATTCGCCATTCATCAACAGGATCAACTGTCGGGCGATGACCAGGCCCAGATGGCCGCTCAGGCGTGTGGCCGAGAGGAAATTCTTGCTGTGCAACTCGCTGTGCAGCAGGGCGTCGCGCTCGGCGGGTTCCATTGGCAGGCCGCTGTCTTGCACGGCGATGCGCAGGCGCGGTTTGCTGCTGCGCTCGTCCAGCGCGACGACGATCAGCACTTCGCCTTCATCGGTTTTTTGCAGGGCGTTTTCCAGCAGGCTCAACATTGCCTGGCGCAGGCGGGTCGGGTCGCCGCTGATCACCCGTGGCACCTGGGGCTGGATAAAGCTGATCAGCTCGACGTTCTGCTGTTCGGCCTTGGCGCGGAAAATACTCAGGCAGTCTTCGATCAGCGCGTTGAGGTCGAATTGCACGTCGTCCAGTTCGATCTGCCCGGACTCCAGCTTGGAGATGTCGAGGATCTCGTTGATCAGGGTGAGCAGTTCATTGCCGGCGCTGTGGATGGTTTGCACATAGTCCCGCTGCTTGACCGACAGCGGCGTGCCCAACAGCAGTTCGGTCATGCCCAGCACGCCGTTCATGGGGGTGCGGATTTCGTGGCTGATCTTCGCCAGGAACTCGGCCTTGGCGGCGATCTCGGCATTGCTGGCCGCCAGGTCGCGGCTGAGGCTGAAGTTGTCTTCGGTGATGGCGCGCTGGCGTTCGCCCAGGGCCAGGCTCATCAACAAGCCGCTGAGGCAGATAAAACCGAGCAAGGTGACGATCAGACCTTGGGGCGCCACCAGTGTCAGGCCCAGCAATGCGGGCAGGATAATCAGGGTGCCAATGTTGAAGATCACCATCGCCAGCATGAACAGCCGCGCCGGGCGATAACCTTTTTGCCAGTGATAAGCCGAAACGAACAACATGCTCAGGCCGGCCAGCGCCACCAGGGCATAGGTGATGATGTTCAGGGGCAGTGTGTTGACGAACAGCAGCAACAGCCCGACCAGGACGATCAGCAGGATGTCGGCCATCAACAGCTTGTTCAGCGGATGCGGGCCCAGGGGCGCAAAGAAACGGTAGGCGAACATCAGTCCGCATGGCGCCGTCAGCAGCAGGGCGAGGTAGGCGCCGGGGGTTTGTACCGCGTGCCAGTTCGGCAGCCATGGCCCCACCACATTGAGCAGCAGCGCCAGGCTGAGCAGCAACAGCACTTCGCAGGCGGCGAGCCACAGGCTGCTGCGGGAGCGATGGTAGGCGTAGCGGGTCAGGTTGTGCAGGATCAGCATCACCAGGCAGCCGAACAGCAGCCCGTAGATCAGCGTCTGGTTCTGGTTGGCCGCCGCCAGTACGGCGGGCTCCAGGGTGATGTACGGGCGCAGTTCGTGTTCCGAGACCAGCCGCAGGTACACGTCCAGCGGCTTCTGGCTCTGAGGCATCGGCAGCATGAAGTCGCTGCTGGGCAGCGGGCGCTCGGCCTGGGGCTGGCGGGTGCCGGTGGCTTGCTGCTCCACCAGGGTGTCGCCGTCGAGCACGTACAGGTTCAGGTGTGACAGGTCAGGGGCGAATACCCGCAGCACTTGCTCGTGCTTGCCGGGTTGCAGCCTGAAACGTACCCACAACGCACCGTCCGGTTGCGCGGCGGTAATCCGGTCCAGTTCGATGGGGCTGAATTGATTGATGTAGCGGGGCGAGCGGATATCGCTCAGTTGCAGATCGGCCTGTTCATCAAGCAATACCGCCCAGCCACTGCCTTGTGCGGCGGCCTGGGCCGGAAGCAAGCAGAGCAAGGTCAGCAGACTGACAGTGAAACCTATGGCGATCCTGAGCCAGCGCACGGCGAAATCCCTTCGTAGGTTGATGCATGGGTATAACTATGCGCGGGGCCACAAGAGTAGGGCAAGGGCAAAACGCCCCTGCCTAACCGAACGGATAGCTGTTTACTGACTTTCGCCACGCTCGCGGGCAATGGCACGGTAGCCAATGTCGGTGCGATAGAAGCAGCCCTTCCAGTCGATTTTTGCCGCCAGCTTGTACGCTTGTTGCTGGGCGGCATCTACGCTGCTGCCCATGGCGGTTGCGCACAATACGCGACCACCGGCGGTGACAACCTTGCCATCCTTGAGCGCGGTGCCCGCATGGAACACCTTGCCTTCCAGCGTAGCAGCCGCATCCAGACCTTCAATCACATCGCCCTTGGCGTAGTCGGCCGGGTAGCCGCCGGCGGCCAGCACGATGCCGACGCTCGGGCGCGGGTCCCACTGGGCTTCTACCTTGTCCAGGGCCTGGGCCAGCGCAGCTTCCACCAGCAGCACCAGGCTCGATTGCAGGCGCAGCATCACCGGTTGGGTTTCCGGATCGCCGAAACGGCAGTTGAACTCGATGACTTTCGGGTTGCCGACCTTGTCGATCATCAAGCCGGCGTACAGGAAACCGGTGTACACATTGCCTTCGTCGGCCATGCCGCGCACGGTTGGCCAGATCACCAGGTCCATCACGCGTTTGTGCACTTCGGCGGTGACTACCGGGGCAGGGGAGTAGGCACCCATGCCGCCGGTGTTCGGGCCGCTGTCGCCGTCGCCAACACGTTTGTGGTCCTGGCTGGTGGCCATCGGCAGCACGTTCTTGCCGTCGACCATCACGATGAAGCTGGCTTCTTCGCCGTCGAGGAACTCTTCGATGACGACGCGCGAACCCGCTTCACCGAAAGCGTTGCCGGCGAGCATGTCGCGTACGGCGTCTTCGGCCTCACTCAGGGTCATTGCGACGATCACGCCTTTGCCGGCGGCCAGGCCGTCGGCCTTGATCACGATCGGTGCACCGACCTCACGCAGGTAAGCCAGGGCTGGCTCGATCTCGGTGAAGTTCTGGTAGTCGGCAGTCGGGATCTTGTGGCGAGCCAGGAAGTCCTTGGTGAAGGCTTTCGAGCCTTCCAGCTGGGCAGCGCCGGCGGTAGGGCCGAAGCAATCCAGGCCACGGCTGCGGAACAGGTCCACAACGCCGGCTACCAGCGGCACTTCCGGCCCGACGATGGTCAGGGAAACATTTTTCTCGGCAAAGTCTGCCAGTTGCTCAAGGGCTAGCACGTCGATGGCGACGTTTTCGCACTTGGCTTCAATGGCGGTGCCGGCGTTGCCGGGTGCAACGAAAACTTTCTGGACGCGCGGGTCCTGGGCAACTTTCCAGGCCAGGGCGTGTTCACGGCCACCGCTGCCAATGATCAAAACATTCATTTCAAAAACCTCGGATGACGCTGAATTCTGAAGACCACGGTGGGTGGCTTTTCTGTGGGAGCTGGCTTGCCTGCGATGCGGGCGCCTCGGTGTATCAGGTGCACCGAGGTGATGCTATCGCAGGCAAGCCAGCTCCCACAGGAGCCAGTGCCCACCAGTCAATTGGATCAGTGGCGGAAGTGACGCATGCCGGTAAAGACCATGGCGATGCCGGCTTCGTCGGCAGCAGCGATGACTTCAGCATCACGCATCGAACCGCCCGGTTGGATCACCGCGGTAACACCGGCTTTCGCGGCGTTGTCCAGGCCATCACGGAACGGGAAGAATGCGTCGGACGCCATTACCGAACCCTGCACCTGCAAGCCGGCGTGTTCCGCCTTGATCGCAGCAATACGTGCCGAGTTCACGCGGCTCATCTGGCCTGCGCCGACACCGATGGTCTGGCGGTTCTTGGCGTAGACGATGGCGTTGGATTTAACGTACTTGGCGACTTTCCAGGCGAAGATCAGGTCGTTGATTTCCTGTTCGGTCGGGGCGCGTTTGGTCACCACTTTCAGGTCTGCGCTGCCGATCATGCCGATGTCGCGGCTCTGTACCAGCAAGCCGCCGTTGACGCGCTTGTAGTCCCAGGCAGCGGCACGCTCGGCCGACCACTCGCCGCAGGCCAGCAGGCGCACATTGGCCTTGGCAGCAACGATGGCGCGGGCTTCGTCGCTCACGGACGGGGCAATGATCACTTCAACAAACTGACGCTCGACGATCGCCTTGGCGGTCTCGGCGTCCAGTTCACGGTTGAAGGCGATGATGCCGCCGAACGCCGACTCGGTGTCGGTGGCGTAGGCCAGTTCGTAGGCCTGGCGGATGCCGCCTTCAGCGTCCGGGCTCACGGCCACGCCGCACGGGTTGGCGTGCTTGACGATCACGCAGGCGGGCTTGACGAAGCTCTTCACACATTCCAGCGCGGCGTCGGTGTCGGCCACGTTGTTGTAGGAAAGTTCTTTGCCTTGCAGTTGGGTTGCGGTGGCGATGCCGACTTCGGCAGGCTTGGCTTCAACGTAGAACGCCGCGCTCTGGTGCGGGTTCTCGCCGTAGCGCATTTCCTGGGCCTTGATGAACTGGCTGTTGAAGGTGCGCGGGAACTGGCTGCGGCCTTCTGTGCTGAGGGTTTCAGCCGCCTGGTTCACGGTGCCCATGTAGTTGGCGATCATGCCGTCGTAGGCGGCGGTGTGTTCGAAGGCCTTGAGCATCAGGTCGAAGCGCTGGGCGTAGGTCAGGCCGCCGGCTTTCAGGCTTTCCAGTACGTTGGCGTAGTCGCTGGCGTTGACCACGATGGCCACGTCTTTGTGGTTTTTTGCTGCGGAGCGAACCATGGTCGGGCCGCCGATATCGATGTTTTCGATGGCGGTCGGCAGGTCGCAGCCTGGCTTGTTGATGGTGGCTTCGAACGGGTAGAGGTTAACGGCCACCAGGTCGATCGGCTTGATGCCGTGCTCGGTCATGATGGCGTCGTCGATACCGCGACGACCGAGGATCCCGCCGTGGATTTTCGGGTGCAGGGTCTTGACCCGACCGTCCATCATTTCTGCGAAACCGGTGTAGTCCGCCACTTCCACTGCGGCCACGCCGTTGTCCTGCAGCAGTTTGAAGGTCCCGCCGGTGGAGAGAATCTCCACGCCCAGGGCTTCCAGCTCCCGGGCAAATTCGAGGATCCCGGTCTTGTCGGAGACACTGATCAAGGCACGGCGGATCGGCAGGCGGGTAGTCTGGTCGGTCATTTCAATTTCCATCAAAAGCAAAGGAGTCAGCAAAAAAGGCGACCGTTTTTACGCGGGCGCCTTTCTGGTTTGATTGAATGCTTACAGCAAATCGTACTGCTTGAGTTTCTTGCGCAGCGTGCCACGGTTCAGACCGAGCAGCTCACTGGCCTTGGTCTGGTTGCCCTTGACGTAGTTCATCACGCTTTCGAGCAACGGCGCTTCGACTTCGGAGAGCACCAGGTTGTACACGTCCGTGACGGCAGCGCCCTCAAGGTGGGCGAAATAATTGTGCAGCGCCTTCTCGACACTCCCGCGAAGGGTCTGGCCTTCTTCGCTCGGCGTGTTGAGGTGCTGTTTCAAATTGACGTTGTCGCTCACGGGTGTTGTTCCACTCACTAAAGTCTCGGTCATCATCGTCATGCGGCCACCCCTTCTCCGTCCCCTGTCACCAGGCTCTTGTAACGCTCGCTGAAGAACTCACGAACGTTGGCGCACTGTGCTTCCGTATCATCCAAACGATTGAAGTGGGCGCGAAACTCCCTGGCGCCCGGCAAGGTTGCGAGATACCAGCCCACATGCTTGCGAGCAATGCGTACTCCCATCACGTCTCCGTAGAAGGCGTGCAGGGCGGCCAGATGCTCTAGCAGAATACGTTCCACCTCGATCAACTCCGGTGCCGGCATGACTTCGCCGGTACGCAGAAAGTGCTCGATCTCACGAAAAATCCACGGCCGCCCCTGGGCAGCCCGGCCAATCAACAGGCCATCGGCGCCGGTCGCGTGCAGCACGCGCCGGGCTTTCTCGGCTGAATCGATGTCGCCGTTGGCAAAGACGGGAATCGACACCGCCTGCTTGATCGCGGCAATGGTGTCGTAATCGGCTTCACCGGTGTAAAGGTCGGCGCGGGTGCGGCCATGCACCGCCAGCGCTGTAATGCCCGCCTGCTCGGCGATCTTCGCCACCGTCAGGCCATTCTTGTTGTCCCGGTCCCAGCCGGTGCGGATCTTCAGGGTGACCGGCACATCCACTGCAGCGACAACGGCATGCAGGATCTCGCTCACCAACTGCTCATCCTTCAACAGGGCAGAACCTGCGGCCTTGTTACAGACCTTCTTGGCCGGGCAACCCATGTTGATATCAATAATCTGCGCCCCCAACTCCACGTTGGCCCGGGCCGCATCCGCCAGCATTTGCGCATCACCGCCGGCGATCTGTACCGAGCGGGGCTCGGGATCACCTTCGTGGATCATGCGCATCCGCGATTTGCGGGTGTTCCACAAGCTCATGTCGCTGGTGACCATTTCCGAGACTACAAGCCCTGCGCCCAAACGCTTGCAAAGCTGACGAAAGGGCTGGTCGGTGACACCCGCCATCGGGGCGAGGATCAAGCCGTTGTGCAATGTGTATGGGCCGATGCGTACCGCCGACATAGGACTTCCCTGTTGTGGGGCCGGATCATTAGAGTTCGAAAAAGGGTTGGCATGATACCCGCTCTCGATGACTGGATAAAGGCTGAATTGGATAAAATCTGAACAGTTATTTTCTTATCGCCGCTGGTTTGGTCCAAGGCCGTGCAGTCAATAATCTGCCGTCAAACCCCGGCCGATGACCCGTTTCACTCGGGGGAGTGGAAGCTCAGGCTGTAATTCACCGCTTTGTTGCCCGGGTCGAGAATGTCCAGGGCAATGTGGATCGGCGTCTGGGAGGGCATCTCGGTCTGGCCTGCCAGCTCGCCGCTGAGGTACTCGGCGGGCTTGAAGCGACGACTGGCGATCATATTCCCGTTCATGTCAGCGAAGCGTAGCTCCAGCAACGGGAACGGTTGGGAGAATGTCGCGCGGTTATAGATGATCGCGTCCACTACCAGGGCGCCGGCGAACTCCGGGTGGCTGCGCACCACCAGGTTGCTGCTCTTGATGTGGGCGATATCAACGCGTGAGGGCACGGTGCAGCCCAGTTTCGGGCACAGTTCCTGGAACCACGGGCGGTAGGCGTCCTGGCGTGCCAGGTCGTCGAATTGGTAGGCGACGTATTGACCTGCCAGGCCGGCGGCGGCCAACAGTACCAACAGGCCCCAGAACAGGCGGCGGCCCCAGCCCGAAGAGCGCTTCTGGGAATACAGGTGCAGTGGGTCGTCTTCCAGGTCCGACAGCAGGTCGTCGTGGGCGCCCGCCTCTGGGCGAGGGCGTTTGCGTTTGGGCTGCGCGCGCTCCGGCAGTTCGGGTTCCGGCGTTTCTGCTGCGGCGGTCACCGGTGGATTGGGTTCGTCATCGACGGCGGCTGCGTGCAGCGGCGGTTCGTCGTCAGGCTCGACCGCTTCAAACGACATCGACGGTTCGGTGCGCTTGGGTTTGCCGGGGCTTGCCTTGGCGGGTTGCGGTTCGTCGTCGCTCGGTTGCGGGGCTTGTGCCCTTTCGTCGCGCGGCTCGCTGAACAGGCTGGCGGCCCATTGTTCTTCCTCGGCCTTGGCGGTGTCGCGGCTGGCGCTGAGGGAGTCTTCCTTTTGCCGACGGTCGGCGCCGGGTTGGCGACGGTCTGCACCCACAGGCTGGGTGTGTTGAATCTCGCGACGTTCCAGCTTGGCCAGTTCTTCGTCGAGGTCCAGGTTATCCAGGTCCAGCTCTTCGGCGGTCCATTGCTTCTGGCTGATGGCCCGCGGTGCTTCGGGTGGCGGTTCTACGGCTGCCGGTGGCTGGGCCGCAGGCGCATTGGCGCGCTGCTCCAGCAATTGGCGAGCGGCGTTGAACACTTGCAGGCACGAGCCACAGCGCACCACGCCACGGGCCACGCTCAATTGAGCATGGCTGACGCGAAAGCGCGCTTGGCAATGTGGGCACTGGGTGACGAAACTGTCGGTCATGCGGCCATCCGATTCATGCAGGCGCTCATTCTAGCGCCGACGACCGCTGATGCGTACCCAGCCGTCGCGGTTGGCGATCGGGTCCAGCTCGAAATCCAGGGCGTAGGCGGCGGCAACGTCTTCGCCCTGTTCGGCGAGGATGCCCGACAGCGCCAGGCGCCCGCCCGGCTTGACCAGGCTCGACAGCTGCGGCGCCAGGGCCACCAGCGGCCCGGCCAGGATATTGGCCACCAGCACGTCGGCCTGCACCTGGGGCAATTGCTCCGGCAGGTACAGCGGGAATTTCTCTTCAGCGATGTTGTTGCGCCCGGCGTTGTCGCGGGAGGCTTCCAGGGCCTGCACGTCGATGTCGGTACCGACGGCTTCCTTGGCGCCCAGCAGCAGGGCGGCGATCGCCAGGATCCCCGAGCCGCAGCCGAAGTCCAGCACGTTGCAGTCTTGCAGTTCCTGGCCGTCGAGCCATTCCAGGCACAGGGCGGTGGTCGGGTGGGTGCCGGTGCCGAATGCCAGGCCCGGGTCCAGCAGCAGGTTCACCGCGTCAGGCTCGGGGGCGGCGTGCCAGCTCGGCACGATCCACAGGCGCTGGCCAAAACGCATCGGCTGGAAGTTGTCCATCCAGCTGCGTTCCCAGTCCTGGTCTTCTATGATTTCGCTGTGATGCTCGGGCAGCGGGCCGCCGGTGAGCAGTTCCATGTGGGCCAGGACGCTGGCGGCATCGGTGCCGTCTTCGAACAAGGCCAGCAGATGGGTGTGGGACCACAGTGGGGTGGTGTTCAGCTCGGGTTCGAAGATCGGCTGGTCTTCGGCGTCCATGAAGGTCACCGACACCGCGCCCACTTCGAGGAACGCGTCTTCGTAGGTTTCGGCTTGTTCTGGGCTGATGGCGAGACGGACTTGCAGCCAAGGCATGGCGGGCACCTTTGAAAAAATGAGTGTGCAGCGGGGTAGGGCTGCGAAAGACGCGCAAGTTTACGCGAGCGAACAGCAGAAGACGACACCACTGACTGAACGCAGGCTAAATGTGGGAGCTGGCTTGCCTGCGATAGCGTCGCCTCGGTCCGGCTGATAAATCGAGGTGTCTGCATCCCGGGCAAGCCCGGCTCCCACAAAAGCCAGCTCCCAGAGGGTTTTGTGGTGTTTTCTGTATCCCACAAACAACAAAACCGCCCGAAGGCGGCTTTGTTGGGTGGAGCACTTCGCTTACTGATTAGCCAGCTTGTGTTCCAGGTAGTGAATGTTCACACCACCTTCGCAGAAGCCTTCATCGCGAACCAGATCCCGATGCAGCGGGATGTTGGTCTTGATGCCGTCTACCACGATTTCGTCCAGGGCATTGCGCATACGGGCCATGGCCTCGTCGCGGGTGGCGCCCCAGGTGATCAGCTTGCCGATCAGCGAGTCGTAGTTGGACGGAACCTTGTAGCCGCTGTACAGGTGCGAATCCACACGTACGCCGTTGCCGCCGGGCGCGTGGAAATGCTTGACCAGGCCAGGGCTTGGGATAAAGGTTTTCGGGTCTTCGGCGTTGATCCGGCACTCCAGCGAGTGGCCGTGGATCTTCACATCATCCTGGGTAAACGACAGCTCGTTGCCAGCGGCGATGCTCAGCATCTCCTTGACGATGTCGATACCGGTGACCATTTCCGAAACCGGGTGCTCTACCTGCACACGAGTGTTCATCTCGATGAAGTAGAAGCGACCGTTCTCGTACAGGAACTCGAAAGTGCCCGCGCCACGGTAGTTGATGTCGATGCACGCCTTGACGCAGCGAGCCAGTACTTCCTGGCGAGCGGTCTCGTCCAGGCCCGGTGCCGGAGCTTCTTCCAGTACCTTCTGGTGACGACGTTGCAGCGAGCAATCGCGGTCGCCCAGGTGGATGGCGTGGCCCTGGCCGTCGGACAGTACCTGCACTTCCACGTGACGTGGGTTGGTCAGGTACTTTTCCAGGTAGACCATCGGGTTGCCGAACCAGGCGGCAGCTTCCGAGCGAGTCTGCTTGGCGGCTTCGATCAGGTCTTCTTCCTTGTGCACCACGCGCATGCCGCGACCACCACCGCCACCGGCGGCCTTGATGATCACCGGGTAACCGACTTCGCGACCAATGCGCAGGGCGGTTGCCTCGTCTTCAGGCAGCGGGCCGTCGGAACCTGGAACGGTTGGCACGCCGGCAGCGATCATGGCGTCCTTGGCCGATACCTTGTCGCCCATCAGGCGAATGGTTTCGGCTTTCGGGCCGATGAAGGCAAACCCGGATTTCTCCACCTGTTCGGCGAAGTCGGCGTTTTCCGCGAGGAAGCCGTAGCCCGGGTGGATGCCATCAGCGCCGGTCACTTCAGCGGCAGCGATGATGTTCGAGACTTTCAGGTACGAGTTCGTGGCCAGTGGCGGGCCGATGCAGATGCTTTCGTCCGCCAGTTTCACGTGCATCAATTCGGTATCGGCCGTCGAGTAAACAGCGACGGTCTTGATGCCCTCTTCCTTACAGGCGCGCAGGATACGCAGCGCGATCTCGCCGCGGTTGGCGATCAGGACTTTTTGCAGTTTCTTCGCAGGTTTCAACATCGAAGGCGCTCCGCGGTTCAAACGATGGTGAACAGCGGCTGGTCGTACTCAACCGGCTGACCGTTTTCTACCAGGATGGATTCGATGACGCCGGCTTTTTCAGCCGTGATGTGGTTCATCATCTTCATCGCTTCGACGATGCAGATGGTGTCGCCCACTTTCACGGTTGCGCCGACTTCAACGAAGGCTGGCGAGGTCGGTGCCGGAGTGCGGTAGAAGGTACCGACCATTGGCGACTTGACCACGAAACCGTTCAGTTTAGGTGCGGCAGGGGCTTCGGCAGCGGCCGCAACCGGAGCAGCCACTGGCGCAGCGGCAGGGGCTGGCGCTTGCATCTGTGGCGCGTAGAACTGTTGGGCCGGGGTCTTGCTGTGACGGCTGATCCGTACGGATTCCTCGCCTTCCTTGATCTCCAGCTCGTCGATACCGGATTCTTCCAGCAGTTCGATCAGTTTCTTAACTTTACGGATATCCATGAATCATCAACTCCCAAAGGGTCGGTCAGGGGCGCTTGGCCGTGTCTTCAAGCTGTTCCAGGGCGGCCTCCAGGGCCAGTCGGTAACCGCTGGCGCCAAGGCCGCAGATCACTCCTACCGCAACGTCGGAGAAGTAAGAGTGATGGCGGAAAGGTTCGCGTTTGTGCACGTTCGATAAATGCACTTCGATGAATGGGATGCTCACCGCCAGCAGCGCGTCACGTAATGCAACGCTTGTGTGCGTAAAAGCGGCGGGATTGATCAGGATAAAGTCCACGCCTTCGCTGCGCGCGGCATGGATGCGATCAATCAATTCGTACTCGGCATTGCTTTGCAGGTAGAGCAGATGGTGGCCGGCATCACGTGCCCGTCGTTCCAGATCGAGGTTGATCTGTTCGAGGGTCACTGCCCCGTAGACGCCCGGTTCGCGGGTGCCGAGCAGGTTCAGGTTGGGTCCGTGAAGAACCAGTAAGGTCGCCATCGGCTGTTCCTTGTTATTGATGTGGGCACGGTAGAACCCGGCGACTATGCCGCAAAGGCTTTGTGACTGTCCAGTTCTATGCAGTAGGCAGCACGATTAGCGAGGATTGCGCAAAATATGTGACCGAGGTGTCAGATTCGGTCACTTGTAGGAGCCGGCTTGCCGGCGATGGCGTCTGTGGGGGTTGCGGTGAATGTTCGGGCCTCATCGCCGGCAAGCCGGCTCCTACAGGGCGTGTATTAGACGCGGAATGCCTGCACGGCGGTATTGAGCTGCCCGCCCAGTACCAGCAAATGCTCTCCCTGGCGGCGGCCCTGGCCAATTCGCAGCAAGTTGTCCTCGCCCAACTGGTGAATTCGCTCACTGTTATCGCGGATTTCACTCACAGCGCCACTTTGCTGGGCGGTGACATCGGCAATCCGCACGGCGGTGTCGGAAATGGTCTGGATCGCCCCGACGATTTCATCCAGCGCGCCGTCGGCGGCCTGGGCTTGCTCGGCGGTGGCTTCGGCGTGTTCGACCTGGGCGCGCATGCCTTCTACCGATTGCCGGGCGGCGGTTTGCAGGCCGGCGATCAGGTGCTGGATTTCGGCGGTGGCGCCGGCGGTGCGCTGGGCCAGGGAGCGAACTTCGTCGGCGACCACGGCGAACCCGCGCCCGGCCTCACCGGCCCGGGCGGCTTCGATGGCGGCGTTCAGCGCCAGCAGGTTGGTCTGGTCGGCAATCGAGCGAATCACCGTGAGTACGCCGCCGATGGTCGCGGATTCCTCGGCGAGTTTTTCGATCATCTGCGCATTGATCTGCACTTCGCCCACCAAGGCGTGCAGCCCGGTCAGGCTCAAGCCGATTACGCGTTGGCCCTGTTCTACTGCTTCGCCTGCGCTGCGGCTGGCCTGGGCAGCCTGGCTGGCGTCGCCGGCAACCTGTTGGATGGTGGCCTCCAGTTCGCCCAGGGAATCGCGAATCTGCGCGGTGTCACCGGCCTGGCGTTCGGCGCCGTCATGCATGCCGCTGCTCAGTTCCGCCAGCGCGCTGCTGCTGCCGGCCACTTGCTCGGCGTTGCCTCTGATGGTGCCCACCAGGTCCACCAGGTAGGCGCGCAGGCGGTTCAGGGATTCTTCGATATCGTGCAGTTCGCGGTTGGTCTTGCCCAAGGCAATGGGCTGGCTGAAATCGCCCTCGGCCCAGGTGGACAAGGCCGGCGCCAGGTTGGTCAGCACCCGTGCCAGGCGCCGCTGCAAGGTGTCTATCAACAGTGCGATCAGCAAAATCAGGCCGATCATCACGCCTTGCATCAGGCGCACTTCGCCCTGGATTTTCCCGTGCTGGGCGCGCACCACGGGCTCCAGCCCGGCGATGGCCTGCTGTACGGCATTGATTTTCAGATGGGTGCTGGTGGCCAGTTCGGTGCGCTGCTGGATTTGCTCGCGGGTGCGTTTCAGCTCGGCGGGGTAGCGGGTCAGCAGGCTGTTGAGCTCGCGCTTGAGGTCGACGCCGGTGTCCTGGGCCACGGTTTTTTCGGTGTTTTCCAGGCCCATCATGGCCGAAAAATCGTCGGTATTGGACTCGCTGCTGGCCGTCACGCCCAGCAAGGGCAATTGCCCCAGCACGTCAGCCTGGCTGCGGATGTTGCTGACTTCGCGCTCCACATCATCAGCCAGTTCGCTGCGCCCGCTGCTCACCAGTTTGTCCCGGGCCAGGGAGAGTTTGGCCAGATGCTGGGACGCGGCCAATAAAGGCGGCAAATAACGCGCAGACTCCGGCGAATTCACCCCGCTGGCGTACTGGTTCAATTGCTCCAGGTTGGCACCCAGTTCGCGTTCGGCTTGCAGCAGCAGGGCTTGCGGGTCGCCGGCCAGTTTGCCGGCGGCCAGCAGGTCGGTCTTGCTGAAGGTATCCAGGTCGGCAAGGCTGGGTCGCAGGTTCTGCGCCAGGTCCGGCGGCAACTCATCCAGGTGCTGCAGCAGGTTCTCCAGGCTCTGGCTGGCGCTGCTCAGGCGCAGGGCGTCGCCGCTGGCGAGGTAATCGTCGATATTGCGCGCGGCCTGGTTCTGAAAGGTCTGCGACAGGCCCAGGTAACGCTCCATCAGCAGGTAAGGCCGTTCCAGGGCGCGTTGCGACCACCAAAGTGTCGCGCCCAGGGCCAGGCAAACGGCGACCAGCAGGAGGGTGTTCAGATTCGTCAGCAGCTTCAGGCGCATGCGTGGTTTCAACCGACAGCAGAAGTAAGTGCCTGAAGTTATTGCGTTTCCATTACAGAGTTATGACGGATTCGGTGGATTCCGGTGAAAAGGTGGCACTTTGCTTTGATGCCCGGGCCGACGCCACCCGGTTACGCCCGGCATCCTTGGCACGGTACAGCGCCTCGTCGGCCTGGGCGGCCATCATCAGGCTGTCGGAGCCGTCGCAGAGCTCCACCACGCCGGCACTGAACGTGCACCACAAATCCTGCGGCTGGGCGGGGTAGTGAATCTCGGCGAAGCGCCCACGGATCTCGTCCAGTACCTGGCAGGCCCTGTCGAGATCGGTGTCGGGCATCACGATGGCAAATTCTTCGCCGCCGTAACGGCCTATATAGTCGGTCTTGCGCAGGCGCTGCTTGAGAAACAGCGCGAGGCTCTTGATCACCCGGTCGCCCATGGGGTGGCCGTGGCTGTCGTTGACCCGCTTGAAGTGGTCGATGTCGAGCATCGCAAAGCTCAGCGGCTTGTTTTCGCGGCGTGCGCGGAAGCTGCAGTCTTCCAGCAGTTGCAGGATGTGGGTGTGGTTGTACAGCCCGGTGAGGCTGTCGCGCACCATCCGCGCCTTGAGGTTGCGCGCCCGCGCCGCGCGGTTGCGCACGGTGGTGATCAGGTGCCGAGGCTTGATCGGCTTGGTGAGGAAGTCGTCGCCGCCTTCGCTCATGGCGTCCAGTTGCTTGTCCAGGTCGTCTTCGGCCGAGAGGTAGATGATCGGCACGCTGACGTAGCGGTCATTGTGGCGGATCACCTTGGCCAGTTCGGTACCGGTGCAGGCCGGCATATACATGTCGAGGATGATCAGGTCGGGCTGGAAGTCCGCCAGCTCGGCCATGGCCTGGATCGGTTCGATCAGGGTGCGGGTGACGATGCCGGCGCTGTTGAGCAGGCGCTCGGTGTGCATGGCCTGGGCCCGGGAGTCATCGATGATCAGCACTTTATAAGGTTCGTACTGGGCGACGCAGGTCAGCACTTCGATTTTTTCCAGCAGGCTCGAGGCCTCCAGGGTTCCGGTGAGGAACTCCTGGCCGCCGGCGCGTACGGCCGCGAGACGCGTGGGCGTATCGGTTTCGTGCAGGCTGAAAAACAGCAACGGCAGTTTTTGCTCAAGGCCTTCCTGGGCTTCGGCGGCAAGCTTGAGGCCGAGGCCGGTGCCGCAGAAATCCACATCCATCACGATAGCCGCGGGCAAGCGCTCGGCCATCGAGGCGCGAAACGCCGCCACGCTGTCGAGGGACTGGGCGCTCAATCCAAAAAACTCCAGCTGCTTGGCCAGGCGCTCGGCGCGGTCGTGGTCGGCCAGCATCACGTAGATCGGCTTGCGCATCGGCGGCAGGAGCGTTTGCTCAAGCTGGTCGCCCTGGCGCAGGCCGGTGCGGGACAGGCGCTGCATCAAACGGTTGAGTTCGGTGATCAGGTGGCTGCTGAGGCGACCGCGGTTGTCGTCCACGGCCTTGAGTGAATCGCTGATCAGGTGCGCCAGCTGGCCGTGTTCCGGCTGCTCGAAGCGTTCGGCAAAACGCAGCAGGCGCAGGTTGGCCTCACTGAGCTCGGACAAGTCAGTGGTCGACCATTCGCTGCGTTGCAGGCGCTGCCAGATCTCAAGAATTTGACGTGCCTGATGAATTACCCGCTGGGCAAAATGGTGCTTGAGACGCTCACGGCTGGGGTCTTCTGGCTCGGTCATATCCTGACTACTAGTTAGGCTGCATGCTGAGGTCGAACTGATGGCTCTATGCTAGCACCTCTTTTCCTTTGCACGAGTGTCATACGTCAATTAACTGCGAGGTCCTGGATATTCATTTGTCGACCCTGCAGTCGCGCGGGCGTAAAAAGCGTGCATCCTTTATAGTCGAGCCGCGCATACGCGCCACCCCGACTAAAAGCGCCCCGATGCTCGGCACGATGGGGTAGGGTTGTGGTCGTAGCTATTGAACTCAAGTGATTGAAAGGATATCGCCATGCTGGACTGGAAAAACCGCGCAGGCAGTGCAAAGGGCCCGGCCCCCGAGACCAAGTCGGCCCCCCGCAGCTATTTCCGTAACCTGCTGATGAGCCGTGCGTTGCTCTCGCTGGTTGCGTTGTACCTGTTGGTCACCGGTGCCCTGGGCTGGTACTGGAGCGAAGAGCCCGCGTTGTTCCCGGTGCAGCAGAACGCGCAGATTGCCGCCGAGAAGGATGGCAAGCAGATGGTGGTGGGTTTCACCACCGTCGAAACCCTCAAGACCGTAGTCGGCACCTTGTTGAACAAGCCGGGTGGCTACATTTCCAACGACCGTTTCCCGCCGGGCCTGTGGATGGACAACATGCCCAGCTGGGAATACGGCGTGCTGGTGCAGGTGCGTGACCTGACCCGTGCCCTGCGCAAGGACTTCGCCCGTTCGCAGTCGCAGTCGGCGGAAGACGCAGATTTGGCCAAGGCCGAGCCGCGCTTCAACTTCGACAACAAGAGCTGGGTGCTGCCGTCCAGCGAGTCGGAATACCAGGAAGGCATCAACTCCCTGAGCCGCTACGAAGCGCGCTTGTCCGACCCGAATCAGCGCGGCGCACTGTTCTATGCGCGTGCCGACAACCTGAACAACTGGCTGGGTGATGTGGCGACCCGTCTGGGTTCGCTGTCGCAACGGCTGTCGGCCAGTGTGGGCCGGGTCAAGCTCAACACCGCGCTGAAAACCGAAGCGCTGGCGCCAGGTGAAGTGCCGCAGGTCGATGAAGAAGTGGTGGAAACCCCATGGATGCAGATCGACAACGTGTTCTACGAGGCCCGTGGCCAGGCCTGGGCCTTGTCCCACCTGCTGCGCGCCATCGAAGTCGACTTCGCCGACGTGCTGGCCAAGAAGAACGCCACCGTCAGCGTGCGCCAGATCATTCGTGAGCTGGAAGCCTCGCAGGAACCTGTGTGGAGCCCGATGATCCTGAACGGCAGCGGTTTTGGCATCCTGGCCAACCACTCGCTGGTCATGGCCAACTATATTTCCCGGGCCAACGCTGCAGTGATCGACTTGCGTCAGCTCCTGAACCAGGGTTGATGATGGACGCTTCCACCCGAGAGGCGGCGCACCGCGCCGCCTCCGACGCCGAACTGATCGCCTGGGTCGACGAGCAGGACAACCTGCTCGGCTCCCTGGTGCGTTCCGATTTGCGCCAGCGCGGGCTGATCGGGCGCTGCACCTTTATCTTCCTGTTCAACTCGGCCGGTGAGCTGTGTGTGCACCGGCGCACCCTGAGCAAAGCCATGTACCCGGGGTTCTGGGACACGGCGGCGGGCGGGATGGTAGCGGCCCACGAGTCCTACGCCGAGTCGGCGGCCCGGGAGCTGGAAGAGGAATTGGGCGTCAGCGGCGTCGAACTCACCGCTCACGACCATTTCTATTTCGAAGACGGCGACAGCCGGCTCTGGTGCACTTCGTTCTCGGCCGTGTGGGACGGGCCGCTGCGGATCCAGCCGGAAGAAGTCATGGAAGCCCGCTTTCTGCCACTGGCGACGGTGCTGGAGGAGGCCGAGCAAAAGCCCTATTGCCCGGATGCCCAGGAAGGGTTGCGTCGTTATTTGGCCCTGCGTCGCTAAAGTTGCATAAATTGGCGCCATTAGGCTCTTAGCAAGGGGCCTTTTTGCCGTTACACTGCGCGACTTTTCAAGCTGAACCGCTATTGTTCCACCCTGTAGGAGCGAGCTTGCTCGCGAAAAACGTAAGCACGACGCGTGCTGCCTGAATGCCCGCGTTATCGTTGACGACCTTCGCGAGCAAGCTCGCTCCTACAATGGGTTGAATGCCTGCGGTTCAGTAGCGCTGCCCCTGCCTGAGTGGGGCTTCGCGGTCGGTGATCGCACCGATCAGTCTTTGTCCTCCCAAGAGGATTGCCGGTGGCCAAAAAAGCCGCATCCTTCGCCGCCCTTGGTGGCCTGGTATTTTCCACCGACGCAGGTCGACACTGCCCGGACTGTCGTCAGCCCGTGGACGCGTGTACCTGCAAAACAACCCTGATTCCCGAAGGCGATGGTATTGCCCGCGTACGTCGCGAGAGCAAGGGCCGTGGCGGCAAGACGGTGACCACCATCACCGGCGTGCCCCTGGCCGAGGATGCCCTGAAGGAGCTGGCCACCACGCTGAAAAAGCGCTGTGGCACCGGTGGTGCCCTCAAAGACGGCATCATCGAGATTCAGGGCGACCACGTCGAGTTGCTGTTGGCCGAGCTGATCAAGCTGGGTTACAAGGCGAAGAAATCCGGCGGCTAGCAGCCTCTGTGAAAACCACCCCGATGACCCGCTTGCTGAACGCGAACTGTCGTCCCCATGGTTTTCACAGAGCCTGTTCCTGACCGGTGTCTAAACTCTGTCCTGCAAGTGGGGTCTACCCCTCTCACAGGCAAATCGTCATTTTCATTCTTTAGACTGCGCCAGCCTCTGATCAGGCCGGTGCACTTCGACTTCATTTATAGGGGACTTCGATGTCCGTACGACGCACACGCAAAGACGATGGCAGCCAATGGACAGTTGCGGACAGCCGCAGTGTTTACGGGATTCGCCATTGGGGGGCCGGGTATTTCGCGATCAATGATGCCGGTCGCGTTGAAGTCCGTCCGAACGGCCCGAACAGCACGCCCGTCGACCTGTACGAGCAAGTCGACGAGCTGCGCAAAAGCGGCCTGTCCTTGCCGTTGCTGGTGCGCTTCCCCGACATCCTGCAAGACCGCGTGCGCCAGTTGACCGGTGCCTTCGACGCGAACATCGAGCGCCTGGAATACCAGAGCAAATACACCGCGCTGTACCCGATCAAGGTGAACCAGCAGGAAGCGGTGATCGAGAACATCATCGCCACCCAGGACGTGTCCATCGGCCTGGAAGCCGGCTCCAAGCCCGAGCTGCTGGCCGTGCTGGCCCTGGCCCCGAAAGGCGGCACCATCGTCTGCAACGGTTACAAAGACCGTGAGTTCATCCGCCTCGCGCTGATGGGCCAGAAGCTCGGCCACAACGTGTTTATCGTGATCGAGAAAGAATCCGAAGTCGGCCTGGTGATCGAAGAAGCCGCCAACCTCAAGGTCAAGCCACAGGTGGGCCTGCGGGTGCGCCTGTCGTCCCTGGCGTCGAGCAAGTGGGCAGACACCGGCGGTGAGAAATCCAAATTCGGTTTGTCGGCGGCGCAACTGTTGTCGGTGGTCGAGCGCTTCCGCGCGGCCGGCCTGGACCAGGGCATCCGCCTGCTGCACTTCCACATGGGCTCGCAGATCGCCAACCTGGCCGACTACCAGCACGGGTTCAAGGAAGCCATTCGTTACTACGGCGAACTGCGCAACCTCGGCCTGCCGGTAGACCACATCGACGTGGGCGGCGGCCTGGGCGTGGACTACGACGGTACGCACTCGCGTAACGCCAGCTCCATCAACTACGACATGGACGACTACGCCGGTGTGGTCGTGGGCATGCTCAAGGAATTCTGCGATGCGCAGAGCCTGCCGCACCCGAACATCTTCTCCGAGAGCGGCCGTTCCCTGACCGCCCACCACGCCATGCTGGTGGTGCAGGTGACCGACGTCGAGAAACACAACGACGACGTGCCGGTTATCGAGAACAAGGAAAGCCTGCCGGAAACCGTGCAATGGCTTGTGGACCTGCTGGGCCCGACCGACATTGAAATGGTCACCGAAACCTACTGGCGTGCCACCCACTACATGAGCGACGTGGCCACCCAGTACGCCGACGGCAAGATCACCCTGGCCGAAAAAGCCCTGGCCGAGCAGTGCTACTTCGCCGTCTGCCGTCGCCTGCACGACTCTCTCAAGGCCCGCCAGCGTTCCCACCGCCAGGTGCTGGACGAGCTCAACGACAAGCTGGCCGACAAGTACATCTGCAACTTCTCGGTCTTCCAGAGCCTGCCGGACACCTGGGCCATCGGCCAGGTACTGCCGATTCTGCCGCTGCATCGCCTCGATGAAGAGCCGCTGCGCCGTGCCGTGCTGCAAGACCTGACCTGCGACTCCGACGGCAAGATCAAGCAGTACGTCGACGAGCAGAGCATTGAGACCAGCTTGCCGGTGCACGCGGTGAAAGAAGGTGAGGATTACCTGCTGGGGATCTTCCTGGTGGGCGCCTACCAGGAAATCCTCGGTGACATGCACAACCTGTTCGGTGACACCGACTCGGTGAACATCTACCAGCGTGACGACGGTTCGGTGTACAGCGCCGGGATCGAGACCCACGACACCATCGAAGACATGCTGCGCTACGTGCACTTGTCGCCGGAGGAGTTGATGACTCACTACCGTGACAAGTGCGCCAGCGCGAAGATCACGGCGGCGGAGCGGACTCAGTTCCTGGATGCGTTGCGTCTTGGGCTGACGCGTTCGTCGTACCTGTCCTCGTAAGGACACCGCTCCAAAGGTCGACCCGGCTCTAATGTAGGAGCCGGGCTTGCCCGCGATGGCGGTGGGTCAGGCAGCCAATGGGCTGGCTGACCCACCGCCATCGCAGGCAAGCCAGCTCCCACATTTGATCAGCGTTTCGGCAGTACCCTCTTTATAGGGCCTGAACGATGTCGAGCAAACTCCTGCAAGTGTTCACCCTGGCCATCGCGACTCTGCTCGCGGCCTGCTCCCCGATCAAAGTGCTCAACGCACTCACACCCTCCAGCACCTTCACCAAAACATCCTCCATTGCCTACGGCGACGACCCCCGCCAGAAACTCGATATCTACCGTCCCGTCACCGCCTTGCCCGATGCGCCGGTGGTGGTGTTTTTCTATGGTGGCAGCTGGAACAGCGGCTCAAAGGATGACTACGGTTTTGTCGGCGAAGCCCTGGCCTCGCGCGGCATCGTGGTGGTGATTGCCGATTACCGGCTTTACCCGCAAGTGCGCTACCCAGCGTTTTTGCAGGATGGCGCCCAAGCGGTCGCCTGGGCGCACCAGCACAGTGCCGAGTACGGCG
The DNA here is from genome assembly GCF_013386765.1 of Pseudomonas yamanorum. Lineage (GTDB taxonomy): Bacteria > Pseudomonadota > Gammaproteobacteria > Pseudomonadales > Pseudomonadaceae > Aquipseudomonas > Aquipseudomonas yamanorum_A. Next base: position 493,614 of record NZ_JACARE010000003.1, read on the forward strand.
GCGATCCCCGCAAGCTGTATGTGATGGGCCACAGTTCCGGTGCCTACAACGCCGCAATGCTGGCGCTGGATCCACAGTGGCTGGCCGGGGTCGGCATGTCGCCGTCAGTCTTCAAAGGCTGGATCGGCCTGGCCGGGCCGTATGATTTCCTGCCAATTGAAAACCGCGATGTGCGCCCGGTGTTCTTCTATCCGGATTCGCCGCCCGACTCCCAACCCATCAACCACGTCAGCGCAAGCGCACCACCAAGCCTGTTGATTGCTTCTGTGGACGACAACCTGGTCAACCCCAAGCGCAACACCGCCGGCCTGGCGAACAAGCTGCGGGCGGCGGGTGTGCCGGTTGAGGAGTTCTACTTCACCAAAACCAGCCACGCGACATTGGTAGCGTCCATGTCCCGGCCGTTGCGCTGGCTGGCGCCGGTGCTGGACCGGGTCACCGCGTTTATCAAGTTCACGCCGGGCCAGTAAGCCAGCGGTCCTGTTTGTTCAGGCGCCAGGCAATCGCCCACAGCGTGAGGCTGCGCAGGGCCATGAACAGCAGGAAAGTTATCCACAGCCCGTGGTTGCCCAGCCCCTGCAAGGCCCAGGCGAACGGCAGCACAATCACCACCGTCAGCAGCATGCCGTTGCGCATTTCCCGGGCGCGGGTGGCGCCGATGAACAAGCCGTCCAACAGGTAGCTCCACACTGCAATCAACGGCAGCACGGCCAGGTAAGGCAGGTAGATGTCGGCGGTTTCGCGCACGCTCGGGATGTCGGTTTGCATGGCGATAAACAGGTGGCCGAACACGGCGAACAGGATCGCGAAACCGACGCTGGCCAGCAACGACCAACCACAGGCCACCACCAGCGAGCGGCGCAAGGCCTGGCGGTCGTGGGCGCCGATGGCGTGGCCGCACAACGCTTCCACGGCGTGGGCCAGTCCGTCCAGGGCGTGAGCCGTCAACAGTAAGCCGTTTAGCAGCAGCGCATTGGCCGCTACCGTCGCATCACCCAATCTGGCGCCTTGCACGGTGATCATGAAAAACACCGATTGCAGGGCCAGGCTGCGGATGAAGATATCGCGGTTCACCGCCAGCAACGGGCGCCAGCTTTGCCACAGTTTGAGGGCGGCCCAGGCGATATGGCCCGGGTAGGCGCGCAGGGCTTTTTGGGTGAGGGCCAGGCCGAGCAGGGCGCCGGTCCATTCGGCGATCACCGAGGCGCGGGCCGAGCCGACCACGCCCCAATCCAGACCCAGGACGAACCACAGGTTGAGAGCGATGTTGACGAGGTTGGTGGTGAGCAGGATCGCCAGCGGCGCGCGGGCGTTCTGGGTGCCGAGGAACCAGCCCACCAGCGCGTAGCTGGCGAGGGCCGCGGGCAGGCCGAAGAGGCGGGTGTGGAAGAATTCGCGGGTCAGTTGGTTCAGCTCGGGCGAGGGCTGCATCCAGTCCAGCACCAGGCCGCTTAAGGGAATGCCGATGCTGCCGAGCAACATCGCCAGCCCCAGCGCCAGCAACAGTCCTTGCAACAGAATCTGCCGCAGCGCCGCACCATCACCGCGCCCGGCGGCCTGGGCGGCAAAGCCGGTGGAGCCCATGCGCAAAAAGCCCATGGCCCAGGCGAGGAAGGTATAGAGGCTGGCGCCCACGGCCACGGCGCCGAGTTGATGGGCGTGGGGCAGGTGGCCGATGACCATGCTGTCCACCAGCGCCACCAGCGGCACGGAGATGTTCGACAGGATCATCGGCGCGGCGAGGGCCCACACGCGGCGGTGGGTGGGGCGGTCGCGCCAGTCGGTCAGCAGGGAAGTCATGCGGGCTCCTTTGGGGAGCGGTAGTGTAACTGGCCGTTAGCGGCGACGCAGGGCCAATGTAGGGAGTGGGTTTCCTACAGGTGAAACCTTGATGGACGTGAGGCTATTCGGTTTATTCAAGAACCTAGCCGTACGGTCAGTTGTTTGGTCTCGGGCTGTTCAGCAACATCCTTTTGACGCCATACCGGCGCTATCCCGTCACTGATCAATCAACACCCTTGTGGTGCTCAGGCGCGCTTGGGCGCGAGAAAAGGTCAACGCAGCGCAAGGGTGGTAGATGGACGCAGCAAAAATTGCTTGCTTGGTAAAAAGCTTGGGCCGTACTTACGGCGAGTTATGCGGCGAAAATCTACTTCGTGACGGATCGATAAAGCCGCTATTTGCAACGGGTGAAAATACATATTTCATCGATAAGCCAGAGCCAGGTGTTGAGCTGTGGTTTTGGGCGCAGACGATGCGATTAGAGCGGATAGTTTTTTGTTTGATCCCGCTTGCCAAGAGAGAGCCACCTTATACAGGAGATCTGCCCGCGCCTTTTACCCGCGTTATGAGCCAAGAGAGTCTCCACAAGATGCTTGGGGTGCCTCACGAGTCTAAACCGCCGATGAAATTGCCATTGCCGATTGGAGTCACAGGAGGATGGGACTCCTATCGTCTCAGCGCAGAGATTCACTCGAGTGCGAAGGTAGGTGCGCAATATTCGCCAGATAAGTCCGTCTGTGGTTTGGCGGTCACCTTGGTTGATATGGGGCCCGACTGACGCCGCAGTCATTACACAATGGGTCAAAAAATTGGGCCGCCCCTATGAAACATGACTGATCTCCTACGTAGCTGGACTGCCACTGGCCGTTAGCGGAGACGGAGGGCCAATGTAGGGAGTGGCTTTCCTACAGATGACACTTTGATGGGCGTGGCGTTATTCGTTTTTTGCAAGAACCTAGCCGAACGGTCAGTTGTTAGGTCCTGGGTTGTTCAGCAACATCCTTTTCACGCCATACCGGCGCTATCCCGTCACTGATCAATCAACACCCTCGCGGTGTTCGAGCCCGCTTGGGCGCCAGAAAAGGAAAGCAATATGGAAAATGCAGAAACGGAAGGCCAACGCCTGATGGACGAATTCATGGCCAAGCAAGCAGCGCGTCCAGTCAAAGCGACCTATCACTATGCAACATTGGGTTCCAAGACTCGTATGGGCGGCGAGATAGTTACTGCCAGCACCGGCATAAAGATTCACGAACACCGTGTCGCCTGCGTCGGCGACTGGGTGCGTTATCCGGACGGCACTGAAACCGAGATAGTGTCGGGCGCGGGTTTCGCGGCAGCCTTCAAGGGGCGACCGATTGTGATTGTGGGCAGTGCCACTGACAACGGCGACACGGTGACCTGCAGTCTTCAAAGGGATGTATTGATTGTTGAATACGCAGACGGCGAAAGTATTCCGGGGCTTCTACAGCCTGGCTACTTGATAGAGAGCCAGATGTGAGGCGCTACAACATCACAGACGGTGCGAAAACCACGGCAGACGGTGTGGTTAAGGCCGGCCTTGATGGCGCAGAAATCGAAGGGAAATTGATTGCCCGGGAAGGTGACAAAGTCGAGTGCCCTGCGTGCAAAAGCCTGGGCGTTATCGAATGCATCGGCCCTCGTCTGGTTCAAACGTGGGAAGGGCGCAACACGGCTCTGGACGGCGATCTGTGCCGGTGTAAATGCAGCCCCCCGCCCACGTTGATCGCCAATCAAAACCTGATGTATCAGAACATCGAGCCGGCCCCGCAGCCCCGTGTTGCTCAACCGAGCATACCGCCCGCTACCAGCCCGCCGTTTTCCGGTTTCGCCACACCCGCGATGACGAGTCCGCCGGCAAGCATGTGCGTATTCGCCAAGTCCTGCGTGTCAGTGCCGGTTGGTTCGACAGCCGCTGGAGAGACTCCTGAACGTGCAGCCAATTTTGGCGCTGTAGCACTGATGGGCTCGACAGGTACGGGTGGCGCAGTTGGGCGTGTTGCGGGAACGCTGGGCGCGGATATTGGTGCCTGGGCTGTTCGTGGACTTACCGGGGCTGCTGCCGGAGCCAGCTCGGCGTTGAATGTCGTGATGTTGGCGTTTTGGCCACGGGATATCGGTGATTCAACGCTGTATAGCCCGGAGCAACTGGCGAGCATGCAAGTTGCCAGTACCCGGGTGCGCTTCCAGTTTCGTCTGGATGAGGCGGGTGAAATAAGGGTTTACGGCCTGCATACAAGGCCCGGTACTGGTACGGATCGTGTGCCGGTGACAGAGGCCCGATGGAACGCCGACAAGAGCGCGATGGTGGCGGTGCTGGACGGTATTTCCATCACCTGGACGCCAAACAACGGCCCAGTGGTGAATGCGCCGACGCCTTATCCCGGCACGCCTGAGAGGCTGGATAACCTGCTGGTGCATCCGATTCCGGTGGGGCGGGATACGGGAATTACGCACTACCCTGGGCGGGCTGCTGAGGATGTTACCTGGCAGGATACGATCATCACGTTTCCTGCTGATTCGGGTGTGCTGCCGTTGTATTTGGTGTTTGCCAAGCCGGCAGTAACGCCTTTGGAGGTGGGTATTTACGGTGACCTCAGCTCACGAAGCCAACGAGACGGGCTGGATATTGATCACATACCTTCGCAGAAAGCGCTTGAACTCAGCTTGAAGGAGGCCTTCCCGGGAATCACCGATCAGGAAATTCAAACCTATCTGAAACAGGCTCCCGCTATTGCAATACCCGCCCGTGTCCACCAGAAGTACAGTGAGACTTATGGCGGCCGCAACACCAAGGCCAGACAACTGCAGGATGTTGCAGGCCTGCGCATAGCAGTAGATAGGAATTTTGACGCAATCAAGCGTGGGTTGTTGGAGGAAGGCTTCGCCGAAGACAGTATCGAAGCTGCCCGGGAACAATTGCATAAACTCAGTCAGGAACAGGGGTGGTATTGATGGACGCCAAAACCATTGCATATTGGATGAAGAGCCTTGGTCGCCACTACGAGGCCTTAGTGGCTGAGGGAGCAATACCCGACACCCCCCTAAGTGAACTCTACACAGGGCGAGACTTGCTGACCCTTAAACCGGGAAATGGGCTTGAGCTGATTTTTTGGGCGCAGACCATGCGCTTGGAAACCCTCAATATCGTCTTACTTACGACGATGGAAGGCATGACATCTTACGAGGGCGAGTTACCTACACCCTTTTTGCCTGTGATGGACCGCTCAAGTGTGCGCGCGGCTTTTGGGCCTCCGATGGCCTCGAAGGGCTTCACAAGGCTGCCCCTCAACACGTCTATTGGAGGTTGGGATGCCTACCTGCTTGGCCCCGGCACAGCCCTTAATACCAAGCTGATACTTACTTATGCAGACACCCTGCAGGTGAAAACACTCACGTTCACCTTGGTCGATAAAGGCCATGACTGAGTTCTCCTGCGGTTAAGGCAAAAGGAGAGTGCATTTTTAAATCGAAAACTCAGAGGCATCGAATTGGGGGCGTGTTTATTTAACCGAAAATAAACGCGCCCCTGTTGCATCTAAACTTTACGCGGATGCAGGCATTCGATGGATCGGTCGACAGTAGTCTTGTCAATTTCCAGCAAGTGCCACACGGCCAGGATCTTTGCCTGATGTGGACTTTCCAGCAGCTCGCCGCAATCAAGCGCGGTGGCCGACGCACTGCTCAGCAGGCTGGCGGTGTACAGCAGGGAATCTTCGAAGCTCAGGTCTTCGTTGATGGTGTGGAAGCCCTGCGACGGCAGATTGAAGAGGGCTTCGTCACGGGGGACCTCGAAGAAGCACTCGCCAAGATGCATGAGATCAACCAGAAACAGGGGTGGTACTGATGGATGTTGCAATGATCAATAATTTGGTTGCAGGGCTTGGTTGCACCTACAGCAAACTTCTGGTTGGTGGTGCGATTTCGAATGTCCCTCTAGAACCCTCTATAAAAGGAGGCGACAACGAGTATCTGATACAGAGACCTGAGACGGGAGTGGAGCTATGGTTTTGGGCAGAAACAGCAACCCTTGAAAAAATCCTCTTTTCGCTGATCAGGATGGTCGATGGTGCATCTGTTTATACCGGGGAGTTGCCCTCGCCATTCATGCATAACATGCACCGCCTAGGCGTTAAGGCGATTCTTGGGGAACCTTTTGAGTCGAAAGAGCCGATAAAGATACTGCGGTCCAGGGGTTATGGTGTTGGGGAGGCCTATCGTCTGGCGGCTGCGCCCTTGGTGAATACGAAAGTGGCCTTTCAATACCGTAATGACGATAAGGTTTGTTCCATGGGGTTTTCACTGATTAATTCTGGCCGCTGACGTCAAAGAGCGCGTATTTACTTGTGAAATCAAAGGCGCGTTCCGCCTTGTTTTTGATGCGTTGATGCGTTGATGCGTTGATGCGAGGCTAAAAACCTGTTGTACATTAGTAAATGGGCACTGCGAGGCCGAGGTGAAGATATTCCTTTTCAAGGTGCACAACACCAATCAGGAATAAGAGTGCTACTGATGAATGCCATAACGATTAGCCAATGGATTAAGAGTCTGGGCCGTAACTATGATGAATTAGTTAGCCAGAATGTAATCCCTGATCAGGCACTGGTTCCGTTGCAGGCTGGGGAAGACAATGATGAATTGATTCTATATCCCGTTGTTGGAGTAGAGCTGTGGTTTTGGGGGACAGCCAGAAAGCTTGAGAAGATTCTCTTAACACTGATTCCAACGGGCGAAGGGGACGAAGTTTATAAGGGTAGTTTGCCTTTACCGTTCGAGCTAAGCATGAGTAGATCCAGCGTCCGTGGTCAGCTAGGCACACCTATGGCGTCCAGGGAGGCAGCCAGGATTCCGGGGAGTGGGGGACAAATGTTCGGGGGGTGGGATGCCTACCGTTTAGATGAAATCGCGCACCCCAATACTCGGGTGGGATTCAGTTACTCCGCAGACCTGATGGTTAAATCGCTCGCGTTCGCGCTGATTGATACAGGCCATAACTGACATTGCGACTCCGGCGCGGGCACCAAAGGCGACGCAGATCCAATGTGGGAGCGGGCTTGCTCGCGAAAGCGGTGTGTCAGTCGCCGGATGTATTGGCTGATACACCGCATTCGCGAGCAAGCCCGCTCCCACAGTTTTGACCGCGTAGTGTCAGGGTTTGCGGGGGTGCAGGCACTCGATGGATCGGTCGACAGTAGTCTTGGCAATTTCCAGCAAGTGCCACACGGCCAGGATCTTCGCCCGCTGTGGACTTTCCAGCAGCTCGCCGCAATCAAGCGCGGTGGCCGAGGCGCTGCTCAGCAGGCTGGCGGTGTAGAGCAGGGAATCTTCGAAGCTCAGGTCTTCGTTGATGGTGTGGAAGCCTTGCGATGGCAGGTAGTGTTCGAGGGCGCGATTGAAGGCGGCGCGGTCGTTGAGGATGTCGCTGGGTGGATCGGGGACTAGTTTATTCATGGCGTAGCTCCTGTCTAATTAAGGAGCCGGCCCTGTCGCGACTAAACGAAGGGTGGCGGCTATACGCAGGTTAGTCGACCGGTCAGACAGGAAAACTCCGGCGCACCCGAGGGTGCCCTGCGCACAGCCACCATAAAACCTCATGGGAGACATGCGCCTGTCTGAACTCGGGCGACTAAACCCGATCACTGATATGCAGTGAAGGAGCGAAGACTAGCCACCGGTCCTGGCAGGCACAAGGCCGAAAGATTGTCTCGGAAACGTCCGTCAAATTAAAGGGATTTACCCTGCTGGCCCTTTTAGCGAACCACCCAGCTCAACAACCACAACCCCAGCATCAACCAGATAATCCCCATGATGATCGACGCCCGCATGAACGCGCGCACCGCGGAGTACAGCAGCATCAGGCCGATAATCAGGGTGAGGATGCTGATGATCGAGGTGTCCATGCCCAGCGTATGCGACAGCCCGTCGATAAAATTCCCGCCCGCGTGGGTCAGCGCATTGAACAACCCGCTGAGCCCGTCGACGATAAAGCGGATCACGGAACCGAGCGCCTGGCCCAGCCATTCGAAGAAGCTTTCTACCTGCATGTGTGTGTCCTGATGAAAAGGTGGGCGTAGCTGAGGCTTTGGTCGTTAATACTCAACCCTAGTTCCCTACTAGCATAGAGGTTTACGCGTTACAGGGATTCACTTGCCTTCGCGCGGCTTGCGCCCGAAGCTATGCACCTTCAGGAGCGCCCCATGAATCTCGAACACCTCACCGAACGCCTGCACCGCATCCGCGATACCAACGACTGGAAGCAGTTCCACAGCCCCAAGAACCTGGCGATGGCCGCCAGTGTTGAAATGGCCGAGCTGGTGGAGATTTTCCAGTGGTTGAGCGAAGACCAGTCGCGCCAGTTGCCCGCCGACAAACTCGCCCATGCCGGCCAGGAAGTCGGTGACATCGTGCTGTATCTGCTGCTGTTGTGCAGCGAGCTGGGGTTGGACATGGATCAAGTGGTACAGGCCAAACTGGCCGACAGCGAACGGCGGTTTGCCAAATGAGCGACCGTCATTTCGACCAGTTGGCCACCCGTTTCGCCGAGAAGATCTACGGCGGCGCCAAAGGTGCGATTCGCCTGGCCGTGCTCCAGGCCGACCTGATTGAAGCGCTGCCGGACCGCCCGCTGCGGGTGCTGGATATCGGCGCGGGCCTGGGCCATATGTCGCTGTGGCTGGCCGAACGTGGTCACGACGTGACCCTGGCCGAACCCGCCGAGCCGATGCTCGAAGGCGCCCGCCAGCGTTTCGCCGAAGCCGGGCAGACGGCCACTTTCATTCAAGCACCGTGGCAGGATCTGCTGGGCCAACTCACCGAACCCTACGACCTGGTGCTGTGCCACGCCGTACTGGAATGGCTGGCCGAGCCCCACGCGATCCTGCCGGTGTTGCACCAGTTGACCGCCCCCGGTGGCTGGCTGTCCCTGGCGTTCTATAACCGCGACGCCTTGATTTACCGCAACCTGCTCAAAGGCCATTTCCGCAAAATGCGCAAGAACGACATGGCCGGCGAAAAACAGAGCCTCACGCCGCAACAACCCTTGGACCCACGGGAGTTGGCGACGCAACTCGAGGGCCTGTGGCAGGTCGAAACCCAGAGTGGCGTGCGGGTGTTCCACGACTATATGCCGGTGGAATTCCAGGCCCGCGCCGAATTGCAGGACTTGTTGGAGATGGAGCTCGCACACCGTCGTCACCCAAGCTTTGCCGGACTTGGGCGTTATTTGCACTGGATCTGCCGTCCGGTTTAAGCGGCCCAGTCTGCGGAGGTCGAAATGAAGCGCTGTCTTGGACTGATCCTGCTGGGCCTGGGCCTGGCGGGTTGCCAAAGCCCCAACCCGTATGTGGCGGCGTCTGCCCCGATGCCACCGGCGCCTGCCCAGGCGGCCAATACCTTTGATGCCAGCGCCTACCCGGCGCCGGTGCGCGACTATGGTGCCTACCGCAGTTGGGCCTGGCTCAACAACCAGTTGCCGGCGGGTTCGGCCTGGGCCGATTCGGCGCAGATTGCCGAAGCGGTCAGCGGCGCCCTCGACCAGCGTGGCCTGCGCCCCCTGCATGACAACCGTACCCCCGACCTGCTGGTGAGCGCCGATGTGCGCCTGGAAAAACGCCTGCGCCAAGTCCAGGACGATTATGGCTACGGCTACGGCGGCTATAACCGCTATGGCAACGGCTACGGCATGTACAACAGCGTGCCGGTGGTACGCACCTATGAAGTGACGGTGGCGGTGGCACGCATCAGCCTGTTCGATGCCCGCACCCGCCAGCCGGTATGGAGCACCAGCGCAGAAACCGCGAGCCAGGGCAGCCTCGGCGAGCGCGCCGATGCCCTGCGTGAGGCGATGCAAAAGGCAATGACTGCCTACCCGCCCAGTTAGCAGCTATTCTCATCTCAGGCTCGGATCGTCTTTTGGAGAACAACCATGCTTCGTCGTATCGCTGCACTTGCTGTTGTTGTGTTGCTGGGCGGTTGCCAGACCAGTCAGGTCAACCACGATTTTGACGCCAGCCGGGACTTTGGTGCGTACCGCAGCTGGAGCTGGAAAGAACCCGCGTTGCAATACCGCCCGGATGACCCGCGGATCAAGAGTGACCTCACCGAGCAGCGCATCCGCCAGGCCGTGGGCGAGCAACTCGACCAGCGCGGCCTGCGCCCTGCGGCGCCGGGCACCAAGGCTGACCTGAATGTACAGACTTACCTGATCGTCGAAGACCGCCAGCAACAAGTCACCACCAACTACGGCGGCGCCTGGGGCGGCCCGTGGAATGGTTACTGGGGCGCGCCGATGTACAACGAAACCCGCAACATCACCTACAAGGTGGCGACCATCCAGATTGATTTGCTCGACGGCAAGGACGGCAAGCTGGTGTGGCGTGGCAGCGATGAGCAGATCCTCGCCAGCTCGCCTGAACCACAAGACCGTAGCGCGGCTATTCGTGCGACGGTGACCAAGGTGCTTTCCAACTACCCGCCGCACTGAGATCCGGCCAGCACGCCACGCAGCCTTGTCTACACTCAACCTCAACACAGGAGAGTAGGCGCCCGGCATTGAGCCGGCAAAGGAGTGCTTGATGTCTCCCCGAGTTCGTTGCGGCCGCGTGGCCGGGCCTGCTGGGCAGCGTGGTGCGATTGGCTTGATGGCGGCCGCGACCCTGGGCATCGCCTTGGTGTTTCTGCTGCTGGTCGTCGACAGCGGTCGTCTGTACATGGAAAAGCGCAAGTTGCAGGCGATCGCCGACATAGCGGTGCTGGAGGCGGTGCAGCGCAAAGGTGATTGCCTGGCCGCCACCAACACCGCGCCCACGTATGCCGGTGCCAGTGCCGTGCGCAACGGTTATGTGATCCCGCCGGGAAGTGCCCTGATAGTGAAGTGCGGGGTGCTGACAACCGGGGCCACCAACCAGCGGGTGTTCTCCGCCGACTCGACCAAGACCGACGCCATCCAGGTGACCGCTTCGCGCCCGGTGATGACCAGTGTTGCCGGGGGCCTCTGGGCAATGGCCAATGGTGGCGGCTACAACGTGAACACCCAACTGGCTGCCGTCGCCGTGGCGGCGCCGAAGATCCTGCCGCCCCAGGCACAGCTGACGATCAAATCAACGCTGGTCACCGTGGACTCGACCAAGTCGGCCGCGCTGAACCTGCTGTTCGGCCAACTGTTGGGCGGTTCGTTGAACCTCAGCGTGGCCGGTTGGCAAGGCTTGGTCGACACCAACATCAACTTGCTGAGTTTCCTCAACCAGTTGGCGTTGAATGTAGGCGTCACGGCGGGGGCCTACGATCAACTGTTGACCAAGAACCTCAAGATCAGCCAACTGCTCGATGCGGCGATTACAGTGCTCAATGCCGGCGGCAGTACGGCCAGCGTGGCGGTCAGTGGCCTCACCAGTATCAAGGCGATAATCGGCAACTTGGATGTGACCCTGGGCAGCCTGTTGCAGTTGCAAACAGGGGCGGTGTCGGCGGGGCTGAACACCAGCCTGAACGTGTTCCAATTGGCGGAAGCCTTTGTGCAATTGGCCAATACCAAGAACGGGGTGGTGGCAACTATCCCGGTGAATATCCCGGGGCTGGTGAATGCAGGTGTTCAGGTAAAGGTGATTCAGCCACCGCAGTTGTCAGCGATCGGTGACCCTACCTATGCCAAAGATAAAACCCCGGCGACGCGAATTTATGTAAGAACGGCTCAAATGAGCGTCGGCCTGACTCTGGGCTTGCCGGTGCTGGACTTGCCGGTGGTGGACACCGCCTTGAACGGCTTGGTCGGGCCACTTTCAGACGTGTTGAACAACCTGTTGAGCTTGAACCTGGGCGGAACGGTGAGTTCGCTGTTGTGTGTGCTGGGCGGCTATTGTCAGCGTACGGACCTGCAAGTGTTGTCCTCTTCCTCGAACCCGCCGGCGGCGAGGATCGACGTGGTTCTGGAACTAGGTACGGCTGAAAGCTATGTCACCGGCTTCACCTGCGCCAGTGATGCCACCAAGACCCTGACCACCCAAACCAACGCCTCACTGGTGAACGTGAAAATTGGTCAGAGCCCGCAGTTGATCAACGCATTCAACAACAACACGGCTCTCGATCCGGTCGCGCCGCTGCCGGTGGTCGATATCGGCGCGATTACCTGTTTCAAACCGTTGTTGGGGCTCGGCCCGACGACGTGCGACCCGGCGACCCGCAAGCCGTTCTACGGTGGCGGCATAGGCCTCAGCGTCAGTGCTCAGGTGGGTGCCGCCGTGCAAACGCTGCCTCCTCACACCTACAATCAGCCGCCCGAAATCAACGTCATACCGGCGCAGTACTACGCCTCGTCGACGACCAACCTGTTGAGCGCCATCAGCAACGCGTTAAGCGGCATTCAGTTCCAGGTCTACAAGCCGACGGGGTTCAATCTGTTGGGCGGATTACTACAGACGACAGGCACGCTGCTCAACGGGCTCAACAGCTCCCTGGGCACGATTATCGGCGGAGTGCTCAGCCCGATCCTCGATCCATTGGTGAACACCTTGCTGTCGAACCTTGGGGTGAACCTGAATGCGGTGGAAGTGGGCGCCAACCTCAGTTGCCGGCCTCACGGGCAAGCAGCCCTGGTGAACTAGGCCTCGACCACCGGCAACTCCACACAAAACCTCGCCCCATGCTCACTGTTGGCGACGCTCAGCCGCCCGCCCATGTTCTCCACAATCCCATAGCTCACCGACAACCCCAGGCCGGTGCCCACGCCAATCGGTTTAGTGGTGAAGAACGGCTCGAAAATCCGCTCCAGCAGCCGCGGGTCAATCCCGCCGCCGTTGTCCTCCACCCAGATGCGTACATGGCGGCTGTCGTGCTCGATCTGCACCGAGATCCACGGTTGCAAATCGTGGTTGTGCTCGCGCTTGCTCAGCAGGGCATCCCGGGCATTGACCATCAGGTTGATCAGCACTTGTTCCAGTTGGTCGACATAACCTTTGACCTGCACCGTAACGTCCGGCTGTACCACGCGCAGTTCCACGCCTTTGCCGCGCAGGCCTTCACTGAGCAACGACAAGGTGCCTTCCACCGCCTGCGCCGGGTTGAAGGGCTGCTGTTCGACTTCCGAACGGCGGCCGAACACGCGCATGTGGTCCACCACGCGGGCGGCGCGCTGCACCTGGGCGTCGATGCGCTGGAGTTTTTCGGTCAGGTAGTCGATTTGGGCATCGCCATTGCTCAGGCGCTTGAGCACATTGACGATGGCCATGCGCATCACGTTCAGCGGCTGGTTGATCTCGTGGGCGAGGCCCGTGGCCATTTCGCCGAGGGTGGCCATTTTGGCGCTCTGGGTCAGTTGCTGCTGGGAGCGGCGCACTTCGGTGTTGTCCCGGCCCACGGCCTGCACTTCCTGGAGCTGGCCCTGCTCGTCGAATACGCCACGGTCCGACCACACCCACCAGGCGTGTGTACGCCCCGGCAGTTGCAGGCTGATTTCGGCGGTGCTCACGGGGAACTCCGGGGTCAGTTGCCGGATGCGCTGCACAAACGCCTCGTGTTGTTCTGCCGACAGCCATTGGCTGAGGTTCATGCCCGGCAACTGGTCCGGCCGGCATTCCATGTAGTTGGCCAGGGGCGTATTGCCGAAGGTCAGGGTCAGGTCCGGGCGGTAGCGGCAGATCATGGCCGGGGAGTCTTCCACCAGGATCCGATAGCGCTCCTCGCTGTCCTTGACCCGTTGCGCGGCCAGGGTCGATTCGGTGACGTCCAGCCACAGGCCCACAGCTTCCACGGGCAACCCCAGGTCGTCGCGCAGCAGCCGGGCTTCATCCAGCAGCCAGTGGTAATCGCCCTGTTTGTCGAGCACCCGGTAGCGGCAGCTCACGTGGCCTTCACGCAGCAGTTGGCGGGTGCGGTCGAAGTAGAGGTCGCGGTCTTCGGGGTGGACCCATTGGTTCAGCGCCGCCGGGGTGAAGTCGGCCAGGGTGTGGCCCAGCAATGGCAGCAGGCTGTCGCTGAAGAACACCGGTTGCAACGTGCCTTCGACATAGCGCTGCACGTAGATCACGGCCGGGGAACTGGCGATCAGGTTGTCCAGCCGTGCGTGGGCGGCGGCGGCCTGTTGTTGCTGGTTTTTTATGTCGCTGATGTCGAGCATGAAGCCCACCAGCCGACGGTGCTCACCCGAGCCCAGCGCTTGCCCTTGCACGCGGTACCAAATGGGGTTAAACCCCGCGTCGGCACGTTGCAGGCGAACGCTGGTGGAGAGCGGCTTGCCCAGGTTTTTCAGGTCTTGCAGGCGGCTGGCGAGTTCTTCCCGGTCGGCGGGGTGGATCAGGTTGAGCCACATCGGCAACGATAGCCGGGTGGCCGCCTCGCCCTGGCTGAGGGTGTGCAACAGCTGCGGGGCGAGTTCAATGTCTTCGCTGTGGAGGGGCAACTCCCACCAGCCGGTGCCGAGCAGCCCTTGCAGCGCTTCGAGGCGATCCAGCTGCTGCTGGTGGCGCTGTTCCCGCAGGCGGTTGAGCAGGGGCGTGGCGACGGCGGCGGCCAGTTGCAGCCAGTCACGGTCGTTGGTGTGGGCCTGTGCCCGGTAAAAGCCGCACAGCAGCCACGCGGCGACGCCATGGGCGTCGCGGTAGGGCACCAGAAAACCATCGGTATTGCCAAACAGGCCTTGCAGGCGCGGGTGGTCGCTGTGGCCACGGTGTACTTCCAGGCTCACCGGTGCCGTGGCCCCCAGGCTGTCGAGACTGGTGCCCAGGGCTTGCCCGTTGCTCCAGAGTGCCGGCGCATCGTGTGAGGTGTAATGGCCCTGGATACGCCACTCCTGGCCTGCCTCGTCCAGCACGGCAAGGGCGACGCTGGGGATATGCCAGTGTTGGGAAACGGTCTGGAGCGTGTCCTGCAGCACCTCGGGCAGGCGTGCCAGGCTGCATACCCGCAGATGTTCGCTGATCTGATCGCTGACGCGCTGATTGTGTTCGCGTACCTGGGTGAGTTGGCGATGAGCAACCAGGTCGCCAATGTCCAGCAGTTGCAGGAGCCAACCCTTGCCCTCCGGTTGCACCCAGCCACGGGTATGCAGGGTTTGCCCGGCAAGCCCCTTGAACGCCAGGTCCAGGCTTTGCCCTTGCCAGTCGCCGGGCGTGCCTTCGATCACCAGGCTGCTCTGTGGCGTGAGGTATTCGAGCAGCGAAGACGGCTGTTGCGAGTGCGTGCCGGGCGGTTCCAGTCGATGACGAAGCGGGCCCTGGATGTCCACCACCTGGCCCAGGGTGTCGAGGTAGAACAGCAGCGCGGCGGTGGTTGGCGTCGCTGTCGGCGCATCGGCAGCCAACGGATTGCCGCGACCGAGCAGGCGGCCGAACAGTTTATCCCCTGAGGTCAAAACTGCATGCTCGACTGGGTGGACAGTGTGGGGGGCAGGGCGGGGACGGTTCCAAAGCCTGGCAGTACCAGGAACGGCAACACACTCTGGAGGCTGGACGTCGGGTAGTTGATGTACACCGTCAACAGGCCCGCCTGGGTGTAGGTTGCCGTGACGTACGTGGGAAGGAATTTGAACTGGGGAGGGATCCACGTCAGTTGCGCCTGGGCGGCAGCGATGGCCTGCTGGGGCAGTGCCGTTGGGTAGCTGGCCGTGGCGGGGTCCAGTGCGACGCTGCGCCGTACGCCCTCGGCGGCGGCCTGGGTAAAGGACTGCATCAGCAGTAACGGCAGGCTGTAGCTGACCAAACCATAAAACACGGCAAAAAAAATCATGAAGACCATCGCGAACTCCAGCGCGGCGGCACCTTTCTGCTTTCTAGGGAGGTCTTTTTTCATGACTCGTCTACCCTGACTGCTACTACCTGATATCAGCATAGAATCATTCAGCAAAAAGGGATTTTTTTTACGTGATTCAAAGCCTCGTCCTATTTGTTTGGCTGGCGCTGTGCGCTGTGCAAGACATCCGTGTACGTCAGATCTCCAACTGCTTGACCCTCGGCGCCGGCCTGCTGGCGCTGGTCTACCTGCTTTGGAGCGGTACCACCTGGCTCGGCGCGCCGGCTGTCGAGGGTGGCGTGGCCTTTGTCCTGGCGCTGCTGTTCACCCTGCCCGGCTACGCGCTGGGCCGTCTGGGGGCCGGTGACGTGAAACTGATCGCGGCCTTGGGACTGGCGACCAACTCCCTCTACATTCTGGGCACGTTTATCGGCGCAGGCCTCGCCAGCGCGGCTTGGCTACTACTGGCCCCCAGGCTGTGGCCGCTGATGAATCAAGGGGTTAGGAATACCTTGCAGCACCTGGATCCGGCCTGTTCGGCCAAGCAGCCGTTCGTGCCGTTTTTATTGGCCGGTTTTGGCCTCGCCTGGTTTTGGATCCCATTAGTCGCCACGTAGGGTATCGCTATGTACATAGTAGGAAAGTACGTCTACGTTTATGGGTAGGTTGTATAGGAAAGTGGTCGGAATGGATCGGTCGGTCTTTGGCTTGCCCAGGCATGGAGTAGCGCGTGAACAAGCTTACCTCTGAAGTGAAAGTGCTCGTTGTCGATGATCAGCCCCTGATCGTGGAAGAGCTTTGCGAATTTCTTGAAAGCAACGGTTACCGTTGTGTCCCTTGCCACTCCAGCCAGCAGGCCATCGAGCGCTTTCGCGACGATGCCCAGATCGGCCTGGTGCTGTGCGATCTGCATATGCCCGAGATGGACGGGATCGAGCTGGTCCAGGCCCTGCAACGCCTGGCCGGCAAGCAGCGCGCTTTTGAGGCCATCATGTTGACCGGTCGCGCAGACAAGCAAGACGTGATCAAGGCCCTGCGCGCCGGGATTGCCGATTACTACCAGAAGCCAATCAACCTGGACGAACTGCTGGAAGGCTTACAGCGCCAGGCCGTGGCGCTGCAAGACCGGCAAAAAAACCTTGAGCTGGGGAATCTGAACCAGAAGCTGCAGTTTCTTTCGGCGTCCATTGACGATCTTTACCATGACCTCGACAAGGTGCGCAGCAGCCCGCAATCCGCCGTGCCGAATGAAGCGGATGGCGACGTCAGCGACATCGAGCGTGTTGAAATCCCGGCGATCTTCAATCAACTGTCCCCGCGCCAGCTGGATGTCGCAAGGCTGGTAGGCAAGGGCCAGACCAACTATCAAATTGCCTGTGAGCTGGGCATCACTGAAAACACCGTGAAACTCTACGTGTCTCAGGTGCTGCGCCTGACCCACATGCACAACCGCACGCAGTTGGCGCTGGCGTTGTCGCCGAGCAATTCAGCGGCACGCCAGCGCGTTACTGCCCACTAGTTACTGGTACCGCCAGGGGTATTCCCGCCCTGTTTCTGGTCGTAGTACTCGGGAATAGGGTACTTGTAACTCTCCAGCAAACGTTGCAAGGCCAGGTCGCGTTCAGCGGGCGTGGCCTTTTGCACCTTGGCGGACGCCCGTTCGCCGCTGACTTGCATCTGCAGCCAGCCCTCGGTCTGTTTTTGCTGTGGCGAAGACGGCCCGGGTTCAATCGCCAGCGCTGTCAGCGGCACGCTGGCTGAGAGCAGGGCGGCAAGCAGTGTGAGTTTCATCGTGTGTACTCCCTTCAGAAACCTATTTGACCGACGCCGGCGGCACGTCGCTGACGGCAGCGACCTGATCCTTCGGCGCTGCCGCCGTTGATGTGGGCGCCTTGAGTTGCTGCGCCCGCGCTTGGGCCTGCGTCACCTGTTCGGGGCTCAGGCCCATGCGGCTGGCCACTTGTGCGGCTTGCTCCCAGTTGTCCTGGTAGATCATCAGCGTCACCAGATTGATCGCTGCCAGTTGATCACTCTGCTTGAGCTCCATGGCCGTGAGGAATTCAAAGCGCGCATCTTCCAGGCGCCGTTGGTTGAGGTACACGACGCCCAGGTCGTTGCGGATTTTCTCGTCGGTGGGCGACATCTTCGCCGCGCGTTGCAAGTGCGCCATGGCCTGGCCGTTGTCACCCCGGGCGGCGGCCAGTTGGCCCAGGCCGTGCTCGCCTTCGGCAGCCATGCAGGTGCCGAGCAGGCTGCGGTACAACGGTTCGGCTTCGCTGCGCCCCAGCAGGCGGTACACCTTGGCCTGGCGCTGGCGCACCTGGGGCAGGGTGTCCGGCAGGTTTTGCAGGTTGGCCAGGCTGGCGTGCAGCTTGCCCTCGTTGGCCATGTCGTCGGCCAGGTTCAGCGACAACTCCTGATTGGAATTGGGCTTGGCACAACTGCCCTGCGCGCTGAACCCTGCCCACGGCAGCTGTCCGTTACTGGCGCAACCGCCCAACAACAACAGGCTGCAGGCGATCATCACGGTCTTCATGGCATGTCCTCTTAAAACGTGAAGGCTTTGGCGATGGCGATAAAGCCAGGGCCGGCCAATACGATCAGTAGTGCGGGAAACAGGAACAGCATCATCACCACGGACATCTTGGCGGACATCTTGGAAATGTATTCCTGCAAGCGGGTCAGGCGCCGGTCATCCAGCAGCAGCTTGAGCGACTGCAGTGACTTCATCGCACCGCCGCCCTGATGCAGCAGCTGCTGGAGGATCAGGCAGGTGTCGGTGAGTTCATCCACGGCCAGCACCTGACTGGCCTTGTTCAGTTCTTCGCCCAGCTCCAGTCCCGAATCGACGCGCGCCAGCACCAGGCGCAGTTCGGCGGTCAGCACCGGCAACAGTTTCTGTGCGTCGTAGGCCATGACCCGAAGCGCCTGCTCTACGGCCATGCCGGACTCAAACAGGATGCGCACCAGGGGAATGAAGGTCGTCACTTCCCGGCCGATTTGTGCCTGGCGCTTTTTGGCGAGAGAAACCAGGACTCGCTTGGGCAGCAGGTAACCGATGATCAGGCCCAGCAGGGCGATCACAGCACCATGCTCGGTGTCGGGAAAAAACACATTCAGTGCCAGCGCGGTCAGGCCCAACAGGAGTATCGGCGAGCCGATCTGGCAGGCGGCGAACATCGAACGCTGGCTGGCCTTTCTCCAGCCCATGCGGTTGAGCAGGGTTTGGGTTTCGTTGTCGAGGCTGACGGTGCGCTGGCCGATCCGGGTACTGCCCAACTGGTGCAACCACTCACTCATCTTGTCGTTGCGGCCCGGCTCGCCTTGCAACCGTTGGGTGACCAGGCGTTGTTGACGACGACTGCTCAAGATATTGGCCAGCAGCAGCGATAACGCGGCTAGAAACAATACGGCACTGATCACTATTGCCATCTCATATGCTCCGCAACATGCGCCATAGCACCACGCAGCCGGTGATTTGCAAGGCGAATGCTGCGAGCATCAGGCGCTGGCCACTGTGGTCATCCCACATGGCCATCAGGTACGTCGGATTAACGATCAGGAAGTAGCCCGCGACACTCACCGGCAGCACTGCGAGTACCAGCGCGGTCACTCGGGTTTCCCCCGTCATGGCGCGTAATTGCCGGGCGCCCTGGTCGCGCTCGCGAATCATCTTGATCAGGTTTTCCAGCAGCTCACTGGCGTTGCCTCCGTAGCGGTGGTTGACCTTGAGGCCCAGGGCAAACAGGCGCAGTTCATCCTGCTCATAAAACTCGGCATAGTCTTGAGCCGCATCGGGCAGGCTGACACCCAGTTGCACATTGCGCTTGATGCGGCCCATGGATTTTTTCAACGGGTCGTCGCTGGCATCGATGCCGCTCAAGATCGCATCCGCGAGGGTGCGCCCGGATTTGAGGCTGCGTACGGCGTGGTCTAGCAATTGCGGCAGTTGCTCGATCATTCGGCGCAGCCGGCGGCGGTAGCGTACGGCGATGTACAGGCGTAATGCCAAAGGCGGTGCCACCACCATCACGAACAGGCCTATCCACTGGCCCAGGAGCCCTCCCAGCAGGGCGCCAACGGCCCACAGGGTCAGCCACAGGCCCAGGCGTTCGGTCGGCCTGCCAAGGCCTGCACGGATAAACGTGCGCTCCAGGCTGGTGGCTACCGCGTTGTCTTTGATGGACTGGGGTTGCCCTTGGGCCAGGCGCACCAGCACCCGATCGGTCTGGGCCTGGCGCAAACCGTTGCGCAGCAGGCCTATCCCCAGTACCAGAAAGGCCACGGCGAGCAGGGCGAGCAAAATCGGAACGATCATCGGGTTGCCTCCTACACCGGCAGGTGGCCTTCGTGGCGCAACTTGTCACCCGCGGGATTGATGGCTTCGCGCAGGAAGCCGAAGCCGGTGCGCTTGTCGTGGCGAAACAGGGTGTTGGTGACGTACACGTCCTCGCGGATGCCCACCACTTCCACTATTTCGCTGACGCAACGGCGGCCGTCGGGCAGGCGCGTCAGCTGGATTACCACGTCCAGCGCCGCACAGATCATTTGCCGCAGGGTTTTTTCCGCCACCACCCGGCCGGTCAGGCCCACCAGGGTTTCCAGGCGCAGCAGGGCGTCCTGGGCGTTGTTGGCGTGCACGGTGCTCATCGAGCCGTCGTGGCCGGTGTTCATGGCGGTCAATACATCGATGACTTCCACACCCCGAATCTCGCCGAGGATGATCCGGTCGGGGCGCATCCGCAGGGCGTTGCGGATCAAGTCACTGGCTTTCACCTCACCATGCCCCTCGGCGTTGGGCGGGCGGGTTTCCAGGCGCACGACGTGGGGATGACCCAGTTGCAACTCGGCCACGTCTTCAATGGTGACCAGGCGTTCGCGGGGGTTGATCAACTGGCTGAGAATGTTCAGCAGCGTGGTCTTGCCGGTGCCGGTACCGCCGCTGATCAGGATGTTGCAGCGTTTGCCGACGGCGTCCTGGAAGAAATCGAAAATCGCCTGGTCGATGGTTTGCATGGCCACCAGGTCGCTGCTTTTGAGCATGTCCTTGCGAAACTTTCGAATCGACAGGCAGGGCCCGTCCAGGGCAATCGGCGGGATGATCGCATTGACCCGGCTGCCATCGGGCAGGCGCGCATCGACCATCGGCGACGACTCATCCAGCCGCCGTCCCAGCGGCGCGAGGATGCGCTGCATGACCCGCTCCACATGGTGGTCGTCGATGAAGCGCAAATCACTCTGCTGCAGCAGGCCATCGCGCTCGACGAATACCCGGTGCGGGCCGTTCACCAGAATCTCGGTGACGGTCGGGTCGCGCAGCAGCACTTCCAGCGGGCCGAAGCCGGTCAGCTCATCGACGATCTCTTCGGCGAGCCGTTCCATCTCATAGCGGGAAATCGCCAGGTGCATACGCGTGATGTATTCGGCGACCTTGTCGATCACAAATTGCGCCAGGGACTGGCGGGTGCCTTCCAGCAGGTTTTTCCCCGACTCTTCGATGGCATCGATGATGTAGCGATGCAGCACCAGTTTCAGACCGTCGTGATCGGTGTTGCCAACGCTGCCGCGCGGCGGAACACCAAACAGCTTCTCGCCGCTCATTTGGTCCTCAGCAGGCGGTTAAGCCAGTTGGTGGAGGGTTTTTCCAGGCCTTCGGAGCGTTTTGCCAGGCGCTCGCCCAAGGTCCGCAAGGCTTGCGTCAGGCTTTCCCGAGGCGCCAGGGAGAACAGGGTCTGGGCCTGGTTTTTCGCGCTCAGGCGCACCTCCGGGCTCCAGGGCAATACCGCAATCACTTCCAGCCCGAAGCTTTTTTCCAGCGCTTCCGAGTCCGGGGCGGCGCCTTTGAGGTAGCGGTCCACCAGCAGGCGGGCGTGGTCCAGTTTCATGCCTTTTTCGCGCCACAGGTTGAGCACCGCCAGGTTGCGGCGACAGTCCGGCACGCTTTGGTCGGTGCACCACAGCAGCTTGTCGCAATGGCTGACAAAGGTGCGCAAGGCTTCACTGTCGGGCTGCCCGGTCAGGTTCACCACAATGTGCTGGAAGTGCTGGCGCAGGGCGCTGAGCAACATGTACAGCTCGGCCGCACTGGTACGCTCCAGCGGCTCGTCGTTAGTGTGATAGGCGAGGATGCGCAGGCCTGCTTCGGCTGACGTGAACGCGCTGTTGATCAGGGTCGAGTCCAGGCGGCGCAGGTGGCGCAGGGCATCGCCGAAATGAAAAGAACTTTCCAGCCCCAGCAATGCCAGGCTGTCTGCGAGTGGCAGGCCCAGGTCGAGCAATAACGTTTGCTGCCCGCTCTTTTGCACCACCAACGCCAAGTGGCTGGCGATCAGCGCGCCGTCGGCATTGCCTTGGGTGCCGTAGAGCACGGTCAGCCCGCCCAAGTGGGCATTGGGGGTAACCGCCGGCAAGCGTTTGCTGAGTCGGCGAACCAGGCCGGCGACTTCACTGGAGCGTGAGCCGTAGGCCACAAAGTCCCGTGCGCCGGCACGCATCGCGTTCAGCACGAGCTGGTTGTCCATGCCGTCGCCCAAGGCCACGATGGCGAGCATGGGCTTGGCTTCCAGGGCGCCTTCGATCAGGGCGCACTGGGTGGTCACGTGTTCACGGTCCAGGCCAATGAACACCAGGTTGGCGAAGGTCACGTCCACCAGCGCCAACAATTCGTCGAGGCTGCCAGCGCCAGCGCTGACCACCTGGCCCAAGGGCGCGAGTGCACCCTGGAGCCATTCCAGATCCGTGGTGTTGCGGGTGATTGCCAAAAAGGTCTGGCTCAGGCTCTCGCTCATTCGGACAGTCCACTGCGGCGGTCGAAATTGCCGTTTTCGAGGAAATACAGGCGGTACCAGTTAGGGTCGTAGTTGCGCAGTTTTTCTCCTGGCAACGAAGGCAGTTGTGCGTTGGCAGCCAGGGGCTGAACAAGGTGTGGGGTGACGATCATCAGCAACTCTTTTTCCTGGCGGCTGACGCTGGAGTCGCGAAAGAACGCACCCAGGATCGGGATGTCGCCCAGGCCGGGAAACTTGCTGACGCTGGAGGTGTTGTTGGTGCTGATCAGGCCGCTGATCACGAAGCTTTCGCCGTCGGCCAGGGAGATGCTGGTGTCGGTACGGCGGATCGTCAGCGCCGGTACCGAGATGCCCTGGATGGTGACGGCGTTGCTGTAGTCCAGCTCACTGACCTCCGGCGCGACCTTCAGGGAAATTCGCCCATGGTCGATGACGGTCGGGGTCAGGGTCAGACGGATACCGAACTCCTTGTACTCGATGGAGATGGTGTTGCTGCCGCTGCTGGGCACCGGGATCGGCACTTCACCACCGGCGAGGAAGGTCGCACTTTGCCCACTGAGCGCCACCAGGCTTGGGCGGGCCAGGGTGTAAGCAAACCCGCTGCTTTCCAGGGCGTTGATCATGGCCGAGACACGCCCGCCGCCAAAGCCGATGTTGAAGGTGTCGTTGTTCACCGGCAGTCCGCGAAACCCCGTGGCTGCCGCGTTGGCGACATTGTTTGGGGCGCCGAACAGAAAGTTGCCACCCCGGCCAAATATCGAGGTACTGGCCTCCTTGAGTTTGGTGCGGCTGACTTCCACAAAGCGGATGTCGGTTTGCACCTGGCTGGGCAGCGTCGGGTCATCGGACGGCGACAGGGCCAGGCTGGTCAGGGCCGAGGTGGCCTTGCCCTGGACGAACACCATGCTCTGGCGCGGGCTGCTGGAACAGGCCGTCCAGACCATCAGGCTGGTGGTGCCAGGCGCCATGCCGGTGAGCAGGAATGCCTGGTTGCCGTTGACCTGCACATCGGCCACTTTCGGATCGCCAATGGCCAGCCGCGTAATCGGCACCGGCGATTGAATGGCCTGTTGAGTGCCTTCGCCCACCTGCAGCACCGCCGGAAGCTGGCCCAGGCCAGCGCAGTTACCTGACGCTGCCAGTGCCGCCCCGACGGGCAGGCTCAGGGTGAAAAGAGCCCCGAATACTCGCGAAAAAAACCACACGGTACGACTGCTCATTCAAGGCATCCTTAGCACTTTCAGGGCGTTTGTTGAGTCACCTGGTTGCCGCGTATCACCTCGACCCCCGAGCGTTTTGGAGCACCATTGGCGGTGGCTTGGCCGAAGCTGTTAAGGGGCGCCGGGCTGAAAGACAATTGGTTGAACTGATAGAGATCGCGCTTGGTGTTTTCCAGGTTAATCGCGGACTCCGTTTCACCGGCCCAGTATTGGCTCAGCAGTTGTTCGTCGGCACTGCGTACAGCCAGGCGCAACACACCGGATTGGGCCGCGAGCATCAGCCGGCTCATGAGCTCCTCGGGTACCGCGAGGAGTACCGTGCGTGCGCTGGCGCGATTCTGCTGTGCCTTGAGTTTTTCGTCCGGGGTGCTCGGTGGTACGGAGCCGGGCTGGCCATCGTTGGTCAACCCCAATTGATCGCCCACGCCCAGCAGGCGCAAGGCGGGTACCACCACTTGTGCGGACTGCTGCGGGTTGCTGGCTTCCTGGCGCAGGAAGAGCAGGACGTCCACGTAGTCGCCCGGGTTGAGTTGCCCGCCGGCACCGATCACTTCATCCACCGCGACCGCCAGGGCTCGCTCGTTGGGGCGGATCATTCGCGCCAGGGTGCCGCCGGAGTTGAAGCTCTCTTCGGTCAGCCAGGTTCCGGCCGGCAGCGGCCGCCAAGGGATCTTGCCCACGGCCTGGTCGAGGCTGGTCAGGCTGCCGGCGGGTACCGTGCGCAGTCTTTCCAGGGTCAGGTCGGCGGCGGTAAGCACGACAAAGGGGGCAACATCATGGGCCAGGACCACCACGGGTTGGCGTGTCTGGTCTTCGGCTACGGGTTGTACAACGTCGGGTGATGGGGGTACGGGCGGGGCGACAGGGGCAGGGCGGCTGAGTACCAGGCCCCAGTAGCCTGCAATCAATGCACCTACCAATAGCAGCCCGGCAAGAATCAAGCTAATCCGACTGTTCATGAAGGCTCTCCCTTTCCTGCTGCATCCACTGCACTTTCCTACTAATGCCTGCGTATTCGGGTTACTGCGAGCGTCTAACTATTTCGCTATTTGAAGGTAGTTCAGCTAGGACAAAATGCCATTACTGGGCAGAAAATATCTCCAAGTCTTCTGAAAAAGGTGGATTTTTGGCGTCAGTCTGTCGACTACTACTTTGTGATTAATCAGTTCTTACAGTTGTTGGTATGGGGTTTGTTGACAATGCTCTAGTGGCACACCGGAATCATTTTGTAATGCCGCGGTACCAGCGCCATGGGCGCAAAGGAGAAGTCATTATGTTCCTTGATCTTGTTCGCATGGGTTTCATCAAAGTCCAGATTTTTTTCTACTCAAGAGAAGGTGCGTCGGGTATCGAGTACGCGTTGGTGGCCGCGATGGTTGCTATCGGCTTGGCTGCCTTTGTTACCCCCATCCGGAACGCGGTGACAAGCGTCTTTACGCAGATACAGGGCTCCATCCATACCTGACTCTGGTCCTCGCGCAAACACGTGCAGGTCTCGCTGAATGATCTATTGCGCATCAGGCATTTCTCCATGAATTCCTCTTTGTCTCCCCGGCAACAAATCCTTTTGGTGGACGATGAAGAGGACGCCCTCATTGAACTGGCCGAGTCGCTGGAGAATGAGGGCTTTGTCTGTTTTACCGCCACCTCGGTCACCTTCGCTTTGCAGGAGTTGACCCTGCATCCCGATATCGCCCTGGTGATCACCGACCTGCGTATGCCCGAGGAAAGCGGTATCTCCTTGATCAAGCGCCTGCGCGAACACACCTCACGCCAGCACCTGCCGGTGATCGTCATGTCTGGCCATGCCGAGATGGATGATGTCAGTGACATGCTGCGCTTGCAGGTGCTGGACCTGTTTCGCAAGCCGATCTACCTGGTACGGTTGATCGACACCCTCAACAGCCTTTTCCCCATTCCGAAAATCAGGCTCATGTAGGAGCGAGCGGGCTCGCTCCTACAGGGTTCAGAGTTGGTAGCTGAAACTCAACGTATACCGCGGCCGTCGATTGAAGCTGTCCAGGGCGATGTCCGACATTGGCTTGGCCGCTTCCAGCGCGATGTTGTAGTACTTGTTATCGCCGAAGCGCAGACCCACCGCCGCCGACGACATGTTGTTGCCCTTCACCGGCAGTTCGTTGAACCAGGTCTTGGCCTTGTCCAGCACCACGTAGGGCTGCAGGATTTTTACCCACTCGCCGCTGCGGTTGAAGCTGTAGTTGACCTCATACGCCACGCCCCAACCCTTGTCGCCCGAGCCCTGGTCATCCGGGTAACCGCGCCCGAAATTCTGCCCGCCGAACGTCGCCCGTTCGCTGTCGGGCAAGGTGTCGTCGCTCCAGTAAAAGGCCGCCGATGCGACGCCTTGCCAGTTGTCGAAGAACTTGTCGCTCTGCACACCCGAGACGCGCAGGCGGAAGAAGTCGATGTCGGGCTTTATGCCCTCGAAGTCACTGCGGGTCTTTGCCCCCAGACCGTCGATGCCCTGGTACAGGCCGGCGCTGAGGATGCGCAGTTGGCGCGTGTCGGATTTGCGCCAGTCACCTTCAAACGCCAGGGCGCGCAGGTTGGTTTCCAGGTCGAAACGTTGGGGGAAACCCACCAGTTGATAACGGGTGGTCTGGTCCACAGCATACAGCCGCGTGCCCAGGGTCAGCGACTCGGTGGGGGAGGCGATCAGCGGATGGCTGAGGCCGACGGAGTAACGGTCAATTTCCTGGTGGGGCTTGAGTTCAAAACCACCGTCCAGCTGCACATTGCTGCGTGGGTCGGCGCGGTAGCGCTCGGCGTTGACCACCAGTTGGGTGCCCTCGGCATTCACGAACTGGCTGTAACCCAGGCGGTAGTAGTGCTCCTTGTCCTCGCCGGGCGGGAACAGGCCACTGACGCTCAACTGCTCGCCCATGGAGGTCTGGGAATTGCTGGTGCCGGTGATCAGGGCTTGCAGGCCACCACGGCTGTCGTCGGTCATGCTCATGCTGCTGGTGAAGGGTTTGCGCGAGGCCTGGATCTGCATGCGCGTGCCGCCATCGGTGGTGCCCGGCGGCGGTACTTGTGCCTGCAGCGTCACACCCGGGATACGCCCCATCAACGTGGTGTAGCGTTCGAAGGTCTTGCGGGTCAGCGGGCGCTCGGCCAGCAGCTTGGCTGCCAGTTTGTCGACGTAGGCCGAGACTGAACCGATGTCGCCCTGAATGTTGTAATCCTTGATGTAGCCCTCCACCAGCACCACGTGCACCAGGCCGTTTTCGAAGCGCTGGTCGGGCAAGTAGGCGTAGGACAACAGGTAGCCATCCTGCTGGTAGCGGCGGGTGATGCCGCGGGTGGCTTCAATCAATTGGGCGACCGTGGTTTCGTGACCAATCAGCGGCTCGAAAACCTGGGCCACGTCCTTGAGCGGGTAGATCGTGCCTCCGTCGATTTGCAGCTTGCGAATGGTCACTTTGGTGTCCATCAACAGCGGCTGGCCCTGGGTGGCCGCCGGCTCCGGCAATTGGGTCTGCGGGGTGACCGGGCGGTAGGCATCGGCGGGGAGATTGGGCACCGGCAGGTTGCGAATGGTGTCGTTACTGTTGAGGAAACTGGGCAGGGTCTCGGCGTGGACACTGGAAGCAATGAAGGTGAGCAGAAACAAAGGCGTCAGGGCGCGCATAGGACACTCCATGGTCAAACTGCAGCAGCGTTTCGCGGATTCCCGCCGGGTTCTGGGGCGCGGTTCGGGAGGGCCTTTCACTGGCCAATAAAAAAGACGAGAGACTCATTGGAATCTCTCGTCTCAACCAAGCGTAGGCGCTGGAGGGGAGGCCGTCTAATGGCCAGGTGCAATTCTATTTTTTGCCAGTCAGCCCACCGAGCAAGCCGCCCAGACCACCGCCTGTGTTTGCGTTTGCAGTGCCGCCGGCAGAAGCGCTGGCACCCACATTCAAACCACCGAGCAGGCCGCCACCGCTACCGCTGGTGCCACCGGTGACCAAGCCGCCCACCGAGCCGACAGTGCCGCCGACGGCATTCAGGGTACCGCCCAAGGCGTTAGTGATCGGGTTGGCATTGGCTGCCGTCAGGTTGGCGCCCAGGCCGCTGACTGCACCACCGACCTGAGTGACCAGACCGTTGACCGGGGCGCCGATACCGGTGCTGGTGCCGATGTTTTGGGTCAGGCCGGCCACGCCGGACGTCACTGGGTTCAGGGCTGCGCCGACATTCGTTGCCAGGCCGGCGACCGGAGCCGTGGCGCCTGTGTTGGCCACGCCGTTGCCGCCAATCAGCGTACCGAGGGACGCGACAGTGTTACCCACAGCGCCGCCGGTGATGCCTGCGGCACTGACAGTGCCGTTGGTATTACCGATATTCAAGCCGTTGCCAACGTTGGCGACCAGACCGCCGACGAGTTCAGGCAGGCCCGACTGCGGGGTAGTGGTGGCGGGATTGACATAGCCACTCGACTTATCAAGGGTGCCGCCAACGCCCGTCAGCACGCCACCCACGAGAGTCCCCAGAGGGTTGTTGGTGCCCGCCACCTGGCCGCCAAGGCCGGTAACCGTGGAGCCGACTTTATCCAGGACGCCACCCACCGGGTTGCCCAGGCCGGTTTTATTCCCGAGGTTGCCGGTGGTGTTTTCCAGCAGGGAGACGACGGGCACCAGCACGCTTTTGCCGACCGTATTGGTCACACTGCCCAGTGGCCCGGTGGTGCTGGCCGTGCTCAAGGTGTCGCCGAGCATGGTCACGGTTTGGCCGACCTTATCGACCAGGCCACCTGCCGCACCGCCTACGCCGCCGGTCAAACCGCCGACCACGGGAATGCCGCCCAGTGTGGTGCCCAGGGTTTTGCCGGTGTTGGACACGCCAGTGCCCAGGTCGGCAACGCCATCAGCCACACCGGCAACGGTGGTGCCCAAGGCATTGCTATTGGTGCCTAATGTTCCCAGCCCATTGGTCAGGCCGCTGCCGATGCTGTTGACGGCCGTGCCTGTCGCGGTGACCAGCCCGCCAGCGGTAGTGCCTACAATCGGGATGGTGGTCAGGGTTGTGCCCAGGTCACCCACTGCGGTGCCGACATTACCGACAACACCACCGACGGCGCCAACTACCTGGCCTGTGACCAGAGGTGTGGTCGAACCGGTGCCGCCACCTGTTCCGCCGCCAGTGCCGCCACCGGTACCACCACCCGTGCCGCCGCCGGTGCCTCCACCGGTACCGCCACCTGTGCCACCGCCTGTGCCTCCACCAGTACCACCACCATCTGTCCCGCCGCCGGTACCGCCGCCAGTACCACCACCATCTGTCCCGCCGCCGGTACCGCCACCAGTACCACCACCCGTTCCGCCGCCGGCATCCGGAGACGAAGCTGCAACGCTACTGTGATGACCGCCACCACCGCTGCTGCAGCCTCCGAGGCTTACTGCCAGAATCAGGGCCAGCGCGGTACTTGCTTTCCACAACACGACTTGAGTTTTCATGATTGAGATCCTTGCACCTGGTACAGCCTTTGTTGTTATCGAAGTTCGCTGTTTCTATGGGCAGCGATACATTCGTCCGTTATGGCTATAACAGTCTCGGAAGCTTTTTCTCGCAACGCTCAACTTGGTATTAACGATTTATATACAGGCAGGGCAGCGCCGCTTAGTGACTAATACCAAGGGTATATCGCAGGAGAGTTTAAAAGGGTGAGGGTCTTGAAAATCATGAAGTTAATAAACTTAGCGGGCTATCGATAGCCCGCTATAACTTAGGGTGTATATATACAATTAATCAGGCGATCGGCCGCCAGCGGCCAATCATATGCTCAATATCTGCGGCGCCCTTTAGTTGAAGTTCTCCGCTGGAGCCCGCGGCACTTGCCAATAAGATTACCTCGCTGGGCAAGCGCACCGGCTTTTTAAACTCGACGTCTATCTCGATATTCGCCGCAGGCAAATGCTCACTCAGGGCGGCCAGTGTGCGTGCCTTGTTCCACAGCCCATGGGCGATCGCCTGGGGGAAGCCGAACAGCTTGGCGGTGAGGGCGCTCAGGTGGATCGGGTTGTAGTCGCCGGACACCCGGGCGTAGCGGCGCCCGATATCGGCGGGGGCTTTCCAGCGGGTCAACTCGCTGACGCTGGCGGGCGCTTGCAGGGCGTTATCCGCCGCCACGCCGTCAAGCTTCACGCCGCGACAAAGCATCCGGCTTTCGGCTTCCCACAGCAGCCCCAGCGAATCCTCGACCGTGGTCACGATATCGAACGTCGCGCCCTTGGCATGGGGCTGCAGGTTCTGTGCGTAGACGCCGACCATCACGTCACTTATACCGCCCAACGGGCGCAGGATGCGGACCCGGTTGCTCAGGTGAATCAACCCCAGCAGCGGGAACGGGAATGCCTTGTCGGTGAGCAATTGCATCTGCAGGCCGAACGCCAGGATATGTGGATAAGTGGCCGGCAGCACCGGGCTCTCGGCAAACCCGCAGACCTTGCGGTACGCGGCCACCTCCTTGGGGTTGACGCTGACCCGGCAGCGCAACCCTTGCTCGGGCAACGTGGTACCCGTGATCTTGCGTTTGAACGCCGCGCGCCAATACAGCGGCGGCAGGAACGGGGTGCTGCCTGATGTGTGCCACTCCATGCTTACGCTCCCAATAGACTTTGCCCACACACCCGCAGCGCCTGCCCGCTGACCGCGCCGGAACCTGGCTGGCCGAGCCACGCCACGGCTTCAGCGACGTCCTGAGGCAAGCCGCCCTGGCCCAATGAACTCATGCGGCGCCCGGCCTCACGCAGGGCGAAGGGAATATGCGCGGTCATCTGGGTTTCGATGAAGCCCGGGGCCACGGCGTTGATGCTGATCCCGCGCTCACTGAGCAATGGCGCCCAGGCCTGGGCCAGGCCGATCAGCCCGGCCTTGCTCGCGGCGTAGTTGGTTTGCCCGCGATTGCCGGCGATACCGCTGATGGAGGCCAGCAGCACCACGCGGCCGTTGTCGTGCAGGGTGCCGCTGTCCAGCAGCGCTTTGGTCAGCACCTGCGGCGCGTTGAGGTTGACCGCCAATACCGCGTCCCAATATTCCGGGGTCATGTTGGCCAGGGTTTTGTCGCGGGTGATGCCAGCGTTGTGCACCACGATATCGATGCCGTCCGGCAGGTGTTCGATCAACTGCGTGGCGGCGTCTTCGGCGCAGATATCCAGGGCGATGCTGCGGGCGCCCAGGCGCGCGGCTAGGGCGTCGAGGTCGGCCTTGGCCGGCGGCACGTCGAGCAGAATTACCTCGGCACCGTCACGGGCCAGGGTTTCGGCAATCGAGGCGCCAATGCCACGGGCGGCGCCGGTCACCAGCGCCTTGCGCCCGGCGAGCGGCCGGGTCCAATCCTCGACCTGGGTCGCGCAGGCGTTCAGGCGAATCACCTGGCCGGAGATATAAGCGCTTTTCGGCGACAGGAAGAAACGCAACGCGCCTTCCAACTGGTCTTCGGCGCCTTCGCCCACATACAGCAATTGCAGGACGCCACCGCTGCGCAGCTCCTTGGCCAACGACCGGCTGAAGCCTTCAAGGGCGCGCTGGGCGCTGGCGGCAAACGGGTCGCTGAGGCTTTCCGGGGCGCGGCCCAGGATCACCAGGTGCGCGCTGTGATCGAGATTTTTCAGCAGCGGCTGAAAGAATTCCCGCAGCTGCTTGAGTTGATCGGTGTGCTGCAGTTGGCTGGCGTCGAACACCACGGCCTTGAGCTTGGGCCCGTGGCCGGGAATCCAGGGGGTGGCCGCCGATGGTTCGCTGCCGTAGCTATAGATGGCGTCGGTCAGCTTGTTGGCGAACGGCAGGATGTGGGTCGCCAGAGGGCCTCCGCCGATCAGCAAGGCACCTTCCACCGGCCGCAGGCGTCCGGCCTGCCAGCGTTCCAGGCGTACCGGCGACGGCAGGCCAATGGCGGCGACCAAACGATGGCCGAGGCTGGAGTTGGCGAAGTCGATATAACGGTCAGACATGGAACGCTCTCCGAATGCTGGGGTTCAAACGGTGGACCATCAAGAGGTGAAAGTCGTTCGATTGAGCCTAGGCTAGTCTCAAAGACTCACCCCACAACCTTCAGGGAGTTTTCCATGACTCAATTGCGCCGTGTAGCGATCATTGGCGGTAACCGCATCCCCTTCGCCCGCTCCAACGGCCCTTACGCCACGGCGAGTAACCAGGCGATGTTGACCGCCGCCCTGGAAGGCCTGATCGAACGCTACAACCTGCACGGCCTGCGCATTGGCGAGGTGGCCGCCGGGGCGGTGCTCAAGCATTCCCGGGACTTCAACCTCACCCGCGAGTGCGTGCTGGGTTCGCGCCTGTCGCCGCAAACCCCGGCCTACGATATTCAGCAGGCCTGTGGCACGGGGCTGGAAGCGGCGTTGCTGGTGGCGAACAAGATCGCCCTGGGGCAGATCGAATGCGGGATTGCCGGCGGTGTCGACACCACGTCCGACGCACCCATCGGAGTTAATGAAGGCCTGCGCAAAATCCTCCTGCAAGCCAATCGCAGCAAATCCATGGCGGACAAACTAAAAGTCCTGTTACAACTTCGTCCCCATCACCTCAAGCCGGAACTGCCACGCAACGGTGAACCGCGCACCGGGTTATCCATGGGCCAGCACTGCGAGTTGATGGCGCAAACCTGGCAGATTCCCCGCGCCGAGCAGGATCAGCTGGCACTGGAAAGCCATCAGAAAATGGCCGCGTCCTACGCCGAAGGCTGGCAAAACGATTTGCTCACGCCCTTTCTCGGCCTGACCCGCGACAACAACCTGCGCCCCGACCTGACCCTGGAAAAACTTGCCAGCCTCAAGCCCGCCTTCGAACGCAGCGAAAAGGGCACCCTCACCGCCGGCAACTCGACGCCGCTGACCGATGGCGCCTCGTTGGTGCTGCTGGGCAGTGAAGCCTGGGCGAAGGAGCGCGGTTTGCCGATCCTCGCCTATCTGCGTGATGGCGAGGCGGCAGCGGTGGATTTCGTCAACGGCGCCGAAGGCCTGCTGATGGCGCCGGTGTACGCTGTGCCACGTTTGTTGGCGAGGAATGGCCTTACGTTGCAGGACTTCGATTACTACGAGATCCACGAAGCCTTCGCTGCCCAGGTGTTGTGCACGCTGAAGGCCTGGGAAGACCCGCAATACTGCAAGACCCGCCTGGGACTGGACGCGCCGCTGGGGTCCATCGACCGCAGTCGGTTGAACGTCAAGGGCAGTTCACTGGCCGCCGGCCACCCGTTTGCGGCCACCGGCGGGCGTATCGTCGCCAACCTGGCCAAACTGTTGGACGCGGCGGGCAAGGGCCGGGGCCTGATCTCGATCTGCGCCGCCGGGGGCCAGGGCGTCACGGCGATTATTGAGCGCTGAATTGTACTATTGATGAACAACAACCCCTGTAGGAGCGAGCTTGCTCGCGAAGGTCGTTAACGATGACGCTGGCATCCTGAATCAACGCGGCGCCCTCGGGTTTTTCGCGAGCAAGCTCGCTCCTACAGGGGATTGCAGCTTAATCTGGCATATTGGATGCATTCTTAAGCGGTCAAAGGTCGGTACCCTCTCCCCGCGGCGAGAGGATTGCCGTATAACGAGTGCCATACGCGTGTTTGGTAATAAAGGACCCACAATAAAAGCTGATGAAGACTCCTAAACGCATTGAACCCCTGATCGAGGACGGTCTGGTCGACGAGGTGCTGCGCCCACTCATGAGTGGTAAAGAAGCAGCTGTTTACGTGGTGCGCTGCGGCAACGAGTTACGTTGCGCCAAGGTCTACAAGGAGGCGAATAAACGAAGTTTTCGTCAGGCGTCCGAATACCAGGAAGGCCGCAAGGTCCGCAACAGCCGCCAGGCCCGGGCCATGGCCAAGGGCTCCAAGTTCGGCAAGAAAGAAACCGAAGACGCCTGGCAGAACGCCGAGGTAGCGGCGCTGTTTCGTCTGGCCGGCGCGGGCGTTCGCGTGCCCAAGCCGTACGACTTCCTTGAAGGCGTGCTGCTGATGGAACTGGTAGCCGATGAATACGGCGACGCCGCGCCCCGTCTTAACGACGTGACGCTGGACCCGGACCAGGCCCGCGAATACCACGCCTTCCTGATTACCCAGATCGTGCTGATGTTGTGTACCGGCCTGGTGCACGGTGACCTTTCCGAGTTCAACGTGCTGCTGACGCCGACTGGCCCGGTGATCATCGACCTGCCCCAGGCGGTGGATGCGGCGGGCAACAACCACGCGTTCAGCATGCTGGAGCGGGATGTGGGCAACATGGCTTCCTACTTCGGGCGGTTTGCCCCGGAGTTGAAGAAGACCAAGTACGCCAAGGAGATGTGGGCGCTGTATGAAGCCGGCACTCTGCACCCGGCCAGTGTCTTGACCGGCGAGTTCGACGAGCCGGAAGAGTTGGCTGATGTTGGCGGGGTTATCCGCGAGATCGAAGCGGCGCGGCTCGATGAAGAGCGTCGCCAGGCGATTCGCGCGGCCGACGATGCGCCTCCGAGCAAGGCATCGGAAGAGCCGCCGCCGCCGCCCTGGATGCAGTGATCCCACGGCGAGTGGATATCCAATTGTGGGAGCGGGCTTGTGTGGGAGCCGGGCTTGCCCGCGATAGCATCACCGCGGTGTGACTGACACACCGAGGTGCCTGCATCGCGGGCAAGCCCGGCTCCCACAAAGGTCTGCTCCCACATTTCGTTTGTGTGCCGTCAGCTAAATTGTCAGGCGCAACAACTGCCCGACGCCAACTCCTTGAGAATCGGACAGTCCGGCCGGTGATCGCCCTGGCAGTGCTCCACCAGGTCCTGCAACGTATCCCGCAACTGCCCCAACTCGCGAATCTTCTGGTTCAACTCGTCGATATGCTGGCGGGCCAATGCCTTGACGTCGGCACTCGCGCGCCCGCGGTCCTGCCACAGCGTCAGCAGCTTGCCGACTTCCTCCAGGGAAAACCCCAGGTCCCGAGACCGCTTGATAAACGCCAGGGTGTGCAAGTCATCGGCGCCATAAACGCGGTAGCCGCTGTCGGTGCGATGGGCCGCTTTCAACAGGCCGATGGACTCGTAGTAACGAATCATCTTGGCGCTCAGGCCGCTTTGGCGTGCTGCTTGGCCAATGTTCATGGACGCTTGTCCTCCAGATCCTTGGGTTTCCAGGTTTTCAACAGCAGCGCGTTACTCACCACGCTGACGCTGGACAGGGCCATGGCTGCGCCGGCCATGACCGGGTTGAGCAGGCCGAATGCGGCCAGCGGAATGCCGATCAAGTTATACACAAAGGCCCAGAACAGGTTCTGTCGAATTTTAGCGTAGGTCTTGCGGCTGATTTCCAGGGCGGCGGGCACCAGCCGTGGGTCGCCGCGCATCAGCGTGATGCCGGCCGCGTGCATGGCCACGTCGGTGCCACCGCCCATGGCGATGCCGATGTCGGCCGCCGCGAGGGCGGGCGCGTCGTTGATGCCGTCGCCGACCATCGCCACCACACCGGTCTTTTTCAGTTCGGCGACGGTGGCGGCCTTGTCGGCGGGCAGCACTTCGGCGTGCACGTCGTCGATGCCCAGGGCTTGGGCGACCACGCGGGCGCTGCCACGGTTATCGCCGGTCAGCAGGTGGCTGCTGATATGCCGGGCCTTGAGTGCCTGTATCGCTTGCAGGGCGCCCGGTTTGAGGGTGTCGCCGAAGGCAAACAAGCCCAGCACCCGAGGCTGCGGGCCTTGCTCGATCAGCCAGGACAAGGTGCGGCCCTCGGCCTCCCAGGCGCTGGCCGAGTCGGCGAGGTCGCCGGTGCTCAAGCCGGTTTCTTCCAGCAGGCGACGATTGCCCAGGGCCAGTGGCCGACCGTCTAGGGTGCCGGCAATGCCGCGCCCGGTCAGCGACTGGCTGGCGCTGACATCCGCCACGTTCAAGCCTCGCTCGGCGCAAGCATCCAGCACCGCCTTGGCCAGCGGATGTTCACTGCCCCGTTGCAGCGCGCCGGCCTGTTGCAGCAGCGCCGCTTCGTTGCCATCGACGGCCGCCAGGTGGGCGATTTTCGGCGCGCCGGAGGTCAGGGTGCCGGTCTTGTCGAACACCACGGCGCTGACTTCATGGGCGCGCTCCAGGGCTTCGGCGTCCTTGATCAGGATCCCGTGGCGAGCCGCGACGCCGGTGCCGGCCATGATGGCGGTGGGCGTGGCCAGCCCAAGGGCGCAAGGGCAGGCGATCACCAATACGGTAACGGCGTTGATCAGCGCGACTTCCAGCGGTGCGCCATACAACCACCAGCCCACCAGCGTGGCCAAGGCCAGCACCAGCACCACCGGCACGAACACCTGGCTGACTTTATCCACCAGTTTCTGGATCGGTGCCTTGGCGGCCTGGGCGTCTTCCACCAGGCGGATGATCCGTGCCAGTACGCTTTCTGCACCAAGGGCCAAGGTGCGCACCAGCAGCCGGCCTTCGCCGTTGATGGCGCCGCCTGTAACGGCGTCTCCGGGTTGTTTTGGCACCGGCAGGCTTTCACCGCTGATCAGCGCTTCGTCGGCGTGGCTTTGGCCTTCGACCACTTCACCGTCCACCGGGAAGCGTTCGCCGGGTTTGACCAGCACCAGGTCGTTCAGCTTGAGGGCGGTGATGGCGACGTCGTGCTCGCGGCCATCGATCACCTGGATCGCCCGCTCCGGACGCAAGGCTTCCAGGGCGCGGATGGCGCTGGCGGTCTGGCGTTTGGCGCGGCTTTCCAAATATTTGCCGAGCAGCACCAGGGCGATCACCACCGCCGAGGCTTCGAAATACAGATGCGGCATATTGCCTGCGGTTGCGGTGAGCCATTCATAAATACTCAGGCCGTAACCGGCGCTGGTACCGATGGCCACCAGCAGGTCCATATTGCCGGCTCCGGCGCGCACGGCTTTCCAGGCGGCGATATAGAAACGCGCACCGAAGATGAACTGCACCGGAGTAGCCAGGGCGAACTGGACCCAGGCCGGGAGCATCCAGTGCAGGCCGAACGGCTGCACCAGCATCGGCAGCACCAATGGCGCGGCGAGCAGGATCGCCAGCAGCAGCGCCCAGCGTTCATGGCTCAGGCGTTGTTCCTGGCTGGCCTGGGTGGCGGTTTCGCTTTGGGGCAGGGTGGCGGTGTAGCCGGCCTTGTCGACGGCGGCGATCAGGACGCTGGGGTCCATTTGGCCGAGCACTTCAATGTGGGCGCGTTCGTTGGCCAGGTTGACGCTGACACTTTGCACCCCGGGCACTTTGCCCAGTGCCCGTTCAACCCGCCCGGCGCAGCTGGCGCAGGTCATGCCGCTGATGGGCAGGTCGAAGGTGGTGGATCCGTTCATGGGCAGTACTCCAGGAGAGATTGCCCCTAGGATCAACCTTGACCTGTGGGGAAGGTCAAGGCTTCAGATCAATGTTTCAATATTCCAATGCCGCGGGCTTCAGGTACATGCCGTCCGGCCCTTGTGCGATACGCAATTTACGCACGTCACCGGCCTTCAACGTGATGTTCTGCGCCGGTGGCGCGAGCATGCCCGGCAGGCAACCCTGGGACTGCCCCGGCAGCAGCTTCAGGCGCAACGACACATTCCCGGCCGGCAAGTTGAAGGAGGTGGCCTGCTCCTGGAACAGCCGTCCGGCCAATTGGTCCTGGATATACAGGCCAATCTCGCAGTTGGTCGGCACCTCCAGGCGCTCCCGGGAAATGATCAGCACCGCATAATCTTCATCCGCGCTGGCCGGTGGCACAGCGGCAAACAAGCCCATCAGGCTGACAAGGCCAAAAAACGACCAGCGCATGGCGAATTCTCCGAGGTTCACATCGTGGATTGGTGCAGCTTGGCCGAGGGCGCGAATGAATGCCAGCCCGGCAGATATTCACAGAACTTGACCTTGCCATCGTGGCAAGGTCAAAACTGTGGGCAACCTCATCAAAGGAGTCATGCCATGCAAGTATTCAGTGTTGAAGGAATGACCTGCGGCCACTGCGTTCGCTCGGTCACCCAGGCGGTGCAGGACAAGGATCCGGCCGCCAGTGTGCGCGTCGACCTCGCGTCCAAGGAAGTCGGTGTGGAGAGTAAGCTGCTGTCGCCGGCGCAAGTGATCAACCTGATCAGCGAAGAAGGCTACAGCGTCAAACTCGCCTGACTTTCTGATAGTTAGCGAGCTAACTTAATGTTCAAGGCACCCATGCCCGGCTAGACTGTCGGGCTGCCGACTCTACTGGGTGCCTGATGAACCTTCGTATAATCCTGATTTTGGGCGCCTTGAGCGCGTTTGCGCCGCTGGCCATCGACTTCTACCTGCCGGGTTTTCCGGCCATGGCCGTGGCATTCGGCACCGATGAAAAACATATTCAACTGACCCTGGCCGTGTACTTCACGGGCCTGGCGATCGGCCAGTTGATCTACGGGCCGCTGGCGGACCGTTTTGGCCGGCGCGGGCCGCTGCTCAGCGGTGTCACCCTGTTTACCCTGGCGTCCTTTGCGTGTGCGTATGCGCCGTCCCTGGAATGGCTGATCGGTGCGCGTTTCGTCCAGGCCCTGGGCGGC
This sequence comes from Pseudomonas yamanorum, assembly GCF_013386765.1. Taxonomy (GTDB): domain Bacteria; phylum Pseudomonadota; class Gammaproteobacteria; order Pseudomonadales; family Pseudomonadaceae; genus Aquipseudomonas; species Aquipseudomonas yamanorum_A. The sequence continues at coordinate 531,639 of NZ_JACARE010000003.1, forward strand.
TGCGCCGGCATGGTGATCTCCCGGGCGGTGGTCAGCGATAAATGCGACGCGGTGGGTTCGGCCAAGGTGTTCTCCCAGCTGATGCTGGTGACCGGGCTGGCGCCGATCCTCGCGCCGCTGGCGGGTGGCGTGATGGTCGGGGTGTGGGGCTGGCAGTCGATCTTCCTGGCGCTGACGGCATTCAGCGTGATGGCGGCCATTGCGGTAGCGGTCGGGTTGCCGGAAAGTTTCCCCGCCAATCAACCACGTCAGCCGCTGTCGGGTGCGCTGCGCCAGTACGGCCGGTTGCTGTCGGACCGGGTGTACCTTGGCTATGCCTTGACCGGTGGCATCTCGATTGCCGGCATGTTTGCCTACATTGCGGGTTCGCCGTTCGTCTTTATCAAACTCTATGGCGTGCCCGCCGAGCACTATGGCTGGGTATTTGGCTCCAACGCCGCCGGCTTCATCCTGGTCGCCCAGGTCAATGCACGTTTGCTGGCTTCCCGCGGCCCGGCGTTCTTGCTGTCGCGCACGGTGTGGGTCTACCTCGCGGCGGGCCTGTCGTTGCTGGCAATTACCGCTCTTCGCACGGACGCCTTGTGGCCACTGCTGGTGCCGCTGTTTATCTGCATCGCGAGCCTGGGCTGCATTTTGCCCAACACCTCGGCTTGCGCCATGAGCGGGCAGGGCGCACGGGCAGGCAGCGCGTCGGCGTTGCTCGGTTGCATTCAGTTTGGTGTAGCGGCGGGCGCGGCGTCGTTGGTCGGTGTGTTGCACGACGGTACGGCGATGCCGATGGCGATGGTCATCAGCTTGTGCGGCGTATTGGCGGTAACGTTCGCGATGCTGACCCGGCGCCTGCAGCGCCAACGGGCACTGCAAGCGGCGGATTGAGCAGGGTCAGCCAGCAGAGCGCTGCTGGCTTTCGGGAAATCGGTGAGGCGCCTGGATACGGGTTTGCAGGGTGTCGGCAAACGCGCGGGCTTCGGCCTCGGTGCGGAAGGTGAAGGCGTTCTGGTCGAGACGGACTTGCCATTTGTTGCCGTGGGATTTTGCTAACGCTTTTATCAGGATCTTCATTGCTGACTTCCTCACGTAAAAGAATCGTGGCAAAGGCGGCCAATATAAACCTGAATGCGTCCACAGATGTGACAAGGATCAAGTCTCTGACTAGTGGTGTCGTCCATCACTCACATCAATAACAGACGACACTTACAGATCTATCTCCTTAGAACCCTTCCAGCACAATCTTGCCCTTGGCCTTGCCGCTTTCCAGCAGTTCGTGGGCGCGGCGCAGGTTGGCCGCGTTGATCACGCCAAAGTGCTCGCCCACCGTGGTTTTCAGGGTGCCGGCGTCGATCAGTTCGGCCACGCGGTTGAGCAGGTTGTGCTGCTCGATCATGTCGCTGGTCTCGAACATCGAGCGGGTGTACATGAACTCCCAATGCAGCGACAGGCTCTTGCGCTTGAGCTTGCTCACGTCCAGCACCTTGGGATCATCGATCAGCGCCAGTTTGCCCTGGGGAATCAGCGCTTCTACCAATTGGTCCAGGTGCTGGTCGGTCTGGGTCAGGCTGGCGACGTAGTTCACCTGCGGATGGCCGGCCTTTTTCAGCTCTTCGCTCAGCGGTTTGCTGTGGTCGATCACCAGGTCGGCACCCAGGTCTTTGGCCCATGCCTGGGTTTCAGGCCGGGAGGCGGTGCCGATGACTTTCAGGCCGGTGAGCTGTTTCGCCAGTTGGGTCAGGATCGATCCCACACCACCGGACGCACCGACGATCAAGAGGCTCTGGCCTTCATCGGCCTGGCCTTCACGTACTTGCAGGCGTTCGAACAGCAACTCCCAGGCGGTGATGGCGGTCAGCGGCAGGGCGGCGGCGTCGGCGAACCCCAGGGTTTTTGGCATATGGCCAACGATGCGCTCATCCACGGTGTGCAGTTCGCTGTTGCCGCCCGGGCGTACCAGGGAGCCGGCGTAGAACACCTTGTCACCGACCTTGAACAGGCTGACTTCGCTGCCTACGGCCTTGACCACACCGGCCACGTCCCAGCCCAGCACTTTGGCCGCACCGTTTTCCGGGGCGACGTTCTGGCGCACTTTGGTGTCCACCGGGTTCACCGAGATGGCTTTGACTTCCACCAGCAGGTCGCGGGGGCCGGCCACGGGTTCTGGCAGTTCGATGTCTTGCAGGGATTTTGGATCGTTGATGGGCAATGCGGCGTAGTAGGCGATAGCTTTCATGATGGTTTCCAAAAAAGGGTCGGTTGATCAGGCAAGAAATTTCAGGCGCTTGAGTTCGAAATGTTCGAGCACGTCGGCAGCCTTGGCGCGGAAGTTCTGGATATGGGCGCTCTGGTCGTGGTAGGCCAGCGCCGCGTCGTCGCTCCAGCGCTCGAGCATGTAGAAGGTCTCGGGGTGTTGCAGGTCCTGGTGCAGGTCGTACTGCTGGCAGCCGGCTTCGACGCGGGTCGGTTCCAGCAGCTCGCGCAGCAGGGTTTCCAGAGTGGCTTGTTGGCCGGGTTTGGCGATCAGCGTGGCGATGACGTTAAAGGCAGCGGACATATTCGACTCCAAACACGTGATGAACGGGATGGACAGATGATTGGCTATTTCTCTCGAAGATAAAACCCGCTAAAAGAGCAGTCTCTTTCAATGTTTTTTTGATAATGGACGGTCAGCGTGCTGCGTTTTGATGACTTGCAGTTGTTTGTGCGCGCGGCAGACCTGGGCAGCCTTTCGGCGGCGGCGCGGGTCATGGACATGTCGGCGGCGGTGGCCAGCGCGGCGTTGAAGCGCATCGAGCAGCAGTTGGGCACGCGTTTGCTGGCGCGCTCCACCCGCAGCCTGCGCCTGACGGCCGAGGGCGAAGGCTTTCTGGAGTACGCCCGCGCGGCCTTGAGTAGCCTGGATGAAGGCCGGCGTTTATTGGCCTGCGGCCAGGATCAGGTCGGCGGGGTGCTGCAACTGTCGGCACCGTCGGACTTTGGGCGCAACCAGTTGTTGCCCTGGCTCGATGAGTTCCAGCGCGAGTACCCCCAGTTGAGTGTGCGCCTGCTGTTGGGCGACCGGATTGCCGACCTGTTCCGCCAGCCCGTAGACATCGCCCTGCGTTATGGCGAACCGGAAGATTCCAGCCTGATCGCACTGCCCATCGCCCCGGACAATTACCGCGTGCTGTGCGCTGCTCCCAGCTATCTGGCGCGGCATGGCGAACCCCGTCATCTGGAGCAACTGACCCAGCACAATTGCCTGCTGTATATGCTCGGCAGCCGGGTGCACGACCATTGGAGTTTCAGCGACGGCAAGCGCGACGTCGGCCTGACGGTGACCGGCGACCGCTTCAGTGACGACGCCGATGTGGTGCGGCGCTGGGCGGTGGCCGGGGTGGGTATCGCCTACAAGTCCTGGCTGGATGTGAGCTCCGATGTGCTGGCCGGGCGCCTGCGCCTGGTCCTGCCGGAGCTGCGGGGCGAGCGCACGCCGCTTAACCTGTTGTGCGCCCATCGTGCGCAACTGAGCAAGCCGATCAATCTTCTGCGGGAAATGCTCGTTGCCCGCTGTGCGACATTGACCGCGCAGTTGCCGGCGCAGTCGGCCTTTACGCCCTAACCCCGGGGATATAAGGAAATTTCCTTCAGCTCCTGTCCTTGGTTGCTCTGTAAGACGGCACGGAACCCGGCGTTTTCACGCTTATACTTTTGCGCCAACCGCAGCAGACGAATGCTTCACAGGGAGTGAATGAGCACATGGAACAGGCACCTTGCATCAGTCAGATCGCCACCTTGCTGGCCGACCCGAAACGTACCGCGATGGTGTGGGCGTTGATGGACGGCGCGGCCAAACCCTCCGATGAATTGGCTGTGCTTGCGGGATTGTCAGCGGCGTCGGCCAATGCCCATCTTGCTCGATTGACGGCCGGCGGGTTGCTGCGGGTCGAAGCCCGTAGCGGCAGACGCTTCTTTCGGGTGGCCGCCGCCGATGTGGGGGCCGCCGTGGATGCCCTGGCCTGCACCACCATGGCCAGCGTCGCCCGCAGCACGCCCACTCATTCGCAGTCACTGATTGCGCCTGCCGCTTTACGACGGGCGAGGCTGTGCCAAGGGCATTTGGGTGGAGAGCTGGCAGCAGGCGTGTATCAACGGATGATGGCGGCGGGGTGGGTAGAACGCGCGGAGCAGCGTCTTGACGTGACGCCTTACGGAGCACGCAAACTCGCAGGGCTGGGGATTTTCACCCAGGCACTGGCTCAGCCGATCGTGTGCGATTGCTTGGATTGGAGCGAGCAGCAGCCGCACCTGGGCGGTGCGTTGGGGGCCGCGCTGTTGCAGCTGTGCATGCAGTCGGGCTGGGTCAGTGTAATCAATGAGTCCCAGGCGTTACAGGTCAGCGAAGCCGGGCAACTGGAGATTGCCCGGCTCGCCACATCGGTCGGGCGTTAAGGCTTGACCAACCGCGCATCCAGGCTGTTTTGCGCCAGGCGTTTGGCCTGGTCCTGGGTCATGCCCAGGGAGGTGTACAGCGCATGGAAGTTCTCGGTGACATAGCCGCCGAAGTAAGCCGGGTCGTCCGAGTTCACCGTCACCTTCACCCCACGCTCAAGCATGTCGAGGATGTTGTGCTGGGACATGTCGTCGAACACGCACAGTTTGGTGTTGGACAGCGGGCACACCGTCAGCGGGATTTGCTCGTCGATGATTCGCTGCATCAAGCGCTCGTCTTCAATGGCGCGTACGCCATGGTCGATACGCTGGATCTTCAGCAGGTCGATGGCTTCCCAGATGTATTCCGGCGGGCCTTCTTCACCGGCGTGGGCTACGGTCAGGAAGCCTTCGTGACGGGCACGGTCGAACACACGCTGGAACTTGCTCGGCGGGTGGCCCATTTCCGAACTGTCCAGGCCCACGGCCACAAACGCGTCACGGAATGGCAGCGCCTGGTCGAGGGTTTTCTCGGCTTCTGCTTCGCTCAAGTGGCGCAGGAAACTCAAGATCAAACCGCTGGTGATGCCCAGTTGCTGCTCGCCGTCTTTCAATGCGGCGGCGATACCGTTGAGCACTACTTCGAAGGGCACGCCACGGTCGGTGTGGGTCTGCGGGTCGAAGAACGGTTCGGTGTGGATCACGTTCTGCGCCTTGCAGCGCAGCAGGTAGGCCCAGGTCAGGTCGTAGAAGTCCTGGGAGGTGCGCAGTACGTCGGCACCCTTGTAGTACAGGTCGAGAAACTCTTGCAGGTTGTTGAAGGCGTAGGCCTTGCGCAGGGTTTCGACGTCGTTCCACGGCAGCGCGATCTTGTTGCGTTCAGCCAGGGCGAACAGCAGCTCAGGCTCCAGCGAGCCTTCCAGGTGCAGGTGCAATTCAGCCTTGGGCAGGGCGTTGAGCCAATCGTACATTTATAAATTCTCATCAGGTGCAATGGCGGCATTCTACAGGCGCACGCCGAAATAATCGGCAAAACCTGACCAAGCGGTGAGTATCCCTTGGCGTCGTGCAAGCGGTGCGTGAACTAAGGTGTAACGAAACGTTAGCGGCGCGGTGCAGTCTGTACCCCATCAATGACGGATTCGCCGCGTATAAAAGGCCTGTAATGCTCACATCAATCAAGCAAGAAAAATTCATGCTGCTGGCGCTGATCGCCGCCATCGCTTCCTACCCGCTGGAGCATTGGATGCTGCACAGCGGGCAGATGGTGGCGCTGCTCGGCGGCGTGGCGCTGATCGGCTTTATCGTCGTGGCCTCGATGCGCGTAGCCCATCACGCCGAGCAACTGGCGGAAAAGGTCGGCGACCCCTACGGCACCATGATCCTGACCCTCGCCGCCGTGCTGGTGGAAGTGGTGATTTTGGCGATCATGATGAGCAACGAGCCGTCGCCGACCCTGGTGCGCGACACCATCTACTCGGCGGTGATGCTCGACATCAACGGCATCCTCGGCCTGGCGGCGCTGATGGGCGGGATCAAGCACGGCGAACAGTCCTACAATGACGATTCGGCGCGGACCTACAGCGTGATGATCCTGACCGCCATGGGTGTGTCGATGGTGGTGCCGGAATTTATCCCCGAGGCCGACTGGAAAATTTACTCGGCCTTCACCATCGGCGCGATGGTGGTGCTGTACACCCTGTTTCTGCGAATGCAGGTGGGGCCCCACAGTTATTTCTTCAGCTACAGCTACCCGGAAAAACGTCGCAAGAAACAGCCGGAAGAAGAGTCGCCGCCGATCAACCTGGCGTTTTCCATCGGGACCCTGGTATTTGGCGTGATCGTGATTGGCGCGTTGGCCGAGGTGATGTCCAAGACCCTCGACCTGGGCCTGGAAGGCACGGGCGCTCCGCCGGTGATCACGGCAATTGTCGTGGCCGCAATTTCCGCCGCCCCGGAGATTTTGACCGCGTTGCGCGCAGCCCTGGCCAACCGCATGCAGTCGGTGGTGAACATCGCGCTGGGGGCGTCACTGTCGACGGTGATTTTGACGGTGCCGGTGATGGAGGCCATGGCCTTGTACACCGGCCAGCCGTTCCAGATGGCGATGACGCCGGTGCAGACCGTGATGGTATTTATCACGCTGATTGTCAGCGCGATCAACCTCAACGATGGCGAAACCAACGCCATCGAAGGGATGACCCATTTTGTGTTGTTTGCGACGTTTATCATGCTGTCGCTGTTGGGGTTGTAACCTTTCCTGAGTACACCGCTGATCAAAGGTGGGAGCTGGCTTGCCTGCGATAGCATCACCTCGGTGCAACTGAACGACCGAGGTGCCTGCATCGCGGGCAAGCCCGGCTCCCACATTTGATCTGTGTTTGGCTCAGATCCCGCTGATCAGCGCTCGCGCCGCCTGGCTGTGATCGGCAATCAAACCTTTCAGATCCAGGCCTTCGACCTGCCCGTCGATCACCCGCCATTTCCCGCCCACCATCACCCGATCCGCCCGGTCGGCGCCGCACAGCAGCAGCGCCGATATCGGGTCGTGGCTGCCGGAGAAGCGCAGCTCATCCAGTTTGAACAACGCCAGGTCGGCCTGTTTGCCTACGGCCAGTTCACCGATATCGCTACGGCCAAGTAACTGCGCCGAACCTTTTGTTGCCCAACCCAACACCAGTTCCGGGGTGATTTTCTCTGCCCCGTAACGCAGGCGTTGGATGTACAACGCCTGGCGCGTTTCCAGGATCATGTTCGACGCATCATTGGATGCCGAGCCGTCCACTCCCAGGCCAATCGGCGCGCCGGCCGCGAGCAGGTCGAGGGTCGGGCATATGCCGGAAGCCAGGCGCATGTTGGAGCTCGGGCAATGGCAGATCCCGGTTCCGGCGGCGCCGAGGCGGGCGATTTCTTCCGGGTTGAAGTGAATGCCGTGGGCCAGCCAGGTGCGCGGGCCCAGCCAGCCGACGCTGTCGAGGTAGTCCACGGTGCGCAGGCCGAAGCGCTGCAGGCAGAAGTCTTCTTCGTCGAGGGTTTCCGCCAGGTGGGTGTGCAGGCGCACGTCGAGGTGGTTGGCCAGTTCGGCGCTGGCTTCCATGATTTCCGGGGTCACGGAAAACGGCGAGCAGGGCGCCAGGGCGATCTGGATTTGCGCGCCGTCGCCGCGTTCGTGGTACTGGCGGATCAGGCGGCGACTGTCTTCCAGGATCACTTCGCCCTGTTGCACGGTTTGCTGGGGTGGCAGCCCGCCGTCGGCTTCGCCCAGGCTCATGGAGCCGCGGGTGAGCATGGCGCGCATGCCCAGTTCGCGCACGCTGTCGACTTGCACGTCGATCGCCTGTTCCAGGCCGTCGGGGAACAGGTAGTGGTGGTCTGCCGCGGTGGTGCAGCCCGAGAGCAGCAATTCAGCGAGGGCGACTTTGGACGCGAGGGCGAGCTTTTCCGGGGTGAGCCGGGCCCAGACCGGGTACAGGGTTTTCAGCCAGGGAAACAGCGGCTGGTTAACCACCGGTGCCCAGGCGCGGGTCAGGGTTTGGTAGAAGTGATGGTGGGTGTTGATCAGCCCCGGAAGCACCACATGCTCGCGGGCATCGAACACTTGTCCACAGGGCACGGCGGGTTCACGTCCCCAGCCCAGCACTTCGACGATGACACCGTCTTGCAGCACCAGGCCGCCACGGGCGTCGAGGCCATTGGCAGTGAAAATCGCGAGGGGGTTTTTTAACCAGATACGGGTCGCAGGCATTGGCCGGCTCCTCTGAATGATGGGTTCAGGTTTGCCAGCTCAGTGTTGCCCTGTCTGCTGATCCAGGGTCGCCGGGAAGGGCGAGGTGCGCAGTTTACGTGTGGATCGTTATCGACGGCAATCGGCCGATAACGATCGCGGTTTTTTTACCAGGCGATGGTGTCGCCCTTGTAGTCCACAAAGTGATGGCCGCCCTTGCCGCTGTAGGCATTTACCTGGTCGAGCAGGCCGCGCACGCTGGTGGCCACGTCGATGTGCGCGTTTTCGCCGCCCATGTCGGTTTTCACCCAGCCCGGATGCAACGACAGCACGGTGAGTTTCTGATCGCCCAGTTGGGTGACGAAACTGTTGGTCATGGAGTTGAGGGCGGCCTTGCTGGCTTTGTACAGGGCCAGGTCCGAGCCGTCGGGGATGGTGACGCTGCCCAGGATCGAACTCATGAAGGCCAGTACGCCGGTGTCGGGGCGCAGCTGCCCGACAAAACGCTGGGCCAGGTTGATCGGCGCCACGGCATTGGTGAAAAACAGTTGGCCGACTTCCGCCTGGGTGGCGTGGCCCGGTTCCTGATTGGCCGGGCCTTTGACGCCGGCGTTGACGAACAGCAGGTCGAAGGTTTTTGCCTTGAGACGCTGGTTCAGGGCGATCACTGCCTGCTGGTCATCCATGTCGAGCTTTTCGATCTGCACCGGGCCCAGGGCCTTCAAGGCATCGGCTTTTTGCGGGTCGCGCACGGTGGCGGTCACGTCCCAGCCGTCTGCCAGCAGTTGCTTGACCAGGCCAAGGCCCAGGCCCCGGGAGGCGCCGATAATCAGTGCGGTTTTTGAAGTAGACATGAATGGCTTCCTTTGACGGTGGAGGTTCACGGGTTCAGTGGACAACGCTGGCCGAGTCTTTGCTGCAACTCCTGGCGCAGTTGGTCGAGTTCGGTGATGCGGGTTTCGATCAGGTTGAGCTTGTCTTGCAGCAGTTGGGTGACGGCGCTGTCGGGGTCTGGAGCTTGCCATAATGCGCCGACGCTGTTGCCGATTTCGCTGAGGCTGAAGCCCAGGCGCTGGGCGGTCTTGATGTACAGCACCAGTTGCACCATATCGGCGGGATAGTCGCGGTAACCGTTGGCGCTGCGTTGTGAGGCAATCAAGCCGCGTTGCTCGTAGAAGCGCAGGGTGTCGCGGCTGACCTGGCTGGCCTGGGCTAATTCGCCGATACGCATGTAGAGGGCTCGAGAGGGCTTGACCTTGGAGCATACTCCAGGCTTTACCTTGCTGGCTTCTTGAATTGAAGGAGCTTGCTTTCATGTGGACTGCCCACCAATACCGTCGACTGGTCAGGGCCAGCGGCTGGTATGACCTGATTGTCACCGCGGCGCTGGTTACCCCCTGGACTTTTGTTTTGCTGCATAACGCCCTGGTGGCGTTGAACCTGCCGGGCGAACTGCCGCCGTTCGCGCCTGTGCATATGTTGATGGCCAACCTGATGGGCTCGATTGTCTGTGTGTGGTCGGTGCTGCGAATCCGCGATCCTCAAGCGATTTTTGGTCGCTATGACGCGGCTGGCCGGGTGTTGTTTGCGACCTGGCAGATTTACGCGCTGGCCCATGGCGCAAGTACGGTGTTGGTGATCGTCGTGGTGTTTGAAGTGCTGTGGGCGGTGGCGCAGTTGATACCGGTACGTCGGACAGAAAATTGATCAAAAAACGCTCAATTGTGCCGGGGCGTTGCAGGCTCTGACGCCGGGTCACTCTTGCACGGGTTATCCACAGGTTGCTCCACAGTAATTGTGCGCAAGCGTGATCGGTGGATATAAGCGCTGAGGCCCTTTGTTCTAAAGGACATAACCCGCCTAACTGACTGTTTTTGAGCCGGATTAATACTTTAGTGTGGTCGCCTGAGCAAAAACTGAACAACCGCCTGAAACCCTTGTGACAGAAGGGTTACAGGCGAGTGTGCTCAGGTTATCCACAGGCAGGTGCACAGCAGATGTGGGCAGTTTCAGCGCGCTAGCAGAATGCGTCCGCGGCTCAGGTCGGCCAGCTGGCTTTGCAAGGTGTCGATGTGGGCTTCGCCCAGGGCCAGTTGCAGGTCGACGCCATTGGCGGTGAAGGTTTCTTCCACCACCAGCCCGCCCAGCTCGGCTACCCGCAATTTCACCAGAGCAAGCTCGGCAAAACCACAGGAGCAGCTCAGCGGCACGCGCTTGATCAGCTCGACGCGTTCGGCGGCTTGCAGGCATTTGTTGGCGCCGCCGCCATAGGCGCGGGCCAGGCCGCCGGTGCCCAACTGGATGCCGCCGTACCAGCGGATCACCAGCACCACGACCTGGTCGCAATCCTGCGCTTCGATCGCGGCCAGGATCGGTCGCCCGGCCGTGCCGCCGGGTTCGCCGTCATCGTTGCTGCGGTATTGATCGCCGAGTTTCCAGGCCCAGCAGTTGTGCGTGGCGTTCAGGTCGCTGTGCTGGTCGATGAAGGCCTGGGCGTCCTGGGGGCTGGCGATGGGGGCGGCGAGGGTGATGAAGCGGCTTTTGCGAATTTCTTCGCGAAACTCGCAAAGGCCGGTAAGCGTGAAAGGCATGGGTGACTTCGTTTAGAGGGCGGGCTTGATGCCGCAGCCTTTGAGGATGATGTGGATAAGGTTGGTGCCGGCGTCTTCCATGTCTTGCTTGGTCAGCTTGGTGCGCCCGGTCACACGGCAGATCTGCGTGGCAAAGTCGGCGTAGTGCTGGGTGCTGCCCCACAGCAGGAAGATCAGGTGCACGGGGTCGATGGGGTCCATCTTGCCCGCGTCGATCCAGGCCTGGAACACCGCCGCACGGCCGCTGAACCAGGCACGGTAGTCCTGGCTGAAATACTCGGTCAGGCATTCACCGCCGCTGATGATCTCCATCGCGAAGATCCGCGAGGCTTGTGGCTGGCGCCGGGAGAACTCCATCTTGGTGCGGATGTAGCGGGTCAGGGCGGCGGCCGGGTCATCCTCGGCGGTCAGCGTGTTGAAGGTGCTGTCCCACAGTTCGAGGATGTTGCTGAGCACGGCAATATAAAGCCCCAGCTTGTTGGTGAAGTAGTAGTGCAAGTTGGCTTTCGGCAACCCGGCACTCGCCGCGATGGTGTTCATGCTGGTGCCTTTGTAGCCATGACGGGCGAACTCGTCTTCGGCGGCCTGCAGGATCGCTTGTTCGTTCTTTTGCCGAATGCGGCTTGCAGGCTTTCCGGCGTGGTTGCTGTGGGCAGGAACTTCGAGGCTCATGGAGGTTTCCGTGCAGATCGATGAATACGACGTGTGCACAGATAACCCACCCTCAAGCCCCAGACAAGTCCCGATACGATAAAACCCTCAAAGCGGCTCCAGAGTGTCGCTTTCCAGAGGCTGGTTTGCGGCATCGGTGGTGGCCTTGGGTTCAGGCAGCAACAGGCACAACACAATTGCGGTCAGGCCGCCGCTGGTGATGGCCGAGTCAAACAGGTTCTGCACCAGGGTTGGCATCAGGTGCAGCAGGTTTGGCTGGGCGGCGATCCCCAGGCCCACGCCGAACGAGGTGGCGATGATCAACATGCTGCGTCGATCCAGCGGGGCCTGGGCGAGGATGCGCACGCCGGCGGCGGCCACGCTGCCGAACATCACCAGGGTTGCGCCGCCGAGTACAGGTTTGGGGATTTGTTGCAGCACCGCGCCAATCAGCGGAAACAGCCCGAGACAAAACAGCACCACGCCGATGTACAGGCCGACGTAGCGACTGGCGACACCGGTCAGTTGGATCACACCGTTGTTCTGGGCAAAGGTGGTATTGGGAAAGGCGCTGAAGGTGGCGGCGATCATGCAACTGATGCCATCTCCCAGTACACCTCCCTTGAGCCGGCTTATATAGGAAGGGCCGCTGATGGGCTGGCGGGCGATCATGCAATTGGCGGTGAGGTCGCCGACGGTTTCGATGGTGCTGATCAGATAAATCAGCGCCACCGGCAGGAAAGCCGTCCAGTCGAAGTTGAAACCGAAGCGGAACGGTGTAGGCAGGCTGATCAACGGCAAGTCCGGCAGGGCCTGGGGCACCAGTTTTCCGCTGAACCAGGCAGCGAGGCTGCCCAATGCCAGGCCGATGATGATGGCGGATAGACGTACCCACGGGGTGTTCGAACGGTTGAGCAGGATGATCGTCAGTACCACGAACAGGCCGAGTGCCAGGTTGGTCGGGGCGCCAAAGTCCGGGGCGTTGAAGCCGCCGCCCAGGTCGGTGATGCCGACTTTGATCAGGCTGATGCCAATCAAGGTGATGACGATGCCGGTCACCAGCGGTGTGATGACCCTTTTGAGCTGACCGATGAAGCGGCTCAACACCACTTGCACCGCCGCGCCGAAGAAGCAAATGCCGAAAATCATCGCCAGGATGTCTTCCGGGCTGCCGCCGCGTTGCTTGACCAGAAACCCTGCCGACAATACGGCGCCGAGAAACGCGAAGCTGGTGCCTTGCAGGCAGATCATCCCGGCGCCGATGCCAAACGGCCTACGGGCCTGGATGAAGGTACCGACACCGGAAACCATCAATGCCATGCTGATCAGGTAGGGCAGGTGAGCGGTCAGGCCCAGGGTGGAACCGATGATCAGCGGCGGAGTGATGATGCCGACAAAGGCGGCCAACACATGCTGCAACGCAGCGAGCAAAGCGGGCAATGGTTTTGGGCGGTCGTTAAGGCCGTAGATCAGGTCGCTGGGGCTGGAGGATTCTGGCGGCATGGCGTGGGAACTCATGGCTGTTGGTTCTAGGTCCCCATGCCTTGCAAAAAGCTGTCCAGTTGCTCAGGTTTTTCTTTAGGGCCCGTCCTAGCGCGTTGCGGCCAGACTTTCGAGAAAGCTTTCCAGCACCAAATGAGGGCGACGGCCCTTGCGCGTGACCGAAGCGAGGCTCAAATCGTAAAAACGTGTGGCCGGTTTCAGCGCACGCAGTCGGCCTTGTTGCACCCACAGGCTGGCGTAGTGATCGGGCAGGTAGCCGATGTAGCGGCCGGTGAGGATCAGGAACGCCATGCCCTCACGGTCCGAGGCGCTGGCGGTGCAGTTGAGCGCCTGGTAGTGAGCCTGGATATCGGCGGGCAGGCGGAAGGTCGGGGCGATCGCGTCCTGACTGTTGATGCGTTCGTCGTCCAGTTGCTTGTCGTCGGCATAAAACAGCGGGTGGCCGACCGCGCAATAGAGCAGCGAGCGTTCGCTGTACAGCGGCTGGTATTCAAGGCCCGACAAGGCGCTGGCCTGGGGGACGACGCCCACATGCAGGCGGCCGTCGAGCACACCTTGTTCCACTTCATTGGGCGCGATCATGCGGATCTGGATCTGCACGTCCGGGCCGCGCTCCTTCAACTGCGCCAAGGCATGGGTGATGCGCATGTGGGGCAGGGTGACCAGGTTGTCGGTCAGGCCGATGATCAGTTCGCCGCGCAGGTGCTGGTGCAGGCCGTTGACCTCGGTGCGGAAACTTTCCAGGGCGCTGAGTAATTGCAACGCCGACTGATACACCTCGCGTCCTTCCTCGGTCAGGGAAAAACCCGCACGCCCGCGTTGGCAGAGGCGTAGGCCCAGGCGCTGTTCGAGATCACTCATCTGTTGGCTGATGGCCGAGCGCCCGATCCCCAATACGGTTTCCGCCGCCGAGAAGCCGCCGCACTCCACCACGCTGCGAAAGATGCGCAACAGACGGATGTCGAAGTCGCTGACTTGGGCGAGTGGGTCGGGTCGACGGCTGCTCATAGTTTAGTGAAGGCCTGACTGAAGGTTAGAAGAGTTGGATTTCACCGACTTTATCCCCGTGGCAATTTAGCTGCAACAACGCTTTTCAAATCCCTACGCTGCCTTTTGCCTTGCGAGGTTTTGCTCATGAACATGCCCGAAAACGCTCCGTCCACCCTGGCCAGCCAACTGAAGCTGGACGCGCACTGGATGCCGTACACCGCCAACCGTAACTTCCATCGTGACCCGCGCCTGATCGTGGCGGCCGAAGGCAGCTGGTTGACCGATGACAAGGGGCGCAAGGTGTATGACTCGCTGTCGGGTCTGTGGACTTGCGGCGCCGGGCACACTCGCAAGGAAATCCAGGAAGCGGTCGCCAAGCAACTGGGCACGTTGGACTACTCGCCGGGCTTCCAATACGGTCATCCATTGTCATTCCAACTGGCAGAAAAGATTACCGACCTGACCCCGGGCAACCTGAACCACGTGTTCTTCACCGACTCGGGCTCCGAGTGCGCCGATACCGCGGTGAAGATGGTGCGTGCGTACTGGCGCCTCAAGGGCCAGGCGACCAAGACCAAGATGATTGGCCGTGCCCGTGGTTATCACGGTGTGAATATCGCCGGTACCAGCCTGGGCGGCGTTAACGGTAACCGTAAGATTTTTGGCCAGGGCCTGATGGATGTTGACCATCTGCCTCACACCCTGCTGGCGAGCAATGCCTTCTCCCGTGGCATGCCGGAGCTGGGCGGTATCGCCTTGGCGGACGAGCTGCTCAAGCTGATCGAACTGCACGATGCGTCGAACATCGCGGCGGTATTCGTTGAGCCGATGGCGGGTTCCGCTGGCGTGCTGGTGCCGCCGCAGGGTTACCTGAAGCGTCTGCGTGAGATCTGCGATCAACACAACATCCTGTTGGTGTTCGACGAAGTGATCACCGGCTTCGGCCGTACCGGCTCGATGTTTGGTGCCGACAGCTTCGGCGTGACCCCAGACCTGATGTGCATTGCCAAGCAAGTCACCAATGGCGCGATCCCGATGGGCGCGGTGATTGCCAGCACCGAGATTTATCAGACGTTCATGAACCAGGCGACGCCTGAGTACGCGGTGGAATTCCCGCACGGTTACACCTACTCGGCTCACCCGGTGGCCTGTGCGGCTGGCCTGGCGGCACTCGACCTGCTGCAGAAGGAAAACCTCGTGCAGAGCGTGGCCGAAGTCGCCCCGCATTTCGAGAATGCGCTGCACGGTTTGAAGGGCAGCAAGAACGTAATCGATATTCGTAACTATGGCCTGGCCGGTGCGATCCAGATTGCACCGCGTGATGGTGATGCGATCGTGCGTCCATTCGAGGCCGGCATGGCCTTGTGGAAAGCCGGTTTCTACGTGCGCTTTGGCGGCGACACCCTGCAATTCGGGCCAACCTTCAACAGCAAGCCGCAGGACCTGGATCGCTTGTTCGATGCGGTCGGCGAAGTGCTGAACAAGATCGACTGATTTCTCCTTCTATATAGAACAACTTTTCAGGAGCCCTGCATGAGCCTCATCCAGCATTTGATCAACGGCCAGATGGTGACCGAAAACGGTCGCACCGCGGACGTGTACAACCCGTCGACGGGCCAGGTGATTCACCAGGTGCCATTGGCCAGCCGTGAAACTATCCAAAGTGCTATCGACTCGGCCAAGGCGGCGTTCCCGGCGTGGCGCAACACGCCACCGGCCAAGCGTGCCCAGGTGATGTTTCGTTTCAAGCAATTGCTGGAACAGAACGAAGCGCGCATCTCCCAACTGATCAGCGAAGAGCATGGCAAGACACTGGAAGACGCGGCCGGTGAACTGAAGCGCGGGATCGAGAACGTGGAGTACGCGTGCTCGGCACCGGAAATCCTCAAGGGCGAGTACAGCCGTAACGTCGGTCCGAACATCGACGCCTGGTCTGATTTCCAGCCGTTGGGCGTGGTGGCCGGTATTACGCCGTTCAACTTCCCGGCCATGGTGCCGTTGTGGATGTACCCGCTGGCGATCGTCTGCGGCAACTGCTTCATCCTCAAACCGTCGGAGCGTGATCCGAGTTCGACGCTGCTGATCGCGCAGCTGTTGCAGGAAGCTGGCTTGCCTAAAGGTGTGCTGAGCGTGGTGCACGGCGACAAGGGCGCGGTGGATGCGCTGATCGAAGCGCCGGAAGTCAAAGCGTTGAGCTTTGTGGGCTCGACGCCGATTGCCGAGTACATCTATTCCGAAGCAACCAAGCGCGGCAAGCGTGTACAGGCGTTGGGCGGGGCGAAGAACCATGCGGTGTTGATGCCGGATGCGGATCTGGATAACGCGGTCAGTGCTTTGATGGGCGCGGCGTATGGTTCGTGCGGCGAGCGTTGCATGGCGATTTCGGTTGCGGTGTGTGTCGGCGACCAAGTGGCTGATGCGTTGATCGCCAAGCTGGTGCCGCAGGTCAAGGCGCTGAAGATTGGTGCGGGCACTTCGTGCGGTTTGGATATGGGGCCGCTGGTGACTGGCCAGGCTCGCGATAAGGTCAGTGGCTATATAGAAGACGGCGTTTCTTCGGGCGCTGAGTTGGTAGTCGACGGTCGTGGCCTGAGTATTGCCGGGCATGAAGAGGGTTTCTTCCTGGGGGGCAGTCTGTTCGATCGCGTGACCCCGCAGATGCGTATCTATAAAGAAGAGATCTTTGGGCCAGTGTTGTGCGTGGTTCGGGTGAACAGCCTGGAAGCGGCCATGCAGTTGATCAACGATCACGAGTATGGCAACGGTACCTGCATCTTCACCCGTGATGGTGAGGCGGCGCGTCTGTTCTGTGACGAGATTGAAGTGGGCATGGTGGGCGTCAACGTACCGCTGCCGGTGCCGGTGGCGTATCACAGCTTTGGTGGTTGGAAGCGTTCGCTGTTTGGCGACTTGCATGCCTATGGGCCGGATGGTGTGCGTTTCTACACCCGTCGCAAGGCGATCACCCAGCGCTGGCCGCAACGGGCCAGCCATGAAGCGTCGCAGTTTGCCTTTCCAAGTTTGTAACTTGCAGGCGTAGAAGGCCGGCCCCTTGGGGCCGGCCTTTGCTTTTCCGGGTTTTTTGACCTTTATGACAGTATTGTGAAAAAAGGGGTTGACGGCAGATTCTGGAAGTCTATAATTCGCCCCACTTCCGGCGCAGTCGAAACGGAAAACTCCTTGGTAAACAAAGAGTTATGTAGGTTTCGACAGCGAGTTGCTTCAGATCATCGAAGCCCAGAAGGAGTTGATAAGGTCGTGTAGTTTGGCCCTGTTAACGATTCGATCTTCTCGGTCGAAAGCGGAGAAAAAGAGGTGTTGACAGCAGCGTGTAACGCTGTAGAATTCGCCTCCCGCTAACGAGAGATCGGAAGCGCAAGTGGTTGAAGTTGTTGAGGAATTCCTCGAAAACTTCTGAAAATAATCACTTGACAGCAAATGAGGCTGCTGTAGAATGCGCGCCTCGGTTGAGACGAAAGATCTTAACCAACCG
>NZ_JACARE010000030.1 GCF_013386765.1 Pseudomonas yamanorum
GGAGCGGGTAAGCCGGCAGGGCGCCGGTTTAGCCGCGACGGGGCAGGGGCGCCGCGTCGCGGCGGCCGGCGGAGTGCTGCCGGAGTGCGGGCACACCGAGCCCTAGCGAGGTGCCGAGTGGTGGGGCAAGAGCGTTTTGCTTACTTTTGCGCTGTTCAAAAGTGAGCCGCTGTAAGAGCGGAACCCTACGCAGCCGTTACCTAAATAACGGATATGCCCCCGATCAAACCAGGTGCAGATGGTTATCCCAAAGCCCCGCCGGCAACTCCAGCGGCTTACCCACCAACGGCACCTGCCGACAATCATAAAACCGGCAACGCCCCTGACCCGAAGTCACCACGAACCCGCCCGCCACCGCACCCACCCCCGCACAATCCGGCAAGGGCCCGTCCAGCAGCAACTCCGCGCTGTCCATGTTCCAGATAAAGAACCGATTCCCCCGGGGCGCCGTCAGCGCCACCAGCCGCAACTCACTGTGCACCGCCACACTGGCCGTGTAATGCCCCATGGCCTGCAACTGCTCATCCGCCACCGGAAACGCCACAAACGCCTGCCCCGGCCGCTTGATCGCCAGCAACTCCGATCGCTCATGAGAAGGCCCCATGAACTGCTGCCCCGCGAGGATCGTCCCGTCGCTGGCAATCCCCATGTGCCGCACACTGTTCATCTGCTGGCCCAAGGTCTCCTTGCTCAGCAGCGTCCCGTCACGCTTCATCAGGACCAGACTCGGTTCCATGGCATTCAGGTTCATCTCCACCCGGCTCTCAGCCTCGGTGCGAATCCCGCCGTTAGCCACCACCAGCGTCTCACCGTCAGGCATCCACGACACCTGATGCGGCCCGATCCCATGGGTAGAAATCTCCCCGGTGTGCACCAACCGCTCACCCTCAAACCGATACACACCCAGCAAACCGCGGCCCGGATCGGACGTGTCGTTCTCCGTGGCATACAGCCACTCGCCGTCCTTGTGCACCACCGCATGCCCATAGAAGTGGCGATTGGATTTGGAGGTAATGGTTTGCAGCAGCGCCCCATCACGCAAGTCGATCAGATAACTCTCGGTGCCCGGCCGACGGGCGACAAACAGTGCAATCGGCAGCATCGGGTGGTTGATGATGTCATGGCAGCGCTGGCCAACCTGGGTGGCAAACACTTGCTTGCCGTCCAGGTGGAAGCCGACGGCGTAGTGCTTGCCATCACTGTCATCCCGCGCCGAGAGCAGCAGCGGGCTTTTGCCCTTCTGCTTGAACAGCGTCCAGCCACCCAGGGTGATTGCACTGAGCAGCACGCTACCGATCGCCAAAGCCTGTCGCCTGAGCATCATCAGTCACCGTCGTTGGCGTTAAAGCCCAGTTGGATGCCCAGCGCCTTGGCCAGCTCGCCTTCGTGCAGGCGGTGGACCACGTTGAGGCTGTCGTAGATATCGTTGAGTTGCTGGCGCCCGCCATCGTCGGCCAGCAGTTCATTCAACGTACGCTGGTTGCTGGCGAACAGTTTCAGGGACGCGGCATACGCGGCGTCGATCTTGTCAGCCAACGGCTTTTGATCGGCAGGCAACAGGCCGCGCAGGCCTTTGTTGTCGACGCCGACCCACACGGTCTGGGCGGCAGCCAGGCTGGCCTCCAGGCTTTGCAGGGACGACTGGCTGCGCCATGCATCGGCCTGGAACGGTTGCGGGATGCCCTTGGTCTGGCGGCCCATCGGGGTGCCGAGTTTTTTCTTCAGGGTGTCCAGCGCGGTCACTTGAACCCGCAGCAAATCAGCGATGGCTTCGTGGGAATCGGCGTAGCGCTGGTTAGGAAACTTGGTCATCTGCGCCAGCATGCCGTCGGTGCTGTTCCAGCTCGACAGGATCTCTTCGGCGAGCAGTTTCTGGCGTTCGCCGATGGCCACCAGCAGCGGGCAGTAGCGGGCTTTTTGCGTCTCGTCCGCCAGGTCGGTCTTGGCGTCGTAGAGGATGTATTCGTAGGCCGACAGGCCTTGCACCACGACGCTGGATTTGGCCAGTGCGGCGGCATCGATTTGCGGTTGGGCGGTCACCAGTTGTTCGACCTGACGGCCCACCAGGTTTTTCTTGTCCGGCCAGAACTGCACCTGCCACGAGCGGTTGCCCTCGGCCAGCGGGCCGATCAGCAGTGGTTGCAACTCGGCCCAGGCTTTTTGCGCGTGCAGGAAGTCGGCGCGGGCGGTCTCCAGGCTTTCCTTGCCCTGGCAGTAGGCCAGGGCGCTGACGGCCAGTTGGCGGTCGGCTTCAACCCAGCGGCTGTAGGTCGGCAGGATCACTTGCTTGGCGATGGCCGCCGAGGTCACCGCTTGCGGGTCCTGGGGCGAGCACGCACCCAGGGCGAGGGCGGCCAGGCTGGTGAACAACAACTTGGGACGGAACATGTCGAGCTCCCTTCTGTAATTAGGACAAAGCTTATAAAGAATTCAGAAATGCCAGCAACGCGGCGCGCTGCTCGGCATTGAACGACAACACATGCTGCTGCGCCGCCTGGGCTTCACCGCCGTGCCACAGCACGGCCTCCAACAGGTTGCGGGCGCGGCCATCATGCAAAAACTGGGTGTGGCCACTCACGGCTTGCGTCAGGCCAATGCCCCACAACGGCGGCGTACGCCAGTCGCGACCACCGGCCTTGAATTCGCTGCGGTTGTCGGCCAGGCCGTCGCCCATGTCGTGCAGCAGCAAGTCGCTGTAGGGGCGAATCACCTGATTGGCCAATTCAGGTTCGGCAGCCGTTGGCGCCGTGGTGAATTGCGGGGTGTGGCAGCCCTGGCAACCGGCCTGGTAGAACAGGTTTTTCCCGGCCAGCACCTGTGGCGCGTTGACGTCGCGGGGGGCGGGCACGGCCAGGTTGCGGGTGTAGAACAGCACCAGGCGCAGGATGTTGTCGCTGACCTCGGGCTCGCCGTCCGGGCCATTGCCGTTGGGCGCCTGTTTGCAGGCCACTTGTGCATCGGTGCAATCATCGAACGGTCTCAGGGACGTGGTGAGGCCCATATCACCAGAGAACGCGTGAACATTTTGTTGATTGAGGTTCGGTTGCCCGGCTTTCCAGCCAAATCGTCCGAGGACGGTCTTGTGTTGCGCGTCGTCCCAGACCCGGTTCGCACGCCCGACGATGGCTTCCTTGTCGGCGGTTTTCGGGTCGGTGTTGCGAAGGATGTCGGCGTCGGCAATCGCTTCCAGCAAGCCCAGGCCGATCATCGGCGGGGCCACCCGTGCGGAGAAGCGCGTGTCGGGGTGCATCGGGCCGTAGCCGAGCTGGGTGATCTGCAGCGCCGGCTTGCGCAACTCCACCACGGTGCCGTCCTTGAAGCTGACATTGACCGGTGTGTAGTCGACCCGCACCTTGCCTTCCGGCGCAACGCCGGGCACGGCCATGTCCTGCAATTGCCCACCGTAGACGGGCTCGGGGACGACACCCAGTTGTTCGATGACCCTGGCATAGGGCGGCGCATCGGGAATCGACAGGCGCACCAGCATCGACACCGCGTTGGGCGCATCGGGCAACGGCGGATGACCACGGCCATCCTTGATATGGCAGTTCTGGCAGGCGTTGGTATTGAACAGCGGCCCCAACCCGTCGCGGGCGGTGGTGGTGGACGGGGCAATCACCCAGGGGCTGCGGAAGAAACTGTTGCCTACGCTGAAGTCCAGGCGCCGGGTGGGCGACAGGTTGGCCGAGGGCAGGGAGAAGGCGTTCTGATCGGTCTTCCTCACCGTTGTCGCACCGCCCGCGCGCGCTTCGCCCGGCTCCGCCTTGGTAAAGCGGGGCGCGTCATCGCAGGCACTCAGGCTCAGGGCCATCAACAGTGCAGACAGGCGAAGGGGCGAACGGGGCATCAGTCTTCCTGAACCTGGGCTGAAAATAAGGCCGCAAAGTCTAACAGGGCGGGGCGGATTGAATAAGAGCAATTATCGTTTGGTGGTATCCGATTCATTCCCGCTAGAATGACCGCACATTTTTCTCTGGAGGTGGCCAATGCAGGCTCTCGACGCTTTGCTCAACCGTGTTTCCGTGCCGCGACTGCTGGACCCGGCACCGACCCAGGAGCAGCGCGACCTGTTGTTCGCCGCTGCCATGCGCGCCCCGGACCATGGTCAATTGCGGCCCTGGCGCTTCCTGACGGTGGAAGGTGCGGCACGTGAGCGCATGGGCACGCTGCTGGCTGAAGCCGCTCGCCTGCAAGACGCCGACGCGCCCCAGGCGTTTATCGACAAGGCGCAAAATGGCCCGCTGCGTGCGCCGTTGGTTGTTGTCGTAATCGCTCGTCTGCAAGAACACTTCAAGGTGCCGAAGTCCGAGCAACTGCTGGCGGCGGCCTGTGCGGCCCATGGGATTCTGCTGGCGGCGTACGCCCAGGGGATCGGTGCGGTGTGGCGCACCGGTGAGTTGTCGTATTCGGCCCACGTCGCCAAAGGGTTGGGTCTGACAGCGGATGAGGAAGTGATTGGCTTCCTCTATCTGGGCACCCCACAAAACCCGCCGCGCACCGCTCCGAAAGAAGACCTGGCGCCGTTTGTCAGCGCCTGGACGGGTCAATAAGCAGCACAAATCTGCTTTGTGTGGGAGCCGGGCTTGCCCGCGATGCAGGCGCCTCGGTGTGTCAGTTACACCGAGGTGATGCTATCGCAGGCAAGCCAGCTCCCACATTGGGGCCTCACGGTTTAAACCCGAAACTGATCCATCAGCTTCATCTGCTGGCTGGCCAGCGCATTGAGTTGGCTGCTGATGGCCGCCGACTCGGTGGCCTGGCCGGTCAGGGTTTCGGTCACGGTGCGGATCGCCGAGACGTTGCGGTTGACCTCCTCGGCCACCGCACTCTGTTGCTCGGCGGCGCTGGCGATCTGCAGGTTCATGTCGCTGATCACCGTCACCGCATCGCTGATCTTGCCCAGGGCCTGCACCGCCTGGTGAATCTGCCCGGCATTGTTCTGCGCCTGGCTCTGGCTCGAATGCATGGTCGCCACCACCCCGCGGGTGCCGGTCTGGATGCGTTCGATCACCAGGCGAATCTCCTCGACCGAATCCTGGGTACGTTTGGCCAGGTTGCGCACCTCATCGGCCACCACCGCAAAACCGCGCCCGCTTTCCCCGGCGCGTGCGGCTTCAATCGCGGCGTTCAGGGCCAGCAGGTTGGTCTGTTCGGCAATGCTGCGGATCACTTCCAGTACCGAGCCGATCTGCTCGCTGTTCACCGCCAGGGCTTCGACCTCGGTCACGGCCTTGCTGACTTCTTCGGCCAGGGTGGTGATGTCGCGGGTGCTGCGTTCAATAATCTGCATGCCTTCACGGGCTGACTGGTCGGCACCGCGGGCCGCGCTGGCGGCGTTGGAGGCGCTGTTGGCCACATCGTGGGCGGTGGCGCTCATTTCATTCGAGGCCGTGGCCACCTGGTCGATCTCACGGAACTGCACCTGCATGCCTTCACTGGTCTGGCGCGCGATTTCCGAAGACTGGTCGGCGGTGCCACGGGCTTCGGTGATGCTTTGCTTGATCTGCGCGATGGTCGGCTGCAGCTTGTCCAGGAAGCGGTTGAACCAGTTCACCAGTTCGCCCAGCTCGTCTTTTTTGGCGTAGGCCAGGCGCTGGGTGAGATCGCCATCGCCGCTGGCGATTTCCTTGAGCATGGCGGCCACGCTGTTGATCGGCCGGGTCACGCCGGTGGCGGTCAGCCAGATCAGCAGCAGGCCCAGCAGGCCGGCGGCTGCGCCCACCAGCAGCGCCTTGACGGTGCCACTGGCCTGAGCCTTGTCGAGTACGGCCTGGAGTTTGTGAGCGTCAGCCAGCAACACTTCCTTGGGCAGTTTGATGACGATGCCCCAGGACTTGGCGTCGGCAATCGGCTTGACCGGGTACACCGCGCGGATCGTGCCGTCTTCCTCGCGAATCTTGCGGGTATCACTGGCCAACAGTTGCACGATCTCCTTGCCTTCGGCGCCGAGGGTGTCGATCAGGTTCTTGCCGACTTTGGCGGGTTCGCCGCTGTAGCCGGCGATCAGGCCCGTGCTGGAGAGAATCTCCAGGTGCCCGGCACCGTTGAACAGCTCTTTTTGCGCTGCATCGGTCGCGGCTTGCAGGGTGTTGAGGGCAAGGTCGACACCCACTACGCCGATCACTTTGCCGTCGACCAGCAGGGGCAGGGAAATGGTGGTCATCAACACCGGTTTACCGGCCACGGTGTCTTCGTACGGGTCCAGCAGGCAGGTGTTGCGGGTATCCCGCGGGCAGGTGTACCAAATGTTGTAGGGCGTGCCGCTGAGGTTGAGGCTGGTCTTGGTCAGGTCGTCCTCGACCATCACCGTGTTCAGGCCTTCACCGCCGGCACGGCTCCAGTAGCTGGAAAAGCGGCCTTTTTCGTTTGAAGCCCGGGCGGCATCGTTGAGAAATTCGCTGTCCTTGCCGTCCAGAGCATTTGGCTCGAACGACAGCCAGATGCCGAGCACCTTGCTGTTGCGGTCGAAGGCGGTTTTCAGGCTGTGGTTGAGTTCTTCACGCAAGGCCCCGGCGTCCAGCGAGCGCTTGCCCGCCAGGCTGCGCAGGTCCTTGATCTGGTCGGCGAGGGCGGTGACCACCAACAGGCTTTCGCCGAAGGTCTTTTGCAGTTGCACCGCCTGTTCGGCGGCCTTGGCCTGCAACAGGTTCTGCACGCTGTCGGTGAGCATTCGCGAGCTTGAATCGCTGATCAGTTCATCGTTCTGGTTGGTCTGGTAGAGGTTCATGCCGACCACCAGGGCGATCACCCCCAGCAGGCAAAGACCGGACAGCAGCACGATTTTCAAGCGAATGGAGAGGGTGTCGAACATAGGTGTACCCGCGAATGGACTTATTGGTCTGCAAGCTCACGCGAGTCCATTCGGCGCTATGCCCGGAACATCGGCTTGGGCCGGCGGTTCATGAGGGGGAGCCGATGAGCGGTAGGACGTTGTCAGGCGGGGTGTGGGAGGCGTTCCGGACGTGACCAGATCCACAGGTTGCCCAGGCTCATGCCGGCGATGGCCAGGTAGATCGGCCAGCCGTGGTCGAGCATCACGAGCATCAGGCCGGCGCAGAGCAACATGCTCACGGTAGCGCTGACTTTGGCCCGGCGGGCGATGATCTTGCCGTTGCGCCAATTGAACAGGATCGGCCCGAACAGCCGGTGGTTTTCCAGCCAGGCACTCAGGCGCGGGGAGCTTTTGGTGGCGGCCCAGGCGGCCAGCAGGATGAATTCGGTGGTGGGCAAGCCCGGTACCACAATCGCAACCAGGCCGATGCCCAGGCTGACGTAGGCCAGGAGGCCGAACAGGACGCGGGCGATTTTGGACGAGGATTGGGTTTTGCCGGTCATGGGTGCAGTTTGCATGGATGGACTTACGAAGGATTCAAAGTGAAACCCGATCAAATGTGGGAGCTGGCTTGCCTGCGATAGCATCAACTCGGTCTTTCAGATACACCGAGGTGACTGCATCCCAGGCAAGCCAGCTCCCACATTGATTGGGTTTCTACAGAAAAATCAGGCCAGTTCAGGGGCGCTAGCGTACGCCTGTTCCAGCAACACGGTGAAGCGCACGAACGCATCCACCGCGCCTTTTTCCGCTTCGGCTTCTTCTTCGGCAGTGAGTTCCAGCGCGTCGAGGGTGCGGGTGAAGCTTTTCCAGCCTTCCGCACGACCGCCTGCCGGCTCGCCCAGGTGGCGGGCACCGAAGGTTTCGCTCAAGCCCAGGCCCACCGCACGCTTGATCAGAAACGCAGCGCCCAGCTTGGAGCCTTCAGACACGAACAGCCAGCCCAGGGCTTCGGCCTTGCTCGGGTTTTTCACAGCGCCGGCCACCGGGGCCGGGACTTCGGTGTCCAGGTCGCCCAGGTCCAGCCTGGCAGCCTCGGCGCGGCAGCGTTCGGCCAGGTCGGGGACGAGCTTGATCAGCTCGGGGTCGTTGTACAGCGCCACCAGTTCCGACTGGAACAGGTACTGCGCGACCACGAAGCGGGCGAAGTTGGCCTGGGTTTCAAACGGTGCATGGGCCTTCACCAAGGCGTCGAGCTTGGTATGCGGCTCGTTGGTGATCTGGTTCAGGCGTTGGGAGCGCAGGCTTGGGCGTTCAGCAGTAGGAGAAGCAGTCATGAAGATGTCCTTGAGAAGAGGAAGCGTCTGGTTGCCAGGCTGTTATGAACTAGACGAACCAGAAGACGCGTCACAGTAAAAAATCCTCACCCCGGCGCAGATAAATTTCCGGCGGGGTGAGGCTCCATTGATCAGATGTCCCAGATCAGGTTGATCGCAAAATTGCGGCCTGGCTGGGTCAGGCGGTCCAGGTTGGCCGGGCCGGTCACGCCGGCTTCGCCCACGCTGTCGTAGCTGCGCACGTCATCCCAGTTCCAGTATTTCTTGTCGGTAAGGTTGTACAGGCCACCGTTGATGGTCACGTCGTTGGTGACCTTGTAGAAACCGGTCAGGTCGACGATGCCGAAGCCCGGGGTCTTGAACGGGCCGTTGGCGCTGTTGCCGTCGGGGGCGAAGAAGGTGGTGCTGTCGACGCGGTCCTGTTTCTTGACCAGGGTCCAGCTGACCAGTGCACCGTAGTTCTGCTGGTCGTAACCCAGGCCGAACACGCCCTTGAGCGGGTTGACGCTGTTCAGCGGTTCGCCGTTGTCGTCATTGCGCCCGTAGGTGTAGGCAACGGAGCCTTGGGTGTACAGGCCCTGCGGTGCGCCAAACACGTCGAGGTTCAAGCGGCCCTTGGCTTCCACGCCCTTGATGGTGGCGTGCTTGATGTTGTTGGCTTCGAACTGCTGGACGGTGCCGCCGGCGACCGAGGCGTCTTCATCGATGAAATCACGGTATTTGTTGTAGTACACCGCCACGTCAAACGAGCCCGAGTCGAAGTTGCCGCGAATCCCGGTTTCGACACCGCGGCTGCTTTCCGGCTTGAGGTCCGGGTTGGGTTCCACGGTGTAGCCCTGTTGCAGGTTTTCAAAGCGGCCATACAAGGCCTTGGCCGACGGCGTGCGATAACCTTCGGCGTATTGGCCGAACCAGGTGTATTGCTCGGTCAACGCGTAAGTGATGCCGAACTTGGGCGTTACACGGTGCCAGTTCTTTTCCGAATCGCTGTGGTCGTAGATGCGTGTCGGGTCGACGGTATTGAGGAATTCCTGGGTCAGCTTGGGTTTGAGCTGGATGTAGTCGTAGCGCACGCTCGGCAGGAAGGTCCACTTGTCCCAGGCGATCTGGTCCTGGGCAAACAGTGCGTAGGAGTTGATGGTCGGGTCGGGGAAGTCGCTGGCTTTTTTCACGCTGTCGCTGGCCGACGGGCTTGGTGCGCCGATGGCCGTGCAGCCGCCGCCGACCGCCAGGCAGGTCGCGGCGCCTTCACGGGAACCGGTGACTTTCTGCTGCTTGAGGGTGGTGCCGTAGGTCACGACATGATTGGTTTCGCCGATGCTGAAAGCCTTGTCCAGTTGCGCGTCGAATACCCACTGTTTCTCTTCGTACAGGGTCTCGCGGGTGCGCAACACCTTGCGCGAAGGCTGGTAGATTTCGGCGGTGGTCTGGTCGGTCTTGGCGATCTGGTAGTTGAGGCTGGTCTTGATGTGATCGGCAATCGGCGAGTCGAGGGCGAACTTGTTTTCGATGCCAAAACGTTCACGGGTGATGGTGTCGTTGCCTGTACGGCTGCGGTAATAGTTAAAGCCCCGGCCACCGACGAACGGGCCACCCACTGCGTTTTTCAGGTTGGTGTCGCGATCGTCCTTGAATTTCTCGTAGGTCAGGCCCAGGCGGTTCTCGTCACCGTAGTTCCAGCCCAGTTTGGCCAGCACGTTGGTGGTGCGCGCATCTTCCGGGTTGGCGCCGGTACGCGCCAGGCCGGTGGCGTTGTTACCGTCGTAGGATTCCATTTCGTGGCCGTTGCGCTGGCTCAGGTGCAGCAAGCCATCGAAGTCCTGCACGCGGCCGGCGACGGTGCCGGAGGTCAGCCAGCTCTCGTCGGCGGAGCTGTAGCCGGTCTTCAGGCGTGCGCCAAAATCCTGGCCGGGCTTGATGATGTCGTCCGGGTCGAGGGTGAAGTAGCTCACCGCACCACCGATGGCGCTGCTGCCGTACAAGGCCGAGGCCGGGCCGCGCAGGATCTCCACGCGCTTGACGATTTCCGGGTCGACGTAGTTGCGGCGGGTCTTGGCGTACGGACCGTTGAAGAAGTTGTCCGGAACTTCGACGCCGTCCACCTGGGTGAGGATGCGGTCGCCGTCGATGCCGCGAATGTTGTAGCCGGCATTGCCGGAGCGGGTACCGGCCCCGCCCACCGACACGCCCGGCTCGTAGCGCACCAGTTCGCGGATGGTGTTGACGTTCTGGCGGTCCAGCTCCTCGCGGTCATGCACGCTCACGGTGCTGGGCACGCTGTCCACGGCCTGTTCCTGGCGGGTGGCGCTGATGGTCATTTGTTGCAGGGTGATGGCGCCGGCGGCGGCGCGTTTTTCCAGCACGATATTGTTGTTGCTCAGTTTGCGATAGCCCAGGTTGGTCCCCACCAACAGCCGGTCCAGGGCTTTATCTGCCGGCAACGAGCCACGTACGCCAGGGGATGACACACCCTGGCCCAACTCGGCGGGCAGGCCGATTTGCCAGCCGGTCACGGCGGTGAAGGCGTTCAGCGCCGAGACCAGGGATTGTTGCTCGATGCTGAAGCTGTAATTGCCCTGGCTGCGGGTGGCAGGCTCCGCGGCACTGGCGACCATGACGGGCGCACCGGCCATCAGGATGGCGGCGGTCAGCAGCGACAAGCCGTGGCGGCGAACGGGCGAAGAGGACCGGCGGTTGAAACGAGAGGACATCGAGAGCGCTCCGGAAGGTACGAATCTTATAGTTGCGACACTGAATCAAATAGGAATCAGTTGCATTGGCTATAACGAGACGTACCGCCTTGGGCTATCGAGTAAAAATAATTCTCATTTAGTTCAGGATCACCAGCGCCGGGTATTCCGAGAGCTTGGCCGAGGTGATGTGGGCCAGGGAGCGCACCACGTCCAGCGGCTGGTCGAGGCGGTAATTGCCGGTGACGGCGACGCTGGCGAGCTTGTCGTTGTTGTTGACGATCCATCCGGGGTAGTAGCGGCGTAACTCGGCCAGTACTTCGCTCATCGGGCAGTTTTCGAAAATCAGCCGGCCGTCGATCCAGGCCAGGTCCTTGGTGGCATCGAGTTTGGCGGGTTGGCCGAAGCCCTTGGGCCCGATGCGGATACTTTCACCGGCGCTCAGGCGCACCCGTGCGTCGTCAAAGGTGTTGCTCAGGTCCACATCGCCGCGTTGCACCTGAACCTGGGCTTCACCGTTCAGGTAGCGCACGGCAAAGGCGGTGTCGCGCACACTGGCGCGTACCGGGCCGGCGTCGATTTCCAGGGGCAGGCCACGGCTGGGCAGCACCTCGAAAAACGCTTCACCCTGATACAGGCGGGCGATGCGCTGGTGGTCCTTGATGCTGCTGGAGAACGCGGAATTGGTGTTAAGCAGGACTTTGGAGCCGTCGTCCAGTTGCAGGCGCTGGCGCTCGCCCACCACGGTCAGGTGGTCGGCCTGCAGGCGCATTGGCAGGTTACTGAAGCTGAACAGGCCCAGCAGCAACACTGCGGCGGTGGCCAGGGGCTTCCAATGGGGTTTGATGCGGCGCCAGGCGCCGGGTTTGCGTGGCGCATTCAGGGCGACGGCCGCGCTGTGCACGGGCGCGCCGCCCCAGGCGGTCTGGGCCTTGATGAAGGCTTCGGCGTGCAGCGGGTCGCTGGCGAGCCAGGCTTCAAACTCGGCCTGCTGCCCGGGTTGCGGGCACTGCAAGGCGATCAGCCAGTCGAGGGCTTGGTCCATAGCCGTGTCTTGCAACACCTCATGAGCCAGCTCATGGGGGTGCAGTTTATTCGGATCCGTCACGGTGTTCCTCGGGTCTTCGCCACGTTTTAATCAATAGTCCTACAGACTGTGCCGACAAAGCTTAAGGGCGATCCAGTCTTTCGGCCACACCTATGCAGATGGCCATGATCAATTTCAGTTCCTTTTGTACGGTGCTCAGGGACACATCGAGCTTGTCGGCGATTTCCTGATAGCTGCAACCGTGCAGGCGGCTGAGGATAAAGATCTGCTGCTGGCGGGCGCTCAACTGGCCGAGGCTGACACTGAGTTGCTCCAGCAACTGCTCGGCCTGGATCGTGTCTTCGGGGGTGCTGACGGGGGAGGCGACGCTTTGCAGGATGTCCATCGGGACGTCTTCCTGCAGGGTGCGGGCCTGGATCCTGCGGGCACGCAGGTGGTCCAGCGCGAGGTTGCGCGCCGTCTGGTACACGAAGGGTTCGAGGTGGTCGATCGGCCGTTCGCTCAAGGCCCGGGTGACGCGCAGGTAGGTTTCCTGCAGCAGGTCCTCGGCGGTGCTGTGGTTATTCACCATCCGCTGCAAGGTGCGCAGCAGAATCACACGCTGAGTGAGGAAGACTTGGTTGAAGCGAGATTGGCTCACAGTGATACCAGACCGATTTGCAGCAAATGATAATGCTTATCATCAACGCAAATGGCAAGTGGCACATTGAGATGCGATGAAGATCCCTGTGGGAGCCGGGCTTGCCCGCGATGCAGGCAACTCGGTCTTTCAGTCAGGCCGAGGTGATGCAATCGCAGGCAAGCCAGCTCCCACAGGGGATATCAATGCCAAGTTATTCGGCGTTGCAGAGCGCCAGGCAGTTATCCAGCATACGGTTCGAGAAGCCCCACTCGTTGTCGTACCAGGCCAGCACTTTCAGCAGTTTGCCGCTGACCTTGGTGTGATTGGCGTCGAAGATCGACGAAAGCGGGTTATGGTTGAAGTCACTGGAAACCAGCGGCAGGGTGTTGTAGCCGAGGATTTTCGAGTGCTGGCTGGCTTCTTTCAGCAGCGCGTTGACTTGCTCGGCGCTGGCTTCTTTTTTCAGTTGCACGGTGAGGTCCACCAGCGACACGTTGATCACCGGCACACGCACGGCCATGCCGGTCAGTTTGCCTGCCAGTTCCGGCAGCACCAGGCCTACGGCTTCGGCGGCGCCGGTCTTGCTCGGGATCATGTTCTGGGTGGCCGAACGCGCGCGGTACGGGTCGGTGTGGTAGACATCGGTCAGGTTCTGGTCGTTGGTGTAGGCGTGGATGGTGGTCATCAAGCCGCTTTCGATGCCCAGCTCACGGTGCAGCACCTGGGCCACCGGCGCCAGGCAGTTGGTGGTGCAGGAAGCGTTGGAGATGATCTGGTGGGATTGACGCAAAATGTCATGGTTTACCCCGTACACCACGGTGGCATCGGCGCCCTTGGCCGGGGCCGAGATGATCACCTTGCGCGCGCCGGCGGTAATATGGGCGGCGGCCTTGTCACGGTCGGTGAACAGACCGGTGCATTCAAAGACCACGTCCACCTTGTGTGCAGCCCACGGCAGGTCGGCCGGGTTGCGAATGGCACTCACGGCAATCCGGTCACCATTGACGGTCAGGCTTTCCTGATCGTGGGCGACCTCTGCATCGAAAGTACCGTGGACGGTGTCGTATTTAAGCAGGTGGGCATTGATCGAGCTGTCGCCAAGATCGTTGATGGCGACGATCTGCAAATCCTGACGGTAGCCTTGGGTATAAAGTGCGCGCAGGACATTACGGCCAATACGGCCAAAACCATTGATAGCGATACGTAGAGTCATTGGAAGGTGCCTGTCGTCGATTTGTTGTAAGAATTACAAGATTATTCGCATAAAAATAGAAAACAAGCCTTTTTAGTGGCAATATTTTGTTCAATCAACAACGAGTGACCTGAATCAACTGGTCCGATTGGTCAAGCAACACCCTGCCAACCTCTTCGCGGCGGGCGTTTGACCAGCATAGGAACGAGGGTCGCCACATCCGTTAGCCTGGAGTTCTATACATGCATCCCCGCGTTCTTGAGGTCACCGAACGGCTTATCGCCCGTAGCCGTGCAACCCGTGAGGCCTACCTTGCGCTCATTCGCGGCGCTGCCAGCGACGGCCCGATGCGCGGCAAGCTGCAATGCGCCAACTTTGCCCACGGCGTGGCCGGTTGCGGCACCGAAGACAAAAACAGCCTGCGCATGATGAACGCCGCCAACGTGGCAATTGTTTCGTCATATAACGACATGCTCTCGGCCCACCAGCCGTACGAACATTTCCCCGAGCAAATCAAAAAAGCCCTGCGTGAAGTCGGCTCCGTTGGCCAGTTCGCCGGCGGTACCCCCGCCATGTGCGATGGCGTGACCCAGGGCGAGCCGGGCATGGAGCTCAGCCTGCTGAGCCGCGAAGTGATTGCGATGTCGACGGCGGTAGCGCTGTCCCACAACATGTTCGACGCCGCGCTGATGCTGGGCATCTGCGACAAGATCGTCCCCGGCCTGATGATGGGCGCCCTGCGCTACGGCCACCTGCCGATGATCTTCGTCCCGGGCGGCCCGATGCCGTCGGGGATCTCCAACAAACAGAAAGCCGACGTACGCCAGCGCTATGCCGAAGGCAAGGCCACCCGCGAAGAGCTGCTGGAATCGGAGATGAAGTCCTATCACAGCCCGGGCACCTGCACCTTCTACGGCACCGCCAACACCAACCAGCTGTTGATGGAAGTGATGGGCCTGCACTTGCCGGGTGCTTCGTTCGTCAACCCGTACACGCCGCTGCGTGACGCCCTGACCCGCGAAGCCGCGCACCAGGTCACGCGCCTGACCAAGGCCAACGGCAACTTCACGCCGATCGGCGAGATCGTCGACGAAAAATCCATCGTCAACTCCATCATCGCCCTCAATGCCACCGGCGGCTCCACCAACCACACCCTGCACATGCCGGCCATCGCCATGTCGGCGGGCATCATCCTGACCTGGGATGACATGGCTGACCTCTCCGAGGTGGTGCCGACCCTGTCCCACGTGTATCCAAACGGCAAGGCCGACATCAACCACTTCCAGGCGGCGGGCGGCATGTCGTTCCTGATCCGCGAGCTGCTGGAAGCCGGCCTGCTGCACAATGACGTCAACACCGTGGCGGGTCATGGCCTGAGCCGCTACACCCAGGAACCGTTCCTGGTGGACGGCGAGCTGGTATGGCGTGAAGGCCCGATCGAAAGCCTCGACGAAACCATCCTGCGCCCCGTGGCCCGTGCGTTTTCCCCGGAAGGCGGTCTTCGCGTGATGGAAGGCAACCTTGGCCGTGGTGTGATGAAAGTCTCCGCCGTGGCCCTTGAGCATCAGATCGTCGAAGCGCCGGCCGTGGTGTTCCAGGACCAGCAAGACCTGGCCGATGCATTCAAGGCCGGCCAGTTGGAAAAAGACTTCGTCGCCGTGATGCGCTTCCAGGGCCCGCGCTCCAACGGCATGCCGGAATTGCACAAGATGACCCCGTTCCTCGGCGTGCTGCAGGACCGTGGCTTCAAGGTTGCCCTGGTAACAGACGGGCGTATGTCCGGCGCCTCGGGTAAGATCCCTGCCGCGATTCATGTCAACCCTGAAGCCCAGAGCGGCGGGCCACTGGCACGCGTGCGCGATGGCGATATCATTCGCGTGGATGGCGTCAAAGGCACCTTGGAGCTTAAGGTGGACGCTGAAGAATTTGCAGCGCGCGCGCCTGCCACGGGCCTCCTGGGCAATAACGTGGGGGCCGGTCGCGAGCTGTTTGCGTTTATGCGTTTGGCCGCAAGCTCCGCAGAGCAGGGCGCCAGCGCCTTTACCTCTGCCTTGGAGACACTTAAGTGAAGCTTGCGCTGGTCGGTGACATCGGTGGTACCAACGCCCGTTTTGCGTTGTGGCGGGATCAGGAGCTGCATTCGATCCGCGTCCACGCGACGGCGGATCATGCCAGCCCGGAAGAGGCGATCCAGGTCTATCTCAAGGAAGAAGGCCTGGCCATCGGCTCGATTGGCGCGGTGTGCCTGTCGGTCGCAGGGCCAGTGAGTGGAGATGAATTTAAATTCACCAACAATCACTGGCGCCTGAGCAAGACTGCTTTCTGCAAGACCTTGCAGGTGGACGAGTTGCTGCTGGTGAATGATTTCTCGGCCATGGCCCTGGGCATGACCCGCCTCAAACCCGACGAATTCCGTGTGGTGTGCGAAGGTACGCCGGAGCCGTTGCGCCCGGCGGTGGTGATCGGCCCGGGCACTGGCCTGGGTGTGGGCACCTTGCTCGACCTCGGCCATGGCCGTTGGGCCGCATTGCCGGGGGAGGGCGGCCATGTCGACCTACCGGTGAGCAGCCCGCGCGAAGCCCAGCTGTGGCAGCACATCTACACTGAGATCGGCCATGTCAGCGCGGAAACCGCCTTGAGTGGTGGCGGTTTGCCCAGGTTGTACCGGGCGATCTGCGCGGTGGACGGCCATGAGGCGGTACTGGAAACCCCCGAGGCCATCACTGCCGCTGGCCTGGCGGGCGACCCGATTGCCCTGGAGGTACTGGACCAGTTCAGCATCTGGCTGGGTCGCGTGGCCGGTAACAACGTGCTGACCACCGGCGGTCGTGGGGGGGTGTACATTGTTGGCGGCGTGATCCCGCGCTTTGCCGATTTCTTTATCAAGAGTGGTTTTGCCAAGAGTTTTTGCGACAAAGGCTGCATGAGCGACTACTTCAAAGGTATTCCGGTGTGGCTGGTGACGGCACCGTATTCCGGTTTGACCGGGGCAGGTGTAGCGCTGGAGCAGGCATTTGCGTAGGCAGTGATGGCGCCATCGCAGGCAAGCCAGCTCCCACAGGGGAATGCATTCCAAATGTGGGAGCTGGCTTGCCTGCGATGAGGCCCTCCATAACAACGAATTATTAAGCCCGTCCCATCCCTAACAACAAGGACGACCCCCGTGAGCGTTATCAGTAAATCCATTCTCCTGGTCGACGACGACCAGGAAATCCGCGAGTTGCTGCAAACCTACCTCAGCCGCGCCGGTTTCCAGGTGCGTGGCGTGCCGGATGGTGCGGGGTTCCGCCAGGCGATGAACGAAGCGCCCTGCGACCTGGTGATCCTTGATGTAATGCTGCCGGACGAAGACGGTTTCAGCCTTTGCCGCTGGATCCGCCAGCACCCGCGCCAGGCCCAGGTGCCGATCATCATGCTCACCGCCAGTTCCGACGAGGCCGACCGCGTGATCGGCCTGGAGCTGGGCGCCGACGATTACATCGGCAAACCTTTCAGCCCCCGCGAGTTGCAGGCGCGGGTCAAGGCCTTGTTGCGCCGTGCCCAGTTTGGCCAGGAGCGCAGTGGTGGCGAGGTGCTGGTATTTGGCGAGTGGCGCCTGGACATGGTCAGCCACCGGCTGTTCCACGTCGACGGCGAGGAAGTGATCCTCTCCGGTGCCGACTTTGCCCTGCTCAAACTGTTTCTCGACCATCCCCAGCAAATCCTCGACCGCGACACCATCGGCAACGCCACCCGTGGCCGTGACCTGATGCCCCTGGACCGGATTGTCGACATGGCCGTCAGCCGCCTGCGCCAACGCCTGCGCGACACCGAAAAACCACCCCGGCTGATCCGCACCGTGCGCGGCAGTGGCTATCAATTGGCAGCCAGCGTGGTTGCCGGCAATGCCCACTGAGCGCCTGCGTGAACTGCGCCGGCGGATCCCGGTACCGCGCTCGCTGCTGGGGCGGATGTTACTGCTGACCCTGTTGGCGGTGCTGTTTGCCCAGACGTTGTCCAGCGTGATCTGGGTGTCGCAACTGCGCGCCACCCAGCTCGAAGGCCTGGTGACGGCCGCCCGCAGCCTGGCGCATTCGATGACCGCCAGCGTCAGTTATTTCCGGTCCTTGCCGGTGGCGTTTCGGCCCTTGGTGCTGGACCAGTTGCGCAGCATGGGCGGTACGCGGTTTGTCGTGACCCTCAATGACAAGCCCCTGGACATGGCCGTGTTGCCGCAAACCCCGCGCAAGCAGGCGGTGCTCGGTGCGGTCGAAGAAGTGTTGCGCCAGACCCTGGGCAGCGACGTGCATGTCTCGGTGGAATTCGTCAGCGCCGAAGACCTGCGCATCTTCAACGCCGGCTTGAAACTCGATGAACTGCCGCGTTCCTGGGCGCATTACGCGCTGACCCTGGAGCCGGTCAATCCGCCGGTCCTGGTGACTCAGATCCAGCTGGCCCAGGGCGAATGGCTGTACATCGCGTCCTTGTTGCCCGAACCCTACACCAGCCTTGAAGAACAAGGCCTGCCGTCCCAGCAGGTGTGGTTCATCGTGCTCACCAGCGGCTTCCTGCTGCTGTTTATCGGCCTGCTGGTGCACTGGCAGAGCCGGCCGCTCAAGCGCCTGGCACGGGCCGCGCGTGACATGTCCCTGGGCGCCGACGTGGAGCCGGTGGCCGAAGGCGGCGGCAGCGAAGTGGTGGAAGTGGGTCGTGCGTTCAATGCGATGCGCGAACGCATCAGTCGTTACCTGACCGAACGCAGCCAGCTGTTCAGCGCGATTTCCCACGACTTGCGCACACCCATCACGCGCTTGCGGTTGCGGGTGGAGTTGCTGGAAGACGAGAACCTGCAAACCAAATTCGGTCGCGACCTGGATGAGCTGGAGTTGCTGGTCAAGGGCGCGTTGCAGTGTGTGAAAGACACGGACATCCACGAGAACATCGAACCGGTGGACCTCAACCACGTGCTCGACTGCCTGGTGGAGCCGTACCTGGCGCCCAATGGCAACGGCCGCGTGACCCAGCATGGCCGTGCGCTCACCACCTATCCGGGCAAGCCGCTGGCGCTCAAGCGCTGCATCGGCAACCTGATCGACAACGCCTTGAAGTACGGGCAGAACGCCCATTTGCATATCGAAGACGATGGTGCGGAATTCATCCTTCACGTCGATGACGAAGGCCCGGGTGTGCCGGAGCAGCGCCTGGAGCAAGTCTTTGAACCGCACTTCCGTTTGGCCGGGCAGCAGCAGGGGTATGGGCTGGGGCTGGGCATTGCCCGCAACATTGCCCACAGCCACGGGGGAGAAGTGAGTTTGCAGAATTTGCGCGAGGGTGGGTTGCGGGTGACCTTGCAACTGCCCCGCAGCCTCGATTAAACGTGCAACGCGATTCACGGTAGGAGCTGGCTTGCCTGCGATGGCGGCCTGCCAGATACAGACTCATTGCCTGACCCGCCGCTATCGCAGGCAAGCCAGCTCCCACATTTGATCTGTGCTGTTTTCAGGATTGGGCTAGACGCTCTGGCGCAGCCGGGCCAGATCGCGCAACGGCGGCGCGCCAAACAGCCGGCTGTATTCGCGGCTGAACTGCGAGGCGCTTTCATAGCCCACCCGATAGCCCGCCGCCGAGGCTTCCAGGCCTTCGGCGATCATCAGCCGCCGAGCCTCCTGCAAGCGCAACTGCTTCTGATACTGCAACGGGCTCATGGCGGTCATCGCCTTGAAGCGGTGGTGCAAGGTCGAGACGCTGAGGTTCACTTCCTTGGCCAGGTCATCAATGCGCAAGGGCTGTTCGTAGTTGCCGTTCAACCAGGTGATCGCCTGGCTGACCCGATGGCTCTGACTGTTGGCGACGGCGATTTCATACAGCCGATAACCCTGTGGGCCACGCAACAGGCGATAGAGAATTTCGCGATTGATCAACGGCGCCAGCATCGCGATGTCTTTCGGTGTGTCCAGCAACCGCGTCAGGCGCAACACGGCGTCGAGCAACTGGTTGTCCAGGCGGTCGACATACATCCCCCGGGACGTCGGGCGAGTAGGCACACCCATGGGGCCGGCCTCGGCAATCAGCGCGGTGATTTGCGCCGGGTCGATGTTGACCCGAATCGACAGGTTGGGGTCTTCCGGCGTGGCATCGAGGATACGCCCGGCCACCGGCATCGACACCGAGAACACCAGGTAATTGAGCGGGTCGTAGGCGAAGACCTCATCCGCCAGGCGCACTTCCTTGCTGCCCTGGGCGAGAATGCACAGTGCAGGCTCCACCAGGACCGGCATGAAATCCCGTGGGGTGTTGTGGCGGTTGAGGTACAGCGAAGTGATCGCCGTGCCGTAGGAACCATCCTCCCAGGTATGCCGGCGCACGATGCCGGCGAGTTCTGCGCGCTGCTTTTCCATATCGGCGTCGAGGGGTGTGGAGCGAAGTTCTGGCGACGACATGGGACATCCTCGGGTGCTTTTGACGATGGGCACAGCTTAAAGGCGGCTTTGCAAAAAGCGGTACTTCGATTCTGCACAATCCTTGCCTGATCCTGCGAAAATTCGTGAATCAGGCAAGCCGGAGGCTGTCATGCCCCTGAAATACGGCAGTCATGCCGGGAATAAAATCCGCAGGCCGATTGCTATATCTACGCATCTCGCAGGATTGTGCAATAAGCCGGCAGGAATCGACTAACCGTATACGCACCTGCGCCCGTATCTTTGATCCTGTGGCAACACGCCCTCACAGTGCTTGCCGAGCATCACTTCTCAACGGGAGAGTCGAACATGTCCACCCCCATTCCCGCGAGCCATATGGCCTTTATCCGTGCCCGTACCGGGTACAGCACCGAACTGGGTGCACGCTTGAGCAGTTTGATCGAACCGGGCCGTCAGGCTCCGGGCTGCCTGCAATTCTCGTTGCAGCACTCCCTGGCCGACCCGGATGTGTGGTTGGTGTCGGGCTTCTGGAGCAGCCAGCAGGCGATGAGCGCCTACTTCAGCTCGCCGGCGCTGATGGTCTTCACCGAGTTGTTGAATGACATGGTAGTGCGCAGCATGGACTTCCAGACCTTTACCGACGCTTCGGCCGTCAACGCCTATGGTGAGTACCTGCAACTGGCGGGCTAGTGCTTTAGAATGGCCGCCTTTCCCATTGGCCAGGACCTGCAACATGGCACGTAAAGAGTTTGCCCACCACGAAGCCGTTTCCGCCTTGGTGCGTGAAGATGAGGGTGGCTATAGCGCCGCCATCGCCGTCAAGGCGCTGGATGGCATGGGTGCACCGCGCTTTCACAAGATCCTCGATGGACAAACCTTCAAGACTGCCGATGACGCTGATGATGCGGCTGCCCGGCAACTGGAGCGCCTGGTCGATGTTGACGAAGAAGGCCAGTTGACCTGGGCGGCGGTCGTGTAGGAGCGAGCTTGCTCGCGAAAAACCGGAGAGCGCCGTTGGGTGTCAGGCTCCCCGCGTTATCGTTAACGACCATCGCGAGCAAGCTTGCTCCTACGGTCGGTACATCTTGAACAAGGCCTCTGGCCCCAACTGAAAATAATCCGCCGGGCCGCCTCCACGCAGGATCGGCTCGGCGGCAGCGGTGTCGTACACCCCGTCTTTCAGCAGCCATTTGGCGATATGCACCGCAACCACCTCGCCAAGCACCAGCCAGCTTGGCACCAGCTCCTTGTCGGCGCGCTGCAGCTGAATGATCTGCGTCACCTTGCACTCGAACGACACC
The DNA here is from genome assembly GCF_013386765.1 of Pseudomonas yamanorum. GTDB lineage: Bacteria > Pseudomonadota > Gammaproteobacteria > Pseudomonadales > Pseudomonadaceae > Aquipseudomonas > Aquipseudomonas yamanorum_A. The sequence goes on from NZ_JACARE010000030.1 coordinate 21,361, forward strand.
GGGCTCTCACCCACGCGAGGCACGGCGATCACCTTCGACGCCACCGGCGTCAAGCCGGCCAATTCAAACTCGTTGACCTCGGGCGATACCGGCGCGCAACTCTGGTTCATCTGCTCGGCCAGCGGGCGGGTGGCCAGGTTCCACACGAATTCGCCGGTCTGTTCGATATTGTTCAGGCTGTCTTTGCGCCCGACACTGGAAAACCCAATGATCGGCGGAATGTAGTTGAAGGCGTTGAAGAAACTGTAGGGCGCGAGGTTCAGGCGGCCCTGACTGTCGTGGGACGAAATCCAGCCAATCGGGCGCGGGCCGACAATCGCATTGAACGGGTCATGGGGCAGGCCGTGGCCGTTGGCGGGTTCGTAGAAATGGATATCGTCGGACATGGCCGGGGTTCCTGCTGCGCGGTTCGGGGGAGGGCATCATAGTGCACTGAGGCGAAGTCTTAGCCAATGAAAAGGGGCCGTGTCATCTACTGACACGGCCCCTTTTTTACACCTGCAGAACCCTTAGTCCGTGGTAATCCGCGAATGCTTGCGGGTGTCCTTCATGGTCACATACACCAACAGCGACACTGCAATACACGCGGTGACGTACCAGTAGTAGCCGGTTTCCATGCCAATGCTCTTGAACCACAGCGCGATGTATTCAGCGGTGCCGCCGAAGATCGACACGGTCAGTGCATACGGCAGGCCAACGCCCAGGGCGCGGATTTCGGTAGGGAACAGCTCAGCCTTCACCACCGCGTTGATCGAGGTGTAGCCACTGACGATGATCAGCGCCGCCATGATCAGGAAGAACGCGCCCCACCAGGTCTGGATGGTGTGCAGGGTGGTGAGGATCGGCACGGTGAACAGGGTGCCGAGGACGCCGAAGGCAATCAGGATCGGCCGACGGCCAACCTTGTCCGACAGCCCGCCGATGATGGGTTGCAAGCACATGAACAGAAACAGCGTCGCCGCCGAAATGGTGGTGGAGTCGGAGATGCTCATGCCGACCGTGTTCACCAGGTATTTCTGCATGTAGGTGGTGTAGGTGTAGAACGCCAGGGTGCCGCCCATGGTCAGGCCGACCACGGTCATCAGTTCCTTGGGGTGGCGCATCAAGGTGCGCATGGCGCTTTCCTTGGCCTTTTCTTTCTTGGTGAACGACTCGGTCTCTTCCATGCCGCGACGCAGGTACAGCGCCACTACCGCGCACAGCGCGCCGATGGCAAACGGGATACGCCAGCCCCAGTCGTACAGCTGCTCGGTGGTGAGGGTCTGTTGCAGCACGATTAGCACGCCAAGGGCGATGAGCTGGCCAGAGATCAGGGTTACGTACTGGAAGCTGGAGTAGAAACCCCGACGTTCCTTGGTCGCCATTTCGCTGAGGTAAGTGGCGGAGGTACCGTATTCGCCACCAACCGACAGGCCCTGCAGCAAGCGGGCAAACACCAGCAGGATCGGTGCGCCGATGCCGATGGCTTCATAGCCCGGGCTCAGGGCAATCAGCAGCGAGCCGAAGCACATCAGGTACACCGAGGCCATCAAGGCTTTTTTGCGGCCAACCTTGTCGGCGTACAGGCCCATCAGCCAGCCACCGATCGGGCGCATCAGGAAACCCACGGCGAAGATCGCGGCGGTGTTCAGGAGTTGGGCGGTGGTGTCGCCTTTCGGGAAAAAGGTCTTGGCGAAGTACAGCGAGAATGCGGCGTAGACGTACCAGTCGTACCACTCGACCATGTTGCCGACCGATCCGCTGAAGATCGACTTGATCCGGCTGGAGGTGGTGCGTGCTTTTGCCGGCGCAGCCGCCGACCCCAGAGGCAGGGAGTTGGAGTTATCCATTTAAGGATCCTTCATCTAATTGTTTTTGTGGAGCGCGCGCTAGCGCAGCCTGGTCGGGGCTATAGCAGGAGCTGTGCCAAACAGGTGAAGGCCCGGTCTAGAAGGGTTTGCGGAAATTTTTGAGCGGAAAGTTGCTGATGAATCAAGGGGCGTGAGCGGAAATCCGCTTATGGTTGCGGGCCTCATCGCAGGCAAGCCAGCTCCCACCTTTGAATGTATTCACAAATCAAAAGGTGGGAGCTGGCTTGCCTGCGATGGCGCCCCACCCGGCGATACAAGAACCGGTTTAGAGGAACGAGTCCCGCGCCAAGCCATGGCGCTGCATCTTTTCATTGAAGGTGCGCCGGGGCAGTTGCAGTTCGGCCAGCACCGCCTTGATATCGCCTTTGTGCCGGGTCAGCGCGGCTTTCAGGCAGTGGGCTTCAAATGCTTCCTGCTGGGCCGCCAGGGATTGCCCGGCTTCGATGCCTTCCGGCTCCGGTTCACCCAGCCCCAGTACCTGGCGCTCGGCGACGTTGGCCAGTTCCCGCACATTGCCCGGCCAGTCATGGCTGAGCAGGCGGCCCAGCGCCGGCCCGCTCAACGGTGCAAAGTTGCGGCCCAGGCGTTCGGCGGCGCTGTGTGCAAAGTGCTCGAACAGCAGCGGAATGTCTTCCCGGCGCTCGCGTAGCGGTGGCAGGCGCAGTTGCGCGACGGTCAGGCGGTAGGCCAAATCCTCGCGAAAGCGTCCGGCACGGGCTTCATCCAGCAGGTCCGGCTTGGTGGCGGCGATGATCCGCAAGTCCACCTTGATGCTTTGATTGGAGCCGAGCCGCTCCAGCTTCTGCTCCTGCAACACCCGCAGCAATTTCACCTGCTGGGCCAGGGGCATGCTTTCGATCTCATCAAGAAACAGCGTGCCACCGTCGGCGTATTCCAGCTTGCCAATGCGCTTGCCCTGGGCGCCGGTAAACGCGCCACTTTCATGGCCGAACAGCTCGGCTTCAAACAGCTGCTCGGGAATCGCTGCGCAGTTCAGCGCCACAAACGGCTTCTTCGCACGGGGGCCGAAATCATGCAGGCAACGGGCGACCAGTTCCTTGCCGCTGCCGGTTTCGCCGCGAATCAGCACGTTGACCGGAAGACCTGCCAGGTCCAGCACTTGCCGGCGCAGGTTCTGCAAACCCCGGGACACCCCCAGCAGGCTGGATTCCAGTTGGGCCCGGTGATCGGCCTGTTGATGCAGGCGGCGGTTTTCCAGCACCAGGCCGCGCTTGTCCAGCGCCCGGCGCAGGCTGCTGAGCAGGGCTTCGGGGCTGAAGGGTTTTTCGAGGAAGTCGTAGGCGCCATCGCGCATGGCTTCGACGGCCATCGGCACATCGCCGTGGCCGGTGAGCAGAATCACCGGCAGGTCGGCGTCGCGCCGCTGCACTTCGGCCAGCAACTCCAGCCCGCTGAGGCCGGGCATGCGCACATCGCTCAGGATCACCCCGGGAAAATCCCTGGGCAATTGCGCCAGGCATTCCTCGGCACGGCTGAACAGCTGCACCTCAAAGCCCGACAGGCTCAGCCATTGCTCGACGGCCGTGCGAATGCTGGCTTCGTCGTCGACCACAATCACCGCATTCAACATAGTTCTGGCGTCTCCAGGGCGATGGGCAAGGTCAGGGTAAAGATCGCTCCGTCACCTTGATTGCCGGCGCTCAGGCGGCCGCCGAGTTCGTGGACGATAGCGTACGACACTGCAAGGCCGAGGCCGAGCCCGTCGCCCACCGGTTTGGTGGTGAAGAACGGGTCGAACACGCTGTTGAGGTGTTCTTCGGCGATCCCGCCGCCGCTGTCGCTGACGGTCAGGCGCCACAGTTGCTGGTCGGCGTGCAGACGGATCTCCAGGCGCTTGCGCGGCTTGTCGGCCATGGCGTCGAGGGCGTTGCGCAGCAGGTTGATCATTACCTGTTCCAGGCGAATCGCGTCGCCGCGGACCCAGGCCGGGCGGGTCAGGTCGAGGACTGTGCCGATGGCTTCGTCCCGCAGGCGGGCGTCGAGCAAGTGCAGGGACTGGTCCACCACTGTGGCCAGGTCGAGGCGTTCGCGCAGGCCGCTGGGGCTCTTGCGGGCGAAGGTCTTGAGGTGGCCGGTGAGGGCGGCCATGCGCGTGAGCATGTCGTCCAGCGGGGTCAGGGCCTGGTAGGCGTCGTCCACCCGGCCGTGGTCCAGCAGCAGCCGCAGGGTTGCCAACTGCATGCGCTGGGCGGTCAAAGGCTGGTTGATCTCGTGGGCCAGGGCGGCAGACATCTGCCCCAGCGCCGCGAGCTTGGCGGACTGCACCAGGCCATCCTGGGCGGTGCGCAAGGCGCGGGTGCGTTCTTCCACCAGTTGTTCAAGTTCTTCACGGCTGCGCTGGCGCAAGCGGGCCAGGCGCCAGCGTTGAGTCAGGAACAGCACCAGGAACACCAGCGCCAGCCACGAACCGGCGGCAGCGAGGCCGGCGTTGCGTTGGTCTTCAAAGGCAACCTGTGGCTTGCGCAGCAGGTGCAAGGTCCAGCCTTCGGCCTTCAGCGGCAGGGATTCCCAAATGTAGTTGGCCTTGCCGTCGGGGCCGTCGACGCGCATCAGGTGGCTGTTTTCGTCAAAGCGCTGCAAGGCTTCGGCGTCCAGCGGCAGCAGTTGTTTCTTGTCGTATTGGCGCGTGGCCTTGAGTTCGGCGTGGTCGCTGTCCGACAACGGGCGCAGCGCGCGGTAGCGCCAGCCCGGCTGGTTGGCGATAAACACAATGCCCCGGGCATCGCTGACCAGCAGCAGGTCATTGCCCTGGGCCCATTCGCGCTCCAGTTCGGGGAATTCCAGCTTGACCACCATGGCGCCGAGGAACTGTTCGTTCTCGCCCACCACCGCACTGGACAGGAAATACCCTGGAATCCCGGTGGTCACCCCCACCGCATAGAAGCGCCCGGTGCCCTGGCTCAGGGTCTGGCTGAAGTAGGGGCGAAACGCGTAGTTGTGTCCCACATAACTGCTGGGCAGGTTCCAGTTGCTGGCGGCCACGGCCAGGCCGTTGCGGTCCATCAATTCCAGGGTGGAAGATTGGGCGGCGCCGTTGATGCGCTCCAGCTTGCGGTTGAGCAAATCCTGGGTGGCGGTGTCCAGCGGGCCTTTCAAGGCGCTGATCATCTCCGAGTCGAGGGCCAGCACGGCGGGCAGGGCGCGGTAGCGTTCGATCAGGGTGTGCAGCGAGTTGCCATAGAGCATGAGCTGCTGATTGGCGCGGGCGGCGTCGTCCACCAGGGCCAGGCGTTCGGCGTGGCGGGTGGCCAAGGCGGCAGCCAGCATCGCACCGGCAATGATCAGCAGGGAGTAGAAGGTCAAACGCAACGGGCGGGGGATCGCGATCATACGAAGATGAACAGTGCAATTGGGGGCGAGCACCATAGCATGAGGCGCATGGCTGTTGTGGCGAGGGAGCTTGCTCCCGCTGGGGCGCGTAGCGGCCCCAAAAAAATGGGAGCGCTGCGCACTGGAGCGCCAGCCCGGTCCAGCGGGAGCAAGCTCCCTCGCCACAGTAAGAGGTGTATGGCATAAAAAAGGCGACCGCATTGGTCGCCTTTTATCCCACAGGGGAAATGCTTACTGCACTTCTACCGCCAGGCTTTCACTGATCTTTTTCTGCCAGATGGCAGGACCTGTGATGTGTACCGACTCGCCCTTGCTATCAACGGCAACGGTGACCGGCATGTCTTTGACGTCGAACTCGTAGATCGCTTCCATGCCCAGTTCGGCGAACGCCACCACGCGGGATTTCTTGATGGCCTGGGCCACCAGGTAAGCCGCGCCGCCCACTGCCATCAGGTAAACCGCCTTGTGGTCCTTGATCGCTTCGATAGCGGTCGGGCCGCGCTCGGATTTGCCGATCATGCCCAGCAGGCCGGTTTGCTCGAGGATCTGGCGGGTGAACTTGTCCATCCGCGTGGCGGTGGTCGGACCGGCAGGCCCAACCACTTCTTCGCGCACCGGATCAACCGGGCCGACGTAGTAGATGAAGCGACCCTTGAGGTCCACCGGCAGGGTTTCGCCCTTGTTCAGCATCTCGACCATGCGCTTGTGCGCCGCGTCGCGACCGGTGAGCATCTTGCCGTTGAGCAACACGGTTTCGCCCGGCTTCCAGCTCTGCACGTCTTCCGGGGTCAGGGTGTCGAGGTTGACGCGACGGGCCGACGGGCCGGCTTCCCAGACGATTTCCGGGTAGGCGTCCAGCGGTGGCGCTTCCAGCGACGCAGGGCCCGAACCGTCGAGCACGAAGTGCGCGTGACGGGTGGCGGCGCAGTTGGGGATCATGCACACCGGCAGCGAGGCCGCGTGGGTCGGGTAGTCCATGATTTTCACGTCGAGCACGGTGGTCAGGCCACCCAGGCCCTGGGCGCCGATGCCCAGTTGGTTGACCTTCTCGAACAGCTCCAGGCGCATCTCTTCGATACGGTTGGACGGGCCGCGCTTTTTCAGCTCGTGGATGTCGATGGATTCCATCAACACTTCCTTGGCCATCACCGCAGCTTTCTCGGCGGTGCCGCCGATGCCGATGCCGAGCATGCCCGGTGGGCACCAGCCGGCGCCCATGGTCGGAACGGTCTTGAGTACCCAGTCGACGATCGAGTCGGACGGGTTGAGCATGGCCATTTTCGACTTGTTCTCGGAACCACCGCCCTTGGCGGCCACGTCCACTTCCACGGTGTTACCCGGGACGATGGAGTAGTGGATCACCGCAGGGGTGTTGTCCTTGGTGTTTTTACGCGCACCGGCCGGGTCGGCGAGGATCGAAGCCCGCAGGACGTTTTCCGGCAGGTTGTAGGCCTGGCGCACGCCTTGGTTGATCATGTCGTCCAGGCTCATGGTGGCGCCATCCCAGCGCACGTCCATGCCCACACGTACGAACACGGTGACAATCCCGGTGTCCTGGCAGATCGGGCGGTGGCCGGTGGCACACATGCGCGAGTTGATCAGGATCTGTGCCATGGAGTCACGGGCCGCTGGCGATTCTTCGCGCAGGTAGGCTTCGTGCATCGCCTGGATGAAGTCAACGGGATGGTAATAGGAAATGAATTGCAGGGCGTCGGCAACGCTCTGAATCAGGTCGTCTTGCTTGATCACGGTCATGAGTCGCGCTCCTCTATAAGGGAACATTCAATAAAGGTGTCTTCAGTAAGGTGAATCGGTCGGCTGAAGGCACCTTTCCAAGGCACGCCGTATGGTGCAGGCGCGACGCTAAAAAGGCGCGGCAGTATAACCCGCCGCGGTGGCCGATACACCCGACTATGGTCATGAATGCCAGGCCCGATTCACCGTAGGAGCGAGCTTGCTCGCGAAAAACGTGAATCTGATGGGTTTCGTCAGGCGCCCCGCGTTATCGTTAGCGACCTTCGCGAGCAAGCTCGCTCCTACAGTTGAAGAGTTTTATGCCTGAACTTCACGTCGGCGAACGCCACTGGTCGGTAGCCACCGGCAGCAACCTGCTGGATGCCCTGAACCAGGCGGGTGTGGCCGTGCCCTATAGCTGCCGCGCCGGCAGTTGCCATGCCTGCCTGGTGCGTTGCCAGGGCGATATCCAGGACAATCAACCGGATGCCCTGAGCCCGGCGCAACGCCAGGACGGCTGGCGCCTGGCCTGCCAGTGCCAGGTCACGGGGGACGTGCAGGTCGAGGCGTTTGACCCGCTGCGTGACGGGCTGCCGGCGACGGTGCTGGGCGTCGACTGGTTGAACCCGAGCGTACTGCGCCTGCGGCTGCAACCCGAACGCGGCCTGCGCTACCGGGCGGGGCAGCATCTGGTGCTGTGGGCGGGCAGCGTTGCGCGACCTTACTCATTGGCCAGCCTGCCCCAGGAAGACCCGTTTCTCGAATTTCACATCGATTGCCGCCTGCCCGGTGAATTCAGCGATGCTGCCCGCCGGTTAAAGGTTGGCGACAGCCTGCGCCTGGGTGAACTGCGGGGCGGCGCGTTGCAATACGATCCCGACTGGCAATCCCGGCCGCTGTGGCTGCTGGCCTCGGGCACCGGACTTGGCCCGCTGTGGGGCGTGTTGCGCGAGGCCCTGCGCCAGGATCACCAGGGCGCCATCCGGGTCATTCACCTGGCTCATGACGCAAACGGTCATTATCTGGCCGGGCCTTTGGCGCAGCTGGCTGCGGCGCATCCGAACGTGACGGTTGAGCTGTGGACAGCGGCTGAGGCAACCGAGGCTTTGGCGCAACTGCGGCTTGTTTCCCGGCAAACTCTGGCCTTACTCTGCGGGCACCCTGCCAGCGTCGAGGCCTTCTCCAAGCGCCTGTTCCTGGCCGGACTGCCGCGCAATCAACTGCTGGCCGATGTGTTCCTGCCCCGTGGTTGAGCGCTGAATTTTCCAGCCGCGAGATTTGCCATGACCGATGCCATCCTGCAGCAACGCGAACGCGGGTTGCTGATCCTGCAGCTCAACCGCCCGGACAAGAAAAACGCCCTGACCCGCGCCATGTACAGCCAGCTGGCCGAGGCGCTGGAACAGGCCGATGCCGATAACGGCGTCAATGCCGTGTTGATCCAGGGCAGCAGCGAATGCTTCACCGCCGGTAATGACATCGGCGACTTCCTTGAACAACCACCGGCGGATCTCGACAGCCCGGTGTTTCACTTCATGCGCAGTTTGCTCAATTGCCGCAAGCCGGTGATTGCGGCGGTGGCAGGCGTGGCGGTGGGGATTGGTACCACGCTGCTGCTGCATTGTGATCTGGTGTATGTGAGCCGGGATGCGCGGTTGCGCATGCCGTTCGTCAACCTGGGACTGTGCCCGGAGTTTGGCTCCAGCTTGATCCTGCCGCGCTTGTTGGGGCATGCCAAGGCGGCGGAATTGTTACTGCTGGGTGAAGGGTTCAGCGGTGAGCAGGCGGCTATCTGGGGCATCGCAACCGAAGCACTGGGCAGCGGTGAATCTGCCTTGGCCAAGGCGCGGGAAGTCGCCGGACGGTTCGAAACCCTGGCGCCGGGCGCGGTGCAGGTCAGCAAGCATCTGATGAAAAGCGTTGATCGTGAGCAGTTGCGCAGGGTGATCGAGGAGGAGGGGGCGTTGTTTACCCAGCGGTTGAAGTCGCCGGAGGCGATTGCGGCGTTGTCGGGGTTTATCGCCAGGCGATGAAGAAGTGTTGTGGGAACGGGCCTCATCGCAGGCAAGCCAGCTCCCACAGTTGACCGAGTTGACTTGAAGAAGCGCGATTAACTGTGGGAGCTGGCTTGCCTGCGATGAGGCCCTGCCAGCCAATGGAACATCCCGATCTGCAATGCAAAAAGCCCCGCCATTCACATGGCGGGGCTTTTGTTTTTCAGCGTGTCACTCAGACCATTGGGTCGCCAACGTGCAGGATCTTCATGCCGTTGGTGCCGCCGATGGTGTGGTAGCTGTCGCCCTTGGTCAGGATGACCCAGTCGCCTTTCTCTACTACGCCGCGCTTGAGCAACTCGTCGATCGCGGCCTGGCTGACTTGCTCAGGCGGCAGCGATGCCGGGTCGAACGGTACGGTGTAGACACCACGGAACATGGCCGCGCGGGCCTGGGTTTCGCGGTGCGGGGAGAATGCGTAGATCGGGATCGAGGAACGAATGCGCGACATGATCAACGGCGTGTAGCCACTTTCGGTCAAGGCGATGATCGCTTTCACGCCCGGGAAGTGGTTGGCGGTGTACATGGCGGCCAGGGCGATGCTCTGGTCGCAGCTTTCGAACACTTTGCCGATGCGGTGGCTGGAGGTCTTGCTGGTCGGGTGCTTTTCAGCGCCGACGCAGATGCGCGCCATGGCCTGCACAGCTTCCAGCGGGTACGGGCCTGCAGCACTTTCAGCCGAGAGCATCACGGCGTCGGTGTAGTCGAGCACGGCGTTGGCCACGTCGGACACTTCGGCACGGGTTGGCATCGGGTTCTGGATCATCGACTCCATCATCTGGGTCGCAACGATCACCGCTTTGTTGTGGCGACGTGCGTGCAGGATGATTTTCTTCTGGATGCCGATCAGCTCGGCGTCGCCGATTTCCACACCGAGGTCGCCACGGGCAACCATCACGGCGTCGGAAGCCTTGATCAGGCCGTCGAGGGTTTCGTCATCGGCCACGGCTTCGGCGCGTTCGATCTTCGCCACCAGCCAGGCAGTACCGCCGGCTTCGTCGCGCAGTTTACGGGCGTATTCCATGTCGGCAGCGTCGCGCGGGAAGGAAACCGCGAGGTAGTCCACTTCCATTTCGGCGGCGAGCTTGATGTCGGCCTTGTCTTTTTCAGTCAGGGCAGGAGCGGTCAGGCCACCGCCGCGGCGGTTGATGCCTTTGTGATCCGACAGCGGGCCGCCGATGATCACGGTGCAGTTCAATTCGGTTGGGGTGGCGGTGTCGACGCGCATGACCACGCGACCGTCGTCCAGCAGCAGTTCGTCGCCGACGCCGCAGTCTTTCACCAGGTCGGGGTAGTCGATACCCACTACGTCCTGAGTGCCTTCGGTCAGCGGGTGGCTGGTGGAGAAGGTGAACTTGTCACCGATCTTCAGCTCGATTCGCTTGTTGGCGAATTTGGCGATACGGATTTTCGGGCCTTGCAGGTCACCCAGCAGTGCAACGAAGCGGCCGTGTTTGGCGGCAAGGTCACGCACCAGCTTGGCGCGAGCCTTGTGCTCGTCCGGGGTGCCGTGGGAGAAGTTCAAACGGGCAACGTCCAGGCCAGCCAGAATCAGCTGTTCGAGGACTTCCGGCGAGTTACTGGCCGGGCCAAGGGTGGCGACGATTTTGGTACGACGGACGGACATGCACGGACTCCTGAGTTCAAGCGCTGAGGAAGGCTACTATGCTCTTTGGTTGTAGTCATTGTTCGTTTGCACTACTTATCGATGATTCGCTTGTTTTCACTCTGCATGAACAGATGAACAACCTTGAAGATTTTCGATGAAGGGTCGATACACTGCACAAGACAGGAGAACCCCCATGCGAATCGTGATCATTGCTGCCCTGGCCGTCAGTGTTGTCGGCTGCACCCGTTGGTCGATGGACCATCATTTGAACAATGCGTACCGCGCTTACGGCGTAGGCGATTGCCAGCGGGTCACCCTTGAGTTGTCCCAGGTCGACCGTGAAAGCCGTTCCCGGCGCTACGTGCAACCGGAGGTCTCGATGTTGCGCGGGCAGTGCCTGGAGCGGGAGAAACTGTTCGTCGATGCGGCGCAAACCTATCAGTTCATCATCAGCCAGTACCCGGCGAGCGAGTACGCGTTTCGCGCTCGTGCACGCCTGGATACCCTGCAACAGCTGGGGCATTACCCCGGCGCCAGTACCGCCCAGCCGCGTCCGGCGTCACTCTGATGATATTTGTCATGCTATGGCTGGCTCGTTGCCAGTCTTGGGCTAATCTTTGAATATCGGTTTGTATAGGTTTCTATTCGAACGGATGGAATACCCGGATTTGGCAGCTGTAAGGTGACAAAGCATTGGCTGTTGTCGCACCGATATCCGGGGAGAGCGGGCCTTTGGGCTCGTTCCGAATCACTGGAGCGGCCACACTCATGGCCATTGGATGGCGACCTCATCATGTTTACGCAGCGGCGGATCGAGCGACATCAGTTACCTTGCTTCCTTCAGGTCTTCAATCGCCTGACGGACAAACCCATTGGCTATTTGGGCAATGTTTCCGAGAAAGGGCTGATGTTGATCAGCCAATTGCCCATGATGGTCGATGTGGCATTCGAGCTGCGCCTGAAAATTCCCGGCCCCGAGGGCGAGGTACAGGCGGTAGACCTCACGGCCACCTGCCTGTGGTGCCATGAGGATATAAACCCGCAGCATTACGACTCCGGGTTCAGCGTGTCACAGGCGCCCGCCGAATATGGGGAGGTGATCAGCGCCCTGTTGAATTACTTCAGCTTTGATCCATTGCAGGCCTCTGCCTAGGTTCTGTGCAGTGCTGCGCGCGAGGTTTCATAGCGCTCCGGCTTTTTTCCAGCCCAGGTAGCGGGTCACCAGGGAGGCTCCGAGTTCCGAAGGCAGTGTGTCCAGAACCGACAGACCATGGGCGTTCAAGCGGCCGTGGAGTTCATCCCGGGTATTGAGATAGTCGATGTTGCCGCAATAGGCCAGGGCTTCGGGCAGGGTTTGCACCGGGGCCTGGCGCAACTGGTCAAGAACTTCCTCCCGCAGGCTTGCAACCAACACCCGGTGCTGGCGGCTGATGCGTTTGACGGCGCTCAGCAACTCTTCATCATCCTCATCGCGCAAATTGGTTACCACGATCACCAGCGAGCGACGTTTCTGCCGGGCCAGCAGTTGGCTGGCGGCCGCCTGGTAATCAGCGGTACGACGAGAAGTATCCAGGTCATACACCGCATTCAGCAGCAAGTTGAGCTGGCCACTGCCTTTGACCGGTGCCAGGTAGCGCGGCTGGTCGCAGGCAAACGTACAGAGCCCCACGGCATCGCCCTGGCGCAACGCCACGTAACTGAGTAGCAGGCAGGCATTGAGGGCGTGGTCAAAATGCGACAGTTCGGCGTCCTGGCTGCGCATGCGCCTTCCACAATCGAGCATGAACATAATCTGCTGGTCACGTTCATCCTGATATTCCCGGGCGATTGGCGTGCGTTGCCGGGCGGTGGCTTTCCAGTCGATCTGGCGCAGGCTGTCGCCCTCGCGAAACTCGCGCAGTTGATGAAACTCCAGGCCCAGCCCGCGTCGTTGCCGCTGGCGTACACCAAGCTGGTTGAGCCAGTTGTCCACTGCCAGCAACTGCGCACCGTACAGGCGTGCGAAGTCCGGGTAGACGCGGGTGGCATCGTTGACGTCTATCAGGCGCCGTGCGGACCACAGCCCCAGGGCACTGGGAAGATGGATTTCACATCGGGTAAAACTGAAATGCCCGCGTCTTAGCGGCCGCAGCCGGTAGCCCAGCTCACTGTGCTCACCCGGGCGAAGTTCGATGGATTGGGGCAGGTTCTCCACCGCCAAACCCTCGGGCACATGATCGAATACCTGGACCATCAGCGGCTGGGGATAATCGTGCTCCAGTGTCACCCGCACGTCTCCCCAGCGCCCCAACGCCAGGCTGCCGGGCATCTGCCGTCGCACGCGCGGGGACGGCCGGCGGCGCAGGCGGATGGCATCCAGCAGGGCCAGCAGCAACAGAGCCAGCAGCAAGCCCCAGGTCACGGAGTGCAGGGTGTCTGGCACCTTGACCTGCAGCGCCATCAACGTGCCGAGCAGAATACCCAGGCCCAGCAGCACACCGAGCCAGATCAATAGCAGGCGAGTCGGTCTCATGGGCGTGTCATTGCCGTGGCGCCGGGACTTGGTCCAGCAGTTGCCTGAGCACCTGGTCGACTTCCAGCCCGTCGATATCCAGCTCCGGGGCAATGCGCACCCGATGGCGCAACACTGCCAGGGCACAGCCCTTGATGTCGTCCGGAGTCACGAATTCGCCGCCCCGCAGCAGGGCCCGTGCCCGTGCGCCACGAACCAGGGCAATGGAGGCCCGGGGCCCGGCACCGATGGTCAGGCCCGGCCAACTGCGGGTGGTACGGGCCAGGCGCACGGCGTAGTCGAGTACTTGTTCGTCCAGGGGCAGCTCGCTGGCGATCTGTTGCAACAGCAGCACATCTTCAGCGTGCAGCACCGTGCGCAGCGGTTGTACGTCGAGCATGTCGGCCCGGGACGAGCGGGTGACTTCGCGCACCATGTCCAGTTCCTGCTGCGCCTCGGGGTAGTCCATGCGCACCTTGAGCATGAAACGATCCAGTTCGGCTTCAGGCAAAGGGTAAGTGCCTTCCTGCTCGATGGGGTTCTGGGTGGCCAACACCATGAACGGTTGGCCGATGGGCAGTGCCTCGCCTTCGAGGGTTACCTGGCGCTCCTGCATGGCTTCCAGCAAAGCGGCCTGGGTTTTTGCCGGGGCGCGGTTGATCTCGTCGGCCAGCAACAGGTTGGTGAACAGCGGCCCTTTGCGCAGCTTGAACTGCTCGGTATGCAGGTCGTATACGGCATGGCCGGTCACGTCGCTGGGCATCAGGTCCGGCGTGAACTGGATGCGCGCGAATTCGCCCCCAAAACAGCGCGCCAGGGCACGTACCAGCAAGGTCTTGCCCAGGCCGGGAACACCTTCGAGCAGCACATGGCCGCCCGCGATCAACGCGGTGAGCACGTCATCGATCACCTGATCCTGGCCGATGACCGCCTTGCGCAGTTCGATGCGCAAAGCCTGGGCCAGTTGGCTGGCGCGCTGAAGCGGGTCAGTGGCGGGAAATTCGCTCATAGGGCATTCCTGAGGGTTTGCAGGCAGGCCACCTGGCGGCTGAAATCGGCGCTGGAGAGCCGCTTCACCGGGAGTGGGCCGAGGGCCTGGCTGATGACGAGGGAGGGTTGGCGAGTCAGGTGTTCAAGAACCCGCAATTGTTCGGTGGCGTCGAGGTATTCGAACCCGGGATGACGGCGTCGGGCTGTGCGCTGGATGTCGTGCTGCAAGGCGAGCAGCAGGCTGTTTTGCCCGCTGCGGCGCAGCAGGAAGTCGGCACTGGCTTTCAAGTGTTCCTGCAGTTGCCGGCGCGCCTTGGGGGCCGGCTGCCGGATCGGGCCCTGGCGCATGCCGGCGTGCCACAACCCCAGGGCAATCAGTGCGGCAAGTGCCACCAGTGCCTGGGGGAAGTAGCGCAGCAGCAGGCTGAACAGATCCTCGACATCGGTGTTGGACAGCAGTGTGACGTGGGTGCCTTGGCTCAGGTACCAGAGCAGCCAGGCGTTATCGTGCAGGCCGATGGCCGGGGTTTTCCACAGATCGCTGTCGGTGACCACCGTCACACGGCCTTGCCCGAGGTTGACCTGCATCAGATGCGTCGACTTGGCACTGTTGGCCGAGAATTGCGCGAGGTGTTTGGGGTCGGTGAGATTGAAGTCGGTGTCGAAGCTGAAGTAGGCCGGGGCCGTTTCGTTGTCCACATAGAGCTTGGTCAGGTCCGGCGTTTTCTTTTTGCGCGCGGGTGCCGGAGCATCGAACGTTTCACTGAAGGACTGGTGTATCTGCACGCGATCCAGCAGCAGGTCGCCACTTTTGCCGGTGTCCTCATCCCACAGCGCTTCGGCTACCAGCAACAGATGGCCGCCCGCCCGGGTCCATTGCAGCAGTTGATCCACCTGGGGCGGGCTCATGTTGCTGCGCTCGCCGAGCAACAGCAGGCTGTTACCTATGGGCGAAAGGCTGGCCAGCCGCTCCAGGCTGTTGGCGTGTTCCACCACCAGGCCTTGCCTGCGCAGAAAGTGTTCCGCTGCCAGGTAAGGATTGGCCAGGGCCTCGGGCGAAGCGCCACGATCCACCACTTCCTGATACGGAATCGCCTTGTGCCAGGCATAAAAACCGCCTGCGGCCAGCAAACACGCCACAAGCACTGCGACCCACAGCAGTGGCCGGTTCATTGTGCTGCTCCCGGGCCGAACAGGCTTCGCCAACGGCTGCATAGCTGTTGTTGCGCCAGGGCCGGCGGAAGGCGGTGGCCATAGGCGAGGTTTTGCCAAGAACGGGTCAGCTCATCGCTGAATGCAAGCAATTGCGGTTGTTGCAATTGGCGGATGTGCTCCAGGACCTGGCCTTCCGTGTCGGCGTTTTTCAGTGGCAGGTTGAAGTCATACAGCAGGCGGCTGAGCAAGCCCCGGTAAAGCAAACCGAGGGCTTCCCGGGGCTGAGTGGCCCAGAGCTGTTCGGCGGTGCTGGCGATATCTTCGGGTAAGGTTTCTGCGCCCAGTTCCAGGCCGAACATTTGAGCGGGAGCAGGTGTGGCTGTCTTGGGCTGGCGCGGGCTGCGTCGGCTGACAAATGCATGCAGCCAGTCGCGATAACGCCAGATCACCAGTGCCAGCCCACCCACCAGCAATCCCCAGAGCAGTACTTCAAGGGCTTTGGCGATGTGCTTGAACGAGTCGCTGTTGAGGTTTTTCAGCAATGCTTCCAGCCAGGCCGGTAGCTTGGCGTCAGATGCGGGCTTGTTTTTGTCTGCTGTTTTTTCGTCACCGAACCGGTAGCGGGTGACGGTTTCCGGATTCTTGAACGGTGGCTGCTCCAGCAGCGCCTTGATCGACTGATTGGCCGACTGCGTGCTCAGGGGCTTTTGCGGCGGCTCATCGGCCCACACCGGTGGAATCGCCGGGACCAGCATCAGCCCGATCACCAGCAGCAGGGCCGGTGCCACGCCACTCAGGCGCTGGCGCAGTCGGCGGAACACCAACTCCAGGTCCCAGGCTTCCAGTACGGTGCGGCGGTTCAGGTACAGGCTGAAACCACAAGCGACGTAGATAGGCTCCCAGAACACCAGGATCAAGGCATAGAAAGCGTTGGTCAGGTGCTCCAGCCATAGCCAGTCGTGCCCGGCGGTGAGTACCAGCTGTTGCCAATCCCAGTCCCGTTCGACCTCTTGCGGCAGGAAGAAATAGAACACCGCCATCAGCCCGAACCACAAGGCGATTTCCAGGTGCACTCCGATCAGGGTCAGCCAGCGGGCGGCGCTGGCGTTGCGTTGTTGCAGTACCCCAAGACGTTGCTGGCGTGCCTGGCCTCGCAGGCCTTCGAGCTGGACCACCGGCATCACGAAGCTGCGGCTCAGGCTGAAGCGCCGCCAGGTCAGGCTGGCCAGCAATTGGCCCTTGAGCAGGCGCGGCCATTGGCGCAGGGCCTGCTTGAGGCTGGGTGTTTCGCCGAACAGGGCCTTGGACAGGATATACAGCGGCAGGCGGTCGAATGCCGGTTTCAACCACCAGA
Organism: Pseudomonas yamanorum; assembly: GCF_013386765.1. Classification (GTDB taxonomy): domain Bacteria; phylum Pseudomonadota; class Gammaproteobacteria; order Pseudomonadales; family Pseudomonadaceae; genus Aquipseudomonas; species Aquipseudomonas yamanorum_A. The sequence continues at coordinate 37,949 of NZ_JACARE010000030.1, forward strand.
ACAGCAGCAGTGCGGTGGACGGGTGATTCCACAGCAGCAGGCTGAACAGGGCGAAGACCGGCAAGGTCACGAGGGCCCAACTGCTCATCAGCAGCAGCCGGTGTTCGCGGGCCAGCAGGATACCGAGGTCCATGGCTTCCCAGGCGTTGCGTGGGCGGATCACGACGCTGGCATCACTCAGGCGCATGGCGATTGCGTCCGGCAAACAGCAGGTAGGTGGCCATCAGCAACCACAGGGCGGCGCCCACCAGGTACTTGATCCACGGCGCCACGGCCGTGGTGGAGGACCAATACGCTTCGATAAACGCAGCGATCAGCAGGAACACCATTACCCCACAAATCATTTGCACGCTTTTGCGCGCGGCCAGTCGCAGGGATTCGCCTCTTGTCAGTTGCCCCGGCGCAATTAATGCCCAGCCCAGTTGCAGGCCCGCGGCACCAGCGAGGGCGATAGCGCTGAGTTCGAAGGCGCCATGGCCAATCACGAATGACCAGAAGGTCTGGCCGTAGCCGATTTGAGTCAGGTGCCCGGCGACGGCACCAATGATCAGGCCGTTGAAGAACAGGAAAAATACGCTGCCCAGGCCAAACAGCAGCCCCGCGGCAAAGGTTTGGAACGCGATGCCGATGTTGTGCATCACGTAGTAGCCAAACATCATCCAGTCTTCGCTGGAGGCGCGTTCGGCGGCCCGGCCCAGACGGCTGGCATCGGGGTCGTACATGCCCTGCATCTCGGCCACCTGTTGGGGGCCGACGATGCTGTAGATCAAGTCCGGAAACAGGTACACCAGCAAGGCGATGCCGATCAGGCTGCCAAAGAACAGCAGGCTGGCGGCCAACACGAATGGCCATTGCGCGCGAACCAGCCTGGGGAAGTCGGCCAGCAGGAAGCTCAGCACGTTTGCTCCCAGTTGGCTGCGATTTCGATACAACTGTTGATGGCCGCGCAAGGCCAGTTGCTGCAGCGGGTCCACCAGATAACTGCTGTAGCCGCGTTCCTGGGCCAGGGCGAGGTGCTGGCACAGCTGCCGGTATTGATGAGGGAAGTCGGCGAAGTCGGTGCCTTTGGCTTTGCCTTTCTCCAACTGCGTCAACTGCTCGGCAAAGGCTTGCCATTGTGGTTGGTGACGGCTTTCGAAAAGACTCTGCTTCATGCTGGCCCCAACAGTCCGCGGGCCACGCCATTGAGTTCCGCCACGGCGCGGGCAGGGGAGACCTGCAGGGGCGTAGCCAGGATCGCGGCCAGTTCGTTGACGCGTTCGGCGGACAGTTCGCCCTGGCGTTCGGCGAAGCTGAGAATGGCTCGTTGTTCGTTCAGCTCAAGGGCGAACGGCAGGCGCAGCGCGGGGGCTTGTGGTACTTGCGGGCGGGGAAGCGGCTGTTCGCGATAGATCACCAGGGTCCCGGCGGCCAGGTCGCCCAGGCGCTTGAAGTTGGGGTGTTGCAGGCAACTGATGGCGCCGAGGAAGTAGCCGAACGGCAGCATGTCGACAAAACGCAGCAGGTTACGGATTAGCGAGGCGGACCAGCCGATGGGCGTGCCATCGTCCTGTACCACCCGCAGGCCCATTATCTGCTTGCCGGGCGAGCATCCCTGGTTGAGCACCTCGAACAGCACCATGTACCACCAGCTGACGAGAAACAGCAGCAGCGAACCCAGGCCTATGCCCAGGTTACCGAGGAAGGCCAGCGCAATAAAAAGAATGCCGAGAATCAGGCCGCGCAACCCGAGGTCGAAGGCAAAGGCCAGCGAGCGGACCAGCAGGCCGGCCGGGCGCAGGGGCAGGTCGATGCCCTCCGGGGTCTCGATCTGGTAGCGGGTATCCAGTGGCGCAGGTGGCATCGCGTTCCTTGGCAGTGCTGCGCTGGCGCCTGGGCGGCAGCGGCGGGGTTGGAAAGACCGATGCTAGCAGTGTCGACGGTGGAAGCAACCACCCAACGATTTACTGAATGTTTGTACAGTGAACACAGCGCTGGCCGCCGGTGCCTTCCAGCGCCTAGACTTTGTCGGTCTTCAGCACAGGAATAGCCCGTGACCACCATTTTCTGGTACGACTATGAAACCACCGGCATCAACCCGCGTACCGACCGCCCGCTGCAGGTAGCCGGTATTCGCACCGACCTTGAACTCAAAGAGGTAGGGCCGCCGGTCAACCTCTATTGCCAGCCCGGCGACGATATCCTGCCGCACCCGGCAGCGTGCGCGATCACCGGCATCACCCCTGGCGTGCTGGCGGAGAAGGGCCTGGCCGAAGCCGACTTCATGACCCGGGTGCACGCTGAACTGGCAGCCCCGGGCACCTGCGGGGCCGGCTACAACACCTTGCGTTTTGACGATGAGATGACGCGCTACAGCTTGTATCGCAACTTTTTTGACCCTTATGCCCGCGAGTGGCAAGGCGGTAACAGCCGCTGGGACCTGATCGACGTGGTGCGCACCGCCTATGCCCTGCGCCCGGACGGAATCGTCTGGCCGGAACAGGACGGGCGCGTCACCCTCAAGCTTGAGCGGTTGACCGCCGCCAATGGTATCGACCACGGGCAGGCTCACGATGCCTTGTCCGATGTGCGCGCCACCATCGCATTGGCCCGGTTGGTCCGCGAGAAGCAACCCAAGCTCTATGACTGGCTGTTTCAACTGCGCAGCAAGCAGCGGGTCATGGACCAGGTGCGGTTGTTGCAGCCGATGGTGCATATTTCCGGGCGTTTTTCTGCAGAGCGTCATTACCTGGGCGTGGTGCTGCCCTTGGCGTGGCACCCGCGCAATCGCAATGCATTGATCGTCTGCGACCTGGGGCTCGATCCCCAGGGCCTGTTGGACGAGGACGCGCAGACCTTGCGCCAGCGTCTATATACCCGTCGTGACGACCTTGCCGAAGGTGAGTTGCCGGTACCGCTCAAATTGCTGCACATCAATCGCTGCCCGGTGGTCGCGCCGTTAAGTGTGCTTCGGGCGCAAGACCGCGAGCGGCTGCAACTGGATATGGATGAGTATGCGGCGCGCGCCCTGCGGCTAAGCGACGCACAAGAACTATGGCGCGATAAATTAGCGGCGATTTATGCCGAGGAAGATTTTGCGTCGAGTGCCGATCCGGAGCAGCAGTTGTACGATGGTTTTATCGGTGATCGTGATCGACGTTTATGTGAACAAGTGAGAGTCGCCGAGCCTGAGCAATTAGCACGGCAGCAATGGCCTTTTGATGACGAACGTTTGCCTGAATTATTATTTCGCTATCGCGCCCGTAACTTCCCTGAAACCTTGAGTAGTGAGGAGCAACAGCGCTGGAGAGTTTTCTGTCAGCAGCGTTTGTCAGACCCGCAATGGGGCGCACCAAACACCCTTGAGGATTTTAAACAGGCGCGTGTTGAGTTGGCTGTTAGTGCTACACCGTTTCAGCGGCAGGTGCTTGATGAGTGGCAGGAGTATGTTGACGCTTTAGCAGCTCGAATGAGCCTGTAATCGGTGCCAGGGTAAAAGATGGACAATAAAAAACGCCAGCAAGCTGGCGTTTTTTATTGCGTTGCGTATCACGCAGCGTCCTGGCGAGGCTTAGCCCAGCAGGGTAGCCCAGCCTTCAACCACGTCGCCGCCCCACTTGGCTTTCCACTCTTTCAGAGTCTTGTGGTTGCCACCTTTGGTTTCAATCACTTCGCCGTTGTGCGGGTTTTTGTATTGTTTAACCTTGCGTGCGCGCTTGGTGCCGGTAGTTTTCACGGCGCCACGTGGAGCCTTAACTTTCGACTCTGGATCCAGCAGCGCGATGATGTCACGCAGGGATTTGGAGTATTCGCCCATCAGGGTGCGCAGTTTGCCTTCGAATTCCAGCTCGGTTTGCAGTTTGTCGTCTTGGGACAGGTTCTTCAAACGGGCTTGCAGCTCTTTGATAGCTTCTTCGGTGGCGCGGTATTCGTTGATCAGGGACATGGGGACTACCTTATGTAGGGCGCTGGGTGAAAGGGGATAGTGGCCCAATAATAGTCAGACGGTTTGCCCAAGTAAACATTTAAGGCCGCATTTATGTAATTTACTTTGGTTGTTTGTGGCAAAAGCGTGGAATTGAGTTAATTAGTAAGGCTTAAGGCCTTAAAGATACTCTCGTTAAGTCTTGGCTTACTGCCCCAGTCCATCGGCTTGCACACATATAGTGGGTAAAGCCTTACGCTATTAAGGGGCAGGGCTGACGCCCGGGATCAGAATAAGCGTGGAGGAATACTGCAGTTTTTCTGCGCAATCGCTAGAATGGCGGCCTTTGCGAAGTTCTGGAGTTTCCCCCTAATGCGCACTTTTCGGCTGGTGATTGCTTGCCCGGACCGGGTTGGCATCGTTGCCAAGGTCAGTAACTTTCTGGCTTCCCACAACGGCTGGATCACCGAAGCGAGCCATCACTCGGACAATCTCAGCGGCTGGTTTTTCATGCGTCACGAAATTCGTGCCGACACGCTGCCCTTTGGTCTTGAAGCATTTCGCGAGGCATTTGCGCCGATCGCTGAAGAGTTCTCGATGACTTGGTGCATCACCGACACAGAGCAGAAAAAACGCGTGGTGCTAATGGCCAGCCGTGAGTCCCACTGCCTGGCTGACTTGCTGCACCGCTGGCACAGCGACGAGCTGGACTGCGAGATCTCCTGCGTGATTTCCAACCATGACGACCTGCGTAGCATGGTCGAATGGCACGGCATCCCGTACTACCACGTCCCGGTCAACCCGCAGGACAAGGAACCGGCGTTTGCCGAGGTCTCGCGCCTCGTCAAGCAGCACGACGCGGACGTAGTGGTACTGGCGCGCTACATGCAGATTCTGCCGCCGGACCTGTGCAGCGAATATGCCGGCAAGGTGATCAACATTCACCACAGTTTCCTGCCCTCGTTTGTAGGCGCCAAGCCGTATCACCAGGCGTCCCTGCGAGGTGTGAAGCTGATCGGCGCAACGTGCCATTACGTCACCGAAGAGTTGGATGCGGGCCCCATCATCGAGCAGGACGTGGTGCGCGTCAGCCACAGCGACAGCATCGAAGACATGGTGCGTTTTGGCCGTGACGTCGAGAAGATGGTGCTGGCACGCGGCCTGCGCTATCACCTGGAAGACCGGGTGCTGGTGCACGGCAACAAGACTGTCGTCTTCTGATTGAAGTGTTTTGATTGAAGAATGAAGGGCCTGGGCGTTAAATCGCGACAGGCCCTTTTTCTTTGGCGACAGGTGAGGAGTGGAGAATGAGCGATCCGCTGGATAAAGCCACTTCCAAAGCCCCCGCGACGTTGGGAGAAGGTTGTTTGAGTCGCTATGACCCGGATGACCTGAGCAGTGAGGACGGCACCGAGTTTCCTGGCGCCGTCGAGTTGTGGGAGCAGTTGCAGGAAACGTCCGAGTCACCGGAAGAAAAGACGTCAGCCACTGCGCAAGGCAGCGACTGACCCGGCCGGATCAGATCCGGAAACTGCCCACCAGCTGTTTCAGCCGCGCCGCCTGCTGTTCCAGGTCGGAGCAGGCCCGTAAGGTCGAATGCAGGTTTTCCACGCCTTCCTGATTGAGGGTGTTGATCTCGGTGATGTCCATGTTGATCGACTCCACCACGGAGGTCTGTTCCTCGGTGGCGGTGGCCACCGACTGGTTCATCCCGTCAATTTCGCCGATTCGCTGGGTCACGCTGTTCAGGCGTTCGCCCGCCAGGTTGGCGATTTCCACACTGTCCAGGCTGTGACGTTGGCTTTCGCTCATGGTACTGACCGAATCCCGGGCGCCGACCTGCAACTCCTCGATCATCTTCTGCACCTGCTGCGCCGACTCCTGGGTGCGGTGCGCCAGGTTGCGCACTTCATCGGCCACTACCGCGAACCCGCGCCCGGCTTCCCCGGCCCGTGCAGCTTCAATCGCCGCGTTGAGGGCCAGCAGGTTGGTTTGCTGGGAAATGCTGGTGATCACTTCCAGGATCTGCCCGATGTTCACCGTCTTGCTGTTAAGCGCTTCGATATTGGTGCTGGAGGCGCTGATCATCTGCGACAACTGGTTCATTGCCTTGATATTGCGCTCGACCACCTGCTGGCCGTCTTCTGCCAGGTGCCGGGCATCGCTTGCCTGGTTGGAGGCTTGTGCGGCGTTACGGGCGATTTCCTGGGCGGCGGCCCCCAGTTCGTTGATGGCGGCGGCGACGCTGTTGGTACGGTTGGCCTGCTCGTCGGAATTGACCATCGAGGAGTTGGAGGCGCTGACTACCCGCAGGGCCACTTCATTGACCTGCTCGGTGGCCGAGGACACTTCGCGAATCGAGGTGTGAATGCGCTCCACGAAGCGATTGAACGCGCTGCCAAGTACACCGAACTCGTCATGGTTTTGGATGGTCAGGCGGCGCGTCAGGTCGCCTTCTCCGTCGGCGATGTCTTCCATGGCGCGGGTCATGATGTGCAGTGGCTGTAGGAGGATGCGGATCAGCATGCCCAGCAGGGCGATGATGATGACCACCGCGATGATCGTGGCAATGATCGCCGAGGTGCGGAATTCGCTGAGCATTGCGAAGGATTTGTCTTTATCCACCGACAGGCCCAGGTACCAGTTCACCGAGGGCAGGCCCTTGATCGGGGTAAACGTGACGATACGGGTTTTGCCGTTGACCTCGACCTCGCTGAAGTCGCTGCTGATCTTCGGGGTGTTGGTTGGATAGACATCGGCCAAGGTTTTCATCACCAGGCTTTTGTCGGGGTGCACCAGCACTTTGCCGTCGGCGCTGACCAGGAAGGCATACCCCATGCCGCCGAAGTTCAAGGCGCCAATGTTGTCCACCAGGGTTTGCAGGCTCAGGTCGCCGCCCACCACGCCGACGCTCTGGCCCGCTTTGCTGCTGGGGGTGGCGATGGAGATGATCAACTGGCCGGTGGCCGCATCAATATAAGGTTCGGTGAGGGTCGAGCCGTTGCTGCTCTGGGCGCCCTTGTACCAGGGGCGCACACGCGGGTCGAAGCCGTCGGGCATCTTGGTGTCGGGGCGGATCACGAAGCCGCCTTTGCTGTCGCCAAGGTAGGTCGCCATGAATGAAGACGTCAGGGCTTTCTGTTCCAGAAGGTTGGCGACGGTGCTTGAGTCGGGGTTGATGGCGATGTTCTGCGCGGCGCTTTCTATCAGCACAATGCGCCCGGCCAGCCAGGTCTGGATATTGCTGGCGGTGACATCGCCCATTTCATGCAGGTAGTTGTTCAGGTCGTCGCGAATCGCATTACGCTGCAAGTAGTCGTTGTAGAGGGTAAACAACGCAAAGGCGGCTATGACGATAAGAGCGGCGGCAAGCAGGATTTTATGGCTGAAACGCAGATTTTTATTCATGGCTTGTGGTGTCCGCTATGGTCTTAATATCCGATGCGCGTCCTTTTGAGGCGCGCAAAATGGCTGCGTCAAAAAAAGTGTGATATTTCCATCTGCTCCTGCAGGAATTATCCGGCCCATTTTTCTAAGACTTTTTGGGTCTCTCGCGTTAACTGTATCGACCATGCAGTGCTAAAGATTAACCATGGGTGACAAAATGCCTGACTCCTCGCAACTCATTATTGGTGCAGATCTCGAAGGTCAGCCGATCGCCCAGGCGATGCGCCTGGCCAACCGCCATGGGCTGATCGCGGGTGCCACCGGTACCGGCAAGACCGTCACTTTGCAGCGCCTGGCGGAAGCCTTCAGTGATGCAGGCGTGGCGGTATTTGCCGCCGACATCAAGGGCGACCTGTGTGGCCTGGGCGCGGCGGCCAACCCTCAGGGCAAGGTCGCCGAGCGCATTGCCGGCATGCCGTTCCTTAATTACACGCCCAAGGCTTATCCGGTGACGTTGTGGGATATCCACGGCCAGTCCGGTCATCCGTTGCGTACCACCATGAGTGAAATGGGCCCGCTGTTGCTCGGCAGTCTGTTGGAACTCACCGACAGCCAGCAATCGGCCCTCTACGCCGCCTTTAAGGTGGCAGACCGCGAAGGCTTGTTGTTGCTGGACCTCAAGGACCTCAAGGCACTGCTGAATCATTTGCGCTACCACCCGGAATTGCTGGGGGAGGACGCGGCCTTGATGACCACCGGTTCCAGTCAGGCACTGTTGCGGCGCCTGGCGGTGCTGGAGCAGCAGGGCGCCGAAGCGTTGTTCGGCGAGCCGGCGCTGCAACTGGAAGACATCCTGCAACCGGCCAGTGATGGGCGCGGGCGTATTCATCTATTGGATGCCAGCCGCCTGGTGCATGAGGCGCCGAAGGTCTATGCGACGTTCCTGCTCTGGCTGCTGGCCGAACTGTTCGAGCAATTGCCGGAACGCGGTGATGCCGACAAGCCTTTGCTGGCGTTGTTTTTCGATGAGGCGCATCTGTTGTTCGCCGACACCCCCAAGGCCCTGCAGGATCGCCTGGAACAAGTGGTGCGGCTGATTCGCTCGAAAGGCGTCGGTGTGTATTTCGTCACCCAGTCTCCGGGAGACTTGCCGGACACCGTGCTGGCGCAGTTGGGCTTGCGTATCCAGCATGGGCTGCGGGCGTTCACCACCAAAGAGCAGAAGTCTCTGCGGGCCGTGGCCGATGGCTTCCGACCCAACCCGGCGTTTGATGCGCTGGCGGTGCTGACCGAGTTGGGTACAGGTGAGGCATTGGTGGGAACCTTGCAGGAAAAGGGGACGCCTGAAGTAGTCCAACGCGTACTGGTGGCGCCGCCGCAATCGCGGATCGGGCCGCTGAGCGAAGCCGAGCGGGCAGCGTTGATTGCCGGTTCGCCGTTGCTGGGGCGCTATGACAAGCCGATAGACCGGGAGTCGGCGTACGAAGTGTTGATGGCCCGCAAGGACCTGGGGCCGCAAGCCGAAGCGACGCCCGCGGCTGAAGAACCGAGCTTCACCGACAAGGCTGGTGCGTTCCTGGGGACTACAGCAGGCAAGGCGCTGAAATCAGCGATGCAGCAGGCGGCCAATCAGATGGGCCGGCAGTTGGTGCGCGGGTTGTTGGGGTCGTTGTTGGGCGGCAGCAAGCGTAAATAGCGACGCGGTCAAATGTGGGAGCGGGGTTGCTCGCTCCCACAATGAGTTTTGTGTAAGGTTTCAGGTTCTGGGCTTGGCGTGAGCAGCCAGCCGCTCCAGCGCAGCGCGCAAGTTCGGATCGGTAATCCCGTCTGCGGTGGCCTGAATGGTTTCGGCCGCAACTTCCGACAGGTCCATGGTATGCCCCACCGCACCTTGCTGCACGGTAGGCGGCTGCACCTTGAACTGGATGCGCGTCAGGCTGGCGAATTCGTCGAAAGCCATCAACTGGCGCTGCAGCCGCTTTTGCTGATAGCGCAGGCGTGTCGCCCAGTGACCGTCGGTGACGATCAGCAGCAGATTGCCTTCGCGCCACGAGGCCACATGGCAGTGTTCGCGGGCGGCGGGTTGCAGTTGGCTTTCTACCAGGCGTTGCAGATGACCAAGACGTTGCGCATGGCCGAAGATGGCTTTTAAAGGCTTGGCTTCGCGAAGCAACACGGCGGGAGCACGGGCCGTAAGAGGGCGAAATGCCATGACTGGACACCTTAAGTAACAGAGAGGCCATGGTAGCAGAAAGCGTCTGCGACGCCGCGGCCATTGCATTGCCGGCAGTTTATCCATTAAATCAACGAGTAACTTATTACCCGAATGGGTTGAAGTTCAGCAAAAAGCCCTTATTTTAAACAAGCCCTCTAAGAGCGCCGTGCCAGCATCGTGGAATAACGCCACTTTCCTCACCCACGTTTCCGGGTAGAATGCTCGTTCGCATGCGGCCGTGAGGGCTGCTCGGGCGACTCACGGGGCGCCCTCCATCCCTATGTGTGGAAGAACCTGCCGATATGTTTGCGCCTTTGTTAAAGAAACTTTTTGGAAGCAAGAATGAGCGCGAAGTCAAACGCATGCTCAAGACGGTGCAGCTGGTCAATGCCTTCGAAGAGCAGATGGTTGCCCTTTCGGACGAGCAATTGCGCGCCAAGACCGAAGAGTTCAAGGCCCGCATAGCCAAAGGTGAAACCCTCGACAAGCTGCTTCCCGAAGCCTTTGCGGTCGCCCGCGAAGCCGGTAAGCGTGTCATGGGCATGCGCCACTTCGACGTCCAGTTGATCGGCGGCATGACCTTGCATGAAGGCATGATTGCCGAAATGCGTACCGGTGAAGGCAAGACCCTGGTGGCAACCCTGGGCGTTTACCTCAACGCACTGTCCGGCAAGGGCGTGCACGTTGTGACGGTGAACGACTACCTGGCTCGCCGGGATGCCAACTGGATGCGTCCGCTGTATGAATTCCTCGGCCTGACCGTCGGTGTTGTCACGCCGTTCCAGCCGCCGGAAGAGAAACGCGCCGCCTACGCTGCCGACATCACCTACGGTACCAACAACGAATTCGGTTTCGACTACCTGCGCGACAACATGGCGTTCAGCATGGAAGAAAAATTCCAGCGCGAACTCAACTTTGCCGTGATCGACGAAGTCGACTCCATCCTGATCGACGAAGCCCGTACCCCGCTGATCATTTCCGGTCAGGCCGAGGACAGCTCGCGCCTGTACACCGAGATCAACAAGCTGATCCCGCGCCTTGAGCAACACATCGAGGAAGTGGAAGGCGTGGTGACCAAAGAAGGTCACTTCACCATCGACGAGAAGACCCGTCAGGTCGAGCTCAACGAAGCCGGTCACCAGTTCGTCGAAGACATGCTGACCCAGATCGGCCTGCTGGCTGAAGGCGAGAGCCTGTACTCGGCGCACAACCTGGGCCTGTTGACCCACGTGTATGCAGGCCTGCGCGCTCACAAGCTGTTCCATCGCAACGTTGAATACATCGTGCAGGACGGCCAGGTCGTACTGGTCGACGAACACACCGGTCGTACCATGCCGGGCCGCCGTTTGTCGGAAGGCCTGCACCAGGCGATCGAAGCCAAGGAAGTCCTGAACATCCAGGCTGAAAGCCAGACTTTGGCCTCGACCACCTTCCAGAACTACTTCCGTCTGTACAACAAACTGTCCGGCATGACCGGTACAGCCGACACCGAAGCGTTCGAATTCCACCAGATCTACGGTCTGTCGGTAATGGTTATCCCGCCGAACAAACCACTGGCGCGTAAAGACTTCAACGACCTGGTGTTCCTGACCGCCGACGAGAAATACGCGGCCATCGTCGCCGACATCAAGGAATGCATGGCCCAGGGCCGTCCGGTGCTGGTGGGTACGGCCACCATCGAAACTTCCGAGCACATGTCCAGCTTGCTGAACAAGGAAGGCATCGAGCACAAGGTCCTCAACGCCAAGTTCCACGAAAAAGAAGCCGAGATCATCGCCCAGGCCGGTCGCCCGGGTGCATTGACCATCGCCACCAACATGGCCGGTCGTGGTACCGACATCCTGTTGGGCGGTAACTGGGAAGTGGAAGTGGCTTCCCTGGAAGATCCAACGCCTGAGCAAATCGCACAGATCAAGGCCGACTGGCAGAAGCGTCACCAGCAAGTGCTGGAGTCCGGTGGCTTGCAGGTGATCGCTTCCGAGCGCCATGAATCGCGCCGTATCGACAACCAGCTGCGTGGTCGTGCCGGTCGTCAGGGCGACGCCGGTTCCAGCCGTTTCTACCTGTCCCTGGAAGACAGCCTGATGCGCATCTTCGCCTCGGACCGGGTGAAGAACTTCATGAAAGCCCTGGGCATGCAGTCCGGTGAAGCGATTGAACACCGCATGGTGACCAACGCCATCGAGAAGGCCCAGCGCAAGGTAGAAGGCCGCAACTTCGACATTCGTAAGCAACTGCTTGAGTTCGATGACGTCAACAACGAACAGCGTAAAGTGATTTATCACATGCGTAACAGTTTGTTGGCCGCCACCAACATCGGCGAGACCATTGCCGATTTCCGCCAGGACGTGCTCAACGCCACAGTCAGCGCTCACATTCCGCCACAATCCCTGCCTGAGCAGTGGGATGTTGCCGGCCTGGAAGCGGCCTTGAAGAGCGACTTTGGTGTCGACTTGCCGGTCCAGCAGTGGCTCGACGAAGACGATCACCTGTACGAAGAAACCCTGCGCGAGAAGCTCATGACCGAGCTGCTGGCCGCGTACAACGAAAAAGAAGAGCAGGCGAGTGCCGAAGCACTGCGCACCTTCGAGAAGCAAATCGTACTGCGCGTGCTGGACGACCTGTGGAAAGACCACCTGTCGACCATGGACCACCTGCGTCACGGCATCCACTTGCGTGGCTACGCCCAGAAGAACCCGAAGCAGGAGTACAAGCGCGAGTCGTTCACGCTGTTCTCCGAGCTGCTGGATTCGATCAAGCGCGATTCGATTCGTGTGCTGTCCCACGTTCAGGTGCGTCGCGAAGACCCGATCGAGGAAGAAGCTCGCCTGCGTCAGGAAGCCGAGGCACTGGCTGCGCGCATGCAGTTCCAGCACGACGAAGCGCCTGGTCTTGAGGCTCCGGAAGTGTTGGGCGAAGAGGTCGATGTGGCCCTGGCCCAAGCTCCGGTGCGCAATGAGCAGAAGCTGGGTCGCAACGAGCTGTGCTGGTGCGGTTCGGGCAAGAAGTTCAAACACTGCCACGGCGAAATCAACTAAGATTTTCGCCTGACGCTGCAACACCCCGCGCCGCGACCGGCATCAGCCGTCGCGGCGTTTTGCCATTTCATCACCGTCGATAGCGACGGGGTACACATCCAATATTTTTAGGAGCGCATTCATGGCTGTTGGTCTTGGTCCTTTGCCCACGTTGCACCCGGTTGCCGGTTTTGAACTCGGTATCGCTTCGGCCGGCATCAAACGCCCGGGGCGCAAGGATGTGGTGGTGATGCGCTGTGCCGAAGGCTCGACCGTCGCGGGTGTGTTCACCCTGAACGCGTTTTGCGCAGCTCCCGTGATCCTGGCCAAGCAGCGGGTTGAAGGCCCGGTGCGTTACCTGCTGACCAACACCGGCAATGCCAACGCCGGCACCGGTGAGCCAGGCCTGGCTGCCGCTGCCCGCACCTGCGCCAAGCTGGCCGAGCTGACCGGCGTGGACGCCAGCCAGGTGCTGCCGTACTCCACCGGCGTGATCGGTGAGCCGCTGCCGGTAGAGAAAATCGAAGGCGCGCTGCAAGCTGCACTGGATGACCTGTCGGTGGATAACTGGGCGGCCGCGGCGACCGGCATCATGACTACCGACACCCTGCCAAAAGGCGCGAGCCGCCAGTTTGTGCACGAAGGCGTGACCGTTACCGTCACTGGCATCAGCAAAGGCGCCGGCATGATTCGCCCGAACATGGCGACCATGCTCGGCTACATCGCCACCGACGCCAAAGTCTCCCGCGATGTGCTGCAAAACCTGATGCTCGATGGCGCCAACAAGTCGTTCAACCGCATCACCATCGACGGCGACACTTCGACCAACGATTGCTGCATGTTGATCGCTACCGGCCAGGCCGACCTGCCGGAAATCACCTCGTCCAACGGCGCGTATTTCGCAGCCTTGAAGCAGGCGGTGTTTGAAGTTTGCATGGACGTGGCCCAGGCCATCGTGCGTGACGGCGAAGGCGCCACCAAGTTTGTGACGGTTGAGGTCAACGGCGGCGGCAACCACCAGGAATGCCTGGATGTGGGCTACACCGTGGCTCACTCGCCGTTGATCAAGACTGCGCTGTTTGCCTCTGACCCGAACTGGGGCCGTATCCTGGCTGCTGTTGGCCGTGCCGGTGTGCCGAACCTGGATGTGAGCAAGATCGACGTGTTCCTCGGCGAAGTGTGCATCGCCAGCCGTGGCGCCCGTGCCGAGACGTACACCGAAGCCCAGGGTTCTGCGGTGATGCAGCAGGAAGAAATCACCATCCGTATCGAGCTGGGTCGCGGCGAGTGCAGCGAAACCATCTGGACCACTGACCTGTCCCACGAGTACGTGAAGATCAACGCGGAATACCGCACCTGATACACAGGTATGGCGGGGATCACTGTAGGAGCGAGCTTGCTCGCGAAAAACCAGAGGGCGCCTCTTTGAACCAGCAAGCCCGCGTTATCGTTAACGACTTTCGCGAGCAAGCTCGCTCCTACAGGTGGATTTACGTTTAGAGGAAATAGTGCGGTGAAACGAGTTCATGTAGCAGCAGCGGTCATCCGGGGTGTCGACGGCAGGATTCTGCTGGCGCGCCGCGCCGATACCCAGCATCAGGGCGGCCTCTGGGAGTTTCCCGGTGGCAAGGTGGAGGCCGATGAATCGGTCGCTACCGCGCTGTCCCGTGAATTGCAGGAAGAGCTGGGCATCCAGGTCACCACGGCTCGCCCGTTGATCAAGGTGCAACATGATTACCCGGACAAGCAGGTGTTGCTGGATGTCTGGGAAGTCTCGGCCTTTACCGGCGAGCCCCACGGTGCCGAAGGCCAGCCCCTTGAATGGGTCGCCCCGCGGGACCTGCCGAACTATGAGTTTCCGGCGGCCAATGCGCCGATCGTTGCGGCGGCGCGGTTGCCGGCGCAATACCTCATCACGCCCGGTGAGCTGGAAACCCCGGTGCTGTTGCGCGGCATTCAAAAAGCCATCGCGGGCGGCATCAAGCTGGTTCAGTTGCGTGCTCCCAACGGTTACGACCCCAAGTACCGTGACCTGGCGGTGGACGCCGTGGGCCTGTGTGCGGGCAAGGCTCAGTTGATGCTCAAGGGGCCGTTTGAGTGGCTGGGGGATTTCCCCGCGGCCGGTTGGCATATGACCTCGGCGCAACTGCGCAAGTACGCCAGCAAGGGGCGACCTTTACCCAAGGATCGTTGGTTGGCGGCGTCTTGCCATAATGCTGAAGAGCTGGCGTTGGCGGAGTTGATGGACGTGGATTTCGTCACGCTGTCGCCAGTGCAGCCGACGCAGACTCATCCTGACGCGCAGCCGTTGGGTTGGGAGCAGGCGCAGCAGTTGATCAGCGGGTTCAGCAAGCCGGTGTTCTTGCTTGGTGGGGTTGGGCCTGCCGAGCTGGAAAAGGCCTGGGAAGCCGGGGCTCAAGGTGTGGCGGGGATTCGGGCGTTCTGGCCTGAGGTTTGAGGCATAACCTCGGCCAATGGCCAATGGCCAAGGCAGCTTGTTGTGGCGAGGGAGCTTGCTCCCGCTGGGCTGCGCAGCAGACCCAAAATATTGGGAGCGCTTCGCACTCCAGCGGGAGCAAGCTCCCTCACCACAGGTTCAATCAGTCAGTAAGCATTAGTGCGGCTTTGCGGCCGCCTGCCACAAAATCTCCGCAACGCCCTGGCGCCTGGCAATCACCCTGGCCGCCACGAACAGCAAGTCCGACAGCCGGTTGATATACGCCAACCCCACGCCTTCCAGCGGTTCCACCGCATTCAGGTGCTGACACCGCCGTTCTGCACTGCGAGCCAGGCTGCGGCATACATGGGCCTGGGCAATCAACGCCGAACCACCTGGCAGAATGAAGTTCTCCAGCGGCCCGACCTCTTCATTCCAGCGATCGATCGCCGCTTCCAGACGGTCGACTTCCGCCGCATTCAGCGCCTTATACACGGGCATCGCCAACTCACCGCCCAGATCAAACAGTCGATGCTGGCAAGGCGTCAGCACTTCGATCACATCCTTAAGCGCCGGATGTTGCCCGCTCTGTTCCTCCAGACCCGCCAACAGCAAACCAAGTTGGCTGTTCAGCGCATCCACTTCGCCAATCGCCTCCACCCGTGGATGGTCCTTGGGCACGCGGCGGCCGTCGCCCAGGCCGGTTTCGCCCTTGTCGCCGGTACGGGTATAAATCTTCGACAGGCGAAAGCCCATGGTTAGCGCTCCAGTTGAGTGAGTTCGTTGGGGGGCAATTGGCTGCCCGCCAAAGGTAGCCGCAGGGTGAAGCAGGTGCCTTGGCCGAGGGTCGACTGGACCTCCATCTGCCCCTTGTGATTGTTGGTGATGATGAAATACGAAACCGATAACCCAAGCCCGGTGCCCTGGCCGATTTCCTTGGTGGTGAAGAACGGTTCGAAGGTGCGTTTGCGCACGTTTTCGCTCATGCCGATGCCGTTGTCTTCCACCTGGATTTCCGCCCAGGGCGGGTTGAGCCGGGTACGCAGGATGATGCGCCCGGGCTCGCTGTCGTCTTCGCGCTGGTGAATCGCCTGGGCGGCGTTTTTCAGCAGGTTGAGCAGTACCTGTTCCAGTTCGTTGGCGGTGCCGGGCACCGGGCCCAACTGCGGATCGAACTGGCGGATGATCGCCTGGCCCTTGAAGTCGAAGCCCACGGTGAGGTCGAAATCGTTGCCGGCAATTTCCACCGCCTGGTCGATCAAGGCCGGCAAGTCGCAGGGCGCCATCTGGCGGTTGCTGCGGCGGCTGAAGCTGAGCATATGGGTGACGATTTTTGCCGCTCGGGCGCCGGCTTGCTGGATGCCGTCGAGCAATTGCGGCACTTCGCGGCTTTGCAGGTAGCGGTTGACCGTGTCCAGGTCAATGCCCACCTGCTCGGCATGCTCGAGGTTTTTAGGCAGTTCGTTGGACAGCCGGCGGCGGATGTTCTGCACGTTATGCAGGATCGCCCCCAGCGGGTTGTTGATTTCGTGGGCCATGCCGGCGGCCAGGCCGCCGACCGAGAGCATCTTCTCGGACTGCACCATCATTTCTTCCAGGGACAGGCGCTGGGTGATGTCGTCGATCCGGATCACCACGCCGCGCCCGGCACCGCCCATCAGCGGGTAGAACGTCAGGGCGTAGTGTTTGGCCTCGTCATCCTTGACCCAGGTTACCCGCTCGATCCGTTCCACGGTGTGTTGCTCTACCGTGGCCTTGATCTGCGGCAGGAAGGGCTTGAGCGGCTGGAAGGCGAGGAAGATCGGCTGGTTCAGCGCCTCGTCCAAGCGGGTGCCGGAAAGCGCACTGGCTTCCTGGTTCCATTGGGTGACGTAGAGCTGTTCATCGAGGGCGATCAGCGCCGAGGGCATCGAGTCGATGATGCTGTTGAGGTAATTCTGGAAACCGGTGAGTTTTTTCTCGATCTTGCTGCGCACCTGCACTTCCAGCTCCAGCTTGCGGTTGGTGTGGCGGGTTTCTTCCGCCAGGCCCTGGGCTTGATCGTAGGCGGCCTGGGAATCGTCCCGCGCGCGCTTGAGTTGCTGTTCGCGGGCTTCAATGCGCGAGAGCATGGTATTGAAGGCTTCGGCCAGGCTGCCGATTTCGTCATGGTTACCGCGACCGGCGCGCAGGGCGTAGTTCTCTTCCCGGGTGACCTGGCGCGACAACTCTTCCAGCTCATGGATCGGCCGGGTAATCAGGCGCTTGATCTGCCGGGCAATCACCAGCCATAGCAGTACGCTGAAAATCAGGATGCCCAGGCTGGCGGTGAAGGTGCCGGTGTAGAACGCCACCGGCAGTTCGCTGCTGGCCACCAGCAACAGATGCCCGGACGGTTGGCCGGCCCGGGGAATGGTGATCACTTGATTGCTGCGAAACTCGGTGGCGCGCCAGATTTCAATCTCGTGGTAGTTGTCTGGCAGGTGCAGGCGATTGGCGTGTTGCAACTGGGCCAGGCGTGTCCCGTCGCCGTCATACAAGGCCGCAGCCCTTAATGGCGAATAACTGGTGAGTTCATCCAGCAGGGTTTGCGCCTTGAGCGGTGAGTCCAGTGCCTCGGCAGACAGTGACGGGTTGGACACCAGCCGACCGATGGCCTGCAAGGCCTGGGGCGCCATGCTTTCCTGGGAGATCCAGTAGGCGGCGCTGATAAAGGTAAGGTTGGCCACCAGCAACACGGTGGTCAACAAAACCAGCAGGGCCGCCAGCAGTTTCTGGCCAACCGGTAGATTTTCGAGACGCTGGCGCAGTGGCATCAAGGTTTTCGCTGCAAAGGAACAAGCAGGCAGGGTAGCGCGTGCTTCAGTCGCTGGGCAATCCGCGTGCAGACAGTCGCTGCACCAATCGCACCTGGAGTTGCTGCAGGTGCGGCAAGCTCAGTTGATGGCGTGCGGCCGCCTGGCAGGCGTACCCCAGCAGGTAGCTGATTTCGGTGCGTCGGCCACTGGCCACGTCCTGGTACATCGACGAGTAATTGGCTGCGGTGGCCTGGATCACACGCTCCACTTCGTTTTGCAAATCCTGTGCGGCAGCCGGTTGGCCGCAGCACTCAAGCAGCTCGGCGAGTTCGGCGCACAGGGTGGCGACCTCGCATTGATGGGCTTGCAGGTCGCCATTGCGGCATTCATACAGCATGGTCAGCGGGTTGATTGCGCAGTTCAGCGCCAGTTTGCGCCACAGGCGGGTGAGGATGTCGGTGCTCCACTCGTGGGGAATGCCGGCGGCTTGCAGGTCATCCAGCCATATCGGTGGAGTAGGGTGGCTCGCGTCCCCGAGCCAGGTATAACCGTGGCCGGCAAACACTACCCGCCAGTCGCTTTCGCGAAACGCGCCTTCGGTGCTGGAGGCAAAAATACAGCGGGCTTGGGGCAGTTGGGCGGCGACCGCGTCCTGGCTGCCCAGGCCGTTTTGCAGCAGGATCAGTTCGGCGTCGGGCGCCAGCCGGTGTTCAAGCTGTGCGACGGCCTCTTGGGCGTCGTAGGCTTTGCACGCCACCAGCAGGCGATGAATCGGCCCAGGACTGTCGCAGGTTTCGCCAACGACCGGGTAGGTGTGGGCCACGCCTTGCTCAACCAGGGTCAGGCCATTAGCCACCTGATAGCTCGCCAGCCGCGCGTGGTCCCGCAGGATCAGCCTTACGGGCAGCCCGGCACGGGCCAGGCGGGTGGCCCAGAGTGTTCCGAGGCTGCCAGCACCGAGGACATGCCAGGTGGTCGACATCAGTTTTTACTCCGTAAGGCTGCCCGCAGTGAACGAGGCGAAAGAACCGCTATAATGCCCGGGCATTTTAGCCTGGGCGTGCTCCATCTCTACTGAGCCGCGCCCCTTTTTATTGGAGAAATTACATGCCGTCGTTCGACGTGGTATCCGAACTGGACAAGCACGAACTCACCAACGCCGTCGAGAACGCCGTCAAGGAGCTGGATCGTCGCTATGACTTGAAGGGCAAGGGCAGCTTCGAGTTCAAGGAAAAAGACCTCGCCGTCAACCTCACCGCAGAAGCCGACTTCCAGCTTGAAGCGATGATTGAGATCCTCAAGCTGTCGCTGGTCAAGCGCAAGATCGATGCACAGTGCCTTGAAATCAAGGACGCTTATGCCTCCGGCAAGTTGATGAAACAGGAAGTCGTGTTCAAAGAAGGCATCGACAAGGAGCTGGCGAAGAAAATCGTCGCTCATGTCAAGGACGCCAAGCTCAAGGTCCAGGCCGCGATCCAGGGCGAGCAGGTGCGTATCACCGGCAAGAAGCGTGATGACTTGCAAGAGGCCATTGCCGCCTTGCGCGCCAAGACTTTCGACATGCCGCTGCAGTTCAATAACTTCCGCGACTGATGGCTCTTTGGGGAACCTGCGGGCGTTTTTGACGTCCCACGCCCCAGAGCCTGCGCCCACCATTGAGCCCTACGGGGCTCAATTGCATTTATGGCCACTCAATATGCCGAGCATCCGGTAAACAGGAGAATGTAGATGGATTTGAACGCTGAAGTGGATCACCTGATCAAGACCTCGGAGTCGTGGTTACCGATGATCATGGAATACGGCAGCCGGTTTTTGCTGGCCTTGGTCACCCTGGCCATCGGTTGGTGGCTGATCAACGTCTTGACCCACCGAGTGGGGCGTTTGCTGGCACTGCGTAATGCTGACCTGGCGCTGCAACACTTCATTACCAGCCTTGCGAACATTGCGCTCAAGGTCATGCTGGTGGTTAACGTGGCCTCGATGATCGGCGTCGCAACCACATCGTTCGTTGCCGCGATTGGTGCCGCTACCCTGGCCATCGGTCTGGCATTGCAAGGCAGCCTGGCGAACTTCGCCGGCGGTGTGCTGATTCTGTTGTTCCGTCCGTTCCGCATTGGTGACTGGATCGAAGCCCAGGGCACTTCCGGTACCGTCGACAGCATCCAGATCTTTCACACCGTGTTGCGCACCGGCGACAACAAGACGGTGATCATCCCGAACGGCAGCCTGTCCAACGGCCTCATCACCAACACCAACCGTCAGCCGACCCGCAAAGTGGTGTTTGATGTGGGTGTCGACTACGAAGCCGACCTGCAGAAAGCGCGCGAAGTGCTGCTGGAACTGGCCAAGGACCCACGGGTACTGGCTGATCCTGCGCCGGCAGCCGTGGTTTCGACCCTGGGCGACAGTTCAATCACCGTTTCCCTGCGAGTCTGGACCAAGACTTCGGATTATTGGGATGTGATGTTCATGTTCAATGAACTGGCACGTGATCGTTTGAAAGGCGCGGGAATCGATATTCCGTTTCCCCAGCGGGTTATTCGAGTAATGCAGGAAAGCGCTACGAAGTGAGGGTGTGACTTGCGGATCAAACTTGTCCGATGTGTCAGGTTTGATGTGTAGGATTAAACTAGATAGTTAGCTTGCTAGTTATGTGGTTGTTGAGATCAAGTTGCAATAGAAAAGCCGCTCACTTGCGAACAAGTGAGCGGCTTTTTAGTTAGAGCCGAAGCCCTAAGTCATCGTTGTAATCAAACTGCCAATTACAAGATGTTCAGCGGGTATTGTGCGATCAGACGCAGTTCGTCGATGGACGCCGAACCGTAGTACACACCATCGCTGGAGCGATAAGTGGCTTGACGTACGCGCAGGCTCAGGTCTTTGGCTGGGCCGCTCTGGATCACGTACTTGGCTTCGATGTCACGTTCCCACTCTTTACCGTTCGAGGTGTCGGCGGTGTTGGCGCCGGTACCTTTAACGTAGCGAGTCATGAAGCTCAGGCCTGGTACGCCGAAAGTCGCCATGTTCAGGTCGTAGCGAGCCTGGAAGGACTTCTCGTCTTCAGCGTTGAAGTCGGAACGAGCGATGGAGTTGGCAAGGAAGATCGTGCCGCCGCCGTCTACGCCGTAGCCGTAGTCACCGTCACCGCTAACCTTCTGGTAGGCCAGGGTAAAAGTGTGAGCCTGGATGGTGTACGCGCCTTGCAAGCTGTAGGCACGGTTATCCAGCTTGGTGGTGCCGTCTTTCTCAGCCCGTTGCAGGCCAGCGCCATCACTTTTGGTGCTGTAGATGTTGAAGTCGACCGCCAGGGACTGTTCATTGCTAAGCGCATGGGTCCAGTTCAGGTTGGCGTAGGTTTTCTTCCAGTAGTCTTCGGTCTTCGCGTAGTAGAGGCTGGCGCTGACTTCTGGAGTCAGGGCGTAGACGCCACCGATGAAGTCGGTTTTTGTCAGGCCCAGGCTGTCGCGGTAGGTCTGGGCTTGCGCCACGCTCGACGTGAAGTGACCGCCTTCCAGTTTCAGGCCTTTGATCTCGTTGCTGACAAGCGAGATACCCTGTGGCAATTCAGGCAGCAGACGGCTGTCGTCGGAAGCGAATACAGGCGCGGTGGTGTACTGGTCGCCGATTTTCAGGACCGTATCGGAGATACGGAACTTAACTGCGCCGCCGCCTTTGGAGTAGTCATCCTGCGAGCGACCGTCGGAGCCGGTAGGAAACAGGCCGGTACCGGAACGACCCTTGCCGCTGTCCAGTTTGACGCCCAACAGACCGATCACGTCGACACCCACACCGATGGTGCCTTGGGTGAAGCCCGACTGGTACAGGCCGTTGAAGCCCAGGCCGGTTTCGTCGACGCGGCTTTTGCCGGTGTCATTGTTACGGAAGTCGCGGCTAAAGTTCAGGAGGCGAGTGTTGATGCTGAAGGTACTGTCTTCAACAAAGCCCTTGGAATCGTCCTGGGAGGACGCCATTGCGAACTGCGAGGTGCCTGCTGAAACAGCCAGGGCGATCATGCTCCACTTCATCACGCGCATCGTGATTTGCTCCTTTGGTTTTAGGAAGAGTACTGCCGTCCCACCTATATTTTTGTCTGGGCGGCTCTTTCTTTTTTGTGTCGGCGCAAACTTATATCACGCTGACAATATTGGCGATACTTGCCCATCTATCCTTTCAGCTTCTTTACGAGCCTGTCGTAAATTGCTATGTCCATGTCGCAAATTTACAGTCCGAATGTAACCGAACTGACAACTTCAATACTGTTTTAAAACCTTGGAATCAGGGTGGAAAAGTCACCCTTAAAAGTTTTAACACTTCCCTGAAAAGCATTGACCCGCTGTTGTTTTCTGTCGCGAAACACCTGCTTCCCGCCGGTGCTGTTGTCGACCATATGGGTGTGAATGCAACAAGCGTGCACAAACCGGAAACCGAATGTGATTTTTTCGTGAAAATTGTCAAAGCCCTGTAAAAACCGCATAAGCACGGGCTTTTTACGCCGTTTGGTTTGGCCTTGACTCGCCTGCTGTACTCCTGTTCGGTGGTGCATAAAACCTGCACCAGGGCAAAACGTTACCGGTTCACCCCGATCGGTGGGTAGTCGGCGGATCCCTTTGAGGCACAAATGGGTCATTTTGGTGCAGTTGTTCCCGGCCGGGTTTTTTGCTCCAACTCTCTATTTGTACCTTGCAAGCCCTCTGGATCAGGGTCTTGAAGCGGGTTCTGTGTTCCGGCTTTGACCAGGTTCGGTTGCATTGGTCATTTAGCGTAGCCGAAATATTAGCCTGTCTCGAAATGGTGCGCTTTTTTTCGTGGCGTCCTGTTAGGGCGCGTATTTGGCCCGGTGCATTCGCCGTGAAGCGCCGGACATTCGCAGGTATGCTGGGCGCCTGAAACCTGACCCGCCGAACGGGAGTGACTGCTGTGTTCGCCTTAGATCCACGTCTTCAACAAGACACCTTGCCCATCGGGGATTTCCCCCTGTGCCGGCTGCTGCTGTCCAATGACTCGAATTACCCATGGTTCATCCTGGTGCCGCGCATAGAAGCTATCAGCGAAGTGTTTCAACTGGATGTCGCTGACCAGCAGCGGGTGTGGCAGGAAAGCACAGCGCTGGCGCAGTTGCTGAATGAAGGCTTCGGCGCCGACAAGATGAACATTGGCGCCCTGGGTAATGTTGTCAGCCAACTGCACGTGCATGTGATCGTACGCAAGCGCGACGACGCCGCCTGGCCGGCGCCGGTCTGGGGCAAGCATCCGGCGAAGCCTTACAGCGACGAGCAAGTGGCGGTGATTCGTGCACGTCTGCGCGAGATCCTGCCGGCTGACTTTACGTTCCTGGAGGCTTGAGCCATGGATCTTCAAGACCGTGTGATGGACCTGGAGAGTCGCCTGGCCTTTCAAGACGACACCATCGAGACCCTCAATGACATCCTGGTTACCCAGCAACGGGCGGTCGAACGCCTGCAGATGCAGATGACGGCGCTACTCAAGCGCCAGGAAGAAATGGGCGGCCAGTTCGAGTCCTCCGAGGAAGAAGCGCCACCGCCTCATTATTAATGAGGCAGGGGGAAATCCCCGGGCATAAAAAAACCGCGATGCAGCCAGGCTGCATCGCGGTTTCTTTTTTCGGGGTGCTGGAATCAGCGACGCGGCAACGCGGCGATCACATCTTCAGCTTGCAGGCCCTTGTCACGGTTCATCACGGAGAACTCCACGCGCTGGCCTTCCACCAGGACGCGATGGCCTTCGCCGCGAATCGCCCGGAAGTGGACGAAGATATCGTCGCCCGAATCCCGGGAAATGAAGCCGAAGCCCTTGGAGGTGTTGAACCACTTGACGGTACCGGTATCCCGGTTGGTCATGTCGTAGCTTTGCGACGCAGCGGCCGGGGAGGAGCGGTAAAAACTGATGGCCAGATGAAGAACGATGGCAATCAGTGCTATTGCCAGGCTGAGCAGGACGGCCGGGTGGCCACCGACTTCAGGCATAGGCGCCAGCAGGGTGAGGGTTTGCACGACAACAGCCAGGACCAGCAGGGCGCTGACCAGGTTTTGCAGTTGATGACGCGGGCCTTTGTTCCAGTAAGGAATGACTGGAGCCAGTGTCAGGTTAAGAAGACCAAAGAAGGTCAGGTAGAGAGCGTCAGGTTGTTGCAGGTAAGGCAGGGTTTCTGATCGCAGGCTGGGGATAAAGGACAGCAGCAAAGCTGCTGCGCCCGTTAGCAGGTGGACGATTTTCAACATTTTGATTAACTCACGTTAAGACGGATCACAAGGAAGAGCTGACTGGCACGGTTCGCTTCTGAACAATGGGAGGCGTTGGGCACGTGCGCGGGTATCAGCCTATGTCGCTGCCGTGAAAAATAACGGTGGCGACACGCTGCCTATTTAACAGCAAAGCCTGTGCCTACTCAAATCAAGCATTTCAGGCTGTTACAAGGGGCACGGCATTTCTGCGGCAAACGCTTGTCCTAGACAGGTGCAGGCCTTTTCGCAGGTGTTGGGTAATTTTTCTCGCTGGGCGTGAAGCCCGGCCTGCTGTGTAGATTCGCTCTGCAAGGGGCGATTTGCCGCACCTCGGGAGGCCCGTGCGGGCTGCGCAAGGCAGGCACTCTTGCTAGAGTGGTCCAGCACCTGATCAATGAATTTTTTATCAATTGAAGGGGAAAAACATGGCAATCGATATTGGTATCAGTGAAGAAGATCGTAAATCAATCGTTGATGGACTTTCGCGACTGCTTTCCGATACCTATGTACTTTACCTGAAGACCCATAACTTCCATTGGAACGTAACGGGCCCCATGTTTCGTACACTGCACTTGATGTTTGAAGAGCAATATAACGAACTGGCGCTGGCGGTGGACTCCATTGCCGAACGCATTCGTGCCCTGGGCTTTCCGGCACCGGGTGCCTACTCGGTATACGCGCGACTTTCTTCGATCAAGGAAGAAGAGGGCGTACCGAGCGCTGAAGACATGATCAAGCAATTGGTCGAAGGCCAGGAAGCGGTTACCCGTACCGCACGCGGCATCTTCCCGTTGTTGGATAAAGTCAGCGATGAGCCGACTGCCGACTTGCTGACCCAGCGTATGCAAGTTCATGAAAAGACCGCGTGGATGCTGCGTTCCCTGCTCGAAAACAAGTAACACCGGATGCGGGTGGGCGTCTAGCTGACGCCCCTCGCGTGCTTGTTCCTCTGCGACTCCCTTCCCTTGCGAGCTTCCCGATACGCGCGTTGGCTTGTCCTACGGCGCTCGGCTCCCCGTCTTCTGGCTGCACTTGTCTTCTTGATGTTTTATAGGCCCAACGGCCAACAACAACGATTGATGGGTGGCCGTCAGGCAATGGAGTGTCAAGTGTATGTCTCGCGGAACAGGTAATGGAGTTATGGAAACGTGCGGCTTGCACAAAATAAAGGTGGATCCTTTTGCTAAAGGGTTTGATATGAACCTGGCCAGGCCATTGTCCCGATCCGTTCGGCTTAATGGGTTTTCGACGTGTTTGCGACTCGAAGAGGTTTATTGGAATATCCTTGCGGAGATAGCCAGGATCAATACCTGTTCGGTCAGCGCGCTGCTGTCTTACGTGGACCGGGAAGTGCACTTGCGTTATGGCGGTGTAAAGAACTTCAGCGGCCTGGTCAGGGTGGTTTGCGTGGTTCATGTATTGAAAGGGCGTATTACCGCGCCCACTGTGCATCCGGGGCAGGCGTGATCCTGTCGGGCCCGGGCTTCTCCCGGGTCTGGCGCCCGGCAGGAGCCTGTCGCAGGCACCTATATAAAGAGCAGCGCGCCGCCACGGCTGCACAGCCTCGATTTACCAGATATAATCCCGGGCTTTGCTGCGCATGCCGGGACTTTCCCAAGGGTTGGAGTCAGGGCAGGGCGCGGCGTACGTCGTGATCTGATCGCCGAGACATCTTCATGCCCATGTACGACTATCAATGCGCTTCCTGTGGTCATCAGTTGGAAGCCATTCAAAAGATCAGCGCCGCGCCGCTGGTCGATTGCCCTGCCTGCCAGGCACCGGAGCTTAAAAAGATGTTGTCCATGCCGGGCTTTCGCCTGAGTGGCAATGGCTGGTACGAGACCGACTTCAAGACCGGGTCGAAGAAGAATCTGGCCGGCGGCGACAAAGCAGACTGAGTTGAACTCTACGCGCAGGCTCCTGCATTATCCGTCACCTGACTTAGCTGTACGGTGATGAGGCAGGCCTCCACCGAATTTCGAATTACGAGAAGCGAAACCACTATCATGATGCGCAGCCACTATTGCGGCCAACTGAACGAGACCCTGGAAGGTCAGGAAATCACCCTTTGCGGATGGGTTCACCGTCGCCGCGACCACGGCGGGGTGATCTTCCTCGATATCCGTGATCGTGATGGTCTGGCCCAGGTGGTGTTCGATCCGGACCGCGCCGAGAGCTTCGCCGCCGCCGATCGCGTGCGCAGCGAGTACGTCGTGAAGATCACCGGCAAGGTTCGCCTGCGTCCGGCCGGTGCCACCAACGCCAACATGGCGTCGGGCATGATCGAAGTGCTGGGCTACGAGCTGGAAGTGTTGAACGAGTCGGAAACCCCGCCGTTCCCGCTGAACGAATTCTCTGATGTGGGCGAAGAAACCCGCCTGCGTTATCGCTTCCTCGACCTGCGTCGCCCGGAAATGGCCGAGAAGCTGCGCCTGCGTTCGCGCATGACCACCAGCATCCGTCGCTTCCTGGACGAGAACGGCTTCCTCGACGTCGAGACGCCGATCCTGACCCGTGCAACCCCGGAAGGCGCCCGCGACTACCTGGTGCCGAGCCGTACCCACGCCGGTTCCTTCTTCGCGTTGCCGCAATCGCCACAGCTGTTCAAGCAACTGCTGATGGTTGCCGGCTTCGATCGTTACTACCAGATCGCCAAATGCTTCCGTGACGAAGACCTGCGGGCTGACCGCCAGCCGGAATTCACCCAGATCGACATCGAGACCAGCTTCCTCGATGAAAAAGAGATCATGGGCATCACCGAGCAGATGATCCGCAACCTGTTCAAGGAAGTGCTGGACCTGGAGTTCGGCGAATTCCCGCACATGACTTTCGAAGAAGCCATGCGTCGTTACGGTTCCGACAAGCCGGACCTGCGTAACCCGCTGGAACTGGTTGACGTTGAAGACCAACTCAAAGATGTCGACTTCAAGGTGTTCAGCGGCCCGGCCAACGACCCTAAATGCCGTATTGCCGCGTTGCGCGTTCCTGGCGCTGCGAGCATGCCGCGCAAGCAGATCGACGACTACACCAAGTTCGTCGGTATCTACGGTGCCAAGGGCCTGGCGTACATCAAGGTCAACGAGCGCGCCAAGGGTGTTGAAGGCCTGCAGTCGCCAATCGTCAAGAACATCCCCGAAGCCAACCTCAACGTGATCCTGGATCGTGTTGGCGCGGTCGACGGCGACATCGTGTTCTTCGGCGCCGACAAATCCAAGATCGTCAGCGAAGCGCTGGGTGCATTGCGGATCAAGGTCGGTAACGACCTGAACCTGCTGACCTGCAAGTGGGCACCGATGTGGGTGGTCGACTTCCCGATGTTCGAAGAGAACGACGACGGCAGCTTCAGTGCGCTGCACCACCCGTTCACCGCGCCCAAGTGCACGCCGCAAGAGCTGGAAGCCAACCCGGCTGGCGCTCTGTCCCGTGCCTACGACATGGTTCTGAACGGCACCGAGCTGGGTGGCGGTTCGATCCGTATCCACCGCAAGGAAATGCAGCAATCGGTCTTCCGCCTGCTGGGCATCAACGAAGATGAGCAGCAAGAGAAGTTCGGCTTCCTGCTCGACGCCCTGAAGTACGGCGCACCACCCCATGGCGGCCTGGCCTTCGGCCTGGACCGTCTGGTGATGCTGATGACCGGTGCCCAGTCGATCCGTGAAGTGATTGCCTTCCCGAAAACCCAAAGTGCTGCCGACGTGATGACGCAAGCACCGGGTGTGGTGGACGCCAAGGCACTGCGCGAGCTGCATATCCGTCTGCGCGAGACACCAAAGGCTGAGTAAGGCCGCAGCGTGAAAGCGCGATAAGGTTTTACATTGTCAGCTAAGGGCGCATCTTCGGATGCGCCTTTGCGTTACAAGGGCTGTACGTTTAAGAGGGAAGTCCCGCCTGGGGCGGGATCGACAGGTTTCTACAGAATTTCGGAGTTGTGTTATGGCTGGCCATTCCAAGTGGGCGAACATCAAGCACCGCAAAGAGCGTCAGGATGCCAAGAAAGGCAAGATATTCACCAAGTGGATTCGCGAGCTGACTGTTGCCGCGCGCCAGGGTGGCGGTGACCCGGGTTCCAACCCGCGTCTGCGCCTGGCCCTGGACAAGGCTCTCGGTGCCAACATGAGCCGTGACATCATCGATCGCGCCGTGGCTCGTGGTGCCGGCGCGGCCGATACCGATGACATGGTCGAATTGAGCTACGAAGGTTACGGCCCGGGTGGCGTGGCGGTGATGGTCGAGTGCATGACCGACAACCGCAACCGTACCGCGGCGGCTGTGCGCCATGCGTTCAGCAAGTGTGGCGGCAACCTTGGCACTGACGGTTCGGTGGCGTACCTGTTTGAGCGCAAGGGGCAGATTTCCTTCGCGCCGGGCGTTGATGAAGATGCGCTGATTGAAGCGGCGATGGAGGCGGATGCCGACGACGTGGTGACCAACGAAGACGGCTCCATCGACGTGTTTACCTCGTTCGCGGGTTTCTATTCTGTGCGTAACGCGCTGGAAGCAGCCGGTTTCAAAGGCACCGACGCGGAAATCGTGATGCTGCCGACCACCAGTGCCGAACTGGACCTGGACGGTGCGCAGAAGGTGCTCAAGATGCTCGATATGCTCGAAGACCTTGATGACGTGCAGAACGTCTATTCCAACGCCGATATCCCGGAGTCGGTTGCCGAACAGCTCACTTAAGAGCGCCGGAGATCCAATGTGGGAGCTGGCTTGCCTGCGATGGCATCAACTCGGTGTAACTGATGTACCGAGGTGTCTGTATCGCAGGCAAGCCAGCGCCTACAGGGTTCTATGCTGTTACACAAACCATGTGCCTGGCGCATCCGCTTTAAACCCATCTCGCAGGCGTTATGACTCTAATCCTAGGTATCGACCCCGGTTCGCGAATCACCGGCTTTGGCGTGGTCCAACAGACCCCGCGAGGCTGCGTGTACGTGGCCTCGGGCTGTATCCGTACCGGCGCCGGCGAGTTGGCCGAGCGCTTGCAGATCGTTTACCGCGGTGTGCGTGAAGTGATCCAGACCTACGGCCCGGTCACCATGGGCATCGAAAAGGTGTTCATGGCAAAAAACGCCGACTCGGCCCTCAAGCTCGGCCAGGCCCGTGGTGCGGCCATCGTTGCCGGTGCCGAGGAGGGCATGGAAATCGCTGAATACACCGCGACCCAGGTCAAGCAAGCCGTGGTCGGCACCGGTGCGGCCAACAAGGAGCAAGTGATGATGATGGTCATGCACATGCTCAAGCTCACCGCCAAGCCGCAAATCGACGCCTCCGACGCCCTGGCCATTGCCATTTGCCACGCCCACACCCGCTCCAGCCTGATGCCCCATGGCTTGGGTACGGCACGCAGTCGTGGCGGCCGGCTGCGTCTCTGATAGCATCAGCGCAATCATTCTGCGTGGGGTGCATGAACGGCCTGTGCTGTCGGCTGACATGCCCGCGTTATTACCGGCCAGGCCTTGATCTGAGCCGATTCTTAAGGATTCGAACGTGATTGGACGCTTGCGCGGCACCCTGGCTGAGAAACAGCCGCCGCACCTGATTCTGGATGTAAACGGGCTGGGGTATGAGCTGGAAGTGCCCATGACCACCCTCTACCGCCTACCGTCGGTCGGTGAGCCGCTGACCCTGCACACCCACCTGGTGGTGCGCGAAGATGCACAATTGCTCTATGGTTTCATTGGCAAGCGTGACCGGGATTTCTTCCGCGAACTGATCCGTCTCAATGGCGTGGGGCCGAAGCTGGCGCTGGCGCTGATGTCGAGCCTGGAAGTGGATGAGCTGGTGCGCTGTGTGTCGGCCCAGGATACGTCGGCGCTGACCAAGGTGCCGGGTGTCGGCAAGAAAACCGCCGAACGTCTGTTGGTGGAACTCAAGGACCGCTTCAAGGCCTGGGAAGTGGTGCCGAGCATGTTCGCCCTGGTGCCTAACCAGCCGGACGCACCGGGTGTGCCGGTGGCCAGCGCGGAAAGCGATGCGGTCAGTGCGCTGATCTCCCTGGGCTACAAACCGCAAGAGGCGAGCAAGGCCGTGTCGGCCATCAAGGACAAGAACCTGAGCAGCGAAGACATGATCCGCCGCGCCCTGAAGGGAATGATTTAAGTGATTGAAGCTGATCGTCTGATCGCGGCCACCGGCCCGCGTGATCGTGAAGAAGTCCAGGACCGGGCCATCCGCCCCCTGAGCCTTGCCGAATACATCGGCCAGCCCACCGTGCGCGAGCAGATGGAGCTGTTCATCCAGGCCGCGCGCGGGCGCAGCGAGTCACTGGACCACACGTTGATCTTCGGCCCTCCGGGTCTGGGCAAGACCACCCTGGCCAACATCATCGCCCAGGAAATGGGCGTGTCGATCAAGTCCACCTCCGGCCCCGTGCTGGAGCGCCCGGGCGACCTGGCGGCGCTGCTGACCAACCTCGAACCTCACGACGTACTGTTTATCGACGAGATTCACCGGCTTTCGCCCATCGTCGAGGAAGTGCTGTACCCGGCCATGGAAGACTTCCAGCTGGACATCATGATCGGCGAAGGCCCGGCGGCGCGCTCGATCAAGCTCGACCTGCCACCGTTCACGCTGGTGGGTGCCACCACCCGGGCAGGCATGCTGACCAACCCGCTGCGAGACCGTTTCGGGATTGTTCAACGTCTGGAGTTCTATAGCACGGCGGACCTGGCCACCATCGTCAGCCGTTCGGCGAACATCCTTGGCTTGCCCCTGGACCCGGAAGGTGCGTTTGAAATCGCCCGCCGCGCACGGGGTACACCACGGATTGCCAACCGTTTGCTGCGCCGGGTACGCGACTTTGCCGAGGTGCGGGCCAAGGGGCATATCACCAAGCCCGTGGCAGACCTGGCGCTGAACCTGCTGGATGTGGACGAACATGGCTTTGATCACCAGGACCGGCGTCTGCTGTTGACCATGATCGAGAAGTTCGACGGCGGTCCGGTGGGCGTGGACAGCCTCGCGGCAGCCATCAGTGAAGAGCGACACACGATTGAGGATGTGCTGGAACCGTACCTGATCCAGCAGGGCTACATCATGCGTACGCCGAGGGGCCGCGTGGTCACCCGGCATGCCTATCTGCACTTTGGGTTAAACATTCCGTCACGATTGGGCGAGATGCCCGTAGTAGACGAATTCCTCGATGCAGTAGACGATTAAAAAAGGCTTGGCGATTCGATTTATTCGGCGTTTGTGCTGTCCTAGTGGCTGGCGTCGTCATTCTTTCGTTAGAAATGTGCCAGAGAATGAAAAACAGTTGCCTGGCCGGATTGGCAACCTGAGGAGTAAGCACTAGAGTATGCGCGCGCAAAACGGGGATCAGTCGTTCGCACATCGCTGTCGCGTTTATTACGAGGACACCGATGCTGGCGGCATCGTTTACTACGTCAATTACCTAAAGTTCATGGAACGGGCTCGAACCGAGCGGCTACGGGAGCTGGGCTTTGCCCAATCCACGCTTGCAGGGGAGGACCTGTTGTTTGTCGTGCATTCCAGCGAGGCGCGCTACTACGCGCCGGCGCGACTGGACGACGAACTGCTGGTCAGCGCAGAAATAACCGAATTGAACCGTGCCAGCCTGCGCTTTAAACAGCAGGTCAGGCGGGCTACGGATGCAACGCTGCTCTGTGAGGGGCAGTTCCTGGTGGCCTGTGTTCGCACCAATAGTTTGAAACCCCGGGCCATTCCCGAAACTCTACGCACGGCCTTTGCCGGCGTGAGCGGCGCGGGTAAACATTCAGAGCAGGAGATTTAGCGTGGAACCTACCGTCGTCGACCATTCCTCCATGTGGAGCCTGGTCAGCAATGCCAGTGTCGTGGTTCAACTGGTGATGCTGGTCCTGGTAGCCGCATCGGTTACCTCTTGGGTCATGATTTTTCAGCGCAGCAACTTGCTGCGTGCCGGTCGACGTGCCCTGGAGAGCTTCGAAGAGCGCTTCTGGTCGGGTATCGACCTGTCCAAGCTGTACCGCCAGGCGGGCAGCAACCCGGACCCGGATTCGGGCGTCGAGCAGATCTTCCGCGCCGGCTTCAAGGAATTCTCCCGTCTGCGCCAGCAGCCAGGTGTTGACCCGGAAGCGGTCATGGAAGGCGTGGCCCGTGCCATGCGCGTCGCGATTTCCCGCGAAGAGGAAAAGCTTGAGCAAAGCCTGCCGTTCCTCGCCACCGTAGGTTCCGTGAGCCCTTACATCGGCCTGTTCGGTACCGTATGGGGCATCATGAACTCCTTCCGCGGCCTGGCCCAGGCCCAGCAAGCGACCCTGGCCACCGTGGCCCCGGGTATCGCCGAAGCGCTGATCGCCACCGCCATCGGCCTGTTCGCAGCTATTCCCGCAGTAATCGCCTACAACCGTTTTGCCGCTCGTGGCGAAACCTTGATCAGCCGTTACTACACCTTCGCCGATGAATTCCAGGCGATCCTGCACCGTAAAGTGCACACCAGCGAAGAATAAGCAGGTAATTCCCAATGGCTTTAATCGCTCGAGCTCGCAAAAAGCGCAAGCCGGTCGCCGAGATGAACGTAGTGCCTTACATCGACGTGATGCTGGTGCTGCTGGTTATCTTCATGGTGACCGCGCCGATGCTCAATCAGGGCGTGAAGGTTGATCTGCCCAAGGTTTCCAGCGAAGCCTTGCCGCAGGACAACAACACCCAGGTCCTGACCATTTCGATCAAGGCTGACAAGACCTATTACTGGAACCTTGGCAGCGAAGTCGACACTCAGAAACAGCAGGACAAGGCCATGACCTTGCCGCAGATGACTGATGCCGTGACCAAGATCATTCGCGCCGGCAACGAAGGCGGCAAGCACACCCAGGTGTTCATTCGCGGCGACAAGGTTGTCGACTATGGCTCCGTGATGGGCGCCATGGGCGGGCTGCAGAAGGCCGGAGTCGGTAATGTTGGCTTGATTACCGAGGCGCCCTGATGCACCAACAGCGAGAGCCGTCCGCCTCGGAAAGCTTCTTCTGGCCTAGCGTCTGGGCAATTGCCCTGCACGTCCTGGTGTTTGGCCTGCTGTTCGTCAGCTTTGCCATGACCCCGGACCTGCCGCCAGCCAAGCCGATCGTGCAGGCGACCCTGTATCAGCTGAAATCGAAAAGCCAGGCCACCACCCAGACCAATCAGAAGATTGCGGGTGAGGCCCAGAAGTCGGCTGCGCGCCAGACTGAAGTCGAGCAGATGGAACAGAAGAAGGTCGAGCAGGAAGCGGTGAAGGCTGCTGCGGAACAAAAGAAAGAAGAGGCGGCTCAAAAGGCCGAGGAATCGAAAAAGGCTGACGAGGCGAAGAAAGCGGAAGAGGCGCAGAAGGCTGATGAAGCCAAGAAAGCCGATAAAGCTGCCGAAGCCAAAAAGGCCGAAGAGAAACAATTGGCTGATATAGCCAAGAAGAAATCTGAAGAAGAAGCCAAGAAGGCTGCCGAAGAAGAGGCCAAGAAAAAGGCCGCTGAAGACGCGAAGAAAAAGATCGTCGAAGACGCGAAGAAGAAAGCTGCGGACGACGCCAAGAAGAAAGCTGAAGCTGACGAGGCGAAGAAGAAAATCGCCGACGATGCGAAGAAGAAAGCTGCCGCCGATGCCTCCAAGAAAAAGGCTCAGGAAGCAGCACGTAAATCGACCGAAGACAAAAAGGCCCAGGCCTTGGCCGATTTGCTTTCCGACACGCCGCAGCGCCAGCAAGCCTTGGCCGATGAACGTGGTGATGAAGTCGCGGGCAGTTTCGATGACCTGATTCGCTCACGGGCAGCAGAAGGGTGGACCCGTCCTCCTTCGGCACGCAAAGGCATGACAGTAGTGCTGCAGATCGGCATGTTGCCGGACGGTACGGTGACTTCGGTCAGCGTGGCCAAGTCCAGTGGCGATGGTTCGTTCGACAGTTCGGCGGTAGCAGCGGTCAAGAACATTGGCCGGTTGACCGAGATGCAGGGAATGAAACCAAGCGACTTCGCTCCCTACCGTTCATTCAAGATGACATTCACACCTGAGGATCTAGCCTTGTGAGAAACCTTCTTCGAGGAATGCTTGTCGTTATTTGCTGCATGGCAGGGATAGCGGCGGCGGATGAAAAGAACATTCTGGTCACCAGCGGTAGCGATCGGGCCACCCCGATCGCCGTTGTACCGTTTGGCTGGCAGGGCGGCAGCGTGCTGCCGGACGACATGGCGCAGATCATCAGCGATGACCTGCGTAACTCCGGTTACTACGCACCGATCGACAAAGGCAACATGATCAGCCAGCCGACCCAGGCCAGCGAAGTCATCTTCCGCGACTGGAAAGCGTTGAACGCCCAGTACCTGATGGTGGGCAGCATCACGCCGGCCGGCGGTCGCCTGCAGATCCAGTACGCGTTGTTCAACGTCGCGACCGAGCAGCAAGTGCTGACCGGCAGCGTGTCGGGCACCACGGACCAACTGCGGGACATGGCGCACTACATCTCCGACCAGTCGTTTGAAAAACTGACCGGGATCAAGGGTGCCTTCTCGACTCGCCTGCTTTATGTAACGGCCGAGCGTTTTTCGGTAGATAACACTCGTTACACGTTGCAGCGTTCCGACTATGACGGCGCTCGTGCAGTGACGTTGCTGCAATCCCGTGAGCCGATCCTGTCGCCACGCTTTGCACCGGATGGCAAACGTATCGCCTACGTGTCCTTTGAACAGAAGCGTCCACGGATCTTCGTTCAGCACATCGATACCGGTCGCCGTGAGCAGATCACCAACTTTGAAGGCCTGAACGGCGCGCCAGCCTGGTCGCCCGATGGTTCGCGCCTGGCGTTCGTACTGTCCAAAGATGGCAACCCGGACATCTACGTGATGAACATGGCCTCGCGCCAGCTGAGCCGTGTGACCAGCGGCCCGGGCATCAACACCGAACCGTTCTGGGGTAAGGATGGTTCGACCATCTACTTCACCTCCGACCGTGGCGGCAAGCCGCAAGTCTACAAAACCAGCGTCAACGGCGGCGGCGCCGAACGTGTGACCTTTATTGGTAACTACAACGCTGCACCGAAGCTTTCGGCCGATGAAAAGACGTTGGTGATGATTCACCGTCAGGATGGTTTCACTAATTTCCGGGTTGCGGCCCAGGATTTGCAGCGCGGAACCGTAAAAATCCTCACAGATACCAACCTTGATGAGTCAGCCACTGTTGCGCCCAACGGCACCATGGTAATCTACGCCACCCGCCAGCAGGGCCGGGGAGTCTTGATGCTCGTGTCCATTAATGGACGCGTAAGGCTCCCGCTTCCTACCGCACAAGGCGAAGTCAGAGAACCGTCCTGGTCCCCTTACCTGAACTGACGCGGCGCTACAAAAAGAAGTACTTAACACACTGGGGTTCATTAGGAGTTTCACGATGGAAATGCTGAAGTTTGGTAAGTTTGCTGCTCTGGCTCTGGCTCTGTCCGTAGCCGTTGGTTGCTCGTCTAAAGGCGGCGACAATGCCGGTGAAGGCGCAGCTGTTGATCCAAACGCTGGTTACGGCGCTAACACTGGTGCAGTTGACGGCTCCCTGAGCGAAGAAGCTGCTCTGCGCGCTATCACCACTTTCTACTTCGAATACGACAGTTCGGACCTGAAGCCAGAAGCCATGCGCGCTCTGGACGTTCACGCGAAGGACCTGAAAGCTAACGGCGCTCGCGTTGTTCTGGAAGGTAACACCGACGAACGTGGTACTCGTGAGTACAACATGGCACTGGGCGAGCGTCGTGCGAAAGCCGTTCAGCGCTACCTGGTACTGCAAGGTGTTGCTCCAGGCCAACTGGAACTGGTTTCCTACGGTAAAGAGCGTCCAGTTGCTACTGGCCACGACGAGCAGTCCTGGGCTCAAAACCGTCGCGTCGAACTGCGTAAGTAATTCGTCATGCGAACGTGCCGTCGTGCTCTAACTGTATTGGCTCTCAGCCTGGCACCGCTTGCGGTGTGGGCTGCGGTTCCTGTGGAAGATAGCAACTCTGGCTATAACAATAGCGGGAGCAGTTATCCGCCAGCGGGTTATGGCACGAACGGCGCCTATGTCGGGGGTGCGGCTACGGCCGCACCTTCGGCACAGGGCGAGCTGTTCAACCAGCTGCAACGCATGCAGGATCAATTGTCGCAGCAACAAGGCACGATTGAAGTTCTGCAGAATCAAGTGAACCAGCTGAAGCAAGAAGGCCTGGAGCGATACCAGGATCTTGATCGACGCATTGGAGCCGGCGTTACACCAGCCGCTACTCCTGATAATTCTTCTGCCGGTGGCGCGCCAAGTGCGGCCGCCGGTGGTGCAGCAGCAGGCGCGGCTGCCAGCCAAGCCCCTGCCGCCAGCAGCGAACCGGGTGATCCGGCGAAGGAGAAGCTGTATTACGACGCAGCCTTCGACCTGATCAAAGCCAAGGATTTCGATAAGGCCAGCCAGGCTTTTACCGCATTCCTGCGCAAATACCCCAACAGCCAGTACGCGGGTAACGCCCAGTACTGGTTGGGTGAGGTGAACCTGGCCAAGGGCGATCTGCAGGGCGCAGGCCAGGCCTTTGCCAAGGTCAGCCAGCTGTACCCCAAGCACGCCAAGGTGCCGGACTCACTGTACAAACTCGCTGACGTAGAACGCCGCCTGGGTCATACCGACAAGGTCAAAGGCATTCTGCAGCAGGTGGTGGCCCAGTATCCGGGTACCTCCGCTGCCCAGTTGGCCCAGCGGGATCTGCAACGCATGTAAGCGTCGCAACCCGTTCAGAAGAAACCCGCGCCCTGCGCGGGTTTTTTCGTTAGAATCCACGCCCTTTTATGAAACACGCTTCCTGGGATTTACGCGTTGGCGCAATTCCTTGAAGTGCCTGACGGAGGCGGACAGCCTGTTTAGCTGTTACGCCCGTGGCGACTATGCAAGACACATTACGTATCACCGAAGTTTTTTACTCGTTGCAGGGTGAAACGCGCACTGCCGGGCTGCCCACTGTATTTGTGCGCCTGACCGGTTGCCCGCTGCGTTGCCAGTACTGCGACAGCGCCTACGCCTTCAGCGGCGGCACCGTGCGTACCCTTGAAGACATCCTCGAGCAAGTGGCCGGTTACCGGCCGCGTTATGTCTGTGTCACCGGTGGCGAGCCACTGGCGCAGCCTAACGCCATTCCCTTGCTCAAGCAGTTGTGTGATGCCGGCTACGAAGTGTCCCTGGAAACCAGCGGCGCTCTGGATATTGCTGCGGTCGACCCTCGGGTCAGTCGGGTCGTCGACCTGAAGACCCCAGGCTCCAAGGAAGTGCACCGCAACCGCTACGAGAACATCGAGTTGCTGACGCCCAACGATCAGGTCAAGTTCGTCATCTGTTCCCGTGAAGACTACGACTGGGCGACCTCCAAGCTGATCCAATATGGTCTGGACCGCCGCGCCGGCGAAGTGCTGTTTTCCCCAAGCCATCACGACCTGAATGCTCGCGACCTGGCCGACTGGGTTGTCGCGGACAACCTGCCGGTACGCCTGCAACTGCAACTGCACAAATACCTGTGGAACGACGAGCCGGGGCGCTGAGATGACTGAACAAAAGCGTGCGGTCATCCTGCTGTCCGGCGGCCTCGACTCCGCCACCGTGGTCGCCATGGCCCGGGCTGAAGGCTACAGCTGCTACACCATGAGCTTCGACTACGGCCAGCGCCACCGCGCCGAACTCGACGCCGCCGCCCGCGTCGCGCGCGACCTGGGCGTGGTGGAGCACAAGGTGATTGGCCTGAACCTCGACGGCATTGGCGGCTCGGCGTTGACCGACAGCTCCATTGATGTACCGCAAGGCCCCAGCGAAGGCATCCCGGTGACCTATGTGCCGGCGCGCAATACCGTCTTCCTGTCCCTGGCCCTTGGCTGGGCTGAAGTGCTCAATGCCCGTGACATCTTCATCGGCGTCAACGCCCTGGACTATGCCGGCTACCCGGACTGCCGTCCCGAGTACATCGAGTCATTCGAGCGCATGGCCAACCTGGCGACAAAGGCCGGTGTAGAAGGGCAGGGCTTTCGCATCCTGGCGCCGCTGCAGAACCGCAGCAAGGCCGATATCGTGAAGGCTGGCGTAGGACTTGGCGTCGATTACTCGCTGACTGTTTCCTGCTATCAGGCAGACAATGACGGTCGTGCTTGTGGGAAATGCGACAGCTGCCGACTGCGTGCAGAAGGCTTCCAGGCGGCCGGAATTACTGACCCAACGCGTTATTTCTGATTTATTTCAAATAAGGTGTTGAATAATCCTTAGAAATCAGTATTATACGCGCCACCACACAGCGGGTCGTTAGCTCAGTTGGTAGAGCAGTTGGCTTTTAACCAATTGGTCGTAGGTTCGAATCCCACACGACCCACCATTTTTGGCGGTTTAGAAAATCCGGAAGGCCCACGCAAGTGAGGATTTCCGGGTTTTTTTTTGCCCGGTAAAAAGCCGATCATTCCCAAGGCAGGGAGTGATCGGCTTTTTTCGTTAAACCTAGCCAAACCGCCCGGTTATATAGTCCTCGGTCTGCTTCATCTTCGGCTTGGTGAAGATCTCATCCGTATTGCCGTGCTCAATCAGCTCCCCCATGAACATGAACGCGGTGCTGTCCGATACCCGCGCGGCCTGCTGCATGTTGTGGGTCACGATGATCACCGTGTAGTGCTCTTTCAGCTCGGTGATCAACTGCTCGATGCGCCCGGTGGAAATCGGGTCGAGCGCCGAGGTCGGTTCGTCCAGCAGCAATACTTGCGGGCGCAGTGCAATGGTG
Source organism: Pseudomonas yamanorum (assembly GCF_013386765.1). GTDB lineage: Bacteria > Pseudomonadota > Gammaproteobacteria > Pseudomonadales > Pseudomonadaceae > Aquipseudomonas > Aquipseudomonas yamanorum_A. Next base: position 76,650 of record NZ_JACARE010000030.1, read on the forward strand.
CGCGCGATGCACAGGCGCTGTTGCTGCCCGCCTGACAGGCTCTGGGCGCTTTGCTTGAGTTTGTCTTTCACCTCGTCCCACAGGGCGCCGCCGCGCAGGGCCTGCTCGACACGGTCATCCATTTCCCGGCGTGTCAGTTTTTCATGGTGGCGCACGGCATAGGCGATGTTGTCGTAGATCGACATCGGAAACGGCACCGGCTTCTGGAAGACCATTCCGACGTGGCTGCGCAGGCGGTTCATCGAGTAGCCGGGAGCCAGGATGTTCTCGCCGTTCAGCAGCACCTCGCCGCGCGCCTCCTGCTTCGGGTACATCGAGTAGATACGGTTGAATACCCGCAGCAAGGTCGACTTCCCACAGCCCGACGGGCCGATGATCGCGGTGATGCGTTTTTCCGGAATATCGATGTCGATGGATTTCAGCGAACGCTGGTTGTTGTAGAAAAACTCCAAGCCACGCACACGGATTTTGGTTTTTTCAGGTTCAAGTCGGGTCGATTGCATCAGTGGGACCTATTGCGCAAAAGAATCAGGCGAGACAGCAAGCTCAGCACCAGCACGAACATCGTCAGCACCAGGGCACCGGCCCAGGCGAGGGCGTGCCAGTCATCGAAGGGGCTCATGGCGTACTGGAAAATGACCACCGGCACACTGGCAATCGGCTTGAGCAGGTTGCTGCTCCAGAACTGGTTGCCGAAGGCGGTGAACAGCAGCGGGGCGGTTTCCCCGGTAATCCGCGCCAGCGCCAGCAGGATGCCGGTCACCACCCCGGCCTTGGCCGCTCTCAATACAATCTGCAACGTCAGCTTCCATTGCGGTACGCCCAGGGCCAGGGCGGCCTCGCGCATGGTGGAGGGTTGCAACTGGAGCATTTCGTCCGTCGTCCTCACCACCACCGGAATCACCAGCAGCGCCAGCGCCAGGGCGCCGGCAATGGCGGAGAAGCCGACCTGGTGATTGGTCAGCAGGTTCAGCGGCAGGATCACGCCGGTATAGATGAACAGGCCCAGCACGATCGATGGCGCAGACAGCAGGATGTCGTTGATGAAACGCACCGTGGTACCCAGGCGCGAGTGACGTGCGAACTCAGCCAGCCAGATGCCCGCCATCAGCCCGATGGGTGTGCCGATCAGCAGCGCAATCCCGGACATCAGGGCGCTGCCATAAAAGGCGTTGGCCAGGCCGCCGTCGGTTCCGGGTGGCGGCGTCATCTGAGTGAACAAGCGCAGGTTGAGCGCCTGGAAGCCGTTGATGATGGTGGTCAGCAGAATCCACGCCAGCCACAGCAGGCCAAAGACCGTGGCGCCACAACTCAACACCATGGCCACGCGGTTCTTGAAGGCACGCCTGCGGTACAGGCGTTCGCTGCTATTCATAAGCCCTCCTTGCGGGACAGGCGCATGAGCAGCAGTCGCGCCAATGCCAGCACCACGAATGTCACGATGAACAGCAGGAAGCCCAAGGCAATCAGCGCTGAGCGATGCAGGTCGGTATAGGCCTCGCTGAACTCGTTGGCGATGACGGAGGCGATGGAGCTGCTGGGCATCAGCAACGACGCGGAGAACTGCTGGGCGTTACCCAGCACGAAGGTGACGGCCATGGTTTCGCCCAAGGCGCGACCGAGGCCGAGAAACACACCGCCGACCACTGCCGAGCGGGTGTAGGGCAGGACGATGTCCCACACCACTTCCCAGGTCGTACTACCCAGTGCGTAGGCAGACTCTTTCAATTGAGTCGGCACGCTGCGGAAAACTTCATGCATCACCGAGGTAATGAACGGCGTAATCATGATCGCCAGGACGATGCCGGCGGTCAGCATCCCGATGCCCAGTGGCGGCCCCTGGAACAGCGAGCCAATCAATGGAAGTGCGCCCAGGTAGTCGTTGATCCAGGGTGACAGGTACTCGGCCATGAATGGCCCGAAAACAAACAATCCCCACATGCCATAGATGATCGAGGGAATGCCCGCGAGCAATTCGACGGCGGAGGCAACTGGCATTCTCAGCCAGGGCGGCGCCACTTCGGTGAGGAAAATCGCTATGCCAAAACTCACCGGCACCGCAATCAGCAGCGCCAGGAAGGAGGTGACCAGCGTGCCGTAAATCGGCACCAGGGCGCCAAAGTGGTTGTTGACCGCATCCCACTCGGTGCTGGTAATAAAGCCGAAACCGAAGGTCTTGAAGGCCAGGCCACCGCCCCACAATGTCGAGGCGGCAATACTTGCCAGCAACAGCAGGACGAGCATGGCCGCGCCGAACATTGAGCGTTTGAACCACAGGTCGTTGCGTTGATCACGAGCGGCGCGGCTGTCACCCGATACATCGCTCGCGTGAGTGGTCATGGCCAGGGGGTGGACAGTTTCATTCATATCGGATGTGCTCATCCCCTTGCTCAAGCACGACGCTGCCTGGGCAAGGGGATCATGGGAGGGCGGATCAGTGGGCGAAGTCAGACTTCCAGTAACCTTCGATCCGCGTCACGAGGGAATCGGGCAACGCTACGTAGTCCAATGCCGCAGCCTGCTGCTGACCTTTTTCCAGCGACCATTTGAAGAAGTTGAAGGCCGCCTGGCTTTGCTCGGCGTTCTTCGCCTGCTTGTACATGATGATCCAGGTGGTCGCCGTGATCGGCCAGGCGTTCTCACCCGGGGCGTTGGTCATGATCAGGTTGAAGTCCTTGGCGTTGGCCCAGTCGGCGGTATCTGCAGCCGCCTGGAAGGCCTTCGCGTTGGGCTCGACAAACTTGCCCGACGCGTTCTTCAGCGAGGCGTAGGTCATTTTGTTCTGCAGGGCGTAGGCGTATTCAACAAAGCCGATGGAGTTCTTGATCTGCTTCACGTAGGCCGAAACACCTTCGTTGCCCTTGCCGCCCACGCCCACTGGCCATGGCACGGTGGTGCCGAAACCGACCTTGGTTTTCCAGCCGTCACTGACTTTGGCGAGGTAGTTGGTGAAGTTGTACGAGGTACCCGAGCCGTCCGAGCGGTGGACCACGGTGATGTTCGCGCCCGGCAGTTTCAGGCCAGGGTTGAGTGCGGCGATCGCCGGGTCGTTCCAGGCCTTGATGTCGCCCAGGAAGATTTTCGCCAGGACATCGCCATCGAGTTTCAACTGGCCGGCCGCGACGCCTTCTACGTTCATCACCGGCACGATGCCGCCAATCACGCTTGGGAACTGGCCCAGGCCGCCGGCCTTCAGTTCATCGGCCGACAGCGGCGCGTCGGAGGCACCGAAGTCTACGGTTGCTGCCTTGATCTGGGCGATGCCGCCACCGGAACCGATGGACTGGTAGTTGATCCGGTCACTGGAGCTCTTGCTGTATTCCTGGGACCACTTGGACAGCACCGGGTAGACGAAACTGGAGCCAGCGCCCGTTACGTCAGTGGCGTGAGCGACACCACTCAGGCACAGGGCGGTCAACAAGACTGACAGACTCTTTTTGGTCAGCAACATCACGACGACACCTCAAAAGAAGGGGGTAAGTGGAAGGGTCCACCTGTCTAAGACGTGACGATTTAATTCCCGGGATGTTTCTGTTTGATGACCGTTTGGCTTTATGAAGAAACATTTAGAAATATCTGCCGGCGACCTCAGAAGGGGGAATTCTGAGGTCGCAGCACTCATCAACCCTGGCTGCGCACCAGAATCGACTCATCGATCTGGGCGATCGATGTCACACCCGTCAGTGTCATCGCCACACGCATTTCCTTGGCGAAGATATCCAGCAGGTTCTCCACCCCGCGCTGCCCGTCAGCGGCCAGTGCGTATGCCTGTGCACGGCCCAGCAGCACGCCTTTGGCGCCAAGGGCGAGCATGCGCACCACGTCCAGCCCCGAGCGTACGCCGGAGTCCACCAGCACCGTCAGATCGCTGCCCACGGCTTGTGCGATAGGCGCCAGTGCCTTGGCAGTGGACAGCACGCCATCCAGTTGCCGCCCGCCATGGTTGGAGACGACGATGCCATCCGCACCGAAGCTCACCGCGTCCTTGGCGTCCTGGGGGTCGAGGATGCCTTTGATGATCATCGGGCCTTTCCAGAACTCGCGGATCCACTCCAGGTCTTTCCAGCTGATGGACGGGTCGAAGTTGTTGGCCAGCCAGCCGATGTAGTCCTTCAGCTGGGTGGGCTTGCCCAGGTATTTGGAGATGTTGCCCAGGTCGTGGGGGCGGCCCATCACACCGACGTCGAAGGCCCAGGCCGGTTTGGTCATGGCCTGCAGGATTTGGCGTTGCGGCCCGTAGGCCCCGGACATCCCCGAATGGGCGTCGCGATAACGCGCGCCCGGGGTGGGCATGTCGACGGTGAACACAAGATTTTTCACCCCGGCGGCCTGGGCCCGTTCCAAGGCGTTTTTCATGAAGCCGCGATCTTTCAGCACGTACAGCTGAAACCAGATGGACTGTGGGCTCTGGGACGCCACTTCCTCGATCGGGCACACGGAAACGGTCGACAGGCAAAACGGAATGCCCTTGTTCGCGGCTGCCTTCGCCGCCTGGACTTCGCCGCGCCGGGCAAACATGCCGGTCAGGCCCACCGGGCTCAGCACCACCGGCATTGCCAGCGGCTGGTCGAACAGGGTGGTCTCAAGGCTCAGGCTCTCGACGTTGCGCAGGATGCGCTGGCGCAGGCTGATATCCGACAGGTCCGAGCTGTTGGCCCGGAGGGTGTGTTCGGCGTAGGCGCCGCCGTCGATGTAGTCGAACAGGAAACGTGGCAGTTTGCGGCGGGCGGCTTCGCGGTAATCCGATGCGGACGAAATGATCATGAACAGTGATGCCCCGGAATGAAGAAAACGGTGGGGTGAGGATAGACAAAGGCCTTTCATGGTAAAAACAACTTTTCCAACTTGATTCAAGTCGCAAATGGAATACTCATGAACCTTCGCACGTTGCTGGCCTTCGTCGAAGTGGTACGCCAAGGCAGCTTCTCACAGGCGGCCGAGGTGGTGTCACTTACCCAGTCTACCGTCAGCAAGGCGGTCAAGACTCTGGAAGATGAATTGGGCACGCCGCTCTTCAATCGCATCGGCCACAAGAGCGAGCTGACGGCTGCTGGCGAAATCGCCTACCGTCGCGCCTTGGTGTTGCTCGCCGAGCGCAGTGACCTGGTGGCCGAGATCAATGACTTGCTGGGGCTCAAGCGCGGTGTATTGCGCATCGGTTTGCCGCCGGTGGGCAGTGGTGTGTTGTTTGCGGCGATGTTCGCCCTGTACCGACAGCGTTATCCAGAGATTGAGATCGAGCTGATCGAGCACGGCAGCAAGAAGCTGGGCGAATGCCTGGAAGCCGGTGAGGTGGATGTGGCCGCGTTGCTGGTGCCGGTGGCGGGGGAATTTGAATATCAGGATGTGCGGGTGGAGCCGCTGATGGTGGTGATGCCGATCGACCATCCATTGGCTGGACGTAAAAGCGTCGATTTTTCCGACCTCGCCGACTCACCCTTCATACTGTTCGAAGCCGGGTTTGCGCTTAACCGGATTATTCTCACGGCCTGTGAGCGCAGAGGCGTAGTCCCACGCATCACCGCGCGCAGCGCCCAGATCGACTTTATCGTCGACCTGGTTGCCGCAGGACTGGGCGTCGCGTTTTTGCCGAGCATGCTGGCTTACAAGCACCTGCATGCCGGCATTGCCTTGATTCAGCTGGATGAGCCCCAGACTGATTGGCACATCGCCCTGGCCTGGCGACGGCAGGCACATTTGCCACCGGCTGCACGGGCCTGGCTGGATCTGGCCCTGGAAATGGGTAACGTTCCCGGCACCCGGCCTAGCCTTGGGCTATCAGCGTCAGACGACTCTTGACGACTTTTTGCAGCAGCAGGGCCAGCGCCTCGGTGGAGTAGGGTTTTTGCAGAAGGACAAAGCGACTGGCTTCTTCCTGGGCAATACGCGCGTACTCGTCGTTGTAGCCGGTAGTCAGCACCACCGGCAGCCACGGATACAGGGCTTCGATGGCGTCCAGTAACTCCAGGCCACTCATGCCGGGCATGGAGATATCGGAAAACACCACCTGAAAACTTTCCGGGTTGGGGGCCAGCGCTTCCAGCGCGCTTTGGGCATCGGGCACCCACAGCACATGAAAGCCCATCTGTTCCAGGGTTTGCGAGGTGTACAGGCCGACATCGGCGTTGTCTTCGACCATCAATACGCCCAGGTTCGAGACGATGGGCGAGGCGCTGGTGTCTTGAAGTACCGGCATGGCGCTTGGCTCGACCTTGGGCAGGTACAGGGTAAATTCGCTGCCTTTGCCGCACTCGCTTTGCACCAGGATCTCGCCTCCCGATTGCTTTGCGAAACCGTACACCTGGGACAAGCCCAGCCCCGTGCCCTGGCCGATGCCTTTGGTGGTGTAGAAGGGCTCAAAGATCGCGTCGAGTTTTTCCGGCGGAATACCGGAGCCGGTGTCGGCCAGTTCGATCGTCACGTAATCGGCGATGCGCACCGGATGCGCGCGAACCGATGGTAGCCAGCTTGCCGTCGAGACGCTGATCGTCAAATGCCCATTGCCGGCCATGGCGTCCCGGGCGTTGACCACCATATTGACCAGCGCTGTATCGAACTGACTTTCATCGGCGTTGATAAAGCAGGCATCGTCCGGCACCTGGATGCTCACCTTGACCCGTGAACCGGTCAGGCTGTCCATCATCTCGCCAACTCGCATGACGCTTTCGCCGACGTTGAACACCTCTGGCCGCAAGGCCTGGCGACGGGCGAACGTGAGTAACTGGGCAGTCAGGCGGGCTGCGCGGTCGACAGTGCTGGCGATGGCTTCCACGTATTTGATGCGGCGCGCTTCGTTCAGGGAGGGCGGCTTCAGCAAGTCGGCGCAGGACTTGATCACCGTCAGCAGATTATTGAAATCGTGTGCGACACCGCCGGTAAGTTGGCCGATGGCTTCCAGTTTCTGCGACTGGCGCAGGGCATCTTCCGACAGGCGCAAGGCTTCCTTGGCTTCTTCCTCGGCCTGGATGTCGCGGCCCACGGCATGGATGTAGTCGCTGTCGGGCACAGCCGTCCAGGCGATCATGCGGTAGCTGCCGTCCTGGTGACGGTAGCGGTTCTTGAAGTTGGGGAAGTTTTTACCGTCGCCCAAACGGCTGACGGCCGATGACGAGACGGCCAGGTCGTCGGGGTGAACCAGCGCGAGCAACTGGCTGCCCACCAGGTCGCCTTCGGCGTGGCCGAGCATGCGGGTCCAGGCCGGGTTCACCGCAGAGATCACGCCGTCGAGTTGCGCCACCAGCATCAGGTCCGGCGACAGGCGCCAGATGCGATCGCGGTCGCGGGTGCGTTCCACCACCCGCTGTTCCAGGGATTCGTTGAGCTTGCGCAGGGACTCTTCGGCCTCGCGCAGGGGCGTGATGTCCCGGGACACGCAGAGGATTTTCTCTGGCAGGCCGTCACTGCCCATGATCGGGCTGACATTCACGTGCCACCATTTCAGGTTGCCGGCCAAGGTATTGGCGGCGCCGACAAAGCTGGCGTTGCGCCCAGCCTTGGCGGCGGCAACGGCGGCCTTGGCGTCGACGTTGCCCTGGTCCTGCCAGAAGTCGGGCCAGGGGCAGCCGCGAATCGCATTGAAGTCGCTGACCTCCATGATCTGCTTGCCGCCTTCGCTCATGAAAGTCAGGCGTGCGTCGAGGTCCAGCACCTTGATGCAGTCGTTGATGCTGGCAAGCACCCGTTCGGTGAAGGCTTCGCTATGGTTGAGGCCGGCGGCGGACAAATCGCTCGCACCCGAATCGGATGGGCTGTTTGTCTCTGAACCCTTCCCGACAGTGCTATTCATTTGAGTGCGGCCGCGCGTGTTAAATGGCCTTTATCATGTCATTGCGACATCTTTATCACCAGCGACTTGACGCTTTTTCGGCGGTAGTCGCCTGTAATGTTTCAAGCCTGGCCAGATGGTCAATGGTCACGGGGAAATCAAGGTTAAAACCCATCAGTCACATTCCGGTTTTCAGGTCTGAATAAATACCGTAAAAACCGCCGAAGTCTTTGAAATCAGTAGAATTGTAGGACAATTATTCGCATGAAAAACTCTTCATAATTCGCCCGCTCGAAGATTGGTAGCTTCCTCGTGCAGCCCAATAATTCGAGTTCTAATAATGAATAAAAAACTCTTCAAGAGCGCTTTGGCGCTGTCGATCTCCCTTGCCTCCACTTCCCTGTTTGCCGGTGGTTTTGCCCTCAATGAACAAAGTATCAGTTCAATGGGCACCGGTTACGCCGGGCGTTCCTCTTCCGCCGATGACGCCAGCACGGTGTACGGCAACCCGGCCGGCATGGCCCGCATCAAGCAGAATGAAGTGAGCATCGGGGCGACCTACCTGGATGCCAAATCGAACATCAAGAATGCCAGTTCCTCACAATTTGGTGCCAACAACCCGGGCACCGACAAGGGCGACATGGTGCCTGGCATTGCCGTGCCGATGGGCTACCTGGTGACGCCGATTGATGAGCACTGGGCGTTCGGCCTGGGTGTTTATGCGCCATTCGGCCTCGAAACCGATTATGAGAACGCCTTCCAGGGCAACGGCTTTGGCAGCAAAAGCGTGATCAAGGTCGTCACTGTCCAGCCAACCGTCAGCTATGCCTTCAACGACAAGGTCTCGGTAGGCTTCGGGCCCACCTTCAACCGCATCTCGGGTGAACTGGATTCCAACGTGCCGCTGGGCGGCGGCGCCGGTGAACAGGTCAAGATCAAGGGGAATGACACCGCCACCGGTTTTAACGCAGGCATCCTGGTGCAACCGTTTGAGAGTACGCGCTTCGGTGTGACCTACCACTCGCAAGTGGTTTACCACCTGACCGGCAAGACCAATGCCTCGGGCCTGGTTTCCGATGCCTTTGATGGCGGCCCGCAACGCTATGACGCAAGCCTGAACGTGACGACGCCATCGTCGGTGGACTTCTCGGTCACTCATCAACTGAACGACGACTGGACCTTATACCTGGGCAGTACCTACACCCGCTGGAGCCAGTTGAAGAAGATCACCGTCAACAACGACGGTGTGTCGGCGCTTGCGGCCCAGTTTGGCGGCTTGAATTCCATCACCGAGCAGCAGAACTGGCATGACACCTGGTCCCACGCCATTGGCCTGTCGTACCAGTTGAACAAACAACTGGTGCTGCGTACCGGCTTCTCGGTGGATCAGACACCTACCAACAACACCGACCGTTCCGTGCGTATTCCTACTGGCGACCGCACGGTATTCAGCCTGGGTGCCGGCTGGACGCCAGTCGATAACCTGACCTTCGACGTCGCTTATTCCTACCTGAAGGAAGAGCCGATCAAGGTCCGCGACAATAATCCGCAGTTGGCACTGACCTACGACGCCAAGTATGAAAACAGCGCCAACGGCTTTGGCGGTTCGGTAACTTACCGCTTCTGATGCACTGAAAGAGGGCAAAGAGTCATTTTTCTGACATGGCTCTTTGCTAGCAATTGTATCCATCGCGCTATTAAACCCTCCCTGTCTTGGTTAAATTAGGAGCAATCCAGCTCAAGACAGGGATCGTCATGACTACGCTTTCTCCCATCAGCTCAGCCATTGCCCTTATCAATCGGCCGGCCGTTACGCCGCCAGCGACGACGCTGACGCCAGAAACGGACGCCACGCTCGTGCGGCCCTCCTCGGTGGTGAGCCTCGGCAACGTGGCGGTTGATGTCCAGGCCCAGACCTATTCCCGAAACGGCCAATTACCCGTCCATGAACCGATCACGGTCTGGGAAAATGACAGCCAGGATGCCGTGACACGGGCGATTGGCGCGAATATCGACTCAACGCCCAGAGCCACCGGGTTCAGCGGCTTGGGCGCTACCCTGATCGAGCAATTCGCCAAGAGCGGTACGGACATTTCCCAGTCGGCGCTCGGCACCGCGTCGTCCAAGATCCAAAGCCCGGCCGAACTCAAGGTTCAGCAAGCGCTGCTGCACAGCGAAGCCGATAACCGGGTCAGCCTTACCGTCAAGACCGCCAGCGGCAAGACCGTCACCTTCAGCCTGGCCAGCCAGCCCGGTGGCCTGGCCGCGCAGGCCAAGGTGGACGGCGGTACCCTCAGCGCCGCCGAGCTCAAGGAGATCGCCAAGTTGGGCGAAGCCTTCCAAGGCGCCATCGACGGCCTGGCTGCCCAGCCGCCGAAACTCGATTTGAGCAAGCTGACGCAGTTTGATTCCCGTGTGTTGTCCTCGGTAGACCTCAGCGGCAAATTGAAAGTGGGGGCAGTGGATGACATCACCCTCGCGTTTCATGCGGACAGCCAGAGCCGTACCACCCGCATGAAAAGCCCGGCGGGAGAGGTGAATCTCTCGGTCGACCTGAAAAACGCCGGCATCCTCGGCAACGCCAAGCAGCAGGCAATCGCGCTGAAAAGCTACCTGGCCCAGTTCGACAAGGCCCAGGCGCGGGGCAAAGCCGATGCGGACCTGATGGCGATGTTCAAGGATGCGTTTACCGCCATGAACAGCAACTACCCGCAGGGCGTCAAAGCGCCACAGGCGCTGACCCGCAATGCCGCGGATCAAGGCCTGTTGACGGGTTTGGCAGATTTCAAGGCCTCCATCAGCCAGACGGCCAGCTCCCCCAACCCGGCGCGCCCTGGGGAAACCGACACGTTTGCCTATACGGTGTCCCAGAAAACTCGCGTGGGCGGCAGTGACATCTCGAATCGCACGATCGATCAGGTCCAGCAATCAAGCCTCAAAGCCAGTTTCCATCGGGACCTCAATGGTGGGAACCCGCCGGCTTTCGACACCCGCCGCGAGTCACAGAACTATCTCTATGTACAGGTCGACGACAAGGCCAGCAGCGCGGCGAATATCACTTACAAGGATGGATTCCTGACCAACGCCTCCGTCGATCAAAGCGCCAGCCAGAACACCCGCACCCAGCGTTACGAGATGGCTAATCTGGTTAAGGACACCCTGGAACCCAACCAGGCCAGCAGCCATCGCGACTACCTGATATTGCTGGAATACGCGGCGCGGGAGGGCAAGAGGGTCCAGGGCGCCGATGAAACCATCCTGAAGGGTGCGCTGGCGAACATGCATCAGGGCGTGTTGCTGCAAGACGATCCTGGCGCGTTGCCGCGCTAAACCGGACGTTGTAAAAAAGGGAAACCCCGGCGTGGGTTTCCCTTTTTTATGCCTCGCCGATTCCCAGATTAGGCTTTTGAATCCATTCGATATTCTGTAGCCTTGCGCAGCTTCACCGTGCTTGATGAACACAATCACTTCGTCCGGCGGCGCCCGAAAGGCTCCAGAGCCGGTGGTACACTCGACTTTCGCGCAACTGCGCCTGCAGGTCTTGCGAACATGACGCAAATTTCCGAACGCCTTCTGGTCCAAGCCCATCTCGACGCCAAGCAGCCCAAGGTGCTGAGTGCCGAGGAAGAGGCGGGCTACCGTGCCGCCATTGCCGCCGAGCTCAAGGCTCAGGACGCGGTGCTGGTGGCTCACTTCTACTGCGACCCGGTGATTCAGGCCCTGGCCGAAGAAACCGGCGGCTGTGTCTCCGACTCCCTGGAAATGGCCCGCTTCGGCGCGGCGCACCCGGCCAAGACCGTATTGGTGGCTGGCGTGCGTTTCATGGGCGAGACCGCGAAGATCCTCACCCCTGAAAAACGCATCCTGATGCCGACCCTGGAAGCTACGTGCTCCCTGGACCTTGGTTGCCCGGTGGATGAGTTCTCGGCGTTCTGCGATCAGCATCCCGAGCGCACGGTGGTGGTGTATGCCAACACCTCGGCGGCGGTGAAGGCCCGGGCCGATTGGGTGGTGACTTCCAGTTGTGCGCTGGAGATCGTTGAAAGCCTGATGGATAACGGCGAGACGATCATCTGGGGGCCGGACAAGCATCTGGGTACCTACATCCAGCGTCAGACCGGCGCGGATATGCTGCTGTGGGACGGTGCGTGCATCGTTCACGAAGAGTTCAAGTCCAAGCAGTTGGAGGACATGAAGGCGCTGTACCCGGACGCTGCGATCCTGGTGCACCCGGAGTCGCCGACGTCGGTGATCGAGCTGGCGGATGCGGTGGGGTCTACCAGTCAGTTGATTGCGGCGGCGCAGCGGTTGCCTAACAAGACGTTTATCGTGGCTACCGACCGCGGGATTTTTTACAAGATGCAGCAGTTGTGTCCGGACAAGATTTTTGTCGAGGCGCCGACGGCTGGGAATGGGGCGGCGTGCCGTAGTTGTGCGCATTGCCCGTGGATGGCGATGAACACCCTGGAGCGTACGCTGCAGTGTTTGCGTGAGGGGAGTAATGAGATTTTTGTTGAGCCGTCGGTGATTCCGCAGGCTGTTAGACCGCTGAAGCGGATGCTGGATTTTACTCAGGCTGCGCGGTTGAGGTTGGCTGGGAACGCTTGATCTGGGTTGGGTACATATCCGTTTCTTCGGTAACGGCCGCTATTGGTTCCGCTCTTACAGCGGGTCACTTTTGAAAAGCGCAAAAGTAACCAAAACGCTCTGCCCCGCCTGTCGGCGCCTCGCCTAGGCTCGGCGTTCCCTCACTCCGGGATTGCTCCGCGGGCCGCCGCGACGGGGCGTCCCTGCCCCGTCGCGGCTAAACCGG
>NZ_JACARE010000031.1 GCF_013386765.1 Pseudomonas yamanorum
CACCTTGGCACCCCACAAGAACTCACCGCGCCCGACGGCGAAATCGTTTGGTCCGCCCACTACCGCGCCTACGGCCAACTCGCGAAGCTGGACGTCAACACCGTCACCAACCCGTTGCGCTTCCAGGGCCAATACTTCGACCCCGAAAGCGGCCTGCACTACAACCGCCATCGCTACTACAATCCGGACGTTGGTCGCTATCTGACGCCTGATCCCGTGAAACTGGCGGGTGGGCTGAACGGATACCAGTACGTACCCAACCCGACGGGGTGGGTGGATCCGCTGGGGCTAAGTACCTGTCCGGGTGGGGATGGATGTAAGCCGACGCACCGCGCTGAAGATCCCACGAGCAGAGCCAAGGTAAACGAAGGCGACGTAGAGCCGCCTAAAGGATCCGATAGTAAGCTCTCAAGAAATGGGGCATTCAGGAGGGCAAAAAAAATTGCAGGAATTCAAAAAAATCAACTACCTAAACGTTTGCGTCGAGAAACAATTAAGGATCAAGACCGTTACATTCAAGGTAGAGTATATGTTTTTGAGTTAAAGAATCGGATAATCGAGATTCGCGAGCACTCTTTAGGTCATACAAAAGGAAATCATGGTCCACACTTCAACACTGAGGTGTTCATAAATGAACGTAAAGTACCTCTAAGCATTGGCGACGACTCACACACATATTTCAAGAGATAATGAATGAACACGGCATTTATATGTGAGGACGGCATTTATCCTTGGGATCAGGTCACCCACAGTGACGACAAGGACTTTCTAACACTCACCTTACTTAATCACGAAATCAAAGAAGCTTGGCCTTCGTGGTGCAAGCTTGAGTTTTTACTCAAGGAAAAGTGGCCATTCACGGTAAGATGGGGCACGTATGGAATAAAGCCATACAGCAAGACTATGGAATATCTGACTATAAGGGAATTTTCAAAAAAAGCGGGACCTAGAGATATTTTACTGAAAAATGAAGTAACGTCGGTATATTCCTACATAAAGCAATTAAACACGTCCTCTACGGAAACAGACCCATCAACGCTGGGTAGCGCTTGCAACTCAATACGGCTGATGATACAAAACGAAAGAATCGCTGAGCTCTCGCAAAAATTAAGCGCTCTCGATTACATATCAGCAATAGATGATTTCAGACTAATACTATTCAACAGTTCAACTTTATCTATCCGATTTTTCAATGGTGAGACTTACGGGGCCATTCAGTTAATATGTCATTCAGAACATAAAAAACTCATCCTATCCAAAATAAATGAAATAGAAATAAAAGAAATAACAAAAAACGAAATTTACGACTATCTGCAAAGCCCTTCATAACTGTTAGCTCCAGCAAGCAGAAACTGTCACCCAAACATAAAACCCATGGAAGCAAATAACAATGCTAGAGCAAAACAAAAATATAGCACTCACTGGAATGGAAGCACTGAAAGTATTATCAGAAATTGAGTTCATACTTATTTCCTTGCGGAACATGGGTAGTTTTTATGCAGACAAGCCTTTTGCCCTGGAAGAATACCGGAAAGACACCACCGATTTTATCGATGATTTCGGCATCACAACACGGCTCGCACAGATCCGCAATATAATATCAAAGCATTTCGACGATACTCTTGGAGAGGATGATATGGATGACATAGAAAGGCATATGGTCGGATTAAAATTCTGGAAGCCTAAACCCTATAGACAATCCGTCGAGGCTCGCACTAAAAACCATAAACCCTAATAAATTTACCCAATGAGATTACAACAATGAATTACTTAGAAAAAGAAATCGACGAAGCTATAATCGCCTTAAATATAGAAGTCAAAAAGCTGGCACCTAACGAGGTCGAATCACTGATTACATCTCTTAGCGAGAGATTTTTTAGAACCAAACAAAAAGTACTTGACCCTAGCGATCTCAATATAAAAAACGAGCAACACAATCCAAATTTTTGGAAGGAGATACCAGATATCATTCATAGTGGCTCGCTGATTTTAATTGTTTTTGACTCATCCCAGAGAGCATGGAGGGTAGGCAGCGCCAACAATCTTACTAGTATTTTATCTGAAACAACGGGTTATCCTTTCTGGGTCACTGACCAAGACCAAACATTCGTCGCCAACATGGATGACCATGACTGCGTAACCTGGGCATAGTCTGCTTATAGTTAATACCCGCGGTCAGCCATGAAGCTAGCCCGCCCTTCTTGCGACCGATTCTCATCCCCTCAACCATTACCTCGAAAACGCCGCCCCGCCATGCCCGCCCCCTGGCAATCGCAACCTCGGCCCGCTTTATCGCCGTTACCCTGGCGAACTCCTGCTGTACTGCCCCCCCGGATAAACCGCCGCGAAACCACCAACAACCGTGCAAGACCTTCATCCGCCTGATGAACAGCGAAGTCGCCAAGATCGGCAGCGTCCGCGCTTTTCTCTACCGCATCACCAATAACCTGAGCATCGACCATACTCGGCACAACAGCGTGCGAGGAATCAACGATGAGCGTGAACTGCAAATCCTCACCGGCGATACCCCCATAAAAAACAGTGCCATCACCAGCAGTAACTGGAACACCTGCAACGCCTAATCGATAGATTGCCCTCGCCCACTCACGGAGTGTTTCTGCTGGCCCGGGTTGAGCAATTAAGCTACAAGGAGATTGCCGTCCGTCTGAATATTGATGCCCGGGCGGTGGAGCGACATTTGAACAAGGCCATGGCCCATTGCACCGCAGCCCTGCAAGCAACCGAGTCCCGATGAACGATCAACCCACCCCTTCGCCGTCCGAACGTGACCAGCAAGCCCTGGACTGGTTTACCCGTCTGCGCGGGGAAAACCTGACGTTTCAGGAGCTGAATACGTTTGCCCTGTGGCGCGAAGACCCGCTGAATGCCCACGCCTACCAAAACGCCGAGACGCTTTGGCAGTTGCTGGATCGCCCCTCCCGAGCAGCACACAAACCAGATCGCCGTCAGCCGATTTCCCGACGCCGAACCTACGCCACCGCTGCCTGCCTGATACTCGCCGCCGGCGCGATATGGCTGGGCACCCCGCCGATCAGCAGTTGGGACAGTGACTACACCACTAGCACCGGGCAACAGCAGGACATCACCCTCGCAGACGGTTCACACCTGCAGCTGGACAGCGACAGCGCGCTCGATATCGACCTCACCTCCGATGAACGCCGGGTAAATCTGCGAAGAGGCCGTGTGTATCTGCAAGTCAGCCACGACAGTCGACCCTTTATTGTGCAAGCCGGCGGCACTCGGGTTCGGGCGCTGGGCACCGAGTTTTCCGTCGCGCATAACGACAAGTCCGATGAGGTCATTCTGCTGCTTGGCATGGTTGAAGTAGCCGCCTCCGGGCAACACCAAACGCTGCAGCCGGGCGAACAGTTGCGCGTGGTGAGCGGATATGTGCAAGCCCCCCAAGCCGTCGACGCCGAACGCCTGCTGGCCTGGCGCAAAGGGCTGCTGAGCGTGCGAGACGCACCCTTGCGCGAGGTGCTTGAGGAGTTGGTGCGCTATCAAGGTGGCCACGTGATCTGGCTCGACGATAAAGTCGGACAACGCACCATCAACGCCAGCTTCAATCTGAATCAGGTCGACAGTGCCCTGGACGCGCTGATCAGCACCCAAAAACTGCGCACCACAGCCCTCACCCGTCGCATCTTGATCGTGCGCGGCTGACTGGACGATGAGCCGAATAAGCCTTCTATTCGGCTCACCCACCGAGCACACCGCCATGGATCACCCGAACTGGATCTGGCAGCAACCTGACTGGCCGCACTTTCACTGGCAACCAGAGCGCCTTGCAGCCTTGTTGCGTGAGTGCACACAGGCGCAGGGAAAGTTGCTGGGCATGCTCGGTT
The DNA here is from genome assembly GCF_013386765.1 of Pseudomonas yamanorum. Taxonomy (GTDB): domain Bacteria; phylum Pseudomonadota; class Gammaproteobacteria; order Pseudomonadales; family Pseudomonadaceae; genus Aquipseudomonas; species Aquipseudomonas yamanorum_A. Next base: position 3,867 of record NZ_JACARE010000031.1, read on the forward strand.
CGGTCAGCCAGGCGCAGAGTTCAGAGAGTGAACTGGATGCCTTGCTGCAAAATATCCTGACGTCCTCGGCAATCGAGGGTGAGCAACTCAACGTTGGCTCGGTGCGATCTTCCCTGGCCCGGCGTCTGGGCCTGGAGCAATTGCAAGATGGCTCCGTAAGCCGACGCAGCGAGGGCCTGGCAGACTTGATGCTGGACGCCACACAACAGTTTGCTCAGCCGTTTACCCTAACCCGTCAATTTAACTGGCATCGATGGTTGTTTCCCGCCGAGGAAGCCCGCTTTTCCACGCACGCCTTGAGCGTAGGCGCGCTAAGGGGCGATGAGCCGATGCAGGTTGTGTCGGGACGGCTGGACCGGCCCACCGTGCATTTCGAAGCGCCACCTCGCCAAGGGCTGGAGCAGTCGCTGGACGATTTCATCGAATGGTTTGAAGCCAGCCGGAATCATGCGGCCCTCGACCCATTGCTGCGCGCAGGCATGGCGCATTTCTGGTTCGTCACGCTGCACCCCTTCGATGATGGCAACGGTCGTCTGACGCGGGCGATTACTGACCTCGCGCTCGCCCAGGCAGAGAACCAGGCCATCCGCTTCTACGCGATGTCGGCGAGCATCCTTGAAGACCGGGCGGGCTATTACGGCGCACTGGAAACCGGTCAAAAAGCCACGCTGGATGTGACCGATTGGTTTGAGTGGTTCCTGCAAACCCTGCTTCGTAGCCTGCAGCAGGCCATGGCGCGGATTGACCGGGTGCTGGGCAAAAGTCGCTTCTGGCAACGGCATCGGGACCACGCACTCAGCGCTGAACAGACCAAAGTCTTGAATCGCTTGCTCGACGGCGGCGACAAGAGCTTTGAGCACGGGATCAGCGCCGCCCAGTATCAGGCCGTGGCCGAAGTGTCCAAGGCCACGGCGACTCGACACCTGGCCGATCTTCTGGAAAAAAACTGCCTGGTTCGGTTACCCGGCGGCGGGCGCAGCACCCGTTACCAAATCAACACCCAAGGTGACTGATTTACAAGGCAATTCCCCCCACTCATTTGCCCCAATCCCCCATGTCTGCTAGTGTCGCGCCGGTTTACCGTCTACCGGAATAGCCGCCATGGCCCGCAAAAAAGTTGCACTCGATTTCGAACAATCCCTCGCCGACCTGCAAGCGCTGGTCGAGCGTATGGAGAACGGCGAGTTGTCGCTGGAAGACTCGTTGACCGCATTCGAGCAGGGCATCGGCCTGACCCGCGACTGCCAGAGCGCCCTGGCGCAGGCGGAGCAGAAGGTCCAGGTGTTGCTGGAGCGCGACGGGGAGCTGGCCGAAGAACCTTTCGATGCGGAACAGCCTGAATGATCGACGCTTATCAGGCCGGCAGCCAGGCCCGGGTCAATGCTGCGCTGGAGCCGCTGTTTGTTGCGCCTACTCCTGAATTGGCCCGCTTGTATGAGGCCATGCGCTACAGCGTGATGAATGGCGGCAAGCGCGTGCGCCCGTTGCTCGCCTACGCGGCCTGCGAAGCACTCGGCGCCCAGGCGGAGGAAGCCAACGGCGCCGCCTGTGCGGTGGAGTTGATTCACGCTTATTCGCTGGTGCACGACGATTTGCCGGCGATGGACGACGACGATCTGCGTCGCGGCCAGCCCACCACCCATAAAGCCTTCGATGAAGCCTGTGCGATTCTCGCCGGTGACGGCCTGCAAAGCCTGGCGTTCAGCGCCCTGCTGGACCCGCGCTTGAGCCGCGTCAACGCCGAGATCCGCTTGCGTATGGTCACCGCGCTGGCATTGGCGGCAGGCCCGGCCGGGATGGTCGGCGGCCAGGCGATTGACCTGGGCTCGGTCGGCCTCAAGCTCGATCAACAAGCCCTTGAATACATGCACCGCCACAAGACCGGCGCGCTGATCGAGGCCGCCGTGCACCTCGGCGCCCTGGCCAGTGGCCGTGCCGACGCCGCACAACTGGCAGCCTTGCAGACCTACGCGCGGGCCATCGGCCTGGCGTTCCAGGTGCAGGACGATATTCTCGACGTTGAAAGTGATACCGCGACCCTCGGCAAGCGCCAGGGTGCCGATATCGCACGGGACAAGCCGACTTATCCTTCGCTGCTCGGCCTGGAAGCCGCCAAGGCCTACGCCCTGGAACTGCGGGACCAGGCACTCGATGCCCTGCGACCTTTCGACGCGGCTGCCGAGCCACTGCGTGATCTGGCGCGGTATATCGTCGAACGCCGCCACTGACAGCACTGGCCTTTTCCACCGCATATCAGCCAAGTTCGGCGCTCTGCGTGGGCAGTTTGCGATGCTTGAGGTAAACTGCCGCCTCTTCTATACCTATAACGATTCGCCTGATGCCCACGACGTTCCAAGAGATTCCCCGCAAGCGCCCGGCCACGCCCCTGCTGGACCGCGCCAACACGCCGGCCGGCCTGCGCCGCCTGGGTGAAGCCGAGCTGGAAACCCTGGCCGATGAGTTGCGCCTGGAATTGCTCTACACGGTCGGCCAGACCGGTGGGCATTTCGGTGCCGGCCTGGGCGTCATCGAGCTGACCATTGCGCTGCATTACGTGTTCGACACCCCGGACGACCGGCTGGTGTGGGACGTGGGTCATCAGGCCTATCCGCACAAGATCCTCACCGGACGCCGCGAGCGCATGGCCAGCCTGCGCCAGAAGGACGGCATCGCCGCCTTCCCGCGCCGCTCCGAGAGCGAGTACGACACCTTTGGCGTCGGCCACTCCAGCACCTCCATCAGTGCAGCGCTGGGCATGGCCATTGCCGCCCGCCTGCAGAACAGTGATCGCAAGGCGATTGCGGTGATCGGTGATGGCGCGTTGACCGCCGGCATGGCCTTCGAGGCGCTGAACCATGCGCCGGAAGTGGACGCCAACATGCTGGTGATCCTCAACGACAACGACATGTCGATCTCGCGCAATGTCGGTGGCCTGTCGAATTACCTGGCAAAGATCCTCTCCAGCCGTACTTACGCCAGCATGCGTGAAGGCAGCAAGAAGGTGCTCTCGCGTCTGCCCGGCGCGTGGGAAATTGCCCGTCGTACCGAAGAATATGCCAAGGGCATGCTGGTTCCCGGCACCCTGTTCGAAGAGCTGGGCTGGAACTACATCGGCCCGATCGATGGCCACGACCTGCCAACCCTGATCGCCACCCTGCGCAACATGCGCGATCTCAAGGGCCCGCAGTTCCTGCATATCGTCACCAAGAAAGGCAAAGGCTTCGCTCCGGCGGAAGTCGACCCGATTGGTTACCACGCGATCACCAAGCTTGAACCCCTGGACGCCCCGGCCGCCGCGCCGAAGAAACCCAGCGGGCCGAAGTATTCCGGTGTGTTCGGCGAATGGCTGTGCGACATGGCCGCCGCCGACCCGCGCCTGGTGGGCATCACTCCGGCGATGAAGGAAGGTTCCGACCTGGTGGCGTTCAGCGAGCGTTTCCCGCTGCGCTATTTCGACGTGGCCATCGCCGAACAACACGCCGTGACCTTCGCCGCCGGCATGGCCTGTGAAGGCGCCAAGCCGGTGGTAGCGATCTATTCCACCTTCCTGCAGCGCGGTTATGACCAACTGATTCATGACGTGGCGGTGCAGAACCTCGACGTGCTGTTCGCCATCGACCGTGCCGGCCTGGTGGGCGAAGACGGCCCGACCCACGCCGGCAGCTTCGATTTGTCGTACCTGCGTTGCATCCCCGGCATGCTGGTGATGACCCCGAGCGACGAGAACGAACTGCGCAAGATGCTCAGCACCGGCCACCTGTACAACGGCCCGGCTGCCGTGCGTTATCCCCGTGGGAATGGTCCGAACGCCGTGATCGAAAAGGACCTTGAGCCTATCGAGATCGGCAAGGGCATCGTTCGTCGCCAGGGCAGCGGGGTTGCCTTGCTGGTGTTCGGCGTGCAGTTGGCCGAAGCCTTGAAAGTGGCCGAGAAGCTCGACGCCACCGTGGTGGACATGCGTTTCGTCAAACCGCTGGACGAAGCGTTGGTGCGCGAGATCGCCGGTAGCCATGAGCTGCTGGTAACCATCGAAGAAAACGCCATCATGGGCGGTGCCGGTGCGGCAGTCAGTGAGTTCCTGGCGCGGGAGAACATCCTCAAGTCGGTGCTGCACCTGGGCTTGCCGGACGTGTATGTCGAGCATGCCAAGCCGGCGCAGATGCTGGCTGAGTGCGGGCTGGATGAAGCGGGGATTGAAGCTTCGGTTCGTCAGCGCATGACCCTGCTGGGCCTGTAGGAACGCGATTAAAAATGTGGGAGCTGGCTTGTGTGGGAGCTGGCTTGCCTGCGATAGCCCCACCTCGGTGTAACTGACACACCGAGGTGCCTGCATCGCGGGCAAGCCCGGCTCCCACACAAGCCCCTCCCACATTTGTTCTATGCCAACTTCAAAAGCTACGGACAGCCCATGATCCGCCTTCGCCTTGCCCTGCCCCTTCTGTTACTGCCCGCCACCGACCTGCTCGCCGACAGCTTCGAACGCGACGACGCCCTCAAGCTGCCCGACGTGGTGATCAGCGCCAACCGCCAGGTCCAGGCGCGCAACGACAGCAGCGCCGCCAACACCGTCTTCACCCGCGACGACATCGACCGCCTGCAACCCACCAGCGTGAGCGACTTGCTCAGCCGCGTACCCGGCGTGCAGGTGGCGCAAAGTGGTGGTCGTGGCAGCCAGACGAACGTGTACATTCGCGGCACCTCGACCGCCCAGAGCCTGGTGCTGGTGGACGGCCAGCGCATTAGCAGTTCCACCAGCGGCACCAGCAACCTGCAATACCTCAATATCCAGCAGGTTGAGCGTGTGGAAGTGCTGCGCGGTTCGCGCTCGGTGATCTACGGCAGCGATGCGATTGGCGGGGTGATCCAGATCTTCACCCGGCGCAATACCGAGTCCGGCGTGCAACCCCGGCTGCATGTGGGATTCGGCAGCAACCAGACGGGGGAACGCAGCCTGGGCCTGTCCGGCGGCGACGCGCAAACCCGCTTCAACCTGGGCGCCAGCCTGGATGACACGGCCGGGATCAATCGTACGCGCACCTCGTACCCCAGCGACCGCGACCATGATGCCTATCGCAACCAGGCCATCAGTTTCAGCCTGAGCCATGCCTTCAACGATGACATCGAAGCAGGCGTGAACGTGCTGGATAACCGCGGCAAAAGTGAATTCGACAACTCGTTCTCCGCGCAAAAGCCCTACACCGACTTCACCGTGAGCAGCGTCAGCAGCTACGTCGACGCCCGCATCAATGACGTGTGGCAATCGCGGCTGGAAGCGGGCCACAGTGAAAACCGCGAAGATACCCTGGACAAGCTCAGCACCGAACGCAGCGTGTTCAACACCTACCGCAACTCGCTGAACTGGCAGAACGACCTGACGCTGAACGACCAGAACAGCCTGATCCTGGGCGGCGACTGGTACCAGGACCAGGTCAACAGCAGCACAGCGTTCGCCGAAGACAGTCGCTGGAACCGCGCGGCGTTTATCCAGCACCGTTTCCAGGCGCAATCCTTCTCCACGGAACTGGGACTGCGCCGCGACGAGAACCAGCAATTCGGCGGCCACAATAGCTGGAGCGGCACATTCACTCTGCCGTTGAACCCGGATAATGATTTGCTACTGAGCTACAGCGAAGGCTTCCGGGCACCGACGTTCAACGACCTTTACTACCCGGACGAATTCGGCTTCAAAAACAGTAACCCGAACCTGAAACCCGAAACCTCGAAAAGCTACGAAGTACAGTGGCGCAGCCAACTCAGCGACACCCGCCGGCTCGAAGCCTCGCTGTACCGCACCGACATTCAGGACGCGATCGTGTTCGCCAGCGGCGGCCCGCAAAACGTCAGTTCAGCACGTATCAACGGCTTCGAAGCGGCGCTCAAGCAAGAACTGTTCGGTTGGCAAAGCAGCCTGGGCGTCGCCCTGATCGATCCACGGGACCGCGACACTGGGCGCACACTGGCGCGTCGAGCCCGGCGCACCGTGAGCCTGGACCTGGACCGCCAATTCGACCAGTTCGGCGTCGGCGCCAGTTGGCAGGCGGTGAGCAGCAGCTACGACGATCCGGCGAACCAGCAACGCCTGGGCGGGTATGGGTTGCTCGGTCTACGGGGCAGTTGGGCGGTGAATCACGAGATCACCCTGGAAATGAAGCTCGATAACCTGCTGAACAAAGACTACAGCCGGGCGCTGTATCAGTACCAAGGCCAGCAATATGGCTATCGGGAAGAAGGCCGTGCGTTGATGTTCGGAGTGACCTGGACGCCGTAAATCCAAGTCGTCTGCACCGGCCTTATCGCGGGCAAGCCCGGCTCCCACAAGGGACGGTGTTTATCCAGACGACTCGGTCAAATGTGGGAGCTGGCTTGCCTGCGATAGCGGTCTCACAGCCCCGGTGCAATCACCTGACACAACCGCGCCACCGCCTCCAGCATCTGCCCGCTGGGCCGTTCCAGGCCCTTGTCAGGCACCAGCAGCAAACGCCCGCCAGCCACCGCCGCCACCTGGGGCCAGGCCTTCCAGGCATCCAGCTGCGCTTGATCGCCCGCCAGAATCACCTCGGGATTGCGCTGCAGCACCGACTCGATGCTGACCTGCGGCGCGGGCAACTTGAGGTCGTCGAACACATTGCGCGCGCCGCACACACCCAGCGCATCGCTGATGATCTGCCCGCCGCCCACGGTATACAGCGGCTGGTTCCACACCTGATAAAACACGCGCAACGGCTCGGCCCGGTGATAGCGCAAGCGCAACTCGGCCAAGCGCTGACGCAACTGCGCGGCCAATTGCCGGCCAGCCTCCGCCCGCCCGAGTTGCCGGGCAATGGTTTCGACCTGTGAGGTGAGTTGTTCGAGGCTGTGGGGTTCGGCGACAAACACCGGGATGTTCAGGCGTTGAAGCTGTTCACGCTGGGCCGGGGCGACGCTGCCGGGCCACAGCAGGATCAAATCCGGCTTGAGGCTGAGCAGCCGTTCCATGTCCAACTGCCCGTAATTGCCTACCGACGGCACCTTAGCCAACGCCGGTGGCCGCTCGCCGCCATCCAGCACGCCCACCAGCAAATCGGCGGCGCCCAGTTCAACGACGATTTCAGACAAGGACGGTGCAAGGCTCACAACCCGCTCGACCGCCGCTGCCTGGGCCGCGACGACCAGCAGCCACACCGCCAGCCAGGCGCGCATCAACCCAACTGACGCGGGATGCGGTAGAGGTAGAACAGCACCAGAGTCGACAGCGCCAGCAGAAACAGCGGCACCGCTTCCAGCCCGACAAACACCGCCAGCGCGCCGACCCAGGCCGGCAGCGCGGCCACCAGCAACGCCACGCGCCGACGGGCCGCGAGGGTGATCCAGGCAGCCGGTTCTTCGGGGGTATCGAGGGCTTTGCCGGTGGCGATCAGCGCGTGTTTATAGCCATGGAAGTACCGCAGGCTGACAAACATCGAGGCTACGCCTGCGATAAAAAACGGCATCGCCAGCACCGGCAGCAAGGGCTCGGCCTTGCCAAACACCAGGTTGATCACAAACAACGGGGCCAGCGCCAACGCCAGGTATTGCCACCAGTTAAATGACAGTCGCCGCTTGACCTGGCCGCGCGTCACGCCCGGTCGACCTCGCCCTGGTGCTCGTTGCCCATCATGTGGTCGAGCTTGCTGGCCTTGGTGGCCAGGTACAGTTTGTTGTGCGGATTGTGGCCGGTGTGCAGCGGCACGCGCTCGGCGACGGTGATGCCCATGTCGGTCAAGGCTTTGACCTTGCGCGGGTTGTTGGTCATCAGGCGCAGGGATTTGACGCCCAGGTGCTGGAGCATCGGCAGGCAGATCGCGTAGTCGCGCTGGTCAGCGGCAAAACCCAGGCGCTCGTTGGCTTCTACAGTGTCGGCGCCGCCATCTTGCAGCTCGTAGGCGCGGATCTTGTTCAGCAGGCCAATGCCACGGCCTTCCTGACGCAGGTACAGCAACACGCCACGGCCTTCGCGGGCGATGGCTTGCATGGCAGCTTCCAGTTGCGAGCCACAGTCACAGCGCTGGCTGAACAGGGCGTCGCCGGTGAGGCATTCGGAGTGCACACGGCCGAGCACCGGGGCGCCGTCCGCCACGTCACCGAGGCTGAGAACAACGTGTTCGCGCCCGGTGGCTTCTTCAAGAAAGCCATTCATGGTGAACGTGGCAAAAGGGGTTGGCAGCTTGGAAGCAGCGACGAAAACGACGGGCACCTTGTGCTCCTGATTTCAGATTTCACAGGGGTGGGATTGTAACAGTAGGTTCCTACAGACGCTTAAGCTGAATTATCGCTGATAAAGATCAATAGGTTCGATTGGCCTTCAGCTTGGTTCTATGCCTTTCAGAAATGTTGATAGCCACGAATGACCGGCGTGATGTCCTGCCCAGACGCATCCAGCAGGGTAACGCCCTGCCCCGCCTCGACCCGGCCGATCACATGCACTGGCACACCGGCAGCCAACAGCGGCGCCAGTTCGGCGGGCGGCAACGTGAACGCCAATACGTAGTCATCACCACCGCTCAGCGCGGCCACACGGGCATCCGCCTCACCGACGAACGCCAGCAAGGCCGCCGACAACGGCAGCTTTTGCTGCTCGATCAACAAGCTGACAGCCGACGCCTTGGCGATATGCCCGCAATCAGCCAGAAGGCCGTCGGAAATATCCATGGCAGACGTGGCCTTGCCTCGCAACGCCAAGCCCAGCGCCAACTGCGGTTGCGGCGACCAGTAATGGGCCAGCAGCGGCTCGGCGATCGCCGCCTCTGCCGTGCGCTGCCCCAGCACCAGCGGCAATGCACCGGCGGCGTTGCCCAACTCTGCGCCCACACACAGCAAGTCGCCAGGCCGCGCACCGCTGCGGGTCAAGGCCTGGCCCGCCGGCACCCGGCCAAACACGGTCATGGTCAGGCTCAGCGGCCCACGGGTGGTGTCGCCGCCCACCAACACCACGCCACAACCCTGGGCCATGGCGTTCAAACCCTGGGCATAGCGTTGCAGCCAATCGGCATCAACCGTCGGGGTGGTAAGGGCAAGGGTAAACGCGAGGGGGTTGGCGCCCATGGCCGCCAGGTCGCTGACTGCCACCGCCAGCGAGCGCTGGCCGAGCAGGAACGGATCACAGGGGTCGGCAAAATGCACGCCGGCCACCAGGGTATCGGTAGAAATCGCCAGCTGTTCCCCGGGGGGAACCGCCAGCAAGGCGCAGTCGTCGCCAATCCCCAGTGCAATGCCTTCGCCGCCCTGCGCACAAGGCGCGGCGGCGAAGTAGTTGCGGATCAGCTCAAACTCGCCCATTGCGTCAGCAAGCGCCAGTTAGCGCTTGTACGCCTTCACTTCGGCTTCACGCAGGCGCGGGGCCAGCTTGTCGAGCACGCCATTGACGAACTTGTGACCGTCGGTGGAACCGTAGACTTTCGCCAGTTCGATCCCTTCGTTGATCACCACGCGGTACGGCACGTCGACGCGCTTGAGCAGTTCCCAGGTGGACAGGCGCAATACGGCCAGTTCCACCGGGTCCAGCTCTTCGATCGCCAGGTCCAGGCACGGCGTCAGTGCAGCGTCGATCTCCGGCAGGTTGGCCGGAACGCCGTGCAGGATGTCGTGGAAGTAGCTGGCATCGGCCGCGCTGAAATCGTTGTCGACGCGAAACTGCGCCTCGATTTCGTTCAGCGAGGTTTTAGCCATGTGGCGCTGGTACAGGGCCTGGGTCGCAAGCTGGCGGGCCGCACGACGCTTTTCGCTTTTCGAGGGCTTGCCGGCGTCTGCCGGGCGCGGGTCCTGGGGGTTGAACTGATCGCTGTCGTCGCTAATCACTTGGCCTCCAACTGTGCCAGCAGGCTGACCATTTCCAGGGCGGACAGGGCAGCTTCAGCACCTTTGTTACCGGCCTTGGTGCCGGAACGTTCGATGGCTTGCTCGATGGAATCAACGGTCAGCACGCCAAAGGCAACCGGCACGCCGAACTCCATGGACACCTGGGCCAGGCCCTTGGTGCATTCGCCAGCCACGTATTCGAAGTGCGGAGTACCGCCACGAATGACCGCGCCCAGGGCGATGATCGCCGCGTATTCACCCTGCTGTGCAACTTTCTGCGCAACCAGTGGAATTTCGAAGGCGCCAGGAGCGCGGATGATAGTGATGTCGCTTTCGCTCACACCGTGGCGAACCAGGGCATCCACGGCACCGCTTACCAGGCTTTCAACCACGAAGCTGTTGAAGCGGCCAACCACCAGGGCATAGCGGCCTTTGGGGGCGATGAAGGTACCTTCGATGGTCTTCAGGGTCATTCGACAAATCTCTTAAAGAGCCGGGACGCGCTTGGTGCGCGCCCCTCAGTGATATTTGAACCGCGAACAAGGGGTAAACAACGCCGGCCTTTATTCGGAGGGCACGTATTCTACTACTTCCAGGTCGAAACCGGATATGGCATTAAATTTCATTGGCGCACTCATCAGGCGCATTTTGCGCACGCCCAGGTCACGCAGGATCTGCGAACCGGCACCGACGATGCTGTAGGTGGTCGGTTTTTTCACCGGCGCATGGTCGGCAGTTTCGCGGATATGCGCCAGCAACACGTCGCCATCCAGCGGATGCCCCAGCAGCAATACAACACCGCTGCCAGCCTCGGACACCGCGGACATCGCGGCCCGCAGGCTCCAGCGCCCCGGCTGCTTGACCATCAGCAGGTCGCGCAGCGGGTCCATGTTGTGCACTCGCACCAGGGTCGGCTCTTCAGCGCAGATGGTGCCCAGGGTCAGGGCCATGTGCACGTCGCCTTCCACGGAATCACGATAGGTCACCAGGTTGAACTGGCCCAGTTCGCTGTCCAGGGGCTGCTCGGCAATCCGCTGAACGGTACGTTCGTGGATCATCCGGTAGTGAATCAGGTCGGCAATGGTGCCGATCTTGATGCTGTGCAGCGCGGCAAATTCTTCCAGCTCGGCGCGACGGGACATGGTGCCGTCGTCGTTCATCACTTCGCAGATCACCCCGCTCGGCTCGAAACCGGCCATGCGCGCCAGGTCGCAGGCAGCTTCGGTGTGGCCTGCGCGAGCCAGGGTGCCACCCGGCTGGGCCATCAGCGGGAAGATATGGCCCGGGCTGACGATGTCTTCAGCCTTGGCGTCTTTCGCGGCGGCGGCTTGAACGGTGCGGGCGCGGTCAGCAGCGGAGATGCCGGTGGTCACACCGGTAGTGGCTTCGATGGACACGGTGAACTTGGTGCCAAACCCCGAACCATTGCGCGGTGCCATCAGCGGCAGCTTGAGCAGCTCGCAACGTTCGCGGCTCATCGGCATGCAGATCAGGCCACGGGCGTGCTTGGCCATGAAGTTGATGTGTTCCGGCTGGCAGCACTCGGCGGCCATGATCAGGTCGCCTTCGTTCTCGCGGTCTTCGTCATCCATGAGGATGACCATCTTGCCTTGGCGGATGTCTTCAACCAGTTCTTCGATGCTGTTGAGCGCCACGCGGCACCCCCTTGGGTCAGGATTTAAGGTAGCCGTTAGCGGCTAAAAAACTTTCAGTGATGTTACTCCCGGTCGGCTCTGCGGCCTTATCGCCCAACAACAGGCGCTCCAGGTAACGGGCAAGCAAGTCGACTTCCAGGTTCACCCGGCGACCTGGCTGGTACGACGCCATGATGGTTTCGCTCAGGGTGTGGGGAATGATGGTCAGTTCAAATTCGGCGCCATTCACGGCGTTCACGGTCAGGCTGGTGCCGTCGACGGTGATCGAGCCTTTGTGGGCGATGTACTTGGCCAGCTCTTTGGGCGCGCGAATACGGAATTCCACGGCACGCGCGTTTTCGCTGCGGGCGACGACTTCGCCCACACCGTCGACGTGGCCGCTGACCAGGTGCCCGCCGAGACGGGTGGTCGGGGTCAGGGCTTTTTCCAGGTTCACCGGGCTGCCGCTCTTGAGGTCGTTCATCGCGGTGCAGTCCAGGGTTTCCCGGCTGACATCGGCGGCAAAGCCGTTGCCAGGCAACTCGATGACGGTCAGGCACACACCGCTGACGGCGATGCTGTCGCCCAGTTTGACGTCGCTCAGGTCGAGCTTGCCGGTTTCAACCAGCAGGCGTACGTCGCCGCCTTTTGCGGTCATTGCACGGATGCTGCCGATGGATTCGATGATGCCGGTGAACATGCCGTTCTCCTGAAGACGTGGCGCAGGCCGGGAATTATACGCTCGATGATGGCACAGGAATGGCAGTGACTCGCCAGTCGTCGCCCACAGCGCGCATTTCAGTGATCTTGAGTTGGGGGGCGTCGGCCAGTTTCTCAAGCGGCCAGTCCAACAAAGGCCGGGCAGCGGAGCCAAGGAACTTGCCGGCGACGAATATCACGTACTCGTCCACCAGGCCTTGCTGGGCGAAGGCACCGGCCAGGCTTGGGCCGGCTTCCACCAACACTTCGTTGACGCCACGGCCGGCCAGGGCCACCAGTGCGGAACGCAGGTCGACCTGGCCGTCGACACCCGGCACCACCAGGCACTCGGGGCCGGTGGGGTACTGGTTGTCCGGCGTCACGCAGGTGATGACCAGTGCGGGGCCGGCCTTGAAGAACGGCGCATTCAGCGGTACCCGCAGGCGGCCGTCGATCAATACACGCAACGGCGGGCGGGACATCGCCAGGGCGGTGGTCTCTTCGTCCAGGCCCAGTTCGGCGGCGCGCACCGTCAGGCGAGCACCATCGGCCAACACCGTGTCGGCGCCGGTCAGCACCACACTGGCCTGGGCCCGCAAACGCTGCACAGCGGCACGAGCGGCCGGGCCGGTGATCCATTGGCTTTCGCCGTTGGCCATCGCGGTGCGACCGTCCAGGCTCATGGCCAACTTGACCCGCACAAACGGCAGGCCATGCTCCATGCGCTTGAGGAAGCCCGGGTTAAGCGCCCGCGCCTCATTCTCCAGCAAGCCGCTGTAAGTCTCGATCCCGGCCTGGGCCAGGCGGCGCATGCCACGCCCGGCGACTTCCGGGTTCGGGTCCTGCATCGCCGCGACCACACGGGCCAAGCCGGCATTCACCAGTGCATCGGCGCATGGTGGCGTGTGCCCGTGGTGGCTGCACGGTTCAAGGGTCACATAGGCGGTGGCGCCCCGGGCTTTATCGCCCGCTGCCCGCAGGGCGTGGACTTCCGCATGGGGCTCGCCAGTGCGCACGTGCCAGCCTTCGCCGACAACCTGCCCGTCACGCACGATCACGCAGCCAACCCGTGGGTTGGGGTGCGTGGTGTACAGGCCCTTGCGCGCCAATTCCAGGGCGCGGGCCATGTAATGGGCGTCGAGCACCGCTTGTTCTGCCGAAGGTGGGTTCATTCTTTTACCGGCTCACGGGCCAGGCGGTCGATCTCTTCGCGGAACTCGTTGAGGTCCTGGAAGCGTCGATACACCGAGGCGAAACGGATATAGGCGACTTCGTCGAGCTTTTGCAGCTCGGCCATCACCAGTTCTCCAACGACCAGGGATTTGACTTCGCGCTCGCCGGTAGCCCGCAGCTTGTGCTTGATGTGCACCAGCGCCGCTTCCAGCCGCTCGACACTCACCGGGCGTTTTTCCAGGGCGCGCTGCATTCCGGCGCGCAGTTTTTCTTCGTCGAAAGGCTGGCGACTGCCGTCGGTCTTGATCAGACGTGGCAATACCAGTTCGGCGGTTTCGAAGGTGGTGAAACGTTCACCGCAGCCAGAGGCCAGGCATTCACGCCGGCGACGCACCTGTTCGCCCTCGGCGACCAGACGCGAGTCAATGACCTTGGTGTCGTTGGCACCGCAGAAGGGACAGTGCATGGTGGCAGGCAACAAAAAATGGGAGGGCCATGGTAGCGCATCCCCGTGGCAAGACAAGCCATAGCCTTTACGGTATATAGGCTGACTATTATGTTTCATATTTTTTAAGCCACGGATTTTGTCCTTTCTGGAGCCGTACATGCAGTTACGACCACTTGTTTTGCTCACGTTGCTTGGTTTCCTGGTCGCCTGCAGCAGCCATACCCCAAAACCTGCCGCGCCCGTTGCTGCCCCTCAGCAAGAGAAAAAAATCCCTGGCGTGGAAGAAGACCTGGGCCCGTTGCCCGCCTTCCAGCGTGAAGTCAGCGGCCAATTGAACGGCGTACCTGCCGGTGCGGAAGTTGAACTGGCACTGCTGGTGATCGACGACCGCTCGCGCCCGCAACAACTGCTCGCCAGCAGCGTGCTGATCGGCAACAACAAGCCGTTGGCCTTCCGCCTGCGCTTCAACCCCGAAGCCTTCCCCGCAGGCGGACGCGTTGAACTGCGTGGCCGCGCCAGCCAGTCCGGCCAGTTGATCCTGCACCTGCCGCCCGTGCGCATCACCCAAGCGATCACCCAGACCACCGGCCCGCTGCAACTCGTTCCCGCACCATGACGCCACCGCTGGACCTGCAACGCGCCCTCAGCGAACTGATCGGCGACGCCCAACTGGTGCCCTGCCCGCTGCCGGGCACCGCGTTGTCGCTGTGGCTGCTGGACGCCGACAACATGGACCGCGCCTTCAGCCCCGAAGAAACCCGGCGCATCCTGCATGAGCCACCGTACTGGAGCTTTTGCTGGGCCAGCGGTCTGGCGCTGGCGCGATACCTGGCGGCCAATCCCGAGTGGGTTGCGGGCAAGCGGGTGCTGGATTTCGGCGCGGGTTCGGGTGTTGCCGGGATAGCCGCGGTAAAAGCCGGCGCGCTGGAAGTGGTGGCTTGCGACCTTGATCCGCTGGCCCTGGCCGCCTGCCGGACGAATGCCGAACTCAACGGCGTAACACTGGGTTATTCAGAAGACTTCTTCGCCGAAGCCGACCGGTTTGACCTGATCCTGGTCGCCGATGTGCTGTACGACCGGGCGAACCTGCCGCTGCTGGACCAGTTCCTCACCCGGGGCCGCGAAGCGCTGGTCGCCGATTCCCGGGTTCGGGACTTCCAGCACCCGGACTACCAGCGCCTGGAAATCCTCGACGCCCTCACACTGCCCGACCTGGCCGAGCCCTGGGAGTTTCGCAAGGTGAGCCTGTACCATTCGCGGCGCCGTTGAGACCATCGCAGGCAAGCCAGCTCCCACATTGACCGAGTTCCACCTTTGGAATGCAGTCAATGTGGGAGCTGGCTTGGCTGCGATAGCGATCCTGAGACCGCCCCGCTTTCAGCCAACCCCACCAACCCTTATAGTTGCCCCATTCCCCGCTTTCTTCGAGATACCCCATGAGTGAGCCCACGCCGTACATCTTCGACGCCACCACCGCCACGTTCGACCAGGCGGTGATCCAGAATTCCTTCGAAAAACCCGTGCTGGTGGATTTCTGGGCCGAGTGGTGCGCGCCGTGCAAGGCGTTGATGCCGATGCTCGCGAAGATTGCCGAGAGTTATCAGGGTGAGTTGCTGCTGGCCAAGGTCGATTGCGACGCCGAGCCAGACGTGGTCTCGCGCTTCGGCATTCGTAGCCTGCCGACGGTGGTGCTGTTCAAGGACGGCCAGCCAGTGGACGGGTTTGCCGGTGCGCAGCCCGAATCCGCCGTGCGCGCGATGCTGGAGCCCCATGTGCAGATGCCGCCACCCGCTGCGGCTGATCCGCTGGAGCAGGCCCAGGCGTTGTTTGCCGAAGGCCGTATCACCGACGCCGAAGCCGTGCTGGTGACCTTGCTGGGCGAAGACAACACCAACGCCGCCGCGCTGATCCTGTACGCACGCTGCCTGGCCGAACGCGGTGAGCTGGGCGAAGCGCAAACCGTGCTCGATGCGGTCAAGAGCGATGAGCACAAGGCCGCACTGGCCGGCGCCAAGGCGCAGATCACCTTCCTGCGCCAGGCCGCCGACCTGCCGGACGCTGCCGACTTGAAAGCCCGTCTCGCACAAAACCCGCAGGATGACGAGGCAGCGTATCAACTGGCCGTGCAGCAACTGGCGCGCCAGCAATACGACGCCGCGCTGGATGGCTTGCTCAAGCTGTTCATCCGCAACCGCAGCTACAGCGAAGGCCTGCCCCACAAAACACTGCTGCAGGTGTTCGAATTGCTCGGCAACGAGCACCCGCTTGTCACGGTTTACCGCCGCAAGCTGTTCGCCGCGTTGTACTGACCCTTACTCGATCCAGCTGTACAGCGGCGTATCCCCGCCGCTGGCCACCTTGACCTTGGCGCTATGGCGCAGGCGCACCAGCAGGCGCTTGCCCGCAGAGGCGCTGCCGGCCAATCCTTCCAGTTGATCAAGCAGTTCCAGCCCGTTGAGTTGGCCGGCCTTGCGCAGCAAGTCCTGCGCGGCTTGCCACAGGCTCTCGTCCAGGTTCCCCGCCGCCGGCGCCACCACGGGCTCGGCACTCGGGGTTTTGCTGGCCTGCAACTGCGCGCCCAGCCGGGCCCAGTCGCCGTCGTCCAGCTCCACGGTCAAGTCCACCGGCAGGTCGCCGACGGTTCCACGAATTCTCAACATCGCACTCACTCCCGCACTTTTCTGACGAGCATGCTCCCACGCGTCTTGCGCTACGCCAAGCAGGCGGTCAAACTCGTCGCAAAATTGTTATAAGATCACATAACAAAACTTTCATCTTTATCCGGGAGCTCCACCATGCGCCGTTTGCTGCTCGCTTTGCCCTTTGCCCTATTGCCACTGGCCATCGCCCAGGCTGCCGACGAGCACGACCATGATCACGAGCACGGCAGCCTGGGTGCTCACGAACACGGTGTCGGCCGCCTCAACGCAGTACTCGACGGCCAGGCCCTGGAGCTGGAGCTGGACAGCCCGGCGATGAACCTGGTGGGTTTCGAACACCTGGCCACCACCGCTGGCGACAAGGCCAAGGTCGCTGCTGCGCGCAAGCAACTTGAGCAACCTTTGGTGCTGTTCAGCCTGCCCAAGGCCGCCGGTTGCGTGATCAGCACCCAGGAACTGAACAGCCCGCTGTTCGGCGACAAGCCTGAAGCCGACCATGACGACGATGACGACCACGCCACCGATGGCAAAGGTGCCGCCGCCCACGAGCATCATCACGACCACAGCGAAATCCACGCTCACTACCAGTTCAACTGCGCCACCCCGACTGCGTTGAGCAACCTCGACCTGACCCAGGTGTTCAAGACCTTCCCCGCCACCCAGAAAATTCAGGTACAACTCATTGGCCCGAGCGGCCAGCAGGGTGTGGAAGCGACGGCGCAGGCAGCTACGCTGAAATTCTGATGTAACCCCCCTTCTGTAGGAGCTGGCTTGCCAGCGATGCAGACACCGCGGTGCTCCAGAAACACCGCGGTGACGCCATCGCAGGCAAGCCAGCTCCTACAGTTGATCGGTGTCATCATTCAAATCGAGCCAGACCACTGATTTCCTATGACCCAAGCACTTATCGAACTGTCTGACCTGGGCTTCAACTGGCCAGGTCACCCGCAGTTGCTGGACATCCCGACGTTTCGCCTGGAGCCGGGCGAAACCCTGTTCCTCAAGGGCCCCAGCGGCAGTGGCAAGACCACCTTGCTGGGCCTGTTGGGCGGCGTGCAAAAGCCCAGTCGCGGCAGCATTCGTCTGCTGGGCCAGGAGCTGACCGAACTCTCGGCCGGCGCCCGTGACCGCTTTCGCGTCGACCACACCGGCTACATCTTCCAGCAGTTCAACCTGCTGCCGTTTCTTTCGGTGCGCGAGAACGTCGAGCTGCCCTGTCACTTCTCCAAGCTGCGGGCGCAACGGGCGATCCAGCGCCACGGCAGCGTCGACCAGGCCGCCGCGACCTTGCTCGCCCACCTGGGCCTCAAGGACAAAAACCTGCTGGAACGCCGCGCCGATTCCCTGTCCATCGGCCAGCAACAACGGGTGGCCGCCGCCCGCGCGCTGATCGGCCAACCGGAACTGGTAATCGCCGACGAGCCGACTTCAGCCCTGGACTACGACGCCCGGGAAGCCTTCATTCAGCTGCTGTTCGCCGAGTGCCGCGAAGCAGGCGCCAGCCTGTTGTTCGTCAGCCATGACCAGAGCCTGGCGCCGCTGTTCGACCGCAACCTGTCGCTGGCCGAACTCAATCGCGCCGCCACGCCCGTAGAGGTTTGAGATGTATTTGTTTCGTCTAGCCATGGCCAGCCTGGCTAACCGCCGCTTTACCGCGATCCTCACCGCCTTCGCCATCGCCCTGTCGGTGTGCCTGTTGCTGGCGGTGGAACGGGTACGCACCGAAGCCCGCGCCAGCTTCGCCAGCACCATCAGCGGCACCGACCTGATCGTCGGCGCGCGCTCCGGCTCGGTGAATTTGCTGCTGTATTCGGTGTTCCGCATCGGCAACGCCACCAACAACATTCGCTGGGACAGCTACGAGCACTTCGCCGCCAGCCCCCAGGTGAAATGGGCGATCCCGATTTCCCTCGGCGACTCCCACCGCGGCTACCGTGTGATGGGCACCAACGAATCCTATTTCGAACACTACCAATATGGCCGCCGGCAGAACCTCGAACTGGCCAGCGGTCGCGCCTTCGCCACCGACCCGTTCGAAGTGGTGCTCGGCGCCGA
Source organism: Pseudomonas yamanorum (assembly GCF_013386765.1). Lineage (GTDB taxonomy): Bacteria > Pseudomonadota > Gammaproteobacteria > Pseudomonadales > Pseudomonadaceae > Aquipseudomonas > Aquipseudomonas yamanorum_A. The sequence goes on from NZ_JACARE010000031.1 coordinate 22,349, forward strand.
AGTGGCCGACGCCCTGCATTACAAACTCGGCGACAAGCTGGTATTGGCCCATGGCGTGGCGGTGGTCAGCCTGGTCAAGCACGATGACAAGCCGTTCACCGTGGTCGGCATTCTCAAGCGCACCGGCACCCCGGTGGACCGCACGCTGCATATCAGCCTCGGCGGCATGGAAGCGATCCATATCGACTGGCACAACGGCGTACCGGCCCAGGGCAAAGGCCGGATCAGCGCCGATCAGGCCCGCAACATGGACCTGACGCCGCAAGCCATCACCGCGTTCATGCTCGGCCTGAACAACAAGATTTCCACCTTCGCCCTGCAACGGGAGATCAACGAATTCCGTGGCGAGCCGATGCTGGCGATCCTGCCGGGCGTGGCGCTGCAAGAGCTGTGGAGCATGATGGGCACCGCCGAAAAGGCGCTGTTCGTGATCTCGCTGTTCGTGGTGCTGACCGGCTTGATCGGCATGCTCACCGCGATCCTCACCAGCCTCAACGAGCGGCGCCGGGAAATGGCGATCCTGCGGTCGGTGGGCGCGCGGCCCTGGCACATCGCGACCTTGCTGATCTTCGAGGCGTTCGCCCTGGCATTGTCGGGCGTGATCGCCGGCGTCGGGCTGTTGTATGTGTGCATCGCCGCGTCTCGCGGGTATTTGCAGGCCAACTACGGCCTGGACCTGCCGCTGTCGTTGCCGAGCGAATATGAATGGACCCTGCTCGGCGGTATTCTCGTCGCAGCCCTGCTGATGGGCAGCGTGCCGGCCTGGCGCGCCTACCGGCAATCGTTGGCCGATGGCCTGTCGATACGTTTATGAGGAAGCTGTTGATGCGTCGCGTCGTGCTTGCACTGTTACTGCTGGTGGCCCTGCCTGCCTGGGCTGAAGAGCAGCCCAAGGACCTGTCGTGGCAGGAGATGATTCCGCCCGACGCGCCACCGGAAATTCCCAACATGAAACCGTTGCACGACTTGTCGGGCATGGCGGATGCGCTGTCGGTGGAGTCTGCGCCGGCCGCCAAGCAAGACCTGCCCAACGCGCCAGTCGTACAAAGCCTGGACGGTAAGCACATTCGCCTGCCGGGCTACATCGTGCCGCTGGAAGTCAGCGAAGAAGGCCGTACCACGGAGTTTCTGCTGGTGCCGTATTTCGGCGCGTGCATCCACGTGCCGCCACCGCCGTCGAACCAGATCGTGCATGTCAAAAGCGAGATCGGCGTGAAGCTCGACGAGCTGTACCAGCCGTACTGGATCGAAGGCCAGATGCAGGTCAAACCGTCCAGCAGCGAACTGGCCGATGCCGGTTACCAGATGGATGCCGACAAGATCTACGTGTACGAGTTGCAGGAATAAGCCGTGATTGCGCTTTCATTGAGCTGAGTCAAAAGCTCGAACGTTACGATCTTTACCATTGGACACAAGCAATTAATAACGTCCTTTGGAGCTCCCATGAACAAGTCCCTGCTTGGCGCGTCGCTTGTCGCGCTCGCCCTCGTCGCCCCCGTTGCCCACGCTCACGAAGCGGGCGATATCCTGATTCGCGCCGGCGCCATCACCGTCAACCCGAAAGCGGACAGCAGCAGCGTCAAGGTTGACCAGGGCCCGCTGGCCGGGACCAACCTGGGCGGCAAGGCGACCATGAGCAGCGACACTCAATTGGGCTTGAACTTCGCCTACATGTTCACCAGCCACTGGGGTATCGAACTGCTGGCGGCCACCCCGTTCGAACACGACGTGAAGATCAAGAACACCGCCCTGGGCGCCGCCAACGGCAAGCTCGGCTCGCTCAAACACCTGCCGCCGACCCTTAGCGTCGTGTACTACCCGCTGGACAGCAAGTCGGCGTTCCAGCCGTATGTGGGCGCCGGTATCAACTACACCTGGATCTACGACGAACACGTCGGCGGTCGCGCCCAAGAGGCCGGCTTCAGCAACTTCAAGGCCGAAAACTCCTGGGGCTGGGCCGCGCAGATCGGTGCGGACTACATGATCAACGACAAGTGGATGATCAACGCCCAGGCGCGCTACATCGACATCAGCACCAAGGCCACTGTGGACAATAACGCGCTGGGCCAGGGCACTCGGGCCAAGGTCAACGTGGATGTGGACCCGATGGTTTACATGGTGGGGATTGGCTACAAGTTCTAAACACGCGCTAAGCAACGCAGCCTATCCAAATGTGGGAGCTGGCTTGTGTGAGAGCTGGCTTGCCTGCGATAGCATCACCTCGGTGAGACTGAAAAACCGAGTTGCCTGCATCGCGGGCAAGCCCGGCTCCCACATAAGCCCCGCTCCCACATTTTGTTTTGTGTTGTTCTCAGCTATGCCGGTAAAACCGGTCGAGCAACGCCGGTAACCCGGCCCGCCAGGCCCGCGGCTTGATACCGAAGGTGTGGAGGATTTTCTTGCACGCCAGCACCGCGTGTTGCGGCTCGTCGGCGGCATCCGGGCGGGCGGCGTGGGCCTGGGCGGTCGGGGCTTCCACCGCCAGCGGGTGGAAGTTGCGCGCTTCGGTGAGGATCGCCTGACCCAGCGCCAGCGCAGTGGTCGCCTCTTGGCCGGCGTAGTGGTAGGTGCCCCACAACGGCGCGGCGCAATCGAGTTGCTTGAGCACCGAAATGATCACCCGCGCGGCGTCATCCACCGGCGTCGGGTTGCCCCGGCGGTCGTCAGCCATCAACAGTTCATCAGGCTTTTCGGCGCGGGCCAGGAAGCGCCCGAGGGTGCCGTCGACGCTGTCATCCAGCAGCCAGCCAAAGCGCAACAGCACGTGCTGCGGGCAGGTGGCGCGTACGCTCTGCTCGATGCGCCACAACGCCTGGCCACGCAGGCCTAACGGTACGGGTTCGTCTTTTTCGCTGTAGGCAGTGGCGCGGGAGCCATCGAACACCCGGTAGCTGGACGGTTGCAGCAAGGTAATGCTGTGGTGCTGGCACAGTTCGGCCAGGCGCTCGATCGCATATTCCTGTGCGGCCAGGCGTGTCTCGCTGACCGTCTCCGCCTGAAACCAGTCGAAGTAATAGGCGAGATTGATCAAGGCATCGGGACGGGTGTCGTCGAGCAGTTGCGTGAGACTCGCGGCATCCCAGCCGTCTTGGGGCGGACGCGGGGCGAGGAAACCGATGTCTTCCTCCGCACCGAGGCGAATCAGCGCCTGCCCGAGGGCATTCCCGCCGCCCAGTAACATAAGGCGCATTCGCATAGATTGAGCAGGCCCGGTCTGTTTGGAACGATGGTTATTATCGACAGGCTTGTGAGCCATGCCGTTGGCATTTGCCAGAATCGTTGCATTTTGCGGGTTTGTAGCGCAACCGTCACTTATAAAGTGCGGGGTTGCAAGTTGCCGGGGCTGGCCGCATAAATTGGGTATGAACCTTCCTGAATCAACGGACACGGTCCTGCACGGTTTCCACCCCGCCGTCAGCGCCTGGTTCCGCAGCACGTTCCCCTCGGTGACCGCCGCCCAGGCCCAGGCGTGGCCGCTGATTCGCCAGCGCCGCTCCACGCTGATCGCCGCGCCCACCGGCTCAGGCAAGACCCTGACGGCCTTTCTCGCGGTGCTGGACGACCTGGTCCACCAAGGCCTGGCCAATGGCGGCCAACTGCCGGACCAGACGCTGGTGGTGTACGTCTCGCCGCTGAAGGCCTTGTCCAACGACATCCAGATCAACCTGCAAACCCCGCTGGCCGGCATCACCGAGCACCTGCAACGGCTGGGCCTGCCGCCGCTGGCGATCCGCACCGCCGTGCGTACCGGTGACACCCCGCAGAAAGACCGCGCCCTGATGCGCAAGCACCCGCCGCACATCCTGGTCACCACCCCGGAATCGCTCTATGTGTTGCTGGGCTCGGACTCCGGCCGACAGATGCTCGCCAGCATCCGCACGGTGATCGTCGACGAAATCCACGCCATTGCCGCCAGCAAACGCGGCAGCCACCTGGCCCTGACGCTGGAGCGGCTGCAGGGTTTGTGCCGCGAACCGCTGACCCGCATCGGCCTGTCGGCCACGCAAAAGCCGATCGAAGCGGTATCGCGCTTCCTGGTGGGCACCGACCGCTCCTGTGAAATCGTCGATATCGGCCACGCACGCCCTCGGGACCTGGATATCGAAGTACCACCGGTGCCGCTGTCGGCCGTCATGGCCAACGACGTGTGGGACCTGGTCTACGACCGCCTCGCCGAACTGGCCAGGCAACACCGCACCACGCTGATTTTCGTCAACACCCGGCGCCTGGCCGAACGCCTGGCCCGGCACTTGAGCGAGCGCCTGGGCAAAACTGCCGTCGCCGCCCACCACGGCAGCCTCGCCAAGGAACTGCGCCTGGACGCCGAACAACGGCTCAAGGCCGGCGAACTGCAAGTGCTGATCGCTACCGCGTCGCTGGAACTGGGGATTGATATCGGTGATGTCGACCTGGTGTGCCAGATCGCCTCGCCGGGCTCGATCAATGGTTTTCTGCAGAGAGTCGGACGCTCCGGGCACCAGGTCGGCGGCACGCCCAAGGGCCGGTTGTTCGCCACCACCCGCGACGATCTGATCGAATGCGCCGCCCTGCTCGACTGCGTGCGCCGGGGCGAGCTGGACACCTTGCTGATCCCGGTCGCGCCGCTGGATGTGCTGGCCCAGCAGATCATCGCCGAAGTCAGCTGCCAGGAATGGCAGGAACATGCCCTGCTCACGCTGATTCGCCGCGCCTCGCCCTACGCCGAACTGGATGAGCGCCACTACCAGGCGCTGCTGCAAATGCTCGCCGAAGGCTACAACGGTCGCCAGGGCATCCGCAGTGCCTACCTGCACCGCGACGCCATCACCCGCACCCTGCGCGGCCGGCGTGGCGCCAAGCTCACTGCGGTGACCAGCGGCGGCACCATCCCCGACAACGCCGACTACAGCGTGCTGCTGGAGCCGCAAAGCCTGAACATCGGCAGCGTCAACGAAGACTTCGCGGTGGAAAGCATCGCCGGGGATATCTTCCAGTTGGGCAATACCTCCTACCGCATCCTGCGGGTGGAAGCCGGCAAGGTGCGGGTCGAAGACGCACACGGCCAGCCGCCGACCATTCCGTTCTGGCTCGGTGAAGCACCGGGGCGCAGTGCGGAGTTATCGTTTGCCGTGGCGCGTCTACATGGGCAGTTGGACGAGCTGCTGGCCGCCACGCCGGGCAACCTGCAAGCGGCACTCGACTGGCTCACCGGCACCCTCGGATTGAACCTGGCCAGCGCCGAGCAACTGGTGGATTACCTGGCGCGAGCGCGGCTGGCATTGAGCGCGCTGCCGTCCCAGGACACGTTGATCATGGAGCGGTTTTTCGACGAGTCCGGCGGCACCCAACTGATCATCCACACGCCGTTCGGCAGTCGCATCAACCGCGCCTGGGGCCTGGCGTTGCGCAAGCGTTTTTGCCGCACCTTCAACTTCGAACTGCAAGCCGCCGCCAGCGAGGATGCGATCGTGTTGTCGCTGTCTACCAGCCACAGCTTCGAGCTGGACGAGGTGTGGCGCTACCTCAACAGCAACACGGCCGAACACATCCTGATCCAGGCGGTGCTGGATGCGCCGCTGTTCGGCGTGCGTTGGCGCTGGAATGCGGGCGTCGCTCTGGCGCTGCCGCGTTATACCGGCGGGCGCAAGGTGGCGCCGCAGATCCAGCGCATGAAGAGTGAAGACCTGATCGCCAGTGTGTTCCCCGACCAGATCGCCTGCCTGGAAAACCTCGCCGGCGAGCGCGAAGTGCCGGAGCATCCGCTGGTGGAACAAACCCTCGACGACTGCCTGCACGAGGCCATGGACAGCGAAGGCTGGCTGGCCCTGCTGCGGCGCATGGAGCGCGGTGAAATCCGCCTGATCAGCCGCGACCTGCCGGCGCCGTCGCCGCTGGCGGCAGAGATTCTCAGCGCCCGCCCCTACACCTTTCTCGATGACGCTCCACTGGAAGAGCGCCGCACCCAGGCCGTGCTCAACCGGCGCTGGAGCGACCCGCAAAGCACCGACGACCTCGGCGCCCTGGATGCCGAGGCGATTGCCGGTGTACGCGAGGAAGCATGGCCCGCGCCCAATGGCCTGGACGAGATGCATGAGGCGTTGATGAGCCTGGCGTGCATCGCTGAATCGGAAGTCACGCCGCAGTGGGCCGAATGGCTGCAAGCCCTGGCCGACGGTGGACGCGCCAGCCGTTTGCCAATTGGCACCGACCAGGCGGTTTGGGTGGCCGTGGAACGCTTGAGTTGCTTGACCGCGATCTATCCGAATGACCTGCCGCTGCTGCCCGGCTTTGATGAACCCTGGACCTTCGACGAAGCCCTGGTGGAAGTGCTGCGGGCGCGCCTGAGCGGCTTCGGCCCGTTGACGCTGATTGAGATCGCCGCGCCCCTGGCCTTGCCGGTGGCCGACGTGTCCCAGGCACTCACACGGCTGGAAAGCGAGGGCTACGTGCTGCGCGGCCGTTTCAGCCCTGGCGCCAGCGACGAACAATGGTGCGAGCGCCACCTGCTGGCGCGCATTCACCGCTACACGGTCAAGCGCCTGCGCCGGGAAATCGAACCGGTGGCGTTGCAGGATTTCATGCGGTTCCTGTTCGACTGGCAGCACCTGTCAGACGGCACTCGCGGCCAGGGCAGCGCGGTGTTGCCGCAGATCGTCGCGCAGTTCGAAGGCTACGCCGCCGCCACGTCGGCCTGGGACAGCGACTTGCTCAGCGCACGGATCAAGGATTACTCGCCGAGTTGGCTCGATGATTTATGCCGCAGCGGCAAGGTGGTGTGGACGCGCCTGAGCAACAAGGCCGGCGCGACGGCCCTGCGCAGCACGCCGGTGGTGTTGCTGCCTCGCAGCCAGGTGCCGTTGTGGAGTGGGTTGACCGAAGCACCGGACAGCACCGAGCTGTCGCCCAAGGCGCAGAAAGTCCATCAGGCGCTGCGGGAAAACGGCGCGCTGTTTTTCGATGAATTGGTCCACGAAGCCCACCTGCTGCGCAGCGAACTGGAAACCGCCTTGCAGGAACTGGTGGGCGCCGGGCTTGCGAACGCCGACAGCTTCGCCGGCCTGCGCGCCCTGACCACGCCCGCGAGCAAGCGCCAGGCTCGTAGCAGTCGGCGTGGACGCGGGGCATTTGTGGGCGGGATGGACGACGCAGGGCGTTGGGCCCTGGTACGGCGCGCGCCGGGAACTGTCGGGCCGCATTCGGCAGAAACCCTGGAGCATGTGGCGATGACCTTGCTGCGCCGCTACGGCGTGGTGTTCTGGCGCCTGCTGGAGCGTGAGGCGGATTGGCTGCCCAGTTGGCGGGAACTGCTGCGCACCTTTCATCGGCTGGAGGCCCGGGGCGAGATTCGCGGCGGGCGGTTTGTGAGTGGTTTGGCGGGGGAACAGTTTGCGTTGCCGGAAGCGATCCCGCTGCTGCGGGAAGTTCGCCGGCGGCCTCATGACGGCAGCTTGATTGCCGTGTGCGGCGCCGACCCGCTGAACCTGGTGGGCACGCTGCTGCCGGGTAGCAAGGTGCCGGCGTTGAGCGGTAACCGGCTGGTGTACCGGGATGGCGTGCCGGCGGCGGTGGAGATTGCCGGGAAGCAGCAGGTGTTGTTGGAGCTGGATCAGCAGGTGGCGGGGTTGGTGCGGGAGAAGTTGGTCCGCCATTGAAGCCCTGAATGCTTTCCATGTGGTGAGGGAGCTTGCTGTGGCGAGGGAGCTTGCTCCCGCTGGAGTGCGCAGCGCTCCCGCTTTTTTTGGGGCCGCTACGCAGCCCAGCGGGAGCAAGCTCCCTCGCCACAGCAAGCTCCCTCGCCACAGGGTTTATTGGGTGCGCGGCTGCTCCGTCAGCACCACCGACGAAGGCGCCTCCTCTTCCGGCTCATCCACCTGCTGCCCCACCCGCTGCGGCAACATCACCTGCTGTGGATAAGTTTGCGCGAAGTGAACAAAGGCACAGTTATCCACAAGCTTTTTCAAGCGCTGGTTAAACGCACGGCTCACCGCATATTGCCCGCCCGACACCGTCCGGAACTGCGCCGTCAGCACCACACCGTTAAGGTCCATCTTGTCGACGCCAAACACCTCCAGCGGCCCTTGCAGGTTGTACTTGAGGAACACGTCATCGCGGATCGACTGCCCCGCCTCGCGGATCAATTCCACGGCCTTGTCGACATCGGTGTCATAGGTGAACTGCACCGAGAAGAATGCATAGGCGAACTGCCGCGACTGGTTGGTGACGGCCTTGATCTGCCCGAACGGCACCGAGTGCACAAACCCCTTGCCGTCCCGCAGGCGCAGGGTGCGGATGGTCAGGCCCTCGACCGTGCCGGCGTGGCCGGAGTCGAGCACCACCCAATCGCCAATCGACAGGGTGTCTTCGATGATGATGAACAGGCCGGTGATCACGTCCTGCACCAGTTGCTGGGAGCCAAAACCAATGGCCAGCCCTACCACCCCGGCACCCGCCAGCAGCGGTGCGACGTTGATCCCCAGGTTGGCCATGGTAGTGATCGCACAGATCACCACCAGGATGATTTTCACCGCGTTGCGCAGCAGCGGCAGGATAGTTTTCACCCGCGTGCTTGGCTGGCGGCTGGAGCGTTTGTTGACCGGGGGTTTCAGCGCTTCCTGAATCGCGGTGTCGAGCACCACCCAGAACAGCCAGGTCACCAACAGGATCAACCCGATGCTGCTCAGGGAGTCGCTGATCGCCCGGCCCACGGAGTTACGCTGGGCAAATTCAAACAGCGACACGCCCCAGATCCGCCCGAGGATTTCGATAAAGGCGATGGCCATCACGATGCGCAACAGCGCATGCAGCAGGCTGAGGAACCGCTCCTTGTAGGCGCTGCTGCGCTGCACCGCCACCGTGCTGCGGGACTGGAACAGGTGCTGCAACACCGTGCTGAGAAACACCGTGCCAATCAGCAAAATCGTGGTGAACAGCGCGCAACGCAGGGCTTTCTGGCTGTCGTCACCAGCGCCGATCAGGTTGATGGCCGACACCAGCACCATCAACAGAATCGGCCAATACCACAGCCCGGAAAACACCCGCAGGGATTGCTGCACCGCCGGGTGTTTCAAGCGTTGGGCCAAAGGCCGGTTGCGGATCAAATGCGCCACCGGCCGACGCAGGCGAATCACCAGCATGCCGAAGATTACCGAGGCAAACAGCCCGGTGAAGATCGCGACGCTGGCGGTGATATTGCCCCCCAGCTGGCGGGCGATCTGCGGGCTGGTCAGCGCATCGCTGAGGGCGGCGAGGAAGCCGATCAGGAACAGGGGCTTGGGGCAGTAGTCACGAATAATCCGCACGGCCGGGCGCTTGTGGCCGACGTTGAACATGACGATGACGCACAGCAGCATCGAGGTGGAAAAAATACCGCTGCTGGTGGCGTAGGCAAAACACAGCGCCAGCGCGCGGCCCACGGACGTGGGCAGGAAGTGGCTGACGTAGAGCGTCAATGGCAGGCAGATCAAGGCGGGGATCGTGTAGGGAATCAGGTAACCCAGCAACGCCTGAAGGCGCTGGCGTGGTGCGATATGCCGCTGCTGGTTCAGACGCTTGACGAGGAACCGACCCAACAGGGTCAACATCGCAAACGCGCCGATCCACACACCGGACAACAACAGGAAATCCCCGGCCACACTCCATGAGGAACGCTCGGACGGCTGGTTGACCAGCTTGTCTACCTCGTCTGCCGCCCGATCGGCCCGCAGGCGCCAGGCGTCGATCAGATTCTGGTTGAGGTCGAGTTTGTCCTGCACACCATCGATGCTGGAACTGATGGCGCCGAGCAGGCCGCCTTCCACCAACAGTTCCGGCTTGGCCGGGGTGGCAGGCTCTGGAGCCGCGGGAGCGGTGGCCGCTTGCAGCGCGCCACTGCTGCAAAACAGCAGCGTACCAAGCAGTAGCACAGTCTTTAAATTCAACAAAACACCGGGCTCCTTCAGAAGGGTCTGTAAGGAACTGACGGGTTTGAGGCGCGATCGTTCCCCAGCACGTGGATCCGTGCGCTACAGGCAAATATCAAATGCCAATACCTGTCTTTTTCCGCACAAGCCAACCGCCGAGACTGCGCTCCTGATTGAAACCCACCGGAGTTGCAGCCATGCCCATTGCCTTGCTCGCGCTGACCCTCAGCGCTTTTGCCATCGGGACGACCGAGTTCGTCATCGTTGGCCTGTTACCTACCATCGGCGCCGACCTTGGCGTAGACCTGCCGTCTGCCGGCCTGCTGGTCAGCCTCTACGCCCTGGGCGTGGCCATCGGCGCGCCGGTGCTCACCGCCCTCACCGGCAAAGTGCCGCGCAAATTGCTGCTGTTGTCGCTGATGGTGCTGTTCACCCTCGGCAACCTGCTGGCCTGGCAGGCGCCGAGTTATGAATCCCTGGTGCTGGCACGGATCGTCACCGGCCTGGCCCACGGGGTGTTTTTCTCGATTGGTTCCACCATCGCCACCAGCCTGGTGCCCAAGGAAAAAGCCGCCAGCGCGATTGCCATCATGTTTACCGGCCTCACCGTGGCGCTGGTGACCGGTGTGCCGCTGGGGACGTTTATCGGCCAGCATTTCGGCTGGCGCGAAACCTTCCTCGCCGTCTCGGCCCTGGGCTTGATCGCGTTTATCGGCAGCCTGCTCTATGTGCCGAACACCATCGCCCACAGCAAACCGGCGTCGCTGTTGCAGCAACTGCAAGTGCTTAAACAACCAAGGTTGCTGTTGGTGTACGCCATGACAGCAGTTGGTTACGGCGGCTCGTTCATCGCGTTCACTTACCTGGCGCCGATCCTCCAGGACATCTCCGGGTTCAGCGCCGGCACCGTCAGCCTGGTGTTGCTGGTGTACGGCATCTCGGTGGCCGTGGGTAATATCTGGGGCGGCAAACTGGCCGACAAACGCGGCCCGATCAGCGCCCTGAAAATCATCTTCGCCCTGCTCGCTGCCGTGCTGTTCGTACTGACCCTGACCGCCGGCAACCCATGGCTGGCCCTGGCCACGGTGCTGGTGTGGGGCGCGGTCGCTTTCGGCAACGTGCCCGGCTTGCAGGTGTATGTGGTGCGCCAGGCGGAACATCACACACCGAACGCGGTGGACGTGGCCTCGGGCTTGAACATCGCAGCGTTCAATTTGGGGATCGCCGGTGGCGCGTGGGCCGGCGGCTTGATCGTCGCTCACATGGGCTTGATCCACACCGCGTGGATTGGTGGCTCGGTAGTGTTGGTGGCGTTGGCGCTGACGGCCTGGAGCGGTCGACTTGACCGCTTGGGCCCGGTGTATGCCGAGAGCTCGACCCGGGTGGTTGGCGGGCACTGATCCAGCAGGACAAACACAAAACACCTGTGGGAGCCGGGCTTGCCCGCGATGGCGGTGGGTCAGTGGCATCAATGTCTGCTGACACTCCGCAATCGCGGGCAAGCCCGGCTCCCACAGTGGGTAGGTGCCGTCTGTAGGACCATCGAAACTTTCTGCCAAATTCCACAGTCATCCAAAAACGGAGGTCACTCGACACCCAACCCACGGGAGCAACCATGACCCACCCGGAGCTGATGCCCATCACGCCCACCGAAACCATCACCCGCTTCAGGGTGCTGACGGTCAACACCCACAAGGGCTTCACCGCGCTCAACCGGCGTTTCATCCTGCCCGAGCTGCGGGAGGCGATTCGCAGCGTGGCCGCCGACGTGGTGTTCCTCCAGGAAATCCACGGCACCCACGAGCGCCATCCCAAGCGCTACAGCAACTGGCCGAGCATGCCGCAGTACGAGTTCCTCGCCGACAGCATCTGGCCGCAGTTCGCCTACGGCCGCAACGCGGTGTATCCCCATGGCGACCACGGCAATGCGTTGCTGTCGAAATTCCAGATCATCCGCTACGACAATCTCGACATTTCCCAGAGCGGCCACGAAAGCCGCGGGCTGCTGCATTGTGTGCTGCGCTTGCCGGGCAACGTGCAGGAGGTGCACGCCATCTGCGTGCACCTGGGGCTGCGGGAAGTACATCGCCAGCAGCAACTGCGATTGATCGCACAGCGGATCGCCGAGATTCCAGCCGACGCCCCGGTGATTGTCGCCGGTGACTTCAATGACTGGCGCCAGCGCGCCGATCTTGCCCACTGCGGCCTGCGGGAAGTGTTTATCGAAACCCAGGGCAAGCCGGCCCGCACCTTCCCGGCGCGCTTGCCGTTGCTGCCCCTGGACCGCATCTATGTGCGCAACCTCAAGGTGCATCAGCCGCAGGTGCTGACCAGCCGTCCGTGGTCGCATTTGTCGGATCACGCGCCGCTGTCGGTGGAGATCGAGCTATGAACAGCGCACCACTGGAAAAGGTCGCGGTGGAACACATCGCCACCGATCAGCCGCCGGACGACGCAGTGGCCAAGGACCTGGATTACGGCTGGCAGAGCGACAACCAGATTGAGTTGCTGGAGAACGGCGAGGCCTACTTCCCCAAGGTGTTCGAGGCGATGCGCCAAGCCCAGCGGGAGATCTTGCTGGAGACCTTTATCCTGTTCGAAGACAAGGTCGGCCACGAACTAAAAGGCATTTTGATCGAGGCGGCGCAGCGTGGCGTGAAGGTGGTCGCGAGCCTCGATGGCTTTGGTTGCGGCGAGCTGAGCCCGGGGTTTCTCGGCGAGCTGAGCCAGGCCGGCGTGACCGTGCAGATGTTCGACCCGGCGAGCAAGACTTTGGGCTTTCGCACCAACTGGTTTCGCCGCCTGCACCGCAAGATTGTGGTGGTAGATGCCAGCGTGGCGTTTATCGGCGGGATCAATTTTTCGGCCGATCACCTGGGGGATTTCGGCCCCGAGGCCAAGCAGGATTATGCCGTGCAGGTACAAGGCCCGGCCGTGGCCGACCTGCATCATTTCGCCCTCGCACAAAGTGGCCGGCGCGTGCGCAAGCGCCGTGGCTGGCGGCGCGAGCAACGGCCGTCGCCATGGGCGGCAGGCGAAGGCGATGGCCTGGTGCGGCTGATTTACCGGGACAACCTGCAACACCGTACCGACATTGAAGAAGCCTACCTGCACGCCCTGCGCAAGGCCCAGCGGCGGGTAGTCATCGCCAACGCGTACTTTTTCCCCGGCTACCGCCTGCTGCGGGAAATCCGCAATGCCGCGCGCCGTGGCGTGCAGGTGCAATTGATCATGCAGGGCCAGCCGGATGTGCTGCTGGCCAAGTTGGCGGCACGCATGCTGTACGACTATTTGCTCAAGGAAGGCGTGGTGATCCACGAGTACTGCCAACGCCCGTTGCACGGCAAGGTGGCTTTGGTGGACGAGCAATGGAGCACCGTGGGTTCGAGCAACCTCGACCCGCTGAGCCTGTCGCTGAACCTTGAGGCCAATGTGCTGATTCGGGATCGCGGCTTCAATCAACAGTTGTTCGAACGCCTGGAATACCTGAGCCGGAACCACTGCAAGACCATGCCGGAAAACCGCACGCCTCGCGGCTGGTTCTGGCGGGTGACGGTGGGGTTTGTGGTGTTCCATGTGCTGCGGCATTTTCCCTCGTGGACCGGCTGGTTGCCGGCCCACAAGCCGAGGTTGAAACCCTTCGTCCATGAGGAGCGCCCGGACCATGACCCAAGCTCGCACCGCTGAAGAAAGCGCCCAACCCGGCTTTTTGAAGCGCTGGAAAAAACCGCTGACGGTGGTGTTTTTCCTGGTGCTGATCGTGTTGTTCACCCTGCTCGCCCGGCGTATCGACTGGAGCGAAGTGTTCGACACCCTCGGGAATTTCAAGCTTCGCACCCTGCTGATCGCGGGTGCGCTGACCCTGTGCAGTTTCCTGGTGTATTCATGCTTCGACCTGATCGGCCGCACCTACATCCGCCAGCCGTTGCGCTGGAAGCAGATCCTGCCGGTGGGCATCATCAGCTATGCCTTCAACCTCAACCTGAGCGCCTGGGTCGGCGGCATCGCCATGCGCTACCGGCTGTATTCACGGTTGGGGGTGAGCAGCGGGAACATCGCGAAGATTCTCGGGCTGAGCCTGGCCACCAACTGGTTTGGCTACATGGCGATTGCCGGCGCGGTGTTCAGCAGCGGGCTGGTGACCTTGCCGCCAGGGTGGAAGCTCAGCAGTGGCGCGCTGCAAGGCGTTGGCGCGCTGTTGGTACTGGCGAGCCTGGGTTATCTGCTGGCCTGTCGCTTGTCGAAAAAGCGCGCGTGGTCGGTACGCGGGATTGAAATCAGCCTGCCGTCGTTGCGCATGGCTGTGTTGCAGTTAGCACTCGGCGCGCTGAACTGGTCGCTGATGGCGGCGGTGATCTTCACCCTGCTGCCCAAGCAACTGGATTACCCGGTGGTACTCGGGGTGTTGCTGATCAGCAGCATCGCCGGGGTAGTCACGCATATCCCGGCGGGGCTTGGGGTGCTGGAGGCGGTATTTATCGCCCTGCTGCAGCACGAAGCCTCCCGTGGCAGTTTGCTCGCGGGATTGATCGCCTATCGCGCGATCTACTTCATCCTGCCGCTGCTGGTGGCCCTGGTGATGTACCTCGCGGTGGAAGCCAAGGCCAAGGCGCTACGGGTGAAGAAGACGCCTACGACTGGATGATGCTCAAGCGCTCGCCCACCACCATCTCGGTGATCCAGTCCACCAGGATCGAGGTGTAGGCTTGCTGGGAAACCGGGTCACTCAGGGAGTGATCCGCACCGTCGATAATCCGGTGGGTCAGCGAGTGCGTGTACTGGCACGCGGCGCGGTAGCTCATGATGGTGGCGTGGGGCACGTGGTCGTCGGTTTCCGATTCGACGATCAGCACATCGCCGGTAAACGCTGCGCAGGCATGCAACGCACGATTGGTTTCGGCGTGCACAAAGGTCCCGCGATAATCCATCAAGTCGGCCTTGTCGAGGTCGCGCTTGGGCTTGAGCCATTCCTGGTCGCGGTACAGCGCCGGCACCCGCAGCGCCAGCCAGCGCACGGGCCGCAGCGAGGTGAGGATGGCGGCCAGGTAACCGCCGTAGCTGGTGCCCACCACCGCCACCGCCGAGGTGTCGATGGCCGGGTGTGACAGCAGGCGGTCGTAGGCGGCCAGCAGGTCGCGCAGGTTGTCTTCGCGGGTGACGCGGGACAGCGGAATACCGGTGCCGGCGTGGCCGCGCAAGTCGAAGGTCAGGCACACACAACCGAGCCCGGCGATGCCCTTGGCGCGTTCCAGGTCGCGCTCCTGGCTACCGCCCCAGCCGTGCACAAACAACACCCCCGGCACTTTCGATTTGGGACTGAGGAAGGTCCCGCTCATCTGTTCGTCGTCGATATCAATGGCGATGGTTTCGCTTCTAGCCGTCATAAGATTTAACCGTCACGTACTTGAGAAGAAAGTCGCTGTTTTCCGCCGGGCCCCGGTACACCTCGATCGCGTCCGCCGGCAGCGGCTGGTCGACGTAGGTTTCTACCGAAGACACATAGATCGCCCGCAGCCCGGCGTTGTTGACGAAGCTTTGCAGCGCCGCGACTTCCGCGCTGCTAGCCCCGCCCATGCGCCAGGATTGCTCCAGCACGCCGCTGCGACGCTGGCCGTCGCTGTCCAGGCCTTGGGCGATGTCGTAATTGCGCCGCGAGGCGTAGAACCCGGGATAAGCCTCGTCCGCCGCGTTATCGAAGGTTTGCGCCTGTTCGATGGCCAGGCGCACGTCATCGGGCAGGTCGAGCTTGAGCAGGTCTTCGTAGTAACCCTGGACCACCAGCAGGTTGGAACCACCATAGACCTCTTCGCCCTGCCCGTCCCGGGTCAGGTATTGATCACCGCAGTAGCTGATGACGTGCTCGCCGATAAAACTCTGGCCGACGCTGTGGGTGACCACCTCATGCAGGTCTTGCTCCAGCACCACACCGTCGGTGAACAATTGCGCTGCATCAGGGCGCGCGAGGATGGCGTCGAATTCATCGAGGCTGCGGATCACTTCCTGGCCGCGACCGGCACAGGCATGCACGGGCTTGAGGCGGATCGGGCCGGTGTACAGCAAGTGGGTGGCCGCCGGCCGAGCGTCTTCGAGGGCGAACACGCTCAAGCCATCCAGCACCACATTGCGGATGCGCTCGGAAAACAACGGCGACCAGCCTTCCGGCGCCACCGCATTTTTATTCAGCAAGCCGTGGCTGATGGCCTTGGTGCAGATGAAGTCGTGGTCGACATAACCGCCCCATAAGTCTTCGGGGCCTTTGACGCCCAACTGCCGGGCCTGGGCCGCGCCGACCAGGGTCTGGGTGGGTAACAGGTAGAGATCGCGCCCACTGTGCAGCTCGGGGTTATAGCTGCCGCCATATTTGAACCCAAGGATATGCGCCAGCCAGCGGGCCAGGGCGCGGTTGGTTTCGACTTCGTGCAACGGCGCTTGCGGTCGGATTGAATGCGCCACCACGATTTTCTTGCGATTTGTCGGGGTCATGCGTCCCCCTTGGCTGTCCTGCCATGTGTGTAGGGAGATGGTTGCAGGGATCAAGCCAAGGCGGCGTTTGGTTAAACCCGCCGGGAATCAAACAGTTGCGGAAAAAACGATGGCACTTGGCCTGTTTTATTCTGCACGAAGGGCATCCGGTGTCGCGGCGTTCTGCACGATTCAGCCCTGGGTCTTGGTCGGTGTCACCCCAAAACGGCTGCGGTAATCGCTTGGCGCCAGCCCGGTGATTTTCTTGAAGGTGGCGCGAAAGGCGCCCGGATCCTGGTAGCCGACAGTCCAGGCTATGTGGTCAATGGTGCCGTTGGTGAACTCGAGCATCTGCCGCGCCTTGCCGACCCGCAGGTGCTGGCAGTACTCGGTGGGTTTCAACCCTGTGGCGGCGCGGAACCGCCGCAGGAACGTGCGCTCTTCAAGCCCCGCCTCCTGCGCCATCGCAGCCAATGAAACATCCACCGCACCGCTGGCCTGCAGCCAATGCTGCACCTTGAGAATCGCCGCGTCGCCATGGGCGAGGATCGGCGCAAAGTTGCTGCCACACTCACTGGCGCTGTCGCTGTGTTCGATCACCAGGAACCGCGCGGTGCTCGCGGCGATGCTCGGGCCGAGCAGACGGTCTACCAGGCGCAGGCCCAGTTCGGACCAGGCCATCAGCCCGGCGGTGGTGATCAGGTCGCCGTCGTCGACGATAGGCTTGTCGGCTTCCAGGCGAATCGCCGGATAGCGCTCAGCGAAAGACTTGGCCGAGGTCCAGTGAGTGGTGGCGCTGCGCCCGTCCAGCAGGCCACTTTCCGCCAGCAGGATCGAGCCCACGCACACCCCGCCCAGAATCGTCCCGGTGCGGTGTTGCTGGCGTAGCCAATCCAGCAATTCGGAGGAGGCCTGGCCTTCGGAAAAGCCCGCGATGGAGGGCGGAATCAGCAAGGCCGTGAGCGCTTGGCCGCTGCCGGGCTGGCTGTCGAACACCCGAGTCGGTGCGTGGCCGGTTTCAGCCTGCCAATGGCTGATGCGCAGCGACGGCAATTGCGCGGACTGATGCTCGGCCGCAATCCGGTTGGCCACCGCGAACAGGTCGGTCAAGCCATGCACGGCGGCCATTTGCGCACCGCTGTAGATCAGCACGCCCAGTTCGACGATTGCCATTGTCAGTTTTCCCTCTGTTATTGTCGGTGCGGCCAATCCCCAGGCGCCACGCCAGCCAAGATACTGGACGCATCAACCATCACAAGGAAAACCAACATGGCCAAGCAAGCGCTCATCCTAATCGATATCCAGAACGACTACTTCCCCGAGGGCAAGTGGCCGCTTGACGGTGTGGACGCAGCAGCAGACAAGGCGCAGCAAGTGCTCCAGGCGTTCCGCCAGGCGGGCGATGCGGTGATTCACGTGCGGCACGAATTCACCTCCGACGATGCGCCCTTCTTCACCCCCGGCTCGGAAGGTGCGCATCTGCACCCCAAGGTTCTGAACCAGGCGGACGAGCCGGTGGTGCTCAAGCATTTCGTCAATGCGTTCCGCGAAACCAACCTGCGAGCGCTGCTGGAACAACGCAGCATCACCGAGTTGGTGGTGGTGGGCAGCATGAGCCACATGTGCATCGACGGCGTGGTGCGTGCGGCGGCGGACCTGGGCTACACAGTGACCGTGATCCACGATGCCTGCGCCACTCGGGACCTGGAATTCAATGGCACCACCGTGCCGGCGGCCCAGGTGCATGCGGCGTTTATGTCGTCGCTGGGGTTTGCGTATGCGAGCGTGGTGTCGGCGGCGCAGTTCCTGGCCGCCGATTGATCGCCGGTCTTTTTACCGAGTGGCAATGATGAACAGGCGCGGGAACGGCAGCAGTACGGTGCCATCGGCCAGCGCTGGGTAGGCCTGGGTGATCCGCGCCAGGTACTCATCGAGGAAGGCGCTCTTTTCTGAGTCAGTCAGGGGCGCCAGGAACGGGCGCAATGCCGACCCCTTGAACCACTCCACCACCGCAGCAGAGCCTGCCAGCGGATGGTGGTAAGTGGTGCGCCATATATCCACGGTGGAGCAGTGCTTGCTCAGCAGATCAAAGTAGTAGCTCGCGGTATGGCGCTCGTTGTGTTTCACCGCTCCGATCTTGGCCGCCCATGGGCCGTCGGCCGCGATTTCCCGCGCCAGCCTGTGGGCGGGTTCATCCAAATTGTCGGGCGTCTGCACTGCCAGGGTGCCGCCTTCGGTCAGTTGATTGACCAGGTGCGGATACAACGTGGCGTGGTCAGGCAGCCACTGCAACGATGCATTGGCGAGAATGACGTCGAATTTCTGTGCAGGGTTCCAGGCGCCGATGTCAGCCAATTCGAAGTTCAACGTGGGCAGGCGCTTGCGGGCATCGACCAGCATGTCATCGGAGCTGTCCATGCCGGTGACCAATGCCTTCGGAAAACGCTCGGCCAGCACCTCGGTGGAATTGCCCGGGCCACATCCCAGGTCGACGGCGCTGCGTACATCGCCATCAGGGATGGCCGCCACCAGATCCCGGACGGGACGGGTACGCTGTTGTTCGAACATCGAGTATTGCTTGGCTGACCAGGTCATTGCGGCATTCCTTCTTCTGTGAGGAGTGACGACAGCCTAAATCTTGTGATCCATGAGAACAAATGCCAGGATTGACCATCTCCCATACCTTAAAAGTATTCATATGCTGGAGCTCAGGCAGCTCAAGGCCTTCGTCGCGATTGCCGAAGAAGGCTATATCACCCGCGCGGCAGAACGACTGGGTATGCAGCAACCGCCCCTGACGCGCCTGCTGCAAAGTCTGGAAGCAGAGTTGGGCGCAGTGCTGATGGAGCGCCTGCCGCGGGGCGTGCGCCCGACCACGGCGGGCTTGGCCTTGCTGGAGGAGGCTCGATATATTCTGGCCAGTGTCGACGGTGTGGCCGACATCGTGCGCCGCGCCGCCCGGGGTGAACGTGGACGCCTGGCCATTGGCTTTACCAGCTCTGCTGCGCTGCATCCATTTGTGCCCAGCGTGTTGCGCCTGTTTCGGGAAACCTTTGTGGGTGTTTCCGTAGTGCTGGAAGAAGCCGGCACCGGCGAACTGCTGGACGCGTTGCTCCATGAAAAACTCGACGCGGCGTTTATTCGTTCGCCCCTGAGTGGAACGCAGGCGTTGCAGGATGAGCCGATTCTGGTGGAGCCGATGTTGCTGGCGCTGCCCACGGATCATCCGCTGGCACTTGATGCCGGATCTCCCCTGCCATTGGCAGCGTTGGCGATGGAGTCTTTCGTGCTTTATCGCCGTCGCGTGGGGTTGGGCTTGTATGACGCCATTCTGGTGGCCTGCAGTGAAGCCGGATTCAGCCCACAGGTGGTACAGGAGGCGCCGCGCATGACCGCGACCCTGAGCCTGGTGGCTGCAGGCCTTGGGGTATCCATAGTGCCAGCGTCGATGCGACGGTTGCGCGGAGATGGCATCGTGTATCGGGAACTGACGGACTGCCAAAGCCTGGTGGCGCCTTTGCATCTGGCCACGCGCACGGGCGATACGTCGCCGGTGCTCGAAAGGTTTCGAGCGCTGGTCATCAGCGCCGCATCGCAAGACACGCGCCCTGACGGCACACCGCTCGACAAACCCGACTAAACTCATCGTCGACCCGTAAAGGCTTTAGCCTTGTGATGGTCGTTAAAACAAATGCCAGCGCAGTGTCCACGGACGATTTTTCTGGCCAACCCCAGCCAAATCCATCCAATGGAGCTACGCCATGGCTTATCTAAAAACTCGTGAAGGTAATGATCTCTACTACAAGGACTGGGGCAGCGGGCAGCCCGTTGTGTTTTGCCACGGATGGCCGCTGAACAGCGACAGTTGGGAATCGCAGATGCTGCATTTCGCCAACAACGGCTTTCGCGCAATTGCGCATGACCGCCGAGGGCATGGTCGGTCAAGTCAGCCGTGGGATGGCAATGACATGGACCATTACGCAGATGACCTCGCGGAACTGATCGAACACTTGGATCTGGAGAACATGATCCTCTTCGGTTTTTCCACAGGAGGCGGCGAAGTCGCACGCTATATCACCCGACATGGCACCGCGCGCGTGGCCAAGGCGGGCCTGATCTGCGCCGTAACGCCACTGATGCTGAAAACCCCCAGCAATCCCGATGGAACACCGATTGAAGTCTTTGACGGTATGCGGGCTGACTCCATCGCCAACCGTTCACAGCTCTACCTGGACGTGGCAGCTGGCCCGTTCTTCGGTTTCAACCGTCCGGGCGTCGAAACCTCGCAAGGCTTGATCAATTCATTCTGGATGCAGGGGGTTATGGGTGGGCACAAAAACACCTTTGACAGCATCAAGGCATTTTCGGAGACCGACTTTCGAGAGGATTTGACTCACTTCACTATGCCCACGCTCATCATCCATGGCGATGATGATCAAATCGTACCAATCCAGGCGTCTGCTCTGGAGAGCAAGCGCTTGATCCCTCACGCCCAGTTGCTGGTGTATCCGGGAGCCCCCCACGGGTTGACCGACACACATAAGCAGCAGGCCAACGAGGATATGTTGCGCTTCGCACAAGCCTAGAGCTGGGTGTGGCCCACAAAAAAACCGCGCGGCCCTGTTGGCGGCGCGGTTTTTCAGTGTGCAACATTTAGCTTCGATATGCCCTAGAACGGGATATCGTCATCAAAGCTGTCGAAGTCGGCTGCCGGCTGAGGAGCCGCCTGCTGTGGCGCTGGACGCGACTCACGCTGTGGCTGCTGGGTTGGCTGCGGACGCGACTGCTGTGGACGCGGTGCCGAGTTGGACATGCCGCCCTGGCCCTGTTGGTCGCCCTGTGGACGGCCGCCCAGCAGTTGCATGGTGCCTTGCATGTCGACCACGATTTCGGTGGTGTAACGCTTGATGCCGTCTTTTTCCCACTCGCGGGTCTGCAGTTTGCCTTCGATGTAGACCTGCGAACCTTTGCGCAGGTATTCACCGGCGATCTCTGCAACCTTGCCGAACATCGACACACGGTGCCATTCGGTTTTTTCGACCTTCTGGCCGGTTTGCTTGTCGGTCCACTGTTCGCTGGTCGCCAGACTCAGGTTGGTCACGGCGTTACCGTTCGGCAAGTAGCGAACTTCGGGATCCTGGCCGCATGTACCGACCAATATGACTTTGTTAACCCCACGGGCCATAACGTTCTCCTAGGCTGGGCGCGCTGTCGGCACTGGGTTGACCAGTTGCTCGAGCGTCGCGCGATCCAATAATTCGGTGTCCAATTTGATGTAAATGGCCGCCTCTTCAGCAACCACGACTGCATCTGTTACCCCAACGACGGCCTTCAGGCGCTCTACCAGACCAGCTTCACGAATCGCTTCGGGCGATAACGGCAGACGCAGGCTTGTGACGTACGGGGGTTCGCGCATGGTAACAGCAAAGGCCAGCCAAAGTGCAGCCAGCCCGGCGCATCCAAGGAACACAACCGACAAACCGCCATGCTGGAACATCCAGCCGCCCATGATCCCGCCCAGTGCAGAACCGAGGAACTGGCTGGTGGAATAAACGCCCATCGCCGTGCCTTTGCCGCCGGCCGGTGAAACCTTGCTGATCAGCGACGGCAATGAAGCCTCCAGCAGGTTGAACGCGGTGAAGAACACCACCGTGCCGATCACCAGCGCCCGCAGGCTGTCGCCGAACTGCCAGAAGAATAGCTCAGTGAGCATCAATGTCGCGACGGCGCCCAGCAGAACTCGTTTCATTTTGCGTTTCTTCTCGCCGTAGATGATGAACGGGATCATGGCGAAGAACGAAATCAGCAGCGCAGTGAGGTACACCCACCAGTGCTGCTCCTTGGGCAGCCCGGCTTTTTGCACCAGGGCCAGGGGCAAGGCGACGAAGCTGCACATCAGCATCGCGTGTAATACGAAGATACCCAAATCCAGGCGCAACAGGTCCGGGTGCTTGAGCGTGGGCAATAGCGCTTGTTTCGCCACCCCCGACTCACGGTGCTGCAATGGCCCGGTGGAATGCGGCACCATGAAAGCGACGATCACGATGCCGAACAACGCCATGCCACCGGTGGCCAGGAACAGGCCGTGCAAGCCGAACGCGCGAGTCAGCAGCGGACCGACCACCATCGCCACGGCGAACGAAAGCCCGATGGTCATGCCGATCATGGCCATGGCCTTGGTACGGTGTTGTTCCCGGGTCAGGTCGGAAAGCAGCGCCATGACGGCGGCGGAAATCGCCCCCGCGCCTTGCAGGACCCGGCCGGCGATCACGCCCCAGATCGAGTCGGCATTGGCGGCCAGCACACTGCCCAGGGCGAACACGATCAGCCCCAGGTAGATCACCGGCCGGCGGCCAATGCGGTCGGAAATGATCCCGAACGGAATCTGAAACAGCGCCTGGGTCAGGCCATAGGCGCCAATCGCCAGGCCGATCAGGGCCGGGGTCGCTCCTGCGAGATCCATTCCATAGGTCGCCAGCACCGGCAACACCATAAACATGCCAAGCATACGGAATGCGAACACCAGGGCCAGACCGCTTGCTGCGCGGGTCTCGCTGCCACTCATGCGTTCGCTGTGGGGATCGTGCATGGAAAAACCTCGTGTGAACCGGCGGCGATTCTACCAGTCCCATCGATTGAGAGGGTATATGCGGCGCTTTGCCGCGCAGCTTTCATGTAAGGCTGCACCCGGCACTTTGACAGTGTATATTCATCCAGTCTTTAGCCGTATACTCCTGCATTATTTACGCCCGCCGTGCGAGGCCATCTTGGACAAGATCCTGATTCGTGGGGCTCGAACCCACAACCTGAAGAACATCGACCTGACCCTGCCACGGGACAAACTGATCGTCATCACCGGCTTGTCCGGGTCCGGCAAGTCGTCCCTGGCGTTTGACACGCTGTACGCCGAAGGCCAGCGCCGCTATGTGGAATCCCTGTCGGCCTATGCCCGGCAGTTCCTGTCGATGATGGAAAAACCCGACGTCGACACCATTGAAGGCCTGTCGCCAGCGATTTCCATCGAACAGAAATCGACGTCCCATAACCCACGCTCCACCGTGGGTACCATCACAGAGATCTATGATTACCTGCGCCTGCTGTATGCCCGCGTAGGTATTCCCCGCTGCCCGGACCACGATATTCCCCTGGAAGCACAGACCGTCAGCCAGATGGTCGACCTGGTGCTAGCCCAGCCGGAAGGCGCCAAGCTGATGCTGCTGGCGCCGGTGATTCGCGAGCGTAAAGGCGAGCACCTTTCCGTCTTCGAAGAGCTGAGAGCGCAAGGTTTCGTGCGGGCCCGGATCAACGGCAAGCTCTATGAGCTGGACGAAGCGCCGAAGCTGGATAAACAGAAGAAGCACTCGATTGATGTGGTGGTCGACCGTTTCAAGGTGCGTGCCGACTTGCAGCAGCGGCTGGCGGAGTCTTTCGAGACCGCACTGAAGCTAGCAGACGGTATCGCCCTGGTGGCGCCCATGGACGACGAGCCCGGGGAAGAAATCATCTTCTCCGCGCGCTTCGCCTGCCCGATCTGCGGCCACGCCATCAGCGAGCTGGAACCGAAGCTGTTTTCCTTCAACAACCCGGCTGGCGCCTGCCCGACCTGTGATGGTTTGGGGGTTAAGCAATTCTTTGATATCAAACGACTGGTCAATGGCGACCTCACGCTGGCGGAAGGCGCGATACGCGGCTGGGACAGGCGTAACGTCTATTACTTCCAGATGCTGGGCTCGCTGGCGTCCCACTACAAGTTCAGCCTCGAAGTGCCCTTCAACGAGCTGACCGCCGAACATCAGAAATTCATCCTGCACGGCAGCGGTTCGCAAAACGTCGACTTCAAGTATTTGAACGACCGTGGCGACATCGTCAAACGCTCGCACCCGTTCGAAGGCATCGTGCCGAATCTGGAGCGTCGCTACCGCGAGACCGAGTCGGCCAGCGTGCGCGAGGAACTGGCCAAGTTCCTCAGCACCCAGCCCTGCCCGGATTGCCGTGGCACCCGCCTGCGCCGTGAAGCGCGGCACGTGTGGGTTGGCGAGAAGACACTGCCGGCGGTGACCAACCTGCCGATTGGCGATGCCTGTGAATACTTCGGCACACTGAAGCTGACCGGTCGCCGTGGGGAAATTGCCGACAAGATCCTCAAGGAAATTCGTGAGCGGCTGCAGTTCCTGGTTAACGTGGGACTGGACTATCTGTCGCTGGACCGCAGTGCCGACACACTTTCCGGTGGCGAGGCCCAGCGGATTCGCCTGGCCAGCCAGATTGGCGCCGGCCTGGTGGGCGTGCTGTACATCCTCGATGAGCCGTCGATTGGCTTGCATCAACGGGACAACGATCGCCTGCTGGGTACGCTGAAACACCTGCGGGACATCGGCAACACGGTGATCGTGGTCGAGCACGATGAAGATGCCATTCGTCTTGCGGACTACGTGGTAGATATCGGCCCGGGTGCCGGTGTGCACGGTGGGCATATTGTCGCCGAGGGCACGCCTGCCGAAGTGATGGCGCATCCTGACTCGCTGACCGGCAAATACCTGTCGGGCCGTGTGAAGATTGCTGTGCCAGCCAAGCGTACGCCGCGCAACAAGAAGATGGCGCTGCACCTCAAGGGCGCGCGTGGCAACAACCTGCGCAACGTCGACCTGGAGATCCCGTTGGGTCTGCTGACCTGTGTGACCGGTGTATCCGGTTCGGGCAAATCGACGCTGATCAACAACACGCTGTTTCCATTGAGCGCCACCGCGCTGAACGGTGCGACCACCCTGGAAGCCGCCGCTCACGACAGCATCAAAGGCCTTGAGCATCTGGACAAGGTCGTCGATATCGACCAGAGCCCGATTGGTCGCACGCCACGTTCCAACCCGGCGACCTACACCGGGCTGTTCACACCAATTCGCGAGCTGTTTGCCGGCGTGCCGGAGTCGCGCTCTCGTGGCTACGGGCCGGGCCGGTTCTCGTTCAACGTCAAGGGCGGGCGCTGCGAGGCGTGCCAGGGCGATGGCTTGATCAAGGTGGAGATGCACTTCCTGCCGGACATCTACGTGCCGTGCGACGTGTGCAAGAGCAAGCGCTACAACCGCGAAACCCTGGAGATCAAGTACAAGGGCAAAAGCATCCACGAAACCCTCGAGATGACGATCGAGGAAGCGCGGGTGTTCTTTGATGCGGTCCCGGCGCTGGCGCGCAAGCTGCAGACGCTGATGGATGTTGGCCTGTCGTACATCAAGCTGGGCCAGTCGGCGACCACGTTATCGGGTGGTGAGGCGCAGCGGGTCAAGCTGTCTCGCGAGCTGTCCAAGCGCGATACCGGCAAGACCCTGTATATCCTCGATGAGCCGACCACGGGCCTGCACTTTGCGGATATTCAGCAACTGCTGGACGTACTGCATCGCCTGCGTGACCACGGCAACACGGTGGTGGTGATCGAGCACAACCTGGACGTGATCAAGACCGCCGACTGGCTGGTGGACCTGGGGCCGGAAGGCGGCTCAAAAGGTGGGCAGATCATTGCGGTCGGCACACCGGAGCAAGTGTCTGAGATGAAGCAGTCTCACACCGGCTTCTACCTCAAGCCTCTGCTGGCACGCGACAAGGACTGATTGTTCAGGCCCACGAAAAAGCCCCTGTCACCGTGTAAGTGACAGGGGCTTTTTTGTAGCCAGAAGAATCAGAACTGCGATTGCAGGTAATTCTCCAGGCCAATCAACTTGATCAGACCCAGCTGCTTCTCCAGCCAGTAGGTGTGATCTTCTTCGGTGTCATTCAACTGCACCCGCAGGATTTCCCGCGTGACGTAGTCGTTGTGCTGCTCGCAGAGCTCGATGCCCTTGCAGAGCGCAGCACGGACCTTGTATTCCAGGCGCAAGTCGCTGGCGAGCATCTCAGGGACCGTGGTGCCGGTGTCCAGGTCGTCGGGACGCATACGTGGCGTGCCTTCGAGCATCAGGATTCGGCGCATCAGTGCGTCGGCGTGCTGTGCCTCTTCTTCCATTTCGTGGTTGATGCGCTCGTAGAGCTCGGTAAAGCCCCAGTCTTCGTACATCCGCGAGTGAATGAAATATTGGTCACGAGCAGCCAGTTCGCCCGTCAGCAACGTGTTGAGGTAATCGATTACGTCGGGGTGACCTTGCATCGCCCTACATCTCCCTGCTTGAAAGTCTGTAGTTTGAACCATGATGACCCGGAGGTCACGGGACCAACGGCAGAAAAGTGAAGATTTCCGGTGAAAAGTAGCTGAAATAACGCAAAAACCGCCCAAATGAGGGCGGTTCTGCTTATCGTTTAGAGTTAGTTAAGCGATACACCCAGTGCAGATGCGATCCCTTCTCCATAAGCAGGATCTGCCTGGAAGAAGTACTGCAACTGGCGCTGGACCACGTCGCTGGAAACACCCGCCATCGCGCCGGCGATGTTGTTGATCAGCAGGGTCTTCTGCTCATCATTCATCAGGCGGAACAACGCGCCCGCGTGGCTGAAGTAGTCGGTGTCTTCACGGTGATCGTAACGATCTGCCGCGCCGCTCAGGGCCAAGGCTGGTTCAGCGTATTGCGGAGCCTGCTTCGGAGCATCGGCGTAGCTGTTTGGCTCGTAGTTTGGAGCCGCACCACCATTTGCACCGAATGCCATCGAACCGTCACGCTGGTAGCTGTTGACCGGGCTGCGTGGCGCGTTCACCGGCAGCTGCTGGTGGTTGGTGCCGACACGGTAGCGATGGGCATCTGCGTAAGCGAACACGCGACCTTGCAGCATACGGTCTGGCGACAAGCCAACACCTGGGACCATGTTGCTTGGACCGAAAGCGGCTTGCTCGACTTCGGCAAAGTAGTTCAGCGGGTTACGGTTCAGCTCAAGCTCGCCGACTTCGATCAGCGGGAATTCTTTCTGCGACCAGGTCTTGGTCACGTCGAAGGGGTTCTCGTAGTGAGCATTGGCCTGAGCTTGCGTCATGATCTGGATGCACACGCGCCATTTCGGGAAGTCACCGCGCTCGATAGCGCCGAACAGGTCGCGCTGGGCATAGTCAGGATCGGTACCCGCCAGGCGCGCAGCGTCAGCAGGCGCCAGGTTCTTGATACCTTGCTGGGTCTTGTAGTGCCACTTCACCCAGTGCCGCTCGCCTTTGGCGTTGATCAGGCTGTAGGTGTGGCTGCCGAAGCCGTGCATGTGACGGTAGCCGTCCGGGATGCCACGGTCCGAAAACAGGATGGTGACCTGGTGCAGCGCCTCGGGTGAGTGCGACCAGAAGTCCCACATCATCTGTGCACTTTTCAGGTTGCTTTGCGGCAAGCGTTTTTGGGTGTGGATGAAGTCCGGGAATTTCAGCGGATCTCGGATGAAGAACACAGGGGTGTTGTTGCCAACGATGTCCCAGTTGCCTTCTTCGGTATAGAACTTCAAGGCGAAACCACGTGGGTCACGCTCGGTATCAGCCGAGCCGCGCTCACCGCCTACTGTAGAGAAGCGCAGGAAGGTTGGGGTTTGCTTGCCTACGGACTCGAACAGCTTGGCACTGGTGTACTGAGTAATGTCTTGGGTGACGGTGAACGTACCGTAAGCGCCCGAGCCCTTCGCGTGTACACGACGCTCAGGAATGTTCTCACGGTTGAAATGGGCAAGCTTCTCGATCAGGTGAAAATCGTCGAGCAGCAATGGGCCGCGCGGGCCGGCGGAGCGGGAGTTCTGGTTATCGGCAACGGGGGCACCGCTGGCGGTAGTAAGGGTTTTATTTTGACTCATGCTCAATCTTCCTCAGGTCAGACTCGAAACTGCCGGCTAATCGGCTTGAAGGGAGTATTAACCAGGAAGGTGACACCTTCAAATTCATTAAATCATGAGCTTCGATAGAATTTAACTAACTAACCGAGCCGATAGCTGAAGTTGCTTGAGGTACTTCCATTTTCCCGCGCGCACAAAAAACCGGGCACTAGGCCCGGTTCTTCGTTACAGACTGACGTCTTACTCAGCGGATACAGCTTCACCGCCAACTGGACGATCGATCAGCTCAACGTACGCCATAGGCGCGTTGTCACCAGCGCGGAAACCGCACTTGAGGATGCGCAGGTAGCCACCCTCACGGGTAGCGTAACGCTTGCCCAGGTCGTTGAAGAGCTTACCAACGATAGCTTTCGAACGAGTACGGTCGAAAGCCAGACGGCGGTTAGCCAGGCTGTCTGTCTTGGCCAAAGTGATCAGCGGCTCAGCAACGCGACGCAGTTCTTTAGCTTTCGGCAGTGTAGTTTTGATCAGCTCGTGCTCGAACAGCGACACCGCCATGTTCTGGAACATAGCCTTACGGTGCGAGCTGGTACGGCTCAGGTGACGACCACTTTTACGATGACGCATGGTTCATTCCTTACCAAACTCACGTTCGGTGATTACGACGATCAGGCAGTCGCCTTGTCGTCCTTCTTAAGACTTGCAGGCGGCCAGTTGTCGAGGCGCATGCCGAGGGACAGACCGCGGGAGGCCAGAACGTCCTTGATTTCGGTCAAGGATTTCTTGCCCAGGTTCGGAGTCTTCAACAGTTCTACTTCGGTGCGCTGAATCAGATCGCCGATGTAGTAAATGTTTTCCGCCTTAAGGCAGTTAGCCGAACGTACAGTCAGTTCCAGATCGTCAACCGGGCGAAGCAGGATCGGATCGATCTCGTCTTCCTGCTCGATTACCACTGGTTCGCTGTCACCCTTGAGGTCGACGAACGCAGCCAACTGCTGTTGCAGAATGGTTGCAGCGCGGCGGATAGCCTCTTCAGGATCCAGAGTACCGTTGGTTTCCAGATCAATAACCAGCTTGTCCAGGTTAGTACGCTGTTCGACACGGGCGTTTTCCACCACGTATGCGATACGGCGAACCGGGCTGAACGAAGAGTCAAGCTGCAAGCGACCAATGCTGCGGCTTTCGTCTTCATCGCTCTGACGCGAGTCGGCCGGTTCATAACCACGACCACGAGCTACGGTGAGCTTCATGTTCAGGGCGCCGTTAGACGCCAGGTTAGCGATTACGTGATCGGGATTAACGATCTCGACATCATGATCCAGCTGAATATCGGCAGCGGTAACCACCCCCGAACCCTTCTTCGACAAGGTCAGCGTAACTTCGTCACGGCCGTGCAGCTTGATAGCCAGACCTTTAAGGTTCAACAGGATTTCAATTACGTCTTCCTGTACACCTTCGATGGCGCTGTACTCGTGGAGCACACCGTCAATCTCGGCCTCGACTACTGCACAGCCGGGCATTGAGGACAACAGGATGCGGCGCAGCGCGTTGCCCAGGGTGTGGCCAAAACCACGCTCGAGAGGCTCGAGAGTGATCTTGGCGCGGGTTGGACTGACAACCTGCACATCAATGTGACGGGGTGTCAGGAACTCATTTACCGAAATCTGCATGGATGCACCTATTTTCTAGCCCTTACTTGGAGTAGAGCTCGACAATCAGGCTTTCGTTGATGTCGGCGGACAGATCACTGCGAGCAGGAACGTTCTTGAAAACGCCCGACTTCTTCTCAGTGTCTACTTCTACCCATTCTACGCGGCCACGTTGGGCACACAGATCGAGAGCTTGGACAATGCGAAGTTGATTTTTTGCTTTCTCGCGAATCGCGACCACGTCACCAGCACGAACCTGGTAAGACGGCACGTTAACGGTTTGGCCGTTTACGCTGACGGATTTGTGCGATACCAGCTGACGGGATTCGGCACGAGTCGAACCAAAGCCCATACGGTATACAACGTTGTCCAGACGGCATTCGAGCAGTTGCAGCAGGTTTTCACCGGTTGCACCTTTCTTGCCAGCAGCTTCTTTGTAGTAGCCGCTGAACTGACGCTCGAGAACGCCGTAGATACGACGGACCTTCTGCTTTTCACGCAGTTGGGTGCCGTAATCGGACTGGCGACCGCGGCGTTGGCCGTGGATACCAGGTGCTGCTTCAATGTTGCACTTCGATTCGATCGCGCGCACGCCGCTCTTCAGAAAGAGATCGGTGCCTTCACGACGAGCGAGTTTGCATTTTGGACCAATGTAACGAGCCATTCTTTACAATCTCCTGGATTACACGCGGCGCTTCTTCGGCGGACGGCACCCGTTGTGCGGGATTGGCGTCACGTCGGTGATGCTGGCGATCTTATAGCCACAGCCGTTCAATGCACGGACAGCAGACTCACGACCTGGACCTGGACCTTTGACGTTAACGTCGAGGTTTTTCAGGCCATATTCCAGCGCAGCTTGACCAGCACGTTCAGCAGCTACTTGAGCAGCAAACGGGGTGGACTTGCGGGAACCGCGGAAACCCGAACCACCGGAGGTAGCCCAAGAAAGCGCGTTACCTTGACGGTCGGTGATGGTCACGATTGTGTTGTTAAAAGATGCATGGATGTGGGCGATGCCATCAACCACTGTCTTTTTAACTTTTTTACGAGGACGAGCAGCAGGTTTTGCCATGATTAATTTCCTGTCGATTCGCGTGGGCGATTACTTGCGGATCGGCTTACGCGGACCTTTACGGGTACGCGCGTTAGTCTTGGTACGCTGACCGCGTACTGGAAGACCACGACGATGACGCAGACCACGGTAGCAACCGAGGTCCATCAAACGCTTGATTTTCATGTTGATTTCGCGACGCAGGTCACCTTCAGTGGTGAACTTCGCCACTTCGCCACGCAACAGCTCAATCTGCTCGTCGCTCAGATCTTTGATCTTTGCGGCTGGGTTTACCCCAGTATCTGCGCAAATTTTCTGCGCAGTAGTGCGACCAACACCATAGATGTAGGTCAGCGAGATAACAGTGTGCTTGTTATCTGGAATGTTAACGCCTGCAATACGGGCCATTCAGTGGGACTCCAATTGACAGCTACCTACGCCCCGGAAGCCAAGAAATAGGGCGCGAGATAATATCGCTGTAATAACAAATAATCAACCCGGCAGCGCACTAGCTGCCGGGCTTCAAGCGGATCACACTCAGCCTTGGCGCTGTTTGTGACGCGGTTCCGCGCTGCAAATTACTCGAACAACACCTTCGCGGCGAATAATCTTGCAGTTACGGCACAGCTTTTTCACCGATGCACGAACTTTCATCACCAACTCCTCGAACCTTATGGGGTACTCAGCGCAACATGCCGCTGCCGTAGCCCTTCAGGTTGGCTTTCTTCATCAGGGATTCGTACTGGTGCGAAACGAGGTGCGATTGTACTTGGGACATGAAGTCCATCACAACCACGACGACGATCAGCAACGAGGTCCCGCCAAGGTAGAACGGAACGTTTGCTGCAACCACCAGGAACTGGGGCAACAAGCACACGGCCGTCATATATAGAGCACCGAACATGGTCAAGCGAGTCAGAACGCCATCAATGTAGCGCGCAGACTGCTCACCTGGACGAATGCCCGGAATAAAGGCACCGGACTTCTTCAGGTTTTCCGCTACGTCTTTCGGATTGAACATCAACGCCGTATAGAAGAAGCAGAAGAAAATAATCCCTGCACTAAACAGCAGAATATTCAACGGCTGACCAGGAGCGATCGACTGCGAGATGTCCTGCAACCAGCCCATACCTTCAGACTGACCGAACCAGGCACCCAACGAAGCCGGAAACAGCAAAATGCTGCTCGCGAAAATGGCAGGAATAACCCCGGCCATGTTCACTTTCAGCGGCAAGTGGCTGGTCTGCGCGGCAAAGACCTTACGGCCCTGCTGACGCTTGGCGTAGTGAACAGCAATACGACGCTGGCCACGCTCAATGAACACCACAAAACCGATAATCGCTACTGCCAACAAACCGATGGCAACCAGGGCGAAGATATTGATATCACCCTGACGTGCAGACTCGAAAGACTGCCCAATCGCTCTCGGAAGACCGGCAACGATACCTGCGAAAATCAACATCGAGATACCGTTACCAACACCACGCTCAGTAATCTGCTCACCCAGCCACATCATGAACATCGCACCAGCCACAAAAGTGGATACCGCGACGAAATGGAAGCCAAAGTCACCAGTGAACGCAACACCCTGCCCAGCCAGGCCAACGGACATGCCGATAGCTTGGACCAGGGCAAGGATGACAGTGCCGTAGCGGGTGTACTGGCTTATCTTGCGACGGCCAGCTTCACCTTCCTTCTTCAACTGCTCCAGCTGCGGGCTGACGGCGGTCATCAGCTGCATGATGATCGATGCCGAGATGTACGGCATGATCCCCAGTGCAAAGATGCTCATCCGTTCCAGCGCGCCGCCGGAAAACATGTTGAACAAGCTAAGAATGGTCCCCTCATTCTGTCGAAACAGGTCTGCGAGTCGGTCCGGGTTGATACCTGGAACCGGGATGTGTGCGCCTATTCGGTAGACGATAATCGCCAGGAACAGAAAACGCAGACGAGCCCAAAGTTCAGACATACCGCCTTTGCCGAGCGCTGAGAGAGCACCTTGCTTAGCCATTTATTCCTCGAACTTGCCGCCAGCTGCTTCGATAGCCGAACGCGCACCTTTGGTGGCGCCGATTCCCTTGCCGATAGTGACAGCGCGAGTCACTTCACCGGACAGCATGATTTTCACACGCTGTACGTTGACGTTGATCACGTTGGCATCTTTCAGGGTCTGCACGGTAACGATGTCGCCTTCCACTTTGGCCAGCTCGGACAAACGCACTTCTGCGCGGTCCATGGCTTTCAGGGAAACGAAACCGAACTTCGGCAGGCGACGATGCAGCGGCTGTTGACCGCCTTCAAAGCCTGGAGCGATGGTGCCACCGGAGCGGGAAGACTGACCTTTGTGGCCACGGCCACCGGTCTTGCCCAAACCACTACCGATACCACGGCCCGGACGATGCTTTTCGCGACGGGAACCCGGCGCTGGACTCAGATCATTGAGTTTCATCGATTAACCCTCGACACGCAGCATGTAGTAAGCCTTGTTGATCATCCCGCGATTCTCGGGAGTATCAAGTACTTCTACAGTGTGACCGATGCGACGCAGACCCAAACCCTTAACGCACAATTTGTGGTTAGGGATGCGGCCGGTCATGCTTTTGATCAGCGTTACTTTAACGGTAGCCATGATCAGAAGATCTCCTTGACGCTTTTGCCACGCTTGGCGGCAATGGATTCAGGAGACTGCATAGCTTTCAAACCCTTGAAAGTGGCGTGAACCACGTTTACCGGGTTAGTCGAGCCGTAGCACTTGGCCAGAACGTTCTGAACGCCAGCAACTTCGAGGACAGCACGCATAGCGCCGCCAGCGATGATACCGGTACCTTCAGAGGCAGGCTGCATGTACACCTTCGAAGCGCCGTGAGCGGACTTCATTGCGTACTGCAGAGTGGTGCCGTTCAGATCAACTTGGATCATGTTGCGACGAGCAGCTTCCATTGCCTTCTGGATCGCAGCAGGCACTTCACGTGACTTGCCACGGCCGAAGCCAACGCGCCCTTTACCATCACCCACCACGGTCAACGCGGTGAAAGTGAAGATACGGCCGCCTTTAACGGTTTTGGCTACGCGGTTAACTTGAACCAGCTTCTCAATGTAGCCTTCGTCGCGCTTTTGGTCGTTATTTGACATAACTTAGAACTCCAGCCCAGCTTCACGAGCAGCATCAGCCAGCGCTTTCACGCGACCGTGGTACTTGAAGCCAGAGCGGTCGAAAGCCACTTGCGAGACGCCAGCGGCCTTAGCACGCGTAGCGACCAGCTGGCCAACCTTAGTGGCCGCGTCGATGTTGCCAGTGGCACCATCACGCAGTTCTTTATCCAAAGTCGAGGCGCTTGCCAGGACTTTGTTGCCGTCGGCCGAGATGACCTGGGCGTAGATGTGCTGCGACGAGCGGAACACGCAGAGACGCACGACTTCGAGTTCGTGCATTTTCAGGCGTGCTTTGCGAGCGCGACGCAGTCGAGTAACTTTTTTGTCGGTCATTTGCTATGCCCTACTTCTTCTTGGCTTCTTTACGACGGACGACTTCGTCCGCGTAGCGCACACCTTTGCCTTTGTACGGCTCTGGTGGACGGAAGTCGCGGATCTCAGCGGCCACCTGACCTACCAGCTGCTTATCGATACCCTTGATCAGGATGTCGGTTTGGCTAGGGGTCTCAGCGGTGATGCCTTCCGGCAGTTCGTAATCCACTGGGTGCGAGAAGCCAAGGGCCAGGTTCAAAACCGTGCCTTTTGCTTGCGCTTTGTAACCAACACCGACCAGCTGGAGCTTACGCTCGAAGCCTTGGCTTACGCCTTGGACCATGTTGTTTACCAACGCACGAGTGGTACCGGCCATTGCGCGAGTTTGTTGATCGCCATTGCGAGCAGCGAAACGCAGCTCACCAGCTTCTTCAACGATCTCAACGGACGAATGGATGTTCAGTTCCAGAGTGCCCTTGGCACCCTTCACCGAAAGCTGTTGGCCTGCGAATTTTACTTCGACACCGGCTGGCAGCTTAACGGGGTTCTTAGCGACGCGTGACATGCTTATCCCCCCTTAGAACACAGTGCAAAGAACTTCGCCGCCGACACCGGCAGCGCGCGCAGCACGATCCGTCATCACACCTTTGTTGGTGGAGACGATAGACACACCGAGACCGCCACGAACTTTTGGCAGATCGTCGACGGACTTGTACTGACGCAGGCCTGGACGGCTAACGCGCTTCACTTCCTCGATGACCGGACGGCCTTCGAAGTACTTCAGCTCGATGGACAGCAGTGGTTTGATTTCGCTGCTGATCTGATAACCCGCAATGTAGCCTTCGTCTTTCAGGACTTTGGCAACAGCTACCTTCAACGTGGAAGATGGCATGCTTACGACGGACTTTTCAGCCATCTGGGCATTACGGATACGAGTTAGCATGTCCGCTAACGGGTCCTGCATACTCATGGCTAGACGCTCCTAATACAAAAAAATTAGCCTTGCGGCCATTACGTGTCGCCGAGAATCTCCGAGCACAAAACACACGGGCTCAGGCGAGCCGCGTATTTTAGACACACTCCGGAAATGAAACAAGCCCCAAAAGGGGCTTGTTCCAGATTCAAGGCCACCGGTGGTCAGTATCTTGCGATCCTGGCCACCGAGACTTCGAAAGTACTTACCAGCTGGCTTTAACCAGACCTGGTACGTCACCACGCATTGCCGCTTCACGCAGTTTGTTACGGCCGAGGCCGAACTTGCGGTAAACGCCGTGCGGACGACCAGTCAGGCGGCAGCGGTTACGCATGCGCGAAGCGCTTGCGTCACGTGGCTGCTTCTGCAGAGCAACTGTAGCTTCCCAACGCGCTTCTGGACTTGCGTTCAGATCAACGATGATTGCTTTCAGTGCTGCACGCTTCTTGGCGTACTTGGCAACCGTGAGCTGACGCTTCAGCTCGCGGTTTTTCATGCTCATCTTGGCCATGGTCCTACTCCAATCAGTTGCGGAACGGGAATTTGAACGCACGCAGCAGAGCGCGGCCTTCATCATCGTTCTTGGCAGTGGTGGTCAGGGTGATGTCCAGACCGCGGAGAGCATCGATCTTGTCGTAGTCGATTTCCGGGAAGATGATCTGCTCTTTAACGCCCATGCTGTAGTTACCACGACCATCGAAGGACTTGGCATTCAG
This sequence comes from Pseudomonas yamanorum, assembly GCF_013386765.1. GTDB lineage: Bacteria > Pseudomonadota > Gammaproteobacteria > Pseudomonadales > Pseudomonadaceae > Aquipseudomonas > Aquipseudomonas yamanorum_A. Next base: position 58,261 of record NZ_JACARE010000031.1, read on the forward strand.
GCCGCGGAAGTCGCGGACCCGAGGCAGGGAGATCGACAGCAGACGATCCAGGAATTCGTACATACGCTCACGGCGCAGAGTCACTTTGACGCCGATCGGCCAACCTTCACGGACTTTAAAGCCAGCGATGGATTTCCGAGCGTAAGTCACAACGACTTTCTGACCGGTGATCTTTTCCAGGTCGGCAACAGCGTGCTCGATGACTTTTTTGTCACCGACCGCTTCGCCCAGACCCATGTTCAGGGTGATTTTTGTAACGCGTGGAACTTCCATCACGTTCGAAAGCTTAAGTTCTTCCTTAAGCTTCGGTGCGATTTCCTTCCAGTAAATCTCTTTTAGTCGTGCCATGGTCTTCTACCTAGCAGTGTTCAAGCATCAACCGCTTTTTGGGTCGACTTGAAGACACGAATTTTCTTGCCGTCTTCTACTTTGAAACCAACGCGATCAGCCTTGTTGGTTTCGCCGTTGAAAATGGCGACGTTAGAAGCGTCCAGTGGAGCTTCTTTTTCGACGATACCGCCTTGCACGCCCGACATCGGGTTAGGCTTGGTATGACGCTTAACCAGGTTCAAACCACCGATAACCAGACGGTTATTAGCGAGAACCTTAAGCACCTTACCGCGCTTACCTTTGTCTTTGCCGGCGATCACGATGATCTCGTCGTCACGACGAATCTTTTGCATGTCGGATCTCCTTACAGCACTTCTGGGGCGAGCGAGACGATCTTCATGAACTTCTCAGTACGAAGTTCACGGGTCACTGGCCCAAAGATACGGGTGCCGATCGGCTCTTGCTTGTTGTTCAGAAGAACAGCAGCGTTGCCATCAAAGCGGATAATGGAGCCATCAGCACGACGTACGCCGTGACGAGTGCGGACTACAACAGCAGTCATCACTTGGCCTTTTTTCACTTTACCGCGAGGAATTGCTTCCTTCACGGTAACTTTGATGATGTCACCGATACCAGCGTAACGACGATGGGAGCCACCCAGCACCTTGATGCACATAACGCGGCGTGCGCCGCTGTTATCGGCCACATCGAGCATGGATTGAGTCTGAATCATATAATTTCTCCGACCCCTAGTCCTTAGACTTCCACAGCGCGTTCGAGAACATCAACCAGCGCCCAAGACTTGGTCTTGGCCAGCGGACGAGTTTCACGAATAGTGACCTTGTCGCCGATGTGGCACTGATTGGTTTCGTCGTGCGCGTGCAGCTTAGTCGAACGCTTAACGTATTTACCGTAGATCGGGTGCTTTACGCGACGCTCGATCAGAACGGTGATGGTCTTGTCCATTTTGTCGCTGACAACACGGCCAGTCAGCGTACGGACGGTTTTTTCGGCTTCAGCCATGATTACTTACCTGCCTGCTGTTTGAGCACAGTCTTCACGCGAGCGATGTCACGCTTAACTTGCCGGAGCAGGTGAGACTGCCCCAACTGGCCAGTTGCTTTCTGCATGCGCAGATTGAACTGGTCGCGCAGCAGGCCGAGCAGTTGCTCGTTAAGCTGCGGCGCGTCTTTTTCACGAAGTTCATTCGCTTTCATCACATCACCGTCCGTTTAACAAAGGCGGTGGCGAGCGGCAGCTTTGCAGCAGCCAGGGCAAAAGCCTCACGCGCCAGCTCTTCAGTTACACCCTCGATTTCATACAGGACTTTACCTGGCTGAATCTGGGCAACCCAGTACTCCACACTACCCTTACCTTTACCCATACGAACTTCGAGGGGCTTTTTGGAAATAGGCTTGTCCGGGAATACACGGATCCAGATCTTGCCGCCACGTTTAACGTGACGGGTCAGAGCACGACGCGCTGACTCGATCTGACGAGCGGTGAGACGACCACGAGCTACAGACTTCAGCGCATATTCGCCGAAGCTGACTTTGCTACCGCGCTGAGCCAGACCACGGTTGTGGCCTGTCATCTGCTTGCGGAACTTCGTACGCTTTGGTTGCAACATTTGGCGTACCCCTTACTTAGCAGCTTTTTTACGAGGCGCTGGTGCTTGTGGTTTCAGTTCTTCTTGGCGACCACCAATTACTTCGCCTTTGAAGATCCAAACCTTTACACCGATCACACCGTAAGTGGTGTGAGCTTCGTAGTTGGCATAGTCGATGTCGGCACGCAGGGTGTGCAACGGCACACGACCTTCGCGATACCATTCAGTACGTGCGATTTCAGCACCGCCGAGACGACCGCTCACTTGGATTTTGATGCCTTTGGCACCAATGCGCATGGCGTTCTGTACTGCGCGCTTCATAGCGCGACGGAACATTACGCGACGCTCCAGCTGCTGAGCTACGCTCTGCGCAACCAGCATACCGTCGAGCTCCGGCTTACGGATCTCTTCGATATTGATGTGCACAGGCACACCCATTTGCTTGGTCAGGTCCTGACGCAGTTTCTCAACATCTTCACCTTTCTTCCCGATAACGATACCTGGACGAGCGGTGTGGATGGTGATACGTGCAGTTTGAGCAGGACGATGGATATCGATACGGCTCACGGACGCGCTTTTTAGTTTGTCTTGGAGATACTCACGCACCTTCAGATCAGCGAACAAGTAGTCCGCATAAGTCCGACCGTCTGCGTACCAGACGGAGGTGTGCTCCTTGACGATTCCCAGGCGAATGCCAATGGGATGTACTTTCTGACCCATCTCTTCGACTCCGTTACTTGTCAGCAACCTTGACAGTGATATGGCAAGACCGCTTGACGATGCGATCAGCTCGGCCTTTGGCACGAGGCATGATGCGCTTCAGCGAACGCCCTTCGTTGACGAAAACGGTGCTGACCTTAAGGTCATCAACGTCTGCGCCTTCGTTGTGCTCGGCGTTGGCTACGGCCGACTCCAGCACTTTCTTGATGATCTCGGCGGCTTTCTTACTGCTGAAAGCCAACAGGTTGAGCGCTTCGCCCACCTTCTTCCCGCGGATCTGGTCGGCGACCAAGCGGGCTTTCTGGGCGGAGATTCGAGCGCCCGACAACTTAGCGGCTACTTCCATCGTTCCTTACCCCTTAACGCTTGGCTTTCTTGTCTGCCACGTGCCCACGATATGTGCGGGTACCGGCAAACTCGCCTAGTTTGTGGCCGACCATGTCTTCGTTCACAAGAACTGGAACATGTAGGCGACCGTTATGCACTGCAATGGTCAAACCGACCATTTGTGGCAGGATCATCGAACGACGCGACCAGGTTTTCACCGGCTTGCGATCGTTCTTTTCCGCCGCCACTTCGATCTTCTTCAGTAGGTGAAGATCAATAAAAGGACCTTTTTTCAGAGAACGTGGCACTGTCGTATCCCTCTATTTACTTGCGACGACGGACGATCATTTTGTCGGTACGCTTATTACCACGAGTCTTCGCGCCCTTAGTCGGGAAGCCCCATGGCGATACCGGATGACGACCACCAGAGGTACGACCTTCACCACCACCGTGTGGGTGGTCAACCGGGTTCATGGCAACACCACGAACGGTTGGGCGAACGCCACGCCAGCGTTTGGCACCAGCTTTACCCAGCGAACGCAGGCTGTGCTCGGAGTTCGAGACTTCGCCCAGGGTCGCACGGCACTCAGCCAGTACTTTACGCATTTCACCAGAGCGCAGACGCAGGGTCACGTAGACACCTTCACGAGCGATCAGCTGAGCCGAAGCACCAGCGGAACGAGCGATTTGCGCGCCTTTACCCGGCTTCAATTCGATGCCGTGTACGGTGCTACCAACTGGAATGTTGCGCAGTTGCAGAGCGTTGCCCGGCTTGATCGGCGCCAAGGCACCTGCGATCAGCTGGTCACCAGCACTCACGCCTTTAGGGGCGATGATGTAGCGACGCTCGCCATCTGCGTACAGCAGCAGAGCGATGTGAGCAGTACGGTTTGGATCGTATTCGATACGCTCGACAGTGGCAGTGATGCCATCTTTGTCGTTGCGACGGAAATCGACCAGACGATAATGCTGCTTATGGCCACCACCGATGTGACGAGTGGTAATGCGACCATTGTTGTTACGACCACCAGTCTTCGATTTCTTCTCGAGCAGCGGTGCGTGAGGAGCGCCTTTATGCAGCTCCTGGTTGACCACCTTGACCACAAAACGGCGGCCAGGGGAAGTCGGTTTGCATTTAACGATTGCCATGATGCACCCCTTCCTTACTCAGCACTGCTGCTGAAATCGAGATCTTGGCCTGGCTGAAGGGAGATAACTGCCTTCTTCCAGTCATTACGCTTGCCCAGACCGCGAGCAGTGCGCTTGCTCTTACCCAGAACATTCAGGGTAGTAACACGCTCTACTTTCACGCTGAACAGGCTTTCGACGGCCTTCTTGATTTCCAGCTTGGTTGCGTCAGTTGCAACCTTGAAAACGAACTGGCCTTTCTTGTCAGCCAGAACCGTAGCCTTTTCGGAAACGTGCGGGCCAAGCAGAACTTTAAATACGCGTTCCTGGTTCATCCCAGCAGCTCCTCGAATTTCTTCACGGCCGACACGGTGATCAACACCTTGTCGTATGCGATCAGACTAACTGGATCGGAACCTTGCACGTCACGTACATCAACGTGTGGCAGGTTGCGAGCAGCCAGGTACAGGTTCTGATCAACAGCTTCAGACACGATCAAAACATCGGTCAGGCTCATGTTGTTCAGTTTGCCCAGCAGATCTTTGGTTTTTGGACTTTCAACAGCGAAGTCCTGAACCACGACCAGACGATCAGTACGCACGAGTTCAGCAAGGATGGAGCGCAGTGCTGCGCGGTACATCTTCTTGTTGAGCTTCTGAGTGTGATCCTGTGGACGAGCTGCGAAAGTGGTACCGCCGCCACGCCAGATTGGGCTACGGATAGTACCGGCACGAGCACGGCCAGTGCCTTTCTGACGCCAAGGGCGCTTACCGCCACCACGTACGTCGGAACGGGTCTTTTGCTGCTTGCTACCTTGACGGCCGCCGGCCATGTAGGCCACGACTGCTTGGTGAACCAGCGTCTCGTTGAATTCGCCGCCAAATGTCAGTTCGGAAACTTCGATCGCTTGAGCGTCATTTACATTTAATTGCATGTCAGCTTCCCCTTAACCGCGAGCCTTGGCCGCTGGACGTACAACCAGGTTGCCGCCAGTAGCGCCAGGAACAGCACCCTTGACCAACAACAGATTGCGTTCAGCGTCGACGCGCACTACTTCGAGGGACTGCACGGTCACGCGCTCAGCGCCCATATGACCGGACATTTTTTTGCCCTTGAATACACGACCAGGAGTCTGGCACTGGCCAATAGAGCCCGGGACGCGGTGGGAAACGGAGTTACCGTGAGTGTTGTCTTGGCCACGGAAATTCCAACGCTTGATCGTACCCTGGAAGCCTTTACCCTTGGACTGACCGGTTACATCAACCAGTTGACCAGCGGCGAAGATTTCAGCGTTGATCAGATCGCCAGCCTGGTAGTCGCCGTCTTCAAGACGGAACTCCATGACAGTACGACCAGCTGCAACGTTTGCTTTAGCGAAGTGACCTGCTTGAGCAGCAGTCACACGCGAAGCACGACGCTCGCCGACAGTGACTTGCACTGCACGATAGCCATCGGTTTCTTCAGTTTTAAACTGGGTGACGCGATTCGGTTCGATCTCAATGACCGTGACCGGAATGGAGACACCTTCTTCGGTGAAAATACGGGTCATACCGCATTTACGACCGACTACACCAATAGTCATGTTGTAAACCTCATGAGTGTACGGGGCTTTCACCCGCTATGGCCGCCCATTTCAGAGCGTTACACGACTAAGACCCAAGTCTTAGCCGAGGCTGATCTGTACTTCCACACCGGCCGCCAGATCAAGCTTCATAAGTGCATCAACGGTTTTATCCGTTGGCAGGACGATGTCCAGCACGCGCTTATGAGTACGGATCTCGTACTGGTCACGCGCGTCTTTGTTGACGTGCGGGGAGACCAGAACGGTGAACCGCTCTTTACGGGTAGGCAGTGGAATTGGACCACGCACTTGAGCACCAGTACGTTTCGCGGTTTCCACGATTTCCTGGGTGGATTGGTCGATCAGTTTGTGGTCAAAAGCCTTCAACCTGATACGAATTTGCTGATTTGCCATTGGATTTCAGACTCCGGCTGCTATTCCCAGCGAGCGCAACACGCCCGTTAAAAGGAGGCGCAATTCTATAGACGCCCCATATGGGTGTCAACTCAATAAAAAAGCCCCCGCTAAGCGGGGGCTTTTTCAAGTCATCACTTATTAAGCGATGATTTTGGCTACGACGCCAGCGCCGACGGTACGACCGCCTTCACGGATAGCGAAACGCAGACCATCTTCCATTGCGATGGTTTTGATCAGGGTGACAACCATTTTGATGTTGTCGCCTGGCATTACCATTTCAACGCCTTCCGGCAGTTCGCAGTTACCGGTCACGTCAGTGGTCCGGAAGTAGAACTGTGGACGGTAGCCTTTGAAGAACGGAGTGTGACGACCGCCTTCTTCTTTGCTCAACACGTACACTTCAGCTTCAAAGGTAGTGTGCGGCTTAACCGAACCCGGCTTGACCAGAACCTGGCCACGCTCAACGTCGTCACGCTTGGTACCACGCAGCAGAACGCCGCAGTTCTCGCCTGCACGACCTTCGTCGAGCAGTTTACGGAACATTTCAACACCGGTGCAGGTGGTGACGGTAGTGTCACGCAGACCAACGATTTCCAGTGGATCTTGAACCTTAACGATACCGCGCTCGATACGACCAGTCACAACAGTACCGCGACCGGAGATCGAGAATACGTCTTCGATTGGCATCAGGAACGGCTTGTCGATAACACGAACCGGGTCTGGAATGTAGCTATCCAGAGTCTCAACCAGTTTCCGTACGGAAGTGGTGCCCATTTCGTTGTCGTCTTTGCCTTCCAGAGCCATACGAGCAGAACCGATGATGATCGGAGTGTCGTCGCCTGGGAAGTCGTAAGTGCTCAGCAGATCGCGCACTTCCATCTCAACCAGTTCCAGCAGCTCAGCGTCGTCTACCAGGTCAGCCTTGTTCAGGTAAACCACGATGTACGGAACGCCAACCTGACGGGACAGCAGGATGTGCTCACGGGTTTGTGGCATCGGACCATCAGCGGCCGAACAAACCAGGATCGCGCCGTCCATCTGGGCAGCACCGGTGATCATGTTCTTCACATAGTCAGCGTGACCTGGGCAGTCAACGTGAGCGTAGTGACGGATCAGCGAGTTGTATTCAACGTGAGCGGTGTTGATGGTGATACCACGAGCTTTTTCTTCTGGCGCGCTGTCGATCTTGTCGAAGTCAACGATAGCCGAACCGAAAATTTCGGAGCAAACACGAGTCAGAGCAGCAGTCAGCGTAGTTTTACCGTGGTCAACGTGACCGATGGTGCCAACGTTGACGTGCGGTAGGGAACGATCAAATTTTTCTTTAGCCACGACAATTAACTCCTTGCCTAAAGGACTGAATCAGCCTTGTTTTTTGGATACAGTTTCAGCGATGTGCGCCGGAGCTGTGTTGTATTTTTTGAATTCCATAGAGTAGCTTGCGCGACCCTGAGACATGGAACGAACGTCGGTCGCATAACCGAACATCTCGCCCAACGGAACCTCGGCACGAATCACTTTGCCGGAAACCGTATCTTCCATACCCAAGATCATGCCGCGACGACGGTTAAGGTCGCCCATCACGTCACCCATGTAGTCTTCAGGCGTAACGACTTCTACTGCCATGATTGGCTCAAGCAACTCACCACCGCCCTTCTGGGCCAGTTGCTTGGTAGCCATGGAAGCAGCCACCTTAAACGCCATCTCGTTGGAGTCGACGTCGTGGTAAGAACCGTCAAAAACGGTCGCCTTCAGGCCGATGAGCGGATAGCCGGCAACAACACCGTTCTTCATCTGCTCTTCGATACCCTTCTGGATAGCCGGGATGTATTCCTTAGGAACAACACCGCCCACTACTTCGTTCACGAATTGCAGACCTTCCTGACCTTCATCAGCAGGAGCAAAACGGATCCAGCAATGGCCGAACTGGCCACGACCGCCGGATTGACGAACGAATTTGCCTTCGATTTCACAGTTCTTCGTGATGCGCTCACGATAGGAAACCTGAGGCTTACCGATGTTGGCTTCGACGTTGAACTCACGGCGCATCCGGTCAACCAGGATGTCCAGGTGAAGCTCGCCCATGCCGGAGATGATCGTTTGACCAGTCTCTTCATCAGTCTTGACGCGGAAAGATGGATCTTCCTGAGCAAGTTTGCCCAGAGCGATACCCATTTTTTCCTGGTCATCCTTGGTCTTAGGCTCAACGGCAACCGAAATAACCGGCTCCGGGAAGTCCATGCGAACCAGGATGATTGGCTTGTCAGCGTTGCACAAAGTTTCACCAGTGGTGACGTCCTTCATGCCGATCAAGGCCGCGATGTCACCAGCGCGCACTTCCTTGATCTCTTCGCGGGCGTTTGCGTGCATTTGCACCATACGACCCACGCGCTCTTTCTTGCCTTTAACCGAGTTGATCACGCCGTCACCGGAGTTCAACACGCCCGAGTAAACGCGGACGAAGGTCAAGGTACCCACGAATGGGTCAGTGGCAATTTTAAATGCCAGAGCGGAGAACGGTTCTGCGTCGTCTGCATGACGCTCCAGCTCGATAGTCTCGTCATCCGGGTCAGTACCCTTGATGGCAGGAATATCCACTGGTGCCGGCAGGTAGTCGATCACAGCATCGAGAACCAGGGGAACACCCTTGTTCTTGAACGAGGAACCGCAAACAGCCAAGACGATCTCACCAGCGATAGTACGCTGACGCAGAGCGGCCTTGATTTCCGCGTTGGTGAGCTCTTCACCTTCGAGGTACTTGTTCATCAGCTCTTCGTTGGCTTCGGCCGCAGCTTCAACCATGTTGTTGCGCCACTCGTCAGCCAATTCCTGCAGTTCAGCAGGGATAGGCTTGCGAACAGGAACCATACCTTTGTCAGCATCGTTCCAGTAAACAGCTTCCATGGTCAGCAGATCGATCTGCCCCTGGAAGTTGTCTTCGGAACCGATAGCCAACTGGATTGGCACTGGAGTGTGACCCAGGCGCTGCTTGATCTGACCGATCACGCGCAGGAAGTTCGCACCAGCACGGTCCATCTTGTTTACGTAAACAAGACGTGGAACGCCGTATTTGTTGGCTTGACGCCATACGGTTTCCGACTGAGGCTCAACACCCGAGGTGCCGCAGAACACAACGACAGCGCCGTCGAGTACGCGCAGGGAACGTTCAACTTCAATGGTGAAGTCTACGTGGCCCGGGGTATCGATTACGTTGAAGCGGTGCTCATCCTTGTACTGCTTCTCAGAACCTTTCCAGAAGGCGGTAATAGCAGCAGAAGTAATGGTAATACCACGCTCCTGCTCCTGAACCATCCAGTCTGTGGTCGCGGCGCCGTCATGCACCTCGCCCATCTTGTGACTTTTGCCGGTGTAAAAAAGGACGCGCTCGGTGGTGGTGGTTTTACCAGCATCCACGTGAGCGACGATACCGATGTTACGGTAGCGACTAATCGGAGTAGTACGAGCCATAAAGCCCTCGCAAAATTAGTGAAGCTAGAATTAGAAGCGGTAGTGCGAGAAAGCTTTGTTAGCTTCAGCCATACGGTGCACGTCTTCACGCTTCTTAACAGCAGCACCTTTACCTTCAGCAGCGTCCAACAGTTCGCCAGCCAAACGCAGGGCCATAGACTTCTCGCCGCGCTTACGGGCGAAGTCTACCAACCAGCGCATTGCCAAAGCGTTACGACGGGACGGGCGAACTTCAACCGGAACCTGGTAAGTAGCACCGCCTACACGGCGCGACTTCACTTCGACCAGCGGAGCGATGGCGTCGAGAGCTTTCTCGAAGATTTCCAGGGGGTCGCTGTTCTTGCGTTCTTTAACCTTTTCCAGCGCGCCATAAACGATACGCTCGGCAACGGCTTTCTTGCCGCTTTCCATCACGTGGTTCATGAACTTGGCCAGAATTTGGCTTCCGTATTTTGGATCGTCAAGCACTTCGCGCTTGGCTGCTACGCGTCTTCTTGGCATGGATAAGCCCTCAAACGGTCTTCAGGTTCGCTCGGAATTAGTGCCCTTTCGGGACGCCTCCGACCTTACTCTTATCGACTCAGAAAATAAGATGATTCAGTTTTACAAAAAGCCGCTACTACTTAGGCTTCTTGGTACCGTACTTCGAACGACCCTGGTTACGACCTTTAACGCCGGAAGTATCCAAGGAGCCGCGTACGGTGTGGTAACGAACACCTGGCAAGTCTTTTACACGACCGCCGCGGATCAGTACCACGCTGTGCTCTTGCAGGTTGTGACCTTCACCACCGATGTACGAGGAAACCTCGAAACCGTTGGTCAGGCGCACACGGCATACTTTACGCAGTGCCGAGTTAGGTTTTTTCGGCGTAGTGGTATACACGCGAGTGCATACGCCACGACGTTGCGGGCAGTTCTGCAGCGCAGGCACGTCGGATTTCTCGACGATACGCTTACGCGGCTGACGTACCAGCTGGTTGATAGTTGCCATCTACTAGCTCCACTGTTGTCTTGCGACGCTATTGTCTTGCAAGAAAAGCAAAATGGCAGGAACGAATTCCCGCCAAATTTAGGGGTACAAGAGTCTAAAGAGGATCTTGTCCCCAGTCAAGGCAAGGCCCCGACCTCCCCCTCCATCGAACCGGGACAAATCTGTCTCGGTCCGACGAACGGGGCTGCCAGGGCCCGGTCTTATTTACTGCAGAACTCAGTTACCGCTTGAGTTCAGTGCTTCGGTCAGTGCAGCTTCCACTTCACTGGCGCTTACGCGCAACGGCTTGTCGAGCTCACGGCGACGCTTACGCTCGCTGTGGTAGGCCAAACCGGTACCGGCCGGGATCAGACGACCCACAACCACGTTTTCTTTCAGGCCGCGCAGGTAATCGCGCTTGCCGGTTACCGCTGCTTCGGTCAGTACGCGGGTAGTCTCCTGGAAGGAGGCCGCCGAGATGAACGACTCAGTGGACAACGACGCCTTGGTGATACCCAGCAACACACGAGTGAATTTGGAAACGAATTTCTCGTCGCCAGCCAGACGCTCGTTCTCTACCAGTACGTGAGTCAGTTCCATCTGGTCGCCCTTGATGAAACTCGAATCGCCGGATTCAGCGATTTCAACTTTACGCAGCATCTGACGCAGGATGGTCTCGATGTGCTTATCGTTGATCTTCACGCCTTGCAGACGGTAAACGTCCTGGATCTCGTTAACGATGTACTTGGCCAGCGCACTCACACCCAGCAGACGCAGGATGTCGTGTGGATCGCTCGGGCCGTCGGAGATAACTTCGCCGCGGTTTACCTGTTCGCCTTCGAAGACGTTCAGGTGACGCCACTTCGGAATCAGCTCTTCATACGGATCGCTACCGTCGTTCGGGGTGATAACCAGACGGCGCTTGCCTTTGGTCTCTTTACCGAACGCGATGGTGCCGCTGACTTCAGCCAGAATCGACGCTTCCTTCGGACGACGAGCTTCGAACAAGTCGGCAACACGCGGCAGACCACCGGTGATGTCACGGGTCTTCGAAGTTTCTTGCGGGATACGAGCGATAACATCACCGATCGCGATCTTCGCACCATCCGCAACACCGACCAGGGCGTTGGCTGGCAGGAAGTACTGAGCGATAACGTCAGTGCCTGGCAGCAACAGATCCTTGCCGTTGTCATCAACCATCTTCACAGCAGGACGGATATCTTTGCCTGCAGCTGGACGGTCTTTGGCGTCGAGTACTTCAATGTTGGTCATACCGGTCAATTCGTCAGTCTGACGCTTGATCGTGATGCCTTCTTCCATGCCCACGTAGGTCACGGTACCTTTCATTTCGGTAACGATTGGGTGAGTGTGCGGATCCCACTTGGCCACGATTGCGCCAGCGTCGACCTTGTCACCTTCTTTAACCGAAATCACAGCACCGTACGGCAGCTTGTAACGCTCACGCTCACGACCGTAGTCATCAGCGATTGCCAGCTCACCGGAACGGGACACAGCAACCAGGTGGCCATCCACTCGCTCAACGTGCTTCAGGTTGTGCAGACGGACGGTACCGCCATTCTTCACCTGAACGCTGTCGGCTGCGGAGGTCCGGCTTGCCGCACCACCAATGTGGAACGTACGCATGGTCAGCTGGGTACCCGGCTCACCGATGGACTGGGCAGCGATAACGCCGACCGCTTCACCGATGTTCACCTGGTGACCACGAGCCAAGTCACGGCCGTAGCACTTGGCGCAAATGCCGTAGCGGGTTTCGCAGCTGATCGGCGAGCGAACAATCACTTCGTCGATGCTGTTGAGTTCGATGAACTCTACCCACTTCTCGTCTACCAGTGTGCCGGCAGGAACGATGATTTCCTCGGTACCTGGCTTGAATACGTCACGGGCGATTACTCGACCCAGTACGCGCTCACCCAACGGCTCTACAACGTCGCCGCCTTCGATGTGCGGAGTCATCAGCAGACCGTGCTCGGTGCCGCAGTCGACTTCAGTCACAACCAAGTCTTGCGCAACGTCTACCAGACGACGAGTCAGGTAACCGGAGTTAGCGGTTTTCAACGCGGTATCCGCCAGACCTTTACGAGCACCGTGAGTCGAGATGAAGTACTGAAGTACGCTCAAGCCTTCACGGAAGTTCGCAGTAATCGGCGTTTCGATGATGGAACCGTCCGGCTTGGCCATCAGGCCACGCATACCGGCGAGCTGACGGATCTGCGCAGCAGAACCCCGTGCGCCCGAGTCGGCCATCATGTACATCGAGTTGAACGACTCTTGATCGACTTCCACGCCATGACGGTCGATAACGCGCTCTTTCGAGAGGTTCGACATCATTGCCTTCGACACTTCGTCGTTGGCCTTGGACCAAAGGTCGATCACTTTGTTGTACTTCTCGCCCTGGGTTACCAGGCCGGAGGCGTACTGGCTTTCGATCTCTTTCACTTCATCGGTAGCAGCACCGATGATGGCGGCTTTCTCGTCCGGGATAACGAAGTCGTTAACACCGATGGAAACGCCGGAAATGGTCGAATAAGCAAAACCGGTGTACATCAACTGGTCAGCGAAGATAACGGTCTCTTTCAAACCAACCACGCGGTAGCACTGGTTGATCAGCTTGGAGATCGCCTTTTTCTTCATTGGCTGGTTGACCACGTCGTACGACAGGCCAGGTGGAACAACCTGGAACAACAGCGCACGGCCGACAGTGGTGTCGACGATACGGGTGTTCTTGACGCTGCCACCGTCACGATCGTTGATGGTTTCGTGGATGCGGACTTTAACCTTGGCGTGCAGTGCGGCTTCGCCGGCACGGAACACACGGTCAACTTCCTGCAGATCCGCGAACACACGACCTTCGCCCTTGGCGTTGATCGCTTCACGAGTCATGTAGTACAGACCCAATACAACGTCCTGCGACGGAACGATGATTGGCTCACCGTTGGCTGGCGACAGAATGTTGTTGGTCGACATCATCAACGCACGCGCTTCCAACTGGGCTTCCAGTGTCAGCGGTACGTGCACGGCCATTTGGTCGCCGTCGAAGTCGGCGTTGTACGCAGCACAGACCAGAGGGTGCAGCTGGATAGCCTTACCTTCGATCAGTACCGGTTCAAACGCCTGGATACCCAGACGGTGAAGGGTCGGTGCACGGTTGAGGAGAACCGGGTGTTCACGGATCACTTCAGCGAGAACGTCCCAAACCTCTGGCAGTTCGCGCTCGACCATTTTCTTGGCGGCTTTGATGGTAGTCGCGAGACCACGCATTTCCAGCTTGCCGAAAATGAACGGCTTGAACAGCTCCAGAGCCATCTTCTTAGGCAGACCGCACTGGTGCAGACGCAGGGTCGGGCCTACGGTAATTACCGAACGACCGGAGTAGTCAACACGCTTACCGAGCAAGTTCTGACGGAAACGGCCTTGCTTACCCTTGATCATGTCAGCCAGGGATTTCAGAGGACGCTTGTTCGAACCGGTGATAGCGCGGCCACGACGACCGTTGTCGAGCAAGGCATCGACAGCTTCTTGCAACATACGCTTTTCGTTGCGCACGATGATGTCCGGAGCGGACAGATCAAGCAGGCGCTTCAAGCGGTTGTTACGGTTGATCACGCGACGGTACAGGTCGTTGAGGTCGGAAGTCGCGAAGCGACCACCATCCAACGGTACCAGCGGACGCAGGTCTGGCGGCAGAACCGGCAGAACGGTCAGCACCATCCACTCTGGCAGGTTGCCGGAACCCTGGAAGGCTTCCATCAACTTCAGACGCTTGGACAGCTTCTTGATCTTGGTTTCGGAGTTGGTTTGCGGAATTTCTTCACGCAGACGGCCAATCTCGTGTTCCAGGTCGATAGCGTGCAGCAGTTCACGGACAGCTTCGGCACCCATGCGGGCATCGAAATCGTCGCCGAACTCTTCCAGCGCTTCGAAGTACTGCTCGTCGTTGAGCAGCTGACCTTTTTCAAGGGTGGTCATGCCTGGATCGATAACGACATAGCTCTCGAAGTAGAGAACGCGTTCGATATCACGCAGGGTCATGTCCATCAGCAAGCCGATACGGGACGGCAGCGATTTCAGGAACCAGATGTGGGCAACCGGCGAAGCCAGTTCGATGTGCGCCATGCGCTCACGACGAACCTTGGCCAGTGCAACTTCAACGCCGCACTTCTCGCAGATCACACCACGGTGCTTCAAGCGCTTGTACTTACCGCACAGGCACTCGTAATCCTTTACCGGGCCAAAGATCTTGGCGCAGAACAGGCCGTCACGTTCTGGTTTGAACGTACGGTAGTTGATGGTTTCCGGCTTTTTAACTTCACCGAACGACCACGAACGGATCATCTCAGGCGATGCCAATCCAATACGGATGGCGTCGAACTCTTCGACTTGACCCTGGTTTTTCAGCAAATTCAGTAGGTCTTTCAAGGCCTTTCCTCCTGGCGGAGCAGAGAGCGGGCTAAACAGCCCCGCTCTCGATTCGCGTCACGTGTTATTCGGTTTCCAGATCGATATCGATGCCGAGGGAACGAATTTCTTTGATCAACACGTTGAAGGACTCGGGCATGCCCGGCTCCATACGGTGATCGCCGTCCACGATGTTTTTGTACATCTTGGTCCGACCGTTCACATCGTCCGACTTCACTGTGAGCATTTCTTGCAGAGTGTAAGCAGCACCGTATGCTTCCAGTGCCCAGACCTCCATCTCCCCGAAACGCTGACCACCGAACTGAGCCTTACCACCCAGCGGCTGCTGGGTAACCAGGCTGTACGAACCGGTAGAACGAGCGTGCATCTTGTCGTCTACCAAGTGGTTCAGCTTCAGCATGTACATGTAGCCAACAGTAACCGGGCGCTCAAACTTGTTGCCGGTACGGCCGTCGAACAGCTGCATCTGGCCGCTTTCTGGCAGGTCTGCCAGTTTCAGCATGGCCTTGATTTCGCTTTCCTTGGCACCGTCGAACACCGGGGTAGCCATTGGAACGCCGCCGCGCAGGTTCTTCGCCAGATCCAGGATTTCCTGGTCGGAGAAGGTGTCCAGCTCTTCGTTGCGACCGCCGATCTCGTTGTAGATCTCGTGCAGGAACTTGCGCAGGTCAGCAACCTTGCGCTGCTCTTCGATCATACGGTTGATCTTCTCGCCCAGACCTTTGGCCGCGAGGCCCAGGTGGGTTTCAAGGATCTGACCAACGTTCATACGCGAAGGTACGCCCAACGGGTTGAGGACGACGTCGACCGGGGTGCCATTGGCATCGTGCGGCATGTCTTCAACCGGCATGATCACGGAGACCACACCTTTGTTACCGTGACGACCGGCCATCTTGTCGCCCGGCTGGATGCGGCGACGGATTGCCAGGTAAACCTTGACGATTTTCAGCACGCCTGGAGCCAGGTCATCGCCCTGCTGCAGTTTGCGCTTCTTGTCTTCGAACTTGTCGTCCAGCAGACGGCGACGATCAACGATGTAGGCCTGGGCCTTCTCGAGCTGCTCGTTCAGAGCGTCTTCAGCCATGCGCAGTTTGAACCACTGGCCGTGCTCAAGACCGTCGAGTACTTCGTCGGTGATGTCCTGACCTTTCTTCAGACCTGCGCCGCCTTCAGCCTTGTGACCTACCAGGGCGGAACGCAGACGTTCGAAGGTCGCGCCCTCAACGATACGGAACTCTTCGTTCAGGTCCTTGCGGATCTCGTCGAGTTGAGTCTTCTCGATGGACAGTGCACGAGCATCACGCTCAACGCCGTCACGGGTGAAGACCTGTACGTCGATGACAGTGCCCTTGGTACCGGTAGGTACGCGCAGGGAGGTGTCTTTAACGTCGCTGGCTTTTTCACCGAAGATGGCACGCAACAGCTTCTCTTCCGGAGTCAGTTGGGTCTCGCCTTTCGGAGTGACCTTACCCACCAGAATGTCGCCTGCGCCAACTTCAGCACCTACGTAAACGATACCGGCTTCGTCCAGCTTGTTCAGTGCAGCTTCACCCACGTTCGGGATGTCTGCAGTGATTTCCTCTGGCCCAAGCTTGGTGTCACGCGCCACACAGGTCAGTTCCTGAATGTGGATCGTGGTGAAGCGATCTTCCTGAACCACACGCTCGGACAGGCAGATGGAGTCTTCGAAGTTGTAACCGTTCCAGGCCATGAACGCGATGCGCATGTTCTGGCCCAGTGCCAGCTCACCCATATCGGTGGACGGACCGTCTGCCATGATGTCGCTGCGCTGAACCCGATCACCCTTGCTCACCAGCGGACGCTGGTTGATGCAGGTGTTCTGGTTGGAGCGGGTGTATTTGGTCAGGTTGTAGATGTCGACACCGGCTTCGCCAGTTTCAACTTCGTCATCGGCAACACGAACCACGATACGGCTGGCATCAACGGAGTCGATCACGCCGCCACGACGAGCCACGACGCAAACGCCGGAGTCACGAGCTACGTTACGCTCCATGCCGGTACCTACCAGCGGCTTGTCAGCACGCAGGGTCGGTACAGCTTGACGCTGCATGTTGGAACCCATCAACGCACGGTTGGCGTCATCGTGTTCCAGGAACGGGATCAGCGACGCTGCAACCGAAACTACCTGCTTCGGCGATACGTCCATCAAGGTGACGTCTTCCGGCGCCTTGACGGTGAACTCGTTCAAGTGACGAACAGCTACCAGCTCGTCGATCAGCATTTTCTTGTCGTTCATCGTGGCCGAGGCCTGAGCGATCACGTGATCGGCTTCTTCGATGGCGGACAGGAACACGATCTCGTCGGTGACCAGTGCGTCTTTCACCACACGGTACGGGCTCTCGAGGAAGCCGTACTGGTTGGTGCGCGCATAGGCGGCCAGGGAGTTGATCAGGCCGATGTTCGGACCTTCCGGCGTTTCAATCGGGCATACACGACCGTAGTGAGTCGGGTGTACGTCACGAACTTCAAAGCCTGCACGCTCACGAGTCAGACCGCCCGGGCCCAGTGCGGAAACACGGCGCTTGTGGGTGATCTCGGAGAGCGGGTTGTTCTGGTCCATGAACTGCGAGAGCTGGCTGGAACCGAAGAACTCTTTCACCGCCGCAGCCACTGGCTTGGCGTTGATCAGGTCTTGCGGCATCAGGCCTTCGCTTTCGGCCATCGACAGACGCTCTTTGACCGCACGCTCAACACGTACCAGGCCAACACGGAACTGGTTCTCGGCCATTTCGCCTACACAGCGAACACGACGGTTACCCAGGTGGTCGATGTCATCGACGATGCCTTTACCGTTACGGATGTCGACCAGGGTCTTCAGTACCGCGACGATATCTTCCTTGCACAACACGCCCGAACCTTCGATCTCGGTACGACCGATACGACGGTTGAATTTCATCCGGCCGACCGCAGACAGGTCATAGCGCTCAGGGCTGAAGAACAGGTTGTTGAACAGGGTCTCGGCAGCGTCTTTGGTTGGTGGCTCGCCAGGACGCATCATGCGATAGATCTCGACCAGCGCTTCCAATTGGTTGCTGGTGGAGTCGATCTTCAGGGTGTCGGAGACGAACGGACCGCAGTCGATGTCGTTGGTGTACAGGGTCTCGATGCGAACGACCTGGGACTTGGCGATTTTTGCCAGGATCTCGGTGTTCAGCTCGGTGTTGCATTCAGCCAGGATTTCGCCAGTGGCCGGGTGCACGATGACCTTGGCGGTGGTGCGACCCAGGACGTAGTCCAGAGGCACTTCCAGCGTCTTGATACCGGCTTTTTCGATCTGGTTGATGTGGCGCGCGGTAATACGGCGGCCGGCTTCAACGATGACCTTGCCTTTTTCGTCCTGGATGTCCAGGACCGCAATCTCACCACGCAGGCGCTGAGGCACCAGTTCCAGGCTGAGGGTTTCGCCGCTCAGGTGGAATACGTTAGTGGTGTAGAAGGCATCCAGCACTTGCTCAGTGGTATAGCCGAGCGCGCGCAGCAGTACCGAGGCCGGCAGCTTGCGACGACGGTCGATACGCACGAACACGCAGTCTTTCGGGTCGAACTCGAAGTCCAACCACGAACCACGGTACGGAATGATCCGCGCGGAGTACAGGAGCTTGCCGGAGCTGTGCGTCTTGCCGCGGTCGTGGTCGAAGAACACGCCCGGGGAACGGTGCAGCTGGGAAACGATAACGCGCTCGGTACCGTTGATAACGAAGGTACCGTTCTCAGTCATCAGGGGGATTTCACCCATGTAGACTTCTTGCTCTTTGATGTCCTTGATCGCTTTGTTCGACGACTCTTTGTCGAAAATGATCAGACGGACTTTTACCCGCAAAGGTACGGCGTACGTAACACCGCGCAACACGCATTCTTTGACATCAAATGCCGGTTCGCCCAGGCGATAACCGACGTACTCCAGCGCAGCATTGCCGGAGTAGCTGATGATCGGGAAAACGGATTTGAAGGCCGCATGCAGGCCCACGTCGCGGAACTGATCTTTGGTCGCTCCCGCCTGCAAGAATTCACGATACGAATCCAGCTGGATAGCCAGAAGGTACGGGACATCCATGACGTCCGGCAACTTGCTAAAGTCCTTGCGGATACGTTTTTTCTCAGTATATGAGTAAGCCATCAGCGTTCCCCAGCTTGGTCACCTGCTTGTTTGGCCCCTCCCGACGGGAGCAGCCAGAAAATCTTGCAAACCCCATGGTTTGCGCCACCGCATCGGGTGGTTACAGCGCGTTAGAGGCGACGACCGAGTCGATTGCCAATAACGGAAAAAGGCCGGTGGCAAGAGCCACCAGCCATCAGCCTTCAGCTTAACGCTTGGGCTGGAGACGCAAGGTCGATGCTTACTTCAGCTCGACTTTAGCGCCTGCTTCTTCCAGCACTGCTTTAGCTTTGTCAGCTGCGTCTTTCGACACTGCTTCCAGAACCTGGGCAGGGGCGCCGTCAACTACTGCCTTGGCTTCTTTCAGGCCCAGACCGGTCAGTTCACGTACTGCCTTGATCACGTTTACTTTCTTCTCGCCAGCTTCCAGCAGCATGACGTTGAATTCGGTTTGCTCTTCAACAACGGCAGCAGCAGCAGCTGGACCGGCGGAAGCAGCGGCAGCGGAAACGCCGAATTTTTCTTCGAAAGCTTTGATCAGCTCAACAACCTGCAGAACCGACATTTCAGCTACGGCGTTGAGGATATCGTCTTGGGAGATAGACATTGCTGTAATTCCTGAATTGGGGGACGGCCTACGCGGCCATCGAAATAAACAAAAATACGCGAGAGGAGTTGCTCAGCCTTAGGCTGCGGCAGCTTCTTTTTGCTCGCGAACTGCGGCCAGAGTACGAGCCAACTTGCTGGTAGCGCCTTGAATCACGCTCATCAGCTGAGAAATAGCTTCGTTACGGGTCGGCAGTGTTGCCAGTACGTCGATTTGGTTAGCTGCGAGGAACTTGCCCTCGAACGCAGCTGCCTTGATCTCGAACTTGTCCTGACCCTTGGCGAATTCCTTGAACAAACGGGCAGCAGCGCCTGGATGATCAGTGGAGAACGCAATCAGGGTCGGGCCGGTGAACACGTCGTTGAGGACACTGTATTCAGTGTCAGCAACAGCGCGCTTGAGCAGGGTGTTACGTACAACACGTACGTATACGCCAGCTTCACGAGCCTCTTTACGGAGTCCGGTCATAGCGCTTACTGTCACACCACGGGCATCAGCCACGACAGCGGACAGAGCAGCTTTGGCAGCCTCGTTGACTTCAGCGACGATGGCCTTCTTGTCTTCGAGATTAATTGCCACGGGTTTAACTCCTGCTTGTTACCGTTTCATCTGGCCTGGGCCGGATGTCGTTTTGGTGTCTGATTCGGTAAGGAACCGGGAGCACCATCTGCGTAGGCTTGTGGTTTAAGACTTTCGTCGCCTACGGTCTTGGATAGCCCCCGCCAGGCAGGGACCCCAATCTTTCAACTGACGCAATTACTTGCGCCAGTTTGTGTCTTATACGTCCAGCGAGCCTTGGTCGATGACCAGACCTGGGCCCATAGTGGTGCTCAGGGTAACGCGCTTGACGTAGATACCTTTCGAGGAAGCTGGCTTGATACGCTTCAGATCAGCGATCAGGGCTTCAACGTTTTCCTTCAGCTTGACGGCATCAAAGCCGACTTTGCCAACGGAGGTGTGAATGATGCCGTTTTTGTCGGTGCGATAACGAACCTGACCAGCCTTGGCGTTTTTAACCGCGGTAGCTACGTCTGGAGTTACGGTGCCGACTTTAGGGTTAGGCATCAGACCACGTGGACCGAGGATCTGACCCAACTGACCTACAACGCGCATTGCATCCGGGGAAGCAATTACGACGTCATAGTTCAGGTCGCCGCCTTTCATTTCGGCAGCCAGGTCGTCCATGCCAACGCGATCAGCGCCGGCGGCCAGAGCAGCTTCAGCTGCTGGGCCTTGGGTGAAGACAGCAACACGTACAGTCTTGCCAGTACCGTGTGGCAGCACAGTAGCGCTACGAACGACCTGGTCGGATTTACGTGGGTCAACGCCCAGGTTTACAGCAACGTCAACAGACTCGCTGAACTTGACAGTCGACAGCTCGGTCAGCAGAGCAGCAGCGTCTACAAAGTTGTAGGACTTGCCCGCTTCGATTTTGCCGGCGATAGCCTTTTGGCGCTTGGTCAGCTTAGCCATTACACACCCTCCACGTTAAGGCCCATGCTACGAGCAGAACCGGCGATGGTACGCACGGCTGCATCCATATCAGCTGCAGTCAGATCCGCGTTTTTGGTTTTCGCGATTTCTTCCAGCTGAGCACGGGTCACGGTGCCAACCTTAACGGTGTTAGGACGAGCGGAACCGCTAGTCAGACCAGCAGCTTTCTTCAACAGAACCGAAGCCGGGGTCGACTTGGTTTCGAAGGTGAAGCTACGGTCGCTGTATACAGTGATGATCACTGGAGTCGGCAGACCTGGCTCAATACCCTGAGTACGGGCGTTGAAGGCCTTGCAGAATTCCATGATGTTCACGCCGTGCTGACCCAGAGCTGGACCAACAGGTGGGCTTGGGTTGGCCTGAGCGGCCTTCACTTGCAGCTTGATGTAAGCGGTAATCTTCTTGGCCATGAGGCACTCCAATTACGGGTTCGAACGCCTCGAAAGGCTCCCCGGTTACTTGCGCGTTTATCCCAGTGACGACAAAACCCCACAGCCTAAGGCTGCGGGGTTGGGATGCTTGCTCAGCTAGACTTTTTCGACCTGGCTGAACTCTAGCTCTACCGGAGTAGAGCGACCGAAAATGAGCACCGCCACTTGGATCCGGCTCTTTTCGTAGTTAACTTCTTCGACAGTGCCGTTAAAATCTGCAAACGGACCATCTGTGACACGAACAACCTCGCCCGGCTCGAACAACGTCTTCGGCTTAGGCTTGTCGCTACCGTCAGCAACACGACGCAGAATCGCCTCTGCCTCTTTGTCGGTGATCGGAGCAGGCTTATCAGCGGTACCGCCGATGAAACCCATGACGCGAGGAGTGTCCTTGACCAAGTGCCAAGTACCCTCATTCATGTCCATTTGAACCAGCACGTAGCCAGGGAAGAACTTGCGCTCGCTTTTGCGTTTCTGGCCATTACGCATTTCAACCACTTCTTCAGTGGGAACCAGAATTTCGCCGAAGCCATCTTCCATGCCTGCCAGCTTTACGCGCTCTAGCAAAGAGCGCATGACATGCTTCTCGTAACCCGAGTAAGCATGCACAACGTACCAACGCTTAGCCACGGGACACCCTTAGCCAACAATCAAGGAAACAAGCCAGCCGAGCAGGGAATCAAGCCCCCACAACAGCAACGCCATAACCAGAACAACAGCTACCACGATCAACGTGGTCTGCGTGGTTTCTTGGCGAGTCGGCCAAACGACTTTACGGATCTCGGTACGAGCTTCCTTTACCAGGACCGCAAACGACTTGCCTTTTGCAGTCTGCAGGCCAACAAAGGCAGCGACAGCAGCAAGGGCGAGCAATGCGAGAACGCGGTACAGGATCGGCGACGCAGAGTAGTACTGGTTGCCAACAACGCCTACGACCACAATAGCGACTACTACCAGCCACTTGAGCAGATCGAAGCGAGAGCCTTGAGCTTCAGCCTTAGGAGTCATCTATGAAGATCCTGTGAAAAGAAAGCCAGATACACCAAGTGAATCTGGCAGGTCAGGAGGGAATCGAACCCCCAACCTACGGTTTTGGAGACCGTCGCTCTGCCAATTGAGCTACTGACCTAAAACAAAATCAGGCCGACAATTATGCCGATCTGAAAAAGACTTTACAACAACAAACCCCTGCAGACCTGAAACGAACCCAGACAAGACAACGAAAGAGAGCAGAATCAACCAGAGGAAGCTGTTAAAACAAAGGCAGATATTTTCATATCTGCCTTGTTATATGGAGCTCTTGAGCGGATTTGAACCGCTGACCTCACCCTTACCAAGGGTGTGCTCTACCAACTGAGCTACAAGAGCGAAACAACTTGCACAACCTGCAAACTTGGAGCGGGTAGCGGGAATCGAACCCGCATCATCAGCTTGGAAGGCTGAGGTTCTACCACTAAACTATACCCGCGGAGCTTGCAGCTCACGCTAAAATGGTGGAGGGGGAAGGATTCGAACCTTCGAAGTCGTAGACGTCAGATTTACAGTCTGATCCCTTTGGCCGCTCGGGAACCCCTCCTAAGCGAGCCGGCATTCTACATCATGCCAGCCTTCTGTCAAGCATTTTCTCATTAAAAAATATGAGGTTAGCTGCGTTGACCTTCGCTTCACCCTGTCGACCCAAGAGGTCTTCACTGCGAAGCGGGCGCCATTCTATGCAAACTATTCGAAGGTTGCAATGCCTTCGCACGGCATTATTTTATGTTTTAACTCATTGAATTCATTAGCAAGGTTTTCGAAGGGCAGATCATCGGCCAGACGCCGGCTTTCTGGGGCTACTCGCAGCCAGTATCCCGAAGCGTCCGGCAGGTTCAGAGATTGCAGCTTGACCTTGATATCCAGGCTTGTGAGGCGCTGCTCAACGGACTGAACCTCTTTTTGATCAGTCAGGCCGCCGATGTACAGGCACGCAGCCTGCGCCTCGGGAGCTTTTGCCCTGTCTCGCCGCACCATGGCATCAGCCGACTCGCTTAACAGCCGAATATCTTGCTGAGAACCACGGTAGAGCGCCAAAGGCGTGACATCTTTAGCCCTCAACGGGGCTTCCTGCTGATGCCAGATGTAATAGAAGACATTGAGGACCAGCAAAAGCAGAAACAGCCAACGCATAAAAACCTCAGGACAAAGGGCAAGCCATCGCCAGGCCAACAAAAACCAGATCAGGGACGAGCCTTCCGTGAGGCACCGCATCCGCCACCAGCTCGGCATCTCCACCGGTAAGGAAGACGGTGAAGTCGGCGCCCCAATAGCTACGAGCCAACTCCAACTGAGTGAGCACAAACCCTCTCAGCATAAGCGTACAGCCGCGCTCTACCGCCTCTACAGTTGTACGGCCCGGAGACAGGGCCTCAAGGGCACGCTCAGCAGCAATATCGTCATAGCGTATTTTGCGGGTATGCGTTCGTAACTGGTTACGCATAAGCGGCATACCGGGACAAATAAAGCCTCCGAGATGCTCGCCGTCCGCGGAAATAAAGTCCGCGGTCGCTGCGGTGCCAAAATCGAGCACCAGGCACGCGCCCGACGCCAACTGAAAACCACCCAACATAGCGAGCCAACGATCCAGGCCCAGGCGCTCAAAGTCTTCATACCCGTTCCGCACCCCGCCCATCTGCCTTGCTGAGGCAGCACAGAAAACTTTGACGCCAAACGCTTCTACCAGGGTAGCGACCAGTTGATTCGTCTCATCCGAGGCACGAACACTCACCAAACGACAATCCTTTAACGCAAGCCCCGTGAGCGCGAACAGGCTATCGATCAGAGAGGCATCCGACCCAACGACACCCTCTGCAAAGATGCGCGCCCTATCCGACTCAAGCACTCGCCATTTTATAAAGCTATTCCCACAGTCGAGCTCAAGAATCATCACGCAGCCTCAGGCTTAACTCACCACCGCTATATACTTTTTCAACACCATCCACGCTTAACCGTAGCGCACCATGCCCGTCGATCCCCACTACCACTCCGTCAACCTGATTCACGCCGGCAATGAGCGATACAGGCCGTCCCTGCCATAAATGGTTCTGCTCCCATTCACCCTGGATAGCGGAAAAGCCAGATGCCTGGTGACGCTCAAGATAAGCCTGCAATTGTGCGCTCAGGCGCGCTACCAGGTAGTTACGATCAACAGCACTGCCACCCTCCAACTGGAGAGAAGTCCATTGCTGATCAACCTCATCCGCCTTCTGCATATTCACGTTAATGCCGATACCAAGGACGACATGGCACACATCGGCAGGATCCCCAACCAGCTCCAGGAGAATCCCGGCGATCTTTTTCTGCCCTACCAATACATCATTTGGCCACTTCAACCCGGCATTACGAACACCCGCATCCCTCAGGGCCTGCAGAACCGCCAATCCGACTACCAGGCTTAAGCCCTCCAACTGGCGCATACCGCCATCGATCCGCAGCACGAGACTGTAGTAGACGTTTTGAGCGAAAGGACTGACCCACTTTCGCCCTCGCCTTCCCCGGCCGGCAGTTTGCTGCTCTGAAAGCACGAGAAACGGCGCGGCGCGACCCGCCTCGATTAGGCGCAATGCTTCGGCATTGGTAGAGTCAATGGAGTCAAAGATACGAACAGGCCATGCAGGAACCGGCACATGCCGAGCAATTTCATCGGCGCTTAACAACACCAGAGGCGAAGCCAACTGATACCCCCTGCCGCGGACCTTATGAATAGGTAGATTCAATTCCGCCTCGAGATGCTGAAGCTGCTTCCATACAGCACTGCGACTGACACCCAGGGCAGCACCAAGCGCTTCCCCGGAGTGGAATCGACCATCTTTTAGAAGTTTCAACAACGTCAGCATGCAAGTCTCGCCTCACAATGAGGCAGGCATGATAGCCATGCATAAGGCCATTGCATAGAAATGGCAGGACTTTAGCGTTGAAGATGCCTGAAGGCGGTCGCCCGTACTTTTCGACCGCCCAAAACAAA
>NZ_JACARE010000032.1:0-43791 GCF_013386765.1 Pseudomonas yamanorum
CCGACAGGCGGGGCAGAGCCCTTTGCTTACTTTGGGCTGGGCCGGCATTCCGGCTTTTCCAAAGTGAGTCGCTGTAAGAGCAAAACCATAAGCCGCCGTTACCTAAATAACGGATATGCCCCCCCCGGGGGTATCGCGAAGTGCATCGTAATAACTCATCTGTTGACTCCACTAGCGTTTGAAATCGTTGACCGAACGACCACCGAGCGCCACGAACAAGCGCACCGTGTCGAGGTGTTGGGCAGTACCCGCCCGCAGTTGCCCGAGCAAGGCCTGCTCATAGGCCCGTTGTGCCTCCAGCACTTGCAGCAAGCCGTTCTCCCCTGCCCCATAGGCTTGCTGGTTCAGGCGCAAACTGTTGTCGGCGGCCTGAAGCGCGGCGGTCTGCGCCTGGTATTCCTCGGCGTCGTGGTTGATCGCCTGCAGGGTGTCTGCAACCTGGCCGAAAGACTGGATGACGGTCTGCTGGTAGTGGGCGAGCGAGGCGTTGTAGCCCTCCACCGCCGCCTGGCGTTCGGCACTGAGGGTGCCGCCGTCGAAGATCGGCCCCGCCAACCCAGCGGCAAAACTCCACAGCGCGGCACCGCCATTGCCCGACGCCGCCTGGGCCAGGGACGCGGACAGTTCCACATGGGGATAAAGATTGGCGGTGGCCACGCCGACCGCCGCACTGGCCGCATGCAGTTCGGCTTCGGCTTGCTGCACGTCCGGGCGGTCGTGGGCCAGCTCGGACGGCAGGCTGACAGGCAGCGTGCCGGCCGAGGCAAATTCAGCCAGTTCGAAGTCCGGTGCGCGCCAATCCGCCGGGCCCTTGCCGGCCAGGATCGACAGCGCATGCCGCGCCGCGTCGCGCTGCTGGGCCAGTGGCGGCAACAGCGTGCGGTCCTGCGCCAGCCGCGTTTCAGCCAGGGACACCTCCAACTGCGTCGCCGCGCCACTGTGTTGCGCTGCACGCACCAGCTCGAGGTTTTTCGCGTCGGTGGCGAGCAAGCTCTGCACCGCCTCCATCTGCGCGCTGGCCGAGGCCATCAACAGTGCCTGGCTGGCGACGTCGCCCGTCAGCGTCAGGTAGGCCGCTTCGAAGCGATGCCGTTGGAGATCGGCAAACGCCTGCTGTTGCTCGACCCGGCGCTGATTGCCGCCGAACACGTCGAGGTCGAAGCTGACCTGCGGCCCCGCGCCATAGAAATTCGCCACCGCAGGCCGAGCGGCGTTATGCACACGCTGGCGCCCCGCTTGCGCGGCGAAATCCACCCGCGGGAAAAGCGCGCCCTCCGCCGCCGCCACCGAAGCAGCCGCCTGGCGCAACGTGGCGTCCGCCGCCGTCAGCTCAAGGTTGCCGGCAATCGCCCGGCGCATGACGCTGTCGAGCTTGTGAGAATGAAAGGTCGACCACCAGTCGACATTCACCTTCTGGTTGAACGACACGCGCTGTTCGGCCTGCACGTCATAGTGCTGCGAAGCGGCAACGGACGGCGCCTGATAGTCCGGACCAACCGAACACGCGGACAGGGTCATGACGGCCGTGATAACAAGCCCATGGGGTTTCATTTGGCACACTCCGGAAAACTAATGGGTCGTGACAGGTTTACGCAGCAGCAGAACCAGCGGGCTCACCACCAGCATTGCCCACAGCAGAATCTTGAATTGGCCGAGCACCGCGATGAAGGCGGCCTGGCCGGTGATGGCTTCGTTCAGCGCGCCGAAGCCCGCCAGGGACGTCGATGCCGGCACCGAATGCACGGTCAGATGACTGGCCAGCGCCACATGCATCGCCTGGGTGTTGTTGAAGAAAAACCACTGCACCACCGCCACGCCGAGGGTGCTGCCGTAAACCCGGGACAGGTTAAACAGCCCGCTGCCTTCGGGGCGCAAGGTTGGGTCGAGGGTGCTGAACGCCACCCGGGAAAGCGCCGGCATCAACAGTCCCAGCCCGGCGCCCTGGATCGCGCCGGCCACCGCCACCGGCCAGCCGTCCATCAAGGGTGAATAACCGAGCATCGAGTGGTTGGCGTAGATCACCACGGCGATACCTGCGGCTACGAACGGGCGGCCATCCCGATGCGCGGGCACCCGGTTCATCAGCCAGAACGCACCCAGCAGACCCACGCCACGAGGGAGGGTGAGGAAGCCCGTGGTGTCCGGCGGGAAGCCCAGCAACTCATCCAGCATCGGCGAGGTCATGGCCATGGTTGGCAGCAGTACGAAGCCGACGGCGAAGAAGATAGTGGTCGACAGCACGAAGTTGCGGTCGCGCAATAAGCCCTTGCTGATGAAGTGCGTGCTGGAGGTAAACCGGTGCACGGCGAACAGGTAGAACCCCAGGACGCTGGCGGCGGCCTCCAGCCAGATCTCCGGCGAGTCGAACCACTCCAGGCGCTGGCCACGGTCGAGGAGCATTTGCAGGCCGATCACGCCGAGGGTAAAGCTGGCAAACCCTGCAAAATCAAACACCGGCGCGCTGTTGGCTTTCTTCTCGGGTTGCAACAACGCCACGACCAATGCGGTGTACGCCAACAGCGGCAGGCTGGCGTAGAACATCCAGCGCCAGCCGAGATGTTCGCTGATCCAGCCGCCAATCGCCGGGCCGCTGACGATGCCCAGCAACCCGATGGCCGTCCACAGCGGGCCGAATTTGGGCCGTCGTGCCGGGGCAAGTGTCTCCAGGGCGATGGCCATCGACAGCGGCGCCAATACGCCACTCGCGGCACCCTGGATAACCCGTGCGCCGACGAACTGCAGCGAGGTGGTTGCCCCGGTCGCGAGCAGCAAGCCGAGGGCGAAGATCGCCATCGCCGCCTGGTAAACCGCCTTCACGCCGAAGCGCGCGGCCAGCCATTGGGCCACCGGCAAGGTGATCGCGCTGGCGGCCAGGTACGAGGTGAAAATCCACCCCGCCTCGTCGTCCGTCATCGACAGGCTGCCCTGGACAAACCTAAGAGCCGAGTTCGGCAGCGATACGTTGACCGCCTGCAACCAGGTCACCAGCAAGGCTGTGAACCTGAGGGTGCGTGCGCCGTTCATGGGCCGGTCCTGATATCAACCGTCACCGTGGCGCTGGTGCCGGAAAACAGCGGCAAGTCGGCGTTGGCATCATCCAGCTCCAGGCGCACCGGCACCCGCTGCACCACCTTGACCCAGTTGCCGGTAGCGTTTTCCGGCGGCAGCAGCGCGAAGTCGGCGCCGGCACCCGGGCTCAGGCTGGTGATGTGGGCCTTGAAGGGATGATCCGGGTAGGTGTCGAGCCTGATGGTTGCCTGCTGGCCGGCGCGCATATGGGTCATCTGGGTCTCGCGGAAGTTGGCCTCAACCCAGGTGCGACGGGGCGACAGCAAGGCGAAGGCCGGCGCGCCGCTGTTCAGGTAATCGCCGACTTGCACGTCATCCACCTTGGCGACGACGCCATCGTCGGGGGCATAGACCGTCGCGTATGAGAGGTAGAGTTGCGCCTCGTCGAGTTGCGCCTGGGCCTCGCGAATCGCGGGATGGCGGTCGATATCGATGTCAGGATTGCCGTTCAGCGCCACCACGGTATTGGCGATCTGCTGCTCAATGGACGCGACACGTTGCCGGGCGACTTTCAGGTCGGTGTCGGCCCGTTCGAACACGGCCTGGGACACAAACTCGGTGGCCACCAGGGCCTTTTTACGGGCGAACTCCTTCTGGTCAAAACCCGCCGACTCCCTGGCCGCTTGCAGCTCGGCCTGCTGTTGCCGGTAGCTGGCCTTGAGGCCTTCGATACGCAGGCGCGCCACGCTCAATTGGGCCTGGGTGCGGTCGACCGCCACCTGGAACGGCTCCGGGTTGATCCGCAACAGCACCTGCCCTTTGTGCACCGCCTGGTTGTCCTCCACGGCAATCTCGACAACCTGCCCGGACACCCGCGCATTGATCGATGCTTTCGCCACCCGGGCATAGGCGTTATCGGTGGATACGTACGGCGCATCCTGCAGGTAATACACATACCCTGCCGCGGCGACGAGTACCGGCAAGCCCACCATCAACAGTAAACGCCAGGGGGTGCGGGTCGTGTTTTCCAACGCATTGCTCATGATCGAATCACCTTTGCTGAGCCCGGGATTTCTGGGGATCTAATTTTGTGCGATGATGTAAGAATATCGACCCACCCACCTCTACTCAAGGATTTTTGTACGCTATGGCACAAAAAAAGATCACAGAGGCAAAAGGCCGTGGCCGCCCACGCGCCTACGACCCTGAAACGGCGCTGCAAAAAGCCCTCGGGGTGTTCTGGAGTACCGGGTATTCCGGCGCCTCACTGGACGGCATCGCCACCGCCGCCGGGATGAACCGGCCAAGCCTGTACGCCGCATTCGGCGACAAACACGCGATCTACCTCAAGGCGCTCGAGCAGTATTGGGGCCTCGCGTCAGCCGCCATCGACGAGGCGCTGGACGACCCGAGCCTGACGTTGGCGGACGCGCTGATGCGCCTGTATGAAGGCCAGCTGTCGATCTATTTTTCGGGGGACGGCGAGCCACGGGGCTGCTTCATCATCGGCACCGCCACCACCGAAGCGGTCGAGGACGCCGAGATTCGCGCCGTGCTGTTACAGCGCCTCGACGCACTCGACGCTCATCTCGAAACCCGCCTGCGCACCGCCATTGAGGCCGGTGAATTGAAAGGCGGTGCAGACCCGGCGGCCGTCGCCGTCCTCGCCGCCTCCTTGGTGCACAGCCTGTCGATACGCGCACGGGCGGGCAAACCCCACGCCGAGCTGATCGCCCTGGCGCGCAGTGCCGTGCAGGTCATCTGCGGATGAAGGAAGGACTGGAAGACATTCTGGCCGAGCATCTCGCCGTGATTTTTTGCGGGATAAACCCGGGGCTGAAGGCCGCCGCCACCGGGCATCACTTCATGGGCCGCAGCAACCGGTTCTGGCGCACCCTGCACCTGGCCGGGTTTACGCCCCATGAAGTGCCGCCGGAAAACGACCGCACGATCCTGGAGTATCAGTGCGGGCTGACCACCGTGGTGGAGCGGCCTACCGCCCGGGCAGATCAGTTGTCGGCGGATGAATTCAAGGCAGCGGCAGCGCGTTTTGAAAGCAAGATCACCCGTTACGCGCCGCGGTTTGTCGCGTTTCTGGGGAAGGCGGCCTATAGCGCGTTAAGCGGGCAGCGGGACATTGCGTGGGGGTTGCAGCCGCGAAGACTGGGGACGTCAGCGGTTTGGGTTTTGCCCAATCCCAGCGGCAGGAACCTGGGCTTTACCCAGGCACAGTTGGTCGAGGCATACGGTCAACTGAAGCTGGCATCGCGCGCCCCTGCCTGAACCGCCGGCTGGTGACTGGTCACACAGTGAATCCCGCCGCCGCCCGCTGCAATCGCATCGATATTGAGCTGCACCACCTCGCGCTCCGGATAGAGCCTGGACAGTAGCTCAAAGGCTTTTGCGTCGGCCACCTTGTCACCGAACTCGGGCGCAATCACCGCCCCGTTGATGACAAAGTAGTTGATATAGCCCGGTGCAAAATCCGGATTGTTGCGATTGAAACGGCTCTTGCGTGGATTAAGCGGCGGCGACACGGTATGCACCTGCAGCGGTCGGCCGTCTGCATCGGTGGCCCGCTTGAGGATGTCCAGGTGCGCCAGCGTGACCTTGTGATCATAGGATTCGGGGTCGGTGTCGAGGTTGGCGATCACCACGCCCGGCTTGACGAAACGCGCATAAAAATCCACGTGGGCATCGGTGATGTCTTTGCCCTTGATGCCCGGCAGCCAGATGATTTTGCGCAGGCCCAGCCGCGCCTTCAGCTCGGCCTCGACGTCGGCCTTGCTCCAGCCGGGGTTGCGGTTGGCATTGATCCAGCTGCTTTCGGTCATGATGCCGGTGCCGTGACCATCCACCTCGATGGCGCCGCCCTCACCCACCAGTTCGCTGCGAATCGCCTGGGCCTCGGTGACTTCAGTGACCAGGGCCGCTACCTGCGCATCCTCGGCGTGCTGCTGCTTGTTGCCCCACCCGTTGAAGTTGAAATCCACCGCGCCCAGGCCGCCCTGGCCGTCGATGACAAAGTTGGCGCCGGTGTCACGCATCCAGATGTCATCCAGCTCGGTGACCACAAACGTGGCGTTGCGGGTGCCGCATTTTTCTTCAGCCAGCGCTCGCTCCTCTTCCCGACAGAACACGGTCACCGGCTCGTGACGGGCGATGGCGCGGGCGATCCGGCCCAAGGCTGCTTGCACGTCGGGCGTAAAGTCCTCGTGAATGGCCTCCTGCGCGCCAAAGGCAATGAACGCCTGCTGATGTTTTTCGCCTTCGTCGGGCATGAAACAGTGGCCCTCGGGGGCGGCCTGTGCCCAGCGCGAGACCAGCCCGACGGACATGGCAGCGCCCAGGGTGGCAACCACCGATACCTGTTTGATGAATTCGCGACGTGTTGCCATGGGTACCTCTGGAAGTTGGATCATTGGATGGGAGCGGTTTTGAATTTGGTCCATACGCGCATGCGTGCACGCATGTCCGCCTGGGGGATGTCTTTTCCCGGGATCAGCCGTTCAAACGTGGCCTCGTCCGGGTAGATCTGCGGGTTGTTGCGCATCGCCGGGTCAACCTCGGGACGCGCCTTGGCGTTTGCCGTGGGGTAACCGGTGAAGTTACTGATGGCGGCCATGTTCTGCGGGCGCATCACGAAATTGATGAACGCGTAGGCGTACTCCGGATGCCGGGCATCCACGGGGATCGCCATGGTGTCCATCCACACCGTGGTGCCCTCACGAGGGATGTGATAGTCGAACGTGACCTTTTTTCCGGCTGCGTCCGCCGCCCGTTGCGCCTGGGTCATGTCGCCGCTGTAGCCGAGGGACAGGCACAGGTTGCCGTTCACCAGGTCGGTCACCGGCTGCGACTGGAACTTGCGGATGTAGGGCCGCAGCTTGAGCAACAGCTCGCTGGCGGCGGCCAGGTCGGCCGGCTTGGCGCTGCGCGGGTCACGCCCCAGGTAATTGAGGGCCACCGCCAGCACTTCGTCCGGTGAGTCGATCAGGGAAATCCCGCAATCGGCGAACTTGGCGGCCAGCTCCGGCTTGAACAGCAGGTCGAGACTGTTGACCGGCGCGTCCGGCATGCGCTGTTTGATCTGCTCGGTGTTGTACGTCAGGCCGATGGTGCCCCAGGTGTAGGGGACGGTGGCGTTGTTCGAGTAGGTGTAGTGCGCGCGCAACTTCTGCAAACCGGGCTCGATGTCATTCAGGGCGGTGAGCCTGGACTGATCCAGCGGTTGCAGGCTGCCCGCGCGCATCAGCCGTTCGCCCACAGTGTCGCCAGGAAAAATCAGGTCATAACCGCTGCCGCCGGCCATCAGCTTGGCCTCCAGGGTTTCGCTGCCGTCCATCACATCGTAGATCACCTGGATCCCGGTTTCGGCGGTGAAACGCGACAGCGTGTCCTCGGCGAAGTAATCGGCCCAGTTGTAGAGCTTCAGGGTTTTTTCTTCGGCGTGCAGCGACGACGCCACCAGGGCCCCTAGCAACAGCGTGCAGATAATCTTCATGTCAAAGCCCTCGGTAGGTGTGATGACCGTCCAGACTCAACAACCCGCCATACATTTCCGGGCGACGGTCACGGTAGATGCCCCAGGTCAGGCGGTCCTCGCGCATCGTCGCCAGGTCGAGGCTGTGCACCAGCACGCCGGTGCTGTCGCGGTCAGCTTCGGCGAGCAGCTTGCCCTTGTGATTGCAGATAAAGGACGAGCCGTAGAAGTCCATCTGCAAGGTCGGGTCGGTGGTCGCTACCTCGCGGCCGACACGGTTGGCAGCGACCACCGGCACCAGATTGGCGGCGGCGTGCCCACGCATGGTCATCTGCCAATGGTCCCGGGAGTCGAGGGTCGCGCAGCCCGGTTCAGAGCCGATCGCCGTGGGGAACAGCAAGACTTCAGCCCCCATTAGCGCCAGGCAGCGCGCGGTTTCGGGGAACCACTGATCCCAGCAGATACCCAGGCCGATACGTCCGAACGCGGTGTCCCAGACCCGAAAGCCGGTATCGCCGGGGCTGAAGTATTCTTTCTCCTGATAGCCGATGGCGTTGGGGATATGAGTCTTGCGATACACCCCGAGTAACTGCCCATCCGCATCGGCCACGCTCAGCGAATTGAAACAGGCATTGCCGGCCTTTTCGAACCAGCTGAGGGGCAGAACCACGCCCAATTCCCGGGCCAGGGCGGCAAAGCGTTTGAGCACCACGCTGTGCCGGTATTCCTGCGCCAGCGCCAGGTGTTTGTGATGCTGCTCGATGCAAAAGTATGGCGTGGCAAACAGCTCTTGCAGCAGGATCACCTGGGCGCCCTGCTTGGCCGCGTCACGTACCAATTGCTCGGCCAGATCGAGGTTCGCGGGCAGGTCCCAGGTGCAGGGCATTTGCGTGACAGCAATCGTCAGTACGGTCATGGCATCACCCCTTCACCGGCCAGGCGGGTTGCTGTTGGGTGATGCAATGCACCCCGCCGCCGCCATGGGCCAGGTGATTGATGCGCACCGGTACCACCACGCGCCCAGGGAAAGCACGGGCTAGGACATCGGCGGCAATCTGGTCGGCGTCGATGCCATAGGCAGGCATGATGATCGCGTGGTTGGCGATGTAGAAGTTGGTGTAGGAGGCGCAAAACACTTCAGCCTCAGTGTCCACCGCGTCGGTGGCTTCATGCAGGTCGATCATCTCGAACCGGCGGCCTTGGGCATCGGTGGCCAATTCCAGGGCCCGACGGTTTTCCCGCACCACCTCGGCGTACACCGAATGGGTGTCATGGGTGGCATCCACCAGCAACACGCCGGGGCGGGCAAATGCGCACACGCCATCGACATGGCCGTCGGTCATGTCACCGGTCACATGGTCGGGATCGCCCGGCAGCCAGATCGTTTTCTTCACACCCAGCAAGCGCGCGAAAATCTCCTCGATCTCGGCCTTGGTCACCCCTGGATTTCGATTGGGGTTGAGTAACACTGATTCGGTGGTGATCAACGTGCCTTCGCCATCCACATGAATGGCGCCGCCTTCGTTGCTCAACGGTGTGCCCAGGCACTCCACGCCTAGGTGATTGAGCACCCGGCGCGCCAGGCTTTCATCCAGATCATGGGCCGACTTGCCGCCCCACGCGTTAAAGCGCCAGCTCACACCGGCGAGCCCCTGTTGCGGATGGCAAACAAAGCTCGGGCCGGAATCGCGACACCAACTGTCATTCACCGCCAGTTCGATCAATGCAATGTTCGGCCCGCACAACGCTTTGGCGCTGGCCACAGCGCAAGGATCGACGATCATTTTCACCGGTTCAAAACGCGCAATCGCATTGGCGACACGGGCAAAATCCTCCTGCACCAGCGGCAATGTAACGCCCCAGCCGGACTCCCAAAGCGTTTGGTTATGCGGCCAGACCATCCACGTCGCCGCATGCCTGGCCCACTCCGCCGGCATCCACCAGCCACCGTTCTGAATTTCATTCTGCTGCATGACAAATACCTTTGAGTTAAGTCATTGTGTTCAATGAAAACTGCCTGCGAGGTCTTGGCATGCATGCTACGGCTGTAAAAACGGGCTAACAAACGATGGATTTTGTGGAAAACTGATTAGAGGAACTTATCAGCATGCTTAACCATTGGCCGCCTCTGGGCACCCTCCGCGGCTTCGAAGCCGCCGCCCGGCTGGGCAGTTTCCACAAGGCCGCCGAAGAACTGCACCTCACTCAATCGGCCATCAGCCAGCAGATTCGCAGCCTTGAAGCGTACCTGGAGCAACCGTTGTTTTTCCGCAGTGGGCGCAGCGTCAGCCTGACCGATGCCGGGCACGATTTCCTCAGCACCACCCAGGCGCTATTGCAGCAATTGGCCGTGGGCGTTCGTCGCCTGGGCCAGTACCGCAAACCCAACCAACTGGTGCTCAACACCACGCCGACCTTCGCCCGTCACTGGCTGCTGCCGCGCCTGGAGGATTTCCGCCGCCAGCACCCGGAAGTGGACCTGTGGATATTCAGCACCGACGAAGTCCCGGACATGGCCAGCCAGACCATCGACCTGGCCGTACGCGACGACATCAGCTCCCAGGCCGAATGCAGCTTCAAGGTGCTGCATGCCGACCGCCTGTTCCCCGCGTGCAACCCACGCGTGCTGGCACTGCCCAGGGAGCAGCGCACCACCCTGCACGGCGAACGGGAGATGGATTGGAGCCATTGGGCGGTGGAGGCAGGGATTGATGTGGGGCAAAAAGATCAGGGACTGAATTTCTCCGACCCCGGGCTGTTGCTGGATGCGGCGTGTACCGGGTTGGGGATTGCGCTGGTCAGCCAGTTATTAAGCCGACAGGCATTGGAAGACGGGTTGCTGCAACCGCTGGTAGAGGCAACCATTCGCGGGCCCAATTGGGCCTTGCTGACCCACCGTGACAGCGAGAACAACCCGCTGGCACGGTGTTTCATTGAATGGTTGACGAGCAACCTGGTCACCGCCGGAGCCGATTAGTCCCGGCTGGCGCTCAGCTTCTCCCACAAGAAGCGGTAGACCAGCGCACTCATATGCGCAGCCTGTGCATTGTCCGCCGCCCCGCCGTGCCCGCCCTCGATGTTCTCGTAATACGTCACGTCCTTGCCGGCCTCGATCATCTTCGCCGCCAGCTTGCGGGCGTGGGCTGGATGCACGCGGTCATCGCGGGTCGAGGTCAGGAGAAACACCGGTGGGTAGGTCTTCGCCGGATCAAACAGGTGGTACGGCGAAAACGTCTGGATGTACGCCCACTCTTCAGGCACGTCCGGGTTGCCGTATTCCTCCATCCACGACGCCCCGGCCAGCAAGTGGTGGTAGCGCTGCATATCGAGCAACGGCACCTGGGACACGATCGCACCGAACAATTCCGGGTATTGGGTGAGCATATTGCCGGTCAACAGGCCGCCGTTACTGCCGCCCTCCGCGCCCAGGTGTAGAGGTGAGGTAATCCCGCGGGCGATCAGGTCCCGGGCCACCGCCGCAAAATCTTCATAGGCCCGCCCACGGTTCTGCTTGAGTGCCGCCTGGTGCCAGCGCGGGCCGTATTCACCGCCACCGCGAATGTTGGCAACCACGTACACGCCGCCTTTCGAGAGCCAGGCGCGGCCTACTTCACCGGAGTAATTCGGGGTCAGGGAGACCTCGAAACCGCCATAGCCATAGAGCAACGTCGGCGCCGTGCCATCGAGTTGCAAGTCCTTGCCGCGCACCATGAAATACGGCACACGGGTGCCATCCCTGGAGACCGCGAACTGCTGCTCGATCACGTGCCGGCTTGAGTCGAAAAACGCCGGCAGGGTTTTCAGCACCTCGGGCGCCTGACCGATCTCGGCCAGCGCCAGGGTGGTGGGCGTCAGGTAATCGGTGGTCACCAGCCAGACGGCATCACTGTCGTCGCTGTCCACTGCACGGGCATACACCGTGCCCATGCCGGGCGCCCCCGTGAACGGGCTGTGCTGCCATCCGTTCGCGCCGGGCGTGAGCACGCTGAGGCGACTCTTGACGTGATCGAGCACGTTCAGCACCAGGTGATTCAGGGTCCAGATAAACCCTGTCAGCGATGTGCTGTCCGTGGGCGTGAACAGCACTTCGAAATCCCGCTGGCCCGCCATGAAGCGATCAAAGTTGATCGCCAGCAACGAGCCGGAAACAAACACTTCATCCGGCGCCCAGTCCTCGCGCAGCTCCAGCAGCAGCCAGTCTTTATGCACCGACTTTTCAGCCGAGTTCGGCGCATCGATTTTGCTCAACCGGCCATCGTTGCCCCGCAGGTACAGCTCGTTGTTGTAGAACGCCAGCGTACGGCTGACGAAGTCACGCTCATAGCCGGGCGTGTCGTCGTGCATCGCCGCGATGTACATATCATCCGGCACGCCTTCGTAGACAACACGGGCAGCACTCAGCGGCGTGCCGCGCTGCCACTGCTTGGCAATGCGCGGGTAACCGGAGCGGGTCATCGAGCCTTCGCCAAAATCGGTGAAGACATACACGTTGTCACGGTCGATCCAGCCCAGGCCGCCCTTGGACTCCGGCAACTGGAAGCCGTCTTCGACCCAGGTCTTGCTAGCCAGATCAAACTCCCGTGTGACACCCGCATCAGCCCCGCCGCGCGACAACTCCAACAGGCAGCGCTGGTAATCCGGGCGCAGGTAATCAGCACCGTGCCACACCCAGTTTTCGCCTTCGGCGGCGTTCAGTGCATCCAGGTCCAGCAGCGTTTCCCAGGCGGGTTGCGCCTTGCGGTACTCCGCCGGGGTGGTGCGACGCCACAGGCCGCGCGGGTGAGCGGCGTCCATCCAGAAGTTGTAGTAATAGGCGCCGACCTTGTTGACGTGGGGGATGTTGCTGTCCGAGTCCAGCATCTCCAGCACCTCGGTTTTGATTTGCTGGAAGCTGTCGGAGCGGGCGAGCCGGTCTTCGGTCTTGAGGTTCTGGGCCTGTACCCAGTCCAGTGACGGGGTGCTGTCGATGTCTTCAAGCCATAGGTAGGGATCGGGGGTAGTTTGGTGAGCTGTTGACATGCTCGAGTCCTGTCGAAAATTGCGGTGAATATCTCGTGGGTACCCGCTGGGGTATGAGCCCCAAGCTGATCATTTCTTCAGGCGCGAAGCGCACTAATTATAAATTGACGTCAAAATGCCATCATTCTTTATCAAGATATGTCTTACCGGGTCGATACGTTACAAAACCACACTGACCTGAGGGCATATCGTTCATGAAGCTTACAGTCAAAGGCAAGTTGCTGTGTCTGGCCATCATCCCCGCATTGTTGTTCGCATTGATTATCAGCGGCCTTGCGTCGTGGATGCTGCAGCGCACTGCCGATCAGCAAATGCTCGAAACCCGAGAAGGTTTGATCAAGCGCAATCGTGACGTACTGAAGAACTATGTCGAGGTGGCCCTGACCACCATCAAGCCGCTGCACGACGCCTCGGCAAAGGGCGATATGGCAGCCCGGGACAAGGCCCTCGAGTTGCTCAAGCCAGTGAAGTTCGGCGATGAAGGCTACTTTTTCGGTTACGACACCAAAGGCGTGCGGGTCTTCCGTGGCGACAGCACCGCCGGGGTCGGCAAGA
This sequence comes from Pseudomonas yamanorum, assembly GCF_013386765.1. Lineage (GTDB taxonomy): Bacteria > Pseudomonadota > Gammaproteobacteria > Pseudomonadales > Pseudomonadaceae > Aquipseudomonas > Aquipseudomonas yamanorum_A. The sequence continues at coordinate 13,067 of NZ_JACARE010000032.1, forward strand.
GCTTCTGGGACACCCAGGACCCCGACGGCTCCTTCCACTACCAGACGTTTGTCGAAGTGGCCAGGAACGGTAAGCACTACGTCGATTACTTCGCGCCCAAACCCGGCCAGGAAAGCGTGCAGGTGCCCAAGCTGGGCTACACCGTGTACCTGGAAAAATGGGACATGGTGCTCGGCAGTGCAATCAATATGGATGACATCGACGCCGCCATGGCGCTGGAGCAGATAGCGGTCACCGAACGCACCCGCGCCCTGCTGGGCAGCATCTTCCTGGTGACCCTGGTGTTGCTGCTGGTCACCGCAACGGCCGGTATCTGGACGGCCAATGGCGTGGTCCGCCCGCTGCGTGTGCTCAAGACCAACCTGGATGACATCGCCGCCGGTGAAGGCGACCTTACCCATCGCCTGGCGATCACCAGCAACGATGAATTGGGTGACCTGGCCGCCTCGTTCAACCGGTTCATCGACAAGATCCACACCATGGTCAGCCAGGTGGCGAAGATGACCACCGACCTCGACGGCCTGGTGCATCAGGCGACCCAACAAACCCTGCGCTCCGAACAAGCGATGCAGCGCCAGCGCAACGAGACCGACCAGGTCGCCACCGCGATCCACGAAATGTCAGCCGCAGCCCAGGAAGTGGCGCTCAGTGCCCAGCGTGCGGCCCAGGCGGCGGCAGAGACCGACCAGCAAGGCCACGCCGCCCGCAAGGTGGTGGGCGACAACATCACCGGGATGAGCGCACTGGTGTCGGATATTCGCCTGAGCGGTACCAGCCTCGACAGCCTACAGCAGGATGTACGCTCCATTGTCTCGGTGCTCGACGTGATTCGTTCGATTGCCGACCAGACCAACTTGCTGGCACTCAATGCCGCGATTGAAGCCGCGCGTGCCGGTGAGGCCGGCCGTGGTTTTGCGGTGGTGGCCGATGAAGTTCGTGCACTGGCCAGCCGCACGCAACAGAGCACGCAAGAGATCCAGGGCATGATCACGCGCCTGGAAGCCGGCACCACCGCCTCGGTGGCCGCGATGCACCGTTCGACCGAAGCCGGCGAAGGTGCCAATCAGCAGACCAACGAAGTGGGGGTTTCGCTGGATTCGATCTCGGACCTGATCGGCACCATCAACGCAATGAACGCGCAGATTGCCAGCGCCGCCGAAGAGCAGACCTCGGTCGCCGAAGAGATCAACCGCAGCGTGCATCAGATTGCAGGCGCGGTGGAAAGCCTGGCCGACGAAACCGAACACAGCGCGCGCACCATGCGCGATGTGTCTGCGCTGGGGGCCAACCTCAACAGCCTGGTGCGCCAATTCAAGATCTGACCCGGTGCGCCATTGCCTTGAAACAGGGGGCGATAGCTGTTTTAGTGACGACTTATTAGTTAGCTTGATCATTATTAGGTAGCGATTCAATTGCCGTCTTCGGGCGGCAAATCATAAGAAAAACCAACGCACACCCGTGTTTAGACTCAGGAGTGAGTAACCGATGTCCGAGAACGATACCTCCCCAGGGCGTCGCGACTTTTTACGCAAGTCGTTGACGCTGATCCCCGTTGTCACACTGGCCAGTACCGGCCTTTCCTCCGGCGCCTTCGCGCAGACCCCGGCCAGTGACAGCCAGGCTGGCACGCCAGCACCGGCCAGGGTCGATGATTACAAACCGACGTTTTTCACCCCGCAGGAGTGGGCCTTCCTGATGGCGGCCTGTGACCGCTTGATCCCGTCCGATCACGTCGGCCCCGGCGCCGTCGAACTCGGCGTGCCGGAGTTTCTCGACCGGCACATGCAAACGCCCTACGCCAACGGCGGCATCTGGTACATGCAAGGCCCCTTCGTCGAAGCGGCCCCGGAGTTCGGCTACCAGGGTCGCCTGACGTTGCGCGAAACCCTGCGGGTCGGGATCAAGGCCATCGACGCCAGTTGCCAGAAGACCTTCGCCGGCAAGACCTTTGCCGAGCTCTCGACGGCCCAGCAGGAAGACCTGTTGAAGAATGCCGAGAGCGGCAAACTGGCACTGGAAGACATTTCCTCGAAGCTGTTTTTCAGCAACCTGCTCAACGAAGTGCGCAACGGCTACTTCGCCGACCCGTCCCACGGCGGCAACAAAAACATGGGCGCGTGGAAAATGATCGGTTATCCCGGCATGCGCGCCGATTACATGGACTGGGTCACGGTACGGGACAAGCCGTACCCGTTGCCGCCGGTCGATCTGGCCGGACGGAGGGGTTGAGCATGGCGAACATCAAACCAAAAGCAGACGTAGTGATTGTGGGCATGGGCTGGACCGGGGCAATCATGGCCAAGGAACTCACCGATGCAGGGCTGCACGTGGTGGTACTGGAGCGCGGTGCCGACCGTGACACGCAGCCTGATTTTGCCTACCCGAAAGTCGTCGATGAGCTTGAAGGTTCAGTGCATCGCCGCTACCTGCAAAGCCTGTCCCAGGAAACCGTGACCGCACGGCACAACCTGACCTCCACTGCCGTGCCGTATCGCCAAATGGGCTCGTTCAAGCCGGGCACCGGTGTCGGGGGTGCGGGCAGCCACTGGTCTGGCTGCCACTTTCGCGCACTGCCGGAAGACTTCAAGTTGCGCAGCAATACCGAGCAGCGCTATGGCGCCAAGTTCATTCCCGACGACATGACCATCCAGGATTTCCCGGTCACTTACGAAGACCTGGAACCGCACTTCGATCACTTCGAATACGTGTGTGGCACCTCCGGCAAGGCCGGGGTTATTCAGGGTGCGAAACAGGTGGGCGGCAACCCGTTCGAAGGGTCGCGTTCCCGTGAGTTTCCGTTGGGCCCGAACCCCAATTACCTCGGCGCAGAGATGTTCTACGGTGCAGCCCGCGAGATGGGCTGGGACCCGTACCCGATCCCCGCGTCCAACGCGTCGGCACCTTACGTCAACCCCTACGGTTGCCAGATGGGCCCGTGCAACGCCTGCGGTTTCTGCAGTGACTACGGTTGCCTGAACTACTCCAAAGCCAGCCCGAACATCAGCATTCTGCCGGTGCTGCGCCAGCGCAAAAACTTTGAGCTGCGCACCCATGCGCAAGTGCTCAAGGTCAACCTCGACAGCGATGGCAAGAAGGCCACCGGCGTCACGTACCTGGATGCCCAGGGCCGTGAAGTGGAGCAACAGGCCGACCTCGTGCTGCTGTGCGCGTTTTCGCTGTTCAACGTGCATTTGATGCTGCTCTCGGGGATCGGCAAACCCTACGACCCAGTGAGCGGTGAAGGCACCATCGGGCGCAACTACTCGTACCAGAACCTCAATCGCGTGGTGCTGTTTTTCGGCAAGGAAGTACAGGCCAACCAGTTCATCGGGATCGGTGGCGCAGGCACCACCATGGACAACCTCAACGGCAACCAGCTGGACAATGCCAAGGCCGGTTTTGTCGGCGGCGGGATTATCTGGGCACGCCAGCCGGGCGCTGGTCCGGTGCGCGGGATCAACGTACCGCCGGGCACGCCAGCCTGGGGCACGCAGTGGAAACAGGCGGCCAGCGATGCGTTCCGTCATTCGTTCTACTTCGAGGTGCAAGGTGCCTGCATGTCGTACCGTCAGCACTACTTGAGCCTGGACCCGACCTACAAGGACGGCTTCGGTCGCCCGCTGCTGCGGATGAACTTCGACTGGCACGACAACGAAATCAAGGCCTCGCAGTTCCTGGTGGGCAAGGCGCTGGAGATGTCGAAAATCCTCAACCCGACCGCCATGGCCGGCGACGCCAAGAAGCCGGGCGAGCACTACAACATCACCAAGTACCAGAGCACCCACACCTGTGGTGGCGCGATCATGGGCAGCGACCCGAAAACCTCGGCATTGAACCGCTACCTGCAGTCGTGGGACGTGCACAACGTGTTCGCCATTGGCGCCAATGCGTTCCCGCAAAACAACGGCTACAACCCGACGGGGATGGTCGGTGCGCTGGCGTACTGGTCTGCCACGGCGATTCGCGAGCAATACCTCAAAAACCCCGGCCCGCTGGTTCAGGCATAAGGAGAGAGATCGATGAAAAAGTTTCTCTTGAGCCTGGTTGGCTTGGCGGTGGCGGTGCTGGTGGTGTTGTTGGCATTCGCCTTCTGGCCGACCCACACCCGTACGTTGCAAGCAGCACCGCAAGCCGAGCAGGCGGCATTGATCGAGAAAGGGCGTTACCTGGCGGATGCCGGCGACTGCACCGCGTGCCACACCGCCAAAGGCGGTCAGCCGTTCGCCGGTGGCCTGCCGATCGCCTCGCCCATCGGCACGCTGTACAGCAGCAACATCACGCCGGACAAAGCCACCGGTATTGGCGGTTATTCGCTGGAAGATTTTGACCGCGCGGTTCGGCACGGTATCGCCGCCAATGGCAGCAGCCTGTACCCCGCCATGCCGTACCCGGCGTATGCCAGGGTCAACGACGATGACCTGCAGGCGCTGTACGCCTACTTCATGCACGGCGTCGCGCCGGTCAATGCCGAGAACCGCGCCAACGCGGTGCCGTGGCCACTGTCCATGCGCTGGCCGCTGGCGATCTGGCGCAAAGTGTTCGCCCCCGACCCCGACGTTGTGGCATTCAAGGCCGATGGCTACAAGGACGCCGACGTGGCACGCGGTGCCTATCTGGTCCAGGGCCTGGGCCACTGCGGCAGTTGCCACACACCGCGGGCGGTGACCTTGCAGGAGAAGGCGCTGGATGAATCCAGCCCGCTCTACTTGTCTGGCGGGCCGGTGATCGATGGCTGGCTGGCGGTGAACCTGCGGGGCAACCCGGCAGACGGCCTGGGCAGCTGGAGTGTCGACGACATCGTCGCGACCCTGCGCAGCGCCCGCAGCGAAACCCATGCGGTATTGGGTGGTGCGATGGGCGATGTGGTGGTTCACAGCACCCAGCACCTCAACGACCGGGACCTGCACGCCATGGCGGCGTACCTGAAAACGCTGCCTGCCGACGGGCGCCAGGTCTCGAGCTTCACCGCCGACCCGGCCACCGCCAAAGCCCTGGCTGCGGGGCAGGAAGGCAGCCGTGGTGCCGAGCTGTACATCGACAACTGCGCCGCCTGCCACCGTACCAACGGCCAGGGCGATGCACGGGTATTCCCGAAAATCGTCGGTAACTCGTCGGTGTTGTCCCAGGACCCGGTGTCGATGATTCGCCTGGTGTTGGCGGGCAGTAGCCTGCCGGCCACCGCGACTGCCCCTTCCACCCTGGGGATGCCGGGTTTCGCCTGGCGCCTGTCGGATGACGAAGTGGCACAGCTGCTGAGCTTTGTCCGCAATAGCTGGGGCAACCAGGCACCGGCGGTGAGCGCGGTGCAGGTCAAGCAAATCAGGGACACGTTACCGCAGCCGTAAGGCCACGCGATAGGTGACGAGGCAGGCTGACGTGCAAGGCGTCAGCCTGCTGATGTTCCTTGACGTTACATACCCGGGTCGAATACTCCGGCCGCGCTGAATCCCACCTAGTTGCCAGGTCGAAAAGCAGCAATCGGAAGTACGTAAGGTGTCCGACTTTGACCTTCTTTGAGGAATAAAAAAGCAAGAAACCGGATGCGCGGCCCGATCTGATAGGCGATACAGGGGAACGCAAGAGTGGGCCGTTACGGCAGGAGTACGGGCGATGGCTGAAAAAACCGCGTGGATGCTGATGGGCAAAGACGCCAACCTTTTCCCAAGCCACGAGCCGGGAACGCTGGGCGGCCACCGTCGTAGCAGGCTCTATGGAAAGCTCGACTGTCGTGCGGCGCTGCAAGCGATAGCACGCGGTGGTTATGTGAAAAATCGCGTGTTTTTTCTCGATGAAGCTACCGCTATAGCTGCGGGATATCGGCCTTGTGCTGTCTGTATGCCCGACGAATATCGCCGACTGGCACCGGCAATAAGTGACTGACTCCAACCTGGGTTGCCCAGCGCTGGAGTCAGTCACGGCTACCGACCTCAGGCAGTCGGGTCAGACATGCTCACCCTGTTCTTCACGCTCGGGCGCGCCTGCATACTGGCGTACCACGCTTGCAGTGCTTCGCACTCGGCTGGCACCGCCAGCTCCACCAGTTGGGCAAAGATCAACCCTCCTATAACAGTGATATCGGCCATTGAAAACGCCTCCCCCGCAACGAATGGCTGTCGTTTTAGTACCTCGTTGAAATAGTGCATGCCCCTGAGCGCCTTATCACGCTGACGAAAGCCCCACTCGACGTTTTGAAAGCCGGGGCCGGGCGATCTTCGCCGCAGTGGCCGGTGCCCAGTTGATGGCGAGGAGCCGCTCGGATATTGCGCTTTATGATGGGTTGATTGAGGGGTATCGGCAGGCGGGATTGCTGCCGGTGTAGCGATTGATGGCGCAAGCCGGGTTGCTGATTGCCAATGGGCCAAATGTTGGGTTTACCCAACAGCCGTTGATGGATGTGCACAGACAACTCAGGCGAGCCTTGGGAAATCGCCTGGGCAAATCCCCATCACCACATAAAGCTTGACTTCTCCTTTCCAATCAGTAACATACGGCGCATTCCGCGATAGCTCAGTTGGTAGAGCAAATGACTGTTAATCATTGGGTCCCTGGTTCGAGTCCAGGTCGTGGAGCCAGACAAGGTTCCAGAGAAGGCTTTCCAAATCTCTGAAACCAGCAAAAAACCCGCCTTCTGGCGGGTTTTTTCGTTTCAGCGCCCCGTCGAACTCCAGGGGATACAAGCCTCTTCGCAAATGCAGTGCGACGACTTGATCACGACAAGAAACCAGGCTGATCACTTACCAGGGAAGTGTCTGTATATGCTCTTCTTCCAGGCTATAGAAACGTGACGGATCTGGCCGCATCGCAATGAGTTGGAAAAGTCGCGCGGCAGAATCATCTGCTGTCAACTCCGCGCCATTGACGCCCATCCCAGTGCGTAACCGACCGGGATGAACGGTATAGCTCAACAGTCGGCCACCCAACTCGTCCACAACACAAAGCGAAAGCATATTGAGTGCCGATTTCGAAATTCGATAGGTATAGGAACAACCTGTTTTTGAAATGCACTCATCAGCATTTTGAGCAACAGAGCCGCGGCGCGAGGAAATATTGACTACTGTCGAGAGAGAGAACGATGCAGCCAATCGCTTTATCAATTGATCTGGTCCAATACAGTTTACCTCTAGCGCATGCCGCAACTCATCGGCGGTTTCATGGAAGATCGAGTGCTGCTTACTTCCGATGCCGGCATTGTTAATAAGTAAATCTACTGCTGTTATTCCTTTGCTGCTCAAGAAGTCTTCAAAATCCGAAAGATTGGCGTCCAGGTCTTTGGCCAAATAATCCAACGCAAATACCTCGTCGACTGATTTCGACTGGCGAAGCATGTTTAGTTTTTCCGGTGACTTGCTAACACCTACGACTTTGTAGCCAGCGAATTTCGCTTGAAGGCAAAGTGCGTTGCCATAGCCCCCGGTTGCTCCAGTGATGACTGCTATCATGAGGGACCTGAATGATTGAGTGAGTTGTGATTGTTCGGGCAATATAACTTTGATATCCACTCCGACTAGGGAGAACAAATTTTTCTTGGCTGGATATAACTAACTGTATCAAGCGTAGTGGTCAAGATCGCCTGCTCTGCACGGGTCATGGAACCGTTGAGTTTTCTAGACTCTCAACAAAAGGCAAACGGTTAAGGCTAAATACGCCCACACCCTGTCACAACGCTGTCATACGCCAACGCCAACATCCGCAGATACCCCGCCCCTACCCTCCTCTTGAAGGACAACACATGCACACTCGCTCAGGCCCGCCTGCGGTAAAAACCCTGCTCGCCCGTTTTATCGTTATCGGATGCGCGCTGACGGTGAGCGCGTGTGACAGTGTGACCGGGCGCGCACCTGCCGCATCGGCTGCGTTCAAGACCCTGGACGGTGCACCGCCCCTGGTGATCGGCCATCGCGGCCTGCCAGGGCTGTACCCGGAGGAAACCCGGGCGTCGTATGAACATGCGGCCGACGCAGGTGCGGATTCCCTTGAGCTGGACCTGCACATGACCAAGGACTGTGTACTGGTGGCTCGGCACAATCCCTGGTTAAGCGACAACACCAACATCAGCGACGTCGCAAAGACCAACCCCGAAATTGCACGCCGCAAGCGTACGGTTCCAGGCGTTTTGGTTAACGTCCGGTATCCTGCCACCGCCGAGAATGGCCCGGCCCAGTACCTGAGCGACTTGACCAACCCCAACGATCCAAAATCCGTATTGAAGTCTCTGATCGTGGATGGCGAAGACCACACCAACGACTGGTCAATCAGCGATTTCACCCTGGCCGAACTCAAGCAGTGGATCGGCGGCACAACCTACGATGCCCGCGACGAGCGCCCCACCGAACTCAACGGCAAACTGCCGATCCTGAGTTTCCAGGAAGTGATCGACATCGCGAAAGCCAAAAGCGCCGCCACAGGCCGCGTGATCACGACCTACCCGGAAAGCAAAAACCCGATCTGGAACAACGCCCAGGCGATTGCCAACGGGTGCGGCGCACCGGGCAGTCATCCGTTCGAAGCGGCCTTTCTCAAGACCCTCAAAGACAACAACCTCAATCGCAAAGACGCGCCGGTGTTTGTGCAAAGCTTTGACCCGAACAGCCTGAAATACCTGCGCTCCATCGGCCTGCACGCCAAGGCGGTGCAGTTGGTGGATGGCAACGGCGTGAACTTCAAGACCGGCGAAACCATTTTCATCACCGACAAACCCAACACCTTCGTCAGCGGCCGCCCGTACAGCTGGACCGTCGCGGGCGACCCTCGCTCCTTTGGCGCGCTGCTGACGCCGGCCGGCCTGGCCGAAGTCAAAACGTACGCCGACGGCATCGGCCCGTGGAAGCCGCAAGCAATGTCGCTGACCGCCGCTTCAGCGCAAAACCCCGGTTTGCCTGAAGTCGACACCTTCAAGCCCACCAGCCTGATCAGCGATGCCCACAAGGCCGGGCTGTTCGTGCATATCTTCACCTTCCGCAATGAAGCGAAGTACCTGGCAGGCGCCTACAAGGGCAACCCGGCAGCCGAATACCTGGCCTTTTTCCGGGCCGGTGTGGACGGTGTGTTTACGGACTTCACGCCGACTGCCGTGGCGGCCCGCACGACCTACCTGAAGGAAGTCATGCACTAAAGCGCCTACCGGAAGACGGGCACGCTGGTGGACGGATTCGCGCCCGCCAGGTGCTCACGCAACCGGGCGCCGATTTCGGCAATCTTTGCCTCTCCCGCACGCAGCGCCTGGGCGTTGGTGTGAACCGAGTAGTTTCCCAGCGCCAGGTCATAGGGATGAGGCGCTGCGGAACCGATCACGAACACCGTATCGCGGTGCATCGCTGTCAGCGTCACGGCACCGCTGCCGGGTTCGAACACAGCCATTTCCCCCGCCATGACCCGCCCGGGTGCACCAAGCTGTCCCCGGCTGACACTCAGCCACAATGACTCATGCCCATCGGGCGGCACATAGGTCCAGGACTCACCGTCCTGCAGGGTCACCAGCAGATAATTGATGCCCGCAGGTGCACGAACCGGGCTTTGCACGCCCTGGTATGCGCCAAGAATCACCCGGGCAGGGCCCGCTTGCGGCATCACGCCGGACGCCAGGTACTGGCTATCGACGCGCGCGTTTTCCAGCGATGGAGGCAGCGCAATCCACAATTGAAAGCCCTGGATCCGCTTCGATGTGCCTACCGACATTTCCTTGCCGTGCCACACGCCACCGCCCGCCCGCATCCATTCAACCCCGCCGTAGTCGAGGGTGCCGGCACCCGACTCGGCATCTTCAAAATGCAAATTGCCTTCGGTAATCAGGGTGACGGTGGCGATTCCCGAGTGCGGGTGCATCGGCATACCGTTGATAAATGAGCTCTCGCCTTCAAACAGATCAAGGAACACGAAAGGCTTGATCAGGTGCCCCAGGTCCGAAGGGCTCATCAGCCGGGCAATCGGGCCATGCCCACTGCCGGTGGTGCGGTAAGTGATTGCCCGAGGGGCGACGGTTTCATGCACGGTCATGGTGATTGCTCCGGGGTATATCAGCGGCGACGCGCGTCGAGGCTGAAGCGACCGGCACCAAAGGCAACCACTTGCAGCAGGCCACCGGCCATGGCGATGTTCTTGAAGAAGTGGATGAACTGGTTTTGATCCCCCAGCGCATGATGGAAAGCCAGCGCCGTGGCCACGCTGAACAGCGCCAGTACCGCAGCAACCACACGGGTGCGATAACCCGCAATCAGCGCCAGGCCACCACCGACTTCAACGATGACCGCCACCACCAATGCCAGCTGTGGAAATGGCAGCCCGACGGAGCTGATGTAGCCGATCATCATCGCGGGAGCGGCCAGCTTCGAAACGCCGGAGAGGATGAAAATCACGCTGAGCAGCACTCGGCCGATCAACGATACCGAGGCCTGGGTTGCGTCAGACTGGCTGCGTTCAACGTTGTCCGAATGAGCAATGTGTTGAGAAGTAGACATGGGGGTATTTCCTTCAATGGGAAACGGTTCGACATGAACCATTCTGTTGAGGAAATGTTGCGCCGGGTGAGCTAATCTGAATAGCCGGTTAATTTAGATCATTAGATTCGATAAAGTAGACAAGCCACCCAGCGCTTGCTTGAGGAACCCCACATGCCTTCCGAGCCCGGGACCCCCACACTGGAACAACTGCGCGTGTTCCTGACGGTGGTGGAAGTCGGCAGTTTTGCAGCGGCCGCGCGAAAACTTCACCGCGCCACCTCGGTGGTCAGTTACTCCATCGCCAATCTGGAAACACAGCTGGGCGTGTCGCTGTTTGACCGCCAGACCACCCGCAAACCCCAACTCACCGAGGCCGGGCGAACCGTGCTGGCCGAAGCCAGGACCATCACCAACGGCATTCACGGCTTGCGCGCCAAGGTCAAAGGCCTGCTGCAAGGGCTCGAAGCCGAGGTCCATGTGGTGCTGGATGTGATGCTGCCCGCCGAGCGGGTGGTGGACGCGCTCAAATCGTTTCGGGAGGAATTTCCTACGGTCTCACTTCACCTGCACATGGAGGCGCTGGGCGCCGTCACAGACCTGGTGATCAACCGTGAAGCGATCATCGGCGTGAGCGGGCCGATGAATGACGGCATCGACGGGATCGAAAGAATAGGCATCGGCAGTGTCGAGCTGATCCCGGTGGCCGCGCCGAATCATCCGCTGGCCTCTGGCGCCGCCAATGTGCCGGGCGCGGGGCGCGAACTCACGCAACTGGTGCTGTCGGATCGCTCGCGCCTGACCAAGGACAAGGACTTCGCCGTACTCAGTAACCGCACCTGGCGCCTGGCCGACCTGGGCGCCAAGCACATGCTGCTGCGCGAAGGGATTGGCTGGGGGAACATGCCGACCCCGATGGTGCAGGAAGACCTGGACAGCGGCCGGCTGGTGAAACTGAACATCCCGGAATACGAAAGCGGCAAATATATGTTCGACGTGATCTACCGCACGGACTTGCCACCGGGGCCTGCGGCGAGGTGGTTGATCGAACGGTTTGTTCAACAACGCTCAACGCAGGAACCGGCGGCTTGAAACGGCTCAGTCCAATTGCTCGATCACCCCGCCGGCCTTGAGCTGCCCCAACTGCTCTGCCGACAACCCCAGGCGCTCACCCAGCACTTCATCCGTATGCTGGCCCAGCATCGGCGCCGGCCTTACATACTCCACCGGCGTGCCCGACATCTTGATCGGGCTGCCGACCATCTCGAACTGCGGATTCTTGGGATGCGGGATCTTCACCATCAACCCACGGGCAATCACCTGCGGTTCTTCCAGGGATTGAGCGATGTTGTTGATCGCGCCCACCGGCACTTTCGAGGCATGAATGCTCGCCACCCACTCATCCGCCGTACGCCCCAGGAAGTGCGCCGACAACAACTCGACAATCTCTGCCCGATGCGCAACCCGGTCGGCATTGCGCCGAAAGCGCGGGTCCTGCGGCAAATGCGGCAAGCCGATGCTGTGGCACAGCGCAACAAACTGGCTGTCGTTGCCGCAGGCAATGATGAAGTCGCGGTCGGCGGCACGGAACACCTGGTACGGCACGATGTTGGCGTGGGCGTTGCCGTAACGCTGGGGCACCTTGCCCGACGCCAGGTAGTTCATGCTCTGGTTGGCCAGGGTTGCCACTTGCACGTCCAGCAACGCCATGTCGATGTGTTGGCCGACGCCGGTGCGTTCGCGGCTGAGCAAGGCGGCCTGGATGGCGACGGTGGAATACAGGCCGGTCATCAGGTCGGAGAATGCCACGCCGACTTTTTGCGGGCCGCCGCCGGGCAGGTCGTCGCGCTCGCCGGTGATGCTCATCAGGCCGCCGATGCCCTGGATGATGAAGTCGTAGCCAGGCTCTTCGGCACGCGGGCCGGTCTGGCCGAAGCCGGTGATGGAGCAATACACCAGCCGTGGATTGATCTCGGCCAGGGTCGCGTAATCCAGGCCGTAGCGCGCCAGGGAACCGGCCTTGTAGTTTTCGATCAGTACGTCGGAACTGGCCGCCAGCGCTCGCACCAGTTCCTGGCCTTCGCTGGTGGCGAGGTCGATGGCCACGGATAATTTTCCGCGGTTGGTGGACTGGTAATAAGACGCCTGCCCGGACGATTCGCCGGTATCAGTCTTCATCCACGGCGGGCCCCAGCCACGGGTGTCGTCACCGCTTTGCGGCCGTTCGATCTTGATCACTTCCGCGCCCAGGTCAGCCAACACCTGGCCACACCAGGGCCCGGCCAATACCCGGCTTAAATCCAGCACCCGCAAACCTGTCAATGCACCCATTATTCTTGTCCTGTGATGAATCGAAATCAGCCGACTGCCGGCTCTTCATGCCGCAGGGAAATCCCCAGCGCCGCACGCCGCCGCAGCCAGGGGCTTGGGCGATAACGCGGGTCGTGGGTGAGTTCGCTCATGCGCTGCAAAATCGTGAGGATGCGCCGTGGCCCAAGGGCGTCGCCCCAGGCTAGCGGGCCTTGTGGATAACCCAGGCCGAGCTGTACCGCCTGGTCGATGTCGTCGACGCTGGCGATGCGTTGCTGGGCAATGTCGCAGGCCAGGTTGACCACCATCGCCAAGGTACGCTGGGCGACAAAGCCGACGCTGTCGCTGATCACCGTCACGCCTACACCATCATTGGCGAGCAGCGCGTGGGCGGCGTCGCGGCTGGCGCTGGATGTCAGCGGGTTTTGCATCAGGGTGCGATGGCGCGACAGGTCGGTCAGCAGGTCGATGCACAGGGTGCGCGCCGGGTCGGTGTGGAAACGTTCGCTGGCCGACGTGGCGTCAAGGCCGTACGGCGCCAGGAGGCACAACGCTTCTGGCGAAGGCTGCGCCGCGCTTTCCAGGTGCGCGCCCAACTCGATCACCAGGGCGCTGAGGCGCTCGTAGTCGTCGGCATTTTCGGTGGCGATCCACACCGGCGGAAATGGCTTGATAGAAGGCACCGGTTGCGGCTGCGGGCCGTCGACCACCTGGCCATTTTCATAGCGGTAGAAGCCCTGCCCGCTCTTGCGCCCGAAGCGCCCGCCCACCAGCATCTGGCGGGTCAGCGGCGACGGCTTGTAGCGTGGGTCTTGATAGAACTGGTTGTAGATCGACTCCATCACCGGGTGGGAAACGTCGAGCCCGGTGAGGTCCAGCAGTTCCAGCGGGCCCATGCGGAAGCCGGCGCCTTCACGCAGGATGCGGTCGATATCGCCGCGCTCGGCAATGCCTTCATCGAGCATCTTCAAGGCTTCGGTGCCGTACGCACGGCCAGCGTGATTGACGATAAAACCCGGCGTGTCCTTGGCGCGCACACCGCGATGGCCGGTGCGGGCAACGAAGGCCAGCAGGTCATCGCCGACCTTCGGCGCAGTGGCCAGGCCGTCGATCACCTCGACCACACGCATCAACGGCACCGGGTTGAAGAAGTGCAGCCCGGCCACTCGCTCAGGGTGTTGGCAGCCGGTGGCAATGGCGGTGACCGACAGCGACGAGGTGTTGGTGGCGAGGATGCAGCCCGCACTGACCACTCCTTCAAGTTGCTGCAACAGGCCGCGCTTGGCGTCGAGGTTTTCGACGATGGCTTCCACCACCAGGTCGCAATCGTGCAGCGCCTCAAGGGTGGCGGCCACTTGCAGGTTTTCCAGTGTAGCGTCCACCGCCGCCTGGGTGATCTTGCCCTTGGCGGACAGCTTGAAAAGCGTGGTGCCGAGGTTGTCCCGGGCAGTCTGTGCCGCACCGTCGCGGGCATCGAACAAACGCACCAACACGCCAGCCTGGGCGGCAATCTGTGCAATCCCGGCGCCCATCACGCCGGTGCCTACCAGGCCCATGATCTTGATTGAATCCGTCATCGTCATTCTCCCAGGTAGTTCGCGGTGCGTTTTTCGAAGAACGCGGCGGCGCCCTCCTTCTGGTCTGCCGAATCGAACAGCAGTTGAAAGGCCTTGCGCTCCAACACCAGCGCGCTTTCCAGCGGCAGGTCGGCGCCGGCGAGCATCACTTCCTTGATCTGCTCCACCGCCAGCGGCGGCAAGGCGGCGATCTGTGCGGCCAGTTCCAGGGCGCGGGGGATGGTCTGGTCATCCGCCACCACTTCACTGAGCATGCCCATGGCCAGGGCTTCCGGCGCCTTGACCATGCAGCCGGTCAACGCGATGCGCATCGCCTGGAACTTGCCCACGGCGCGCACCAGGCGCTGGGTGCCACCGGCGCCCGGCATCAGGCCCAGCTTGACCTCCGGCTGGGCGAACCGCGCCGACTCACCGGCCACGATCAGGTCGCAATGCATGGCCAACTCACAACCGCCGCCCAGGGCAAAGCCATTCACCGCGGCGATCACCGGCTTCGGACAACGGCTGATGGCTTCCCACAAATATTCGGTATGGCGACGGTACATCTCGATCGGGCTGGCACTGGCGAACTCCTTGATGTCGGCACCGGCCACGAAGAACTGATCGCCACCGGTGAGCACGATGGCGCGCACATCACGGCGCTTGGCCAGGGCACGAAAATGCTCGGCCAGCTCTTCGCGGACCTGGGCGTTCAAGGCGTTTTTCACTTCGGGACGGTGGATGCGTACCACGGCGACGCCATTGTCCTGGACATCGAGGTGCACTACGGGTTGGTCGAGGCTGGCCACAAGTTCTCCTGCTGCAATGTTCTTGTTAGTTCGGATATCGGCTGTTTCGCTATGCGAAACAACATTCCGTATTTAGCGATAATCATAAGGACCGACCTATCGTGATGTAAACGTAAAAACCTGACCGCCCGGTAAATCGGGCTGCAACTCTTTGTTTAGACGGGTTTTATTAAACAAAAAGACAATCACCCGCGAAGTTGCTTAGTTTCGCTGTGCGGAATACAATTTTGTTTTGTTGATTTTCTAAAAAAAGGGGGACTAACATGCGCCGTCGAAACCTGGACCCGAACACACCCGAAACACCGGCCGGCAATAACGGGTTCGAGCACTTGCTGATCGACCCGATGAATGCCGACGAAGAGGAAGACAAGGACCGCCAGTTCGTCACCGCCCTGGCCCGAGGCCTGGAATTGCTGCGCTGCTTCACCCCCAGTGAAAGCGTGCTGGGTAACCAGGAGCTGGCGCGCAAGACCGGGCTGCCAAAGCCGACGATCACGCGGATGACCCACACGCTGACCCGCTTGGGCTATCTCAAGCACCTGCCGCAGTCGGGCCGGTATCAGCTGGATGTAGGGGTGATGGCGTTCGGTTACGCGATGCTGTCGAACCTGTCGGTGCGGGCCGTGGCCCATCCGCTGATGGAGACGATGGCCAAGTACGCCCAGGCCGCAGTGGCGATGGCCACGCGGGACCGCCTGGACATGGTGTACCTGGACGTGGTCCAGGGTGAAGCCAACATGACCATGCGCCGCCAGGTCGGTACACGGTTGCCGTTGCACTTGAGTTCCGCAGGCCGCGCCTGCCTGGCAGCGATGCCGGAAAACGAGCGGGAATTTATTCTCGACCATATCCGCCAGCGTCATCTGGAGGACTGGCCGGGCATCAGGAAGGGCCTGGAACGGGCCTTCCGGGATTACACCGACTTCGGCTATTGCATGTCGATCGGTGAGTGGCACCGCGATGTAAACGCCATCGCCGTACCGCTGCTGCATGCACAACATGGGCTGCTGACGTTCAACTGTGGCGGACCGAGTTTTCACCTTTCCCGGGAGAAACTCGAGGACGACATCGGGCCCCGTCTCAAGCACATGGTGAACAACATCGAGGCAGCCGCCCGCTAGACAGATCGGTGCAGGGCCTCGGCAGATTGACTTTCAACAGGCCTGCCGAACGGGCCGCTGAGGAATGCACATGATCAGAGACCCGGAAACGCTTCACCTGTTGCTGGAAACCCTGCAGCAGTTCGTCAACGAAGCGCTGATCCCACGGGAAAACGAACTGGCCGAGACCGATGACGTCCCGGCGGATATCGTCAGCCAGTTCCGCGAGTTGGGCCTGTTCGGCCTGACCCTGCCCGAAGCTTATGGCGGCCTCGGGCTGACCATGGAAGAAGAGGTCAACGTGGCCTTTGAACTGGGGCGCACCTCGCCGGCATTCCGCTCCTACTTCGGCACCAACAATGGCATCGGCTCCATCGGCATCCTGCTGGACGGCACCGAGGCGCAGAAGCAGCACTACCTGCCGAAGCTGGCCAGCGGCGAGCTGCTCAGCTCGTTCTGCCTGACCGAGCCAGACTCCGGCTCCGACGCCGCCTCACTGAAAACCACCGCCGTGCGCGATGGTGATCACTACGTCATCAACGGCACCAAGCGCTTTATTACCAACGCGCCCCACGCCGGGATCTACACGGTGATGGCCCGCACCAACCCGGACATCAAGGGCTCGGGCGGCATCAGTGCATTCATCGTTGAGCGCAACACACCGGGCCTGTCCCTGGGCAAGCGCGACCACAAGATGGGCCAGAAAGGCGCCCACACCTGCGACGTGATTTTCGACAACGTGCGCGTGCCGGCCGACCAGTTGATCGGCGGCGTCGAAGGCGTGGGCTTCAAGACGGCGATGAAGGTGCTCGACAAGGGCCGCCTGCACATTGCCGCCGTCAGCGTCGGGGCCGCCGAGCGCATGCTCAATGATGCCCTGCTGTACGCCCTGGAACGCAAGCAGTTCGGCCAGCCGATTGCCGAGTTCCAGCTGATCCAGGCGATGCTCGCCGACAGCAAGGCCGAGATCTACGCCGCCCGCTGCATGGTGGTGGACGCCGCGCGCAAGCGTGATGAAGGCCTGAACATCGGTACCGAAGCGTCCTGCTCGAAGATGTTCGCCACCGAGATGTGTGGCCGGGTGGCCGACCGTTGCGTGCAGATCCATGGCGGTGCCGGGTATGTGAGCGAGTACGCCATCGAGCGGTTTTATCGCGATGTGCGCTTGTTCCGGCTGTATGAAGGCACCACGCAGATCCAGCAACTGGTGATCGCCCGCAACATGATTCGCGAGGCCAAACACTAAACCCCACAAACAACACAAAACCACTGTAGGAGCTGGCTTCTTTGGGAGCCTGCCTGTGTGGGAGCCGGGCTTGCCCGCGATGCAGGCACCGCGGTGGGTCAGTCACACCGCGGTGATGCCATCGCAGGCAAGCCAGCTCCCACACAAGCCAGCTCCCACATTTTGACCGTGTTCCAACCGCATTACCGCAACACCCATAACTTGTGCCCTAACAACTACAACAAGGTATCGCTATGGAAGTCGCCGCTTCGGCGGGTGCGTTGTCGCCCGCGAAAAACAACCTGTGGATCATTGTGTTCATCTTCTGCTTCCTCGGCCTGCTGATCGATGGCGCAGACCTGATGCTGTTGTCCTACAGCCTCAGCAGCCTCAAGGCCGAGTTCGGCCTGACCAGCGTCGAAGCCGGCAGCCTGGGCAGTTTCACCCTGGCCGGGATGGCCATCGGCGGGATTTACGGCGGCTGGGCCTGTGACCGTTTTGGTCGGGTGAAAACCGTGGTCTGGAGCATCGTGCTGTTCTCCGCCGGCACCGCAGTGCTGGGCCTGACCCACAGCTATTGGCAGTTCGCGAGCACCCGCTTCTTCGCCTCCCTCGGGCTGGGCGCGCTGTATGTCGCGTGCAACACGCTGATGGCCGAATACGTGCCGACCCGCTACCGCACCACCGTGCTCGGCACCCTGCAGGCCGGTTGGTCGGTGGGCTATATCGTCGCCACCCTGCTCGCCGGCTGGATCCTGCCCAACCACGGCTGGCGCTGGTTGTTCTACGTAGCGATCATCCCGGTGATCCTCGCCGTGCTGATGCAGCGCCTGGTGCCGGAGCCGCAAGCCTGGATCAAGGCCCAGGCCGAGCGCGCCCGGGAAAAGGCCGAAGGCATCAAGCGCGTGTCGGCGAAGAAACCCGACGGCATGTTCAAGCTGATCTTCAGCGACCCGAAAGCCAGCCGCATGTTCATCCTCTGGGCACTCACCGCAGGCTTCCTGCAGTTCGGCTACTACGGGGTCAATAACTGGATGCCGTCGTACCTGGAGGGCGAATTGGGGATGAACTTCAAGTCGATGACCAGCTACATGGTCGGCACCTACGCGGCAATGATTTTCGGCAAGGTGCTCGCCGGGCTCGCGGCAGACCGCCTGGGCCGGCGCCTGGTGTTCGCGGTTGGCGCGCTGGGTACGGCGATTTTCCTGCCGGTGATCGTGCTGTTCCAGAGCCCGGACAACATCCTGTGGATGCTGATCGTGTTCGGCTTCCTGTACGGCATTCCCTACGGTGTGAACGCGACCTACATGACCGAAAGTTTCGAAGCGAAGTTTCGCGGTTCGGCGGTGGGTGGGGCCTACAACATTGGCCGGATTGGTGCCGCAGTGGCACCGGCTGCGATTGGCTTCCTCGCGTCCCACGGCTCGATCGGCGTAGGATTTCTGGTGATGGGCGGCGCGTATTTTATCTGCGGAGTGATCCCGGCGCTGTTTATCCGCGACAAGCAGTTTGACCCGCAAAAACAATAAGCCCAATGCCGGGGCCCGCTGCAACGCGGCCCCGGCTATAAGACGTGCGGCAGTTATACCCTCAAGCAAACCGGGCTAGACTGTACATCAGTCCTACGGAACTGAAGGAACAGTAAGACGCTCTCACCCAGCCTGTAAGACAGTTTTGTGCTTAGAGGCTCATACGCTTATGAAAACACCGACCCAGACCAACGCAATTGACTTCGACAGCGCCAAATTGCAACGCCTGGGCTTTGGTCAGCCTTCCCTTCTTACCCGCCGCCCCGCCACGGTTGCGCAACTTCGCCAGCAATTGGGCATGCAGTTGCAAACCAGCCTGGAGCCGGAACACATCCTTGCGTTGTTCTTCCGCGAGATCCAACGCCTGGTGCCCCTGGACGCCCTGCAATACCGTCACGACACCAGCGACCTGCGCCTGGAATACGGCCACCGCGGCCATCATTCGGTGAGCTATACCCTGAGCCATGAAGGCGAACACCTCGGCACCCTGGTGTTTCGGCGCAACCAACGCTTTATCGAAGACGAGCTGGGCCAGCTGGAGTCCCTGCTGTCCACCCTACTCTACCCGATGCGCAACGCCCTGCTTTACCGTGCGGCGACCCGCAGTGCCCTGCGCGACCCGTTGACCGAAACCGGCAACCGCATCGCCATGGACCAGACCCTGCAACGGGAAATCGACATGGCTCGCCGGCACCTGCAGCCGCTGTCCCTGTTGATGCTGGACATCGACCACTTCAAGCACATCAACGACACTCACGGCCACGCCACGGGCGACAAGGTGCTCAAGGCGGTGGCCGCCTCGATCAAGAACCAGCTGCGCAATGTGGACATGGTGTTTCGGTTTGGCGGGGAAGAGTTTCTGATCCTGCTGTCCAACACCGGCCGGGATGCGGCGTCGATGGTCGGTGAGCGCCTGCGCCAGGCGGCACAGGCCCAGGATTATTGGGCGGATGAGGAACGTATCGAATTGACGGTGAGCCTGGGTTGCTCGACCTTGCTGGCGGGAGAGTCCGCCGAGAGCCTGTTGCGCCGGGCGGACAATGCCTTGTATGTGGCCAAGCGCGAAGGCCGCAATCGCCTGGCAATGGCGGGGTAACCGCTTCACTTCACAGCGGCCCCGCCATCACGCTGTTTACGCCTCGCTGGCAACCAGTTCCGGTTGTTTGCGGGTGGTGGTCGCCGACTTTTCCAACTGCATGCAGCGTTCCAGGAACAGGTACATGTAGTCGTAGCTCTTGCACACCGCCTGACGCAGCTCTACCTGCAGCTCCTTGGTCGGGTTCATGCCAGCCAGGGTGCAGATGATTTCCAGCGCTTCCCACGGATGGGCATCATCGTACTGGGCATGCATCTTCAGCCACTTCATGGCGCGCTTGCGGTCTTCCTCAGGGAAAGCCGCGGCATACACGCCAGTGGAACACACCACCGCAGACCACTCCCCAGTGGCCCCCTCGATGGCGTAGTTGGTGGCGGCAATCGCGACGATCAGCGAATCGGCCGAGCTGGTGTGCCAGCACCAATGGCTCAGTGCATGCAGCTCCGGCGGCACTTCCTGGGCCTGCAACTCTTCCAGGCTCACGCCATGGGCCCGGGCCCAATGTACCCAATAGTCGGCGTGGTTGAGTTCCACGCGAATATTGCGCATCAGCCAGCGGCGCGCCATGTCCTCCCCAGGATGGCGGGCAAATTTGGTCTTGGTGAGGTTCTGTGCCATGTACAACGCAAACTGTTCCACCACCGGCCAACCACCAATCAGGTAGTGGCGCATGGTCTTGGCGCTGAGCTTGTTATCGCGCATGCGCTGGTACAGTTCGTGTTCGACAACGCGGCGCTTGCTCTCGCTACAGGCCTGGATCAACTGTTGCGCCCAGGCGGGGTAACTCGAGGCTTCCATAAGCGGGCCGGTTCTGTTGAATGTGTCGATCACTGTCGGGCTCCTTTTGATGTGTGATATGTACAGACCAGCAAATGTTTCATCGGAACGTGCCAGGCGCCTTGAATAACAGAGGCTGCGGTCGCACAGGTCGACACTGCAAACTATCAAAGGTAAACAACTGCGGACGCTCGATCAGGTATCCCTGAGCGTAGTCGACCCCGATCTCAAGCAAGGCTTGTTCGATCTGGGGTGTCTCGACAAATTCGGCAATTGTGCGCTTACCCATGACATGACCGATGTGATTGATCACTTCGACCATAGCGCGGTTAATCGGGTCGTCCAGCATATCCTTTACGAAACTTCCATCGATCTTCAAGAAGTCTACAGGTAAATGTTTAAGATATGCGAACGAGGACATCCCGGCGCAGAAGTCATCCAGGGAGAAATAGCACCCTAACTCTTTGAGCTCGTTGATAAAACGAATTGCACTGCCCAAATTCGCGATAGCGCTGGTTTCTGTAATTTCAAAACAAATCATTTCTGGCGGGATGCCATAGGCGCTGAATTGCTCACGCAAAAACCCGAGAAAGTCTTCATCGCCGATGGTAATGCCTGACAGATTGATCGCACACATGGCCATGGGCCGGCCCGGGCGCTCACGCATGCAGCCCGCGATGATCTTGAACACGTTCTCCACCACCCAGCGGTCCAGGGAGGTCATCAACCCGTAACGTTCGGCCGCCGGAATAAAGCTGTTCGGCAGGATGATCCGCCCCGCCTCGTCATGCAGGCGCAGCAGGATTTCGATGTGCCCATCGCCATGTTCGGTGTGCCCCAGGGGCGCGATTTCCTGGGCATACAGGCAAAAACGGTTCTCTTCCAGGGCCATGTGCAGGCGCTGCACCCAGGCCATCTCGCCAAAGCGCAGGGACAATTCCGAGTCATCGGCGTGATACACCTGCACGCGGTTGCGGCCCTTTTCCTTGGCCATGTAGCACGCCATGTCGGCGGCCCGCAACGAGGTCTCGAGGGTGGTCGGCGCCTGGGTGATGTGCACCAGGCCGATACTCACGGTGGTGACAAACGGCCGGCCCTTCCACACAAAATGCAGGCTCTGCACGGTATGGCGCAGGCTTTCAGCGATCTTTTCCGCCACCGGCGCCGGGCAGTTCTCCAGCAGGATGCCGAACTCGTCGCCGCCCAGCCGGGCCAGGGTGTCGCCTTCCCGCAGGTCGGACTGCAACAGCGCGCAGATATGCCGCAACAGCTCATCCCCCGCAGCATGCCCGCAGGTGTCGTTGACCAGTTTGAACTGGTCCAGGTCGAGGAACATCAAGGCGTGGCGCCCGGTTTGCTGGCGCCCGACGTTATGCAGCACCTGTTCCAGGCGGAACTCAAACTCACGGCGGTTGGCAAGGCCAGTCAAGGCGTCGTGGGTCGCCTGCCAGGACAGGTTGGCGATGTACTGGCGCTCCTGGGTCATGTCGTGCAGCACCAGCACCGCGCCGACGACTTTGCCGGCACTGCGGATTGGCGCGCCCACCAGGGTGACCGATACGGTGGTGCCATCCAGGCGCTGGATCAGCTTTGAATGCTCGCTGCCCCCACCGAGCTGGCCGCCCAGGATGCGTTCGATCAGGGTAAAGCCGTCGGCCTGGGCGTTTTCGTCCAGCAGGTTGAACAGCGCCGCCAGAGGCAGCCCCTGGGCCTGGGCGGCTTTCCAATGAGTCAGGGCTTCGGCGGCCGGGTTCATATAAGCAATGGCACCGTCGACGTCGGTGGTGATCACCCCGTCGCCAATCGACTCCAGGGTGATCTGCGCCCGCTCCTTCTCCAGTTGCAGGGCATCGGCGAACGCATGCCGCTGGGCCAGCAGCTTGTGGGTGCGCAACAGCGCCAGCACGATCAAGCCCAGCGCCGTGGTCAGGTTGGTCACCAGCAGCAGGCGCAGAATCACCCGCGAGCCTTCGCCCAAGGCATCGCTGAAGGCTTTTGCGGCCGGGGTCACGCCATCGTTGATGGCGAAGATCCGTTCCTTCCAGCGGTGCACGTCGCCGCTGCTGACCTGATTGACCAGGATCGCCCGGTGCATCTCCTGGGCCAGGTCGTCCAGCTGCACCAGATAGCCATCGCCCACCGTCCACAGCTCGATGGCTTTTTCCAGGTAACTGAAATGGCGAAAGTTGAGGTACAGCCAGATCAGGCTGGAAACGTCGTCACGGTGGTTGCCGCCCTTGAGGATGCCCAGGCGTGCGGCGGTCAGGTCCGGGGTCGGGCGGTCGAGGGCCACCCGCAGCTCATGCCCGCCCTGGGGCACGGCAATCGCGTTCTGGTATTTAAGGAAGGTGGCTTCGTCGCGGTTGTCGGCGTACAGCGTCAGGTAGAAGATCGCGTCTTTCTGGCCCTTGGACCACAGGCTCTCGCCCGCCACGTAGCCGCGCACCGCCGAGAGCACGTAGAGACTGACGCAGCCTAACAATGCCTGGAACAGTACAACGGCGATAAAAGGCCACACGATGCCCAATAACCGAGGGGTTCCGAGAGTCTGCTTTTGCTTCATGAGGTCCCTTGCACATGCACAACTAAAATACGCACGCGAGTGAAAACCGCTCCTGATAGCTCAGCGTAGGCTAAATCACCGCACTTGTTGCAAGTGTCCGTAAAGTTTGGCGTACAGGCCACCGTCGGCAATCAACTGCTGATGGTCGCCATCTTCGGCAATATGCCCGCCATCAAACACCAGTACCCGATCCGCCTGTTTCACCGCCGACAGCCTGTGGGCGATGATCAAGGTGGTCCGGCCACTGAGAAACCGCGCCAGCGCCTGATGCAGGTTGTATTCGGTCGCCGCATCCAGGGCCGAGGTGGCTTCGTCGAGTATGACCACTTTCGGCTCCGCCAGTACCATCCGCGCAATGGCCAGGCGCTGGCGCTGCCCACCGGAAAAACGCACGCCGGAGCGCCCGACCACACTGTCCAGGCCCAGCGGCAGTGCCTTGACGGTCGCATCCAGCTGGGCAATTTCCAGCGCCTGCCAGCACGCCTGGTCACTGCGTTCGCGGCCCATGGTCAGGTTGGCGCGCACCGTATCGTTGAACAGCGCCGGGTGTTGCAGCACCACGGAGACATTCTCGCGAATCGTCTCCAGGCCGATTTCCTGCTGGGTCAAACCACCGAAACGGATACTGCCGGCCTGGGGCGTATACAGCCCCAGCAACAGTTGCACCAGGGTACTTTTGCCGCCGCCGCTGGCGCCGACAATCGCGACTTTTTCACCCGGGGCAATGTTCAGGTTCAGTTGGTCGAGCACCAACTCTTCGCCATAACCGAAGTTCAGGCCGCGCACCTCGATGCCGACGGTCTCACGCCCGGTAAACGGATCGGCACCGCCGGCGTATTGCGGTTCGTCGGCGCGGGCCAGCAGTTCGTTGATCCGCGTCAGCGCCCCGCCCGCCGCGTAGTAGGCGTATTGCAGGTTCAGCAGTTGCTCCACCGGGCTGATCATGAACCACAGGTAACTGAACACCGCGAGCATCTGGCCGATGGACAGGTCGGAAAACAGCACCGTGAGCATCGCCGCCGCACGGAAGATGTCGATGCCGAACTGGAACAGCAAGCCACTGGCGCGGCTGGAGGCGTCGCTTTTCCACTGGGAATTGACCGCAAAGTCCCGCACTTCCTGGGCGCGCTGGCCCAGGCGCCCGAGGAAAAAGCCCTGGCGGTTGCCGGCGCGCACTTCCTGGATCGCATCGAGGGTTTCGGTGAGGGCCTGGGTAAACCGCGAGGTGCTGTCGTTTTCCAGTTTCTTCAGGTGCTTGACCCGCTTGCCCAACTGCACCGTGAAGTAAATCACCAGCGGGTTGAACAGCAGGATCAACAGCGCCAGCTTCCAGTGCATCCACATCAGGATGCCGGAGGTGCCCACCAGGGTCAGCATCGCCACCAGGAAACGGCTGAGGGTCTCGCCGACGAATTTGTCTACCGTGTCCAGGTCGGTGACCAGATGCGTGGTCACCGTGCCGCTGCCCAGGCTTTCATATTCACTGAGGGAAATACGCTTGAGGCGCTCGATCAGCCGCACCCGAATCCGATAGACGATGTCCTTGGCCAGCCGCGCAAACAACCGCGCCTGCAACACGTTGAACACCAGGGCACCGCAACGCAGGAGCAAGGTCACCAGCAGCATCAGGCCGATATAACCGGCAGCCTTCTGCCAACCCAGGGGCAGCGCGTGGTTCATGACTTTCAGCGCCGCGTCGCCATGGCCCAGCAGCACTTCGTCCACCAGCAACGGCAACAGCAACGGAATCGGCACGCTGCACAGGGTCGCCAGCACGGCAACGCCGTTGGCGATCCACAGGGATTTCTTGTGACGCAGGGCCAGGCGGCGGACTTCCGCCCAGGTCAGCCGGTCGACGCGCTTGGGTTGTTCAACGGGATCGGGCTGATCATGCACAGGCAGCTCGCTCCAGCCAGCGACTCAACAGCGGCGCCAATTCGGACAGCGGCTGATAGCCGTTGGTGAGTAACGCCAGTTGCCCGTTGCGCTCGGCCAGCAAGGTCGGAAAGCCGGCGATGCCCAGATCCTGGACCCAGGTGAAATCCGCCGCGGTGGCCGCATGCTGATCGGCCCGGTCGAAGGCTTCGGCGAACTCGATACGCGGCACGCCGGCCGTCTCGGCCAACTCCACCAGCACATCGGCGCGGGTCACGTCGCGACCCTCGACGTAAAATGCGTGCTGGATCAGGCCCAGCAGTTTCCACGCGCAATCCGGCGCCAGGCTGCGGGCGGTGACCACGGCACGGCAAGCCGGCTCGGTGTCGTAGACAAACCCTTCAGGCAACGCACCTTCGACCTTGAACGGCTGGCCGGTGGCGTCGGTGACGGCCTGCCAATGCTCGAGAATGTAGCGCCGGGTGGTCGGCTCCAGCGCCGCACCACTGCCGGTGCGCAAACCGCCCACCACCAGGTGCAGTTCCACGCCTGCAGCCTGGGCCTGCTCAACCAGCGCCTTGGCCACCGGGGCAAAACCCCAGCACCAGGAGCACATCGGATCCATTACATAGAGCAGGCGCGCGGACATGGCTCAGGCCTCGGAGGATGGAGATTGCTTGTAGTTGTAGCCAATCGGGTGCGGCATATTGCGGGCCTTGGCCAGTTCAATCTGCTTCTGGCGGTCGATCGCGCTGCGACGGGTCTTCTCTGAAAGCTTATCCCAGCAATGCGGGCAACTGATGCCAGCCACATAGTGTTCGGATGCACGGTCTTCTACGCTGACCGGTGTGCGGCAGGCATGACATTGATCGTAGTCGCCTTCGCTCAGGTCGTGGCGCACGGTGACGCGATTGTCGAACACAAAGCAGTCGCCTTGCCACTTGGTTTCTTCCTGCGGCACCTCTTCGAGGTACTTCAGGATGCCGCCCTTGAGGTGATACACCTCGTCGAAACCCTCGCTGAGCATATAGCTCGAAGCTTTTTCGCAACGAATGCCGCCGGTGCAGAACATGGCGACTTTCTTGTGTTTGGCCGGGTCGAAGTTGGCTTTGATGTAGTCGGGAAATTCGCGGAAGCTGGTGGTCTTCGGGTCGATCGCGCCTTCAAAGGTGCCGATGGACACTTCGTAGTCGTTGCGGGTATCGATCAGCAGCACTTCAGGGTCGCTGATCAGCGCATTCCAGTCCTGCGGGTTAACGTAGGTGCCGACTTTCTTGTTGGGGTCGACGCCTTCGACGCCCAGGGTCACGATCTCTTTCTTGAGCTTGACCTTGGTGCGGTAAAACGGCTGCTCATCGCAGTACGACTCTTTGTGGTCGATGTCGTCCATGCGCGGGTCGTTCTTGAGCCAGGCCATTAGGCCATCAATGCCTTCGCGGCTGCCGGAAACGGTGCCGTTGATGCCTTCTTCGGCGATCAGCAAGGTGCCTTTGATGCCGTTGTCGACCATCGCCTGCAGCAGTGGCTCGCGCAGGGCGACGTAATCTTCGAGGGTGACGAACTTATACAGTGCCGCCACGACAATCGGTTGAGTCATGGGTGTTCTCTCCAGGTGGCTACCCTCGTAAAGGGTGAACCGGATGCAAAAAAAACGCGCCGACTGTGCGGCGCGTTGCGGATTCTAACAAAAATGGCGACGATTATGGACCGCCTCTTTTTTACTGTGGCGAGGGAGCTTGCTCCCGCTGGGCTGCGAAGCGGCCCCAACAAGGCAGTTGCAACCTTTCAGAAAGATCGCGGTGATTGGCGCAAGGGCTGCTGCGCAGCCCGGCGGGAGCAAGCTCCCTCACCACATCAAGCCAATGTGCCACAGTGTCAGTGACCGCCGGCGCAGGTCGGCGAGGCCGGGGCTGCGTCGATTTTCGCCCATTCTTCGGGCGTGTAGGTATGCAGCGCCAACGCATGGAATTCGCTCATCAGGTCACCCAGGGTGGCGTAGACCTTCTGGTGGCGCTTGACGCGATTGAGCCCCTCGAACTGCTGGCTGACCAGCACGGCCTTGAAGTGGGTCTGCAACCCACGGCTGTGCATATGGCTTTCATCCAGCACGCTCAAGTGTTCCGGGCTCAGGGCGACGAGTGCCGATTCGATACGCTGTTGCATGGTCATTCCTGTTTACTTCTTCTTGGCCGGGGCTGGGGCTTTTGGCGTCAGCTCGTTGGTCATGTCTTCCAGCAGCTTGTTCACCACAGGTACCGCGCTTTCCAGCTTGGCCTGGGTCATCTGGGCCGATTGCTGGGTCAGCTGAGGCATTTTCTCCAGGACTTTCTTGCCCAGTGGCGACTGGTAGAACGCAACCAGGTCCTTGAGCTCGGATTCGCTGAAGTTGTCGGTGTAGAGCTTGATCATGTCCGGCTTGAGCTTGTTCCAGCCGATGGCCTGGTCCAGGGCGGTGTTGGCCTTGGCCTGGTAGGTGTCCAGGACGGTTTGCTTGGAAGCCGGCGCCTTGGTCTGTTCGAAACGCTGGGCGAACATTTGCTGCACTTGCATGTACACCGGGGTACCCAGCTTGTCGGCATGGGCCAGGGTAAGGAAGGCTTCGGCACTGGCGTTGTGGCTGGCGGTATCGGCAAAAACCTGGCCGCTGGCACATACCAGAGCAACCGCGGTACAGATGGCACGAAGACGAGTCATCGAGTTTCCTTTTCTAGCAGGCGAGGTAAGACCCCAAGGGCGCCCATTCTGCGCCTAAAAAACGCCGCGGCTCAACCCCACGCCTTATGGGGCCTGGTTTTGCGGGGCTTAATCCGATGAAAAGTCTTTTAAGGGAACCCCCAGGGACGATCAAGGCCTAAACTGCGCAAACGAACCTGAAGGAGTGTGCCCGATGAGCCGTATCGAAACCGACAGCCTGGGAGAAGTGCAAGTCCCGGATGACGCTTACTGGGGTGCGCAGACCCAACGCTCGCTGGTGAACTTCGCCATCGGCGACCAACGCATGCCCCTGGCCGTGTTGCACGCCCTGGCCCTGATCAAGAAGGCCGCGGCCCGGGTCAACGACCGCAATGGTGACCTCCCCGCCGACATCGCCCGGCTGATCGAACAAGCCGCCGATGAAGTGCTCGCAGGCCAGCACGACGACCAGTTCCCGCTGGTTGTGTGGCAGACCGGCAGCGGCACCCAGAGCAACATGAACGCCAACGAAGTGATCGCCGGCCGCGCCAACGAGCTGTCGGGCAAGCCCCGTGGCGGCAAGAGCCCGGTGCACCCCAACGATCACGTAAACCGCTCCCAAAGCTCCAACGACTGCTTCCCCACGGCCATGAGCATCGCCGCCGTGCAGGCCGTCACCGAGAAGCTGTTGCCGGCGATCCGCGAACTGTCCGGCGGCCTGGCGGAACTGTCGGCGCGGCACATGAAGCTGGTGAAAACCGGCCGCACCCACATGATGGACGCCACGCCCATCACCTTCGGCCAGGAAGTGTCGGCCTTTATAGCGCAACTGGATTACGCCGAACGCGCCATCCGCAGCGCCCTGCCCGCCGTGTGTGAACTGGCCCAGGGCGGCACCGCGGTGGGCACCGGGCTCAATTCACCCCACGGTTTTGGCGAGGCGATCGCCTCGGAGCTGGCGGCGCTGTCGGGCCTGCCGTTTGTCACCGCACCGAACAAATTCGCCGCGCTGTCCGGCCATGAGCCGCTGACCACCCTGCACGGCGCGCTGAAAACCCTCGCCGTGGCCCTGATGAAAATCGCCAACGACCTGCGCCTGCTGGGCTCCGGGCCGCGTGCCGGGCTGGCGGAAGTCAAGCTGCCGGCAAATGAACCCGGCAGTTCGATCATGCCCGGCAAGGTCAACCCGACCCAGTGCGAAGCGCTGTCGATGCTGGCCTGCCAGGTGCTGGGCAACGACGTAACCATCGGCTTCGCGGCGAGCCAGGGGCATTTGCAGTTGAACGTGTACAAGCCGGTGATCATCCACAACCTGCTGGAGTCGATTCGCCTGCTGGCCGATGGTTGCAGCAACTTCCAGGAGCACTGCATCGCCGGGCTGGAACCGGACGCCGAGCAAATGGCTGCGCACCTTGAGCGCGGCCTGATGCTGGTGACCGCGCTGAACCCGCACATCGGCTACGACAAGTCGGCCGAGATTGCGAAGAAAGCCTATGCCGAAGGGCTGACCCTACGGGAAGCGGCGCTCAAGCTGGGTTACCTCACCGATGAAGAGTTCGACCAGTGGGTGCGTCCGGAAAACATGCTGGAAGCCGGTCATTGAGACGCTAACCGTGCACGCCGGGCCCTGAGCCCGGCGAACAACGACGGCGCCAGCGCCACCGTCGCAGACCCCAACACCACCAACACGGCGCCGCCGTAGCCGAGGGCGTTGATGTCTTCGGTGTGCACGTAGTCGGGCCACATCCACGCCGCCACGGCGACCGCGACGAAGGTCACCAGTGGCGTCAACGCCAGGGTGGCGCTGACCCGCGAGGCTTCCCAGTGGGCCAGGGCTTCGGCGAATGCGCCGTAGGCAACCAGGGTGTTGAAGCAGCAGGCGACCAACAGCCAGCCTTGTACCGGGCTCAGTTGCAGCGCTTCCATCGGGTGCGCCCAGGGTGTCAGCAAGAGCGCGCAGGACAGGTAGATCACCATCATCACCTGCACCGAATTCCACACAGTCAGCAACTGCTTCTGCCCCAGGGCGTAGAAAGTCCAGACCGTGGTGGCGAGCAGGATCGTCAGTACGCCGGCGGTGTAGGCGCCCAGGGAGGTCAGCAGTTCGGTCAGGCGCTGGTTGAAGAACAGGCCGAAACCGGTGATCAATATGAGCAGGCCCACGCCCTGGCCGAGGCTGAATCGTTCCTTGAACACGAAGACGCTGGCGATCATCAGGAAGATCGGGCCCACCTGCACCACCAGTTGCGCGGTGCCAGGGCTCAGCAGCTTCAGGCCCACCAGGTAGAGCACGTAGTTGCCCATCAGGCCGCACACGGCGATTGCCACCAGCCAGCCGCCTTTGGGGCCGAGAGCGCGCCAATTGGGCAAACGCCGGACCGCGGTGAGGTAGACGAACAGGCAACTGCCGGAGACCACCAGGCGAAACCAGGTGACGGTGACCGGGTCCATCACCTGCAATACCTGTTTGAGTTTGATCGGCAGAATGCCCCAGAGCAGCGCGGTCAGCAGGGCCAGGGATAAACCGTAGACCCAGCGGCCGGAAGAGATGTGCATGAGTGCCCCAAATGCCAGAGGTGGAGGAGCTGCATTCTAGGGGGATGCCGGGGGTGGGTGTATATCCGTTTTTTCGGGTGTTGCTGAAATGGGTTCCGCCCTTACGGCGGCTCACTTTTGAACAGCGCAAAAGTAAGCAAAAACGCTCTTGCCCCACCACTCGGCACCTCGCTAAGGCTCGGTGTGCCCGAACGCAGGCAGCGTGGTTTAACGGGGCGCCTAA
>NZ_JACARE010000032.1:43891-136075 GCF_013386765.1 Pseudomonas yamanorum
GGCTTTCAGGCCGCCGTGCTTTTGATTTTGATCTTGATCTGACTGCCCCATTCAGCCCGGAGTGAGGGAACACCGAGCCTAGGCGAGGTGCCGACAGGCGGGGCAGAGCCCTTTGCTTACTTTGGGCTGGGCCGGCATTCCGGCTTTTCCAAAGTGACCCGCTGTAAGAGCGGAACCATAAGCAGCCGTTACCGAAGAAACGGATATGCCCCCCCAAAAACTACCGCACCGCCTCAAACAACCCAGTAGCCCCCATCCCACCGCCAACGCACATCGTGACAATCCCATAACGCAAATTCCGCCGCTGCAACTCACGCACCAGATGCCCCACCTGCCGCGAGCCAGTCATCCCAAAAGGGTGCCCAATGGAAATCGACCCACCATTAACGTTGTACCTGGCATTATCAATTTCCAGCCGATTACGCGCATACAGGCACTGCGAAGCAAACGCCTCATTCAACTCCCACAAATCAATATCCGCCACCGCCAGCCCCCGAGCCTTGAGCAGCTTGGGCACCGAAAACACCGGCCCAATCCCCATCTCATCCGGCTCGCACCCGGCCACCGTAAACCCACGGAAAAACGCCTTCGGCTTCAACCCCAATTCCAGCGCCTTTTCCAAACTCATCACCAGCGTCATCGAAGCCCCATCAGACAACTGCGACGAATTCCCCGCCGTCACCGACCCATCCTCGGCAAACACCGGCTTCAACCCCGCAAGGCTGGCCAGAGTGGTATCCGGACGATTGCAATCATCCCGATCCACCACCCCGTCCAGCACCTGAACCGCCCCGGTGTTCTTGTCCTCAACCTTGTACTTCACCACCATCGGCACGATTTCATCGTCAAACAACCCGTCCGCCTGAGCCTGGGCCGTACGCTGCTGGCTTTGCAGCGCATACAGATCCTGCTCTTCACGGCTGACGTGATACCGCCGCGCGACAATCTCCGCCGTCTGCCCCATGGGAAAGTAGATACCCGGCACCTGCTCCTTGAGCAACGGGTTGATCAGATTGTCGGTGTTCACACTCTTCATGGTCAGGCTGATCGACTCAACCCCGCCAGCAACGATGATGTCACTGCAACCGGACGCAATCTGGTTGGCCGCAATGGCGATCGCCTGCAAGCCCGAGGAGCAGAAACGGTTGAGGGTCATGCCCGCCGTACCGGTGCCCAGCTGCGACAGCACCGCCACGTTGCGCCCGATGTTGTAGCCCTGGGCACCTTCGTTGGAGCCGGCGCCGACGATGCAGTCCTCGACCGTGGCCGGGTCGATGCCGTTGCGGGTCAGCAGCGCGTTGACGCAATGGGCAGCCATGTCATCAGGACGGGTCTGGTTGAACTTGCCGCGAAAGGACTTGGCCAGGCCGGTTCGCACGCTGTCGACGATCACTACTTCACGCATGGGCCACCTCGATTGTTGTGGTTGTTGAGAGATGGACCGAGCATAGATCCAGCCCTCTTCAACCGCGACAATCATTCATCCCGCGTATGCAAAAGCATGGCGTTACTTCTTCTTGTCCTTCTTGTCGTGCTTGTCCGACTTGTCGAAGGCCTCTTCCAGCGCCAGGTTGATGGTGCGCAGTACCTTCACCCGGGCCCAGCGCTTGTCATTGGCTTCCACCAGCGTCCAAGGCGCAATCTCGGTGCTGGTGCGATCCACCATGTCACCCACCGCCGCCCGGTAGTCGTCCCACTTTTCGCGGTTGCGCCAGTCGTCTTCGGTGATCTTGAAGCGTTTGAACGGGATTTCTTCGCGGGCCTGGAACCGCTCCAGCTGCGTCTGCTTGTCGATCGCCAGCCAGAACTTGACCACGATCACCCCGGCGTCCCGCAGTTGCTCTTCAAAGTCGTTGATTTCGCCGTAGGCGCGCATCCAGTCCGTGGGCGTGCAGAAGCCCTCGATGCGTTCCACCAGCACCCGGCCGTACCACGATCGGTCGAACACGGTGAACATGCCCCGCGACGGGATTTTCTGCCAGAACCGCCACAGGTAAGGCTGGGCGCGCTCGTCTTCGCTCGGCGCGGCAATCGGCACGATGTGGTACTGCCGGGGGTCGAGGGCCGCCGCCACACGCCGGATCGCCCCGCCCTTGCCTGCCGCGTCGTTGCCTTCAAATACCGTCACCAGGGCGTGCTTGCGCATGCGCTTGTCGCGCATCAGCCCGGAAAACCGCGCCTGCTCGGTGATCAGCTGTTCTTCATAATCGTCCTTATCCAGGCTCAGGCTCATGTCCAGGCTGTTGAGCAAACTCATCTGGTCAACCGCCGACGGCAGCGGTGCCGGGTTCATCCCACTGGCTTTGCCCTTGGGCAGTTTCAAGGCGTTTTGCAGGCCTTCGAGCAGGATCTTGCCCACGGTCAGCCCACGGTAATGCGCATCCACGCCCTCGATCACAAACCACGGCGCATAGTCACGGCTGGTGCGACGCAGGATCCGCTCACCGAAATGCACAAACTTGTCGTAGGTCTTGGACTGCTGCCAGTCCAGCGGGCTGATGCGCCAGCTGTGCAGCGGGTCGTCCTGCAGGGCCTTGAGCCGGGATTTCATTTGCTTCTTGGAGAGGTGAAACCAGAACTTGAAGATCAGCGCGCCTTCGTCGCAGAGCATCTTTTCCAGGCGCTCGGCGCCGGCGATGGCCTGGTCCAGCCGCGCATCCTTGATCTCGCCATGGACACGGCCCTGCAACATCTGGCTGTACCAGTTGCCGAAAAAGATGCCCATGCGGCCCTTCGCCGGAAGCTGGCGCCAGTAGCGCCAGGCCGGCGGGCGGGCGAGTTCTTCGTCGGTCTGCTGGTCGAAGGTGCGCACCTCGATCAGGCGCGGGTCCATCCATTCATTCAACAACTTGACGGTTTCGCCCTTGCCGGCGCCTTCGATGCCGTTGATCAGGATGATCACCGGGAAGCGCTTTTGCTGCTGCAGTTCGTACTGCACTTCCAGCAAGGCTTCGCGCAAGGCGGGCACTTCGGCGTCGTAGGTTTCTTTGTCGATGGCGTGACCAATTTCGGCAGATTCGAACATGGGCGGCTCCGTTTCAGAATGAGGCAAGACTAGCGGATTGGACGGCGCTGCGCCGGAGGAAATTCCACGCCCGGTTGTCATGGATCAATGACACCCCGGTTGATCGGCTAGAATGGCCGCCTTGTCTTTACCGAGCCGCCCATGAACCCCGTATCCCACGCCCAGCTCGACTGGGATGACCAAGGCCGCCCGCACTCGCGGGTGTTCGACGACGTGTACTTCTCCGACCAGTCGGGCCTTGAAGAAACCCGCTATGTGTTCCTCCAGCAAAACCGTTTGCAGGAGCGCTTTGCCGCTTTGCCGGCGGGCGGGCGGCTGGTGATCGGTGAAACCGGCTTCGGTACCGGCTTGAATTTCCTGTGTGCCTGGCAGCTGTTTGAACAACACGCCGTACCGGACGCACGCCTGCATTTTGTCAGCGTGGAAAAGTACCCGCTGAGCCACGCCGACCTGCAACGCGCCCTCGCCCTCTGGCCGGAACTGGCACCCTTCGCCGAGCAGTTGCTGGCGCAATACGTCGCGATCCATCAGGGCTTCCAGCGGCTGATCCTGGATAACGGCCGCGTCACCCTGACCCTGTTGATCGGCGACGCCCTGGAACAATTGCCGCAACTGGACGCACAGATTGATGCCTGGTTCCTCGACGGTTTTGCCCCGGCGAAAAACCCGGACATGTGGACCGCCGAGCTGTTTGCCGAACTGGCGCGGCTGGCGGCGCCGGGTTCGACCATCAGCACCTTCACCAGCACCGGCTGGGTGCGGCGGCTGATCAACGCGGCCGGGTTCAAGATGAAACGCACCCCGGGCATTGGCCATAAGTGGGAAATCCTGCGGGGCGAGTTTCTGGGCTGGCCCGCCGAGGCACCGCCCTCCCTCGCCGCCAAACCGTGGTTCGCCCGCCCGCCGGCCATCAGCGGTGAGCGTCGTGCACTGGTGATCGGCGGCGGCCTGGCCGGTTGCGCGAGTGCCGCCAGCCTGGCGGCGCGCGGCTGGCACGTGAGCCTGCTGGAGCGTCACGACGGCCTGGCCCGGGAAGCCTCCGGCAACCCACAGGGCGTGCTGTACCTCAAGCTGTCGGCCCATGGCACGGCGTTGTCGCAACTGATTGTGAGTGGGTTCGGCCACACCCGACGCCTGCTGGAACACCTGCAACGCGGCACGGACTGGGACGGCTGCGGCGTCCTGCAACTGGCCTTCAATGCCAAGGAAGCCGAGCGTCAGGCGCAACTGGCCCAGGCCTTCGCGCCGGACTTGCTGCACCGGCTGGATCAGCCACAGGCGCAGGCCCGCGCAGGTGTTTCCCTGGATCACGGCGGGCTGTTTTTCCCCGAAGGCGGCTGGGTGCATCCGCCTGCGCTGTGCCAGTGGCAGGCCGGCCAACCGGGGATTGAAGTGCTGACCCACCATGAGGTGCTGGAACTGCGCAAGGTCGACGGCCAGTGGCAGGCCTGGGACGGCGAGCGTCTGCTGGCCGGCGCGGCGGTGGTGGTGCTGGCCGGGGCCGCCGAGATCAAGCGCTTTGCGCCGAGCGCAGACTTGCCGCTCAAACGCATTCGCGGGCAAATCACCGAGCTGGCCGAAACACCGGCCAGCTCGGCCCTGAACACGGTGGTCTGCGCCGAGGGCTACGTGGCCCCGGCTCGCCTGGGCCAACACACCCTGGGGGCGAGCTTCGATTTCAACAGCCTCGACCTCACGCCCAGCGCCGCCGACCACGCGGGCAACCTGGCACTGCTGGAGGAAATCTCCCCCGACCTGCGCCAGCGCCTGCACATCGACGCCGTCGAACCCGAACAGCTTCAGGGCCGCGCCGCCTTCCGCTGCACCAGCCCCGACTACCTGCCCATCGTCGGCCCGCTGGCAGACCCGCACCTGTTTGCCCAGGCCTACGCCGTACTGGGCAAGGACGCGCGCCAGGTGCCGGACGCGCCCTGCCCCTGGCTCGACGGTTTATACGTCAACAGCGGCCATGGCTCCCGCGGACTGATTACCGCGCCATTGTCCGGGGAACTGCTCGCCGCCTGGCTGGAAAACGAGCCGCTGCCGCTGCCCCGCAGCGTGGCCGAGGCCTGCCATCCGAACCGGTTTGCGCTGCGTACGTTGATTCGCGGCAAGGGTTAAAGCGGGCACTCCAGCATCAAGGGTTTATCGGCATCCGCCAGCACCGTGCGGGTCAGGCGTTCTACCAGTTGATCGCGGGCTTGCTGATGGTCGGCCTGCAGTTTCAGCGCTTGGGCCAGGTAGGTGCCGCTGGCAGAGTCCAGCGCAGTGTATTGGGTATCGTAAACCCGGCTGACGCTGCTGAACTCGGCCGCGAACTGATGCTTGAGGTACTCCACCCAGAACCCCTGGCGCGCCAGAAAGCGCGCTAGGTCAGAACTTATTTCCCGCGTGGTGACCTGGGCAATTGCCTCGGTCAGATCCTCCTGGCTCACACCGCCCACTTCGCGGTAAGTGATGCTTTCCGGCTGCCCCGGCAAGTCCAGCGTCTTGGCCAACCCGCTGCGATACACCAGGCGCACCGCCAGGTGATCAGCGATGTTTTTGCGGCGGCTGAACACATCGGAAATGCTGTCCACCTGTTCCAGGCGGAACAGCCCGCGCCCCAGTTTGAGCAACGTCGCGACACTGGGCTTGGTCACTCCGGCCTCCTTCATGGCCTTGTTGAGCATCACCGTGACTTCCATTTCACTGAAACTGTAGGCCGCCGCATCGACACAATTGGGTTCACCCTCGGCCAGCCTGAACAACAGATCACGCAGTTCGTTGTTCTCGATGGCGGCGTCCATGACCTGCCACACCCGGCGAATCAGGTCAGCGCGCACCTGCTTGTATTGCGGGGTATTGACCATTTGCCGCAATACGCCGAAGAAATCCCCGGACCGCCAGTCGTCCTTGAGCAACTCCCACTTGGCCTGGCGTGCGAGATAGGTATCGGCGGTCTCCCCTTCAAGCCAGGACTGGCGGGAACGCAGTTCACTGAGCATGGGAATGTCGTCGTCCTGCAAGCCCATGCCCACTCCGGTACGGCGCCGGTATTCATCCAGGCCCATACGGCTTTGGACCGAGATCGGATTGAGCCGCAGGTTGATTTTTTCCGTCACCGCAACCGGTGCCGTGAACAATTCGGGGGGCAACTCGACAATGTTGTTTTCCCGCAAATTAGCGTCTTCCAGGTGCAGGCGTGTGAGCAATCCTTCGGGCAGCTCCCTCGCTCGGGTGTCACGCAGGTTCAGCGAGCGCAATTGATCCATTTGCTTGACCGAGGGCGTTTCACCCAACGGGTTGCTGCTCAAATCCAGGCCGCGCAGCCCGTTCATGGCTTGTAATTTCCGGGTGGTCTCATGGGTCAGATTAATCCGGTTTTGCGCCAGACTCAGCACCTCAAGGGACGGCATGTGGGACAGCACCTCCGGCAGCCATGTGAGCAGATTATTGTCCAGCTCCAGCGAATGGAGGCCCTTGAACGCCTTGAGGAAATACGCCACATCGTTGTCCAGCGCCATGTTTTTCAAGGACAAACGTTGTACATGGCCAAACTCGATGTCGGGGGGCAATGTCGGCAGTTTGCCGACGCGCATGTTGTCCAGACTCAGGCCATACACCGCGGCACGACGCGCGCCCGGCAAATGGGTCTGGTGCCGCCAGGCACTGCGCAAACGGTCGGCGACTTGCTGGCGGCTATGACGATAGTCTTCCAGGTGGCCGGGCAATTTGCGCATTTCTGCATCCTGTTGGACCCAGGCCTTGAGCACCGCCTCCAGCCTGGCCAACTGCTGCTCGCGCTGGCGCACCATGGTGGCCCGCGACACATCATCCGCCCCCAGGCCCTCGATCATTTGGCGGGCCTCACGCTCGCTGAAGAACGGATACAGGGTCATGACTTTGCGCACCATCACGCGCGGTACACGTGTCGGGGTCGGGAGCGGCGGCGGGTCGATAACCTGGCAGGCGGCGATTGACGAGACCGGCTCGGCAGGCACCTTGCCGCGGGCCGCCAGTGCCTGGTCGAGCAACTGATACCGCAACCGCTGGGCATCCGATAAGCCGCTGCCGCCAATGTCCAGGGCCGTGCGCATGCTGACAGGCAGCGCCTGTAACGTTGCTCGATAGAACCCTTGCGGGCCACTGAAGGATTCGCCCAACGCCCGCCCGTCGCGCTCGAAGGCCGCGTATTGCTCAGCGTCCTTGACCACCGTGCGGCTCTGCGTGGCAATCGCAGCACCGACCTCTTCCAGCACATTCCCGCTGATCGACCCCTCGCGAAGTTGCAACTGCAACCCCGACGGCCATTCCGGCAATTGCTGCAAAAGACGCAAGGAAAAACCATGGGCCCGGGCATCCGCCAGTTCCGGCAAATGGAAACTGGCCATCAACCGCTCACGCTGGATCTGTGCCGTGGCCTCACGGGCCGCCTGGGCCAACGCCAACGGCACTCGGCGTTCGTTGCGCAGGTGAACCCGGTCGACGCTGCTGGCGTTGGCAATCAGTTCCCCGGCGATTTTCGCGGGCAGGCCCGGTACCTCCTCGATCAGCCGGGCCTGCTCCGGTCCCAGAGCCCGGTCGTAAGCGGCGTAGAGCCGTCGGTGCAAGGGCTTGCAGTCGATCTTCAAGGTGTATGCCAGTCGCCGCGCCAACGCTTCCCCCGCAGTTTCGCCGGTCATGGCAGGCGTTTCCCCCATCAGCACGTCAAGTTCGCGCTGGTACAAGCCGTCGGCCACGCCCAGCAGGACTTCGCCTTCCTCCAGTTGATCGTGGGTGATGGCCACGCTCAATTCATTGTCGATACGCGCGTCAGCCGGGAACGTTGCCGTGACGTGGCCCTCGGCATCCAGCACCTCAAGGTAGCGCCCACGGGGCCATCCCGGCATCAACGGCACGGCCTCCAGTTGCAAGTCCAGACTTTCGCGCGTGAACGGCTGGCGTTTTTCCAGGCGCCAGATCAAGTCATTGATTTTTTGGTCCAGGGCAAACCATTGGATGTTGTCCTGAAAACTGGCCGGCAGTTTGAGGTTTTCCTGGCCCCACTGCTGAACCTGGGACAACTGAACATCACTGGCTTGGCGTACCTGTTCCAGGCGCCCATCGGCAAGGTCGGTGAGGCTCGGGTCCAGGCGGCGCAAGCCATAGAGGCTGCTGTTCCAGGCCTGCTGCGGGCGCTCATGGACAGAGCGCCAGCCGCCGGCCCCGTTATGCACCACCGGTGGCGAGTACGCCTGCAGGCGGCTGGGATGACGGATACACCATTGCCCCTTTAACGGGTCAAAACGTACCGCGTAGGCGAGGCCATCAATGCTGATCAACTGCTGGCCCGCCTGCCGGAAAAATCCCTGGGCATCCGGCTCTTTAACGGCGACAGGCTGCGCGTAAGGCTTGAGGCTGGGGCGCCATAAGCGGGGCTGGCCGTCGGTGTTTTCGATCGCCTCGACGTCATCGAATGCCGCGACGTGATCCCGCGCAGCACGGCGTACCGCGCCGACAATTTTGCCCCCGGCCGCAAACGCGGCCATGGACGCCACGCCCTCCAGCACCGCGCGCAAATGCGAGAGTGCGCTGCTGCGGTCATGATGGCGCCAGTCCTGTACCCCTTCGTAGATTTCACCGAGCATCTGCCCCATCGCCACGCCCATCATCAGCTGACCGATAACCGGCACAAAAAAACCGGCGAGATTGAGCAGGTCCAATCCGAGGGATTCATAGTATTGCCAGCGCTGGTCGCGCACCGCCTGATCAAAATCCGCCGTGGGCACCGCCAGCACCCGGCTGTCTTTTTGCAGCTTGCCGACCATGCTGTTGAAAAAAAACTGAAACAACCCGCTATTGATCGCCAGGGGTTTGATCAACCCCAAGGATTTATGGGTGGTAAACCCGCTGAAAAAGTCTTTGCGTGAAGCTTCGTCGAGATACAGCACAAAAAAATCCGCATAGCTTTTCACGTGCAGCTTCAACCTCAGGTAGAGCTGGAACTCGGCAAACGTCGGGTATTCGAAGATCGGGCGATGCGGCTCCCCCGGCATATAGACGATACAGCGGGTTTCGGGGTGTTCATCAATCGCCGCGAGGCTGAACACCACTACGCCCCACAGGCAGCAATCATGCACACTCAGGCCCTGACACAGCAGCGGTTGGTCATCGAGCGTCAGGCTGGCAATGGTTGACTGGGTGACGTTCGGCCCTTGGCGAGTAAGACCCAATAACAGCTTGAACACGGGCTCGCCGATGTCGCCGCGCAGGTACGCCAGGTAGACGTCCACCGCCATGTCATAGACTTTCAGCTGCTTTATTTCACTGGCATCAGGGTTGTGCAGCCTCTCGTCAGCCAGCGGCAGCGCCTGATTCACCGCCGCCCGCAAGTGCAGTTGGTAACGTTGCCCGAGGTCCAGCTCGCGACACAAGGTGGCGAATGCCGGGACGCTGATTTCAGGCACCAAAGCGCCAGTGTCACTGCGATGCACGTCGCTGTCCCGAGGGAACCGCCCGCCCTGTGCCTCCTCCTCGGAAAAATTCTGCATCGCCGCCTGCAGCAGCGTACGGGTTTCGACCACCACCTTCGGCTGGTGCAGGCTCAGAGGCGAAGGCGCCGGGTCGACCCAGACCCAAGGGAGGTGCAGATAATCGTGCTTGACGTCCAGGGTCACCCCAAACCGGCTTTTCAGGCCACGGGTCAGTTCGTCGGCGCAAAACGTATCCAGGCTTTTGATTCGTTGCAGGACGGCCTGGACCTTGGATTCGTGAAGCCCCGCCAACTCATGAACCTTCTCCAGTTGCTCCAGCAATTCGGGCTTGGCCTTGAGCAGCCAGGGCGCAATGCGCTGTTGCAATACATCGGCTTTGTCCAGGTCGCCCGTCAGCTCCAGCAGCGTGGCCGAGAGTTGATCCAGGGTGAGTTGAACGGAGGCGGAAGTGTCGTCCGGCATCGGCAATATCCTTTGGCGCGAAATGAAGTGCGCACCATAGCCAGCACTCGCCGCCGCGATCCCATAACTATGTGACGCCGCTCCCGGACAGCTTGCTTATAACCGATCGGTCTAAAACTCCACGGATTCACCCGTGTCAGTTTCCAGGTACCCGCCGTTTTGGCGCGACTGTTTTTACCCCTCCCCAACGGAAAAACCGGTAAGGAATCTATGTGCGGATTAGCTGGCGAGTTACGCTTTGATCACCAACCTGCCGACCTGGCAGCCGTGGAACGAATCACCCATCACCTCGCCCCCCGAGGCCCCGACGCGTGGGGCTTCCATGCCCAAGGTCCGATTGCCCTGGGCCATCGTCGCCTGAAAATCATGGACCTGTCGGACGGCTCCGCCCAACCGATGGTCGACGCCCAATTGGGGCTGTCCCTGGCGTTCAATGGCGCGATCTACAACTTCCCCGAACTGCGCCAGGAGCTTGAAGCGCTGGGCTATGCCCTCTATTCCGGTGGCGACACCGAAGTGCTGCTCAAGGGCTACCACGCCTGGGGCGAAGCACTGCTGCCCAAGCTCAACGGCATGTTTGCGTTTGCCATCTGGGAGCGTGATGCCCAACGCCTGTTTATCGCCCGTGACCGCCTCGGCGTGAAGCCGCTGTACCTGTCGCGCACCGGCCAGCGCCTGCGTTTTGCCTCCAGCCTGCCGGCGTTGCTCAAGGGCGGCGATATCAACCCGATCCTCGATCCGGTGGCCCTCAATCACTACCTGAATTTCCACGCCGTGGTACCTGCCCCGCGTACCCTGTTGGCGGGCATCGAGAAGCTGCCGCCCGCTACCTGGATGCGTATCGACGCCAGCGGCACCGTCGAGCAGAAAACCTGGTGGACGCTGCCCTACGGCCCCCACGCCGATGAAGCCAACCTGACCCTGGAAGACTGGACCGACCGCGTGCTCGACAGCACCCGCGAAGCCGTGGCGATTCGTCAACGGGCGGCAGTGGATGTAGGCGTGCTGCTCTCGGGCGGCGTCGATTCGAGCATGCTGGTGGGCCTGTTGCGCGAAGTGGGCGTGCAGGATCTGTCGACGTTCTCCATCGGTTTTGAAGACGCCGGTGGCGAGCGCGGCGACGAGTTCCAGTACTCGGACCTGATCGCCAAGCACTACGGCACCCGACACCACCAACTGCGCATCGCCGAAAGCGAAATCCTCGAGCAACTGCCGGCGGCCTTTCGTGCCATGAGCGAGCCGATGGTCAGCCATGACTGCATCGCGTTCTACCTGCTGTCCCGCGAAGTGGCCAAGCATTGCAAGGTGGTGCAGAGCGGCCAGGGCGCCGATGAGCTGTTCGCCGGGTATCACTGGTACCCGCAGGTGGACGGCGCGAGCGACCCGTATGCCGCTTACCGCGACGCATTTTTCGACCGCAGCTACGACGACTATGCCGCCACTGTCGCACCGAAGTGGCTGACTGCAAATGACGCCGCCGGTGACTTCGTGCGCGAACATTTCGCTCAGCCTGGCGCCGATGCCGCGGTGGACAAGGCCCTGCGCCTGGACAGCACCGTGATGCTGGTGGACGACCCGGTCAAGCGCGTCGACAACATGACCATGGCCTGGGGCCTGGAAGCGCGCACGCCGTTTCTCGACTATCGCCTGGTGGAACTGTCGGCCCGGGTGCCGGGTAAATTCAAGCTGCCCGACGGCGGCAAGCAGGTGCTCAAGGAAGCCGCACGCCGGGTGATCCCCAGCGAAGTCATCGACCGCAAGAAAGGCTACTTCCCGGTGCCCGGGCTCAAGCATTTGCAAGGCGACACCTTGAACTGGGTGCGCGACCTGCTGCTGGACCCGAGCCAGGATCGCGGCCTGTTCAACCCGGCGATGCTCGACCGCCTGCTCACCGATCCCCAAGGCCAATTGACCCCGTTGCGCGGCTCCAAGCTGTGGCAACTGGCGGCGCTGAACCTGTGGCTCAGCGAACAAGGAATCTGATTCATGAAACCTCATGCCACGGCTTACAGCCAACGCTTGCTGCGGGGCCAGGCGCCCTCTTACGAGCGCCTGCAAGCCCGCCTCGCCGAAGACGGCAGCGCGCTGGACACCACGCCGATTGCCGTGCATTGCGGCTGGGGCCGGCTGTTGATCGGCCACACCTTCCCGGACCCGGCAAGCCTGGCCCTGGAGTTGCTCAACGAGCAGCCCGGCGAGCGCGACATCGCCCTCTACGTGGCGGCGCCGCAGCAGATCCTGGGGATTGACCCGCAGCAGTTGTTTCTCGACCCGTCCGACACCTTGCGCCTGTGGTTCACCGACTATCGCCCGGCGACCCGGGTGTTTCGCGGGTTCCGGATTCGCCGGGTGCAAAGCGAGGCGGACTGGCAAGCAGTGAACCAGCTGTACCAGGGGCGCGGCATGTTGCCGGTGGACCCGGCGTTGCTGACCCCGCGTCACCAAGGCGGCCCGGTGTATTGGCTGGCGGAAGACGAAGACAGCGGCACGGTGATCGGCAGCGTGATGGGCCTCAATCATCAGAAAGCCTT
Source organism: Pseudomonas yamanorum (assembly GCF_013386765.1). Classification (GTDB taxonomy): domain Bacteria; phylum Pseudomonadota; class Gammaproteobacteria; order Pseudomonadales; family Pseudomonadaceae; genus Aquipseudomonas; species Aquipseudomonas yamanorum_A. The sequence goes on from NZ_JACARE010000032.1 coordinate 56,365, forward strand.
CCACGACCCGGAGAACGGTTGCAGCCTCTGGTGCCTGGCGGTGGACCCGCAATGCACCCGCCCCGGCGTGGGTGAAGTGCTGGTGCGCCACTTGATCGAGCACTTCATGAGCCGTGGCCTGAGCTACCTCGACCTGTCGGTGCTGCATGACAACCGCCAGGCGAAGAGTCTCTACGCCAAGCTCGGATTTCGCGCACTGACCACCTTCGCCATCAAGCGCAAAAACGGCATCAACCAGCCGCTGTTTCTCGGCCCCGGCCCGCAGGCGGAGTTCAATCCTTATGCGCGGATCATCGTCGAGGAAGCGCATCGGCGCGGAATTGATGTGCAGGTGGACGATGCCGATGCCGGCCTGTTCACCCTGAGCCACGGTGGCCGCCGCGTGCGCTGCCGCGAGTCGTTGAGCGACCTGACCAGCGCCATCAGCATGACCTTGTGCCAGGACAAGAGCCTGACCCACAAAGTGCTCAAGGCCGCCGGCTTGAACCTGCCGCAGCAACAGCTGGCCGGCAGTGCCGACGACAACCTGGAGTTTCTCGACGAGCACCAGCGCATCGTCGTCAAGCCGCTGGATGGCGAGCAAGGCCAGGGCGTGGCGGTGGATTTACAGACGATCGAGGACGTGCAAAAAGCAATCGAGGCCGCACGCCAGTTCGATTCGCGCGTGCTGTTGGAAAGCTTCCACGAAGGCCTCGATTTGCGGATCCTGGTGATCGGCTTTGAAGTGGTCGCCGCCGCCATTCGCCGCCCGGCAGAAGTCACCGGTGATGGCCAGCACTCCATTGGCGCGTTGATCGAAGCCCAGAGCCGTCGACGCCAGGCCGCCACCGACGGCGAAAGCAAAATCCCCCTGGACCACGAGACCCAACGCACCCTGCACGCCGCCGGCTACGACTACAGCAGCATCCTGCCCCGTGGCGAACGCCTGGCCGTGCGGCGCACCGCCAACCTGCACACCGGCGGTTGCCTGGAAGACGTCACTGCCATCCTCCATCCGACCCTGGTGGACGCCGCCGTGCGCGCCGCCCGCGCCCTGGACATTCCCATGGTGGGCCTGGACCTGATGGTGCCGGCCGCCGACCAGCCGGACTACGTATTTATCGAAGCCAACGAACGGGCTGGGCTGGCCAACCATGAACCGCAGCCGACGGCTGAAAAGTTTGTGGATCTGTTGTTCCCGCATAGCCAACCGACGGCTTGAGAAAGGTGTTGCCTTGACTGGCGCTTTCGCGGGCAAGCCCGCTCCCACCTGTGGAATGCATTCCCCTGTGGGAGCCGGGCTTGCCCGCGATGGGGTCGGAACAGTCGATGATTCTCTAGCCAATCGCCCACTCATCGAAACCATCGATGCCCTCAACTCATCAGGAGTTTCCATGACCCGAACCATCCCCGAACCGGATCTCGCTTACCTGCAAAAAGTGCTGCTGGAAATGCTCGCCATCCCCAGCCCCACCGGGTTTACCGACACCATCGTGCGCTACGTTGCCGAGCGCCTCGAAGAGCTGGGCATTCCGTTTGAAATGACCCGGCGCGGCACCATTCGCGCCACCCTCAAGGGCCAGAAAAACAGCCCCGACCGCGCCGTCTCCGCGCACCTGGACACCATCGGTGCCGCCGTGCGGGCGATCAAGGACAACGGCCGCCTGACCCTGGCGCCGGTAGGCTGCTGGTCCAGCCGGTTTGCCGAAGGCAGCCGCGTCAGCCTGTTTACCGATAACGGTGTGATCCGTGGCAGCGTGCTGCCGCTGATGGCCTCCGGTCACGCATTCAATACTGCCGTGGACGAGATGCCCATCAGCTGGGACCACATCGAACTGCGCCTGGACGCCTACTGCGCCACCCGTGCCGATTGCGACTCACTGGGGATCAGCGTGGGGGATTTTGTCGCTTTCGACCCGCTGCCGGAGTTCACCGAAAGCGGCCATATCAGCGCCCGCCACCTGGACGATAAAGCCGGGGTTGCCGCCCTGCTGGCGGCGCTCAAGGCCATCGTCGACAGCGGCCAACCGTTGCTGATCGACTGCCACCCGCTGTTCACCATCACCGAAGAAACCGGCAGTGGCGCAGCGGCGGCCTTGCCGTGGGATGTGAGTGAGTTCGTCGGCATCGACATCGCGCCGGTGGCCCACGAGCAGCATTCCAGCGAACACGCGGTGAGCGTGGCGATGCAGGATTCCGGCGGGCCCTATGACTATCACCTGTCACGCCACCTGCTGCGCCTGGCGGCGGAGAACGAGTTGCCGGTGCGCCGCGACCTGTTTCGCTATTACTTCAGCGACGCGCATTCGGCGGTGACCGCCGGCCACGACATTCGTACCGCGCTGCTGGCGTTTGGTTGCGATGCCACCCACGGCTACGAGCGCACCCACATCGACAGCCTGGCCGCGCTGAGTCGCCTGCTGGGAGCCTACATCCTCAGCCCGCCGGTGTTCGCCAGCGATGCCCAGCCGGCCAAAGGCTCACTGGACCGGTTCAGCCACCAGATCGAACACGACACACAGATGGAGAGCGATACCCGCGTGCCGTCGGTGGACAGCCTGGTGGGCCAGAAAACCTGAGACTGGCAACTGGGATCCCGGCGCAGTAGCATCGCCGGGATTCCTTAGCTGAGGCTTGTATGCTGATTCCCTACGATGCACTTGAAGTCGACACCCTGACCCGCCTCATCGAAGACTTCGTGACCCGCGACGGCACCGACAATGGCGACGACACGCCCCTGGAAACCCGCGTGCTGCGCGTGCGCCAGGCACTGACCAAGGGCCAGGCCCTGATCGTTTTCGACCCCGAGAGCGAGCAGTGCCAGTTGATGCTCAAGCACGATGTGCCCAAGCATCTGTTTGACTGAGGACTATCAGGGGTTGGGGACGGGCTGCCCCTGCCGGCTGAGAATCTTCTGATAGACCTCCGCCCGATGCACATTGACCCCCACTGGCGCTTCGACACCCAATTTCACTTGGGTGCCGCTCACCTCCAGGATGCGCAAGGTGATCTGATCACCCACCGAGATTATTTCGCCTACCGCGCGGCTTAGTACCAGCATGGGGTTCGTCCTTTTTGAATTACCGGACGCCGACCTTGCGCTACCCGCCTGTCACCATCAATGACCTTCAGGTTAAACAGGCATGCCTTACACGCCAGGGTAAATTACCCTACAGACAGGCAGTGAATAGTCGCGAATAGCATCCAAGAACTAAACGGCATGTTCATATTTGCAGGCGATTTCTGTGGCTAGAGAACTTGCTGTGGCGAGGGAGCTTGCTCCCGCTGGGGTGCGAAGCAGCCCCAAAACCTGCCGCCCAAGTCTTCCTGAAAGAATGCATTGATCTTGTTGGGGGCGCTTCGCACCCCAGCGGGAGCAAGCTCCCTCGCCACAGCAAGCTCCCTCACCACAGCAAGCTCCTTGCCACGGCAAGCTCCCTCGCCACATCAGGTGCTCACCTGAAATTCAACCTTTCACCGCCTGCGACTGAGCTTTCGCCCGCATCTTGTCCGCCATCACGGTCATTTCGTCATACAGCAGCTGCGGGTTCTTCTGCTTCAGCGCCCAGGCCATGCGCCCCTGCTCGTGGGGCAGGATCATGAATTGTCCCTCAGCCACTTGCTGGTAGATGTAGTCGGCGATCTCTGCAGCGGTAATCGGTGAGCTTTCCAGCAACTTGCCCACCTGGGCCTTCATCGCCGGAGTCGGCCCGCGGAAGGAGTCCAGCAGGTTGGTCTGGAAGAACGACGGGCACACCACATGCACGCCCACTTCCTGTTGTTTGAGTTCCACCAACAGGCTTTCGGACAGCGCCACCACACCAGCCTTGGCCACGTTGTAGTTGCTCATGGCCGGGCCTTGCATCAGCGCGGCCATGGAAGCGATGTTGATGATGCGGCCCTTGCTCTTTTCCAGCAGCGGCAGGAACGCCTTGCAGCCCTTGACCACGCCCATGAGGTTGATTGCGATCTGCCAGTCCCAGTCTTCCAGGGACAGTTCGCTGAAGAACCCGCCCGAGGCCACACCCGCGTTGTTGACGATCACGTCGATGCCACCGAGCTTTTCCTCACAGGCCTGTGCGAAAGCCGTGAGCTGGCTGTAGTCGCGCACGTCGCAGCGCTGGGTGAAACCGTCACCGCCGGCCTGGCGCACTAGCTTGAGGGTTTCTTGCAGGCCTGCTTCGGCGACGTCCGACAAGGCCAGCTGCCAACCCTCGCGGGCCCAGCGCAGAGCGATTTCGCGACCCAGGCCAGAACCGGCGCCGGTGATCATCATGCGATTTTGCATAGGAAAGTAGCCTTGTGGTTCACGGAAGAAGTGAGCCGCAGTGTAGCGAAGGTTTTTGCGCCACCCACGCACCATCAGAGTGCTGAATGCCCCGGGCAAACCGTGGGCCGGGTCGGATAGCGGGAAACCCGCCAAGTTCAATTTATTTAAACTAAGGATGGATAGTTGCAACGCGCTTAAAGGAAATAAGCAAGTTAGCAAAATGCTTTAAAAAAACACGGAATTTTCTGATGAACGCACCGGTCGGAGTTATTAAGGCGTCCGTAATAGCTGTCGGGCTTACTCGTTAAATATCAGGTCTTTTCAGAAGACAATAAGGAAAACAAAACATGAGCCTCATTCTTATCATTATTCTGATCCTCCTGCTGGTCGGTGGTCTTCCAGTGTTCCCTCACTCGCGCAACTGGGGTTACGGGCCATCGGGTATTCTCGGTACCGTGTTGGTAGTGCTGCTGATTCTGTTGTTGCTCGGCAAGATATAACCGGTTTAACAGCGCAAAAAAAAAGAGGCCTTGAAGGCCTCTTTTTTTATGCGCGGGTGTTTAGTCCGGCTTGCCGTCCACCACACCTGCGGTGTTATCCAGCAGGCTCTTGGTAGCGGTCTGCAGGAACGATTCGAGCTTCTGCTTCAACGCAGCCTCGTCCGGCGACTCTGGAATCACTTTCCCGGTAGGGTTGGCGCCCAGTTCATATTCCCACAGCTTCGGTGGCATTTCCTTGGGCAATACCAGCACACGGTCGCCGGTGAGCAAGGCCACGGTCTGGTCGCTGCCCGACGGCTTGATCACGCCAAAGCCCTTGTCGCCTTCCGGCAGGTTGAGCAGGTCGCGGCCCCAGCACTGGTGCAGGGTGTCGCCGCCGAGGCGGCCCATGATGGTCGGCACGATGTCGATCTGGGTGCCGACGGTGTGGTCACGCTCGCCGAATTTTTCCTGCATGCCCGGTGCAATCATCAACATCGGTACGTTGAAGCGGCCCAGGTCCATCTCGGTGATCTGCTGTTCGTTGCCGAAGCCGTGGTCGCCCACAATCACGAACAGGGTTTCCTTGAAGTACGGCTCCTTGCGGGCCTTTTCAAAGAACTGGCCCAGGGCCCAGTCGGAGTAGCGCATGGCCGTCAAATGCTCGTTGAGGCTGCCACGGTCAGTGACTTTCTCAACCGGCAATGGCGTCGGCAACGCGTACGGCGTGTGGTTGGACAGGGTTTGCAGCAGCGCGTAGAACGGCTTGCCGCCTTCACGTGCCTTCAGCTCTTCCAGGCCACGGCTGAACATGTCCTGGTCGGACACGCCCCAGGTCGGATCCGAGAACACCGGGTTGACGAAGTCATTGCGGCCGATGAAGTTGGTCATGCCCTGGTTGCTGAAGAAGCCCGACTGGTTGTCCCAGGCGAAGTCGCCGTTGTAGACATACACGTCGTCAAACTTGCGGGCGCTGAGCAACTGCGGCAGGCCCGAGAGCTTGTGGCTGCCTTCCGGCGTCTGCATCAGGTATTCGAAACCCGGCAGGTTCGGGAAGCAGGCCATGGTGGCGAACATACCCTGGTGGGTGTGAGTGCCGTTGGAGAAGAAACGGTCGAACAGCAGGCCTTCCTTGGACAGTTTGTCGAAGTACGGCGTGATGTTGCCCGGGCGGCCCAGGGCGCCCACCGAGTGACCGGCGAAGCTTTCCATCAGGATAACCACGACGTTCTTGATCGGCAGGGTCTTCTCGGCCGGCGGCGTGAAGTCACGACGCACGGCAGCGGTATCGGTATCCACCAGCTTTTCGGTCGGCAGCACCAGCATGTCGCGCACGGTCTGGGTCGCCAGAGGCTGCTCCAGGGTGGCTTTCCAGATGTTCGAACGCTCTTCGGAGAAGCGCGATTTCGCCGCCGAGATCAGCGACAACGTACCGTTGAGGCCCAGCTGGTTGGCGAAGTTCGAGTCGGTGGTGTACACGTCACCCCAACGCAGTGGCGGACCCTGACGCAGGGTGCCACGGATGGCGACCACGGCCACCAGCAGGCAGACCACGAACACCGCGATGCGTGTGTACCACGGCGCCACCTGGCGGGTGCCGATGCTGCCACCGCTGAACGGGCCGCGTGGGCGCGTTGCACGGTCGGCGCCTTTGAAGGCGATGCTCAGGATCAGCGTGCCCACGGCCCAGGCCAGCAGGTAGCGCACCACCGGGAAACCGTACCAGAGCATGCTCATCACGGTTTTCGGGTCTTCCTTCACATACTGGAAGACCAGGCCGTTGAGGCGCTGGTGGAACTCGCGGTAGAAGTCCATTTCCATCAGGCCCAGGAACAGCGCGATGCTCGACGCGACCGTCAGCCACAAGCGGAAGAACCCGCGCGCCGCCATGGCCCGCACGCTGAACAAGGCCAGCAGCAGCGGGACCAACACGTACATCACCAGGCGGATATCCAGGCGCAGGCCGTTGGCGAATGCTTCAAGGAAGGTCGAGGCCGGTGTGTCGAGGATCATTTCGCGGTTGTAGACCAGCAGCGCCAGGCGCAGCAGGGAGAACATCACCATCATGATCAAGGCACAAAGCAGCGTGTACGCCAGATGGGATTTGACGGTCGGTTGCAGCAAGCGATTAGAAGCTCGCTGCTGATTCAGGGCGTCCGGGTTTGCCATGTCGTTTTAGGACCCATTGGAAGTTTAAGTTGCGAATGAATACAGCGGCGCCCCGCCCTCGCCCAGGCTGGCTGGGGTAGACGGTGAACGCAATGGCGCAAATGGTGCCCGATCAACGCCGGCAACGCCATTGATTACTCACTCCGGCCGTTTGTTGGCACTCGTCTTAGAGCACTCGGACAGGAAAATAGCCGGCGAATTGTCTTGGATGGAATGTGAAAATTTTGTACAGCGAATATCTCGACACACAAAAAACAACGGGATTGTAGCGGCCAACTTACGGCCGTATCTTTGCCCCCTGCCCTTTTGGATTGCCCCGATGATGTTTTATTGCTATCACCCAAGTCCGCTCGGGCCGCTGTTACTGGCGGCGGATGAACAAGGGCTGCGCCTGTTGTATATGGACGTGCATCAATGCCCGGTGCAGGCGGACTGGATCCCGGCAACTAATGAACTGGATGAAGTGCGTCGACAACTGGATGAGTATTTCGCGCGCAAGCGGGAAGTGTTCGACCTGCCATTGGCACCGGTGGGTACGCCGTTTCAGCAGCAGGTCTGGCAGGCGTTGTTGCAGATTCCCTATGGGCGCACCTGGACGTATGGCGAACAAGCCCAGTACCTGGAAAATCCCAAGGCGATCCGCGCGGTGGGCACGGCCAATGGCGCCAACCCGATATCCATCATCATTGCGTGCCACCGCGTGGTGGGCAGCGATGGAACATTGGTGGGGTTTGGCGGCGGGATTGAAAACAAGGTGAAGTTGCTGGAGCTGGAAGGCAGCTGGTTGATCTAACCCACAATGGGGTACCCGCGTAGCAGCTGTCGAGCTTAAGCGAGGCTGCGTTCGCGGTTTGCCTGACACACCGCAGACGCAGCCTCGCTCAGGCTCGACAGCTGCTACGCAGATCTTCAGATCCGCACGTTGCCGCGCGGCCCGGCGATCGCCCAGATGATCAAGCCCAACACCGGCAGCAGCAGGATCAGCAGGATCCACAGCACTTTGGCGCCGGTACCCGCGCCGCTTTTGAACACGTTGATGATCGCCCAGATATCCAGCGCCAGGATGATCAACCCGATCAGACCATTAAAAGTGGAACCCATGGTATCGCTCCTAAGTGAGGGCTTGCCTGCTTAGGATAGTCAGCCGTGGCCAGGGGTTCCGTTTTATTTCAGACGTGCACCGCAACCCGCAGGGCTTCCAGGGACGGTTCGCCCTTGATCCCGACTTCAGCGCACAACTCCAGTACCCGTGGCACGTCGTTGCCGTAGACCAGCACGGCCTGGATCTCGTCGTCCAGCAGTTGGCTGAAGTTGACCAGCACGTAGCCGCCGTTTTCCGGGTTGAGCGCACTCATCTGGATCTGGATGCGGTTCAGTGCGGTCAGGGCTTCGGTCTTGGCCAGTTGCTTGGGCTTGAGGTTGAACGCCACGCCGGGGCCGAAGGAGGCGACGATCTGGGCAAACAGGTCCAGGTGAGTGTCGGCCTGGAACAGCACGGTGTCGGGCAGGCTGCCGACGACGATCCACTCGCCCAGGGGAATCGGGAAAGTGTCGTCGTAGTTGATGTCTGGGTTGGCGGCCAGGAAAGCGTCAGGATCGGCGTAGGCCTGGGCCGCTTCGTCAGCCACCTTGGCGATCTCGGGTTCGCTCATGCAGCCGGAGCTGATTTTGCTGATGAGTTCGACGAGTGCGGTTTTCATGGGGTGGTCCTGTGGCGGGGCTGATTTTGAGGGCGCAAAGCCTACACCAGTTTTTGCAACTGCGCCGCCGTATCCACCGCCCCCATGGTCTGGGCCGCTGCCAGCGCGGTCACGCCCTGGGCATCGGTGGCCTTGGGGTTGGCGCCCTGGCTGATCAGGTAATCCACCATTTCGGTACGGTTGAACATCGCCGCCATCATCAGGGCCGTGCGGCCATCGGAAGACGCGCCCTCAACCAACGCTCCGCCTTCGATCAACGCCTTGACCACCGGCAGGTTGCCCTTGAACGCGGCGCCGGCAATCGGCAGTTGGTTCTTGTCATTGGCAATCTGTGGGTCGGCCTTGAATTCCAGCAGCACTTTCACGGCATCGACATGGCCGTGGTAGGCAGACAGCATCAACAGCGTATCGCCATTGTGGTTGCGCAGGTTCGGCGGCAAGCCCTTGGCCAGCAACGCAGCCAGCATCGCGGCGTCGCCCTTGCGCGCCACGTCGAACACCTGCTCGGCAAATTCGGCGGCTTCGTCTTCGGTCATTTGTTTGGCTTGGTCTGACATGTGGGGCTCCTTGTCTGGTGTTTCATAAGGCGTCCAGTCTCGCGACGGAGTTCCCCACTGTCATGCCTTTTTTCCCAAAAGCGGCGATAGCCAGAATCAATAACGGAACTTGCCCGCCTGGATGTCCGCCAGCAGTTGCCCGGTGACCGGCACGTAGCTGTCCGATCCCGGCAGCCAGGCAAAGATCGGATCATCGCCCGCCTTGTCCGGGTCGAATGCCTCCTCCTTGAGTTTTACCTTCTGGTATTTGAAGGTGCCGGTCGTCTCCATCTTTACCTTGATCCGCAGGAACAATGGCACCGCATACGCCGGCAACTGCCCGTGGGCAAACGTCAGCAGCTCGCGCATGTCCAGGGATGCCAGGGATTCAGCGGGCGTGATGGCCGCCATGCCGGCGCGGCCATTGGTGTTTTCGATCTCTACGCCGTAGGCCACCACTTCGGAAATCTGCGGGTGCTGCAGGAAGATGTTCTCGACTTCGGTGGTGGAGACGTTTTCGCCCTTCCAGCGGTAGGTGTCCCCCAGCCGGTCAACGAACTGGGCGTGACCGAAACCGATATTGCGCAGCAGGTCGCCGGTGTTGAAGTAGCGGTCACCCTTTTCGAACACATCGCTGAGCACCACCTTGCGGTTCTTCTCGGGGTCGGTGTAGCCGTCGAAAGGTGCCTTGTCATCGATCCGGGCCAGCAACAAGCCCTGGCCGCCCTTCGGCACTTCCCGCATGAAACCGTCACTGCCGCGAATTGGCTCACAGCTGTCGTGGGCGTAGTCCACCAGTGCCCAGTGCATCAGAGAAAAGCCGATGGTGTTGTCGAAATTCAGCACGTTGGTGAAGCCGATATTACCGTCGCTGGCAGCGTACAGCTCACAGATGTGATCGACGCCAAAGCGCTGCTTGAACTCGGCCCAGACGCCGGGACGCAGGCCGTTGCCGATCATCTTCGTCACCCGGTTGTCACGGTCCTGCTCACTGGCGGGCTGGTCGATCAGGTAGCGGCACAGCTCGCCCACATAGCCCAGGGTGGTCGCGTTGAAGCGGCGCACGTCGTCCCAGAACTGGCTGGCGCTGAACTTGCGGCGAATGGCAAACCCCGACGCCCCGGCAATTGCCGAACCCCAGCACACGCACAGGCCGGTGGCGTGATACAGCGGCAAGGTGCAATAGACAACGTCTTCGGGGCCCATATCCAGGGCGATGGTGCCGAAACTGGCCGAGGACTTCATCCAGCGGCCGTGCTTGAAAATGCCGGCCTTGGGCAAACCGGTGGTGCCGGAGGTGTAGATATAGAAGCAGGGGTCGTTGAAGTAGATCTGCTGGGTGCTGGCGGGGTTTTCCAGCGAATGGTCAGCGCTCGCGGCCATCAGGTCGACATAACCCGCCGGCACGTTGTCCTGCTGCTGATCGGCGACAAACCAGGTTTTATCCGCCTGGATGCTCACTTGGCTGCGAACCACCTCGTAGGCGCCTACCAACTCGGCACCGACCACGATCGCCGCCGGCGTCACCAGGTTGAGGCTGTGCACCAGTGCGGCCTGGGTTTGCGCGGTATTGAGCATCGCGCAAATGCCGCCGACCTTGGCCACGGCCAGCACATTGAGCAACAACTCGGGGCGGTTCTCGATAAACAACGCCACCACGTCGCCCTTGCCGATGCCCTGCGCTTGCAGGTAGTGGGCCATGCGGTTGGCCTGATGGTTGGCCTGGCGGTAGCTGAGCACCTTGTCGCCATACAGCAGTGCGGCGCCATCAGGGTTGCGTTGGGTGGCTTGCTCGAAGGTCCAACCGAGGCCGCATGGCTGGTCGGGGTCGGTGATGTTGGCAACGCGGATACCGCGGACCAATCGCGGCAACGCACGGACAATGGTGGGCACCTTACGCAGCATCATGCCCCAGGTGATCAAGTCACTTGGCGGGTGGTTCATGGTGGGAACGTCCTTTTTCTTATTGTTCGTATGACCCTCAAACACCCTTTGCACCGTAAGACCGGCGCCGGATGCCTTGCAGGAAAATACGCCAGCCATTCTTTGGCTGTACATGCAGGATTTGAAAAGTTTTGTATCCCATAAGGAAAAGGAATTTAACCGCCCGTTTCGCGGTCACTATGGAAGACCTGCCTTGCGCGCCTGCGGATAAATCTTACGCAGAACCACGCAAAATGCAGGATGCACGATGGCCATTCATGCAAATTGCACGAAACTGAAAATCTTAAAATTTTTCAACATACTGATTTATAACGATTTTTTAAGACAATCAGTACTGGCACAATCACTGCACCTATCACTCCACGCTGCAAAACACGAGCTAACGGAGCTGATAGACATGAGCCTGATCCAAGACAAGTTTTCTTCTGTGTTCTCTAATTTCGACGTCACCACCCAGGCGCGTCCGGATGGCGGCATCCTGCTGACCTTGCGTAACAGCGAAGGCAAGCAGATCAAACGTTCGATCTCTTATCAGCAGTTGCACACGGCCGACCAGCTCACTTGGGTCATCAGCGCCATTCGCCGTGACCTGGCTGAACAAGCCAGCGATCTGCCGCAGATTTCGATGCTGCAAAGCCAGAACCGCTTTGCCCTGCCGACTTACCATTCGGCCTGATAGTTTTGCCGCAATGAATAAGGCCGTGATGCGCTGACGCATCACGGCCTTTTTATTGACACAACTGCAGCTTGAGCGCCTCGTTCACGGCCTGTACCCGATTGCATACCTGCAACTTGCCGTAGATGTTGCGCAGGTGAAACTTCACCGTGGCTTGGGAGATTGAGCGAATCCTGCTGATTTCCCACACTGTCTTACCCTCGACTGCCCAGCGCAGAATCTCCAGTTCCTTAGGTGTCAGGGGTTTGCCTGACAATACCGTGCGTGCCTTGCTTTTGACGGCAATGGGCGTGTGATCTGTTTCAGTGGACGGTTGTTCCAGCTGCTTTGGGCCGCTCATTTCTGCCTCCCCCACTTCCATAGGCCTTTGTAGCGCCGACATTCGGATTCCTCCTATTGACAGGCATTCAAATAATTAGGGGAGAGAGAGTTACACAAAGAGTGGAAATATTAAGTCAGTGCCGCGATAAACATCTGTTACTTACAGACCTTTAAGTTTCTTCCCACAACATTTTCCAACGCATATGGGTTGAAGTTTAAAACAGCCTCAACTACCGAGGCTGTTTCCTCAACATCCCTTCGGACTCAGTCCTCCAGGCGCGCAAATCCTGTGGCAATGGTATCGCCGGTCAGGTTGATCGCCAGCCCTTCTTCGCCGTTGAACAGGCGGATCACCACAAAATGCGGGTTTTCCCCCATGTCGAACCAATGGGCGATGCCGCCCGGGATGGCGATCAGGTCGTTTTTCTCGCAGAACACCGCGTACACATAATCCTCGATGTGCAGGGTAAACAGGCCACGTCCGGCGACGAAGAAGCGTACGTGATCCTGCGCCAAACGGTGTTCGTCGAGCCGTTCGGCACGCAGTTCGGCTTTCTGCGGATGGTCGTTGCTGATACTGACGACATCGACGTGGGTGTAGCCGCGCTCGGTCATCAGTTGGTCGATGGGCTGCTGATAGGCGGCAATGATTTCAGCCTCGCTGGCACCCGCCTCAAGCCGGGCGGCGGCCTGCCAGCGCTGGAAACCCACGCCCAGTTCGGCCAGGGTCGAGGCAATATCGTCGAGGTGAGTCAGCACCTTGTTCGGAGTATCGGGGGTGGAGACGGGGTAAACCGCGAGATAGCTCATCAAACTCTTCCTCTGTCACGGGAAAGGCTCATGGCCTCTCCTCTTGCAATCGAATGCCAATGATTATGGCGGCGGCCAGGGCCGCAAGGCTGGCAATGCTGAAGGTCAGCGTCGGCCCCAGCAGGTTCCAGCTGTAACCTGAATAGAGTGCGCCCAATGCGCCGCCGGTACCGGCCAGTGCGGCATACAGTGCCTGGCCCTGGCCCTGCTGGCGAGCGCCAAAGCTGCGTTGCACGAACTGGATGGCCGCCGCGTGAAAACTGCCGAAGGTCGCCGCGTGCATCACTTGCGCCAACAACAGCACCCAGAAAAATTCGGCGAATGAGCCCAGCAGCAACCAGCGCACGGCCGCCAGCAGGAAACTCGCCATCAGCACCCGGCGTACCGAAAAGCGCGTGAGAATCCGGCTCATGGCCAGGAACATCAACACTTCGGCGACCACGCCCAAGGCCCACAGCATGCCGATCACCCCACGGCTGTAGCCCAGGTGTTCAAGGTGCAGGGTGAGGAAGGTGTAGTACGGGCCGTGGCTCATTTGCATCAATGCCACACAGGCGTAAAACGCCAGCACGCCGGGGCTGCGCAGTTGTCGCAGAAAGCCGTCACCGGCCAGGCGATTGCCCTGGGTCAACGGCTGCGCATTCGGCACCCAGAGACTGGCACCGATGATGCCGGCCATGATCACCACGACCACCACCGGGTAGATGTCCAGGCTCAGCCAGTCGAACAGGCGCCCCATGATCACCACGGTGAGAATAAAACCGATGGAGCCCCACAGCCGCACCTGGCTGTAGCGTGAGGTCTGGCCTTGCAGGTGCGCGAGGGTGATGACTTCAAACTGCGGCAGCACCGCGTGCCAGAAGAACGCGTGCAACGCCATCACCAGCGCCAGCCAGGCGTAGGTCTTGCTGACAAAGATCAGCGAGAAGCTCACCAGGGTACACACCGCGCCAAAGCGCACGATGGCCAGGCGTCGGCCGGTGTAGTCCCCCAGCCAGCCCCACAGGTTGGGGGCCACGCAGCGCATCAGCATGGGGATGGCCACCAGCTCGCCGATGCGCGCGCTGGAGAACCCCAGGTGATCGAAGTACAGCGCCAGGAACGGCGCCGTCGCCCCCAGCAGGGCGAAATAGAACAGGTAGAAGCTGGAGAGTCGCCAGTACGGGAGTGCTCCCGTCAGCATAAGTGGCTTGTGGCGAGCGAGCTTGCTCGCGCTGGGTCGCGAAGCGGCCCCGATAGAAGCGCCGCATTGTTCCAGTTAACACCGGGTTGCAGGCTTTGGGGCTGCTTCGCAGCCCAGCGCGAGCAAGCCCGCTCGCCACACACCGTCACAGCTGGCCCAACACCGGCGTACTGACCTTCACATCGGCGTTCTGCCCGCGATGGCGCAGCAGGTGATCCATCAGCACGATAGCCATCATCGCCTCGGCAATCGGCGTGGCACGGATGCCCACGCACGGGTCGTGACGGCCCTTGGTGATCACGTCCACCGGGTTGCCGTGCACATCGATCGAACGGCCCGGAGTGGTGATGCTGGACGTTGGCTTGAGGGCCAGGTGCGCAACAATCGGCTGGCCGGAGGAGATGCCACCGAGGATGCCGCCGGCGTTGTTGCTGAGGAAACCTTCCGGGGTCAGTTCGTCTCGGTGCTCGGTGCCACGCTGGGCCACGCAGTCGAAGCCGGCACCGATTTCCACGCCCTTGACGGCGTTGATGCTCATCAGCGCGTGGGCCAGTTCGGCGTCGAGGCGGTCGAAGATCGGCTCGCCCAGGCCCGGCATCACGCCTTCGGCCACCACGGTGATCTTGGCGCCGACGGAATCCTGGTCGCGGCGCAACTGGTCCATATAGGCTTCCAGTTCCGGCACCTTGTCCGGGTCGGGGCAGAAGAAGGCGTTGTCTTCGACGCTGTCCCAGGTCTTGAACGGGATTTCGATCGGGCCGAGCTGGCTCATGTAGCCGCGAATCACGATGCCCTGGGTGGCCAGGAATTTCTTGGCAATCGCCCCCGCCGCCACGCGCATCGCGGTTTCCCGCGCCGAACTGCGGCCACCGCCACGGTAGTCGCGTTCGCCGTACTTGTGGTGGTAGGTGTAGTCGGCGTGGGCCGGGCGGAACAGGTCCTTGATCGCCGAGTAGTCCTTGGACTTCTGGTCGGTGTTGCGAATCAGCAGGCCAATGGCACACCCGGTGGTGCGGCCTTCGAACACGCCGGAGAGGATTTCGACTTCATCGGCTTCCTGGCGCTGGGTGGTGTGGCGGCTGGTGCCGGGCTTGCGGCGGTCGAGGTCACGCTGCAGGTCTTCCAGGGACAACTCGAGGCCCGGCGGGCAGCCGTCGACAATGGCGACCAACGCCGGGCCATGGCTTTCGCCCGCGGTGGTAACAGTGAACAGCTTGCCGTAGGTATTGCCGGACATGCAGGGCGCTCCGTGAAATCAGTTGAATCAAGTCAACCGTAATAACTTAAGGCGGCCAGTATACGCAGGCTAACCGACTAGTTCATCCTCGAAACCTTACCGGTAGACGTTGGTCCAACCGGCACCTTCCTCATGATGGCGCGATGATGCTGCGAGTTCTGCTTTTGACCCTCACCCTGTTTTCCAGCCTTGGCTTCGCCGCCTCCCCTGTCGTGCTGCAACGGCCTATCAGCCTGGACACCGGCAGTGGCGAGCTGTTTGGCTCGCTGTTGTTGCCCAAATCCGACAAACCGGTGCCCGTGGTGCTGATCATTCCCGGCTCCGGCCCCACCGACCGCAACGGCAACAGCGCCGATGGCGCACGCAACGACAGCCTCAAGCGCCTGGCCTGGGTGCTGGCCAGACACAACATCGCCAGCGTGCGCTACGACAAGCGCGGTGTAGCCGCCAGCCTTGCCGCCACCCCCGATGAACGCAACCTGACCCTGGATGCCTACGTGTCCGACGCCGTGGCCTGGGGCAAGCTGCTCAAGGCCGACCCGCGCATGGGCCCGCTGATTGTGCTGGGCCACAGTGAAGGCGCACTGGTCGCCGCCCTCGCCGCCCCGCAGCTCAACCCGGCCGGGGTGATTTCCCTGTCCGGCAGTGCGCGCCCGGTGGACCAGGTGATCCGCCAGCAACTGGCCGACCACATGCCACCCGCGCTGCTGCTACGCAGCAACCAGATTCTCGACCACCTCAAGGCCGGCCAGGTGGATGCCGACGTACCCACGCCGCTTGAGGGCATTTTCCGACCCAGCGTGCAGCCTTATCTGATCAGCCTGTTCCGCGCCGATCCGTCGGCAGCGTTTGCCAAACTGAAGATGCCGGCGCTGATCGTCCAGGGCACCAATGACCTGCAGGTCGGCGTGGCCGACGCGCAACAACTGCAGAAGGCCAAGCCCGACGCCGAGCTGACGGTGATCGAGGGCATGAACCACGTGATGCGGATCGTGCCCAATGACGTGAAGCAGCAACTGGAATCCTATAACGACCCTCAGTTGCCGCTGGCTGCCGAACTGGGCACCCGCCTGGTTCGCTTTATCGACGGACTTCGCGCCAGTTAAGCGAGTATTCCCCCTCCAGTCCTGAGTAAAACGGCCGATAAGCCATGGGTCGACAGCAAAAAGCCTGTCGACCCGCAGAGCTTGGACAGGATCGCGCCGAATGACGAACACCGAAGCAACACCCGAATCTACCGCCGAGAGCACGGCTGAAACCGAAGCCGCCGCATCGGCCGCGTTACCGTGGGCGGAGGTCCAGGCCGAACATTTCAAGATGCTGCGCCTGGCCCCTCTGGCCACCGATCGCTCCACCGGCGTGAGGCCACTGCGCTTTGTGCAGTTTGGCTGGGCCGAACGCAATAACAAGGACCACAGCCTGCTGCGCATGGTCATTCAGTTGCCTGGCCAGCGGGTACGCCGGGAACAGAATCACCTGGATATCTGGGTCGATCACGCCACCCAGCGGGTGCACTTTGGCCCGGGCAACAGCCTGGAGATCGAACCGGCGAACCGCGGTATCGGCCGTTTCCTGGTAGCCCAGGGCGCTGCCTGGGCGAAAAAGAAGTGGGCGCACTATCGTGTCGACGGCGTTGACCTGGCCAACAAGGACGCGCTCAACGAAGCCACGCGCCTGCGCCGGGATCACTTCCTGCGCATTCAGGGGTTTGATGTGGCGTATGCCGATGTCCAGCATCTGAAGGGCAACGTGCAGCCGGGCAAGGTCAGTGACGTGCTGGACAGCTGGAACACTGAAAAACTGCAGTTCGTGGAGATTCTGGAAGCGGCGCAAATGCTGCAACAGGCCGAGCAGAACCTGGCCGAGCAGGAAGTGAAACTGCGCAAGGAAGAGGAAAAGGTCACCAAGTTCAAGCGCGAAGACAGCGGGCTGCGCTTCACGATTACCTGCCTGGTGGCGTTTACCGTGTTTCAGGCGGGGTTGTTGATCTGGATTGCGACACATCGGTAATCCTTCTGCAGAAACCGGATACCAATGTGGGAGCTGGCTTGCCTGCGATAGCGGTGTATCAGCCGGCATCCCCGGCAATGACACTCCGCTGTCGCAGGCAAGCCAGCTCCTACACTGACCGCATTCCTGCCGTTAGATCAGACCCTGGCGGCAAACACCGCCTGATGCGCCCGGCACTGCTCAGCCGTCAGCATGAACACACCATGCCCACCACGCTGGAACTCCAGCCAGGCAAAGTCGACTTCCGGGTACAACGCCTCGACGTGAACCTGGCTGTTGCCCACTTCGACAATCAGCAAGCCCTTCTCGGTCAAGTGATCTGCCGCCTCGGCCAGCATCCGCCGAACCAGGTTCAACCCGTCATCGCCGCACGCCAGGCCCAGTTCCGGTTCGTGCTGGTATTCGTCCGGCATGTCGGCAAAGTCTTCGGCATCGACATACGGCGGGTTGGACACGATCAGGTCAAAACGCTGGCCCGGCAAACCATCAAAGCCATCGCCCTGCACGGTGTACACCCGCTCGTCGACGCCATGGCGCTCGATGTTCTGGTTGGCCACTTCCAGCGCTTCAAAAGACAGGTCGCCCAATACCACTTCGGCGTCCTGGAACTCGTAGGCGCAGGCAATACCGATGCAACCGGAGCCGGTGCACAGGTCCAGGATGCGCGCCGGCGGTGTGCCCAGCCACGGTTCGAAGCGGTTTTCGATCAGTTCGCCAATCGGTGAGCGTGGAATCAACACGCGCTCATCGACGATAAACGACATGCCGCAGAACCAGGCTTCCTTCAACAGGTAGGCGGTCGGCACGCGCTCGTGGATGCGGCGGTGCAGCAACCGTTGCACGTGGGAGATTTCCTCTTCTTCCAGGTTGCAATCCAGGTAGCTGTCGGCAATTTCCCATGGCAGGTGCAAGGCGCCGAGCACCAGTTGCCGGGCTTCATCCCAGGCGTTGTCGGTGCCATGGCCGAAAAACAGGTCTTCCCCATGGAAACGGCTGACGGCCCAACGGATATGGTCGCGCAAGGTGCGCAGGCGAGAAGTGATCACGGGGGCAAGCTCCTGGAAAAAACGACCGGCGATTCTAACAGCCTTAAGCTGTACCGACGATGTACGAAAAAACCCTTTGCCGCACGTCGGATTTCATCTTAATTGGGCTTTTTGCCTAAACGTAGTGCCCTATTGACATCGCTACACGCCAACAACGGCGTACCTTACGATGGTAGCGATTCACAGAAGCGCTCAGCCAGAGGACAATGTCACAAAAGCCCCACTCACAGGAGCCCCAGAATGTCCGTTCCAAAGACGATGTTTCAACTCAGCGGTCGTGGTTACGCAGCGGCGAACCTGAACCATGCGACCCTCGTGATCATCGACGCCCAGAAGGAATACCTCAGTGGTCCCCTCGCCCTGTCGGGCATGGACTCTGCTGTCGAAAACATCAAGCAACTGACCGCTGCCGCGCGCAACGCCGGGCGCCCGATCGTGCATGTGCGCCACCTGGGTACGGTGGGCGGGCTGTTCGATCCCCAGGGCGAGCGCGGTGAATTCATCCCGGGGCTTGAACCCCAGGCTGACGAACCCATCATCGGCAAGCTGCTGCCCAGCGCCTTCCACGGCACCGGCCTTGAAAAGCACCTGCAAGACCTCGGTTCCCTGGACCTGATCGTCTGCGGCTTCATGAGCCACTCCAGCGTCAGCACCACCGTGCGCGCGGCGAAGAACCTGGGTTTCCGTTGCACCCTGGTGGAAGACGCCTGCGCCACCCGCGACCTGCCTTACAAAGGCGGCATCCTCAGCGCCGACCACGTGCAGCAGACCGAAATGGCCATCATGGCTGACAACTTCGCCACCCTCGCCTTGACCAAAGATCTGATCTGATCGACCTTCGATGAGCGGGTAGCCACCCGCTCATCCGCAAAAGCCTCTCATTTGCTGCAATTGCCTCTGTACCCGGAACAACCTGTGTATCTTCCGGTCGAAGGGCCGATACCCTGGAGGAAAGGTCGGAATGAAGATATCCGATGGTTTTGATGCACGTCGCTTGCGCCCCAAGGGCCCGAGCAACTGGCGTCTGCGCATCGGCGCCGGCTTTGCCGCGCTGTTTGCGATAGCGGGTGTGCTGCTGGCAATTGCCGGCGCCGCTGGTTTGTTTGGACACTCACCGGCCCTGGGCGAGCTGAATGCCAGCCCTGGCGGTTCTGCCATACTGTTGGTGATCGGCCTGCTGGTGCTGTGGTTCGGCCTATGGCTGTGGCGCCGTTGCCGTCGGCGCATGCGCCAACCCTTGTCACTGAACATCGCCTCGCACCTGATGAAAAAGCACGACTGATGGCGCACAGATAGCGTTTGTTGCGCATCAAGCCGCCGCGATTAGGTAAACTGCCCGCCCTTCGCGGAGGCTGACATGCAAGACGACGATTTTTCCCTGTTCAAGAACGAGCTGCGCGGCGTCAAGCCGATCAAGCACGATCGCGCCGAAACCGGCAAACCCAAGACCGACCGCGCCCAGATCGCCAAGCTGCGCCAGGCGGCGACCGTGCGCACGGACGCCACTACGGTGGACGGCCTGTCGGATCAATTCGTTATTGATGTAGGTCCCGAAGACGAGTTGATGTGGGCCCGCGACGGCGTGCAGGAAAGCCAGATGCGCAAGCTCAAGGTCGGCCAGATCCCGTTCGAGGGCAGCCTTGACCTGCATGGCATGAACGTCGAAAAAGCCCGCGAAACCCTCTGGGCGTTTCTTGCCGAAGCCACCAAATTCGAAATCCGCTGCGTGCGCGTCACCCACGGCAAGGCCGTGCGCCTGGACGGCAAGCGGCCGATGATCAAAAGCCACGTCAATACCTGGCTGCGCCAGCATTCCCAAGTGCTCGGCTTTACCTCGTGCCAGCCGCGCCACGGCGGCGCTGGCGCGGTGTATGTGATGCTCAAGCGCACCATGATGGAAGGCCGCGACGAGTAACAAGTGCCATCGTCAGGCTTGCAGCGATGTGTCGGCCACCGTACCCTTGCCGTTTGCGAAAATCCCACAGGTAGTTTCATGTCCCTGGAACAGAATTACACCGCGATCCTCGGCCAGCTCGGCGAGGACGTTTCCCGCGAGGGCCTGCTCGACACGCCAAAGCGTGCCGCCAAAGCCATGCAGTACCTCTGCCGCGGTTATGAACAGACGCTCGAAGAGGTCACCAACGGTGCCCTGTTCAGCTCCGACAACAGCGAAATGGTGCTGGTCAAGGACATCGAGTTGTACTCGCTGTGCGAACACCACCTGCTGCCGTTCATCGGCAAGGCACACGTCGCGTATATCCCGAGCGGCAAAGTGCTGGGCCTGTCGAAGGTCGCGCGTATCGTCGATATGTATGCCCGTCGCCTGCAGATCCAGGAAAACCTCAGCCGCCAGATCGCCGACGCGGTCCAGCAGGTCACCGGCGCCCTGGGCGTTGCGGTGGTGATCGAGGCCAAGCACATGTGCATGATGATGCGCGGTGTGGAGAAGCAGAATTCGTCGATGATCACTTCGGTGATGCTGGGTGAGTTCCGCGAAAACGCGGCGACCCGCAGCGAGTTTCTCAGCCTGATCAAGTAACAGGCTGCCAGGGAAAAGACCGGCGTTCATCGCCGGTTTTTTTTCGCCCGCAGAATTAAGGTAAGCTGCGGCCCCTTCTTCATGGGCAAGAGGTTTCAGCCATGTTCGTCAAAGCACTTCGAGTGGGCCTCGGCCACGTCATCATCGCCGGCGACTTCCTTACCCGCCCGCGCAAAAAGCAGCGCCCTGCCGAACAACAGGCGCAGGTGAACGCTGCGGCCAAGGACCTGACCCTGTATCAATTCCACGCCTGCCCGTTCTGCGTGAAAACCCGCCGCACCCTGCACCGCCTGAACGTGCCGGTGGCCTTGAAGGATGCGAAGAACAACGAACAGGACCGTCAGACCCTGCTGGAGCAAGGCGGCAAGATCAAGGTGCCGTGCCTGCGTATTGAAGAGAACGGCCAGACCACCTGGATGTACGACTCCAAGGTGATCATCGATTACCTGGACAAGCGGTTTGCGGCGGTCTGATAGGCAACATTCTCTGTAGGAGCCTGGCTTGCCGGCGATGGCGGCCGAAAGATCATTGACTGACTTTCGGGCCTCATCGCCGGCAAGCCGGCTCCTACAGGTGGATTTCCAGGTCCAGCAATGCTGAGCCCAGGCACTTGCCATGGGCGTCCAGCGCCAGCGACCGCGTGACCCCGCCCCGCAGGATCCCCGGCAACACGAAGTTCAGTGCCTGCACATTGGGCAGCTCGTAACGCCGCACCGGTGCCGCGCCCGCCTCCAGCAACGGCGCAAAAAACGCCGCCACCACCTCGGCCGTCAGTTGTTCGCAGAGCAGCGGATAGTCCTCGGCCCGATACGCAATGATCGAGATGTTCGAGGTGTCGCCCTTGTCTCCCGTACGGGAGTGGGCCAGGGTGTGCAGCTTCATGACTCGATCCTCGGATTGACCGCGTTACGGGGCAACAGCAACGACGCCACCGCCACCACCTGGCGCAGGCTTTTACTGGCACCACCGCCGCCGGACGGGCCGTTGGTGTAGAGGGTTTCCACTTCATTGCCGACACGCACCGCTTCGCTGCGCTCTTCGCAGCGGGCGCTGACCCGCAGCCGGACTTCCCAAGGTTCCACCGTGCTGCGCGGCCCATGCAGCGAGTCCATGCCGATCAATTCGGCGCGTACGTCCTGCATTCGCACCCCGGTCAATTCCAGACGTTTGAGGACCACATCCCGAGCCAACTGCGCTCTGGCGACCGCGCCCGGGCCACCGTAGGAGATCTGACCTTCGCCGATCCAGCCGTCCAGATACCCGACACTGACTTTCAACCGCTCAGGCCGTGGCTGCCCGTTCGCGCCGCCGGCCCGCACCCGGTCCACCGCTTCCTCGGTAAACGACACCCGGGAAAAATCCGCGCACACGTCCGGCGTGAGGTACGCCGCCGGGTCGTGCACTTCGTAGATCAGTTGCTCGGTGCAGGTGGCACGGCTGACGCGCCCGCCGGAACCTGCGACCTTGGTGATCAAGGCTTCGCCGTCTGCGTCAATCTCGGCCAACGGAAAACCCAGGCGCGCCAGGTCGTCCACATCCTTGAAGCCCGGGTCGGCAAAGTAGCCGCCACTGACCTGCCCCGCACATTCCAGCAAATGCCCCACCAACGTGCCGCGCCCCAGGCGCAGCCAATCATCGGCCGCCCAGCCGAATTCGAACATCTGCGGCGCCAGGAACAACGACGGGTCGGCCACCCGGCCGGTGATCACCACGTCGGCATCGGCGTGCAAGGCCTCGATAATGCCCTCGGCACCCAAGTAGGCATTCGCGGAAATCAGCCGCTCGCCCAATGAGCCAAGGGTCTGCCCATTGTCCAGCAACTGCTCCGGCTCGCGGCGCAACACCTCAAGCACGTCATCGCCCACCACCGCCAGTACCTTGAGGGTAAGCCCCAGTTCACTGGCGATCCGCCGCACTTCAACCGCCGCGGCCACCGGATTGGCCGCGCCCATATTGGTGATCACCCGCAAGCGCCGGCGCCCGTCAGGCTGGCCGACAAAGGGCAGCACGCAGCGCATGCGCTCACTCAACAGCGGGTCGTAACCGCCTTGTGGGTCGCTGATGCGTGCCTGTTGCGCCAGGGCAATGGTGCGTTCAGCCAGGCATTCGAAGACCAGGTAATCCAGGTCGCCCTGTTCGGCCAATTCCACCGCAGGTTCGATACGGTCGCCGGAGTAGCCGGCGCCGGAACCGATGCGCAAGGTTTTCATCTCAAATCACTCCCAGGAGCAAAGCCGTCAGGGTCATCAACACCGACGCGGCAAACAGAAAGGGGATGGTGAAGCGCTGGTGATCGGCCAGTTCAATCTTGCACAGGCCCACCAACAGGAAGGTCGCGGGCGTCAGCGGGCTGACCGGGAAGCCGGTGGTGTGCACCCCCAGCAGCGAGGCCTGGGCCACTTGCAGCGGGTCGACGCCCAAGGCCTTGCCGACTTCGGCGATCACCGGCATCACGCCGAAATAGTAGGAATCGGGATCAAACAGCATGCTCAACGGCATCGACAGGAAACCCACCACCGCCGGGATCAGCTTGCCGTGGCCCGCCGGAATCTGCGCCACCGCCACTTCGGCGATGGCCTTGAGCATGCCGGTGCCTTGCATGATGCCGGTGAACACCCCGGCGGCGAGCAGGATGCTGGCCATGGTCAGGGCGGTTTTGGCATGGGCGTCGATCCGCGCGCGTTGGGCGTCGACATTCGGGTAGTTGATGCACAGCGCGACCACGGTGCCGAGCATGAACATCACCACCGGGTCGACCCAACCGGCGATCATCACCACCATCACCAGCACGGTCAGCACCAGGTTGACCCAGAACAGCCGCGGGCGACGCAGGGCGATGTCATCGTCGCTGAGCACCCGTTGCGGCACCGCGTCCACGCTGGAACCGGCGCCCAGGCCCAGGCGTTTTTCTTCGCGATGGCCCAGCCACCAGGCGCAGGCAAACACAAAGACCAGGCCGACGATCTGCACCGGGATCAGTGGCTGGAACAGGTCCGCCACCGGCACATGCAGTGCCGCCGACGAGCGCAGCACCGGGCCGGTCCAGGGCAGGAAGTTGACCCCGGCCGCCATCGCCGCCACGCAGGCCAGGATGCGTTTATCGATCCCCAGCCGTGTATACAACGGCAGCATCGCCGGTATCGTCACCAAAAAGGTCACCGCGCCGGAGCCGTCCAGGTGCACCAGCAACGCCAGCGTCGCCGTACCGACGACAATTCGTGTAGGACGCGTCCCTACCGTGCGCAGGATGCGATCAATGATGGGGTCAAGCATGCCGGCATCGGTCATGATCCCGAAAAACAGGATCGCGAACACAAACATGCCCACCACGGGGGCGACGTTCTTGATGCCGGTGATGATAAAGGCGCTGGTTTGCAGGCCGAACCCGCCCAGCAGCGCGGCGATGATCGGCAAGGCAATCAGGGCCACCAGTGGCGACAGGCGCTTGCTCATGACGGCAGTGAGCAGGCACAGGATGGTGATGACACCCAGGGTAGCGAGCATGGGGTAGCTCCAGAACGGCGTTTTCGCCGGTTATTGTTTTCCCTGGAGTATTGGAATCGCGTTAGGCTTTGTAAATTGGAATATTCGGCACTCCATATTCGAAAAAACAAAACGCTCGAGCAAAATAAAAATGAAAAATTCGATCCAGCATATCCAGGCGTTTCTCGCCGTGGCGCGCACGGGCAGCTTTACCAAGGCCGCCAACGAACTGCATCTGTCGCCCTCGGCGCTGACGGTGCAGGTACAGCAACTGGAGGAGTGGCTGGGGGTTGCCCTGCTCGACCGCAGCCCGCGCCACGTCAGCATCACCGCCGCCGGGCTGGACGCCCGCGGGCCGATGGAAAAGCTGTTGCTGGACCTGGACAACATCGTCACCGGCTCCCGCGACCTGGCGGCCTTGCGCCGGGGCGTGGTGACCATCGCCGCCCTGCCCTCGGTGTGCGCAGGCGCCTTGCCGCCGGCCCTGCGCCTGTTTCGCGAGCGCTTTGCCGGGATCGAGGTGCGGCTGCACGACCTGGTGGCCCATCGGATTCATGCGCAAGTGCGTTCGGGTGAAGTGGATTTCGGCATTGGTGTACGGGCCCGGCTGAGCCACGGATTGGCGTTTGTGCCGGTGCTGAATGACCGGTTGTGTGCGTTTGTGCCGCTGGATCACGCCCTGGCGCGCCATGGCCGGCTGACCCTGCCCCAACTGGCCGACCAGCCGATCATCCTCACCGGGCGTGACAGCAGCGTGCGCGAACAGGTGGACGCGTTGTTCGATGAGCGACAGGTGACGATGCAAGCCGGGATGGAGGCCAACTACATGTCGACGGTGTTGGCGCTGGTGCGACAGGGATTGGGGATCAGTATCTTGCCGGAGTCGGCGGCGGACAGCCTGGAGGGGTTGAAGCGAATTACGATTGATCATCCGGGGGTGAACCGGGAGATCGGGTTGATCAGCCGCAGTGGGCAGCCGTTGAGCCCGGCGGCGCAGCGCTGTTTTGAGTTGCTCAATGAAGAACTGCGCCCCTTGTAGGAGCCCGGCTTGCCGGCGATGGCGTCCTTGAGGGCGCTATCGCCGGCAAGCCGGGCTCCTACAGGGTTTCGGTGATCAGCCCAGCATTGCCACATGCTTTGGATGGCTGGCCACGCGTTTCAACCAGGCCTGCACGCCCGGATAAGCGCCCAGGTCAAAGCCACCTTCATCCGCCACGTGGGTGTAGGCATACAGCGCCACATCGGCAATCGAGAACTGGTCGCCCACCAGGTACGGCGTCAACTGCAACTGGCGCTCCATCACCTTGAGGGCCTTGTAACCGCCCTTGTGCAGCTTCTTGTACTCCTCCAGCCGATCTTCCGGCAGCCCCAGGTAAAACTGGATAAACCGCGCCACCGCGATGTACGGCTCATGGCTGTACTGCTCGAAAAACTGCCACTGCAGCACTTGGGTGCGCAGGCGCGGTTCGGTCGGCAGGAACTCGCTGCCGTCGGCCAGGAAGTTGAGGATAGCGTTGGATTCCCACAGGCAGGTACCGTCTTCAAGCTCCAGCACCGGGATCTTGCCGTTGGGGTTCTTGGCCAGGAACTCGGCGGTCTGGGTGTCGCCCTTCAGGATGTCGACATCGATCCACTCATAGTCGATGCCCAGCAGGCTGAGCATGAGTTTGACCTTGTAGCAGTTGCCCGATTTGTAATCGCCGTAGACCTTGTACATGGAGGCTCCCCTTATGCCGCTTGCGCGTGCTGTGCTTGACGGACCACCGCAGCGAGACGCTTGAGACCTTCGTCCAAACGCGCCGGGTCGATATGGCTGAAATTGAGCCGCAAGTGACCGTGATGGTTATCCGGCTCGGAAAAGAACGGTTCACCGGGCATGAACGCGATGTCCTGGTCGAGCGCAGGTGCCAACAAGGTGCGGGTGTCGAGCGGTTGTTTCAAGGTCAGCCAGAAGAATAATCCGCCCTGGGGTATTTGCCAGTCGGCCAGGTCGCTGAAATGCCGCTCCAGTGCCGCCTGGAACGCATCACGGCGGCCGCGGTAGAAACTGCGCAGCTCCACCAGGTGGTGCTGGTATTTCTCGGTGCCGATCCATTGCATGGCCTGCCACTGGCCAACACGGTTGGTGTGCAGGTCGGCAGACTGCTTGAGCTTGAGCAGATGCGGGAACAGGTCGGGGCTGGCGATCAGGTAACCGACCCGCAAGCCCGGCAACAGGGTTTTGGACACGGTGCCGGTGTAGATCCAGCTGGCCTTTTTCAACCGGCTGACGATGGGCTGCGCGCTGGCGCCGTCGAAGGTCAGCTCGCGGTAGGGTTCGTCTTCGATCAGGGTCACACCGAACTCGTCCAGCAGCGCGGCGACGGCCTCGCGCTTGGCATCGCTGTAGCGTACGGCCGACGGGTTCTGGAAGGTCGGGATCAGATACACGAAGGACGGCCGATTCTGCTCCAGGCTGTTGCGCAACGCCGCAAGGTTCGGGCCATCGGCCTCAAGCTGCACCGTCAGGCAATCGGCGCCGAACAGCTGGAAAATCTGCAACGCCGCAAGATAGGTCGGGCCTTCCAGCAGGATCTTGGTGCCCTTGTCGATATACAGCTTGGCCGCCAAATCCAGGGTTTGCTGGGAGCCGCTGACCACCATGACCTGGCTGGCCTGGCAAGGAATGCCCAGCACTCGCGCCTCGGCCGCCAACAGCTCGCGCAACTGCGGCTCGCCTTCGCTCATGCCGTACTGGCCGATGTTCAGGGGCATGCCAGTCCAATCCAGCTTGGGCAGCATCACTTCAGCCGGCAGGCCACCGGCGAAGGACATCACCTGTGGCTTTTGCGCCGCCGCGAGGATTTCACGGATCAAGGAGCTTTTAAGACGCGAAACACGTTCTGAGAAGGCCATAAGGGTCACCGGTAGCAAAGCCAGGGAAAAATACGTCAAACTGCTTGACCGAAATTACGACGACTTGGGCAGATACGTCAATATGCTTGACCTTAAAAACCAGACCAGCCAACAAACCGCCATGGAAGCCTTCTTCTTCGGCTACCAGGCGTTCACCGCCAAGGCCGACGAAATGCTCGAGCGCCGCGGCTTGAGCCGGGTGCACCAACGCATCGTGTTTTTTATCGCGCGCTACCCGGCCTTGAGCGTCAAGGAGCTGCTGGAACTGCTCGGGGTGAGCAAGCAGGCGTTGAACATGCCGTTGCGCCAATTGCAGGAAATGCACTTGGTGGACAGCGTGGCGTCCGAGACCGACAAGCGTAAGCGTTTGCTGGAGCTGACCGAGGAAGGGCGACGTTTCGAACAGTCCTTGCGACGCGAGCAGGTCAAGCTGCTGCAACGAGCGTTTGCCGAGGCTGGCGAGACAGCGGTGGAAGGCTGGCTGGCGGTGAACAAGGCACTCAGTGGCCAATCCTGAATTGCCTTTCATCCCTTTCGCACACAAAATAGAAAACATTATTTGCTTTATTTGTATACAAAAGCATAATTCGCTTCGTGCGAGTTCCTGACCTATTGGTCAACAAAACCCGCTGGTACCTCAAAGCGCTGCTGCCCACTCATGTGTCCGGCGCTGGAAATAACAATAAAACTCTTGAGGAGTACTTGCTGTGGAAAGCCGCAAATCCGAAGCCCCTACGCTCGACCTCTCGCCAACCCACAACGGTTGGCTGGAACGCCTGTTCAAACTCCGCTTGCATGGCACCACAGTGAAGACCGAGCTGATCGCCGGCCTCACGACCTTTATCACCATGGCCTACATCATCTTCGTCAACCCCAACATCATGGCCGACGCCGGCATCGACCATGGCGCGGCGTTTGTCGCCACCTGCATCGCTGCGGCACTGGGTTGCCTGTTGATGGGCCTTTACGCCAACTGGCCCGTAGGACTGGCGCCGGGCATGGGCCTGAACGCATTTTTTACCTACACCGTGGTCGGCACCATGGGCTACAACTGGGAGACCGCACTGGGTGCGGTGTTTATCTCCGGTGTGTTGTTCATGATCCTGACGCTCTCACGCATCCGCGAGTGGCTGCTCAACAGTATTCCGGTGAGCCTGCGCCACGCCATGGGCGCCGGTGTGGGGTTGTTTCTCGGGGTGATCGGCCTGAAAACCGCCGGCATCATCGTGCAAAGCCCGGCCACCCTGATCAAGCTCGGCTCCCTGCATGAACCCGCCCCGCTGCTGGCGGCCATCTGCTTCCTGCTGATTGCAATCCTCAGCTATCACCGGGTATTCGGCGCGATCCTGATCAGCATCATCGCCGTGACCCTCGCCGGTTGGGGCCTGGGCCTGGTGGAATACCACGGCATCCTGGCCACCCCGCCAAGCCTGGCACCGACCTGGATGGCCATGGACGTGATGGGCGTGTTCAACGTCAGCATGATCAGCGTGGTGTTCGCCTTCCTGTTTGTGCACATGTTCGACACCGCCGGCACCTTGATGGGCGTGGCCCAGCGTGCAGGCCTGGTGAATGCCGACGGCAAGATCGAAAACCTCTCCCGCGCCCTGAAAGCCGACAGTGCTTCCAGCGTGTTCGGCGCGATGGTCGGCGTACCGCCCGTGACCAGCTACGTGGAAAGTGCCGCCGGTGTGGCCGCCGGTGGCCGTACCGGGTTGACCGCCGTCACCGTGGGCGTGCTGTTTATCGCAGCAATGTTTTTCGCCCCGCTGGCTGGCATGATTCCCGCTTATGCCACCGCCGGCGCGTTGATCTATGTGGCGATGCTGATGATGAGCGGCATGGCCCATATCAACTGGGATGACGCCACCGACAGCATTCCGGCGATCGTCACCGCGATCATGATGCCCCTGACCTTCTCGGTCGCCGACGGTATCGCCCTGGGGTTCATCACCTACGTGGCGCTGAAAGCCGGCACCGGTAAACACAAGGAAATTTCCATCAGCCTGTGGGTGCTTTGCGCGATCTTTATCGCCAAGTTCGCGTTCCTGTAGGCCAACCCGTTTCACCCCGCCTCACCCCGTCGGGTGGGGCTTTTGTACGAATGGAGGAATGCAATGAGTCTGGAAACCTGGCTGCTGTTCAGCGGCGCTGCGCTGGTGGTGATCCTGATCCCCGGCCCCCTGTCCTTGCTGATGATCAGCAACAGCCTGAACTACGGCCTGCGCCGTTCGTACCCGGCCTTTCTCGGCGGGGTGATTGCTTCGATCTGCCTGTTGAGCGCGTCGGCGCTGGGTCTTGGGGCCTTGCTGTTGGCGTCGGAACAGCTGTTCAGTGCACTGAAAATCGTCGGTGCGGTGTACCTGTTCTACCTAGCCTGGCAGAGCTGGCAGCAATCCCGGCAACCCTCCCACGGCGCCGACGTGCCGCAAGTGGCCGCCACTCCGCGTTTTCGCGCGTTGTTTGGCCGGGCGTTTGTACTGGGTGCAAGCAACCCGAAAGACATTCTGTTTTTTGCCGCCTTCCTGCCGCAATTTCTCAGCGCCCAGCAGGCCTTTCTCCCGCAGTTGCTGATCATGATCGCCACCTGGACCGTGCTCGACCTGCTGTGCAAGCTGGCCTACGGCCTCGGTGCCCATGGCGCCGCGCGTTACCTGCGCAGCGGCAAGGGCCAGAGCTGGTTCAACCGGATCAGCGCGGGGCTTTTTTCCGGGGCCGGGGCGGCCTCATTGTTGAGCCGCTAGAGGTCCGTCAGTTTGACGAAGTACACCGTGGCGCTGTTGGAGCGGGTGTCATGATGTATGCCCGCGACGATCCTGACCAGGCGCCCCTCTGCCAGCGCCCGCAGGACCGACTGGTGCGCTTGCGCCCGCCCCAGGACCTTCGACCCGGCGTTGCTGCGCAGCCAGGCGTCGGACAGTTGCACCAGGCGTCCCGAGCCCAGGGCAATGCTCGGTGTTTCGGTCCAGCGCGTCAGCACGTAATACAGGTTGTTCGACTTCGGATGGGTGCAGACAAAGTTGACCAGGGTGGCCGGGCTGCCTTTGCGCAGCGTCTGCAGCACAAACCCCTGCCGCTCCAGCACTGACCTCACAGCGGCTTGCGCCGCAAGGGGTCGGGCGTTGTCCAGTGCCCTCGCCGTATGGGCGAATAACCTCGGATCAAGGGCGGTCGGCGGCTGGAAATCCACGCGTTCCAGGCCCGGCGCCTGCCCTGCAAGCCCAATATTGACACTGACCTGGCGCCTTCTTGAAACAGGCCTGAGCATGCGCAATAAATCATCCGTTTGCCCAGCCAGTGCGGGCGCAGGTGGCAGCCAGTCGTCCAGCGTCGCGCGGATATTGAGGATCCGGGTCGCGGTCATCGAGCGTCCGGAATCCGCCA
Source organism: Pseudomonas yamanorum (assembly GCF_013386765.1). Classification (GTDB taxonomy): domain Bacteria; phylum Pseudomonadota; class Gammaproteobacteria; order Pseudomonadales; family Pseudomonadaceae; genus Aquipseudomonas; species Aquipseudomonas yamanorum_A. The sequence goes on from NZ_JACARE010000032.1 coordinate 87,026, forward strand.
ACTCAATCAGGCGCTCCGTCACAAAACGCTGGCTGGCCTGGGTCAAACCGGGAAATGCCATGCCCACCGACGTTGACAAGGGATGGCTGAACAACGGTTCGCGAGGGATCCACGCCTGATTCCCGCCCCAGGTGGCCGGTATGGGTTGCTCGCTTATCACGCCGGGTATCAACCAGCGGGCCAGCTCATCGCGGGCGATAGCTGAGGGCAACTCGGGGGCTCTTAAAAAAATCACGCCGTCCGGTACGGTCGAACCATTGGGTAGCAGTTCGTAGTAATGGCTACCCAGTTTTACCGCGTCATAGCCGGGCGCACCCGGAACCCGATGCAGCTGGCGTGACGCCGAAATCTCCGGTACTGCCTGCTCATTGAGCTGGCGGCCCCAGGGATGCCAGTGGGTGGAGGCCAATGGTGGTTGCCGCTCCACCCGTTCGACATGGGAGGCCGATGGCGCCACCCACTCTGTACCGCCCGCCGGCGCTTCCCATGGTCGCCGTATGCCGGAGCTTGGGCCCGCCCGAGGCGTAGGTGGCGCATCGGCGCCCAGCAGCCACTCGCCAGGCTCCTCGATAGTCAACAACAGTTCGTTCTGGCCGCTGTCCCTGGCGTTTTTCAAGCGCAACGCCGACTCGTCCCGGCGTCGATAAACCGGATACGCATGGCTGTCTTCGGCGACGAACTGCTGGCCGCCCTTCACATGGCTGCCTTTGTTGATCGGCCCATTCAAAGGCACCGCCCCTTCCAGCGTGAGGTCCTTGCGATACACTTCAACCCCCCTGAAACCCTTGGCTACGCGCGCGAATCCGGGGTTGATGCTGCCACCGCCAGGGAGCCGTGGCGAACGGCGGATCACATTCAAGGCCGAGACCATCGATACTCGCCTGACAGGCAGGCCAGGCTTGGGAACTCCTTTGCCCAGCGGGAACAGGGTCATGGCCACGTCAGCAATCAGGATCAATGCGGCAAAGCCGGTAGCGATGCCATCGCGAGCGTCACTGCTGTGGTGAAAGCGCCGGGCGGCCGACAGCACCTCGTAGAGATTCACCCCGACACTCACGCCAGGGATAAACGACAACAGCCCGCGCACCCGCGCCGCCGATTGCTCGCCCAGGCGCAGTTGCCGATAACTGACAAGGTCCCTGGCAGAGTTGGCAACCGCCTGTACGTCGCGCTGCATCGCCAGTACCCGGGCGTGCGTCAGCATGCGCAGCAGATCGCCGCCGGTGGTCGGGGTAATGCCTAGCCACTGCTGGGGCGCCTGTTCGATCTGCTCGCGAATTTCTTTTTCAATCTCCACCAATGCCGCCGCCGGCTGCGAACGCCGCACCGCGAACCAACCCCGGAGCACTTGCGCCATGATCCACAGGGGCCCAAGGGAAAAGGGCCAGATTGCTCCCCATCCTGACAGAGTCTGGTAGGTACGATCAGGCGTGCCACGGGTTGGCCGAACCGCCACCGGGTAGCTTTCCAGGGCTTGCGCCTCCCAGCCGGGAGCGATGGATTGAGCCAGCACTTCAAGGTTTCCAGGGCTCAGCGCCGCCGTCATTAATGCTTGCCGCGCCGCTGCCACACTGTCGTGCTCGGTCAGCGGTGGATAGCCCTTCACCGCCGGCCAGTAGAGCAGTGTCTTGCCCAGCACTCGGTCATCAATCACCAGCACCCCGGCGACATGCCGCGGCTGCTCCAGGGTGAGTGCCGCCAGATGCACACAGCACAGTTGTAAGTGATGACCATTTCTCTTCAAATCCTCGGGCGTCCTGGCCGCCAGGGCTGTGGAGAACGCACTCAACGCACCCTCACTCAGCCCTTGCTGCCGGGCGCTGAAATGATCCCGCCGTGCACGCTGCAACCATGGCCGCTCCAGCAGCGCCGTGGGCAAGCTGGCCGGCGCCCCGCTGGCATCCGGATAGAACGTGCGGGTGATCAGTCGCTCATACTGGCCCGCCAGGTCCAGGCCGGCGATCAGCCGGGTCAAGTCCTCGGCTGGCAGATGCTGCGCCCACAAGGGCTCAAGGTAGTGGCTGTAGTGCAGGCGCTGGCGCGTCCAGGGCGCTTCGGCGTCCAGGTTGTGCAAGGCCAACTGCAACAGACTGTAGGTATGCCGCTCCTGGCTGATCACCGTCCGAACCCCGGAATCCCCCGCCGGACGCTGTGGATGAGATTCCCAATGGGTGCTGACATCGTCGGGCATGTCCAGGAACGGCGTGTCGATATCCAGCAGCGAGGGCAGCCCCTCGCGCTTTAATCCCTCGACCAGGGTCTTGCGGGCGAATACCTCAAGGCTCGGCAGCACATGCCCCAGTTCCTGCTCAAGAGCACTGGCACTGGCCAGGTAATGCGTGTGCAGACGCTGATAGCGCTTGCGCAGCGGGCGCGAAGCACTCGCAAGCCACGCCGGCAATGTGTTGGCCTGGGCCACCGCCAGGCGCAACACACTGATATTGGCGAACGCCTGGGCACGCGCGGTGCTGAGGGGCAGACGCAGGCTGTCGGCCAGCTCGCGGGCGAGCAAGGTGCGTGTCAGCGCCAGGTCCGTGACCTCGCTGAACGGTCGCCCGCCCTGGCCTACCCAACGGTCGGTCTGCGCGTAGCGATTGATCTGTTCCTTGAACGGATCGGACAACACGTTGCCTTCCATCGCCTCGTAGTACACGAGTGTCGGCTCGCTGGCCGCCAGTGCCTGGATTACTTCGCGGGCATCCCGCCGTTGATCCTGCGGGATGCAGTGCCAGAGCATCGAACCGTCCGGGCTCTTGAGGCTCGCGTCAAGGCTGGCGGACAACTTATCCAGCGAGCCGAAGGCCTGAAAGCCACCGTACTTTCCAGGCACCTGGAGCACCACAGGTTGCAAGCGTTCAGGATGGCTGAAGGCTTCCCGGGTGGTGACGACCAGCACCCCGAGCAATCGGTAGAGCGGCTGCCGCGCGCGCCCGATGGACAGTTGCAGGACCCGGGTGGTGCTGGCCGCCCGGTCGCTGGCGAGTGGCGCTGTGTACACCTCGGTCAGCAACATGCGCTCGACCTCATCCAGCAACCCCAGCCGATAGTAAAGGTGCGCGTCTTTGATCAAGGCCAAACGCTGGGCATTGAGCCGTTGTACGCCTCGACTGGAGGTCGAACCGGGCCGTTTTTCCAGCCAGAAAGCCCTGTCGCCCAACCGATGTTCCTGACCATCCTGCATCCCGTGCAGCGTCTCTACGTGTTCAAGCCATTGCCTTTGCAAGGTTTCAACCTCGCTGAAAGGCCGGTAGTCCTGGCTCAGGTCGGAAGGGTTCAGCAACGCCAACAAGCCTTGCTCATGACGCCGCACCAACGCCTCGGCGGTGCCCATGGCCAGACCCGGCGTCAGTGCGGCGCAGCTGACTTGCGACGCCCGGCGCTGGCGGTCCCACTCCAGCAGTTGCTCCACGGCTACGCGCAACAGTTCGTCGGCAGGCGACCGACGCCGGGCCTGTTCAACCCGGCGCAATCGTTGGGACGCGCTCCACGAGACGCTTCCCCGATCAATACTCACCCTGGATGCATGACGCGCCAACAGGCAGTCCCGTTCGTTGTCCCGCTGAAGGTCCAACTGCGCCAACGCGCTGTGCCTGAGTGCATCCCCTGCCAACGTCGGCCCACGGTGTACCCTGAAATCCTCCGCCAACCCGTGCCGACGCCGCAGGGGCAACTGCTGCCAGAGGGTAGCTCGGTGTACACCGTTGATCAGTGCGGGCAACTTGAGCTGCATCTGGGCCAGGCTGGTGAACTCGTGAAACCACTGGCCAAGCCCTGGCAGGTAAACCACCTGGCGTTTGTCCAGGGCGTCTCCCGAACGGTAGATATGCAGCGCGCCGGCCAGGGGCACTTCGCTCCCGGCCTCCGACGGCCACAGCACCGGGCTGACCTGCAAGCGCTCCCAGGCACCGCCAGCCTGCGTACGGGCCTGCGGAGTCGGCGCATCGAGAATGCCCAGCGCCATGGCAAACCCATGATCCGACAAGTCGTACAGCGCATGGGCGAGGTACGCACGTTCAGCGAAGGCCTCGAGGTGCACTTGCACCCACCGCTCCTCCCGGGACAGCGCGCTGCCAAATGCCAACCCTTGCCAATAACCGGACATCGCTGCCTGGATTTGCCCAGGCAAATCCAGGGCATTGACCTTGTGCAACACCTCGCTGACGCTGAACGGCAATGTACCTGTGGTATCACCTTGAAGGCTCAGGGTGGTGTAGCGATTGATGTTGATCGGGAACTGCGGGTTATCCAGCAGGCCCAGTGCCCGGTCGGTGAGGCTATCCACCGCCTGCGGCCCGCCCGGCGTCACCGGCTCGCTGAACAGCAGGCGGTCGGGGTCGAGGTCGAACGCTTCACGCAGCGCCTTGCGCACCACACGATGGATACTCGGCGCCTGTTCCAGCAACCGCCGCAGCTGCCTGTTGGCCTCGCGGCAGCGCACTTGGGCGCCCCGCAGCTGGTTGATGAACCGGCTGGGCCTGGGGCTTGATTCAATCCTGCGGGTCAGACGGTGACGAAGGCGTGCCAGCTCGTCCAGGGCGTCATCGGGGTCAGGTTGGGGAGAATCGGGGTCGGTAGTCATGTCGCCATCGGTTCCAGATGAAAAACCGAGGGTAAGCAGCGCCTTGATCTACAGGGCCTTACATAGTTAGGCCGATCACCAGGCAAAAAAAAGCCCGCAGTGTGAGCGGGCGAAAAACCAACGAAGAGCTTTGGGGGTGTGAAGCGCGGTGACGACTCAGCTACCGCGATAGGTCGAGTAGCTGTAAGGCGAAATCAGCAAAGGCACATGGTAATGATCCTGCTCGGCACTGATGCCGAAGCGCAGCACCACCACATCGAGAAACGCAGGCTCGGGCAGTTGCACACCGCGGGCGCGGTAGTAATCACCGGCGCTGAACTGCAACTGGTAGACACCACTGCGGTAGTCATCGCCTTGCAGCAGCGGCGCATCGCAGCGGCCGTCGCTGTTGGTCAAGGTACTGGCCACCAGCTCAAGCTGCGTGCCTTCGACACGGTACAGCTCAACCTTGATCGCGCTGCCGGGGCAGCCGTGCGCGGCGTCCAATACGTGTGTAGTCAAACGTCCCATAGCGTCTGCGCGCCTCCCGAAGTCAGTAAAGTGAAAGACCGCACCTTTTCAGGGCACTGAAAAGGCCGGCGATGACTGATTAAGACACTTTTCAAAAAAATTGTACACAATAAATTCAACAAGCTCGTTTTCCGTTACTGGCGCCGATTCTTTAGGAGCGAGCTTGCTCGCGAAGATCGTCAACGATAATGCAGCGCTTCAGGGTTACCGAGGCGTTCTCAGGGTTTTCGCGAGCAAGCTCGCTCCTACAGTGAATGAGGTTTTTTCAATTTAGTTGACCAGTCAGGCAGGTTTCTTGCAATGCTATCCTGCAAAGACCCTGCGGAAAAAATGCAGAAATACAGGCTTACAAAGTGCGCATCAAGTTGTATACAATCAGTCATCGTCGTGACGCCATCCAGTCTTTCCGCTGCCCGGCCGCCACACACACCGCTACCACGAACAAGAAGGAAGACTGCAGTGAGCGCTGACTACCCACGCGACCTGATCGGTTACGGCAGTAACCCTCCTCACCCACACTGGCCAGGCAAAGCCCGTATCGCCCTGTCGTTTGTACTCAACTACGAGGAAGGCGGCGAGCGCAATATCCTGCATGGCGACAAAGAGTCGGAAGCCTTCCTCTCGGAAATGGTGTCGGCGCAGCCGCTGCAAGGCGAGCGCAACATGAGCATGGAGTCGCTGTACGAATACGGCAGCCGGGCCGGCGTGTGGCGCATCCTCAAGCTGTTCAAGGATTTCGACATCCCGCTGACCATCTTCGCCGTGGCGATGGCCGCCCAGCGCCACCCGGACGTGATCCGTGCGATGGTCGCCGCCGGCCACGAGATCTGCAGCCACGGCTACCGCTGGATCGACTACCAATACATGGACGAGGCCCAGGAACGCGAGCACATGCTCGAAGCGATCCGCATCCTCACCGAACTCACCGGCGAACGCCCGCTGGGCTGGTACACCGGGCGCACCGGCCCCAACACCCGGCGGCTGGTGATGGAGGAAGGTGGCTTCCTCTACGACTGCGACACCTACGACGACGACCTGCCCTACTGGGAACCCAACAACCCGACCGGCAAGCCGCACCTGGTGATCCCCTACACCCTGGACACCAACGACATGCGCTTCACCCAGGTCCAGGGTTTCAACAAGGGCGACGACTTTTTCGAATACCTCAAGGACGCGTTCGACGTGCTGTACGCCGAAGGCGCGGACGCCCCGAAGATGCTCTCCATCGGCTTGCACTGCCGCCTGATCGGCCGCCCGGCACGCCTGGCCGCCCTCAAGCGCTTTATCGAATACGCCAAGGGTCATGACCAGGTGTGGTTCACCCGCCGCGTCGATATCGCCCGTCACTGGCATGACGTACATCCTTTCCAGGGAGCCGCCAAATGACCGCGTTCCAGACCTTGAAACCGTCGACCCTGAGCCGCGACGCATTCGTCGCAGCCTTCGCCGACATCTACGAACATTCGCCATGGGTGGCCGAAAAGGCCTTCGACCTGGGCCAGGACGCGTCGATCGACGAGATCGAAACCCTGCACCAGCGCATGAGCGACATCCTGTTGAGCGCCGATCACACCAGTCAACTGGCCCTGATCAACGCTCACCCGGACCTGGCCGGCAAAGCGGCCGTCCAGGGCCAACTGACCCAAGCCAGCACCGATGAGCAAGCTGGCGCGGGGATTCACCAATGCTCGAGCGACGAGTTTTCTCGCTTCACCGAGCTGAACGATGCCTACAAGGCCAAGTTCAAGTTTCCCTTCATCATGGCGGTAAAAGGCAGCAACCGGCATCAGATCCTCGCCGCGTTTGAAACGCGCATTCACAACTCGGTAGACGCCGAGTTCAAATGCGCACTGGCCGAGATCAATAAAATCGCGTTGTTCCGATTACTGACTCTTTAAGCAAACCTGGCCCGAGCGATTCATGAACGCCCAGGGCCTCGCGAGCATCCCAAGCCACTCTATTTAAGGCAGACAAGAAGAATGAAAGCTTACGCCGTACCTTTCGAGAAGTTCGTCAACCTGGCCGACGCACGCCTGGGCACCAAGATCATCTCTGTCACCGATGACTGGTTCGCCGACGCCAACCGCCTGTTCCAGCCGACCCCGGCCGTGTGGAAGGAGGGCGTTTTCGATGACAACGGCAAGTGGATGGACGGCTGGGAGTCGCGCCGCAAGCGCTTCGAAGGCTACGACAGCGCCGTGATCCGCCTGGGCGTACCGGGTTCGATCAAGGGCGTGGACATCGACACTTCATTCTTCACCGGCAACTTCCCGCCATCGGCGTCCCTGGAAGCCTGCTTCCTGGCGTCCGGCGAGCCGGATGACAACACCCAGTGGGTTGAAGTGCTGTCGGCTGTAGAGCTGCAAGGCAACAGCCATCACTTCCACGAGATCAACAACGACCAGGCCTTCAGCCACCTGCGTTTCAATATCTACCCGGACGGTGGCGTGGCCCGCCTGCGTGTGTACGGCATTCCGTTCCGCGACTGGTCGGCCGTGGGCGACAACGAACAGGTTGACCTGGCTGCGGCACTGAACGGTGGCCGTGCACTGGCCTGCTCCGATGAACACTTCGGGCGCATGAGCAACATCCTCAACCCGGGCCGTGGCATCAACATGGGCGACGGCTGGGAAACCGCACGTCGTCGTACGCCGGGCAATGACTGGGTGATCGTCGCACTGGGCCACCCGGGCGAGATCGAGAAGATCGTGGTCGACACCCTGCACTTCAAGGGCAACTACCCGGACACCTGCTCGATCCAGGGCGCCTTTGTGAAAGGCGGCACCGACAGCCAGATTGAAACCCAATCGCTGTTCTGGCGCGAACTGCTGCCGGCGCAGAAACTGGAAATGCACGCTGAACACACGTTTGCCGAGCAGATCAAGGCGCTGGGGCCGATCACTCACATCCGCCTGAACGTGTTCCCGGATGGTGGTGTGAGCCGCCTGCGGGTTCTCGGTAAGGTAGCGAAATAAGCGGCGAACCGAAATCTGTAGGAGCCCGGCTTGCCGGCGATGGCGGTCTCACGGACGCCATCGCCGGCAAGCCGGACTCCTACACAGAAATCACATCATTCAAAAGATTAAGAAGACAGCCATGCGCACACTGATGATCGAACCCCTGACCAAAGAAGCCTTCGCCCCTTTCGGAGACGTTATCGAAACCGATGGCAGCGATCACTTCATGATCAACAACGGGTCGACCATGCGCTTTCATAAACTGGCGACGGTGCAAACCGCCACGCCAGAAGACAACGCGATCATCAGCATCTTCCGCGCCGACGCGCAGGACATGCCGCTGACCGTGTGCATGCTGGAACGACACCCGCTGGGCAGCCAGGCTTTCATTCCGCTGCTCGGCAACCCCTTTCTGATCGTGGTCGCGCCCGTTGGCGATGAACCTGTATCGGGCTTGGTCCGCGCCTTCGTTACCAACGGCAGGCAGGGCATTAATTACCATCGCGGCGTCTGGCACCACCCGGTGCTGACGATCGAAAAGCGGGATGACTTCCTGGTGGTTGATCGCAGTGGCACAGGCAATAACTGCGATGAGCATTTTTTCAAAGAGGATGAGCGGTTGATCCTCGCCCCCCACCAATAAGAGAAGGTCTGATCACTCGACGACAGAGTGACAGGCGAGAGGTAAAGACTGTGGAAGCACATTTGATGGAATGGCTGAACCTTAGCGTGCGCTGGGTTCACATGATCACCGGCGTCGCCTGGATCGGCGCTTCGTTCTACTTCGTCTGGCTGGAAAACAACCTCAATCGCGTCAACCCCAAGGACGGCCTCGCCGGGGACTTGTGGGCGATCCACGGTGGCGGTATCTACCACCTGGAAAAATACAAACTGGCCCCGCCGACCATGCCAGACAACCTGCACTGGTTCAAATGGGAAGCCTACTTCACCTGGATGTCCGGCATCGCGCTGCTGTGCGTAGTGTTCTACGCCAACCCGACCTTGTACCTGCTAGCCCCGGGCAGCAGTCTCAGCGGTCCGGAAGGTGTGTTGCTGGGCCTCGGCTCGTTGCTGGCCGGCTGGTTCATCTACTCCTTTCTGTGCGACTCGGCCCTGGGCAAGCGCCCTGCCCTGCTCGGTTTGATCCTGTTCGTGCTGTTGATTGCCGCCGCGTACGGCTTCAGCAAAGTGTTCAGCGGCCGTGGTGCGTACCTGCATGTGGGCGCCGTAATCGGCACCATCATGGTGGGCAACGTGTTCCGCATCATCATGCCGGCCCAGCGTGCGCTGGTGGCGGCGATTGCGGAGAACCGCACACCCGACCCGGCGCTGCCGGCCAAGGGTCTGCTGCGCTCACGTCACAACAACTACTTCACCTTGCCGGTGCTGTTCATCATGATCAGCAACCACTTCCCGAGCACCTACGGCAGCCAATACAACTGGCTGATCCTGGCGGGTATCGCGGTGGCGGCGGTGTTGGTGCGTCACTATTTCAACACCCGTCATAACAGCCAGAAATATGCCTGGACCCTGCCTGTGGGCGCGCTGGCGATGATTTGCCTGGCCTACGTGACCGGCCCAAAACCGGTGGCGACTGCACCGGATGTGGCCAAGGCGCCAGCAGCCATCGAGTACCAGCCGCTGCCGGAAACGGCGTTGGGTGGCGGGCTTAAGCCAGCTGCGCCAGCAGCACCTGCACCGGCACCCGCCGAAGCGGCACCGGCCCAGGCGTCGATTGATTTTGACAAGGTCCACGGGGTGATTCAGGAGCGCTGCGCGGTGTGCCATTCGGCCAAGCCCACCAGCCCGCTGTTCAGTACGGCACCGGCCGGCGTGATGTTCGATACGCCGCAGCAGATCCAGCAAATGGCGCCGCGCATCCAGGCACAGGCCGTGGCCAGCCAGATCATGCCGCTGGGCAACATCACCCAGATGACCCAGCAGGAGCGGGACTTGATTGGCACCTGGATCACTCAGGGGGCGCGTACCAACTGACTGATTAACGCAGGACCCAATGTGGGAGCTGGCTTGCCTGCGATAGCGATGTTGAATTCACCGCCGCTATCGCAGGCAAGCCAGCTCCTACAGTTGAGAGTTGCGGTGTGCTTTGACGAATGAGTTCCACCCGGCAATTGAATGCCGAACAACACAACAATAAAAAGATTCGAGGTGTTGCATGTCCCAGTTAGAAACGCAGATTCCTGCCGCGCCTCCCATGGTGCGGCTTCCCCTCTTGCAACTGATTCTGGTAGGCCTGCAACACGTCTTGCTGATGTACGGTGGCGCCGTCGCCGTGCCTTTGATCATCGGTCAGGCCGCGGGCCTGAGCCGTGAAGAAATCGCCTTCCTGATCAACGCCGACCTGCTGGTAGCGGGCATCGCAACCATGGTGCAGTCGTTCGGCATCGGCCCCGTCGGCATCCGCATGCCGGTGATGATGGGCGCCAGTTTCGCCGCAGTCGGCAGTATGGTGGCCATGGCGGGCATGCCCGGTATCGGCCTGCAAGGGATCTTCGGCGCCACCATCGCCGCCGGCTTTTTCGGCATGCTGATCGCGCCGTTCATGTCCAAGGTCGTGCGCTTCTTTCCGCCGTTGGTGACCGGCACCGTGATCACCGCCATCGGTCTTTCGCTGTTTCCCGTCGCGGTCAATTGGGCCGGCGGCGGTGCTGCGGCCTCCACGTTTGGCTCACCGATTTACCTGGCGATCGCCGCACTGGTGCTGGCCACCATTTTGCTGATCAACCGTTTCATGCGCGGCTTCTGGGTGAACATCTCGGTGCTGATCGGCATGGCCCTGGGCTACGGGTTGTGCGGCATGATCGGCATGGTCGACCTCAGCGGCCTCGCGCAGGCGCCGTGGGTACAAGTGGTGACGCCGCTGCATTTCGGCATGCCCAAGTTCGAGTTGGCGCCGATTCTGTCGATGTGCCTGGTGGTGGTGATTATCTTCGTCGAGTCCACCGGGATGTTCCTCGCCCTGGGCAAGATCACCGGCCAGGACGTCACGCCGAAGATGCTGCGTCGCGGCCTGTTGTGTGATGCCGGCGCGTCGTTTTTTGCCGGGTTCTTCAACACCTTTACCCACTCCTCGTTCGCGCAGAATATCGGCCTGGTGCAGATGACCGGCGTGCGCTGCCGCTCGGTGACGATCATGGCCGGTGCGTTTCTGATTGTGCTGAGCCTGCTGCCCAAGGCCGCGTTCCTGGTGGCCTCGATTCCTCCCGCAGTACTGGGCGGCGCGGCGATTGCCATGTTCGGCATGGTGGCGGCCACCGGGATCAAGATTCTGCAGGAAGCCGACATCGCCGACCGCCGCAACCAGTTGCTGGTGGCGGTGAGTATCGGCATGGGTTTAATCCCAGTGGTGCGTCCTGAGTTCTTCGCGCAACTGCCGCTGTGGATGAGCCCGATCACCCACAGCGGTATCGCCATGGCCACGATCAGTGCGCTGTCGCTGAACCTGTTATTCAACATTCTGGGTGGCGCCGAACGCGCTGCCGCAAGCGAACTCGCTCACCAACACTGATTCCTGCGTCACAACAAAAACAATAACGATCAGGGAACACACCATGCACGCCATTCACCCGGGGCCGGCCACGCGCCGTGCCCCATTCTCGCCCCGCGCGCTCTGTAACGGCGCACTTGAGCACAGGCCTGGGAGTCAGTATTCTCGGCGCCCGCTCAAATCGACTCAAAAAAAAACAGCAAATGTAAAAGCTGACTGCAAGGCCAACTTATCCCGGCCCCAAGTCCGCAGCCAATGTGTGCAAAAACTCTCCGAATTCGACTGTGTTCATCACAGCCGACGGGGATTTTTTGGCTTTTTAAACACCTTGGCGCAGCTCTTGCTAAAAGCATTAAAGCTGACCGAACAGACGATTTTTGCGGCAAGCCAAAAGACGCCACACCAGAGCGTCCGCTTAGAAAAAAAACCAGAAACCTTTACCTCGGGAGCAACCGAATGAAACGTACTGTGAACAGCCTGATGCTGGCAGGATCCCTGCTGGCCGGGGGCCAGGCCATGGCGGGTGATCTGCTGCAGTGGCAGAACAACAGCCTGACTTATCTGTGGGGCAAGAACTTCACTGTTAACCCGCAGATCCAGCAAACCGTGACCTTCGAACACGCTGACGCGTGGAAGTACGGTGACAACTTCTTCTTTCTCGACCGCATCTTTTACAACGGCAAGGAAGACGGCAACGTAGGCCCAAGTACTTACTACGGTGAGTTCAGCCCGCGCTTGTCGTTCGGCAAGATTTTCGACAAGGACTTGTCGTTCGGTCCGATCAAGGACGTGTTGCTGGCGTTCACTTACGAGTTCGGTGAAGGCGATAACGAATCGTACTTGCTGGGCCCGGGCTTCGACTTGGCAATCCCTGGTTTCGACTACTTCCAGCTGAACTTCTACCAGCGCCAGACCGAAGGCAATCGCCCGGGTGACGGCGTGTGGCAGATCACTCCGGTGTGGTCGTACACAATCCCGGTGGGCAACTCCAATGTGTTGATCGACGGCTTTATGGACTGGGTGGTGGACAACGACAAGAACGCCCGTGGCACTTACCACGCCAACCTGCACTTCAACCCACAGATCAAATATGACCTGGGCAAGGCGCTGCATTGGGGCGAGAAGCAGTTGTATGTCGGTATCGAGTACGACTACTGGAAGAACAAGTACGGCATCCAGGACAGCGGCGCGTTCGAGACCAATCAGGACACGGCGAGCCTGTTGGTGAAGTACCACTTCTAACCACACCGCATATCCCCTGTGGAATCGGGCTTGTGTGGGAGCCGGGCTTGCCCGCGATAGCATCACCTCGGTATGTCGGTTACACCGAGGTGATGCTATCGCAGGCAAGCCAGCTCCCACACAAGCCCCCCATATTCAGTTCGGTGTCAGGCCCAGAAACCGCTTCAGCTCTTCGCGCTTGGCCAGCGCATCCCGCCGTCCCAGTTCGATCAACTCGCTGCAATACCCCGCCTCGAACAGCAAATAGCTGAGCACACCCGCGCCACTGGTTTTGGTCGCCCCCGGCCCGCGCAGGAACAGGCGCAATGCCGCCGGCAATTCCTGACGATGACGCGCCGCGATTTCGTCGATCGGCTGGCTCGGTGCAATCACCAATACCTCCACCGGCGCCAAACCTTGTATCGCCGCATCGGCAGGTAGTACATGACTGAACTGGTTCAGGCGTTCGAGCAATTCAATGTCGCTTTCCAGGCTGTCGATGAACGTGCTGTTGAGCATGTGCCCACCGATCTGCGCCAACGTCGGCTCCTGGCCGGTGAAGGTGCGTGCCGGGTTCGAAGGGTCGTTGCCGCGCGGGTTGCCACTCACGCCCACTACCAGCACACGGCTGGCTCCCAGGTGCAGCGCTGGGCTGATCGGCGCCGACTGCCGCACGGCACCGTCACCAAAATATTCCTGATCGAGTTTCACCGGCGCAAACAGCAACGGAATCGCCGAACTGGCCAGCAGGTGCTCAACGGTCAATTGGGTGGGAATGCCTATACGCCGATGCCGCAGCCATGCATCGATGGTGCCGCCGCCCTGATAGAAGGTCACGGCTTGCCCGGACTCGTACCCGAAGGCCGTCACAGCCACCGCATGCAGGTGCTTTTCGCGGATCGACTGTTCGATGCCTTCCAGATGCAGCTTGTCCCGCAACAAGTCCCGCAGCGGCGAACTGTTGAGCAGCGCCACCGGCACCTGTGCGCCGAGCCCCAGCAGGCTGTGGATAAGAAACCGGCTCGCCTGGCTGATCACCCCGGGCCAGTCGCTGCGCAGCACCAGGTGGCTGCGAAAGCCTTGCCAGAAGGCGGTCAGGCGCTGGATGGCGGCGGTAAAATCCATCGCGCCGCTGGCCAGGCTCACCGCATTGATCGCCCCGGCCGAGGTGCCGACAATCACCGGAAACGGGTTGGCTGCCCCCGGCGGCAACAACTCGGCAATCGCCGCCAATACCCCCACCTGATAGGCGGCCCGCGCCCCGCCTCCGGAAAGAATCAAGCCTGTGACCGGTTCAGCTGGGCGCATTGCATCACTCCATGTTGCTTGGGGACTTCAGATCAACGACGGCGTTTTTCATACAGCTTAGGCTCACCCGGTGGCCGGCTCTTGAAGCGGCGGTGGGTCCACAGGTATTGCTCGGGGCATGCGCGCACAGAGGCTTCGACCCACTGGTTGATGCGCAGGCAATCGATCTCGTCGGTTTCACCGGGGAAGTCGGTGAGCGGAGGATGAACCACCAGGCGATAACCGCTGCCGTCAGCCAGGCGTTCCTGGGTGAACGGCACCACCAACGCCTTGCCCAGGCGCGCAAATTTGCTGGTGGCGGTCACGGTGGCCGCCTGAATGCCGAACAACGGCACGAAGATACTTTGCTTGGCGCCGTAGTCCTGGTCCGGTGCGTACCAGATCGCACGGCCGGCCCGCAGCAGCTTGAGCATGCCGCGCACGTCTTCGCGCTCTACGGCCAGGGAGTCGAGGTTGTGCCGCTCGCGGCCACGGCGCTGGACGAAATCGAACAGCGGGTTACCGTGCTCGCGGTACATGCCGTCGATGGTGTGCTTCTGCCCCAGCAACGCGGCGCCGATTTCCAGGGTGGTGAAATGCAGGGCCATGAGGATCACGCCCTTGCCTTCCAGTTGCGCCTGCTTGAGGTGCTCCAGCCCTTCGACATGGGCCAGGCGCGCCAGGCGCGGCTTGGACCACCACCAGCTCATGGCCATCTCGAAGAAGGCGATGCCGGTGGAGGCAAAGTTTTCCTTGAGCAAATGTTTACGCTCTTTGGCGGACTTTTCCGGGAAACACAGTTCCAGGTTTCGCGCGGCGATGCGTCGACGTTCACCGGCCACCCGGTACATTCCCGCCCCCAGGGCACGGCCAATCCCCAGTAAAGCCCGGTACGGCAACTGCACAATCAGCCACAGCAAACCGAGTCCCAGCCATAACAGCCAAAAACGCGGGTGAAAAAATTCAGCTCGAAAACGCGGGCGATCCATTAATGATTCCGGCAAAGACAACGGCCGCGCATTCTACAACGGTTCGACCCGGCTTGCGGCTAGCGGATGTTCTCGTTATAAGTCTCGACACTTTTCGTGACAAGCCGCTTTGCCGACCATGAGCCAAACCGAACCGCTAGACCAAGATCCCGTGTTCCAGTTGAAAGGCAGCATGCTCGCCATTACCGTGCTGGAACTGGCCCGCAATGACCTTGACGCCCTGGACCGCCAGCTCGCCGCCAAGGTCGCCCTCGCGCCGAACTTCTTCAACAACGCGCCGCTGGTGCTGGCCCTGGACAAACTCCCGGCCGGCCAGGGCGCTGTCGACCTGCCCGGGTTAATGCGTGTGTGCCGCCAGCATGGCCTGCGCACCCTGGCGATTCGTGCCAGTCGTATCGAAGACATTGCCGCGGCAATTGCCATTGAACTGCCAGTACTGCCGCCGTCCGGTGCTCGGGAGCGTCCGCTGGACCCGTTGGTCGGCGAAGAGAA
This sequence comes from Pseudomonas yamanorum, assembly GCF_013386765.1. Lineage (GTDB taxonomy): Bacteria > Pseudomonadota > Gammaproteobacteria > Pseudomonadales > Pseudomonadaceae > Aquipseudomonas > Aquipseudomonas yamanorum_A. The sequence goes on from NZ_JACARE010000032.1 coordinate 102,569, forward strand.
GAAAAAACCGGAAAAACCGCCGGAGCCGACGATCAAGCCTACAAAGATCATCACCTCTCCCGTGCGGGGCGGGCAGCAGATTTACGCCCAGGGTGGCGACCTTGTGGTCATCGCCCCGGTCAGTCCGGGGGCGGAACTTCTCGCCGATGGAAACATCCATGTATACGGTCCCATGCGGGGTCGTGCACTGGCCGGCATAAAAGGTGACACAAAGGCCCGTATTTTTTGCCAGCAGTTGACCGCTGAGCTAGTGTCCATCGCAGGCCAGTACAAGGTTTCGGAAGATTTGCGCCGCGATCCGCTGTGGGGGGCCGGGGTACAAGTCAGCCTGTCGGGCGATGTGTTGAACATCGTTCGTCTTTAACGGATACTGCCGCATTTTCCAAGCATCTCTGGACTCTGATAGCACAGCGAAAACGGCAAAACTTGTGTAGGAATAATTTAAAGGCGGGGTTTGCCTAGGCAAGCCGTGCTTTCTCCTACAAGAGCTGCCCGCCTGCCGCGAGTTTCAAGAGATGTTTTTCAGGGGCTAAAAAGTCCTTTTTCCTTAGGGGTGAAACACCTTGGCCAAGATTCTCGTGGTTACATCCGGCAAGGGTGGTGTGGGTAAGACCACCACCAGCGCCGCTATCGGTACCGGCCTCGCTCTGCGCGGCCACAAGACAGTCATCGTCGACTTCGACGTCGGTTTGCGTAACCTCGACCTGATCATGGGCTGCGAACGCCGCGTGGTGTACGACTTCGTCAACGTGGTCAACGGCGAAGCCAACCTGCAACAGGCCCTGATCAAGGACAAGCGCCTTGAGAACCTGTACGTACTGGCCGCCAGCCAGACCCGCGACAAAGAAGCGCTGACCAAGGAAGGCGTGGGCAAGGTCCTCGCCGAGCTGAAAGAAACCTTCGAATACGTGGTGTGCGATTCCCCGGCGGGTATCGAGACCGGTGCTCACCTGGCGATGTACTTCGCCGACGAAGCCATCGTCGTGACCAACCCTGAAGTGTCTTCGGTACGTGACTCGGACCGCATGCTCGGCCTGCTGGCCAGCAAGTCCCAGCGCGCCGAAAAAGGCGAAGAGCCGATCAAGGAACACCTGCTGCTGACCCGCTACAACCCTGAGCGCGTGAGCAAGGGCGAGATGCTTGGCGTTGAAGACGTCAAGGACATCCTGGCCGTGACCCTGCTGGGCGTGATCCCGGAATCCCAGGCCGTGCTCAAGGCGTCCAACCAGGGCGTGCCGGTGATTCTCGACGACCAGAGCGACGCCGGCCAGGCGTACAGCGATGCAGTTGATCGCTTGCTGGGCAAAACCGTGGAACATCGCTTCCTCGATGTAGCGAAGAAGGGATTCTTCGAGCGTATCTTTGGAGGCAACTAAACAATGAAATTTCTCGACTTCTTTCGCGCCAACAAAAAGCCAAGTACCGCGTCGGTAGCGAAAGAGCGTCTACAGATCATCGTGGCGCACGAACGCGGCCAACGCAGCACCCCGGATTACCTGCCAGCCTTGCAGAAGGAGTTGGTCGAGGTGATCCGCAAGTACGTCAATATCGGCAACGATGACGTGCATGTCGCCCTGGAAAATGACGGCAGCTGCTCGATTCTGGAACTCAATATCACCCTGCCTGATCGTTGATCGAAAAGGCGGTCGCCACGGCGGCTCGGTTACTGGACTTCTGTAGGAGCGAGCTTGCTCGCGATGGACGTTAACGATAACGCGCTCATCCTGAATGAACGTGTTGTTCTTAAGTTTTTCGCGAGCAAGCTCGCTCCTACAGAAACTTCGGCAACCCAGCCGCCGTTGGCGTTTGTTACGAGGCTGTTTTAATGCCGTTGTCCAATGTCCATATCCTTCATCAGGACGCTGCTGTCCTGGTGGTGAACAAGCCTACCCTGCTGCTCTCGGTGCCCGGTCGCGCCGACGACAACAAGGACTGCCTGATCACCCGCCTGCAGGAAAACGGCTACCCCGAAGCCCGTATCGTTCATCGCCTGGATTGGGAAACGTCCGGCATCATCCTGCTGGCCCGCGACGCAGACAGCCACCGTGAACTGTCCCGCCAGTTCCACGACCGGGAAACCGAAAAAGCCTACACCGCGCTGTGCTGGGGCCAACCGGAACTGGACAGCGGCAGCATCGACTTGCCATTGCGCTACGACCCACCGACCAAGCCACGGCACGTGGTGGACCATGAGTTCGGCAAGAACGCACTGACCTTCTGGAAAGTCCTGGAACGTTGCGGCGATTGGTGCCGGGTTGAGTTAACGCCGATTACCGGGCGCTCCCATCAACTGCGGGTGCACATGTTGTCCATCGGGCATCCGCTGCTGGGCGATGGCTTGTACGCCCATGAACAGGCATTGGCCGCCTGGCCACGCCTGTGCCTGCACGCCAGCATGCTGAGCTTCACCCATCCCCAGAGCGGCGAGCGGTTGCGCTTCGAGTGCCCGGCACCGTTTTAAACTGCAAACCCGATCAAATGTGGGAGCTGGCTTGCCTGCGATAACGGTGTGTCAGCCCCCAATTGGTTACTGGCAGACCGCTATCGCAGGTAAGCCAGCTCCCACATGGGTTTTGCGCCCGTCTCAAGACAGCAGCTTCCCTCCAAATTCTGAGCCAATACGGTAAACTCGCGCCATTGCTGTCTGGAGCTACTTATGCGCGAAGAGTTGAACCAAGGCCTGATCGACTTCCTCAAGGCCTCCCCTACCCCGTTCCATGCCACCGCCGCCCTTGCACAGCGCCTGGAAGCGGCCGGTTTCCAGCGTCTTGACGAGCGCGAGACCTGGACCACCGAGGCCAACGGTCGCTACTACGTGACCCGCAACGACTCCTCGATCATCGCCTTCAAGCTCGGCCGCCACTCGCCGCTGCAGGGCGGCATTCGCCTGGTCGGCGCCCACACCGACAGCCCGTGCCTGCGGGTCAAGCCACAGCCTGAACTGCAACGCCAGGGCTTCTGGCAACTGGGTGTGGAAGTGTACGGCGGCGCGCTGCTGGCACCGTGGTTCGACCGCGACCTGTCCCTGGCCGGCCGCGTCACTTTCCGGCGTGACGGCAAGGTCGAAAGCCAACTGATCGACTTCAAGCTGCCCATCGCGATCATCCCCAACCTGGCCATTCACCTGAACCGTGAAGCCAATCAGGGTTGGGCGATCAATGCCCAGACCGAACTGCCGCCGATCCTCGCGCAATTTGCCGGTGACGAGCGTGTGGACTTTCGCGCCGTACTCACCGAGCAACTGGCCCGTGAACACGGCCTGAATGCCGACGTGGTGCTCGACTACGAGCTGAGCTTCTACGACACCCAGAGCGCCGCGGTGATTGGCCTCAATGGCGACTTTATCGCCGGTGCCCGCCTCGACAACCTGCTGTCGTGCTACGCCGGCCTGCAAGCCTTGCTCACCGCCGAAACCGACGAAACCTGCGTACTGGTGTGCAACGACCACGAAGAAGTCGGCTCGTGCTCCGCCTGCGGTGCCGACGGCCCGATGCTGGAGCAGACCTTGCGCCGCCTGCTGCCGGAAGGTGATGAGTTCGTACGCACCATCCAGAAGTCGCTGCTGGTGTCTGCCGACAACGCCCACGGCGTGCATCCCAATTACGCTGAGAAACACGACGCCAACCACGGCCCGAAACTCAATGCCGGCCCGGTGATCAAGGTCAACAGCAACCAGCGCTACGCCACCAACAGCGAAACCGCCGGGTTCTTCCGCCACCTGTGCATGGCCGAAGAAGTGCCGGTGCAGAGCTTTGTGGTACGCAGCGACATGGGTTGCGGCTCGACCATCGGCCCGATCACCGCCAGCCACCTGGGGGTGCGCACTGTGGATATCGGCTTGCCGACATTTGCCATGCACTCGATTCGCGAGCTGTGCGGCAGCCACGACCTGGCGCACCTGGTGAAGGTGTTGAGTGCGTTTTACGCAAGTCGTGATTTGCCATAATTGGCAGGCTGAAACCCATCAACTGTAGGAGCCGTGCTTGCCCGCGATGGCGTCGGCACAGTCAACATGTATGTTGGCTGGCCCACCGCTATCGCAGGCAAGCCAGCTCCCACAGTTGATCTTCATTGTTTGATAGATCGGGCTCAGTTCAACACTTCACTCAACGGAATGAAGTTGACCCGGTCACCGATCGTAAGCGTCGTCCCTTCCAACACTTCCACCAACCCCTCGGCCCACGCCGCACTGCGCAGCACACCCGAGCTCTGGTTGCGGTAGATGATCGCCTTGCCCTGCTCCAGCCGACCGCGCAGGTACTCGCGACGATTCCCCGGCTTGGCCCACACAAACCCCACCGGCACTTCAACGCGCAACGGTGCCACGTCCTGCACGCCCTGGCGACGCAACAGGTAAGGCCGCGCCAGCAAGGCGAAGGTCACCAGCGTCGACGCCGGGTTGCCCGGCAAACCGATCACCGGTACGCCACGGAAATGCCCGAACGTCAGCGGCTTGCCCGGCTTGATCGCCAGCTTCCACAGCGCCAGTTCGCCCTCTTCGCGCAGGGCAATCCCGAGGAAGTCCGCCTCGCCTACCGACACACCGCCGGTGGACAAAATCAGGTCAACCGAGCCCAGCGCACCCAGGCGCTCACGGGTTTGTTCCAGGTCGTCCGGCAGGATCCCGGCGTCCACCACTTCGCAGCCCAGGCGTTCGAGCCAGCTGCACAGTACCCGGCGATTGCTGTTGTAGATCTGCCCGGGACCCAGCGGCAGGCCCGGCTCGATCAACTCGTCGCCGGTGGACAGCACGGCCACCCGGGCACGTCGTATCACCTCCAGGCGATCACGGCCCAGGGAAGCCGCCAGGCCCAGTTCGATCGGGCCCAGGCGCGTGCCAGAAGGCAGTACCAGCTCGCCCACCGTGGTTTCCTGGCCTTGGGGACGGATGTTCTGATCCACCTGCAACGCCTCGGTAAAGCTCACGCGCTCGTCCGCGTGGACCACTGCGTTTTCCTGCATCTCAACGCAGTCCGCGCCTTCCGGCACCGGAGCGCCGGTGAAGATCCGCGCACAAGTACCGGCGGCCAAGGGCTCCGGTGCCGTGCCGGCAAAAATGCGCTGGCTGACCACCAGCGGCTCGCCGGTCCAGTCCGCCAGGCGCAGGGCGTAACCGTCCATGGCGCTGTTGGGCCAGGGCGGCAGATCGAGGGTAGAGACCAGCGCCTGCGCCAGCACCCGACCGTCACACTCGGCCAGCGGCAAGGTTTCCTGCTCGCGAATCGGCGCAGCCTCGGCCATCGCCAGCAGTTGTTCCAGGGCATCTTCCACCGGCATCAACGCGCCGGTCTTGCCCGGCTTACCCACGGGATTCACAGGGTTCGGCCTGTTTCAAATGCGGGACGAAGTTGCACGGGCGGTGACGGTTATCCAGTTGCTCGGCGAGGATCCCGTCCCAGCCGGTGCGCACCGCGTTGGTGGAGCCCGGCAGGCAGCACACCAGGGTGCCATTGGCCAGGCCGGCCAGGGCTCGGGATTGCACGGTAGAAGTGCCAATATCGGCCACGGAGATTTGCCGGAACAGCTCGCCGAAACCATCTACCTGCTTGTCCAACAGGCAGCTCACCGCTTCAGGGGTGCTGTCGCGACCGGTGAACCCGGTGCCGCCGGTGATCAACACCACCTGCACCACGTCCTCGGCGATCCAGTGCGCCACTTGCGCACGGATTTTGTACAGATCATCTTTAAGCAAAACCCGCTCGGCCAGCAGGTGGCCAGCGGCGGTCAGGCGGTCGACGAAAACCTGGCCCGAGGTGTCGGTTTCCAGGGTGCGGGTGTCGCTCACCGTCAGTACAGCGATATTCAGGGGTACAAAGGGCGCATCAGCCTTGGCTTTCATGGCTCGGTCCGGTTGTCGAAGGAACAGCCCGATGTTATATCACAGCCCCCCATTTCACTGCCCGCAGGAGCCGTCATGCCCAGCCATTTTTCCCCACTGCCCTGCTCCGTATTGCTACTGGCCGGCGGCCGTGGCCAGCGCATGGGCGGCCTCGACAAGGGCTTGCTCGACTGGCACGGGCAGCCGCTGATCGCGCATCTGCATCGTCTGGTGCGGCCGCTGACCGACGACCTGATCATCTCCTGCAATCGCAACCAGGCGCAGTACGCGGCCTACGCCGATCAAGTGGTCGGCGATGACAGCCCGGACTTCCCCGGCCCGCTTGCCGGCATCCGCGCAGGACTGGCAGCGGCGCGGCACGGGCATCTGCTGGTATTGCCGTGCGATGTGCCGCAAATCGATGAGCGATTGCTCGCCGACCTGCTCCGCACGGCGCAGCAGAACCCGTTGCTGCCGGTAATGGTGCGCCACGGCGATTTCTGGGAGCCGTTGCTCTGTGTGATACCCACTCTGCTACATGAAACTTTCGAACAGGCCTGGGAGGCCGGCGAGCGCAGCCCGCGCCAGATCATGCAGGCGCTGGGCGCCAAGGCCCTGGATTGCCCCGCGAACGACCCGCGCCTGGCCAACTTCAACACACCTGAGTTGTTGCACCAGCCACCCAGCGTGTCAGAATGAGCGTCGCACAAGGAACTTTGCCGACGTTGCACACGTCACAAGGTCAGTACTCAAAAAAGCATTCTCTCGGAGACAAACTCATGACTCAACGGACCATCGCCGCTCTCATGCTTGCACTGGGCCTCGCTACCCTTGCCGGTTGCGCCTCGCCTACAGTGATCACCCTGAATGACGGTCGCGAAATCCAGGCCGTCGACACTCCTAAATTCGACAAGTCCACCGGCTTCTATGAATTTGAACAGCTGGATGGCAAGCGCACACAGATCAACAAGGATCAGGTTCGCACCGTTAAAGACCTGTAAGTCTTAACGCCGGATACGAAAAAGCCCGCTTGATGCGGGCTTTTTCGTGCCTGGGGTTTACCAGTCCAGGCTGATCTCGCTGCGAAAACTGCGCTCCTGGCCGGTGACCGGGTCGATGAACCGTACACCCTGGGCCAGCAGCTTGAGCGGATTGGCGTAGTCGTCCTCGGCATCCTGGATGACGTCGGGGTAGAACGGATCGTTGCAGATACTCGCCCCCAGCGCCGTCATGTGTACCCGCAACTGATGCTTCTTGCCGGTCACCGGGAACAGGCCGTAGCGCCACAGGTCGCCGTTCTTTTCCCGCACCTCGAGCGCCGTCTCGGTGTTGCTCGCCCCCTCTCCTTCCTGCATGCGAAAGAATGGCTCGCCATCCACCAGCCGGCTTTTATGCACCAACGGAAAGGTCAGCGCGGGCAATGCCGGGGCGATGGCTTCGTAGAACTTGTCGATCTTGCGCGTGGGGAAAAGCTGTTGATACGCCGAACGGGTCTGGGGGTTGGCCGAAAACAGCACCAGCCCGGCGGTATGCCGATCGATGCGATGCAGCGGCACCAGGGCCGGGTTGTCCAGGCGACGGATCAAGCGCCGCAACAGGGTCTGCTCGACGTACTCACCGGCGGGCGTTACCGGCAGGAAATGCGGTTTGTCGGCCACCACCAGGTGTTCGTCGGCGTACAGGATGGTCTCCTGCACCGGGATCACTTTCTCGTTCGGCACTTCGCGAAAGTAGTAGATGCACAGGCCTTCGCGGTAGGCCAGGTCCTGGCTGATGGGCGTGCCGTTGATGTCCAGCACCCGGCCCCGGGCGATGCGGTCCAGCCAGTGCTCACGGCTGATGGCCTGGAAGTGCTCGCAGAGGCAATCCAGCACGGTCGCCCAATTGCCCGGGGGCAGGTACAAGGTGCTGGCTTGATGCTGGGCAGCGGAAAAAACGGACATGGGCAGGCTCAGAGCTTGGAAATACAGGCGGGCATTATCCCGCATGCAGCCGGATCAGGCCCAGCACAGATTCACGCCTTGGCCAATTCCGCGCGCAACACCGGCGATGCACTGGCCGCCTCGGTGAACTCCTTGAGCCAACGCAACACATCCACCGCTTCCCAGCGGCCCGGGTCATAAAGCGCGTAGAGCAAGCCCTGATAACCCACTACATCCAACTGCTTGTGATAACCGGCGCGCTGGAATAACGCCTCGATCTCGGCAAAGCAGGTATTGAAATGCACTTTGTTAAACGGCGTCTTGCCTTCCGTGACCAGGCCATCGAGGCGCAGCTCGTTCACCGCGTCGCGCACGACGTCGGCGGACATGCGATTGACGCTGCTTTTCAGTTGTTCAACATTCACCACGGGCGTTCCCTCTCATTCAATCGCTGTACAAACATACAGTAACCGAATAATCGGGAACTCGCCATCGCCGAGTGCTAGAGCAGGAAGGTCACCACCTGCGCTTCATCGAACGGCCACTCCAGCTCGGCGCCCGTATCCACCCGGCGCAGCACCGGAATCCGCAGGCCGTAGGCTTCGAACAGGGACTCGGAATCGGCGATATCCACCAACTCCACCAGCAGGCCGTGTTCGACCAACGGCATGATTTCGGCTTCGGCAAACTCACAAAGATGGCAGCCCAGGGTGCCGAACAACTGACATTCAGGAAGCATGGCAAAGGGTCCGGGAAGAATCAGGCGCCTATTCTAACAGCGTCGGGGCACCGCAAAAGCCTGACCCAGATCACCATGGCGTATAACTGATTCAGCGACTCTCGCGACTTTTTTCCCCTGATACCTGCAATGGAGCTGCGCGTGTTTGCCAACCTGCTGATTATCCTGGCCTCCTCTCTCGTGGTAATTGCGCTGTTTCGTCGCCTGCAACTGCCCCCGGTGCTGGGCTATCTGTGTGTTGGCCTGGCCGTAGGCCCCACCGCCCTGGACTGGGTCAATGACAGCGAAGAGCTGCCAGACCTTGCCGAACTGGGGGTGGTCTTCCTGCTGTTTTCCCTGGGCCTGGAGTTTTCCCTGAGCAAAATGCTCAGCCTGCGCCGGGTGGTGTTTGGCCTGGGCAGCCTGCAGGTACTGTGCTGCGGGTTACTGTTGGGGGGCTTGCTGGCGCTGTTCGGCCTGTCGCCGACTACTGCCCTGTTGCTCGGTGCCGGCCTGGCGTTGTCGTCCACTGCGATCGTCAGCAAAGAGCTGACCAGCCTCGGCGAAATCTTCAGCAGCCACGGCCAGAATGCGATCGGGGTATTGCTGTTCCAGGACGTGGTTGCCGTGTTGCTGCTGACCCTGGTACCGGTGTTCGCCGGCAACAGCGAGCAAGCCTGGTACTGGGCGTTGCCGTTGACCCTGGGCAAAACCGTGGTGCTGTTCCTCGGCCTGCTGCTGGCCAGCCGCTGGTTGCTGCCGCGGTTGTTCCGTGAAGTGGCGGCCTCCCACTCGGCGGAATTATTCGTGCTGCTGGCACTGGTCATTGTTCTGCTCACCGCCTGGCTGACGCACCTGCTGGGCCTGTCCCCGGCGCTGGGCGCCTTTCTCGCCGGCATGCTGCTGGGGGAAAGCCATTACCGCCACCAGATCGAAGCCGATATCCGGCCGTTTCGCGACATCCTGCTGGGTTTGTTTTTCGTCAGTATCGGCATGCTGATCGACCTGCAACTGTTCATCAGCCACAGCCTGTTGATTCTTGGCCTGACCCTCGCCCTGATGTTGATCAAAGGCTGCGTGGTCGCCCTGCTGGTGCAATTGCGCGGCAGCGACGGCGAAACCGCCTGGCGCAGCGGTCTGGCCTTGGCCCAGGGCGGTGAATTCTGTTTCGCCTTGATGGCGCAAATGCAGCAGAGCCGGCTGATGCCCGCCGACATCAGTGGCCTGTTGCTGGCCGCCACGTTCTGCTCGATGCTGCTCACCCCGCTGCTGCTCAGGGCTGCACCCGCCATCGCCCTGCGCCTGCACCACAAGCCCAACCAGCAAGTGCAGCTTGAAGAGATAACCGCCCTCAACGCCGAGCTGCGAGGCCATGCGGTGATCTGCGGTTATGGCCGGGTTGGCCAGTCCATCGGACGATTCCTGTACCGCGAACAACAGGCCTTCATCGCCCTGGATGACGACCCGGAGCGGGTCCAGGAAGCCGCCAGCGAAGACAGCGCCGTGCACTACGGCGACTGCCGCCGTGGCGCCCTGCTCAGCGCTGTCGGCCTGGAACGTGCGCGCCTGGTGGTGATTGCGGTGGACAACAGCGACGTCGCCCTGACCGTGCTCAACGAAGCACGGCGCCTCAACCCGAAGGTGCCGATCCTGGTGCGCACCCGCGACGACAGTCAGTTGGCCGAACTGAAAGCCGCCGGCGCCACTGAAGTGGTGCCCGAGTTACTGGAATCGAGTTTGATGCTCGCCTCCCATGCGCTGATCCTGCTGGGGTTGTCGGAGCAGCAGGTAAAGTGCCGCGTGGATGAAGTGCGGCAAAGCCGGTATCGGCTGCTGCATGGCTGCAACCCGAACGAAGGTGACTCCTCCCTCAATCCTGACTGACGGCGCCAATCTTGTGGATCGACAGATCGGCGCCGTAATACTCTTCTTCCTGACTCAGGCGCAGGCCGTAGACGCGCTTGATCACGCCGTACACCAGCAAGCCGCCGACCAGCGCCACCACCACGCCCAGCGCGGTGCCGATCAACTGGCTGATCAAGCTCACGCCGCCCAAGCCACCCAACGCGGTCTGGCCGAAGATCCCGCAGGCGATCCCGCCCCACACACCGCACAGGCCGTGCAGCGGCCACACACCCAGCACGTCATCGATCTTCCAGCGATCCTGGGCCGCGATGAAGCACCAGACGAACAAACCGCCCGCCACCACGCCGGTCACCAGCGCGCCCACAGGGTGCATCAAGTCGGAGCCGGCGCAGATCGCCACCAGCCCCGCCAACGGACCGTTGTGCAAAAAGCCTGGGTCGTTACGCCCGATCACCAACGCCGCTACGGTGCCGCCGACCATGGCCATCAACGAATTGACCGCCACCAGCCCGCTGACCCCGGACAGGGTCTGCGCACTCATGACGTTGAAGCCAAACCAGCCGACGATCAGAATCCACGACCCCAGCGCCAGGAACGGAATGCTCGACGGCGCGAACGCCACCAGGCGCCCTTCCCGATAACGCCCCTGGCGTGGCCCCAGCAACAACACGGCCGCCAGCGCCAGCCAGCCGCCCATGGCGTGCACCACCACGCTACCGGCGAAGTCGTGAAAGGTGGCGCCGAAAGTGCCCAGCAACCAGGCTTGCAGGCCGTAGTTGCCGTTCCACACCATGCCTTCGAAAAACGGATAGATAAACGCCACGATCAAGGCGGTGGCACACAGTTGCGGAACAAAACGTGCACGCTCGGCAATACCCCCGGAAATGATCGCCGGGATCGCCGCCGCGAAGGTCAGCAGGAAGAAGAATTTCACCAGGCCATAACCGTGGTCGGCGCTGATGACCGCCGCCGGTTGCATGAAGGTCACACCGTAGGAGATCCAATAGCCTATAAAGAAATAGGCCAGTGTGGAGATGGCGAAGTCACTGAGGATTTTCGACAGGGCGTTGACCTGGTTCTTCTGCCGTACCGTGCCGACTTCCAGGAAAGCGAAGCCGGCGTGCATGGCCAGGACCATGACCGCACCAATCAGAATAAACAGCGTGTCGGAACTATGGACGAGGGTGTCCACCGCGCTTTGCAAATTTTCCATGGAGAATGGCAGGCCTGCACAGGCAGGAAAAAGCACCAAAGCAGTTCATGACCTTCATGACGCGCACTAAATTGGCACCGACGGTCCGACCCTCTTTTGAGGCCGTGAACCGCTTTGGCGCAGCGTTCAGGGTGAAAGGCAGAATCCGACAGGGTTTTTCCGCGAATTTTAGTTATTTAGGGTAAGGTTTTTCAGGGTTTAAGCCCCAACCGCCCGGATTCAGCGCAAGGCCACCGGCCTGCGCACCAAGGCAAAGCAAAAGCTGTACCAGACAATTGCAGTGAACCTTCACCGACACCGGTGACTCGAAACCAAAAGTAAACAGACCAGCCACTCACGGAGATAACCATGGCCAGAAAAACGGCAAAGACTGCTCAGGAAATATTGATGGCGGATTTTCAAACCCTGGTCAGCGATACCGAGAAGCTGCTGGACGATACCGCGATCCTCGCCGGTGACCAGGCGGACGAACTGCGCAGCAAGATTCACGAAAGCCTGCTCAAGGCCCGTGAAACCCTGCAACTGACCGAAGATTCCCTGCGCGAACGCGGCCAGGCGGCTGTCACCGCCACTGAGGACTATGTTCAGGCCAACCCCTGGCAGTCCGTCGGCATCGCGGCCGGTGTGGGCTTTTTGATCGGCCTGCTGGCCACAAGGCGCTAATTTATGTCTATCGGCGAATCCGGCTCGTCCACGGGCCCAAGTTCTACCTCACGGCGCCTGGGCGCGGCTGTCCTGGGTTTGCTGCACAGCCACGTCGAGCTGTTTGGCATCGAGTTGCAGGAGCAGAAAGCCCGCACCGTCAGCCTGCTGCTGTTCGCAGGCCTGGCGCTGGTGTTTGCCTTGCTGTTGCTGGTGGGCTTGTCGGCGCTGGTGATGATTCTGGTGTGGGATACCTACCGCCTGACCGGGATCATCAGCCTCTGCGTGTTCTACATACTGGCCGCGGCCTTCTGTGGGTTGCGCTTGAAGGCGGCAGTGTTCGATGAGTCCACGCCGTTCCACGCCACCCTCGAAGAGCTGGCCAACGACCGGGAGCGCCTGCTGCCATGAGCCTGACTGAATTGCCGCACAACACTTCCCGGCGGGAGATGCGCAAGGCGTTGATCCGCCTGCGCATGGAAATGCACCGTCAGGAAATTCGTCACGAGTCCCAGCAACTGATGCTGCCGCTGCAAAAGGTCCGCAACATGGGCCAGAGCTGGCAGGACGGTTTTGGCATCAAGCACGCGCCGCTGTGGGGCGTGGGCGTGGTGACACTGCTGGGCTTCCTCACCGGCAAAGGCGCCAAGGGCGGCGGGATCGGCACCATGACTCGCCTGGTGCGGCTTGGCGCCGGTCTGATTCCTCTGATCAAACTGGCCATGCAAGGCGCATCGCGCAAAAGTTGAGCCCGCTGGCTGCATTCTTGCAAACAGATCAGGCCCGGCCCTCTCCATCGGGGGCCGGGCCTTTTTCATTTCCGGTCTTTTAAGGAGGCCCCGTGATCGACGGGCAACCGCTCGCCTGCTTCCAGCCCTTCATCGACACCGCCACCGGTCGCATCGCCGGCGTAGAAGCCTTGGGCCGCCTGCGCCAGGCGGATGGCCAACTGCGCTCGGTGGGTCCTCTGTTCGCCGACCCGCGCACGCCCTCCGTGGCCTTGCGCCGCCTGGACCGGCAGATTCGTGACAACGCCCTGAGCCGCCTGCATGAAGCACCGCAAGAGTGGTTCCTGAGCCTGAATATCTCGCCACGCTGGATCACCCGCCTGCGCCCGGGGCAGGCCCTGCCGAGCCTCAAACAACTGCAGGTACACAACGTCGACCCGCGCCGCATCGTGTTCGAGATCACGGAACTGGGCGGCGATATCCTGCGCCTGGCCGAAGTGGTGGAGCGCTACCGCGAGGCCGGGGCGCGGATTGCCATTGATGACTTCGGCGCCGGCTATTCCCAGCTGGACCGGGTGCTGGCCTTGCAGCCAGACATCCTCAAGCTGGACATGCGCCTGTTCCAGGCCGCTGCCCGGGGCGGCCCAAGTGGTGAGGTGGTACGCGCACTGGCGCAGATGGCGGAAAAAACCGGCTGCTGGATCATTGCCGAAGGCGTGGAAACCGAGGCACAGCTGAATTTCGCCCTGGAATGTGGTTCACGTTATGTCCAGGGCTACCTGTTTGCCCAGGCCCAGCTGGACTGGTTCGCCACCGACGCGTTCGTGTCGCGTTTCGCCCAGCTGCGCACCGGGTATGTCCAACAGAAGCTGGCCGAGCGCGGCCGGATCATGCACCTGCGCCACCAACTGGCAGAACTGATGCAGATCCTGCAAGGCTGGGCGCAGGCACAGGCGCCCCTGAGCCAGCTGCCGCAATTGCCGGCGTTTCCCTGGCTGCTGCGTTTTTACCAGTGTGATCGGCATGGCACGCAACTGACGCCCAATTTCGAATGGCACCAGGGCGCCTGGCAAGCCGACAGCCGCTACCTGGGCCACAACTGGTCATGGCGCCCGTACTTCTATCATCTGCTCGCCGAGGGTTGGGAGGAGCGGCGCTTGAGCCTGTCATCCACCTATCGCGATGCCACGACCAACCAATACTGCCTGACGGCCGGACAATTCTTTGATAACGGTCAGCGCCTGCTGTTAATCGATATCGACGCCGTCGGCCTGTAGTTTTTCGCTTGCGAAGGCCTGGCTGAACCGGGAAGCTGGGCGGTGTCATTCACCGCACGGAGAGTACCCGCCTTGGATTGGCCCACCCTGCTTACCCGCGAACGCCTTGGAAAACCCCTGCACAGCCCGGAAGAACTGGGCCGCAGCCCCTTTCACAAAGACCACGACCGCATCATCTTTTCCGGCGCGTTTCGCCGCCTGGGCCGCAAGACCCAAGTGCACCCGGTGACCAGCAACGATCACATCCACACCCGCCTGACCCACTCCCTGGAAGTCAGTTGCGTGGGCCGGTCCCTGGGCATGCGTGTGGGCGAAACCATCCGCAGCGCATTGCCCGACTGGTGCGACCCGAGCGACCTGGGCATGGTGGTGCAATCGGCCTGCCTGGCCCACGACATCGGCAATCCGCCCTTCGGCCATTCCGGTGAAGACGCAATCCGGCATTGGTTCCAGCAGGCGTCGGGGCGTGGCTGGCTGGACGACATGACCAGCGCCGAGCGCAATGACTTCCTCAATTTCGAAGGCAATGCCCAGGGTTTCCGGGTACTCACCCAACTGGAATACCACCAGTTCGATGGCGGCACCCGGCTCACCTACGCCACTTTGGGCACCTACCTGAAATACCCCTGGACCGCACGCCACGCCGACTCCCTGGGTTATAAAAAACACAAGTTCGGCTGCTACCAGAGCGAACTGCCGATTCTTGAACAGATCGCCCACAAACTTGGCTTGCCGCAACTGGAAGAGCAACGCTGGGCCCGCCACCCGCTGGTGTACCTGATGGAGGCCGCCGACGATATCTGCTACGCGCTGATCGACCTCGAAGACGGCCTGGAAATGGAGCTGCTGGAATACGCCGAGGTCGAGTCATTGCTGCTGGACCTGGTGGGCGACGACTTGCCGCAAACCTATCGGCAACTCGGCCCGCAGGACTCCCGGCGACGCAAGCTGGCGATTCTGCGGGGCAAGGCCATCGAGCACCTGACCAACGCCGCAGCCCGGGCGTTCGTCGAGCAACAGGACGCGCTACTGGCCGGTACCCTGCCGGGAGACCTGGTGGAACACATGCACGGTCCGGCCAAGCGCTGCGTGCTGGATGCCAAGGACATGGCCCGCAAGAAAATCTTCCAGGACAAGCGCAAGACCCTCCACGAAATCGGCGCCTACACCACCCTGGAAATCCTCTTGAACGCCTTCTGCGGTGCGGCCCTGGAACAACATGGCGGGCGTACTCCGTCGTTCAAGAACCGGCGCATCCTCGACCTGCTGGGCAACAGTGCCCCCGACCCGTCGTGGTCATTGCACGCCTCGTTCCTGCGCATGATCGACTTCATCGCCGGCATGACCGACAGCTACGCCAGTGAAATGGCCCGCGAGATGACCGGGCGCTCCAGCCCGCAATGAACCCGAGCCCTGGCTTATGGCCAGGGCCGCTTTTCAAAGAATCGCCCTACGCACGGAACAGAGCGGCCTGATCGAAGTTCTTCCCCGCCGCGATGAATAATCGCGCGCCCTGACCGCAGTCTTTCGACCTGTTCCTACGCCCGATGGCTGGCAGGCCCACTAACTTCTTACTACACGCCCTGGTGGAGCATCTTCAGGGCTCTTGTCCATTTCATGGAAAACCCCATGCTCGAACAACTTCGTATCCTGTTGGTGGAGGATCATCCCTTTCAATTGCTGGCCACCCAATGCCTGCTAAGAAACTATGGCTATCACGACCTGACCCTTGCCGAAAATGCCGAACAGGCAATGCGGCTGATGACGCAAACCGAAACGCCATTCGATATTCTGCTCTGTGATCAATGCTTGCCCGACTTGCCGGGGCTTGAGTTGATTGAAATCGCCAAACGCAGAGGCTTTATAAGATCGGCGATATTGCTCAGCGGCCTGCCGATTAATGAACTGGAGAACCTCAAGGCCCAGGCATTCCAGCGTAATTTTCCGTTACTTGGCTACTTGCCAAAGCCGTTGAACCCCATTGGGTTGAACCAACTCATCCACCAACTCCCTCCTCCTCCGTTCAACAAAAAAGTAGGAAGTTAAACGTTCCTCCACTACGAAAGTTCTTCGTAATAAAACCACTCGCCCACTGCCGTCGACTTTTAAATTCTACCCACGCAAAATTCTCACGCCAAAACAACAAACACCCTGCGAAGCGTAATCCTTTGCTTTTTTTAATGTAGGAACATTCTTGTTTTACGTTTGTTCCACGTTCGGTTCATCCTCCTTCATTGCCATGTGGGCTAATGTGCCGACTTTATTTGCGCTTGTATGGAATTTGATCATGAACTCAGTTTTTATTATCGACGACCACCCTGTTATCCGGCTTGCCATTCGAATGTTGTTGGAACATGAAGGCTATAAAGTAGTGGGTGAAGCCGACAACGGTTGTGATGCAATACAAATGGTCAAGGAATGTCAGCCGGACCTGATCATCCTTGATATCGGTATTCCAAAACTCGACGGCCTGGAAGTGTTGTGCCGGTTCAACGCAATGAGCACGCCCACCAAGACGCTGATCCTGACGGCTCAGACGCCCAAGCTCTTTGCCACACGGTGCATGCGCTCCGGCGCCGATGGTTATGTGTGCAAGGAAGGAGACCTGAGTGAGCTGCTCAGTGCCATCAGGGCAGTCTTGTCCGGTTACAACTACTTTCCGAGCCAGGCCCTTAACGGCAACAGCAATGAAACAGATTGCAATGAAGAGCTTGAACTTTTCAAAATAGTGAATGATCGCGAACTCATGGTATTACAACTTTTTGCACAAGGCCGGACAAACAAGGAAATAGCCAAAGGCATGTTCCTCAGTAACAAAACCGTAAGCACTTACAAAAAAAGGCTCATGCAAAAACTAAAAGCCAAATCCTTGGTAGAACTTATCGAGATGGCAAAACGTAACGCGCTAGTGTGAGAAATCGGATGCCCAGGCGTATAAAGGACTATCTAATCATTTTGAGCATCGGGGTATGCCTCAGCACGGCCGTGGCTGGCGAACAAACGGTTCCCGAGCAATACGCACTGCTGGGGCGTGCCGGTGCGGTTCAACTGGACACCCCGCTGAATAAGACACAACGCCAGTGGCTGCAGAACAAGCGGGACCTGATACTGGGCACCTCCGGGCCAGACTACCCGCCCTTCGACATCACCTCCAGCGGGCGAGACTATGAAGGGCTGACTGCCGATTACGCCGGCCTGGTGGCCAGGACCCTGGCGATACCGTTGAAGGTGCTGCGCTATTCCTCCCGGGAGGCAGCGATCCAGGCGCTGGAAAACGGCGAGATCGACTTTCTTGGCTCATCCAACGGCTTTGAAGCGGCGAATCCCGACATTGTCCTGTCATTGCCCTATGCGGTGGATCAGCCGGTACTGGTCACTCGTGAAGGTGAGCGTCGCAACCTGGGTGACGGCCTGGCAGGCCTGCGCCTGAGCCTTGTCTACCACTACCTGCCCATGGACGAAGTGCAAGCGTTGTATCCAAAAGCAACCATCCATGCCTACCCGTCCTATCAAAATGCATTGAATGCGGTGGCATTCGACCAGGCCGACGTCTTCCTGGGCGACACCATTTCCACCCACTACATGATCAACAAGGGCTACCTCAGAAATATCCGCATGGCCAACTTCGGCAAGCACGAGGCCAATGGCTTCAGCTTCGCCTTGCGCAAGGACCAGCCCATTCTCCTGAGCATCGTCGATTCGGTGCTCGATGGCGTATCGACCTATGAACGCGACAGCATCGCCAAACGCTGGAGCGCCGGCAGCGACATCCTGCTGACGGACCGCAAGCTGCAGTTGACCCAGCGCGAAGAACGCTGGCTTCGGGACCACCCGGTGGTCAAAGTCGTCGTCAACGAAACCTTCGCACCGCTGACCTTCTTTGACAACGACGGCAACTTCCGGGGCGTCACCGCCGACCTGCTGGAGCTGATCCGGCTACGAACCGGCCTGCGCTTCGAGATTCAACACATGCGTGATCTCACCAGCATGATTGACCAGGTCAATTCCGGCGCCGCCGACATCATCGGAGCAATCACGCCCAGCACCGGCCGCGAGTCCCACCTGAACTTCAGCCGCCCTTACCTGGAAAACTCCTATGTACTGCTGACACGCAAGGAAGCCGGTGCACCCACAAGCCTTCAAGAGATGACAGGCAAGCGCCTGGCAATCACCCAAGGCAATCCGCTGGAGAGGTTTCTACGGCAGGAATTTGCCCAGATAACCCTCGTCGAAACAGGTGACACCTTCAAGGCATCGGAATTGTTGGCACAGGGACAGGTGGACGGTGCTGTGAACCCCTTGGTGATCGCCAACTATCTGCTTTCGTCTCCGGCATTCCAGGACAAATTGCAGATCAGTTCCAGCATCGGCACGTTGCCTGCGACGTTTGCCCTGGCGACGTCACGCCACGCCGTCGAGCTGAGTTCGATCCTGGACAAGGCGTTGCTGAGTATTGCCCCGGATGAGATGACGGCGATCAACAGCCGTTGGCGTGGCTACAACGCGGCGTCTGATGGCTATTGGCGCAACTATCACCGCCTGATTGCCCAGATCATCATCGGCACAGGGCTGCTCCTGTTGATTTCCCTGACGTGGAACGGCTATCTGCAGCGCCAGATCAAACACCGGAAACTGGCCGAGCGCGCCCTGAGCGACCAGTTCGAGTTCATGCGGGCGCTGGTCAACGAGACCCCGCATCCCATCTACGTACGTGACCACAACGGCTTCTTGCAGACCTGCAACGACAGCTATCTGCAAACCTTCGACGTCAAGCGTGAAGACGTCATCGGCAAAAGCATTACCCAGATGGGCATGGCCCTCGAGACGGAGGCGGCTCAGTACCATACCGACTATCAACAGGTCGTGGCCGAAGGCAAACCGTTGATCCTTGATCGCACCCTGCACGTTCATGGAAAAAAACTCACGATCTATCACTGGATTCTTCCTTACCGCGACTCCATGGGCGAGGTCCAGGGCATCATTGGCGGCTGGATCGATATCAGCGAGCGGCGCCAGTTGTTCGATGAACTGCGCGCCGCCAAGGAACGCGCCGACGAGGCCAACCGGGCGAAAAGCACATTCCTGGCCACCATGAGCCATGAAATCCGCACGCCGATGAACGCCGTGATCGGCATGCTGGAGTTGACACTCAAGCGTGCCGACCAGGGCCACCTGGATCGCCCTGCCATCGAGGTGGCCTACAACTCGGCCAAGGACCTGCTGGAGCTGATCGGCGACATCCTGGACATCGCCCGTATCGAATCCGGTCGCCTGAGCCTGGCCCCGGAGCGGGTCAACCTGCGGGAGGTGATCGAGTCGGTGGTCCGCGTATTCGATGGCCTGGCACGCCAGAAAACCCTGAGCCTGGTGCTGGAGTTCGCCCCCGATGTGGACGACACCGACGTACTGATCGACCCCTTGCGGTTCAAGCAGGTGCTGTCGAACCTGGTGAGCAATGCGATCAAGTTCACTGAACGCGGGCAGGTGAAAATCAAGGTACAACTGAAGGCCACCGGGCAACCCCAACAGATCGAGATGAAACTGGTGGTGGAGGACACCGGCATCGGGATCAATCGCGAAGACCAGCGGCGCCTGTTCGAGCCTTTTGCCCAAGCCGACAATTCCGGGCACCTGGCCAGGAGTGGCGCCGGCCTGGGCCTGGTGATTTGTCGCAGCCTGTGCACGATGATGGGCGGGCAATTGAGCCTGAGCAGCGTGCCCATGGTGGGCACCCAGGTCCACGTCAGCCTGAAGATGCCCAGCCTGCAACCGCTCAAGGCCGTCGACAAACTGGAGCCGGCCGCGACCACCCCTGCGCCGGTTCTCAATGTACTGGTGGTGGACGACCATCCCGCAAACCGCCTGCTCATGTGCCAGCAACTGGGCTTCCTGGGGCATCAGTTCACCGCCGCCCATCATGGCGCTGCGGGGTTCCAGGCATGGCGAGAAGCGCACTTCGACCTGGTGATTGCCGACTGCAACATGCCGATCATGAACGGCTACGAGTTGAGTCGTTCCATTCGCGAGTATGAGCAGCGTGAGCAAAAAACACCCTGCGTGATACTTGGTTTCACCGCCAATGCCCAACCTGAGGAGAAACAACGCTGTTTCGATGCAGGCATGAATGATTGCCTGTTCAAACCCATCAGCCTCACTGCGCTGGAGGAGCACCTGGCGCAAGTCGATCCGCTACCCACCCGTAACGTGTTTACCCTTCAAAGCCTGGATGCGATGACGGGCGGCGATCCACAGCTGAGCCGGCGCCTGCTTGAAGAACTGTTGAGCAGCAGCCGCAATGACCGGGTAGAGCTGATGGCCATGCTGGTCCGACAAGCCGCCTACCAGGACCTGATCGAGCAGGCACACAAGATCAAGGGCGCTGCCAGGATCATCCAGGCCGATAACCTGGCTGGGCAATGCGAAACCCTCGAACAGGCCTGTGGCCAAGGCGAGAATCGACACGTTATCGAGGCGGGCATCAAGGCCATGGAGAAATCCATGCTTGAGCTGGAGAGGATGCTGCAGATGCAACTGGACGTCCTGGACCGTCTGTAGGAGCGAGCTTGCTCGCTCCTACAGGAGGCTCACCCCATCAGCAATCGGTCAACCGCAGGAAAATCGCAGCCAACTGCTCGATGCCGGCCTGGTCCTGCGGGGTAAACCGCGACAGCGACGGACTGTCCAGGTCCAGTACACCGATCAGGCGCCCTTCCTTGACCAGCGGAACCACCAGTTCGCTGTTCGACGCGCTGTCACAAGCGATATGCCCCGGGAATGCGTGCACGTCTTCCACCCGCTGGGTTTGCCGCGAGGCCGCCGCCGCGCCGCAAACACCGCGGCCAAACGGAATACGCACACAGGCGATCTGCCCCTGGAAAGGCCCGAGCACCAACTCTTCATTACGGTTGAGGTAGAAGCCCGCCCAGTTCAAATCGTCCAGCTGGTTGAACAGGAACGCGGAAAACTGCGCGGCATTGGCAATGAAATCGCGCTCATCCGCCAGCAAGGATTCCAGCTGTGCATGGAGCATGGCGTAGCCATCAAGGCCGGTTCCGGCCTGTTGCAAATCGATCATGGTTGACGCTCCAGCAATTTGAGGCCCACCCAATAGCGGGCGAACTGATAGGCACAACGGCCATTGCGATTGCCGCGGCCGGTGGCCCAGCGCACCGCGAGAATGTCCAGCTCTTCATCGCGCTGCCATTGCAAACCGGCCTTGCTCGCCAACTCACCGATCCAGTGCTCGACCACATCCAGGAAGTGCTCTTGGTTGAACGGGTAAAACGACAGCCACAGGCCGAACCGGTCAGACAGGGCAATCTTGTCCTCAACCGCTTCGTTGGGGTGCAGTTCACCGTCTATGTTCTTCCAGTTTTCATTATCGCTCTGGTTCTCGGGCACCAGGTGACGACGGTTGGAGGTGGCATACAACAGGACGTTTTCCGGTGCCTGCTCCAGGGAGCCATCGAGCACGCTCTTGAGCACACGGTAATCGCTCTCGCCGGCTTCAAAGGACAGGTCATCACAGAACAGCACAAACCGCTGTGGCAATTTGATCAGTTGCTCGACCACCCGTGGCAAGTCCGCCAGGTGATCGCGCTCGATCTCGATCAGGCGCAAACCGGCCTTGGCATGCTGGGCCAACAAGGCGCGTACCATGGACGACTTACCCGTGCCGCGCGAGCCCCAGAGCAATGCATGGTTGGCCGGCAGGCCGTCGAGAAACTGTTGAGTGTTACGGGCCAACTGCTCGCGCTGTTTATCCACACCGATCAGGTCGGACAGGCGCATGTCCAGGCTGACTTCCAGCGGCAGCAAAAAGCCGCTGCGGCCTTCGCGCTGCCAGCGGGCAGCCAGGCAATGGTCCCAGTCAACGGCTTCACGGGGGGCAGGCAAAAGGGGTTCCAGGCGAGCAAGTACCGCGTCGGCACGCTCAAGAAAGGCATTCAATCGAGAATCCACGACTATTCCTCTGGCAAGTTCTTGTAAAAGATGGCGTATTGGCAACCCTGAGGCAGACCGTGCAGGGCTGCACCGAATAAAGTCGATTCGTGCCGGGCAAGTTCGAGCCTGTGGATGTTCAGCTATGCTTGCCGGGCGAAAGGAAACGTAAAGTGGTACAGCACCCGATGGATATCAAGTTCGCCCACCGCTTGTCTTATAAACAAGCCAGACTGACAGTGCTGGTCGGATTCGTCTTGGGAACCTTGCTCAGCCTGATACAGATTGGGATTGATTATGCCAGCGAAGACGCTTCCATCAACCGGGAAATACGTGCGCTGATTGAAATCAGCCATAACCCGGCTTCGCGCATCGCCTATAACATCGACGCCGAACTGGCTCAGGAACTGACCCTGGGACTGCTGCACTCCCCTGCCATCACCCGTGCACAACTGGTCGACAACAACGGTTTGGTACTGGCCGATGTGAATCGCCCGCGCAAGGAAAGCACCTACCGCCCCATCAGCGATTTCCTGTTTGGCGCCAACCGCCAATTCGAAGACCGGTTGTACCTCACCCACATGCCCAATGACGCCCTCGGTGTATTGCGGCTTGACGTCGATACCTACGCATTCGGCAGCCGCTTCCTGCGCCGCGCCGAGATCACTCTGCTCAACGGCTTTGCCCGCAGCCTGCTGCTCACCGGGATTCTACTGGCGCTGTTCTACGTGATGCTGACCAAGCCGCTGGTGCGGATTATTCGCGAGCTGAGCTCCCGCAAGCACGAGCGCCTCGACTGCCCGCCGGGGCACGAACATGACGAGATCGGGGTGCTGGTCAACGTCGCCAATCAACAGTTTGAAACCATGGAGACGGAAATCCAGCAACGTCGGCACGCCGAGAACCGCCTGACTGAATACCTCGGGCAACTGGAAGACATCGTTTCCGCGCGCACCACCGAGCTCAAGGCCATCAATCATCGACTGACGCTGTCGAACGACGAACTGGAAGCGGCGAAGATGACGGCCCTCGCCATGGCCCAGGCACGGGCAGCATTCCTGGCCAACATGAGCCATGAAATCCGTACGCCGCTCAACGGTCTGTTGGGGATGATCGCGCTGTCCCTCGACAGCCCGCTGAACGCCGAGCAACGCCAGCAACTGTCGATCGCCCATGACTCGGGCAAAGTGCTGGTGGAGCTGCTCAACGATATCCTCGACCTGTCCAAGTTCGACGCGGGCCAGCTGGAACTGGAAAGTATCCCGTTCGACCTCGGCGCACTGGTGGAAGACACCGCCAACCTGCTCTCGCAAAACGCCGCGCCCAGCGTGGAATTGACGTGTTTGATCGACCCGCAGTTTCCCGCCCAGGTGCTGGGCGACCCGACGCGGGTACGGCAGATTGTCAGCAACCTGCTGTCCAACGCCCTGAAGTTCACGCGTTTTGGCCGGGTGGACGTGCGCCTCAGCGCGCAGGCCGACCGGGTCAGGATCGAGGTGTGTGACACCGGTATCGGGATCGCCCAGGACGCCCAGGTGAAGATCTTCCAGCCATTCACCCAAGCTGGTGCGGGCATCACTCGCCAATTTGGCGGGACCGGACTGGGCCTGGCGTTGACCCATAACCTCTGCGAGGCCATGAAGGGCCGCCTGAGCATCAGCTCCGAGGCCGGCTTTGGCAGCCAGTTCTGCGCCGACCTGCCATTGCCGACGCATTTGCCGGCGACGCGCCAGACACCGTTGTCGGGCGACGTGATCGCAATCACCAGCACCAACAGCGGCCTGGCGGAACTGCTCGGCAGCCTCCTGCCAAGCTGGGGGCTGGCGCCGCGCGTCTACTCCATCGAAGATGACTTGACCGGGCAGACCCCGGACCTGTTGATCACCGATTGCCCCGAGTGCCTGTTTCGCCTGCGCCCGACGATCACCGCGCCGATCCTGCTGGTGACTGCCTACGGCAACTTCATGCCCAGTGAAGAGGTCGCCGCCCTGGCGCCTTTGCAGCAACAAGCCCGGCCGCTGAGCCGCACGGCGCTGTACCAGATTCTGCAACGCAACTTGCGCACCGATCCAGACCTGGTCCTTGACCTGATCCAACTGGAAACCGCCCCCCTCGCCCATCGGGCGCGCATCCTGCTGGTGGAGGACAACCCGGTCAATCAACTGGTGGCCAAGGGCATGCTCGGCAAGCTCGGCTGCGAGGTGATCGTCGCGGCCCATGGTGGCGAAGCCCTCAAGCTGCTTGAAGAACAAAGCTTCCACATGGTGTTGATGGACTGCAACATGCCGGTGATGGATGGCTATGAAGCCAGCCGGCAGATCCGCCGCAGCGGACGCTGGCCGGACTTGCCGATTGTGGCCCTGACCGCCAACGCCATGTCCGAGGAACGCGAGCGTTGCCGGGCGGCGGGCATGAATGACTACCTGGCCAAGCCGTTTCGCCGCGAAGAACTCAAGGCCTTGCTCGACCTGTGGGTGCCGACTACGACAAGCCTTTGATCTGGCGTAATAGCTCGTCCAGGCCGTCACGCAGGGCATCGGCCTGGTTCAGGTCAACCCCGCTGTCGCACAGCAGCCGTGCCTTCAGCGGTTGCACCCGGTCGCGCAGGATGCGGCCTTCATCGGTCAGGCTCAGGTGCACTTCCCGCTCATCCAGCGCACTGCGCTGACGCCTCACCAGGGCAAGCTGCTCCAGGCGCTTGAGCAGCGGCGTCAGCGTGCCGGAATCCAGCAACAGACGCTCGCCCAAGGCCTTGACCGTGGGCTGCGGCATAGCTGCATCCTGCCATTCCCACAGCACCAGCATCACCAGATATTGCGGGTAGGTCAGGCCCAACTGGTCGAGCATCGGCTTATAGGCCCGGGTCACTGCGCGTGAGGCGGCGTACAGCTTGAAGCACAGTTGGTCGTCGAGGGCCAGGGACAGGTCGGTCATTTGAGCAGGGCTTCAATCTCTTGGGTCAGGTCCTGGGGCTTGGTAGTGGGGGCGAAACGCTTGACTACCTTGCCGTCGCGTCCGATCAGGAACTTGGTGAAGTTCCACTTGATGCCCTTGGAACCCAGCAAACCCGGGGCCTGCTTTTTTAGCTGCACGAACAACGGGTGGGCGTCGCCGCCATTGACGTCGATCTTCTTGAACAGCGGGAAACTGACACCGAAGTTCAGCTCGCAAAATTCCGAAATGGCGCCTTCGTTGCCCGGCTCCTGCTTGCCGAACTGGTTGCAGGGAAAACCCAACACCACCAGGCCCTGGTCCTTGTAGTGCTGCCAGAGTTCCTCGAGCCCCTTGTATTGCGGGGTGAAGCCGCACTTGCTGGCGGTATTGACCACCAGAATCGCCTTGCCGGCGAAATCGGCCAAGGTCTTTTGCTCACCCTTGATGGTGGTGCAAGGGATGCTCAGCAGGTTGTCGCTCATGGCAGTGCCTCGAAAGAAATGGGAAGAACTGAAAGATAGTAGGCAATTTAATTGTGTGCAATTGAATTGCCCGGACTTATAGCTGGGTATAACGGCCCCTGCGGGCGCGAAGGCCCGCAGAAGGCGTACGGTCTAGCGCGGTACCAGGTCCAGGCACACCGAGTTGATGCAATAACGCAGGCCGGTGGGCGGCGGGCCGTCCGGGAACACATGGCCCAGGTGCGCATCGCACTTGGCGCAGGTGACTTCGGTACGGATCATGCCATGGCTGATGTCGCGAATCTCGACCATCGCCTGCTCGGCAATCGGCTCGTAGAAGCTGGGCCAGCCGCAGCCGGAGTCAAACTTCGCGTTGGAATCGAACAGCGGCTCATTGCAGCAGATGCAGTGGTACACGCCGTCGGTCTTGGTGCCGTTGTACTTGCCGCTGAACGGTCGCTCGGTGCCCTTGAGACGGCACACGTTGTACTGCTCCGGGTCGAGCATGGCTTTCCATTCATCAACGGTTTTCTGCAACTTTTCCATCGGTACACCTCGGCAACTGAAAAAGCCTGATCTGTGTCTTTTCCATGGATCAGGCGGCACGTATGATTGCGCCTCTTCAAAACGCCAGTCTGGCACCCGCGTAACCGGCATTCAAACGTATTTATGGGTCAGGCCAACGCAGGATTCTCAGCACGGTAGTCTTCACACCGTCTGGATCGTTCATTTTCAGGATCACATCGCCATGCAGGTCAGCAAATCGAACAAGCTCGCCAACGTCTGCTACGACATTCGCGGCCCGGTGCTCAAGCACGCCAAACGCCTGGAAGAGGAAGGCCATCGCATCCTCAAGCTGAACATTGGCAACCCGGCACCCTTTGGTTTCGAAGCGCCGGACGAAATCCTCCAGGACGTGATCCGCAACCTGCCTACCGCCCAGGGCTACAGCGACTCCAAAGGCCTGTTCAGTGCCCGCAAGGCGGTGATGCAGTACTACCAGCAAAAGCAGGTTGAAGGTGTCGGCATCGAAGACATCTACCTGGGCAACGGCGTGTCCGAACTGATCGTCATGTCCATGCAGGCCCTGCTCAACAATGGCGACGAAGTGCTGGTACCGGCGCCCGACTACCCGCTGTGGACCGCCGCCGTAACCCTGGCCGGCGGCCACCCGGTGCATTACCTGTGTGACGAGGGCGCCGACTGGTTCCCGGACCTGGCCGACATCAAGGCCAAGATCACCCCGAACACCAAGGCCCTGGTAATCATCAACCCGAACAACCCGACCGGCGCGGTGTATTCCAAAGAAGTACTGCTGGGCATGCTCGAACTGGCCCGCCAGCACAACCTGGTGGTGTTCTCCGACGAGATCTACGACAAAATCCTCTATGACGATGCCGTGCACATCTGCACCGCCTCCCTGGCGCCGGACCTGTTGTGCCTGACCTTCAACGGCCTGTCGAAATCCTATCGGGTGGCGGGTTTCCGCTCCGGCTGGATCGCGATTTCCGGTCCCAAGCACAATGCCCAGAGCTATATCGAAGGCATCGACATGCTGGCCAACATGCGCCTGTGTGCCAACGTGCCAAGCCAGCACGCCATCCAGACCGCACTGGGCGGCTACCAGAGCATCAATGACCTGGTGCTGCCACAAGGCCGCCTGCTGGAGCAGCGCAACCGTACCTGGGAACTGCTGAACGCGATTCCGGGTGTCAGCTGCGTCAAGCCCATGGGCGCGCTGTACGCCTTCCCGCGGATCGACCCCAAAGTGTGCCCGATCCTCAACGATGAGAAGTTCGTGCTCGACCTGCTGCTGTCGGAAAAGCTGCTGGTGGTCCAGGGCACGGCGTTCAACTGGCCGTGGCCGGATCACTTCCGAGTGGTCACCTTGCCGCGGGTGGATGACCTGGAAATGGCCATCGGTCGTATCGGCAACTTCCTGAAGTCCTATCGCCAGTAACGGGCATTGCGCTGTACGGCCCACCCGCGGTCGTACAGCGATTATCTGGCAACACTTCTTTGCCCTGCGCGGGCCCCTTCGCCTTTTACACTCACCGGTTCCCCCCCTGTTCGGGCATCACCCTATAATTACAGGGCGGCAAGGGAGTGGAGCGAGACGCCCGTGCCGTCCCGGGTGTCGGAAATTCCCTTCAAGGCTCTACATTCAGGCTGTAGGACACAGTTTGAAATAGTCCCTCGGTTGAATAGCCCCATGCCGCACCTTATATACCCCGCAGTACGCGACATATTAAGCATGAGGAGAATTCTACAACCATGATGCGCATTCTGCTGTTCTTGGCCACTAACCTGGCGGTCGTGCTGATTGCCAGCATCACGCTGAGCCTTTTCGGCTTCAATGGGATCATGGCGGCCAACGGGGTTGATCTGAACCTCAATCAGCTGCTGATCTTCTGTGCGGTCTTTGGTTTTGCCGGTTCGATTTTCTCGCTGTTCATCTCCAAGTGGATGGCGAAGATGAGCACCAGCACCCAGATCATCACCCAGCCACGTACCCGGCATGAGCAATGGCTGCTGCAAACCGTCGAGCAACTGTCCCGCGAAGCCGGGATCAAGATGCCCGAAGTCGGGATTTTCCCGGCCTATGAAGCCAACGCTTTCGCCACCGGCTGGAACAAGAACGATGCACTGGTGGCGGTCAGCCAGGGCTTGCTGGAGCGGTTCTCGCCCGACGAAATCAAGGCGGTGCTGGCCCACGAGATCGGCCACGTGGCCAACGGTGACATGGTCACCCTGGCACTGGTCCAGGGCGTGGTGAACACCTTCGTGATGTTCTTCGCGCGGATCATCGGCAACTTCGTCGACAAGGTGATCTTCAAGAACGAACAGGGCCAGGGCATGGCCTACTACGTGGCGACCATCTTCGCCGAACTGGTGCTGGGCTTCCTGGCCAGCTCGATCGTGATGTGGTTCTCGCGCAAACGGGAGTTTCGCGCAGACGAAGCCGGTGCTCGCCTGGCCGGTACCGGCGCGATGATCAGCGCCCTGCAACACCTGCGCTCCGAACAGGGCTTGCCGGTGCACATGCCGAACACCCTGACGGCCTTTGGCATCAACGGTGGTATCAAGCAGGGCATGGCTCGCCTGTTCATGAGCCACCCGCCGCTGGAAGAGCGGATTGACGCACTGCGTCGTCGCGGCTGATAGCGACAAAAAAAGGGGCGATTCAATCGCCCCTTTTTTGTGGGCGCGATTCAGCCTTTGGCCAGGCGATACACCCGCTCGTCCAGGCGCGTGACGCCATCCTGAACAAACTTCCAGCTGCCCCCCAGGATGTCCTGCTCCTCCAGCACATCCAGTCTCCACTGCCCGCCAAGCAGCAGCCTCACCTCGTCGTCACTCACCGCAAACGGCGGGCCGGCTTTCTGCGATTGTTCATAGTCGAGGGTGATCAACAGGCCTCGGCTGCCTTCAGCCAGCACCCGGTTCAAATGCGCTGCGTACTGCTCGCGCATCAGCGGCGGCAAGGCAATCAATGCTGCCCGGTCGTATAACGCCGTGCACTCAGTTACTGCTCCAGCATCCAGCGCAAAGAAATCCCCGCACCACAGCTCAATGGCCCCCGCCTGGAAGACCTTGAACGCACCGCGTTGATGGATCTGCGGCGTCAGTCCCTGCTCGCTGAAAAATCCCTCAATGGCCTTTTCCGACAGCTCAACCCCCATCACCCGATGCCCGATGCTCGCCAGCCATGCCAGATCCAGACTCTTGCCACACAACGGCACCAGCACCTGCGCCCCGTTTGACACGCCCAGGCCCGGCCAGTGGCGTAGCAGGTAAGGGTTCACCTCGCTCAGATGAAAGCCTGTCTGATTACGCGCCCAGCGCTCATGCCAAAATCCCGGCTCCATGATTCACCCTGAAAATTCGATCAAATAGCGCTAAAACTTATATTAGATTTAGATCAATGATCTGATTGAAGATGGTCCCATCTTAACCCTCAGGACCCGCTCATGCTCCCCAGCCTGTTTATCTCCCACGGTTCGCCCATGCTTGCCCTGCAACCCGGCGCCAGCGGCCCGGCGCTCAAGCGCCTGGCGGCCGAGCTGCCACGCCCCAAGGCCATTGTGGTGGTCTCGGCGCACTGGGAAAGCCAGGGCCTGCTCGTGACGGGCAGCGCTGCCCCCGAGACCTGGCACGACTTCGGCGGCTTCCCGCGGGAACTGTTTGCCGTGCAATACCCGGCCCCTGGTGACCCACAACTGGCAGCCCGAATCGTGGAACTGCTCAAGGCTGACGGCTTGGAGGCGCGCATTGATGACCAGCGCCCCTTCGACCATGGCACTTGGGTGCCCCTGTCGCTGATGTATCCGGCCGCCGATATCCCGGTGGTGCAGGTATCGTTGCCAAGCCGCATGGGCCCTGCCCTGCAAACCCGCGTCGGCCACGCATTGGCGAGCCTGCGGGAACAAGGCGTGCTGCTGATCGGCTCCGGCAGCATCACCCACAACCTCGGCGAACTGGACTGGCACGCCGGGCCGGAAAGCATCGAGCCATGGGCCCGGGATTTTCGCGATTGGATGGTCAGCAAACTGGCGGCCAACGATGAAGCCGCGCTGCACGACTATCGCCGCCAGGCCCCCCATGCCGTGCGCAGCCATCCCAGCGACGAGCATTTGCTGCCGCTGTATTTCGCCCGGGGCGCAGGCGGTGAATTCAGCGCCGCGCACCAAGGCTTCACCATGGGTGCGCTGGGCATGGACATCTACCGGTTCGCTTAATAGCAGGCAAAAAAAATCCCCGAACCAGTCGGGGATTTTTTATGTTCGATCAATCAGCCCAGGGGCGGATCAATCTTCGCGGTAGCGACGCAGCTTCAACTGCTTACCGGCAACGCGAGTGTCCTTCAGCTTGGTCAGGAGTTTCTCCAGGCCATCTTCCGGCAGCTCCACCAGGGAGAAGCTGTCACGCACCTGGATGCGACCGATCGCTTCACGTGCCAGGCCACCCTCGTTGAGGATAGCGCCCAGCAGGTTCTTGGCGGCGATGCCATCACGCGCGCCCAGCGCGGTACGGCAGCGAGCACGGCCTTCAGCCAGTGGAACCGGAGCACGACGCTCACGATCACCACGGTCTGGACGGTCGCCAGTACGTTCTGGACGATCACCGCGCGGAGCGTTGTTCGGCACCAGTGGACGTTCTTTCTCGATCGCAGCAAGGGTCAGGGCCTGACCGTTGGTCGCCTTGCGCAGCAGGGCTGCAGCCAGGGCACGCGGGGTGCAACCGATATCGGCAGTCAAGCGGTCCAGCAGGTCGCCGTGGGTCGATTCAGCGTCAGCCACCAGCGGCGACAGGCTGTTGGTCAGTTTCTTGATGCGGGCATCGAGAACGGCCTGGGCATCCGGCAGGCGGACTTCGGCAACTTTCTGACCGGTTACACGCTCGATCACTTGCAGCATGCGGCGCTCACGTGGAGTCACCAGCAGCAATGCACGACCTTCGCGACCGGCACGGCCGGTACGGCCGATACGGTGAACGTAGGACTCTGGATCGTAAGGCATGTCAACGTTGAACACGTGGGTGATACGTGGAACGTCGAGGCCACGGGCAGCAACGTCGGTCGCCACAACGATGTCCAGACGGCCATCCTTGAGGGAGTCGATCACGCGCTCACGCTGGTTCTGGGCAATGTCACCGTTCAGCGCAGCGGCTTTGTAGCCTTTGGCTTCCAGGGCACTGGCCAGGTCCAGGGTCGCTTGCTTGGTGCGCACGAACATGATCAGGGCATCGAAGTCTTCGACTTCCAGCAGACTCAATACAGCCGAGGTCTTCTGGTCAGCGTGAACCAACAGGTGAGCCTGTTCGATCGCGGTAACGGTCTGAGTCTTGGTCTGGATCTTCACGTGTTGCGGATCGCGCAGGTGGCGTTCGGCAATGGCACGGATCGACTGTGGCAGGGTAGCCGAGAACAGTACGGTCTGACGGGTGGCTGGCAGCGCCTTGAAGATGACTTCCAGGTCGTCCATGAAGCCCAGCTTGAGCATCTCGTCAGCTTCGTCCAGAACCAGGTGGTTCACGGTCGACAGTACTTTTTCATCGCGACGCAGGTGGTCGCACAGACGGCCCGGAGTGGCGACAACGATCTGTGCGCCGTTACGGATTGCTTTCAGTTGTGGGCCCATAGGCGCGCCGCCGTAAACGGCCACAACGGTAACGCCCGGCATTTGCTTGGCGTAGGTTTCGAAAGCGGTTGCTACTTGCAGCGCCAACTCACGGGTTGGCGCCAGGATCAGGGCTTGCGGCTCGCGCTTGGCAGGATCGATGCAGTGCAGGATTGGCAGGGCGAACGCGGCGGTTTTACCGGTACCGGTTTGCGCTTGGCCAATCATGTCTTGGCCGGCCATGATGATCGGGATCGATTGCTGCTGAATAGCCGAAGGTTCTTCGTAGCCAGTCGCGATGACGGCAGCAAGAATATTCGGGTTAAGATTAAAAGCGGCGAAGCCGCCGGTTTCCTGGGTCATGGGTCTGCCTCTAAGTGCATCCGCAAAGACCCATGCTCCAAAGCTGCGCATGCCGTGTTGAGACTCAAGAGTCGCCCTGGCTGCTTTGTCGGCGGGGATTTGCGAAAACGAATGAATGAAAAAGATTCGTCAAGGAAGAGTCCGCTGTGCGGACGTGCAGCCGAAGCTGACTTCGGGGAATTGCGCTACCTAAACGCGGCCCGGTTAAAGGCCGGCGCGCACTATACCGGAAATCGCTGAAAAAGGGAGCTTTTTTTATCGGAAAACCCAGGTGAACGGCTCTGCATCAAAGGCTTTGCGCATCCAGGCAGCAGGGTCTATTTTTCAAAGGCCCGGCCCTGTTGGTCATGACGCTTAAACGGTTCACCCTTAACAGCGGGCCCTTCGGTCCGAAACCTCCCTTTGCGCCCGAGGGCACACCCCATGAACCAAGCCACCAGCAGCCGCGTCAGCCGTGAACAGCAGGGGCATATCCTGTTGCTGGGCCTGGATCGCGTGGCCAAGCGCAATGCGTTCGACCTGGAACTGCTCAACGAGCTGAGCCTGGCGTATGGTGAATTTGATCGTAATGACGAGGCGCGGGTGGCCATTGTATTTGGGCACGGCGATCATTTTACCGCCGGGCTGGACCTGGCCAATGTGGGCCCGACCATGGCGCAAGGCTGGCAGCCGCCTCTGGGTGGTTGTGATCCGTGGGGTGTTTTTGCGGGGCCCCGGGTGAGCAAGCCGGTGATTGTGGCGGCCCAGGGGTATTGCCTGACCATCGGGATCGAGCTGATGCTGGCGGCGGACATCAACCTGTGTGCCAGTAATACGCGGTTTGCGCAGATGGAAGTGCAGCGTGGGATCTTTCCTTTTGGGGGGGCGACGTTGCGTTTTCATCAGATTGCGGGCTGGGGGAATGCCATGCGTTGGCTGCTCACGGGGGATGAGTTTGATGCCCACGAGGCGCTGCGGTTGGGGTTGGTGCAGGAGGTGATGGCCAGCGAGGATTTGTTGCCTCGGGCGGTGGCGTTGGCGAACCGCATTGCTCAGCAGGCGCCGCTGGGGGTACAGGCCACGCTGATGTCGGCGCGACAGGCCAGGATTGAGGGGGAGACCGCGGCGGCGGCGGGGTTGCCGGTGTTGGTGGAGAAACTGTTGAACAGTGAGGATGCCAAGGAGGGTGTGAGGGCGATGGTCGAGAAGCGGCCCGGGGTGTTCAGGGGGTGTTGATTGGGGGGGCGGGGACATATCCGTTTTTTCGGGTGTTGCTGAAATGGGTTCCGCTCTTACAGCGGCTCACTTTTGAAAAGCGCAAAAGTAAGCAAAACGCTCTTGCCCCACCACTCGGCACCTCGCCTAGGCTCGGTGTGCCCGAACGCAGGCATTACTCCGCGGGCCGCCGCGACGGGGCGTCCCTGCCCCGTCGCGGCTAAACCGGCGTCCTGCCGGTTTACCCGCTCCGTAATACCTGCGTTCGGCCAGCGTGGTTTAACGGGGCGCCTAAGATCAAGATCAAAAGA
>NZ_JACARE010000033.1:0-72118 GCF_013386765.1 Pseudomonas yamanorum
GCCGCCGTTACCTAAATAACAGATATTCACCCATACCACAGGGGTATCAAACCATACCAACCCGATATTAGACGAAAGCAAAACCACCAGAGGAAAC
Organism: Pseudomonas yamanorum; assembly: GCF_013386765.1. Classification (GTDB taxonomy): domain Bacteria; phylum Pseudomonadota; class Gammaproteobacteria; order Pseudomonadales; family Pseudomonadaceae; genus Aquipseudomonas; species Aquipseudomonas yamanorum_A. The sequence continues at coordinate 98 of NZ_JACARE010000033.1, forward strand.
TACCCACAATTACAAAAATACCTAAAGAGTATAAAAATGCCCACCCACTCCTCCTGGATCGTACTGTCCATCACCGGTCTCTACATGCTGAGCCTGGCACTGATCAGCTACGGCGTTCGCCGCCACTCCCGCAGCGCCAATAACTACACAACGGGCGGGGGCCACTTCCCGGCGTTCCTGATCGGCTTCCTGATGCTCTCGGAATTCATCGGCACCGCAGTCAGTATCGGCACCGCCCAAACCGGCTTCAAGGTAGGCATCTCCGCCGCATGGAACCTGTTCGCCCTGGCCCTCGGTTTCGTGCTGTTCGCCTGGCTACTGGCGCGCAAGTACAAGGACCTGGGCGACAACACCATCTCCGGCGTACTCGCGCGCAACTACGGCCAGCGCACCCGCTTCGCCACCTCGATCATCACTATCTTTGCCCTGGAGATCGTCGCCGTGTCGATCTACGCCAGCGGCGGCGCGGTGTTGGCCAGCGTGATGCAAGTGGACCGAACCCTGGCGATCGTGATCGTCGGCGTGGTCTCGGTCGCGTACGTCAGCATCGGCGGCATGCGCTCAGTGATCTACACCAACTTCGTCCACGCCGCCTTGAAGTACCTGGGCGTAGGCCTGGCATTGTGGTTCGGCTTGAAGCAGGTCGGCGGCATCAGCCAGTTGCAGGCGCAATTGCCCGCCAGCATGTTTGACTGGACCACCGTGGGCTGGGGCCAGATCATCGCCTGGATGATCGCCGGTATTGGCTCGATATTTTCCACTCAATACGTAATCCAGGCAGTAAACACCGTGAGCCATGCGGGCAAAGCCCAGCGTGCGTGTTTCTACGTGGCCGTGCTGATGGTGCCGTTCGGCATCGGCGCAGCATTGATCGGGATGTGCAGCGCGGTGCTGTTCCCCAACGTTGACTCCCTGCAAGCCTTCCCCACCCTGATCGCCAGCATGGACCAACTGACCGCCGGGCTGGTGGTCGCAGGCCTTGCCGGGTCGCTGTTCGGCACCATCTCGGCAGTAAGCATGGGCTCGGCGACGCTGCTGCTGCGGGACTTCTACGAACCGTGGTTCAACCCGGAAAAAAGCGACGCCAAGTCCCTGCGCTTTGTGCGCCTGGCGACAATCGCCGTCGGCCTGTTGCCGATTGCCCTGGCGCTGACCTCGGACAAGGTGCTGATGATCGCCTTCCTCGGCAAGGCGTTGCGCGCCTCCCTCGCGGTACTGGTGTTGATGGTGTTCTATGCACCGAAATTCGGCACCGCAGCCGGGGCATTCCTGAGCATCATTGCCTCGTTGCTGGCCACCGTGGGCTGGTTCCTCGCCGGTAATCCGTGGGGCATCGACAACGCTTACATCGCCCTGTTTACCCCGCTGATCATCATGGGCATCAGCCATGTGACACGCCGCAAGACTCCGGCAGAACCACTGGTGGCGGCCACCAGCTGAGGTAGGATGGCAGCCCCACCAATAAGGAAGTTGTGAAATGCTGCCGATTCGCACCCCGCTGATCCTGCACCCCGGCCTGTCCACCCCTACCCGGCGCATCTGGCTGAAGCTTGAGAACCTGCAACCCTGTGGCTCGTTCAAGTTGCGCGGGATGACCACGCTGTGCGCCTACGCGGCGAGCCAGGGCAAGACCACCGTGGTGTGCCCCTCCGGCGGCAATGCCGGGCTGGCCACGGCCTTTGCAGCAAGAGGCTTGGGGTTGCAGGCGCGGATCGTGGTGCCCTCCACCACCCCCGAAGCCACCCGCGCGCGTATCCGCCAGGCGGGCGCCGAAGTGGTGGTGCACGGTGATCTGTGGGATCAATCCAACGAGCTGGCGCTGCAACTTTCCGAAGCGCCTGAAGCCCTGTATGTGCCGGCTTTTGACCATCCGTTGTTGTGGGAAGGCCACAGCAGCATGATCGATGAAATTCTCGAAGACTGCCCGCAGGTGGGCGCCATCGTGACCTCCGTGGGTGGCGGTGGATTGCTCGCGGGCGTGCTGACGGGGCTGGAGCGTCATGGACGGTTCGACTGCAAGGTGATTGCCTGTGAAACGGCAGGCGCGGCGTCGTTTGCCGCCGCCGTGGAAGCTGGAAAACCGGTGCGCCTGGCGAAGATCGACACTGTGGCCAAATCGTTGGCGGCCACTCAGGTGGCGGCGTGGCCGGTTGAACATATCGGCCAGTTTGCCCATCAGTGCGTGGTGTTGACTGATGCCGAGGCGATGATGGGCGTGGTGCGGTATGCCGATGATTTACGGCAGTTGGTGGAGCCGGCGTGCGGGGTTTCGTTGGCGGTGGCTTATCTGGAACATGCCGCGATTGCCGGCGTTGAGGATGTGGTGGTGATTGTGTGTGGCGGGGTGAGCATCAGCGCCCAAACGGTTGCTCAGTGGCAAGCACAGCAGCCCTTGTAGGAGCTGGCTTGCCAGCGATGGCGGAGTATCAGTCACATCATTGCTGAATGTGCTGCAGCCATCGCCGGCAAGCCGGCTCCTACAGCTGATGGGGCGCCCTCAGGCATCCTGCAGGATCAGGTCCGCGCCCTTCTCCGCCACCATCAGCACCGCCGCATGGGTATTGCCCGAGGTCACGTTCGGGAAAATCGACGCATCGACAATCCGCAGCCCCTGCAGCCCATGCACCTTCAAGCGCTTGTCCACCACCGACACCTGCGGGTCCGAACCCATGGCGCACGACCCGCACAGGTGATAGATCGAGCCGCTGTTCTCGCGGAAGTACTGCAGCATCTGCTCGTCGGTTTCCACCGCAGCCCCCGGCAACACCTCAGCCACGGTCACGCCCTTGAGCGCCGGGGCCTGCATGATCTTGCGCATCAGCCGGCTTCCCTGGATCACCTCGTCGATGTCCTTCTGGGTGCTCAGGTAGTTGGGGTCGATCAAGGCCGCATCCCGTGGGTTTTTCGAGGCGATGCGGATCGTCCCGCGGCTGGTGGGCCGGCACGGGTTGAAGCACAGCAAAAAGCCTGAATACGGCTCGGGCTTGAGGCTGGCCTTGTTGTTTTTCGGGATCTGGTACGACAGCGGGTTGAAGTACAGCTGCAAGTTCGGATGCGCCTGCTCCGCGTTGCCACGGAAGAACCCGCCGGCCTGGTTGACGCTCATGGCCAGCGCGCCCTTGCGGGTCAGCAGGTACTTGAGCCCCAGCTTGAACTGGCCGAACAGCGAGCTGAGCTGGTCATTCAGGGTCGGGATATTGGCCTTGTAGTAATAGCTGGCGCACAGGTGGTCCTGCAGGTTCTGCCCCACCGCCGGCAGGTCCTTGACCAGCGGGATGTTGTGTTCGGCGAGCAGTTGCTTGTCCGCCACACCCGACAGTTGCAGGATCTTCGGCGTGTCCACCGCGCCCGCACACAGGATCACTTCCTTGCGCGCGGTGAACGTGCGGACCACGCCGTGCTGGGTCACGCTGATGCCGGTGGCGCGCTGCTGGTCGTCGAACAGCACGCGGTCTACCAGCGCATGCAGTTCCACGCTCAGGTTGGGTCGCGCCAACGCCGGATGCAGGTGCGCAAAGCTGCTGGAGCAACGCTCGCCGTTGCGGGTGTTGACGTCGTAGAGGCCCGCGCCTTCGAAGTTCGGCCCGTTGAAGTCATCGCTCAGGCCGTAGCCCAACTGCTCGCAGCCCTTGAGGAACACATCGCAGATGGCGTGGGTCTGGCCTTTCATCGGGGTGATGCTGATGGGGCCGCTGCCGCCGTGGTATTCGGTGTCACCCAGCGGGTGGTTTTCCAGCTTGCGGAAGTACGGCAGCACGTCCTTGAAGCCCCAGCCGTCGTTGCCGTTGGCGGCCCAGTCATTGAAGTCATGGGCCTGGCCGCGCACGTAGATCATGGCGTTGATCGAGCCGGAACCGCCCTGCACTTTGCCGCGCGGGGCGTAGATTTCACGGCCAGCCAGCTGTTTTTGCGGCTGGCTGTAGTACATCCAGTTGAAGGTCGGGTTGTAGTACATCTTGGCAAAACCGACCGGGATCTTGAACCACCAGGAGCTGTCCTTGCCGCCGGCTTCCAGCAGCAACACCGAATGCTCGCCCGAGGCGGAGAGTCGGTTGGCCAGGACGCAACCTGCGGCGCCGGCGCCGGCGATGATGTAGTCGTATGTCATTCACGGTTACCGCATAAGTCGTTTTTTTTAGCCCTTGGCGGGCGAAGTGTCTTTCACGTCAGCCGGCGTAGGCGCCATTTGCAGGTGCAGGCGTTCGCCGGTGTACGGCGTGTGCTTGCGCACCACGTCCATGTTCAGCTCCACCCCAAGGCCCGGCTCGGTGGACGGGATGATGTAGCCGTCCTCCCATTGCAGCGGCTTGGTCAGCACTTCGGCGTGGAAGCCGCCCCAGGTCATGATGCTTTCCTGGATCAGGAAGTTCGGCGTGCACGTGGCCAGCTGGAAACTCGCCGCTGCGCCAATCGGCCCGTTGTACAGGTGCGGGGCGATTTGCGCGTAGTAGGCCTCGGCCATGCTGGCGATTTTCTTGGCTTCCAGCAGGCCGCCGCAGCGGGCCACGTTCATTTGCAGGATCGATGCACCACCGGCCTGCAACAGCTTGAAGAACTCGTACTTGGTGGTCAGCCGCTCGCCGGTGGCGATGGGGATGGTGGTCTTGGCCGCGACCTGGGCCATGGCGTCTTCCTGGCCCGGTGGCACCGGTTCTTCGAACCACAGCGGGTCGTATTTCTCCAGGCGCTTGGCCAGGCGGATTGCCGATGACGGCACCATCTGCCCGTGGGTGCCGAACAGCAGGTCGCACTTGTCTCCCACCGCTTCGCGGATCTTGCGGCAGAAGGTTTCGCAGCGCTCCAGCACTTCCAGGGAAATCTGGTGGCCGGAGTACGCGGTGTACGGGCCTGCCGGGTCGAATTTGACCGCGGTGAAGCCCTTGTTCATGTTCTCGATGGCGCACTCGGCGGCCAGGTCCGGGTCGTCGTAGTCGTACTCGCCCTTGCTGTTGACCGGGTACAGGTAGGTGTAGGAACGCAGGCGTTCGTTGACCTTGCCCCCCAGCAACTCATAGACCGGCTTGTTGGCGGCCTTGCCGATGATGTCCCAGCAGGCCATTTCCAGGCCGCTGACCACGCCCATCATGGTCAGGTCGGGACGCTGGGTGAAACCGCTGGAATACGCCTGGCGGAAGAAACGCTCGATGTGGTGCGGGTCGTGGTTGAGCAGGTAGCGCTCGAACACGTCCTCGATGATCGGCAGCATGGCCTTGGGGCCGAAGGTGGCGGCGTAGATCTCGCCCACGCCTTCGATGCCGCAGTCGGTTTTCAGTTTGACGAACAGCCAGTACATGCCGCCGATGTGCGGTGGCGGTACGGCGACAATATGGGTTTCAAGGGCGACGATTTTCATCTCAGGCACCTGTCTGGTTGAATTTTTTACGATTGATCCGGGCGCGCAAGGTCAGGGCCGCAAGGGTCCCGAGCACGCCGATGAAGGCGATGTAGCCGAAGTACAGGTTGTAGCCGACCTGCCCCGGGTAGGTGTCGGTGAGGTAGCCATTGATCAGCGGGATAAAGGTGTCCGGCAGGTAACCCACCACCGAGACGATGCCGATGGCCAGGCCGGTGATGCGCAGCGGGATGGCGCAGCTGTCGAGGATCGCCCAGTACAGGCCGCGAATCGCGTAGGTCATCAGGCCGATAAAGATCACCGTGCCGATCAGCAAGCCGAGACTGCCGATGGCCGGGAACACGATCAGGCCGACCATCGCCAGAGTCACCAGCACCAGCGCGACGATCAGCACCGAGATATTCGAGAACTTGTCCCCCAGCCAGCCGCCGCCGATCCCGCCGATAGGCCGCATCCACAGTTTGATGGTAGTGATGGTGCCGGCCATCACGGCGGTCATGCCGCTGCCTTGCAGGTAGTCAGAGAAACTGTAGGTGGCCCAGAACATGTGATAACCGCAGAACACAATGGCGGTCACCAGCCACAGCTCGGGGATTTTTACCAGGGTGGCGAGGTCGGTGATCAGGTTGAACTTGCCCTTCTCCACCGCCGCGGTTTCGGCCATGGACTTGGGGTCCTTGAGCAGCACCAGCACACACCCGATGGCGATGCACACGAACGAATACAGGTACACCACATGCTTGAACCCTTCGGCCGCCGTCTGGCTGCGGGTTTCGGTGGCATAGGCGAACAGCCCCAGGGCCACGGTTGCCAGCAAGGCTTCCACCAGGCCACGGCCACCGTCGAGGATGCCGAAGAAACGGCCCTGCTCGCTGTGATGGGCAATCATCTTCACCCGCTTGAGCACCGAGGCCCAGAAGGTCAGGCCGGTGGTCAGGCCCCAGCAGCCGAAGATGATCATCAGGCCGGTCATCGACGGCACGGTGGAGTACCAGATGCCCAGGGCACCGGTGGCTACCAGCGAGAAAAAGATCAGGAAGCGCGGCGGCAGGCGATCGGCCAACCAGCCGCTGGGCAGATAGCTGAGGAGGAAGATCGTACCGAGCATCGAATACAGATAACCCAGCTGGCTGTGGTTGATCTGGAACACCTCGAGCATGGTGGTCTGGTAGACCTGGCGCAGGTAGAGGATCGGGTAGATCGCCCCGGCGGCCAGCACCAGCAACATCAATTGGAAGTAGCGACTGGCTTTGTCGCTTTTGGCCGCGGACACGGCATCGAAACCCTGGGCAACGGGTGCAGGCTTGGACATCTTGTAGACCTCGGGCACCCACTGTGCAGGTGCCCCGATAATTGTTTTTATTGAGGTGAAGCCGGTGGTCGGTGAATCAGTACTTCATGACCACCAAACGGGTCTGGGTGAATTCAAGCATCCCGTGCTTGCCGTCATCGCCGCCCAGCCCTGAGCGTTTCCAGCCGGCGTGGAAGCCCTGGTAAGGGTCCGCCGGGGTGCGATTGACGTACAACTCGCCGGCCTCAATGGCATTGGCGACTTTCATGGCGGTGCGGTAGTTCTCGGTGTAGAGCACCGACGACAGGCCGAACTGGTGGTCGTTGGCCATGGCCAGGGCTTCGTCGATGTCGCGGTACTTGAGCACCGGCAGCACCGGGCCGAAGATTTCTTCCTGGATGATTTCCATGCCTTGGCGGCAGCCGCTGAGCAGGGTCGGCGGGTAGAAATGGCCGGGGCCTTCGGGGACTACGCCGCCAGTTTCCAGTACAGCACCGTCGGCGATGGCGCGCTCGACCATGGCGTGAATATTCTGCCGGGAGCTGGCGTTGACCAGCGGGCCCATCAAGCCTGCGTCAGTGGCGCGGTCACCGAATTTGACGGCGCTGATCTTCGCTTTGAGCAGCGCCAGGAATCGGTCGTAGACGCTTTCCTGCACGTACACGCGCTCTACCGCCGTGCACAGCTGGCCGCAGTGGGTGGTCTTGGACGCGATGATGTCGCTGGCGGCCTTTTCCAGGTCGGCGTCGGCCTCGATGATCGCCGGGGTCTTGCCGCCCAGTTCCAGGGACGGCTTGGCGATGTTGGCCTTGCAGTAATCCAGCACGATGCGCCCGGCGTTGACGCTGCCTGTCAGCGTGATCAAGCCCACGGCTTTGTGGGTGCACAGGGCGGCCGCAGTGGCGTGGTCCATGGTCAGGATGTTGATCACGCCGGCCGGCATGCCCGACTGCTCAACCGCGCGGGCGATTTCGAAAGCGGACAACGGCGTGTTGTTGCTCGGGCGCACCACCACGGTGTTGCCGGCAATCAGCGCCGGGGCGATTTTGCGCAGCAGGGTGTAGACCGGGTAGTTGAACGGGATCAGGCACGCCACGACACCAATCGGCTCGCGTTGCAGGAACAGGTTTTCGTCCGGGGTGTCGCTGGGAATGATCTCGCCTTCGATGCGACGTGCCCATTCGGCGTGGTAACGGGTGATCTGTGCGGCGTAGCGCGCTTCGTTGCTGGCGTCATCCAGGCTTTTGCCGGATTCGCTGGCCAGCGCCTTGCCTATGCTTTCAGCGCAGGTTTCGAGGGCGTCGGCGAACGCCCGCAGGTGTTCGGCGCGCTGGATGCTGGTGAGTTTGCCCCAGGTTTTCTGTGCGGTGGCGGCGGCGTCGACGGCGGCAATGGCTTCGTCAGGGGTGGCGGCGGACACCAGGCCTACCTGGGCCTCGGTCGCGGGGTTGTAGACCGCGATTTGGGTGGCGCTGGCAGGTTCGGCGAAGTGGCCGTTGAAAAAGTTGCGCTCGATTTGCATGTGGTTTTTGCCCAATCGTTGTTGTTTTGCGAGTGACTTGCAGTTTTGTCATTGGGCGGGGGTTGGACAAACGATTTATTGACGGGGGTAACGTGCGAAAAATGCAGGTTAGTGGCTGATCCGTATTAATGACCCGGGTCTGAGTCTGTATTGTTCCGCCCATCCTTCCTACAGTGCCGCCCACTTGGAACCGTGGGAGGACTAAGCATGCAACCAGCATCAACCGCACAGGCCTACAACTACAAGGTCGTGCGTCAATTCGTCATTGCAACCATCGTTTGGGGCGTGGTCGGCATGGCCATGGGCGTGTGGATCGCCTCGCAACTGGTCTGGCCCGAGATGAACCTCGACCTGCCGTGGACCACCTTCGGGCGCCTGCGCCCGCTGCACACAAGCCTGGTGATCTTCGGCTTTGCCGGCAGCGCGCAATTCGCCGCCAGCTACTACGCAGTACAGCGCACCTGCCAGGTACGGCTGTACTCGGACAAGCTCGCGGCCTTTACCTTTTGGGGCTGGCAGTCGGTGATCGTGATCATGTTGGTCAGCCTGCCGCTGGGCTACACCACCACCAAGGAATACGCCGAGATCGAGTTCAGCGGCGCCGTGTGGATGACCGTGGTGTGGGTCGCCTATGCCATCGTGTTCTTCACCACCGTGGTGCAGCGCAAGACCCAGCATATCTACGTCGGCAACTGGTTCTTTGGTGCGTTTATCGTGGTGATCGCCATGCTGCACGTGGTCAATCACCTGTCGATCCCGGTGGACTGGTTCAAGTCCTACCCGGTGTATTCCGGCGCCACCGACGCCATGGTGCAGTGGTGGTACGGGCACAACGCCGTAGGTTTCTTCCTGACCACGGGTTTTCTGGGGATGATGTACTACTTCGTGCCAAAGCAAGTCGGGCGGCCGGTGTATTCCTATCGCCTGTCCATCGTGCACTTCTGGGCGTTGATCACCCTGTACATCTGGGCCGGCCCGCACCACTTGCACTACACCGCGCTGCCGGACTGGGCACAGTCGCTGGGCATGGCGATGTCGCTGATTCTGCTGGCGCCCAGCTGGGGCGGGATGATCAACGGCATGATGACGCTCTCGGGGGCCTGGCATAAATTGCGCACCGACCCGATCCTGCGCTTCCTGGTGCTGTCGCTGGCGTTCTATGGGATGTCCACGTTTGAAGGGCCGATGATGGCGATCAAGACCGTCAACGCCCTGTCCCACTACACCGACTGGACCATCGGCCACGTCCACGCTGGCGCCCTGGGCTGGGTGGCAATGATCACCTTTGGTTCGCTGTACCACATGATCCCGAAAGTGTTCGGGCGCGCGCAGATGCACAGTGTGGGGCTGATCAATATGCACTTCTGGCTGGCGACCATTGGCACGGTGCTGTACATCGCCTCGATGTGGGTCAACGGCATCACCCAGGGTTTGATGTGGCGGGCGGTGAACGACGACGGCACCCTTACCTATTCCTTTGTGGAAGCCTTGCAGGCCAGCCATCCGGGGTTTGTGGTGCGGTTTGTCGGCGGGGTGTTCTTCCTCAGCGGCATGCTGCTGATGGCCTACAACACCTGGCGCACGGTGCGGGTGGCGGATTTGAAGGTGGCGCAGCTTGAAGCGCAGATCGCCTGATGTGGGAGATAGCCTTGAACCTGGCGGCGGTGATCGGCCTGTATGGCGCGGTGGAGTATTGCCTGCGGGGTGAGTCGAGGGAGAGCCTGGATGAGGCCAGCCTGATTCCGTTTGCCGATGACCCGGAGGTGGCGCGGCGGGTGGAGTTGGCGACGGGCAAGCGGGTCAACGCGGTGGCGCCCGAAGAGGCAAAGCCGGGTTGGGGCAATGTCGATATCTGAGAAAGGAATACGATCAATGTGGGAGCTGGCTTGCCTGCGATGCGGGCCACTCGGTGCTAATGAAACACCGCGGTGATGCTATCGCAGGCAAGCCAGCTCCCACAGAAGCCATGACTCAGCCGCGTTCGCGGGGAATCAGGCTCTGCAACTGCAAGGCCAGGAAGTTGGCATCGAAGCCAAAGGTGTCCGGGTCTTTCAAACCATTGGTTTTCTTCCACAACCAGTCGTTTTTGCCCGGCAGCAGCACCAGGGAAATGCTGCCGTAGCGGGCGGCGGTCAAGCCCATCACCGACAGCGAAATCAAGCCACCGGCGCCCATCACGTCCGGCACGAACTCAACCGGTTTGCCGGCGATATGGATGGTCAGTTTCTCGGTCTTGAAGGTGGAGGTCTCCACCGGCACGCTGGGGCCGGAAGCCACGTACGCTTCGCGCTGCACCTCCAGCAAACCGACGGTTTTCACAGGCGCAAGCCATTGCTCGATCTGGCCGAACAACTCGCTGATCTTCTGTGCCCAATGGGCCGATTGCACTTCGAACTGCTGCTTCTTGTGGGCTTCGCTGTCGGCGTAATGACGCAGCATCTCGCCCAGTTGTTGTACATCGTCCATTGCCGTGTTCCTTGGGTGACCCATGTTGCGAACCTTGATCATGGCAGATGCCGCACACCGGCGTATGACTAAAGCGCAGAGCTTGGGTAATGTGGTGCCCTCGCCCGTCCATTTCAGGAGCATCACATGCGCACCATCGGCCTTATCGGCGGCATGAGCTGGGAGTCCAGCGCCGAGTATTACCGCATCATCAACCAGAGCGTGCGCGACCAGCTGGGGCCACTGCGCTCGGCGCAACTGTTGATGTACAGCGTCGACTTCGGCCCGGTGGAGCAGGCCCAGCACGCCGGGCGCTGGGACGACGCGGCATTGATCCTCGAAGACGCCGCCCGCCGCCTGCAAGCCGGTGGCGCCGAATGCATCGTGCTGTGTACCAACACCATGCACCTGGTGGCGCCGCGCATCGAAGCGGCGGTGTCCGTACCGTTTCTGCATATTGCAGACGCGGCCGGCGCGGCGGCGGTAGAGGCCGGCACCCTCACCGTCGGGCTGCTGGGCACCGCGTTTACCATGGAACAGGAGTTTCTCAAGTCACGCCTGGCGGCCCAGGGCTTGACCGTGCTGGTGCCCGACGCGGACGAGCGCCAGGCCGTGCACCGGATCATCTATGAGGAGTTGTGTGTCGGGGTGATCAGCGACGCATCGCGCGAGGTGTATCAACGGGTGATCGAGTCCCTGGCGGCACGTGGTGCCCAGGCCATCATCCTCGGTTGCACAGAAATCAGCCTGTTGATCAAACCGCAGCACAGTGACCTGCCACTGCTGGACACCACCGAGCTGCATGCGCAGGCTGCGGTGGCGTTTGCGTTGCAGGACGACTAGGCAGGCTTGCGGATACGCGCCATGGTCAGGGTGTCGACGAATGCGCCGTCACGCACGGCGTAATCCCGCAGCCGGCCTTCGGTCTCGAAGCCGAACTTGTGGTACAGGCGGTGGGCGGCTTCGTTGTCGGCGTACACCGTCAGTTCCACCCGGTGCAGGTTCATCCAGTTATCCGCCACCTCCAGCGCGGCGCCCAGTAACCGGGAGCCCACGCCCTTGCCCTGCCAGGCGGTGGCCACGCCCATGCCGAACGAACCGACGTGGCTTTGGCGTACGCGCAAATACTGTTCAAGGCCGAGTTGGCCGATGACCTCACCGGCATGCACCGCCACCAGTTGTAGCCGCCGTTCGTTGTCCTGCACCAGGCGTTTGCGCCATGCCTCGGCCGACTGGAAAGGCATTTGCAGCACCTGACGGCACACAGCCGGGTCGTTGTAGAGCGCAGTGACGCCTTCAAGGTGGGTCTCGGTGAAGCGCGTGATAACGATCTTGGGTTCAGGTGTGTGCATGGTGTTTCGTCCTTTGAAAAACACGTGGCCGACCAGTGTAGGCGGCACAGCGGTTTTTTGGCGAGCACAAATCCTGCCGCACATCGTGCATCTGTAGGATAGCGATCGGCTCCCGCAGCGCCGATACTTCACCCAGGCCCTGCCCCGTTTCGGCCTTCAAACCCTGTGACTAGAACAATAAAAAAGTCCCACAGAGGAACGCCCATGAGCCATCTTGATCCCCCCGGCCTGTTACAGGCTTTCAGCACCCTGACGCTTGATCTGCAACGCCTGGCCCAACATCAGGACATCGAACAGTTTCATGGCCATGCCCTGACGCGCATCAGCCAACTGCTGCCCTTCGACAGCGCCTGGTGGGGCCGCGCCGCGATCATCGATGGCCTGCCGGAAGAACACAGCAGCTACCTGCATCACCTACCGCACACGTATCTGGCCGACTGGCAGTCGATCCGCCATGTGGACGTGACGGTCGGGCTGGTGCACGAGGCGCCCGGCCAGGCGGTGATTGTCGACATGCTCGACCCCGCCAACGGCCCGGGCCAGAACTGGTTGGGGCAGCGCTATGACATTGGCGAGTTGTTGTGTGTGATTCACGTCGACCCGCAAACCCGCCTCAGTGACCACTTGAGCCTGTACCGCAAGCCCGGCGCGCCACGGTTCAACCAGGACGACTGCCAACTGCTGAACAACCTGATGCTGCACCTGGTGGCGGCCGTCTCGGCGAACCAGATCCGCACCCTGGTGGCCATGCGCGAAACCCTTACCAGCCCGCGCAATCTGGCCCTGGCAGTCTGCGACCAGCGCGGGGTGTTGCAGTGTGCCGAACGCGGGTTTGTCGACCTGCTGCTCAGTGAGTGGCCGCAATGGAGCGGCCCCGCCCTGCCGGTGCCGTTGAGTCAGCGCGGGCATGAGGGCAAGCACATCCATATCGAAGCCTCGGCCGTGGGCGATCAGTTTCTGTTGGCCGCGCGCCTCAACCGCGCCCTGCCCCAGCTCAGTCCCAGAGAGAACGACGTGGCCCAGGGCTTTGGCGAAGGCAAGACCTACAAGGAAGTCGCCCGCGACCTGGGCTTGTCGCCGAACACCGTGCGCCATCACATCCGCGCCATCTACAGCAAGCTCGGGGTCAAGGACAAGGCGCGCATCGCGCACTTGCTGCACGCCCCGCCCGACTGACCTCACCCCTTAATTCGCTGCTTTTTTGCGCTGTCGTTTTGACGGCCACGGGCGCCCTTTGCCCATTTTCCGCTGCCATCCATCACATTCCATAAGAGATGCCTTGCGATGAATCACTCCACCTTGCGTCACCTGGCCATGCTGCTGGGCGGCACCCTGCTGAGCCTCGACAGCCAGGCCGCCGACCTCAACGCCCGGGACTTTTTCGGCGCGCCGTCCGGCACCAGCCTCGGCGTGCTGTACTTGCCGGCCACGCGCTACGATGATTTCCACGGCCCGGCCGACACCACCGGCAAGGCCGACTTGAAGGTCAACGCCGTGGCGTACCGCCAAGTGTTTTTCACTGACGTCTGCGGCACGCTGTGCACCCCGCAATTTATCCTGCCCTTCGCCGACATCAACGCACGCTTGCCCGGCGCCAGCCAGCACACCGGCGAGAGCGGCTTTGGTGACCCGCAGGTCGGCGGCACGCTGTTTTTCATCAACGACCCGGCCGCACGCACCTACAGCGGGCTGTTGAGCCTGATCACCGTGCCGGTGGGCGAGTACCACAGCAAAAACCCCGACGTGTCCCCCGGGGCCAATCGCTGGGGCGCGACTTTCGTTTACAACTACACCCAGGGCATTGGTGAGAAATGGGTGCTGGAAGCCAACCTCGAAGCCCAGTTGTACGCCACCAATGACGACTATTTCGGCAGCGACCTCAAGCAAGACCCGCTGTACCGCCTGCAAGCCTTCGCCTCCTACGACTTCAGCCCGGCCACCTACGGCGCCCTGCGTTTGATCCACGCCGATGGCGGCGAGCTGCGCATCAACGACCAGCGCATCGACGACACCCACAAGCGCTACACCCAGGTGGGTTTCGAGGTAGGGCATTGGCTCGACCGGCAGAACCAAGTGATGTTCAGCCTTTCGCAAAACGTCGCGGCATCCAACGGCTACGCAGGCACCGACGCCCTGTTGCGGCTGGTCCATGTGTTCTGAATCACTTTCCCGGAGCTTGCCCATGAACACTCAGACCCACGCTGCAACCGCCGGCCTTTCGGCGCGGTCCTGGCCGTTGCTGGCGGCGATCATCCTGTTCGCCGCCATCACCCCGACCATCCTGATGACCGCACCGGCGGTGGCCGCGCAACTGGCCAGCCAATGGCAGTTGAGCCCGTCCCACATCGGCGACCTGTTCTCCACCGAGCTGGGGGCGATGAGCCTGGCCACCCTGCCCGCCTTCTGGTGGCTGAAACGGGTGGACTGGCGCCTGGCAGCCCTGGTCGCCGCCTTGGCATTCATTGCCGCCAACCTGTTGTCGATGCTCGCCGACACCTACGCCACCTTGCTTGCCTTGCGCTTTATGAGTGCCTTGGCGGGCGGTTCGTTGATGATCATCTGCCTGGCCAGCGCGGCCGCCACTGCCGATCCGAGCCGGGTCTACGGCTTGTGGGTGATGGGGCAACTGGTGGTCGGAGCCGTCGGCCTCGGCGTGCTGCCCGGACTGTTTGCGCGCTATGGCCTCGGCGCCTGCTACCTGATTCTTGCGGGACTGATGACGCTGCTGTTGCCACTCGCCCGGTGCTTCCCACCCGGCAGCCCGCCGCGCCAGCAAACCGATGCGGCGCCGATACCTGGCTCCCGGATGAAGGCTGCGCTGGGCATCGCCGGGATCCTGGCTTTCTACATCAGCCTCGGCGGCGTCTGGACCTTTATCGGCGCCATCAGCAGTAGCGCTGCAATCTCCGCGCAACACAGCGGTGAAGTGCTGGCCCTGGCCACCGTGATGGGTATCGTCGGCGCCGGCTGTGCCTCGCTGATCGGTACGCGCCTGCCACGCCTGCTGCTGTTGCTGGTGGGCTACGCCCTGATGGCCGGTGCGGTGCTGTTGCTGAGCGGTACGCCAACACTGCTGCGCTTTGCCCTGGCAGCGCTGCTGTTCAAGTTCACCTGGACCTTCATCCTGCCGCTGATTCTCGCCTGCCTGGCCGACCTCGACCGCAGCGGCAAGCTGATGAACACCTCCAACCTGGTGATCGGTGCGGGCCTGGCCATCGGGCCGGCCATTGCCGGGCGGCTGATCGAAGCCAGCGGCGGGTTTGCCTCGCTGCTGGTGGGCGGCGCCGCCGTCACCCTGTTGTCCCTGGCGCTGATGCTCGGCAGCCGCGCCACGCCTGACGCTGTTTTAACCCGCTGAACTGGAGACTCTGATGAACCGAACCACCGCGTTTTTCTTTGATGAACTAAGCCTCTGGCACAGCGCCGGCGCCCATGCCCTGACCTTGCCGGTGGGCGGTTGGGTGCAGCCGCCTGCCGGCAGCGGGCATGCCGAGTCGCCGGAGACCAAGCGGCGCTTGAAAAGCCTGCTGGACGTGTCCGGGCTGAGCCGTCACCTGCAACAGCACAGCGCAGTTCCGGCCACTGACGAGGACTTGCGACGGGTGCACGGTGCCGACTACCTGCAACGCTTCAAGGCCTTAAGCGATGCCGGCGGTGGCGAGCTGGGCCCACAGGCACCGATCGGCCCGGGCAGCTACGAGATCGCCCGACTCTCCGCGGGGCTGGCCATCGCGGCGGTGGACGCGGTGTTGAGCGGACAGGTCGAGAATGCCTACTCACTGTCGCGGCCACCGGGGCATCACTGCCTGGCGGACGGTGCCATGGGCTTTTGCTTCCTGGCCAATATCGCCATCGCCATCGAGGCCGCCAAGGCCCGTCGCGGATTGGGCAAAGTCGCCGTGATCGACTGGGATGTGCACCATGGCAACGGTACCCAATCCATCTTCGAAGCACGCGGCGATGTGTTGACGATCTCCCTGCACCAGGACGGCTGCTATCCGCCGGGCTACAGCGGTGAACAGGACCGTGGCCGTGGCGACGGCCTGGGCGCGAATATCAATATCCCGTTGCCGCCGGGCGGCGGCCACGAAGCGTATCTGCACGCGATGGAGCGCATCGTGGTGCCGGCCATGGAGCGTTTCGAGCCCGAACTGATCATCGTCGCCTGCGGCTACGACGCCAACGCCGTCGACCCGCTGGCGCGAATGCTGCTGCACAGCGAGTCGTTCCGCCTGATGACCCGCGCGGTGCGCCAGGCCGCCGAGCGGCTGTGCCAGGGGCGCCTGGTGCTGGTGCATGAAGGTGGATACAGCGAGGCCTATGTGCCGTTTTGCGGGCTGGCGGCGCTGGAGGAATTGGCCGGCGTGCGCACGGCGGTGGAAGACCCGATGCTGGAGTTCGTCCAGTTGCAGCAGCCCAAGGACGTACTGCTGGGGTTTCAGCGCCAGTGGATCGACCGACTGGCGCAGGGCTTTGAGGCTTAGACCGCCGGGGCCGACACACGCCAGAGCCGGGCGATGTCCGAGGCGCGCTCGCGCAACAGGCGCGGCGCCTCGCTGCAGGCCTGCTCCAGGGTAGTCGGGCCGGACGGCAAGGCGAATGCGGCATCCACGCCATGGGCGTACATCTGCTCATAACCCTCACCCAACGTGCCGGCGATCACGATCACCGGCACGTTGTGCTGTTTGGCGATCCGCGCCACGCCAAACGGGGTTTTGCCCCGCAGGGTCTGGGCGTCGAAACGGCCTTCGCCGGTGATCACCAGGTCGGCGCCGCGCACGGCGTGTTCAAGGCCCACCAGCTCGGCCACCACTTCCACACCCGCACGAAATTGCGCGCCAAGGAACGCCTTGGCGGCAAAACCCAAGCCACCGGCAGCGCCGCTGCCGGGCTCGTCACGTACATCCTTGGGCAATACCTTGGCGCAGTGATCGGCGAAATGGCCGAGAGCGGCATCCAGTTGTTCGACTTGCCGGGGATTCGCCCCTTTTTGCGGGCCGAAAATCGCCGAGGCACCGTGGGGGCCGCACAGCGGGTTGTTCACGTCGGCAGCGATTTCGAAGCGCACCTCGGCCAGGCGTGGGTCCAGTTGATCCAGGCTGATGCGCGACAGTTTGGCCAGTGCCAGGCCGCCCAAGGGCAATGCGGCACCTTCGGCATCAAACAATTGCACACCGAGGGCCAGCATCGCGCCGGCGCCGCCGTCGTTGGTGGCGCTGCCGCCAATCGCCAGGATGATGCGCCGGGCGCCGGCATCCAGTGCCGCGCGGATCAGCTCGCCAGTGCCAAACGTGCTGCTGGAACAGGCATCGCGTTTGCCCGGCGGCACCAATTGCAGCCCGCTGGCCTCGGCCATTTCGATGATTGCGGTGTGGCTCTCGGCCAACCAGCCCCAATGCGCATCAACGCCGGCGCCCAACGGCCCTTGCACGTTGGTGGTACGCAGCTCGCCCTGGCAGGCGGCGAGTACCGACTCCACCGTACCCTCACCACCGTCCGCCATCGGGCACTTGATCAGCTCGGCGTCGGGCCACACCGTGGCCAACCCCTCGGCAATGGCATTCGCCACGCCTTCAGCACTCAGGCTGTCCTTGAACGAGTCAGGGGCGATGATGATTTTCATGGGCTTTCTCCGGTTTTTATAACGCCCATGCTGCCAGTTGGCACCGGCAATAACGCCGGTCCATTGCACAAGAGTGGCTGGGGTTTGTTGTTCATTTCGACAAAGCCTGGGGCAAGAGCTGTACGCCGAGGTACAACGCGAGCATGCCGTCGAGCGTCAGCGGGTCGACGCCACTCAGCTCGGCGATGCGCTCCATGCGATAGCGCAGGCTGTTGCGGTGGATACCCAGGGCATCGGCGCAGGCCTGGCTTTGGCCGTCGTGATCACACCAACTGCGCAGGGTCGCCAGCAACTGGCCGTTGCTGTCCTTGGCCAGTACCTTGCGCAGCGGGTTGAGGAGTTCGTCGAGGGCGTCGTCGTTGCGGTGGCGCCAGAGCATCACCGGCAGTCGGTAGCGGGTAAGGGTCAGCAAACGTGATTCGGGCAGCACATCGCGGCCATAGGCGAGCAGATCGCCGACGCGTCGGTAACAACGGCGCAGCCCGGCCAGGCCATCCGCTTGCCCGCCGACGGCGACCCGCAGGACGTTCCAGCCCAGGCCGTCGAGTTTTTCCAGCAGGCGCGGGTTGTCGACTTGCACCGAGGCGGGCCTGCACCACAGCAGGGAAAACTGCGCGGAGCTGACGCACCAACTGTCGGGGTAGCGCGAGGTCAGCCAGGTGCTCAAGGCCTCGGCCGACTGGCCGCTGCCCAATTCAAACAGGTACGGCGTACGCGCCAGCTGCGGCTTGAGGCCCAACTGCTGCGCTTCGTCCACCAGGCGCGGTGAATCGCCGGTCTCGGCCAGCAGCAATGCCAACAGGTCATCGCAGCGTTGGCGGCGCCATTGCTGCTCGGCTTGCTGGTGACGCTGGCTCACCAGCATCTCGGCAGTCATGCGCACCAGTTGCGCATAGGTGCGCAGCAACTCCGGTTCGCCGGTAATGCCCAGCACGCCGATCAGGCGCTGATCGTGCAGCAACGGCAGGTTGATCCCGGGTTGCACGCCCTTGAGGTGCTTGGCGGTCTGGCTGTCGATCTCCACCACCCGCACATTCGCCAGCACCAGCTGCGCGCCTTCATGGCGGGTGTTGATGCGTTCGGGTTCGCCGCTGCCGAGGATCAGGCCCTGGCTGTCCATGACGTTGACGTTATAGGGCAGGATCGCCATGGTGCGATTGACGATATCCTGCGCCAGGTCATGATCCAGCTCGAACATGGGGCTAAATTCCTGGAAAGTGGGTTGTTCATAGGCACAGCGCAAACGACGCCTGACTGTGCGCGAGCACAAAGACAGCACCCCTTGAGGTGGCCGAGACTCATTGGGCGATCAACGTTACCCTCGCATCGCGAAAAATCATAATAAAGAGAGACTGCCATGTCACAGAGCGCCGCTGTCACCCAGGCCACCGATGACGATAAAAACGCCGTATACAAGCGCATCACCCTGCGCCTGATCCCCTTCATTTTCATCTGCTACCTGTTCAACTACCTCGACCGCGTCAACGTCGGCTTTGCCAAGTTGCAGATGCTCGACGACCTGAAATTCAGCGAGACCGTGTACGGCCTCGGTGCCGGGATCTTCTTTATCGGCTATGTGCTGTGCGGCGTGCCAAGTAACCTGGCGTTGACCAAATTTGGTCCTCGGCGCTGGATTGCGCTGATGATGATCGTCTGGGGCACCTTGTCCACCTGCCTGCTGTTCGTCACCACGCCTAGCCACTTCTACGGCTTGCGCCTGCTGACCGGCGCGGCTGAAGCCGGGTTCTTCCCGGGTGTGGTGCTGTACCTCTCGCAGTGGTTCCCGACCTTCCGCCGAGGGCGGATCATGGCACTGTTCATGTCGGCGATCCCGGTGTCCGGCTTGCTCGGCAGCCCGTTCTCCGGCTGGATCCTCAACCACTTCGCCGCCGGCCAAGGCGGGCTCGCGGGCTGGCAGTGGATGTTCCTGCTGCAGGGCATCCCGACGGTGATCCTCGGCGCCCTCGCCTACTTCCTGCTCAGCGACAGCTTTGCCAACGCCAAGTGGCTCACACCCCACGAGCGCGCGGTACTGGAAGCCGACCAGGCGACCGACCTGGCCAACAAGCCGAAGACCACCAGCGACTCGTTGCTGGCAGTGTTCAAGAACCCGGCCATCTGGGCGTTCGGCCTGATCTACTTCTGTATCCAGAGCGGCGTGTATGCCATCAACTTCTGGCTGCCGTCGATCATCAAGAACATGGGCTTCAGCGATAACCTGGTGATTGGCTGGTTGAGTGCGATCCCGTATCTGCTGGCGGCGGTGTTCATGTTGCTGGTGGGCCGCTCTGCCGACTTGCGCAAGGAGCGTCGCTGGCACCTGGTGGTGCCGATGCTGATGGGCGCGATCGGGCTGGTGATTGCGGTCAACTTTGCAACCACGCCGGCCATCGCAATCCTCGGCCTGACCATCGCCACCATGGGCGCCCTCACCGGCTTGCCGATGTTCTGGCCGGTGCCCACCGCGATGCTCAGCGCAGGTGCTGCCGCCGGTGGTTTGGCGCTGATCAACTCCATGGGCCAGATGGCGGGTTTCCTCAGCCCGTATATCGTCGGGTTTGTGAAGGATGCCACCGGGTCTACGGACCTGGCGCTGTACTTGCTGGCGGCGGTGATTGTCGCGGGCAGCGTGCTGGCGTTGCGCATGACGCGCACACTCAAGGCCTGACATCAGGGTAAACCGGCGCTGTCGACATCCACGGCGGCGCCGGTGTTTTATAGTCAAAACACCGCCGGTCCCTCGTATTAACTCCAGCACCAAAGCCAAGTAACAAGAAGGCTACAAACCTTACCTAACCTTTACTCTGGCGCCGCGTAATCCCCTCAAAAAGCACTGTCTGAAACGTATGCCCGGGAATATGATTAAAACCGGTTCGATGCATAGGTAGAGGACTTGTCATGATCAGTCGACTCTCAAAAATGAAAGTAGCCATCGTGCTTATTGCCACCCTCGCCATCGCAGGGCAAGCAGAAGCCCGTGGTGGGTACGGCTATGGATGGGGTCACGGTGGTTACCGTGGAGGCTGGGGCTGGGGTGGCCCGGCACTGCTGGGCGCAGTGGTTGGCGGGCTGGTAGTGGGTTCGGTGGTCGCCAACTCCCAGCCTCCGGTCTACGTGCAACAACCGGTTTACGTGCAACCGCAGCCGGTGTACATCCAGCAACCGCCGCCGGTCTACTACCAGGCGCCGCCTCCTCCGGGCTATTACTACCCGCCGCAACCGGTTCCGCAGCCGCGTTATTGATCGCTCACCCTTGCAGGTCCCGCATGAAAGCGGGACCTGTCTGGATTGACCGGCGCTTAGAGTAATCCGCCGCCGTCGACATCAATCACGCTGCCAGTGACAAACCCGTTTTCCATCGCCAGCACATACCCGGCCGCCACTTCTTCGGCCTGCCCCACTCGCCCCACCGGCAATGCCCCGCCCGCCTTGGCAAACATCGCCAGTCGCTGCTCCTCGGACAAGCCAGAATACGCCTCGGTATCGATCACCCCAGGGCTCACAACATTGACCCTGCGTGGCGCCAGTTCCTTGGCCAGTTGCTTGCCGAGCGCCTCAGTCGCCGCATTGATCCCGGTCTTGATGAACTGCCCTGCCACCGTCTTGCGCCCCAATTGCCCCGAAGTCAGGGTAATGCTGCCGCGCTCGTCGAGAAACGGCAGCGCCGACTGGATCGCCCGCAGCGAGCCCCAGAGCTTCACGTTGTAGTTGTCTTGCGCCAGGTTCAGGTCGGTCTCGATCAAGGTCTTGGCCTGTACCGCAGGGCCGGCGGTGTAGACCAGATGGTCAAAACGCCCCACTGTTTCAAACAGGCGCTGCAAGGAGGCGGCGTCGGTCACGTCCACCTGCTCGCTGCGCACACCGTTCTCCACGGCTGAAGACAAGCGTCGCCCGGCCAGCACCACGTGAGCCCCGCGTGCCACAGCCTGTTTGGCCACGGCCGCACCAATACCGCTGCTGCCACCGATGACGATGACGGTTTTGCCGTTGAGGGGAGAAATCATGAAGAAATACCTGGTTGGGAAAATGAGCTTTCATCTTCCCAGCTTGGCAATCATTGAAAAATCCCGGTAAAACGACAAGATCTTTAAAGGATTTTTACAGATGAGCTCAATCCTCGATCTTGAAGTCTTCGTGCGCACCGCCGATACAGGCAGCCTGTCGGCGGCGGCCCGCAGCTTGAGCCTGACCCCGGCAGCCGCGAGCATCGCCCTCAAGCGCTTGGAAACCCGCCTGGGTATCCGGCTGCTGGCGCGCTCCACCCGCAGCATGCGCCTGACCGAGGAAGGCCGGCGCTACCTCGACAGCGTGCGCGTGGCGCTGGAAGCATTGTCGGAGGGCGAGCAGGCGATCAAGCAGCAGGGCCAGAGCTTGAGTGGTTTGCTGCAATTGGCGGCGCCCTCGGATTTCGGGCGCAATGTGCTGCTGGGCTGGCTGGATGAGTTCAAGCTCGAACACCCGAATGTGCGCCTTCAATTGTTGCTCAATGACAGCAATGCCGACCTGTTCCGCGAAACCGTCGACATCGCCCTGCGCTTCGGCGTACCCCGGGATTCCAGCCTGGTGGCACTGCCGGTGGTGCCCGATCACCAGCGCGTGGCCTGCGCCAGCCCAGACTACCTGGCACGCCACGGTACGCCCCGCTCCCCACAGGACCTGGCGCAACACAGCACCCTGCGCTACATGCGCCAGGGCCGGGCGAACAACACCTGGTATTTTCGCCAGGGCTCCGTGCTCCAGGAAGTCGAGGTGAGCGGCGACTACCTGAGCGATGACGGCGAGATCGTGCGGCGCTGGGCGCTGGCCGGGCATGGCATTGCCTATAAAGCACGGCTGGATGTGGCCCGCGATATCAAGGCCGGGCGCCTGGTGCCGTTGCTCACCGACTGGCAAGGCGAGCCGACGCCATTCAATTTGATGTGCCCGCACCGGCTGCAAGTGTCGGAACGGGTCAAGGTGCTGCATCGTTTCCTGCAACTGCGCTGCGCCGAACTATTACCGCAATAACCGTCGCGGGGCTTGTTCCAGAGCCTTGCTCTCTGGTATTGGATAGGCACTGTCTCCCCCTTTTGAGGTGTTCACGATGATTTACCGCACACTGGGCCAGTCCGGGTTGAAGGTCAGCGCACTGACCCTGGGCAGCATGATGTTTGGCGAGCAGACCAGCACCGAGGACTCGCTGCGCATCATCGACAAGGCCTGGGACCAAGGCATCAATTTTATCGACACCGCCGACGTCTACACCGGCGGGCGCTCCGAGGAAATCGTCGGTGAAGCCATCGCCCGCCAGCGTCAGGATTGGGTGCTGGCCTCCAAGGTGGGCATCGGCCCAGTGGATGGCCTGCCAAACCGCAGCGGCTTGAACCGCAAGCGGATTTTCAATGCGCTGGAAGCCAGCCTGACGCGCCTCGACACCGATTACCTGGACATCTACTACCTGCACCGTGAAGACCACAACACGCCGCTGGAAGTGACGATTTCTGCGATTGGCGACTTGATCCGCGAAGGCAAGATCCGCCATTGGGGCCTGTCCAACTACCGCGGCTGGCGTATCGCTGAAGTGATCCGCGTGGCCGAACGCCTGGGGGTAGACAAGCCGATCATCAGCCAGCCGCTGTACAACATCGTCAACCGCCAGGCCGAGGTGGAGCAGATCACCGCCGCCGCCGCGTATGGCCTGGGCGTGGTGCCTTACAGCCCGCTGGCCCGTGGCGTGCTCAGCGGCAAATACGCGCCGGACGTGACCCCTGAAGCCGGCAGCCGCGCCGGGCGCCAGGACAAGCGCATCCTGGAAACCGAATGGCGCGTGGAGTCCCTGCGTATCGCCCAGCAGATCCAGCAGTACACCCAGGGCCGCGGCGTAGGGATTGTCGAGTTCGCGATTGCCTGGGTGCTGAATAACTCGGCGGTCAGCTCGGCGATTGTCGGGCCCCGCACCAAGGCACAGTGGGATGCCTACACCGGCGCGCTGGAGGTGAAGATCACGGCGCAAGATGAGGCATTCATTGATTCGCTGGTCACTCCGGGGCATTCCTCGACGCCGGGTTTCAATGACGTGAGCCACTTCGTGTCGGGGCGGATTGCCCGGCCATAACCACGCTTTACGGGAGGATCCGAGAAATCCTCCCGTAAACTGCCCCAAAACAGCGCAAACATCTCACCTTAAAAGCACTATATTCCCTCCCTGAAATCTTCCCTCTTTTGTATAAATCGGTTTTCGCGAGGACAGCGTGTCTAAAGGTGTTGTGTTATCGGTCTTGGCCTCGGTGTTGTTTGCCGTAATGTATTACTTCACGTCGCTGCTCACGCCCTTGAGCGGCCTGGAGATTTTCGGCTGGCGGATGTTGCTGACGGTGCCTTGCATGACCGTGTTCATGGTCGTCAGTGGCGAGTGGCGCCGTGCCTGGGAGTTGGTGCGTCTGGCCGCAGCCAAACCCACGTTGATTGGCGGGCTGGTGCTGTCTTCGGCCTTGCTGGGGGTGCAGTTGTGGCTGTTCATGTGGGCACCGCTCAACGGGCGCAGCCTGGATGTATCCCTGGGGTATTTCCTGCTGCCGTTGACGATGGTGCTCACCGGACGCCTGGTGTATGGCGAACAGTTGTCGCGCCTGCAAAAGGTCGCGGTGTTTTTTGCAGCCTGCGGCGTGCTTAACGAGCTTTATCAGGTAGGCGGTTTTTCTTGGGCCACGCTGGTGGTGATCATCGGTTACCCGATCTACTTCATCGTGCGCAAACGCCTGAAGACCGACCACCTCGGCGGGCTGTGGCTCGATATGGCGCTGATGTTGCCGGTGGCGTTGTGGTTTGTACAAAGCGGCGAGCAGGGTTTCGCCGTGCTCGACGCCCACAAGGGTTTGTACGCCCTGATCCCGATGCTGGGTTTGATCAGTGCTTCGGCGCTGGTGTGCTACATCGTCGCCAGTCGCTTGTTGGCGTTCAGCCTGTTCGGGCTGCTCAGTTATGTGGAGCCGGTGCTGTTGCTCGGCGTGGCATTGCTGCTGGGGGAAAGCATCAAGGCCGGCGAATGGCTGACGTATATCCCGATCTGGCTGGCGGTGATGGTGCTGGTGTTTGAAGGTTTCAAGCACCTGGTTCGCCAGCGCAAGGCCTGATGTGAACCTGTAGGAGCGAGCTTGCTCGCGAAAAACCTGAGAGCAACGCGTTCATCCAGAATGTACGCGTTTTCGTTAACGTTCTTCGCGAGCAAGCTCGCTCCTACAGAAAGCAGGATCAGTCAGCGGTGAGCACACCACGACGTACCTGGTCACGCTCGATGGATTCGAACAGTGCCTTGAAGTTACCCTCGCCGAAGCCGTCGTCGCCCTTGCGCTGGATGAACTCGAAGAACACCGGGCCCATCAGGGTTTCCGAGAAGATCTGCAGCAGCAGGCGCTTGTCGCCCGCCACTGACGAACCGTCCAGCAGGATGCCCCGCGCTTGCAGCTGGTCCACCGGTTCGCCGTGGTTCGGCAGGCGGCCTTCGAGCATTTCGTAGTAGGTATCCGGTGGCGCGGTCATGAAGCGCATGCCGATTTTCTTCAGCGCGTCCCAGGTCTTGACCAGGTCATCGGTGAGGAACGCCACGTGCTGGATGCCCTCGCCATTGAACTGCATCAGGAACTCTTCGATCTGCCCGGCGCCCTTGGACGATTCTTCGTTCAGCGGGATGCGAATCATGCCGTCCGGGGCGCTCATGGCCTTGGAGGTCAGGCCGGTGTATTCGCCCTTGATGTCGAAGTAGCGAGCTTCACGGAAGTTGAACAGCTTCTCGTAGAAGTTCGCCCAGTAGGCCATGCGCCCGCGGTACACGTTGTGGGTCAGGTGATCGATGACCTTCAGGCCGGCACCCACCGGGTTGCGCTCGACGCCTTCGAGGTAGACGAAGTCGATGTCATAGATCGAGCTGCCCTCGCCGAAGCGGTCGATCAGGTACAGCGGCGCACCACCGATACCCTTGATCGCCGGCAGGTTCAGTTCCATCGGGCCGGTTTCGATATGGATGGGCTGGGCGCCCAGTTCCAGCGCCCGGTTGTAGGCCTGTTGCGAATCCTTGACGCGAAACGCCATGCCGCACACCGACGGGCCGTGCTCGGCCGCAAAGTAGGAAGCAATGCTGTTGGGTTCGTTGTTGAGGATCAGGTTGATCTCGCCCTGACGGAACAGGTGCACGTTCTTGGAGCGGTGGGTCGCGACCTTGGTGAAGCCCATGATCTCGAAGATCGGCTCCAGAATGCCCGGGGTTGGCGATGCGAATTCGATGAACTCAAAGCCCATCAGGCCCATTGGGTTTTCGTACAGGTCTGTCATTTTCGGTGCCTCATCATTCTTGTCATTAACGGATGTCGTTAGTTGCCAGCAAGGATGAGGTGGGAAGGAGGCGCACAGGAGATACCCCGCACGCTGCGGGCGAGGAAGTCACCAAAGATGAGGGGGGACCCGAGTAGCTTCATGGTTACATCAGTCTCTTACGGGCGAGGCTTGCGTTAGCGCAAGTCCTTATTCTTGTATGCGTAAATCGATTCTACACAGCGTAAACAGATTTGTCCGTACTCTTATCAAATCCCCATTGCCCTCGCCCGCGCAAGGGGTTTGTTGCACAGGTAGATGCCCAGCAGGATCACGGCTGCGCCCATCAGCATCGGCGTGGTCAGTTGCTCACCGAGCAGCAAAGCGCCGCAGATGACCGCCGTCACCGGATTGAGGGCGATGAAAACGCCCGCGCGGGTGGCGCCGATACGGCGCAGGCCATCGTAATAGCCGATATAGGCCAGCGCCGAGCCCAGCACGCCGAGGTACAACAAACTCGTCAGTTGGGGCAGATCGATGGCGCTCAGTGCGGCCACCGTCAACCGGCCCGTCGCCAGCGTGGTGATCGTCAGCATCAGCGTGCCCAGCAGGATCGACCAAGTCACGGTTTGCAACGGCCCGAGGTGTTGGTTGAGGCCGCGGGAGAACAGCGAGTACACGCCCCACCCCACCACACAGCCAAAAATCAGCAGGTCACCGATCCAGGCATCCGCCGCGCCCTGCAACAGCTGTGGGTTACGGCTGACAATTACCAGCCCCGCGCCGCCCAGGCACAGCGCGATACCCAGCAGTTTGAGCGGCCCTAAACGCTCCTTGAACAGCAGCCACGACGCCAGGCCAATCACCGCCGGGTTCAACGCCACAATCAGCGATGCCCTCGACGCATTGATGTAATGCAGCCCGTAGAAAAAGCACAGGTTGTAGAAAAAGATCCCGAAAAAACCCAGCACGCTTAATTGCACCCACTGCACGATGGTCGGGCGCACCAGACGAATACGCGCCACGCCCAGGAACACCAGCAACGCCAGGCTGGCCAGCACAAAGCGCACGGTCGCTGCCAGCAGCGGGTCCAGGCCTGCGGCCAGATAGCGCCCGGCAACGAAGGTGCCGCCCCAGA
Organism: Pseudomonas yamanorum; assembly: GCF_013386765.1. Classification (GTDB taxonomy): domain Bacteria; phylum Pseudomonadota; class Gammaproteobacteria; order Pseudomonadales; family Pseudomonadaceae; genus Aquipseudomonas; species Aquipseudomonas yamanorum_A. The sequence goes on from NZ_JACARE010000033.1 coordinate 27,108, forward strand.
TCATGGTCACGGCCGCCAGCTTCAGATAGGTGAGACGGTCAGAGGTCGGGGTCATCAGATTTCTACTCAGGAAACACAGGAATGGCTTATTGTTTGGCTAATCCCTTGTCATCGTAAAATGAGTAAATACTCATGACCCTTACCCAGCTTGAAATCTTTTCACTGGTGGCCGAGCTGCAAGGCTTCACCAGCGCCGCCAATCGCCTGGGCATCAGCCAGTCGGCGGTGTCCCACGCAATCAAATCCCTCGAGCAGGAATTGGGTGTGGAATTGATCCGCCGCCATCAGTCCCAGGTGGAACTCAGTGATATCGGCCAACAGCTGCTGTTGCGCGCCCGGGCCATGCTCGGGTTGGCCAATACGCTGCAACAGGAAGCCGCCGATGCCCGCGGGATGAAGCGCGGGACGTTGCGCATCGGCTCTTTCGGGCCCACTTCGTCGATTCGATTGTTGCCCAGGATTCTGCAGCGCTTTGGCCAGTTGCACCCGGGTATTGAGGTGCATGTCGATGAAGGGCCGGATCGGCAGGTAATGCAGTGGCTGGAAGAGCGGCGCATCGATGTAGCGTTCGTGGTGCTGCCCGAGGAGCGCTTCGATACGTTCCCGTTGGTCGAGGACCAACTGGTGGCCCTTCTGCCCGTGAACCATCCTTCAGCCCATCAACCCTGGATCAGTTTGAAGCAGCTATGCAACACCCCGTTTATCCTGACCCAGGCCGGGTCTGCCGAGCTGGTCTCGCGGCTGTTCCTCGGGGCCGGGCTCAAACCGGATATCCGCTACCGCTGCTCGCAGTTGCTGAGCACGCTGGACACTGTGCGGCGCGGCGATGGTGTGACCATCGTTGCCGAGTTGTCACTGCCGCAGACGAACGAACCAGGTTATTTGAAAAAACCACTGGCACCTGCCGTCAAGCGCCAGGTGGGGCTGGCCGTACTGGATCAACGCCAATCGTCTCCGGCCACCCTGGCGTTCATACAGCTAGCGACAAGGATGGATTACTTGTCGGGCGCCCAATCGGCGTGATGGGTTTGCGTTGCACCGTTATCGTCAAGGACGGTGAAACCTATCCCTGGCTTGGGCTGCGGAGCATTCCCGCTGGCGGTCAAGGGCATGACCACCGTTGAATACGGAGCGAGCATAGGCGGGTCGTCACTACTGTATTCGGTGCCATCAGCGGTCGCCACAACGCTGGACAGCGTAATGTAATAGGCACTGGGGTTGTGCACCTCAGCCCGTAATGACGGCCCCTCCAACCGTCGCCACTTCAAGCCTCCCGGGGCCTTCGCAGGCGAGGATAGTGCCTGCGGACGCAGAAAAAGTTTGATGCGGGTACGAAAGGCCAACTGAACCGAATTCCCCGCACCGTCGGGTTTAGGTGGCACGCCGAGCACATTGAGCCAAAACACCGACTCCCGGTCCGACGCAAGTGCCTTCCCCTCGCGTTGATCGAACGCCAAACGCAGCGCCTTGCCTTGCCCGGCCTCCATACGTGCGATGGGAGGCGTCAGGCTGAAGGGCACATCGCTGATTTCAGCGGCCACCTGAGCATCGCCTTCATCAATCCACGCTTGTACCAACCGTGGTCCCGCCGCCTCGTTTTTCAGGTTGACCGTCACCTCACGAGCCCCCGCAGGATAGACGATACGAGTACGGTCGATCACGATCTCCGCTCGAACGGCATTCGAAAACACCAGCAGCACCAGGCTGAGGGCAAGTGCCCTCGATCGTAAAATCACGGCCATCAGCGATAAGCCATGGTGAAAGTTGCCACCCCGCTCGCGGTGCCTGGCTCGATAGTGGGTGCGGTCTGGATGTAACGCGCGGTCAGCGGGATTTGGAACGTGCCGTTACCCGTTGAGCCTGCCTGCCATTGATTGGCATTGCCGATGCTTGAGGAGTCGGCGCCATAGCGTATGAGCGTGGTCCCGCGCAACAGTTGCAAGGCGACGCCGCGAGCCGTGGAAGCAGAGGTGAGTGACAATACATCCGTACGGTTAGCCGGTTGAGTCTGGTCGGTTAGAGTGACGAATACATCGAGCGAACTGCCATCCCCTCCCGCACAATTGAGGCTGATGTTTTCAGTGGTGCTGCCGGCATGACTGCCGGTCCCTTTGAACGCGCTGATCGCCACTTGCCCCAGCGACATTGATACCGAAGGCGTAGTGACACTACAGGTAGGCTTACGGGGCGCGTTGAACACTATCTTTGGGAGCTTCGTAATGTGAGATCCGGCGGTCGACTCATCCAGAGAAAAAAACGCAAAAAAGCCCCCGTCGTACGTCCCGCCGGTGGTCGGACCTGTGAGTACCAGGTAAACAACGGCCTTAAATCCCCATACTGCAAGCCTGTCAGCCGTTGTATGTAATGGCAGGTTCAGGGATGGGCCAATGGCACGGTAGCTGCCGTTAGGGTCCGCGGCCTTTACCGCGAAACCAACACCGGGTACTCCACTGGAGGTAATTGGCATTGTCAGCCCTGAGTGGGCTAGGGTCTTTCCTGAATCAAAGAGATTCTGCCGGTAGCGGGAGTTGCGAATAAGCCAATCATCATATCCTGTGCACCTTATTGCATTGATGGGGCCGTAACTGTATCCCGCAGGGTCTCCAATGATGTCGCCCGCCTTCGCGTCCGCGGGGATGTTGATCGTCGCCGGTATGGACACCGTGATTTCTTCTGCACGTGTGCACTCCGCTCTCCCATAAACTGCACTGGACAGCAGTGCACCACTGAGCAACAAAAGACTGGACGACAGGCGCACCGTCACGTCACCCGGCCTTTTGCGCCCGTTGGGCCGCGTTATTTGTTTGAATAACCTCATAAACATCGCACAACAAAAACGAGTCAACATTTTCCATATCTCCCGGAATGTCCTTGAACGCTGAATAAACCCGACATGTTCACAATCCGCTCAACGCACGCGTGGCCGGCGCCGTCACTGCCACGCACTGCCCTTGCAGCAAATCTGTGTCGACTTGACGCTCGCCCTTGATCGTCGGTGGCATTTGATAGTTGATGTGGCACTGGCCGTCGGCCGCCTCGCTCCACTTGACCAAAAGCACGCCGCTGTCGGCGATACCCCGGACAAACGCCTTGCTGGCTTGGCCAACCACGCCGACTTCAAGGCCTTGCTCATTGAACACCTGGGCGGCGAACGGCAGGGGCTGACCGTTTTTCTGCGAGGCCTTGAGAACCGCGGCACGCCCGCTGACCGTTTCGAATGTGATCAACGTCACCGCACCCAACGTCGGGGCGACCGTTTGGGTCGACTCCTTCAGCTCCACATCCAGTGAGGTGCCTTCGGGATCGATTTCCACCACGTTGTTCTGGAAGGCTCTGAGGGACGGCACGACGGCATAGCCGCTGCTGTCGATGCGTGTGCCGCCAGAGCCGCCAAGCATGGCGCCCTCGGCATTCGGCGCATGGACCAGTGTCGAGGCCTCGCCCAGACTTTGCGACAAGGTCATGCCACCTGCGTGAGCCACAACAGCGCCATCGGCACTGAACGACAGCTGTGAACTGTCCTTGCTTTGGCCATAACCCATCCGCAGGTTAGCCGCGCGAGTACGGTAGCCGGCGTAGGTATTGACGTCGCTGGAGCTACTTCCTTCACTGGTACTGCGATTACCGGAAATGCCATAGCTGACTTCGGCATTCTCTCCGTACAAGCCGTTAAGCCCCACCTGCTGCTGGGCGCCATGAGACGCACCGGTGTCCCGGGATAACGAGGTGTAGATGCTGGGCGAATTGAAATCGCTGCCCAATGGCATCGACAGGGACAACATAAAGCGATTATCAACGCGTCCCTGCTGCGCGGTACGCCCGAAAAACACCTCGTCTGCCAGTTCACCATCGCTCAACTGGCGGGTGTCTTCGACCCGCGAACGCTGGGCCGATACGTTCCAGGTGACTCTCTTCCAGCTCGATCCGTACCCCACCGTAAACGAGGTTTGCCGCCCCTGCTGCGACCCCCAGTAATCGACCGAGCTGCCATACAGGCTCAACGTTCCGTCCCCCAGTTTTTGACTGACGGTCAGGTCCAGACGGCTTTTCTGGCGGGCATAGTTGTTCGTATCCTCTCGGCGACGTCCGAGCTCACGCACGTTGATCGCATCGGGCAGGCTGAGATAGCCGTCCGACGAAAACCGATAGGCGCCGAGCAAAAAGTGCGTCCCCGAGGTCGGCAGGTTTTTGCTGTAGCCCAGGCCAAAACTGTGGCCTGACAAGTTGCCCTGCCCCTGTACCCCGGTTCGCGAGCCGCTGCCGTCCAGGGAGAACGCGCCGAGGGGCGTACTCACGGCGATGCCTAGCTTGCCCTGGTTATAACCTTGAGAAAATGAACCGCCGCCATACAGCGTCAGCTCGTCTGTTAAACCTCGCTGCAAGGTGCCCTGGAACACCGAAGGAGCGTTGCCTTCGATGCCCCGCTGGCGCACCTCGCCCAAGGTTGCGCTGTACTTGGTGGCGTCGGCGCGCAGCAATTGCGGGGTCACAGAATATGGCACTACAAAGGTGCTCCGACGCCCGTCCACTTCGGTCACGCTGACGGTCAGGTCGCCGCCTGAGCCGGTGGCGAACAAGTCACTGATGACAAAGGGACCTGGCGCGACCTTCGTTTCATAAATGGTGTAGCCGTTTTGGCTAACCGTGACAGTGGCATTGCTGCTTGCCACACCACGAACCTGAGGCGCATACCCTTGTTGCGATTGCGGCAGCATGCGTTCGTCCGATGCCAGGGTCACGCCGCGTACGCGCACGCCGTCCAGAATTTGCCCACTGCTGAAGCTGTCACCGATGGTCAGCTGTGACTTCCAGGGCGCGAGGCTACGCTGCACGTAGGTCGCGGTATTTTGATAAGGCTGCAGACCGCTGCGGGAGTTTTGGCTCAGGGCGCCCTGGTGCCGTAAACGCCAACTGCCCAGGTTGACGCCCGTATTGAGTCCCAGGTAGGTACGATCGTCCACATTCCCCGAAGTGCGGGTCGACGTGCTGAAGTTGTAACTGAGCAAGCCGGCGGTAACCCCGTCATCCCAATACTCAGGATCGACATAACCCCGGGCAGATTGCTTGAGGTATATCTGCGGGACACTGGCCGACCACTCAAGCGTCGACGCATCAAAACTGCTGCTGGCAAGTGGGATCCATTGTCCGAGATCGCCACAGAGCGCGCCATCCAGCCGCCGGCTGGCCATTACGTCCTGGGCGGCACTGCGATCAACCCTGTCCAGTGCAACGCCCAATTGCTCAAGCATGTGCGGAGCGAAGCATGGAACCGCCCCACTCTTTTCATCGAGGGCAATGAAATCAACATCACGGCGCCCCACGCGCTGGCCATTGACGATTACATCAATGCGATAAATGCCCGGGCTCAACACATTGCTGGTATTGAAACGTGACATATCCGCCGTGGACGTCAGTCCACTGGAAAACGCCCCCAGGTCAAAGGTCGGCATGCTCGCAGAAGCCGCCTCGGACGACATCAATACCGCACTGAACAGTCCGCCAAGCATTAACCTTCCAGGCCTGAAGGGCAAAACGGGGGCGCAACGATATACCCGTAGTTGAACGTAATTTGGCATAGTCAAAACTTCAGAAGGGGCTTAGAGCAATCTGTGCGACATCGAGCGATGCGTGCAGCCATCCAACCGACGTCAACAGCCGTCTGTTCACGCTCAAAATTGCAGCGCAGCTCGCTGGGTGGGTGAAAAGGCACCGTAGTCATTGATGTACTTGAAATGCACTTGAGCACTGGGAGGGATGACGGCTACCGCCTCGCGAACCGGCAGGCTCAGCGTGCCGCCTGGCTCGACCATCTGCGCGTCGACCGGGAGCACTCTGGCGCCAGGCCCGGCTCCCATGGCCAAGGCAATTTCATTGAACGTCACGTGGTACGCCGAAGGGTTGTGTACCTGCAGTAACACGCCCTTGGCGCTGCGCTGCAGGGCGAAATGCAGTTGGCCAGGAGCTGTGTCTGCATTGCCGGGCAAACCGGTCGGCCGGAAGAACACCTTGGTGCGTATACGGAAGGCGAATTGCAGGTGATTGCGGTCGCCCTCTTCGGTTACCGGGTCGAATTCGTTAATCCGGGGCGGCACCTCCAACACATTCAACCAGAACAGGGACTCTCGGTCGGCGGGCAATGGAGCCTTGTTGTAGGCCAGGCGCATCGCCTGACTTTTCCCGGCATCCAGGCGAAACACCGGTGGCGAAAGACTAAAGGGGGCTTCGTTCAGCTCACGAGCCTGATGTGCATCACCGCCATCGACCCACGCTTGTACCAGCCGAGGTGTGTGCTGATCATCATTGGTCAACTGGATCGTGATCTCACGGCGCTGCTCTGGATAAACCTGCCGTGTGCCGTTGATGATGACCCCGGCAGAGGCAAGCTGGGTGGCCTGGCTCAGACTGAAACCCAATACAACTCGCATCAGCAAACGGCTGAATGTCGTTGAGAGATTGAACATTGTTTATTCCTTGATAGGCTCTTGTCTGCACCCGGCAATCGCACCGGGTGAGAACTTCAGGCAAAAAACGCAGGGGCAATCAGCCCGGCCTGATCAAGGAAACGTAACGGAGTACTGCACACTGGTACTGACCAACCCAGCGCCCGCGGGCCCACCGGTGGCGATATAGCGTGCTGTGAAAGGCAGCGTCGCCAGGCCGCCGGTGACGGTTGCAGGCGTCGAATTGAGACCGGAGCGCAAGTCGATGGGTGTGTTCACGGCACTGTCGACAATCTGTACTTCTACGTTGGTCGCCGGAGTTGCCGCTGCGACGTTACGTAGATTGCCGGTGCCCGGATTGATGTTCGGGCTGCTTGCCTCGTACAACACAGCAACTACAGTTCCATCCGGGCATGTTGCGTTACCACCGACGTACACGAAGAACGGTTTTGCCCCGGCGGTTTGACCAGCAGCCGCAAGGGCTGAGGTCTGGACGCTTGACAGTACGACGGGGAAGTTGGCTCCCGTACCTGGAGAGGCACCGGTACCGCCGCTGATCGTGCACGTAGTGCCTTTAACCTCACCGGAAATCGTGATGGTTCCGTCCGCCGCAGACACAGCAGTGGCCATTACCCCAGAAGTTGCCAGTAATGCCATTGCCAATAGTTGTTTCTTCATCATCAACGCTTCCTTAAGAAAATGGGCTAACGAAAGCGGCCCAAGACAACGTCGTCCTTTGGTCACACCTCCGTAGCCTTCTGTGGGGAACACGCTGAGATTCGATCCATACAAAGTCTCATCAAATTGTTTCGCGCCTGCGCCTCAACTATTCCGCTGCGGTTTCAACGGGCGCCAGCGCATGGCTCAGGGATGCGCCATTGTCATCGAGGGTCGTGAATTGATCCTCGACCTGCCCTGCCGGCCCTGCGGCGGTGAGCGTCAGCGTAGCGCTGGAGCGCGGTGTCAACATTGGAGGGAGGTCGTTGCGCCAGGTACGGCCTTCGCGGTTCAGCACCACAGAAGACAAGGTGATGAAATAGTCGCCCGGATTGCTCACGTGCAACGAGCGGCCCTGCCACGTCCAACGCAAGGCTGCGGGTGCGTCCGCCACGGCGCCCGGCAAGCTTTCGGGGCGTAAAAACAGCTTGATCCGGGTGCGAAAGGCCAGGCTCAGGTGGTTGCTTTCACCGGCCGGCGGCGCTGGCCGGATCACCAGGACATTGAGCCAGTACAACGACTCCGTGGTGAGGCGTGGCTGATCGGGCTCCGACGTATGGATCAGGCGCAACGCCTGCCCCGCTCCGGCCTCCACCCGCAAGAGGGGCGGCACCACCAGAAACGGCACATCGCTGGACTCAGGCCGCGCCATGGCATCACCCGCGTCGATCCACACCTGCACCAGCCTCGGCTCAAGCGCCTCGTTCGTCAGGCTGAGGGTCATCTCCCGGGCCTGTTGGGGGTATACCACCCGGGTGCGGTCAATGACGACATCTGCCGATGTTTGGGTACTGGCCAACAGGGACGCCGTGACCAGCAATACCCTGATGTTCATCAGCGATAACTCAGGGTGAAGGTCGCAACACCATTGGCGCTGCCCGGAGTGATGTTGTCCCGGGTTTGAATGTAGCGAGCGGTCAGCGGGATACGCAGGGCACCGTTGCCAATGCTGCCCGCCAGCCATTGGTTAGGGTTGCCCTCGGAAGCTGAGTCGGCGCCGTACAGGATCAATTGCCCGCCACTCAATAATTGCAGGCCGACCCCCGTCGCCTTCGACGCAGGCGACAACGACAAAACACCGCTGCGGTTGGTGGGCGCGGTCTGGTCGGTCACGGTAATCAATACATCAGTGGTCCGCTCTTCGGTGGCCCCCGCGCAGTTGATCACCAGGTTATCGGTCACGGAGCCGGCATGGCTGCCAACCCCTTTGAAGTCTCTCCTGGCCACCGCGCCCAACGCCAGGGTGAGCGTCCTGGTGCTGACGCTGCAGGTCGGTTTTATCGGTGCCGCGATCACTGCATTGCCCAGGTTCACGGCGAGAAACCCCGGCCCGCTGACGTCCGCAGGGCTGACCGTAAACCTGGCAATCGTGCGAGGGCCCAGCGTGCCCCCCGACACCTGCCCGGTGACCACCAGGTAGAGGCGCCCCTTCAAGCCCCAGGTTCCCGGCTTGCGCTGAGGCGCAATGTGCAACTTGATCGGGCTATCGGAGATGGCCCTCAACGGCGTGTTCGGGTCTTGTGCCGCAATGGCGAATCCCAGCCCGGGAATGTTGCTCGCAAACACTGGCATAACCAGCCCCAGGGCGCGGTAGGTCTGCCCTGTGGCCGGGCTGTTGACGACGGCCAGGGACGACGCCTCGGCTATCTGGATCAGCCAGTTGGGGTAGGTGCAACCCATGGCATGGGGGGTACCGAAGGGAAACAGGCCGATGGCGTCTCCCACCTTCGCGTCAGCCGGCACCTTGACCGTGGGAAGGGAGAGATTGATGTCGGTACCGGGAGTGCATTGGGCCTTCTCGGCGGCCTGTGACACGCCCATCACACCCAACAAGAACAGGCCGATAAACAGCCTCATGATTGAGTCACCCTGCACTGTCCCTGCACTTGATCCACCTGGCTCTGTCGCCCGCTGCCGGCAGGCGGTAACCGATAAAGGATCGCGCATTGATCAGTGGATTTTTCGCCCCACTTCACAGTCAACGTGCCCTGGTCGGCGATGCCGCGCACAAAGGCCTTGCTGGCCTGGCCGATCACCCCCACTTCGTTGCCCTGCTCATCAAACACCTGCGCGGCAAACGGCAATGGCTCCCCCTGCTCCCGGCGAGCCTTGACCACCACGGCACGCCCGACAACCGTCTTGAAGGTCACCCGCGTCACCGCTCCCAGGGTCGGCACCACGTCCTGTGTGGTCTGCGTCAGTTCCACATCCTGCGCGGTGCCATCGGGGTCGATGCCCACCGTATTGGCCTGGTAGGCGCGCAGCGAAGGCACCACCGCGTAGCCGCGCCGATCGACCCGCACGTTGCCACTGTTCAGCAACGCGCCCTGGGCATCCGGCACATGCACCAGCGCCGCCGCTTCACCCAGGTAGTGGGAGAAGGTCAGGCCACCGTCATGCACAATCAACCCGCCGTCAGCATTGAACGACCATTGGCTGTTGCCGCCCGCCTGCCCATAGCCCATGCGCACATTGGCCGTGCTGGCGTGGTAACCCACGTTGGCACTGGCCGAGCGCTGGGCGCCACCTGCGTCAGCCGCATTACTGGCAGACACCCCGTAGTTGATCGCCCCGGCGTCATCCAGCACACCGCTGATGCCCAGTTGCTGCTGACGGCTTGAGGATTCGCCGCGGCTTGCGGACAAAGTCGTACTCAGGCTTGGCGCACGAACACCGCTGCCCAGCGGCATGGACAACGTCAGCAACAGGCGATTGTCTACCTGGCCGCCGCCGGGTGTGCGCGCATCCCGCAGCCCGGTGTGCTGACGGTACTCCTCGACCCGCGAGCGCTGGGCCGAGAGGTTCCAGCTGACCTGGCGCCAGGCGGCGCCGTAACTCACACTCAGGGACGTTTCACGCCCTTGCCGGCGGTTCCAGTAATCGGTCGAGCTGACGGAAAAGCCCAGCGCGCCGAGGCCGACCTGCTGGCTCACACTCAGGTCAAGCCGGCTTTTCTGCCGGGCATAGGCGTCGATATCCCCTTGCTGGCGGCCCAGTTCGCGCACGTTCATGGCATCCGTCAGGTTCAAGTAACCCACGGTGGAAAAACGATAGGCACCCACCGTGAAATGGGTACCGGTTTGCGTGAGGTTCTTGTTGTAGCTCACACCGAGGTTTTGCCCGGTCAGCACGCCATGCCCGGGAATGTGGGCGCGTGAATCCGTGAGGTCCACGGAAAACGCCCCCCAACCGGTGCCGAACGCCACACCTGCATTGCCCTGGATATAACCCTGGGACAGACTCGCGCCGCCATACACCGTCAAGCGGTCGAGCAGGCCATGCTGGAGCGTGCCCTGAAAGGCCAGTGGCGCACCGCCTTCAATGCCACTGTGACGGACTTCACCCAGCGCCAGGCTGTAGCGCGTGACCTCGCTGCGCAACAGGTGTGGCGCGACGGAAAAGGGCACGGTGTACACGGTTTTGCGGCCATCCACTTCGCTGACCGTGACGGTCAGGTCGCCGCCACTGCCGGTGGGGAACAGGTCATCAATGACAAACGGGCCGGGCGCAACGCTGGTCTCATAGATCGTGTAACCATTCTGACTGACACGCACCGTCGCCTGAGTGTCGGCAATGCCTCGCACCACGGGCGCATACCCTTGCTGCGAGGGCGCGACCATCTGATCGTCACTGCTCAGGCTGATCCCCCGCAGGCGAGTGCTGTCGAGAACCTGGCCACTGCTGAAGCTGTCCCCCAGCGTCAGGCGCGACTGCCACGCCGCAAGGTTGCGTTGCAGGTAGGTCGACGTGTTCTGATACGTCGCCCGCCCGTGGCGGGAGTCCCATGACTGGGCGCCCTGGTGACGCAACCGCCAGTGCCCGAGGTTAAGACCGCTGTTGAGCCCCAGGTAGGCATGATCCTCGCCCGTGCCGCGGGTGGTGGTCGAACTGCTGAAGTTGTAGCTGAGCAAGCCGGCAGTGATGCCCTCGTCCCAGCGGGCCGGATCCACCGCGCCACGGGCGGCGGCGTTCATGTAGACCTGCGGCACACTGATCGCCAGCGTCAGTGCCGCCGAATCAAAGGTGCTGACGGCCATCGGGATTCGACTGCCCAAGTCGCCGCACAGCGGGCCGGGCACAGGCACTGGCTCGACCTTGCCGCGAACCACCCCCAGGCGCTCGAGCAACGGCCAGTCCAGACACGGCACGGCGCCCTCCTGATGCGGCTCGGCGATAAAATCCAACTCGTGACGCCCCGCGCTCTGGCCGTTGATGGCAAGGTCGACACGGTACTGGCCGGGGCCCAGGTTGTTACGACGATTGAAGCGAGACACATCGACGCCAGGGGTCGTTCCCCCCGAAAACGCGTCAAGGTCGAACATCGCCGCAGACGCCGGCACCTTCGGGCAGAACAACAGGCCGCAGATACCACTGAGTACCGCGGGTGCAGAAAGAGAACGGGGTTGGGTTCGGATCCGCATAAATCAGGGCTTCAGGTGACTGTCGTTAAAGGAGGCCTGCCGAGGCGCAGAGAACCCGCCGAAATCATTGATGTACTGAAACTGCACCTGCGCGCCGGTCGGCAACTCGCCCAAGGTGCCGGGCAGTGCCAGATCCAGGCTGGCGTACGGCGCGACCATGCCTTGGTGCTCGGTGGGCATTCGCCCGGCGCCCGTCACCAGCGCCACTTCGTGAAAGGTCACGTAGTAGGGTGTGGGGTTGTGCACCCGCAGCAGCGCCGGGCGGCCTGCCAATACACGCCACTGCAGTTGGTCCGCCGCGTCGTGGGCAGTGCCGGGTAAATCCTGCGGGCGGAAAAACACCTTGGTGCGAATGCGAAACGCAAAGCGCACCTGGTTCGCGTCCGCCTGAGCCCCAGCACCGTTGGGCGGCACTTCCAGCACGTTCAGCCAGAACACGGACTCCCTGTCCGATGGTAATGGCTCGCGGGTGTATGCCAGGCGTATGGCCTGGCTTTTACCCGGGTCGACGCGAAATACCGGCGGGGAAATGCTGAACGGTACCTCGCTGTGTTCGGCGGCGGCCTGGGGGTCGCCACCGTCCATCCACACCTGCACCAGGCGCGGGGCCGATGCATCGTCGTTGGTGACCTGGACGGTGATCTCCTGTCGCGGCTCCGGATAAATCTGCCGGGTGCCATTGATCACAATGCCCGCCTGCGCAACACCCATGGTCAGGCAAAACAGCACGATGCCGGCTGGAAGGCTTGATAGAGCGAACATGGTCGGTCCCCTCGGTCAAGGCAGGTTTACGGGTAAGTCACCCAATACTGCACTTCGGTCTTGAAGGCACCGGGACCCGCCACGCCGCCATGGGCCACGTAACGTGCCGCGAACGGCACCGTCGCCTTGCCTCCGGTAACCGTGGCAACCGTTGAGGCCTGGCCTTTGCCCAGGTCTATGGGGGTGTTCGCCACCGTGTCGATAATTTGCACTTCCACGTTCGCTGCTGCCGGGGCCGCGGCCGTGTTGCTCAAATTACCGGTAACCGGGTTGATGGCCGGGCTGCTGCGCTCAAACAACACCGCGACCTTGGTGTTGTCGGCGCAGGTACCCGCCGCCCCGCCCACAGAGATAAAGAAATCCTTGGATGGGCTTGCCCCGCCGGCCAGAGAGCCGGCCTGGACGTTGTCCAGTGCCACCACAAAGTCTGCACCTGAGCCCGCAGCGCCACTGGTGCCACTGCTAATGGTGCAGGTGCTGGCCTTGATTTCGCCGGTCAGGGTGATCGTTCCATCGGCCGCACTCAGGGAGCCGGAAACAAGCGCAGCGGCCATTAATAAACGGGCCAAGCCGGATACATGTTTTTTCATGACGCAGGTATTCCTCATTCGTTGAAGTAAGTGCCCCGAGTGACCTGACAAACAGGCAGGCGAAGGCCTTGCGCGAAACATTCGATCGCGAGGGCTGCTCAACTGGGGACTGGGGTCGTGGCACGTGCAGAGGCCACACAAAACGCCCGACGTACGTTATTGCAACGCACGACGAGAGCCGTTTGACGTAGGTGCATCCAGGACACGGGATGAACAACGTCACTTTGTTATTAGGCGGGATACAAGTCCGAGCACTTTTGCAACAGACTGGGCACCTGCAGAGGGCGCCAAATATGTTGCAAAGTATGCATCGGTCAAAAAACGCTCACAACTGACCGAATGGCTAGGTGCACCTCAAATTGCCTGCCGAACATGCTTATTTGACCAACGCCATCTATCATCCTGGCTTACTGTCCGTCCCTCACTCGGGGGCTTTTTTCTTTCGCCACAGGCTGCCCCATGCCACTCACCGTCAAAGGCCCGCGAAAAGCCTCCACGCGCCACCTGATCACGTTGCTCAGCGGCGCACTGCCGATCTTGCTGGGCGTGCTTATTCTGTACTGGCAAGCCGGGCGCTCCTTGGAATACAGCACGGCGCAAACCGCCATCGAGGCCGTGCGCCAGTTTGACTTGATGCTCGACAACACCGCCCTCGCTGCCCAAGAGTTGCTGCCGCTGGCCGGCCATGAATGTGATAACCCGACACAACTGGCACTTCGCGAACAAGTCACCCGGCGTCCTTTCGTGCGCGCCACCACCTTGTCCTGGCAGCGAAACATTTATTGCAGTTCGTTGTTTGGCGGCAACTACCAGTCGCCGGTCAACCCTGATGACTATGTCGATGGCCGGCTCTGGCTGATGAAAGGCAACCCGGTCACGCCCGACACTGCCTTGCTGGTGTTCCGCCTCACCGAAGGCGACCGGGGCGCCTTTGCCTCCATCGATGGCTACCACTTGACCAACGCCTTGCGCCTGATCAGTCGCTATGCCGACCTGGTGTTGCAGGTAGGGTCCAACTGGCTGGCATCGGATGGCAAGGTGCACAACACGGCCCTGCCAACGTTTGCCGTGGCCCAGCATCATCTGGATTCCAAGCGGTATACCTACAGCGTGGAAGCCGGGATGCCGGAAGGCGAAACCTGGCGCTACATGAAAGCGCGGTATCCGGCTCTGTTCGTTCTGGTAGTGTTTTTCGGCGTACTGGCGGGCATCCTCGCTCACTGGCTGCAAAAGCGCTCATCCGCGCCGACCCTGGAACTGCAACGTGCCCTGGGCGCCAATGAGTTCGTGCCCTACTACCAGCCAGTGGTGCGGGGTGACAGCATTCGCCAGTGGGCCGGCTGTGAAGTGCTGATGCGCTGGAATCACCCCAAGGAAGGCCTGGTGCGCCCTGACCTGTTCATTCCCCTGGCCGAACATTCCGGCCTGATCGTGCCCATGACCCGCGCCTTGATGCGCCAGACGGCCCTGCAACTGGCACCTCACGCCGCTCAATTCGCTGATGGCTTTCATATCGGCGTCAACATTACCGCGCGCCATTGCCATGACCTGGAACTGGTGGAGGACTGCCGGGAGTTCCTCGCCGCGTTCCCGCCGGGCAAGGTGATCCTGGTGCTTGAGTTGACCGAACGTGAGTTGATCGAGCCCACCGACATCACCCGCCAGTTGTTCCAGGCGCTGCACGAAATGGGGGTGATGATTGCGATCGATGACTTCGGCACCGGCCATTCAAGCCTGGGTTATTTGCGCAACTTCAATGTCGATTACTTGAAGATAGATCAAAGCTTTGTGGCGATGATCGGTGTTGATGCACTCTCGCGGCATATACTCGACAGCATCATTGAACTGTCCGCCAAACTGGACCTGGGCATCGTGGCAGAAGGCGTCGAAACACAAGAGCAATGCGACTATCTTACCGCTCAAGGTGTAGATTTCTTGCAAGGTTACCTGTTTGGCAAGCCTGTCCCTTGTGATGAGTTCATTAGATTCCTGAACGGTCATTGAATAGCCCGCCACTTCTGCGGAAATATTGTTATTTATACAAAAGACATGATTTACTCATGGCTGATTAACTACTACAATTTTTCCTGCCTGTGCTGAATTGGCAGGAGGGCCACTTTCACTGAGTCGCCTTAAGGCTCTTGGCTTATCGCTTTGTTTGCAGTAGATATCAGCCAAATACACTATTGGAGTATAGATTTTGTCCAGACTCGCCGAATTTCGCGCAGCAGAAAAAGCCCTTCAAGAGCAGCTTGCCCAGCTGGAATCCCTGAAGAACGATGCTGGCCTGAAGAAAGAAATCGAATTCGAAGAAAAGCTGCAAGGGCTGATGAAAACCTACGGCAAAAGCCTGCGCGACATCATCTCCATCCTGGATCCTAACCCGGGCAAGTCCGGCGCTTCCGTCGCCGCAGCACCCAAACAGCGCCGTGCACGTGTGGTCAAGGTTTACCACAACCCGCACACTGGCGAACTGATCGAAACCAAAGGCGGCAATCACCGCGGCCTGAAGGCATGGAAAGAACAGTACGGCGCAGCCACTGTAGATTCCTGGCTTCGCGGCTAATGCTTTCCAGCTAGTACAAACGCACTAACCAAAGCCCCGCAGATGCGGGGCTTTTTTGTTTGCAGGCATCAACATTGAAACAAAATAGTACGGAAGCACCTTCAAAAACGAACTTTAAATAACATTTCACTTTGTTCAATCGACTAATTTCCAGCCCTTCCTACAGCACTCAAAGTTTAAGGCTGTCGCGCACCGAACTGACTTCGTCCTTGCTTGATTCGTAAGCTTCAGCCTGGCCTGCGTATGAAAAAACATAGGCCTTATCCGTATCGACCGCCCCGACCAACGTTTGCGACAGCACGTGCCGACCGTTCTCGGTGATTACACAGGTAGTTTCCAGCGCCTCGAGCCGGCTCAATGTAGTGGGATGCATCTTGGTGCACACACTTTGATAACCGCCTTGGGCAAAGTCCTTCTGGATGGATTTGCGCATTTCCAGTAGCACGCCCTGGAGGTTGACCGTATGCCCCGCTTCAATTGGGGTTCCCGTCAACTCCATGACCATCAGGGTCGCACCATTTTCATCGTTCTTTATCGCGCGCTGACGGGACACTGCCGAGGGCTGCGCCGGGGCTTGATCGTCCGGCACCACCTCCTCCACCTGCCAGCCGCTGGGCCAATGAATTTCAGGGTCGGCCGCCCATACGGCGGTGCTGCCCAACAACAGGCCCAGGGTACTTAACAGCGGTGCGCGAAATCCGATCATTGCGAAAAACACTCAAGGTTCAAGCGACAAAGTTTGGGCCCCGACGCCCGCTGCCCGCAAGGGCTGCGTGACCTTTTTCATTTGGCGCAGCAGGCCGGGCTGCGTATCATGGACCGGCTGCACGGATGCCAGCCGCAAGCCAAGGGATGCTCCAACCGGAGCCACGTTTGCCCCATTTTTCTCTGGAGGGCCCATGAGCCTGCACGAACTGAACACTTTCCCGGGCGTCACTGCCCAACCTGACACCGCCACCGCGAACTTCGTGTTCAACCACACCATGCTGCGGGTCAAGGACATCACCAAGTCGCTGGATTTCTACACCCGCGTCCTGGGTTTTTCCCTGGTTGAGAAACGTGACTTCCCGGAAGCCGAATTCAGCCTGTACTTCCTGGCCCTGGTCGACAAGTCCCAGATCCCGGCGGACGCCGCCGCCCGCACCCAGTGGATGAAGTCGATTCCGGGCATCCTCGAACTGACCCACAACCACGGCACCGAAAACGACGCCGACTTTGCCTATCACAACGGCAATACCGACCCGCGTGGCTTTGGCCATATCTGCATCTCGGTACCGGACATTGTCGCCGCCTGCGCACGCTTTGAAGAGCTGGGCTGCGACTTCCAGAAGCGCCTGTCTGACGGCCGCATGAAAAGCCTGGCCTTCGTGAAAGACCCGGACGCGTACTGGGTTGAAATCATTCAGCCAACGCCGCTGTAAGGTTTCACAAGCAATAAAAAACCCCATGATCACTCATGGGGTTTTTCATTTCCGGGCCAGTATTTACGCCGGGGCGGAAGTGCGGATCAAGTGATCGAAAGCACTCAGGGAAGCCTTGGCGCCCTCGCCTACTGCGATCACGATCTGCTTGTACGGCACAGTCGTTACGTCGCCGGCGGCAAAAACGCCTGGCAGCGACGTCTCGCCACGGGCATCGACAATGATCTCGCCACGTGGAGTCAGTTCCACAGTGCCTTTGAGCCAGTCGGTGTTGGGCAGCAAGCCGATCTGTACAAAGATGCCTTCCAGGTCGATCGTCTTGAACTCACCGCTGTCGCGATCCTTGTAGGCCAGGCCGGTAACTTTCTGGCCATCGCCCTTGACTTCACTGGTCAGCGCGCTGGTGATCACATCAACGTTCGGCAGGCTGTACAGCTTGCGCTGCAACACGGCGTCGGCGCGCAGCTTGCTGTCAAACTCAAGCAAGGTCACGTGGCTGACGATACCGGCCAGGTCGATGGCTGCTTCAACGCCAGAGTTACCGCCGCCGATTACCGCCACACGCTTGCCCTTGAACAGCGGACCGTCGCAGTGCGGGCAGAAGCACACGCCCTTGGCTTTGTATTCCTGCTCGCCCGGCACACCCATTTCACGCCAGCGGGCGCCGGTAGCCAGGATCACGGTCTTGGACTTGAGGGTCGCACCGCTTTCAAAACGGATTTCGTGCAGTTCACCAGCGTTCTTCGCCGGGACCAGCGCAGTGGCGCGCTGCAGGTTCATGATATCCACGTCGTACTGACGCACGTGGGCTTCCAGGGCGCTGGCCAATTTCGGTCCTTCGGTTTCCTGTACCGAGATAAAGTTCTCGATCGACATGGTGTCCAGCACCTGCCCGCCGAAGCGCTCAGCTGCAACACCGGTGCGGATGCCTTTACGTGCAGCGTAGATAGCAGCTGCCGAACCCGCTGGGCCACCGCCGACGACAAGCACGTCAAACGCGTCTTTGGCGCTGATTTTCTCGGCAGCTTTTTCGATGCCGCTGGTGTCGAGCTTGGCGAGGATTTCTTCCAGGCCCATGCGGCCCTGGCCGAAGTTCACACCGTTCAGGTAAACGCTTGGCACGGCCATGACCTGACGATCATCGACTTCGGCCTGGAACAACGCACCGTCGATAGCGACGTGACGGATATTCGGGTTCAGTACCGCCATCAGGTTCAGCGCCTGGACCACGTCAGGGCAGTTCTGGCACGACAGCGAGAAGTAAGTCTCGAAGCTGAACTCGCCTTTGAGGGCGCGGATCTGTTCAATCACTTCGACACTGGCCTTCGAGGGGTGGCCGCCGACTTGCAGCAGCGCCAGCACCAACGAAGTAAATTCGTGGCCCATCGGGATGCCGGCGAAACGCAGGCTGATATCGGCACCCGGGCGGTTGATGGAGAACGATGGCTTGCGCGCATCATTGCCATCTGTTTTCAGGGTAATCAGCGTGGTGAGGCTGGTTACGTCCTGCAAGAGAGCAAGCATTTCCTGGGATTTCGCACCGTCGTCGAGGGAGGCGACGATCTCGATCGGCTGGGTGACCCGTTCCAGGTATGACTTCAACTGAGCTTTAAGATTGGCGTCCAACATACGGGCGATTTCCTATTAATTCGGTTTATTGCAGACAAAAAAACGCCCGAGCGAATCTCGCCCGGGCGTTTTGAGGGCGGATGCAGCTTACTTAAGTGCGGTAACCCGCCCTTGGGACTTCACAGACTTAGATCTTGCCGACCAGGTCCAGGGACGGAGCCAGGGTGGCTTCGCCTTCTTTCCACTTGGCTGGGCACACTTCGCCCGGGTGAGCAGCAACGTACTGAGCGGCCTTGATTTTGCGCAGCAGCTCGGAAGCGTCACGGCCAACGCCGCCATCGTTCAGTTCAACGATTTTGATCTGGCCTTCAGGGTTGATCACGAAGGTGCCACGGTCTGCCAGGCCAGCTTCTTCGATCAGTACGTCGAAGTTGCGGGAGATGGTCAGGGTCGGGTCGCCGATCATGGTGTACTGGATTTTGCCGATGGCTGGCGAGGTGTTGTGCCAGGCAGCGTGGGCAAAGTGGGTGTCGGTGGAAACGCTGTAGATTTCGACGCCCAGCTTCTGGAATTCGGCGTAGTTGTCAGCCAGGTCTTCCAGTTCGGTTGGGCAGACGAAGGTGAAGTCGGCTGGGTAGAAGAAGACGACAGACCATTTGCCTTTCAGGTCAGCATCAGTCACGTCTACGAAGTTGCCGTTTTTGTAGGCGGTAGCTTTGAACGGTTTTACTTGGCTGTTGATGATAGGCATCGTTGACTCTCCGTCAGGTTTTGTAGAAGGGCTTAGTAAGTTGATGGGGTGAATCCTACCCACTCTCCCGGCCGATGGCTCATTGGCAAACCTGATGCTGACGATTGGTTTTCACTATTAGGCGACTGTATTAATAGAAGAAACCTTCAATCACTCAAGGGACGCGCGGGTCATGCCGAGAAAGGGCGTCGCCTCAACATAGCGCATGGCAGATTTCATGTCTTTCCAGCCGACGTAAGTCATCAGCGACTTCAAGTCCCAGCCGCTGCGATGGGCCCAAGTGGCGAAGCCCCGGCGCAGGGAATGGCTGGTGTATTGATCGGCCGCAATGCCGGCACGCTCCAGGGCCTGGCGCAGCAGCGGGATCACGCTGTTGGGGTGCAGGCCCTCCTCACCCAGGTTGCCCCAGCGGTCAATCCCGCGAAACACCGGGCCGCGCACCAGCGCCGAGGCACTGAGCCATTCGCTGTAGGCCTGGACCGGACACAGGCGTAACAGTGCCGGTGTCTGATAGGTGCGGCCGAGATTTTCCCGGTCGCTTTTACTGCGCGGCAGATACAGGGTGATGCCTGAGCCGGGCACCGCCTGCACATGCTCGATATTCAAGCGGCACAACTCATCGCTACGAAAGCCACGCCAGAAACCCAGCAGGATCAACGCCGCGTCACGCTTCGCCCGCAGCCACCGGGGATGATCTTCGGCGCTTCGAGCATCGCGACCTTCCTGTTCGAGAAACTGAATAACCTGCTCCAGGTGCTGTAGCTGTAACGGCTCAGCCTGTTTTTCCTGGGCCGGATGCACGGCACGAATCCCTTTCAACACTTTGCGCACCACCGGCGCCTTGGTCGGATCGGGAAACCCCTGGCTGGTATGCCATTGGGCCAGGGCCGACAAGCGCAGTTTCAGCGTGTTGACCGACAGCACACCCGCATGCGCCACCAGGTAGCGCGCCACGCTGTCGCTGGTCGCCGGCAGGAACCCACCCCAATTCACCTCGAAATGCTCGATCGCCGCGCGATAGCTACGGCGGGTGTTATCGCGGGTGGCCGCATTCAGATAACGGTCCAGCTCACTCATGCCTGTACTGCCATTGGAGGTTGCCCACTTCAAAACCTTGATCACACGGGATAATACGCCAATATCCCATCTGTTAAATCATCAATTTCAGGTGAAATTAAATCGTGATATAGTACGTATATACATACTACGTACCACAGTACTAAATCGACGGAGACTCCATGGCTCGCGGCGGCATCAATAAAGCAGTAGTTCAAACGGCACGCCTGGCGATTCTCGCCCGCGGCGAAAACCCCAGCATCGACGCAGTACGCATCGAGATGGGCAATACCGGCTCGAAAACCACGATTCATCGCTATTTGAAGGAGCTGGACGAAAGCGAAACCCGCCAGACCATCACCGAAGCGCCCATCGACGACGAGCTGGGTGAATTGGTGGCACGCCTGGCCCAGCGCCTGAAGGAGAAGGCTCAGGAGCCTATCGACCTGGCCCTGGCGCAGTTCCAGCAACAGAAAGCCGCCCTGCTCGCCCAGGCCGAAGAGCTGGAAGCCGCCCATAGCCAACTCAAGCAACAGTTCGATATCCAGGCGGCCGCCCTGGCCGATGAAAGCGCAACCCTGCAAAGCACCCGTTCCAGCCTGCAAACCGAGCAAACCCGCAACGCTGGCCTGAGCCAGGCCTGCAGCGATTACGAACTGCGGATCAACGACAAGGACGAGCAGATTCGCTCACTGGAAGAGAAACACCTGCATGCCCGGGATGCCCTTGAGCATTACCGCAACGCGATCAAGGACCAGCGCGAACAGGAACAGCGCCGCCACGAAGGCCAGTTGCAGCAGGTACAGACAGAACTGCGCCAGGCCCAGCAGAGCGCGATGGTGCGCCAGGATGAAATCACCCAGTTGCATCGCGATAACGAGCGCCTGCTGATTGAGCACCGGGTTACGGTGAAAGAATTGAGTGCACTGCAGGAACAGGCTCGCCAGGACCGCGAACAGCAGCGTCAGTTGAGCGAACAGGTGAATGTGATCGACAGCGAGCGCACCCTGTTGCAGGAACGCTTGCGGGTTGCGCAGTTGGAGAATCAGGCACGCCAGGAAGCGCTGGCCGAGCACCAGCAGGCCAACAAAGCCCTGGAGCTGGACCTGGTCAAGGCCCAGGCCAGCATCGAGGCGCTGCGCCTGGCGGCCGTCGTTGCGACGACGCCAGAGGCAACTACCGAGGGCTGATTACTGCGCCACCGGCGTGCGCATGGTGACGAACTCTTCCGCCGCCGTAGGGTGCACGCCGATGGTTTCGTCGAAATGCTGCTTGGTCGCGCCCGCCTTGAGCGCGATCGCCAGGCCCTGCACGATCTCGCCGGCGTCGGGGCCCACCATGTGGCAACCCAGGACCTTGTCGGTCTCGGCGTCGACCACCAGCTTCATCAGGGTCTTTTCCTGGCATTCAGTCAGGGTCAGCTTCATCGGCCGGAAGCGGCTTTCAAAAACCTGCACCTTGTGGCCGTCTGCCCGGGCCTGCTCTTCGCTGAGGCCCACGGTGCCGATGTTCGGCAGGCTGAACACCGCCGTAGGGATCATTGCGTAGTCCACCGGGCGATATTGCTCAGGCTTGAACAGTCGACGCGCCACAGCCATGCCTTCGGCCAGCGCCACCGGCGTCAGCTGCACGCGACCGATCACATCGCCAATCGCCAGGATCGACGGTTCGGCGGTCTGGTAGAGGTCATCCACTTCGACAAAGCCACGCTTGTCCAGCTTGACGCCAGTGTTCTCCAGCCCCAGATTGTCGAGCATCGGACGGCGGCCGGTGGCGTAGAACACGCAATCGGTTTCCAGCACGCGACCGTCTTTCAAGGTGGCCTTGAGGCTGCCATCGGCTTGCTTGTCGATGCGCTCGATGTCAGCATTGAATTGCAGGTCGAGGCCGCGCTTGGTCAGCTCTTCCTTCAAGTGCGTGCGCACCGAGCCGTCAAAGCCGCGCAGGAACAAATCGCCGCGGTACAGCAGCGACGTCTGCGCGCCCAGGCCATGGAAAATCCCGGCAAACTCGACGGCGATGTAACCGCCACCGACTACCAGCACACGCTTGGGCAGCTCTTTGAGGAAGAACGCCTCGTTGGAACCGATCGCGTGCTCGCGCCCCGGGATTTCCGGGATCTGCGGCCAGCCACCAGTGGCCACCAGGATGTGTTTGGCGGTGAAGCGCTCACCGTTGATTTCCACCTGGTGCGGGTCTACCAGCCGCGCATGCCCTTCGTGCAGGGTCACGCCGCTGTTGACCAGCAAATTGCGGTAGATGCCATTAAGACGGTTGATCTCGCGATCCTTGTTGGCGATCAGGGTCGCCCAGTCAAAGTTCGCTTCACCCAGTGACCAGCCAAAACCGCTGGCTTGCTCGAAGTCTTCGGCGAAATGCGCGCCGTACACCAAGAGCTTCTTCGGCACGCAGCCCACGTTCACGCAGGTACCGCCCAGGTAGCGGCTTTCAGCCACCGCCACCTTGGCGCCAAAACCGGCAGCAAATCGTGCAGCGCGCACACCGCCGGAACCGGCGCCAATTACATAAAGGTCAAAATCGTAGGCCATTTCACTCTCCTCGGCAGGACAACAGCATACCTGCTTACATGGGGCCGAAAAACGAAAAAGCCACCCGAAGGTGGCTTTCTCAGATCAAGCAGGCAACGATGAATCAGTAAGCCTTGCCAGTCTTGTAGAAGTGCTCGTAGCAGAAGTTGGTCGCTTCGATGTAGCCTTCAGCGCCACCGCAGTCAAAGCGACGACCCTTGAACTTGTAGGCAATCACGCAACCATCTTTAGCCTGCTTCAACAGGGCGTCGGTGATCTGGATCTCGCCACCCTTGCCCGGCTCGGTTTCTTCGATCAGCTTGAAGATGTCCGGAGTCAGGATGTAGCGACCGATGATCGCCAGGTTCGACGGAGCATCTTCCGGCGCCGGCTTTTCAACCATGTCGCGCACGCGGATCAGGCCATCACCAATATCGTCGCCGGCGATTACGCCGTACTTGTTGGTTTCCTGAGGGTCAACCTCTTGAACTGCAACGATGGTGCAGCGGTACTTCTGGTACAGCTTGACCATCTGGGTCAGGACGCCGTCGCCTTCCAGGTTTACGCAAAGGTCGTCGGCCAGTACCACGGCGAACGGTTCGTCACCGATCAGCGGGCGACCGGTCAGGATCGCGTGGCCCAGACCTTTCATTTGGGTCTGGCGGGTGTAGGAGAACGAGCACTCGTCGAGCAGTTTACGGATGCCGACCAGGTATTTTTCCTTGTCGGTGCCCTTGATCTGGTTTTCCAGCTCGTAGCTGATGTCGAAGTGGTCTTCCAGGGCGCGTTTGCCACGACCAGTCACGATGGAGATTTCGTTCAGACCGGCATCCAGTGCCTCTTCAACGCCGTACTGGATCAGTGGCTTGTTCACCACCGGCAGCATCTCTTTGGGCATGGCCTTGGTCGCTGGCAGGAAGCGAGTGCCGTAACCGGCTGCTGGGAACAAGCATTTCTTGATCATATGAGTCCTTACAAAGGGCTGTGCGTACGAAATTCGGCGCAGTCTAATCAGGCCGCAGTCACCTTACAATGGGTCCTGCTGGCGTTGCGATGTCAACATAGAGAAAAAATGTCGGCGTAAGTTCCGCCGGCATTCAATCAAGTGCCTTCGACGCTGTTAAAAATCGTCGGCTTGCGCCCGTCATTCAAAGGGCTTCAACCTTTTTAGCACGCTTTATGGCGATCGGCACTGACCTGCAACAACTTGCGCCGCCCTACGCCGTTTGGCGCTATCATTGCAGCCTGAACCAAACAACGAGATTGATAGATGTCAGAACCAAAAGGCGTGAACGGCTACCTGATCACCAAGCGAGCGGACGGCTGGCACTTGATCAACTTCCACGGCGACAGCGTTGCCGGGGCATTCGCGAGCGAAGCCCAAGCCTGTGCTGTGGCCGAAGTGTTTGTGGATGAAGCAGGCCACGCGTCGAGCAAACGTCCCAAGACCAAGTAATACCCGCAGTAACGCCAATCAAGCCTCGTTTAACGGGGCTTTTTTGTGTTTGTCTGTACGTTGATGGCGGTTCGCTATAATCTCGCCTGAAACGCCCCACGACAGTGTCCGCGCCCCCCCTCCAACACCCTGATGACGACTCCTACATGAACAAGATCCTGGCACTGATTGCGGTACTGGCGCTTACCGGTGGCTGCACCACCACCTCCGACACCGTCCTGAAAAATGGCGAACAAGGGCTGGCCATCGATTGCTCCGGCGAAGCCAACTCCTGGGCCAGCTGCTATGAAAAGGCGGATGCGTCCTGCGCGGGCACCGGCTACCGGATTGTCGGCACCGAAGGCACGCCGGCCCTGAAAGAAAGCGACAAGACCCTGGGCAAGGATGTGGGCAACTATAAAACCCGCAGCGTGACCGTCGTCTGCAAATAATTACATGTGAATTTCGGCGAACTTGATCCCCAGGCCGCGAATGGTCTCGATCAGGTCGTCCAGGCGAGAAAAGGATTCGACTTCGTCCTGGTCATCCACCAGGAAATAGCTGCGGCCGCCGCTCTTCTTGAAGAATACGATCCACTCGCCCGTATCCGCGGGATTTTGAATCACATGGGTCGCAGAAATATGCCCCCCTGCATGTCGCTCTCTGACTTGCTCACGCTTCATGACTGAACTTCCGAAAAGACAATGCCGCTGTTTCAGCGGCATTTTTTGTGTGGATTATCGACAGTTTAACGGATGCCTTGGCCGATCAGCACGCCATCGACCGTCTGCCCGTAAAGATTGACGCCATCATTGGCGTGAAACTTCACCCGGGTTTTCTCCACGGAGCCCTCCACCAGGCGCGGATCCTGAGGCCGCTCGTGGCTGTTCACATAGCCCGCTACGTCCCACGCCTGCTGATCGGTCAGGCTGCCGCCCTGGCCCAGGGGCATGTTGTGCTTGATGAAGGACGCTGCCGTGTTGATCCGGTGCATACCGGCCCCCCAGTTGTAGGAGTCTTTACCCCAGAGCGGCGGCATCACATAGCTGTCACCGACTTTCTGGCCCTGGCCTTCGGCACCATGGCACACCGCGCACTGGCCTTTGTAGACCTCCGCGCCCTGGGCCAGGTTGTAACCCTTGGCGGGAGTCGGCACATCCGGATAGCCACGCCCCGGCAACTCGACACCCAAAGGCGCCTTGCTCGCCAGCCAGTAGGCATACACCGACAGCGCGGTAATCTCCGGGCTGTCTGCAGCCGGTGGCGTACCGCCATTCATGCTGAACTGGAAACAGCCCTGCAGGCGCTCGGCAAAGGTGTTGACCTTGTCGTTCTTTTTTCGATAGGCCGGGTACATCGGGTAGGCCCCCCACAGCGGCGCCGAATTGGCCAGGCGACCCTGGTCCAGGTGGCAGTTGCTGCAATTAAGGCCATTACCGACAAACTGCGGCGCCAGGCGCTTGGTGTCGACAAACAGCGCGTAACCCTGTTTCACCAGTTTGCCGTAGGCATTGTCCGGCAGTTCACTCTCTTTCGGCGGCCAGAACTGCGCTGCAGCGGGGTGAGCGGCTGGCTGCAACTGTGACTGGTCCTCCATGGCGATGGTCGCGGCATGGGTCGGCACACTGATCAGGGTTCCCAGCAACGCAGCAAACAAAAAGCGCTTCATGGCTTGGCCTCCTGGCCGCTCAACGACGCAAAATAGGTGGCCACGGCCTGCACTTCTTCAGCGCTGAGGGATTTGGCGACATGCCCCATCAGATCGTTCGGATCGTTATGGCGTGTACCACTGCGCCAGGCGTTCAACTGCCCCGCCAGGTAGGCTGCCGATTGGCCGGCCAAGGGTGGAAACGCATCGCCGACACCCACGCCGGCCGGCCCATGACAACTGACGCAAGCCGGAATCTGGCGCTCCCATGCGCCTTGCAGGGCGATTTTTTGCGCAGCGTCAGTGGGCAAATCGCTGCGGTGCACCGGGGCAGGCGCCGGCGCGGGCATTGCCGCCAGCGCCTGGGTCACGGCGCTGATTTCTTCTTCCGTCAGTGCGCTGGCCAGCGGTTGCATCACGGGACTGTTGCGCGTGCCGCTTTTGAAATCCTGTAGTTGCTTGCGCAAATAACCCGCAGGCAAACCGGCCAAGCGCGGAAAACCCGCCGCCGCCAGCCCCAGGCCATCAGCCCCGTGGCAAGCCACACAGGGCGCCGCTCCCGGCTGGGAACCGCCCTGAGTAAACACGTTTTTTCCCTCTAGCGCGTGGGCATTGCCCAATAACAGCAGTAACGCGCCACCCATCAGAACTCGTTCCAGAGACATCATCACGACTCCATTTTTATAGTTATATGCTTAGGCGAATTAGGCATAAGCCTACAAATGGTAGGGTAATGGTCCGATAGCTACAACACTCAAAACCTACAGAAAGGGACTACGCACAAAAAACACGCACAAAAAACCCGACACTGCGATTGCAGGCCGGGCTTTTTGAGCGGATTCGAAAGTGGGCGGCTTACAGGCTCAACCGGAAATGCAAGCCTCCCCCGCTGCCTTCACGTCACCTGGGCGAATAGGCACATTGGACATGCTCTCGTAGAGCTTGATGCTGCTGCCGCTGGAGCGCTCTTCAATTTCGAAGATAGCCGACGGATCAGCAGAGAACTTCTGCGGCACAATCACTTGCACACCATCCTTGTGGGGCTCAATCTGCGATGGCCGGCGGGTTTTGGACAGTTTCTGGACCACACACGCCGCGTATTCCTGCGGCTTTTTGCCAGAGATCACTGCCAGCGTCGGTGGGGTCTGCTTGATATCCGCCACCGAAGCACATCCACCCAACGCCAGGGCCAGAACCAACACACTCCACTTCATATAAAAAACCTCCGATAAAGACCCTACGACAGCGGGGAAGGTATTTTTCTCCCGCCCACGTTGGATTTATCCCTGATAACTCGGTAAATAACTGTTTTAAATTGTCGAAGTCGTCGACGACGGTCCGATAATAAACGTGCTGGGGCTGATAAACTCTATCTTAACCTACGTATCGTTCTGATTTTTCAGAAAAAGCCCTTCTGGAGACACCCCATGAAATTCATCCACCAGCGCGAACACCTTAATGAGGGAGACATTGTCGTCATTGAATGTTCGCAAACCTGCAACATCCGCCTGATGAGCGACGCCAACTTTCGCAGCTTCAAGAACGGCGGCCGCCATACCTACCACGGCGGCGCGTTTGACAAGTTCCCGGCAAAAATCACCGCGCCGAGCACCGGGTTCTGGAACATTACCCTGGACGTCGTGACCCGCCGCGCCATCAGTGTGACCAAGAAGCCGACCTTGTCCCACAAGATCCGCATCGTGCGCCGTACCAATTCGAAACTGAGCTGACAGGAATGCCCGTGACTACCACCAAATATGTGATCAAGTACAAACTCAACGGTGAGCGCCGTTTCGAATTCGCCCAGCTGCAAGCTGGCAGCATCGAGGAGGCCAAGGAAGCCCTGGCGAAAATCCACGATGCCAGCGATGAAATCACTGATATCAATGTAAGCAAGGCCCTGTAATTCGAGCGCAAGCATCGGAGTGTCCTGAGACGGGTGACTTCCTAGACTGGCCGCCTTTATCCGCTGCCACAGGAACTCGTCGATGTCTTCTACCCCACTGCAAGAGCGCCTGGCCAATCTGGACTGGCGCGCGATCGAGCGGGATCTCGATCAACAGGGCAACGCACTGATTCCTGCCTTGCTGAATCAGCATGAGTGCGCTGAACTGAGCGGCCACTATCCCCGACACGACCTGTTTCGCTCCCATGTGCTGATGGCCAGGCACGGCTTTGGCCGGGGCGAGTACAAGTATTTCCGCTATCCGCTGCCACCACCGATCAGCGAGCTGCGTGAACAGCTGTATGGGTACCTGGCGCCCCAGGCCAATCGCTGGAACGAACAGATGAACCTGCCCATCACCTACCCGGCCGATCATGCCCGGTTCATCGCCCGTTGCCACGCTGCCGGCCAGCAGCGCCCTACCCCGTTATTGCTGCAATACGGCCCGGGCGACTACAACTGCCTGCACCAGGATCTGTATGGGGAACACGTGTTTCCCCTGCAAGTTGCCATCCTGTTGTCCCAGCCGGGAGAGGACTTTCGTGGCGGGGAGCTGGTATTGACGGAACAACGCCCAAGAATGCAATCCCGGGCGCAGGTGGTCCCGCTGAACAGGGGCGACGCGGTGATCTTCGCGGTCAACCAGCGGCCGATGCCCAGCGTGAGGGGGTTTCATCGGGTGACCTTGCGTCATGGGGTCAGTGTTCTGCACAGTGGCACGCGGCATACCTTGGGAGTGATTTTTCACGATGCGCAGTAAGACCCATCCCGGCACCACCGCCGATCTGTTTGCCGACGAGGCCTTGCAGCAGCCCTCGGGCCGCGAACAAATCGGTGAACAGTCCTACGTCCTCAGGGGTTATGCCCTGCCCTGGGTCGAGCGTTTGCTGCCGGAACTGCGACGCGTATTGGCTCAATCGCCGTTCCGGCAAATGGTCACGCCGGGCGGCTTTACCATGTCGGCGGCGTTGAGCAGTTGCGGCGAGTTGGGCTGGACAACCGACCCTACCGGCTATCGCTACTCTGCGATTGACCCCAACAACCAACAACCCTGGCCAGCCCTGCCTGCCACATTGCGCCAACTCGCCGTGATGGCGGCGGCAGATGCGGGTTTCGATGACTTTGAGCCGGATGCCTGCCTGATCAACCGGTATGTGCCCGGGGCCAAAATGTCCCTGCACCAGGACAAGAACGAGCGCCGCTACGCAGCCCCTGTGGTATCGGTATCACTGGGGCTGCCGGCGATCTTTCTGTTCGGCGGCCATGAACGCAGCGACAAGACGCAAAAGGTCTCGTTGTTCCATGGCGACGTGGTGGTGTGGGGCGGTGTGGATCGCCTGCGGTTTCACGGCGTCATGCCGATCAAGCCTGGCACGCATCCAGTCATGGGGCCGCAACGCATCAACCTGACATTCCGAACCGCCGGATGAATTTGACCGCAAGCATCGGAGTGATGCGAATGCCCCACGGGACTAACCTGGCACTCTTCATCCAGGAGCCATCACCATGACCGCGCCTCACGCCACCGAACTCGATCCCCGCTGGGCCGCCATCGTCGCCCGCGACGCCAGAGCCGACCTCACTTTCGTCTATGGCGTGAAAACCACCGGTGTGTACTGCCGCCCCAGCAGTTCCGCACGGCGGCCGCGCCCGGAGAACGTCGAGTTCTTCGACACCCCGCAACAGGCCGAAGCCGCGGGCTACCGGCCCAACAAACGTTCGTCGGGAGACCAGACCCAGGTGGCTGCACGCCATGCACAACTGGTGGCCGCCGCCTGCCGGCACATCGAACAGGCCGAAACCTTGCCGCCCCTCGAAGCCCTGGCCGACCTCGCCGGCCTGAGCCCGTTCCATTTCCACCGGGTGTTCAAAGCGGTGACCGGCCTGACACCCAAGCGCTACGCCAGCGCCCATCGCTCGCGCAAGGTACGCGACGGGCTCAAGGACCAGCACTCGGTGACCGATGCGCTGTATGACGCCGGGTTCAACT
Organism: Pseudomonas yamanorum; assembly: GCF_013386765.1. GTDB lineage: Bacteria > Pseudomonadota > Gammaproteobacteria > Pseudomonadales > Pseudomonadaceae > Aquipseudomonas > Aquipseudomonas yamanorum_A. The sequence continues at coordinate 56,947 of NZ_JACARE010000033.1, forward strand.
CCAACAGCCGCTTTTACGAGGCTGCCGACCAATTGCTCGGCATGAAGCCTCGCGACTACAAGGCGGGCGGCACCAACACGGACATTCGCTTTGCCGTCGGCGAATGCTCATTGGGCGCAATCCTGGTGGCGCAGAGCAATCGCGGCGTGTGCGCGATCCTGCTGGGGGATGACCCGGACAAACTGGTGCGTGACCTGCAGGACCAGTTTCCTCGCGCCAACCTGTTGGGGGCCGATCATGACTTCGAGCAACTGATTGCCCAAGTGGTGGGTTTCATTGAGGCGCCGGCCCTGGGCCTGGACTTGCCCCTGGACCTGCGCGGCACCGCGTTCCAGGAACGGGTCTGGCAGGCCCTGCGGGAAATTCCGGTGGGTTGCACCGCCAGCTACGCCGAGATCGCCCAGCGTATCGGCGCACCTACCGCCTACCGCGCCGTGGCCCAGGCCTGTGGCGCCAACAGCCTGGCCGTGGCGATTCCCTGCCACCGTGTGGTGCGCGCCGACGGTAACCTGTCGGGCTATCGCTGGGGCGTTGAGCGCAAACGGCAATTGCTGGAGCGCGAAAGCCCGGCAGAATCCTGAAGACGGTTACTGGAGTTTACGTTTGCGAAACTCCGCTACCTTATGCCGGTTGCCACACAGCGCCATGCTGCACCAGCGGCGCTTGTGGCCCTTGGTACGGTCGTAGAACCACAGCACGCACTCGGGATGCTCACAGGTGCGGATCAGGCCGAAATCCCCTTCCACCAGCAACGTCGCGGCGGCTTCGGCAATCGGCGACAAGAATTGCTCAGCCGTTTGCTGTTTGCGCTGGCGCTCCAGGCGTAACTCGCCGGGCGCCGGCCAAGCCAGCTGCGGGTGGCTGACCGCCTTGCGCAAAAATCCATTCAGTGCGCCAGGGTCGCCCTGCTCACCGGCCTTGCGCTGTTCCAGCAACAGCCGGATCACTTCCCGCAATCCTCGCGCCGCGCCCAGCAAAGCGCCCTTCTCGAACACCGGCACCGCGCCCTCATCGCACCAGCCAAGTCGCACCAGCCAGCGTTCGACATCGCCATCGCCTTGCCAGAATTCAAAGGGCACGCCGTCGACATTGGCCCGGGTGTTGAGCATGTCCAGCACCGGGTGGTCGGCCAGAACGTAGGGTTCCAATGGGGATGGGGTAATAGCGGTCATGGCGAGTCCTCTGCAAGTCCGCGTCATCGTAACCGTTGATTGCGCTTTTGGATAGTTACAGAATGCGCAAAAAAGTAACCCTATAAATTAATTTGACAGGTTACATTTTCCAGCGCAGGCTGAAATCCAGTAACCCAAAAAATAAATTTATCTAGTTACAGAGAGGACTCCGATCATGTCGATTACCGCCCCAGTGGTTCGCTACCAGCACGTTGATGCCGATGGCGTGCGCATCTTCTACCGCGAAGCCGGTGACCCGTCCGCCCCCGTGCTGTTGCTGCTGCACGGCTTCCCCAGCTCGTCCCACATGTACCGCGACCTGATCCCGCTGCTCGCCACACGCTACCGGGTCATCGCGCCGGACCTTCCAGGCTTCGGCTTCACCGAAGTCCCCGCCGAACGCAATTACCGGTACAGCTTCGACAACCTGGCGATCACCGTCGGCCACTTCGTCGACGCCCTGCAACTGAGCCGTTATGCCCTCTACGTGTTTGACTACGGCGCACCGGTGGGCCTGCGCCTGGCGGTGGCGCACCCGGAACGGGTCAGCGCGCTGGTGTCGCAGAACGGCAACGCTTATCTGGAAGGTCTGGGCGATGCCTGGGCGCCGATCCGCACCTATTGGGCCGAACCAAGCCAGGCCAATCGCGAGGTGATCCGCAATGCGGTGATCAGCCTGGAAGGCACGCGCTATCAGTACCTGCATGGCGTTTCGCAACCGGAGCTGGTTGCACCGGAGTCCTACATGCTTGACGTGCTGTTGATGCAGCGCCCCGGCAATGACGAGATCCAGCTGGACCTGTTCCTCGACTACCGTAACAACCTGACGCTGTACCCGGCGTTCCAGGCGTTTTTCAAGGCCACGCAAGTGCCGGCGCTGGTGATCTGGGGCCAGAACGATCCGTTCTTCATCCCGCCGGGCGCCCATGCCTATAAACGCGACAACGCGAACGCAGTGGTGGAATTGCTCGACACCGGCCACTTCGCCCTGGAAACCCACGCCGCACATATTGCCCAGCGGATTCATGAGGTATTGGGCCACGCCATCGATTGATGGTCGCCCACGAAACACTGGATTCGTCCAGTGAATAATACAGACTGGCCTGGTGCTACTTGGCCCTGCTAAAACGACGGTACAGCATTCCATCGTTGGAGAAGCGCCCCATGAGCACCTGGCCAGACACCCGAATTCTTGACCTGCTGGGCATTGAGCTACCCATTATTCAGGCGCCCATGGCCAATGCCACGAGCACCGCCATGGTGATCGCCGCCAACGCGGCCGGCGCCCTCGGTTCGATGCCGGCCGCCGCGCTGAGCATCGAGCAACTGCGTGAAGCGCTGGCCACTATCCGCCAAGCCAGCACACGGCCACTGAACGTCAATTTCTTCTGCCACCAGCCTCCGCCGCCGGATGCAGGACGCGACCGACAGTGGAAGAACCTGCTGGAACCCTATTACCGCGAACTGGGCGCCGACTTTGACGCCCCGACGCCTGTGTCCAACCGCGCCCCCTTCAACAACGCCGCCTGTGAAGTGGTGGAGGAATTGCGCCCGGAAGTGGTGAGTTTTCACTTTGGCCTGCCGGAAAAATCCCTGCTGGAGCGGGTCAAGGCCACCGGGGCGAAAGTACTCTCGTCGGCGACCACCGTGGAAGAAGCCATCTGGCTGGAACAGCACGGCTGCGACGCAATCATCGCCATGGGCTACGAAGCCGGCGGCCATCGCGGGATATTCCTCGGCGACGACCTGAATAGCCAGATTGGCACCATGGCCCTGGTGCCACAGATCGTCGACGCCGTGAGCGTGCCGGTGATTGCGGCCGGTGGTATCGGGGATGCACGCGGCATTGTCGCCGCCTTTGCCCTCGGCGCGTCGGCGGTACAGATCGGTACGGCCTACCTGTTCACCCCCGAGGCCACCGTCTCGAAATCACACCACCACGCCTTGCGCACGGCACAAGCCAGTGAAACCGCGCTGACCAACCTGTTCACCGGGCGCCCGGCGCGGGGCATCATCAACCGGGTGATGCGCGAACTCGGCGCGATCAACCCGACCGCCCCGGCGTTTCCGCTGTCCGGCGGTGCGTTGATGCCACTCAAGGCCAAGGATGAAGCCGGCTTCAGTAACCTGTGGTCGGGCCAGGCACTGCGCCTCGGCAAAGACATCTCCACCTATGACCTGACGCTGGAACTGGCCGCGCAGACCCTGGAAAAACTCGGCCGGCGCTGAACCTGAACTCCCGGGGCAACTTTGCACTGTACCGGCAGTGGCCAACCGCTATATATTCCCATACATAGCGGTAGACCCCCTCTGCCTATAACAAGCCGCAAACCCCAAGGAGCTTCTTGATGATGATTCGCGCCTCACGCCTGGCCCCCACGGCCCTTGCCACCCTGATCGCCGCGTTTGCCTTCGCCTCGGCGAATGCCGATGAAGTACAGGTGGCCGTGGCTGCCAACTTCACCGCCCCGATCCAGGCAATTGCCGCCGACTTTGAAAAAGACACCGGCCACAAACTGGTCGCTGCCTATGGCGCCACCGGCCAGTTCTACACCCAGATCAAGAACGGCGCGCCGTTTGAAGTGTTCCTCAGTGCCGACGACACCACCCCGCAGAAACTCGAGGCCGAAGGCGACACCGTCAAGGGCTCGCGCTTCACCTACGCGGTCGGCACCCTGGCGCTGTGGTCGGCCAAGGAAGGCTACGTGGATGCCAAGGGCGAAGTGCTGAAGAAAAATCAATTCCAGCACCTGTCCATCGCCAACCCGAAAGCCGCGCCTTATGGCCTGGCCGCTACCCAGGTGCTGGCGAAGGAAGGCCTGACCGAGAAGGTCAAGGAAAAGCTCGTTGAAGGCCAGAACATCACCCAGGCCTATCAGTTCGTGTCCACCGGCAACGCCGAGCTGGGTTTTGTCGCGCTGTCGCAGATCTACAAGGACGGCAAGGTCACCAGCGGTTCGGCCTGGATCGTGCCGTCGTCGATGCATGACCCGATCAAGCAAGACGCCGTGATCCTTAACAAAGGCAAGGACAGTGCGGCCGCCAAGGCCCTGGTTGAATACCTGAAAGGTCCGAAAGCCGCCGCAGTGATCAAATCCTACGGTTACGAGCTGTAAATGCCGCTGTCGAGTGCCGATTTTTCCGCGATCTGGTTGACCCTGAAACTGGCGTCGCTGACCACGGTCATCCTGCTGATCATCGGCACTCCGATCGCCCTGTGGCTGTCGCGCACCCGTTCGTGGTGGCGCGGCCCCATTGGCGCAGTGGTCGCATTGCCGTTGGTGTTACCGCCTACGGTGATCGGCTTCTACCTGCTGCTGACGATGGGCCCGAACGGCTATTTCGGCCAGTTCACCCAATGGCTGGGCCTGGGCACCCTGACCTTCAGCTTCGCCGGGCTGGTGATTGGCTCGGTGATCTATTCCATGCCGTTTGTGGTGCAGCCGTTGCAAAACGCCTTCTCCGCCATCGGCACTCGCCCACTGGAAGTGGCCGCGACGTTGCGGGCCAATCCCTGGGACACCTTCTTCACGGTGATCCTGCCCCTGGCACGCCCGGGGTTTATCACCGCATCGATTCTCGGTTTTGCCCACACCGTCGGTGAGTTCGGCGTGGTGCTGATGATCGGCGGCAATATTCCAAACAAGACCCGGGTGGTCTCGGTGCAGATCTACGACCACGTCGAAGCCATGGAATACGCCCAGGCTCACTGGCTGGCCGGGTCCATGGTGGTGTTTTCATTCCTGGTGTTGCTGGCGCTCTACTCCAGCCGTAAAACCAAAGCGGGCTGGAGCTGATGTCGATGATCGAGGTGCGCCTGCAACTGAAGTACTCCGGGTTTGCCCTGGACGTCGACCTGCAATTGCCCGGTCGCGGAGTGACGGCGCTGTACGGCCACTCCGGCTCCGGCAAGACCACCTGCCTGCGTTGCATCGCCGGGCTGGAACGGGCCGAAGAAGGCTTCGTGCAGATCAACGACGAGGTCTGGCAAGACAGCCGCAAAGGCCTGTTCGTGCCCCCCCACAAGCGCGCCCTGGGCTATGTGTTTCAAGAAGCCAGCCTGTTCCCGCACTTGTCAGTGCTGGCCAACCTGGAGTTCGGTCTCAAGCACATCCCGCGCGCGCAACGGCGGGTCGACATGGCCCACGCAACGGAGTTGCTGGGCATCGGCCACTTGCTGGATCGCCACCCGCAGCACCTCTCCGGCGGCGAACGCCAGCGCATCGGCATCGCCCGCGCGCTGCTTACCAGCCCGAGCCTGCTGCTGATGGACGAGCCCCTGGCGGCACTGGACAGCAAACGCAAAAGCGAAATCCTGCCGTACCTCGAACGCCTGCACGATGAGCTTGAGGTTCCGGTGCTGTACGTCAGCCATGCCCAGGACGAAGTGGCGCGCCTGGCCGATCACATCGTGTTGCTCAGCGACGGCAAGGCCCTGGCCAGCGGCCCCATCGGCGAAACCCTGGCCCGGCTGGACCTGCCCATGGCCCTGGGCGACGACGCCGGCGTGGTGATCAACGGCACGGTCAGCGCCTACGACGCACACTACCAATTGCTCACCCTGCAACTGCCCGCCAGCCAATTGCAGATGCGCGTGGCCCATGCGCCGCTGGCGCTGGGCAAATCGTTGCGCTTCAAGATCCAGGCCCGGGACGTCAGCCTGAGCCTGCAGGCCGAGGAGCACAGCAGCATCCTCAATCGCCTGCCTGTGACGGTGACACAGGAGATCCCGGCGGATAACGCCGCCCATGTGCTGGTAAGCCTCGATGCGGCCGGCACACCGTTGCTGGCGCGCATCACCCGGTACTCACGGGACCAGTTGCAACTGCATCCGGGCCAGACGTTGTGGGCGCAGATCAAGGCGGTGGCGGTGCTGGCCTGAGTTGCACTATGCGTGGTTCGCAACGGCTTAGCCCTCCCCAGTCTCCGACAGCGCACAGGCCTGTGCTTGTGGCATCAGACGTATATCCACCCGACGGTTGGCTGCTCGTCCAGATGCCGTGTCATTGCTGGCGATCGGCTGTTTGCCTGCCGCGCCCTGGACGGCAAAGCAATTATCCGGAAGGTCACCCATACGCTGCATCCAGTCGCGTACCGCCGAGGCACGGGCGTAGGAGAGTTGGAGGTTCTGCTCGGCGTCGCCGGTTGTGTCGGTGTGCCCGACGATCACGATCAGCCAGCCGGGCTGGGCCTTGATATTGACCAGTGCATTGATCAGCACCTTGGTCGAGCCGGGTTTGAGCACGATGCTGCCGGCATCGAACAGCGACAGGCTGTCCAGGTGCACAGTGTCGGGCACCGCTGGTTGCGGCTGGACGCGTTGATCAACCCACCACCAGCAACCGCCACCCAGCGCCATCAATGTGATCAGCGCAAACAGCCACAGAACGATACGGGACTTTCGGGAGACCGCAGGCGGCAACTCCGGCATTGGTAGGGCGGGCAGGATAACCACCGGCAGGACAAAGGCCGGTTCCGGGGCGCTCGTCAACATCAGGTCCGCTCCACCTGCATTTTGGCTTCGCTCCAAACGCCGCATCAAGCTGCCAACCTGATGACGCAGCGCCTGCAGGCTGACCAGAGGCGCCTGCCCCTGACGATCCAACTGCGCGGCCAACCGATCCAGTTCACCGCCCAGGCGCTCAAGGACGGGCACTGCCTGACAGGTACTTTCCACGCGGCGCAGCAACGGCTGCCATTGGCCAAACAGCCAGACGAGAATACCCAAACGCACCGAAGTCTTAGGGGGCCACACCGTAGTCCATTCGCTGCATAACGCCTCAATCAGCGTCACTCCCTGGGCCATGCCCTCCAGGCCGTAGCGTTGGCTGCGCGCCAACGCAAAAGCAGCGGCGGTTTGCAGCTCCGCGCCGTTGTTCTGAAACAACGTCAGGCACAACTGTTCAACCTTTGCCCAGTCGACGTCCGGACATGCCGGATGGCTCAGCTTGGCCAACTCGTCCCGCAAGGCAGTGAACTCACCAAAGCCGCGAGGATCACCACCGACTCGAATACGCATTTCAAATAACGCTGTCATCCAGCTTCCCTTCCGTTACAGGTTTACGGCTTCGACAAGTAGTCCTGCTGTCTTAAATGACTTACCAATACTTTGCCCTCGGGCGCCAGGGTTGTGCCGAAGGTCGCGCGCTCGCCGTTTTTCAGTTGTACATCGAGGGCATATTCCAAATGGCCGGGCCGGATCTGTGGCAACAGTTCGATGTTGACGGCTTCCAGACGCGGTTCGTACTTGAGCAACGTATTCATCAGCGTTCCCATCAGCCCATGTGCCGAGGCGGGCAGCCCTTGCAGCGTCTGCGCCATATCCGGCAGGCCATAATCCGGCAGGTGGCTGAGGGATCCCGCCCGGCTGTTGAGAATGCGCCGCAGGTTATCCAGCACCGATAACGTGTGTTGGTCTTCTTCGCGGACGCGGTACACGTCGAGTTCGCCGTCGAAATTCTGTAAAAGCATTTCGTAAAGCGAAGGGTTCAGTTCGCTCACGGCTTACTCCGATGCCAACGGTTTCAGGGCCAGTCGATTGTCGCCGAGCTCAATCACCCTGGCTCGGTCCGGGTCCAGATCATCGCGGGTCAGCGTCAGGCGCCACGTGTTCAGCCGCGTGTCGGGTGTGCGGAACAACGCCACGACCGTAACGAATTGAGCGTCTGTATCCAGCGGCACATCCAGCTCTGCCCCCTCCCCGGGCTTGATCACCAGCGCTTGCTGGTCCAGCAGGTCGGCACGCAGCAGGTTGTCAGCGTCGCTCAACACACTGTCGTAGGCGGCTTTTTCCATGGTTTTGTTGTCGCGCAGTTGGTACACGCGCACTACTGTTGGCACCGTTAGCCCGGTCATGTCCGTCCTGTCAGCGTTCGTCGCTGCTCGGCCGGTAAAGTCCAGGTGCAGGGTTTTCACTTGCTTAAAGAAGATGGCCTTGGCCGCAGACGTGGTGGCATCACTCACTGTCTGAGTCAGCCCGCACCCGGTGAGCAGTGCGCCAAGCAGCGTCACCTTCAATAGATTAAAAATGATATGCGACATGCTGTGCCTCTCGGAATCGGGGGTTGCTGTGCAGGCCTTGGTATCGGCCCAGATTGATGGTGATGGTTTCGTGTTCGCCGACCTGCCAGGCCTCACTGCCCAGCCCCAGGACGCCGGTCATGCCCAGCAGCACCGGCGCGCCACCCAACACGGGACTGGGGAGGCTATTTATCGGCAGAGACAGCTGCAATTTCGCGGTGCAACGCCAGCCCAGATATACCCTCAACAACACCAGCAAGTCGTTGTGCAACAGGCCGCCCGGCAACCAGCTACGCGCTTCGTTCAGGTCCTCAGTGAATAGCGCGAGGTGCAACTGGCTGTTGGCATCAACGCCGACGCTGCCCAATGGCGTCCCTTGGGACAAACTCACCGGATGACGCTTCGACAGACTGGCCGGCTGAACCAAAGCTACTTTTTGTGGCCAGTGCGGTGTTACCCGCGCCTCGGTATCAGGTGCCAACAGCTTGACCAATGCGCTGATCCCCTCGGCATTGCGGGTAGGCAGGCGCATCACGCTGAGCAGCGCAAGAAAGCGCGAGACCGGCGTAGCAATCTGCTTGGCCGTACCGGGAATCCCCAGGCCGATCAACCCCAGCAGGCACTGTGACGTTGCGTCACTACCACCTGCCTCGAACGTCGCCGGGTAGGAATACTTGCGCCAGATGCGATAGAACTGGGTGAAGATCCGGTGGTTGAAAATATCCAGGAATGCCTCCAACGCTTCGTGACCTTCGCGACGCTGGGCGATATCGTCCTGAAAGGTCGTTGGCATCGGCGAGTCAACGCCGTAAAGCCCGAGCAGGCGCGTGCGTACCGTCGCAGGACGTTCAGGCAGGTCCCCACAGGTTTCGATGGCCTTTAGTTCCCCCGCAGGAAATCCCATGCCAGGGTCAGGCCGAAAGCGCACCGGATCATCCGCCGGATGCGCGGAGCTCCCCAGTGGCGGGTGATTGGGCAACGCCTGTTCCAGCAACTGGCAGAACCGGTAGAGGTTCGCCTCGGCGACCCGCCCGTCCAGCGCCTCCAGTAACCCGGAAGCTTTCAGCCGGGAATACGCTGACTGTGGTTCTCGTTCCATCGCAGGCACTTTCCAGTAGGTTGCAGGATCAGCGTGAGCTGGTTGAACAAATGAATATCGGCGTACAGGCCAAAGAAGCGATGGAGCATCTCGCCGAACAGGCTGATATCGCCCTCCCCTGAAAAACCATGGGCGTCGAGAGTGATTTCAATATCCACCCCCCGCAGCAGAAAGCCCTTCTCGAAGCGCTGAACCAGATGGTGGCGAACCTCGACGATCGCTTGCAGCCGACGACGGTTCAGCTCACTGCCGGTCCAGTCGTACAGTGCCAGGGTGCCGCGCAGTACCTCGGCGCTGTCGAGCATCGGCAGGAAGTTGGAACCCAGATGACTGAGTACTCGCCAATGAAAACGGTCACGGCTGGGTGGGTAGCACGGCAAGCTGGGGGCGCACAGGTTACGTACCCGCAGGCCGGTCTGAGTGGACTGCATGACGGTGTCGAGCAAGGTGCTTTGCAGGGCCTTGCGGGGTAGCAGTCCGTTGGTGCCGGTCAAGCGTAACGACAGGCTTTCGCTGTTGCTTAGCAGATCCTTGTCGAACCCGTCACCGCCCAGGATCAACCAGGTGTCATGCAAGCCCTTGGCCGAACGTTTTAAACGGGTATGGAAATACCACTCCGGGGCATCGTCACGCAGCATTCCGCCCTTGTGGCGAAAGCTGCTGAAGGGCACGTAGTCGTGGCGTACGTTGCTCTTTGATGAGGTCACCTGGTCGACCGAATAAATTTCGGTGTGCCCGTCCTGCAACCGCATGGGCCGCAGCAGGTAGTCCGTTTGCAACGGCTCCAGCGTCAAGGGGTCGCAGTCCAGCGCGAACAGGTTGATCACCGGCACCGCATGCAGGCGAATGTGTTCGCTGCTCACACTGAATTCACGCGGCCACGCCTCACGCAATACCACGTCCAGTTCGAACCAGGGTGTACCGGCGTTGAGGCTGAGTTGTTCCAGACCACAGAGGGTCACGAACATGAACTTCTCGCGAAACGTGAAGTACTCCAACAGCAACTGATAGCCACTGAACGCGCTATCGCCCTTGGGCCACAGGCGATCCTCGTCGGCGAAGCCCTTGGGCGCGAAATGGCCGTCAAGGGCTTCGCGTTCGTCTTGCCCAGGCAGACGCACGTACAGCGCCTGGGTGTTCAGCGTCAGCGCCTGGTGCAAGGCGCTGGCCAGCGGTGCATCGGCGCTCAGGTACAGCGGCAGACGGCTCAGGTCGAGCTGGTTCCAGTCCGTCAACACGCCGCAGGCAAAGCGCAGACGCAGCAGCGAGCGTCCGTCTGGCTCATAAGCCAACCGCACCGACTCCAGGGCCAGCGGCTGCAAGGTCAGGTCCTGGGTGGTGGTGTAACGACAACGAGTAGCTTGCGGGCCGATGGGTTGGGATAACACCTCAAACCCCTTGCCAATGGACTCGCTGCATTTCATCTGCGCCAGCTCCGGCACCAGCTCGATCACCGACAGCGACGGAATGGTGCGCAAATAATGCGGCCACAACAGGCTCACCAGCCCCTCGGTCAGCTCCGGCAAGTCATCGTCAAGCTTCTCCCGCAGACGGCCCATCAAGAAGGCAAACCCTTCGAACAGCCGTTCCACATAAGGGTCTTGCGCGCCCGGTTTATCCAGATTGAGCTGGGCCGCTCGATCCGGGAAGGCTTCGGCGAACTCCTTGCCGGCCTCGCGCAGGTAACGCATTTCGGCGTCGTAATAGCGCAGTGTCAAATTGTCCAAGGTCACAGAAAGACTCCAGATGAAAGAGGGTTAGCCGCAGAGCACAGCCGCGCTTACCGGATCGATGGCGACCAGCGCTGCCAGCAGCGCCTCGGTGCGCCGGGTCAGCGAGGGTTTGTCGGCATCGGTGCGTTGCGCCTTCAGACGCAACAGCTTGAGCAGGCGAGCCTTGACCTCGAAATTCAGCTCCGGCTCCCACACATCCAACGCGTGGTGCTGCGCGGTGGCGTCCAGTTCGGCCAACAGGTGCATGGCCAGGTCACTTTTGCCGTATTGCTCTGCGACACGCGCCATCAACAGCCGCAGCAGCCAGCGCTGGCGGCCGGTCTGCATGTCGGGCCGGGCCGCCAGCCACGCGAGTGCGACTTCTACGCCGGCGCTGTCGGCCTGAGCCAGGGCCTCGCTCTCCAGCGACAAGATGTCTGTGTCAGCGGTGGTTGGCACCGCCTTCGGTGCGGGCAGCCATTGCTGCGCGCGATTGCCAGTGACGTGCTGGGTGATCCAGTCACGGGTAATCTCGTCCGCGAACGGCGCACCGTCGCTCCAGTGCAGCAGTTCCAGGCCCGGCAAGCGGTCGAGAAACATGCCCAGGTCACGCTTGACGATGTCCGCCCAACTGTCTTGTGGCGCGGGCTGTTTGCTCAGCGCCTGGTAGAGGTACCACTGCAAATCCAGCCAGAAATGGTTCACGCCTTCGGCGTATATCCGCTCGACCTGGTCGAGCAGTTCAGTCCAGCTCTGTTGCAGGTAGAGGCGCTTGAGCTGTGCCCGATAGTCGCCACGGGGTGACGCCAGCCGAGTGTGGCCGCTGGCTTCCTCAGGTGGCGCCTGGTGCACTGTGTCCCAACGCAAACTCTTCATCAGCCGATGCGCCGCCAGCCAACCCTGGGGCTGCTCGCGCAAATAACCTGCCAGCGCCCTGCCGCTGTCCAACAGATCGCGTCCGGACTTGATGGCCGTGGCGCTAGGCGATGTGTGCGCGTTGGACTCATGGCTGGCGCTGTGCTGCGGCACCAGCGCATCCACCCCGCCGGACTGAGTCAACCGGGCGGACAGTGCGCCGTACAATGCACCCAAGGCGGGGCGCTGATCCTGCGGCCAGGTTTCAAGCCCGCGTTCAAGCCAAGCCAACGCCGCCACCGTGCGCTCAGCTTCGCTGCGCACTACTTCGGGGTACAGCGACAGACTGTCCAGCACCTTGCCGCTGGCCAGCCATTCCAGGGCCATCTTGCGGCTATTGGCGCGTACCGGCAGTACATCAGCGGCGAAACGCTCTACTAACGCGGCAAGCAACGTCAGGCCGTCAGCCAGCCCAGCCTCCCCATCCTTCTGCAAGCGCGCCCACAGGTAATAGGTGGCCACCCGCAGGTCTTTGCAAGTGTGGATCAGCAGCTTTTCTGCCAACTGGGCCACCCGTTCTGCATCCGCGCCGGACAGTTGGTTGACCTCCTCGCGCATGCGTTGGAAGTCATCGTCATAGCCTGGGTCTTCGCCTGCCGGCGAATGGCTGCTGATGGGTTGGAGCCAGGGTTGCCAGCGTTCCGCCTGGCTGCGAGCCAGGACCAAAGGATCGCGGTCGCCCAGGCAGTGGGAGATCAAAGCGTGCAGGCTCATTCAAAGCCTCCGTTCTGTGCATAGGGCTCTGCAACGGCGCCCTCGTTGAGAAATATCTGCGGCGGCAATGCGAAGTTACGCAGCTTGAGCAACGCCAATGGCCCTGCCCCCAGTTCGGTGCGCAGGTTCCAGGTCAGGTTCAGGCCGTCAGGCGCTTTCAGGACCATGCGGTAACGGCTGTCACCGTCGTCCAGGCTGGTGATTCGGGCTTTCTCCAACAGGCGGATCAAGCCCCAGGTTCCCTGATAATCACCGAACAAGCGCTCGCCGGTGTGGATGCTGGTCCAGCTCAGGCTCGCCCCTGGGTAGTCGCTGCGACCAGGCCAATTGAAACGCTGCCAGCTTTCTTTCTGGTTGAAGTAGTGGTGCCGTTCGCCGTTGAGGATGAAGGTGGTTTGCACGATGTCCCGGGCGGCCTTGCCCTGGAGTTCGAAGCTCAACCCCATGCCGCCATCGGTGTAGATCACGTCGGCCAGGTGGCTGAGCTGATTGATCGCCGCCAGGAACTGCGGATTGATCCGTAACCCCTGACTATGGCGTGGGTCGGCGACCCAGCGGCTGCCTTCCTTGCGCAGCACGCCGCCCAGTTGGCTGCGCAAAAACTGCTCGATGCGTCCGGAGTCGGCGCGGATCATCTGCCCCAGCATCGGCAGGGAAGCATCGCTGGCGGTTTCTGCAAACGGGTAGCGCCCGGCGAAGGCACTCTGCCAATCACGCACGATCGCACGCTGCCACTGGCTGTTAAGCCCCGCGGCCGAGGGTTGCAATACTCGCTGCCAGGCTTCGTCCAGCGGCTGCACAAACAGGGTATGACCGATTCCATTCCATTCGGCTCCCAGGCTCGCCGCGACCAGGCTGCCATAGGACTGGGTTTGCGTCAGGTCCACGCTTTTACCCTGAAACACGGTTTGCGCCAGCGCCTGGGTCATTTCCTGCGGATCGGGAGCGTTGCTCACTTGCTGCAGTTTCAGGCGCAGCCGGGTGACGCGGGTCAGGAACGCCTGCAGGCTCAACCGATCATTGTCGGCCTGGCCCTGCGGGTCTTTGCCAAGCAGGGTCAATAATGGACCGAAGGTGGCGTCCAGCGGACCACGCGGTGCTTGTGCCAGTTGGTCAATCATTGGCACTTCGTCTTGCGTGATCAGCTTTTGTGCGGAGCGCACCAGCGAGTCGGCCAAGGCCTGGCTGCGCGTGCCAGCCTGCCCTTGATAGGCCAGGGTATTCATCAACGCGATCAAGGGCGATTGGCGCACGTCGGTCATCAGTGTCAGCTGGTCGATCACATCACTCAGACTGCTGGCCTGGTTCCAGCGCAGGCTGTTGAGAAAGTCCAGCCAGGCACTGGCGTAATCCTGAAAGTAACGCTCGACGAGGCGTTCCCTGAGCACATCCGGGGTCAGCTCGGTGGCGATTTCGGCCTGGTTGTCGCTGAGCACCCAGTCGATTTCTTCACGGCGTGCTTCGGCGATAGTGTCGATGGCCTGGCGTACCTGCCCTTCCCAGGCCTGGCGGGTGAACACGCCCGGCACACTGGCCACGGTATGGAACAGCGCCGTGGCATCGGTTTCGCCGGTCATGGTTTGCAGGTGCAGCTCAGGGTATTGATTGGCGGCCGCATCGAGGACCTGCTGGTACAGATGGGTTTCGGCGTTGCGCTGGCCCAGTTGGCTGAGCAGGACCCGTCGGGCCTGAGCCACCAGCTTCGGGTCGGCCTGGATCGCCCAGGCCGGATGCGCCGACAGGTGTTCGCCATAGAACCGCCACAGATTAGGCGCCAGGCCCTGCCACAGGCCCGACGACACACCCTCGCGCAGCGGCTCGGCATTTCCAAGGGCTTGGGCCAGGAAGGTGGCGTCGGCTTTTGCCGGGCGCGCCATCATCAGGTACGCCTTCAATTGCTCGTAGGCCTCCTGGGCACGTTCAGCCCGTTGTTCGCTGCCCGGGGGCAGACTGATCAACGCGTTGAGCTGGCGGTGCAAATGGGCGGCCGCCGGGTCGCGAATCAAGCGATTATTGGCTTCGACGTAACGCGGCCACAGCACCGCGAGCAGGTCTTGATTCCGGTTCAGACCGAAGCGTTGATACCAGGGCGTGCCGTGTTTGGCGCGGTAGTCGAGGCGCCCCAGTTCGCGCACCAGATCGTTGAGCGCGCTGAGTTGCTCGTCGGGGCTTCCCGACTGCTGCAATGCCGCCAATGATGTTTGTACCTGGGCGATTTGTACGCGGTTGCTGGCGAAGGACAGCAGCAAGCCGGCGCCCCACACCAGCGCCAGACCCAACACCAACGCATACCCGACACGCGGCGCGCTCCAGCCCAGCCGGCGGCCGCTGGCGTTATCGTTGGTTACCCCATGCCACACCGGGGCAGCTGACCAGTCATGTTCTCTATCATGCGGCGTGCGCTGTACCGGCAGGCTGAACCACAGGCCCCGCAGGGGCACCTCATGGGCAAACGTATCGCCGAAAGGCGCCAGCGCATGACGCCAGCGGGCGATGCCCTCGCCCTGTAAATCCCTGGACAGGCGCAGCAGGAAGTCATG
>NZ_JACARE010000033.1:72322-75956 GCF_013386765.1 Pseudomonas yamanorum
CAGCCACTTCTGATCGGCCAGGGTTGGGGCGATGGCTGCGATTTCGGCGGGTTCGCCGATGACCAGGAGCAGGCGGACTTTTCGGCGCCAGAAGAGGCCATATTGTTCACGCAGATGAAATTGAAGGTCAGGAGCCTTATCGGGCGAAACTCCTGGCTGTTCCAGTTGTGGAGGCGGCGGCAAATCGTCCGCACCATGTTGGCCATAATTGGCACGCCCCCGCGCTCCCGCCAACAAAAAGCGCCCAGCCAGCAATATCAGAAACAACACGCAGACCAGAACTCCAAACCCGACAACGTCTCGAAACGGCATCCAAGCCTCCTACTGAGAAAGCGTCGGCACAGGCGTCAACGCCGTGCCCCAGAGCAGCGAGTCAACACCGCTACTTCCGCTGAAAATGAATTGCGGTCCGGCACCGCGTTGAAAAGTTTGCGTTGCGGCAGCGATCGCCAGCCAGGGTGATGCCTTGCCTGTGCACCCCAGCAAGGTATCTAGATCATGAAGTCCCTGGCTCTGTGGCATTGGCATCGCGACCTCATTCAGCACCGCTGTCAGCGCAGCGTTACGCTGTTTCCCCACGCCCACTCGCCAAACATGCTCGATGAAGCGCCCGGGCAGTGGCACCCAGTCGAGTGCTTGGAAAACGGCATAACGCAGCGCCTCCAAGGTCGGTCCATGCTCCTGCTCAGGGCGATGCAGATAAGCCATTGGCGACAGAGTGGTTTGCGTCAGCCGGTTACCCAACAGGATCCCGACGGCAACCTCACTCGCGCCTTGTGGCTGGGCCGGGGCAAATTGGATTGCCACAACCAACAACAGCGCCTTATCGGAGATACGCTGGTCGAGCCATTGATCCACTGCAAACAACCCGCTGCTATCAACCGAAACAACCGGCTGACGAATCCCTGCCTCACTCCAGGCCTGCCCCCATACTCGGCGCCACTGGGCCTCCGGAAAACCACTATCGATTTCCAACAATAAGCCCAGTGGCGTGTCGTTTGGGAGTTTCGTAAGAGCGGGCAATAAATCATCGAGCACCCGCCCCATCACCTTTAACAGCGCTTGTTCAGGGTCTGGCGTATCGGCCGACAAGCAACTTTTGCACAACAATGCCGGCGCCATTCTGGACGGCAGGGCCGTTGGCCTTTGGCTCCCACCAAGCAGCTCGTCCAACTGGACCTTCGGGTCCCCCAGAGCAGTATGCAAACTCACACTCAATACCTGCTGCGAGCGTCGGCCACGGCGTTTTCGCTCAGCCAAATCCTGGTCCCTAGCCTGATCCCAACCATTGGCTGCATGCTTTTGATCGAAATACAGCAAAAAACGCCCGAAAACCAACAGACACCAACCAAAAGTCGGCACGCCCACAACGATCCCCCAGAAGACATCGACCTGTTCCTGCAAGGGTTGACTGCTGAACAATAATGCACCGCCAGAAGCCACCAGCAAGAGCAAAGGTAACAGCGCCAGCCAAAGCCAAACGCGAGGCGGTGACGGACGCGATGCCGGTGGCGGAACTTGATTCAATTTGACCGGCATGACTAGCTTGCACTCACTTCAGGTAGTGACGAAATCAACGTACAACCGCACGCACAGCGATGACCTTGAAAGGCCACGGTAATGCCGTCGTCGCGAAATGCTGGATTTCCCTCCGCAATAACAGTTCTGCCGTGGCCGGAAACAGGACACTCCACCGGATCACCATGGCGGGCGACTCCGATGTTCGCGAAACGCATGCTCGAGGAGCCGGATAGGACCGTGCCGTTGCCGGTAGTTTTGTCACCGATGCGGATTATGTTTTTCATAAGCTTTGATTAATCTGTTGAGGAGGTTTTTATTTTGAGTTTGATTCATTCCGAAACAGGAAACTTAGACATAAACCTAGAAAACTATCGACTTACAATCGATCCACATCGTGATCGATTTCAATTTTGCAGCGTAGGTAACTTTGCATCTGCCGCCCGTCGAGTCCTCTACCTTAACCTTATCCCCGTTTATCAAATACATCCCCGTTTTAAAGCTGGGCTCAGAGTCACCGCGATAAAGGAAAGACTTTTCCCTTACAACCCCTTCAACCGGACTTGACGTCCTGACGACATCAAAGAGAGGCGAGCGTACCGCCGCCTCTACAGCTGTTCTATCCTTATAGGGATAAAAATATGTAGGCTGACCTTGTGCATCGACAAAGTCGCCCCCCATATCAAAAAAACGGGTAAGCCGTTCATCCAGAACTGGGACCTCACCCTGAAGCCTTATCACACTCACATCATAAACATCACTTACAGGGTCCCAAGACCTTGGCGTTTCAATACTATGAATAACAAATAGTACCTCACCATATTTTTTGCCAACTGGGATAAAAAATGCATCGTTGATTTTCCCTCGAGTTCCAGCATATGGAAATTCATAGACAAGCTTCGCCCCCTCTGACTTTCGAAAAAAAAACACAGATATCCCATCAGGGCTTTTTGAAAAATCGCCATCGTATTGTTCGTCTGTTCTAGTGTAAACAAAGCACACTACCCCTCCTGATATGTCTTTGGGAGGATAGGCCTGCCCCAACCCAGCCTTGTTGCAAAAGCTTTCACTTCCAACAGCATTTCTTACAAAAATAAAAACCAAGAACCCAATTAGCCTAATCATATTCTGAACAACCACTCTTAAAATTATGATAAAAAATAGACGTAATATCCCGTTTATGTTGCTTACGCTCAGACAAACCTGCAAGCCCCGCATTTATTGGGCGAGTGACAGCAGTAACGGCAGAGTCACTTGATAAGTGACCGTTATCTGCGATCGCTGCTATGCCTCGCCATCTCCAGAACCACAATGCAGTTTCTATAGCGATCGAGTAATCGCGCTCCAACAAATCAGGATTTGAATCAACTGCCAAACCTGTTTCCAAGGCACACTTTTTATACGTCTCGTAGTGAGTTAAATGAATCAGCCCGCGACCTCGAAAATCTTTACCTGGCTGTTCATCACTTCCATAGCAATGCATACCATACGCCGCATCGTTTGCTATTAAGTTCTCTTCTATCCACTTCAACTTACGCTCCTCATCCAAAAACGCCATACCTCTTCTAGAGAATCCAGCATTTATTACACTTGGAGACAGACGATATAGCTTTTTAGCCGTATAGGTCTTTCTTGAGTAATTTAGAGACTCCCGAAAGTCAACAAATCCTCCAGTCTCCACTTTTGCCTGTGCTAAAAGATGAGTCACCTGACTGCAACTATTTATGCCATATTTCTCAAACATACCCCCTGACGCATCTACCATCGCCTTAATGAAAGACGCCTTAACCCCACCCCCACATATTTTTTTAACAAACTCTTCGGTCAAATTTATTTTTGTACGACATTTATGGCAGATCAACACACCTTCACTACAACTCATAAACTGACTCGGCAACGCCACCGGATGAAAGTGATACACCTTCCCATAAGTAGGTAACCCTACCCTCTCAGCCACCTCCCCCCACCAGCTCAACTCCTTGATCCGCTCCTTCTCCGCCAGCCAATTCAAATGCGGCGTCGAGCCACTGTGCCCAAGAATCTCATCCAAAATGTCCCACCGTTGCGGGCGGTGCCATTCGCTTTCACTGTGAACAATCAACTGCGAAATTGACTG
>NZ_JACARE010000034.1:0-172 GCF_013386765.1 Pseudomonas yamanorum
GATCAAAAGCAGATCAAAAGCAACAGCACAGCGGCCTACAGGCCGGCTTGAGTGTGGTGAAGCAAAGGCAAAATCAAAATCTAAAGCGAGCACGGTCCACTGTAGGAGCTGGCTTGCCGGCGATGGCATCACCTCGGTGTATCTGATGTACCGAGTTGTCCGCATCGCCGGC